>CAVSQC010000018.1:0-209357 GCA_963729845.1 uncultured Alphaproteobacteria bacterium
TTGGCGGACGGTCGGGCTGGGATCGCCCAGTGTTGCCCCGTTACCGCTCTGAGAACCGGGCGGCAACGCAAGTTGTCACAGCGTCAAGCGACGGGATTCGCCGTGGCGTGAGTTCATTCAATCGTCCCCGTTTTCAGGGATCGTGCAGCCTCGAAATGGTGCTGTGACTGACATTGTAGGTGAGGGCGATGTCTCGCGTCGTCTCGCCGCCGTCGCGGCGCTGGAGTGCTTCTTTTTGCTGATGCAGCGTCAGTTTCGGTTTCCGTCCCAGCTTTACGCCGCGCGCCACCGCGCGCGCCCTGCCTTCTCCGGTGCGGGCACGAATTTTGCCACTGCCCGGCGCAGGGCCGCTGATGGACTTGTAGCGCCGATAGACGGCTCGGTTGTTGAGCCGACATTGACGCGACGTATGGAATGCAGAAATGGCCCGCGGCCGGACGTGCTCTGTTTACGCCAAATGCTCAAATCTGACGGATGAGAGCTCACCGCTCAGCTGGCACTGACCTCGGTTCTTCGATCCCGCGCCCGTCCAGATGCGCGTGCGGGCAGCGGCGTTAGGCGATTGCGGAACACCTGGAGGCCCTCTTTGATCTGGCGAGCCACGAGTTGGCGAAACCTATTGCTGTCGCGGTTTTCGAGGCACGCGATCATTTCATCGTGAAGGCCAATCGTCTGCGCGGCGCGATCGGCGTCTTGCCAATGGACGTGACGCACGGGATAGGCGTAATCGCGCAACATGATCAGAACATCGGCGAGCCAGCGGTTGCGTGTGGCTGCGACGAGAATGGCGTGAAACTGGGCTCGGATGTCGAGCATGACGACGAGATCGCGCGCGGCCACAGCGTCAGCGAATTGCCGGTTTATCCGCTTGAGATCCGCGATCTCGGTCGGCGTAATGTTTCGGACGGTTAGCAGGGCGGCCGCCCGCTCGAGCCGGACCCGCAACGCGTAGAGCTCTTCGACTTCGCCTCGGCTCATTTCCCGGATCACCGCAACGCCCCTGCGGCCGACCGCCAGAAATCCGCGCTCGCGCAATCGTTTGATCGCTTCGCGTACCGGCGTCCGGCTAGCGCCGAAGCGGGCAACCAGATCGCGCTCCGTCAGCGACCCCTTAGGCTGCAGACGGCCCGAAAGAATATCGCCGACGATCTTGTCGAAAATCTCATCGGCTAGCGTGTTGGCGCGTCGAACCATCTACGGCATACCCCTCAGAGTCCGGTGCCGCGGGCTAGGCGTCCTAATCGTTGGTCGATAGCGCGGCAATTGCCTGAAACTCGATCAGCAGACCCGGATCGGCGAGATGGTTGACCTCGACGATGGTGCTGGTCGGAAGTTTGTCCTTGAAGAATTCAATGCGCGCTCCGACGATTTCCTTGAACTGCCGAATGTCAGTTGTGTAGACGACGATCGAGACAATATCCGAAAGCGAGCCGCCCGCCGCTTCTAGAACAGTCTGCATGTTTCGGATGGCTTGGCGTGTCTGTTCCGCCATGTCGCCTGGTCCGACAAGATTACCCTGCGAATCCCGCGACAACTGACCGGACAGGAAGATTAGAGAGCTTGGATTGTCGACGCGAATGAAATGATGATAGACCTTGGCACGAACATTCTTGAAATTCGGCGGATCGCCACGTTAAATCGTTGTCACTGATTGCGCTCCGTTGGTGCGATGATGCGAGTGCGTAGGGGCGGCCCCCCCTCAAAGGCGATCTCGATGCGATCGCCCGGCTTGAGATAAAGCTCCTCGGCGTTCGGCTGACCGACGGCGACGCCGGCTGGCGCGCCCATCGCGATCATATCGCCGGGGTCGAATGGCATCCAGCGCGAGAAATGTTCCAGCACATCGCCGATGCGAAAGATCACATTGCCGGTATGGACGCGAATTCTCTGTTCGCCGTTTACGCTGCAGGTAATCCATAGATCATGTGGATCGCGAATCTCGTCGAGCGTCGTGATGAATGGCCCGACCGGGCCGAAGCCCGGCATGTTCTTGGCCGTCCAGAAGCGGGTGCCGGAGGCAACCTCGCGCTTTTGGATTTCGCGGGCGGTCAGGTCGTTGGTCAGGGTGACGCCCATCACATAATCCAGAGCATCCTGCCTTCGCGCGCGAAAGGCGCGCCTGCTGATGACAAACACCAGCTCCGGCTCGTAATCCAAGGTCGTAATGCCGTCGGGTCGCTCCACTTCGGCGTCATCACCCACCATCGCGGAGTTCAGCTTGATGAAGCCGGTAGGCTCTTGGGGAATTTCGTTGATGAGCTGATTGCGAACGAGTTCGTCGAGGTGGGACTTGTTGTTCTTACCGACGCAAAAGAACTTTCCGGGATCCGGAATTGGCGGAAGCAGCCGCACCGCATCCCGCGCAAAACGTATCCCATCGCCCTGCCGCGAATCGGCGGCGGCGTCCACTAGCCGCTTCGTTCTGGCGAGCCAGTCCGCCTGTTCGATAAGCGCCTTCAATGAATGGGGAAACGGACTGCCATCGCCGAAACGGTCCTGCGACGCCGCCAGATCGATGATGTCGCCACGCTGCCACGCGCCAAGTTTCGGCGGCGCGTCCGAACCAGATTGCGAAAATGTAAGAAGCTTCATGAAGGGTAGCCCGATGACAATTGACCGCCGTCTATTTGTATACCAATCTGGTACGCAATTGGTCGCGAATTTCAGTGGAACCGGTCGACGTGCCCTTCGTGATCGCAAACGGCATCCGGACGTATTTCAACCTGGTCGGAGAGGGGCCGCCGCTGCTTCTCATCGCCGGAAACGGCATGGATCACACAACCTTTCGTGAACAGGTTCCGCGCTTCTCCGGGCTTTTTCGCTGCATTACGTATGACCTTCGCGGGATCGGAGAAAGCGATGTTCCCGAGGCAGGTTACACGATCCGCGAAATGGCGGCCGACGCGCTGGCGCTGCTGACAGCGCTCGATTTTCCGGCTGCGCATGTCGCCGGCTACTCGCTGGGCGGGGCGATCGCGCAAGAGATGGCTTTGGTCAGCCCCGATCGCATTCAGACGCTGTCGCTTTATTCGAGCTACTCGCACGTCATGCCCTATTTGCGGCGGCGCTACGAGCTCTTGATCAAGATTTTGGCCGAATGCACGCCCGAGATTTGGGCCAAGTTCACGACCTTCACGGCATTTGGCGAGGACTACATCAACCAGCACGATGCCGAGCTAGAAAACGAGGTCGCGCTCAGGGAGGCGCGCTGGCGCGGCCCTGCCGCCCCGTCGAAGACAGGCATGCTCGGCCATTATCGCGCAATTCTGTCGCACAACGCCTTGGATCGTCTGACAAGCATAGCCTGTCCGACTTGGATCGCGGTCGGTTCGTCGGACCCGGTGACGCCGCCCTCCTATGCGAAGATGATGCACGAACAAATCCGTGGCTCCCAATTATCGATCTATCCGGGCGCGCCGCATCGGCTGCTGAACTTCGCCGACCAATTTACAGCCGATGCGCTTGCCTTCCTGCTGGCTCACCGCAGCCCATGACGTGACCAAGACATATAATATCGGAGCATCATGATGAGCTTGATAATTTCCGCCGACTCTCATGTTCTCGAGCCGATGGATCTCTGGGTTAAGGCGCTCGGGCGGCGGTTTGGCGACAAAGTGCCGCACGTCGTCGAGCGGTTTGGCGGACATGATGGAACATTCTTTTATCTGGGACGCGAGGGGGAGGCGGCGCGGGCGGACGAGTTGGTCAATGCGACCGATGATGACAGACGTCTCGCGGAACTGATGCGCGCCGGCAGCGATCCCGCTTTCCGTCTGGAGCTCATCAAGGCCGATGGCGTTGGCGCCGAAGTCCTGAACCCGACTTGGGGTTTATGGGTGCCGCGCATCCCCGAAGGAGAGATTCGGCGCGCATGCGCCGCGGTGTTCAACGATTGGATCGCGGATTACTGCTCGCTGGATCCGAAGCGTCTCATCCCAGTCGGGATCATCCCTATCGACGAGGTCGACTGGGCGGTGAAGGAGGCAAAGCGGCTGATCGGCCGGGGTCTGCGCGGCATCATGGTGCCAGTGCAGCCAATCGAAGGCGCGCGCCCCTACCGCCATCCCTCATACGATCCCTTCTGGGCTATCGTCGAGGAAGCGGGAATGCCAGTGACGCTTCATATCGTTACCGGCCGGGTGCGCGATCCCTTCACCTATCATGGCGCCGAAGAACGCGGCGAGGTTCCGCGGTCGTTCATCGACTTGTTCGGCGAGGCAGCTCCGGTTATTGCCAACGAATTCATCTTCGGCGGCGTCCTCGACCGATTTCCTCGGCTCAAACTGTTCCTATCGGAATATGACGCATCCTGGCTGCCGATATTGAAATATCGCGTGGATCGGATTGAGACCTTTCCCGGGCTCGCACCGCTCAAGAAACGGGCGCGGGCCTATATCGAGGAGAACATCTTCGCCGGCATCATCAACGATCCGCTTGCCGCCAAGCTTCGCGACGAGATCGGCATCGACCGAATCCTCTGGGGCTCCGACTTTCCCCATCCGCCTTGTCCCTATCCGAGAACGCGGCAGCGGCTTGATGAAATCCTCGCCGGCATCTCCGCGAGCGAGCGACAGGCGATCGTTGCCGACAATGTGAGTCACCTCTATGGGATAGATCTGGAGGCGTTGGACCGATGAGCGGCACGATCGACATTGTCGGCGGTAACGTCATCGACGGCAGCGGCCGGCCACGTCGCGACAATTGTTCAATCCGCGTCGAGAACGCGCGGATCGTTGCGCTGTGGGACGAAAATCAGCGCCCGCCGGAAATCGGTAAGCCTGCGGACCATTGCATAGATGCCGCCGGGAAGACGGTCATGCCAGGCCTCATCGACGCACATTGTCATATCTCTTATGGCGACGGACGTTCGGCTGAGGAGGTCGACGTCTATGGCGGTCCCGAATGGGCAACCGCGCGGGCGCTCTGGAACTGCCAAAAGGTGTTGCGCGCCGGCGTAACGAGCTTCTGCGATCCGGGTTCGACTTGGATGGTGGCGGTCACAACGCGTGATGCGATCGACAACGGGATGTTTCCCGGTCCGCGAATCTTCGCCGCCAGTCGACACATCTCCGCAGACGGGGGCTATGCCGACTATTTTCCGAGCTGGCTCGGCTTGCCGGTGTCGGCAGAAGGCGTGCTTTGTTCGAACCGGGACGAGATGGTCACCGAGGTACGTCGCCAAGTGAAGAACCGCGTCGACTTGGTCAAGATCAGCGGCGACAGCCAAGCCCAAGATCGTCTCGACGACGCCGGATCGTGCTTCTCGGATGACGAGCTGGGAGCAATCGTCCAGACCGCGCACCGGTTGGGCCGCAAGACGACGATTCACGCGCGCTATGCCGAAACAGTCCTGGCGGCTGTACGCGCCAAGGTCGATTGGCTCATCCATGCCTCCTACATGCGGCGGCAGGACATCGGCTATGTGCGTGATTCCCGAATCCCAATCTGTCCGACCCTGACCTTCACCGCCAATATCGTCCAATGGGGCGGTGATGTCGGCGTCGATCCGAACTATATCGAGACGAAGAAGCGCGAGCTCGCGTCGCTGGTCGAAGTGCATCGCCGCTCGCATGAGGCCGGCATCCCTATGTTGGCCGGCTCGGAGTCGGGCTTTTCAGTGACGCGCTATGGCGAATGGCACACGCGCGAACTCGAGCTGATGGTCGAGTTCCTCGGCATGAACCCGATGGAGGCCATCGTCGCCGCAACCCGAAACAATGCCGAGGCGTTCGGCTGGGCCGGTCAGGTCGGAACGCTGCAGGCCGGAGCCCGCGCCGACATTGTGATTATAGACGGGGATCCGTTGCAGGATATTGCGGTCCTGGGACGGCCCGAGAACATTCGTGCCGTCATCAAGGACGGCATCGCGGTCGATCGCTCAGCCGCAATTCCGGAGCGGCGCCGCATGTCCCATGAGCGTGGCTACAACGTGTCGACCGACATGCTCATTCGTGCAGCAACAAGAGGGGAAGGACTGCCATGAATACACTCGTCTCTCGCCGTCATGTAATGGCCGGTAGCTTCGCGGTGATCGGAGCGGCCGCCCTTCCTTGGCGTCGCGCGCGCGCCGTGGAATTGCTGGTCGGGATCGATTGGGGCGGCCCGCTGATTGCGGCCACCAAGGCTATTGCGGCTGGCGACAAGGATGTCAGCATCGCCTGGGACCTCCATGCCGGCGGGGCGGGGACCGTCCTGCCAAAGATCAAGGCCGCCTGGCCTCATCCGAAATACGATTTCGTCGCCGTCTGGAATCCGGTCGTGGTGACGATGATCAACGAAGGATGGCTGGAGCCGCTGACCTTTTCGGAGATACCGAATCTGCGCGACATTCCGGCCGAATACATCCTCAAGAACAGCTCGGGAGCCATGGTCAACGTGCCGCGCAGCATGGCCGGAATGTTCTGGGGCTTTCGCAGCGACAGCGCGCCGGTGAAAATCA
The DNA here is from genome assembly GCA_963729845.1 of uncultured Alphaproteobacteria bacterium. Taxonomy (GTDB): domain Bacteria; phylum Pseudomonadota; class Alphaproteobacteria; order ATCC43930; family CGMCC-115725; genus JAATGI01. The sequence continues at coordinate 6,440 of CAVSQC010000018.1, forward strand.
AGAGCATCGAGCAATTATTTGATCCGAAGCTCAAGGGTCAGATATGCTGGCCCGGCCCGAGCATCAACTCAAACCTCCAGGTCCTGTCGCTCGCCCTATCAGCCGGGGGCAACGAACAGAATATGGAGCCCGGTTGGCAGCTGCTGAAGAAGCTCGCCCAATCGGGGAATATCGGGCGCGTGGCGCACACCGAGACGGACTTCATCAACTCCATCTCGACGGGCGAGACGACGGTCGCGTTCTGGAACATGGCGCCTTGGAAGAAAGTTTCGTCCAATTTCCCCATCACGGTCCTGACCCGCGTTCCCAACGAGAAAGGCATCAAGGCGTTTCTCTACCAGGATAGTTGGGTTGTGCTGTCAAGCTCTCCGCACAAAAGGGCGGCGATGGATTTTCTCAATTTCTTCGTCAGCCCCGAAAACAATCAGGCGTTCAATCAGACGCTCGGCCAAGCGCCGACCAACGTAAAGGCGAAGGCGTCGGACTTTGCCGAGAACATCGCCTTTTCGGCCGACGAGGTGAAGGAATACGGCTATGTGCCGGATTTCGCGACGCTGTCGAAGCAGCTCGACGCCTCCGTCAAGCGCTTCGAGACCGAAATCGTGCCGCTGCTCCGAAGCTGAACGGGACGGCTCAAGATGAAGCCAGCGCGTATGGCGGGGTTGCTGCTGCCAGCCTCCACCATACTCGTGCTGTTGCTGATCATCCCGCTGCTGCTCCTCGGCGACCAGAGTTTTCGTCTGTTCGTGCCGGGGCGCGTCGGCGCGGCATATGACGCGCCGTTCACTTGGAAGAATTACACGGAACTTCTGTCGCCCGCCTATCTGCGATATTTCGCCGACACTTTCCGCATCGGTTTCATCGCTTCATCGATCGCGATCATTGTCGGATATCCGATCGCCTATCGGATCGGTCACGCCCGCAGCACACGAACCCGGCGCGCGTGGTTGACCTTTCTAGTGACCATGCTGTTTCTCAGCATTCTGGTCAGGGTCTATGCCATCGATCTGGCGTTCGGCCCGGCGGGTTTCGGCCGCAGTCTGAGCCGTCTTCTAGGAATCGGGTTGAACAGCGAGACGTTTATCGAAATCACCATCATTGTCGGGCTGCTTCATTGCCTCATCCCGATAGCGGCCTTGGCATTGGTCGGACCGCTCCAGAGCCTCAATCCCAGGCTGGTCGAGGCGGCTCAGGCGCTAGGCGCGGCGGCGTGGAAGGCGCATGCCACGGTGACGCTGCCACTCTCGAAGCGTGGAATCCTCGCCGCGTTCATGTTGTGCTTAACCTTCTGCCTTAGCGCCTTCGTGATCCCGATGATCCTCGGCAAAGGTCGCGTCCTGTTCGTGTCGAACATCATCTACAGCCGCTTTGGGGAAATCGGCGACTATCCGAGCGGGTCCAGCCTCTCTCTGATTCTGCTGCTGCTGTCGTTGGTCTTTGTTTATGCGGTCACCTGGATGACGAATCGGCATTGGGGGCAATGACCACATCGCCCACAGGCGTGCCGGAGGCGGCGTCGATCTCCGGAAGTGCTGCGCGAAAACCGCGCTTGTGGTTGAAGCGCGCCGCCGACACGGCGGCACGAAGCGCCATCGAGATCATGATATTGACAGCGGTCGCGCTGCTGCTTTTTCCGCTCGTGATCGCGATTTCGATGTCTTTCGATGCCCGAGACTATCTTGGCTCGTTTCCACCTCCGGGCTTGTCGCTGCAATGGTATGCGCGGTTCCTGTCCGATTCTTATCTTCTCGGCGGCCTCAAGACGAGTTTGATGCTCGCTTGTGCCGCAGCCGTGATCGCGACGCTGTTGGGCCTTACTGCGGCGACCGCGATCGATCGCCTGCCAGGCCGCTGGCGCGACGCCCTGACATCGCTGTTTCTGTCACCCTTGATCGTTCCCGGGGTCGTCGTCGGATTTGCGTTGTTGCTTTCCTATAGCCGCGTCCGCATGGATAATGGATTCCTACGTCTCCTCGGCGCCCATGTCGTCATCACTTTTCCCTATGCATTGCGTGCCATTTTGGCGGCGCTCGGCAATGTTCGACCGACGCTGGTTGAAGCGGCGCTATCGCTCGGCGCGAACGGGTGGCGGGCGTTCTGGTCGATCACGTTTCCCTTGGCAAAGGCAGGGGTCGCCGCTGGCGCCGTCTTCGCCTTCGCGTTTTCTCTCGATGACGTCGCCGCCAGCATGTTTCTTTCCGGCCCGCAGACCTACACGCTACCGATCGCGTTGGTCAGCATGATGTATTCGAATTTCGATCTGACGATCGCAGCTGTTGCGGTGACTTATATCGGATTCACCGCGCTGCTCATGTTCCTCCTAGATCGGCTCGTGGGGCTCGACAGAATCGTGGGGGGCAGCCTGTTTACGGCATGACTAGCACGACACCCATTCTGCAGCTGCATAATGTCAGCAAACAATTCGGCCGCGTGCAGGCGGTGAACGATCTGTCCTTCGTTGCGGAGAAGGGTCAAATCATCGCGTTGCTCGGTCCGAGCGGTTGCGGCAAGACAACGACCTTGCGCATGATCGCCGGCTTTGTCGAGCCCGATCAGGGCGAAATCCGGATCGCAGGCCGTGACATGAAGGGCATCAAGCCCTATGAGCGTAATGTCGGTCTAGTGTTTCAGGATTATGCGTTGTTTCCCCACCTCACGGTCGCGCAAAACATCGCTTACGGGCTGATCCAGCGGGGCTTTAATAGGGAGCAGATCGCGCGGAAGGTGGCGGAGATGCTCGAAATGATGCGGCTTGGCGGTTATGAAAATCGTTCGACCTGCGAGTCTCAGCGGCGGACAGCAGCAGCGCGTGGCGCTCGCCAGATCCTTGGCGATCGCGCCCGAATTGATGCTACTCGATGAACCGCTCTCCGCGCTCGATGCGAGATTGCGCCAAGAGCTTCGCTTCGAGCTGAAGCACACACTTTCCATCGCGCAATGCACGGCGCTGGTCGTAACGCATGATCAGGAGGAGGCGATGAGCCTTGCGGACCATGTCATCGTCATGCATGACGGGCGCGTACTGCAGCAGGGTTCGCCGGCCACGATCTACGGCGCGCCTAACTCCCGCCGCGTCGCGGACTTTATCGGCCGAGCCAATTGGTTCGAAGGGCGTGTCGATGGGGGCTGCGGTGACGGCCGGCGTTTCCTCACCGAGGAAGGGCCATTCGTGGTCGCGACTGGGCCCGAGCCCACGGGACAGTTCTGCCATCTTGGTGTACGACCCGAGCGACTGGTCATCTTGCCGCCCGGTGTAGCCGCCGGGCAATTAAACGTGTTCGAAGGGAGCTTGGCTGCCGTCGCCCATCTTGGGGCAGAGATTCACTATGTCATCGAGACCGCTGCAGGCCATCCCGTCCTGGTGATAGAGCAAAATCGTGATCAGGCGATCCCAAGTCTCGGGACGACCCTGCGCGTTGGATTTCGGCCCGCCGACGGAATTCTTACGGCGGTCGACTCCGATCATCCAAACTAACCGTCAGCAGACGGATCATGGAGCAGCCCCTGACAAAGATCTTCCATAATCCCGAACCCTTCAAATCGGCCGGCCGCCCATATGCCATGGCCGTAAAGGCGGGAAAGTTGATCTTCCTCGCGGGACAGATCGGAGTTGAATTCATTGATGGTGAACGGACGGTCGTGGCGCCCGGCGACGCGACGCGTCAGCTCGAGATGATTTTCACCAATATGCGGTCGGTTCTGGAAGGTGTGGGTGGTACCCTGGCAGACGTCTGCTGGCTGCAATTCTTCGTCACTGATATGGAAGACAGGCTGCGCATGGATGAAGTCCGCCGCCGCTTTTTCGGCGACACGGAACAACCCGCCGCGACTCTCGTCGAGGTGCGCCGGCTCGCGATGCCCGGTTTGGTCGTTGAGGTGAATGCAATAGCCTCTCTCGAAGAATAGATCCCGTCGCACCTGCTTTCGTCCCAGGCCAGATCCCACTGATAATTCAAGTTTCCACGGCTTGGCCGCGGTGGCGAAATGGACATACGTGGAGTTTTCAGGATGGCTTCGACGCAATCTGGCGATTCACGGGCTGTCATGCACGATCGTACTGTCACCGTCTTCGGTGGAACTGGGTTTCTCGGTCGCCGGATCGTCCATCATTTGCGCCAAGCCGGTGCCGCCGTGCGGATCGCAACCCGGCATCCTGATCGTGCCGTCGCGCTTTTTGGGGCCGACGACAGTTTGCACGCGATCGCATCCGACGTGAACGACGAGCAATCGGTAGCCGGACGCCATCGTCGGCATTCAGTCATGACGCGGCTGCAAATATTGTCCCATCATCGCCCTTCCCAGTCTGTTCGGCCTCTGTCCGCTGCTTGAGATACAGCTCGCGCAGCTTGGCCTCGTCGAGGTCCGCATACATCTCTTTGCGACGTATCGCCCACACGCGCGGCCGTTCTCCCTTCGATCTTCCAACCATTCGCGCTATCCATTTGCGTGTACACAACGCATTTCCACTTCCCCTTTCCGCAACAGGCAGGCCCTGCTCAACGCGCACTTGCCGCAATTGCGCGCCCCCGGCGTTCTTCAGAGCCCTGGCAACGGTTCCGACGATAAAGCAGCGCCTCGCAGCGCTGCGGCATCTATTCGATTGGTTGGTGACCGGCCAGGTGGTGCCCATCAATCCCGCCGGCTCGGTGCGGGGACCGCGCCATGTCGTGAAATCTGGCAAGACGCCTTGCTTGACCCCGCCGAAGCGCGCGCACTGCTCGACAGCATCGACGTGACGATACCGACGGGTTTGCATGACCGCGCCTGATCTCGCTTACCGTCCATACCTTCAGCCGGCGCTGCCCGATCGTGGGCACTCGCGATCCAACCCGCGATAGAGATTACGCTCCTTAGTTCTATATCGACACCCCCGACACTACGGCGTTACGGTTGGCTTCGTTCGGGGCGATGACGTTTTGGGGGCGGTAGCATATTCCGGTCCTCTCTCTGCGCCCCCGGCCGGTTCATGTTGCCGCCAACGTTCAGGAGGCATCATGGCAAAATCCAAGCAAGACGAAACACGGACGTTTCCCGGTTCCTGGGACGCGGCGATCGGCGCCTTCGGCAAGGCGAGCGAAGCCTATATCGAAGCATGGCTCGACTGGCAGCAGGGAGTGGCTCGTTTCGTCGGCAACCGATTTGAAGAGAACCGGCGAACGCAGCATTCGATGAGCGAGTGCCAGAATTGGAGCGACCTCGCCAGACTGCAGCAGGATTGGTCGGAGTTTGCCGCCAAAGCCTATATCGACGAGTTAAGTCGGCTGCAGCAGATCATGGGGAAACTCTTTCGCAATAGCCCCCTTCGCGAGGTCGTCGCTGAAACCGGGGGCTACGAGCCGGTCCCAAGGAAAGCGGCGGAATAAACCGCATCTTCTAGATGTCGACGGCCCAACCCGCCTCCGAAGCACCCACTTAGTGCCATAGGGTGGCGGCAAGGTGCGTGCTGAGTTCAATCACCGTCTGCTGGCGGCACCGGATGGGGCGGGCACCGTGCCCGCTGGGCCACTTGTTGCGCGAAGCGAAATTAGGAGAAGAGGAATGATGATGAACAGCACGTCGCCCAAGGGCATTTCGGACCTGGACCATGCGCTCCGAGTTCGTGTCGCAAAGTTGCGCTGGATGGGACTGGAGTTTGAAGCCGAGGAACTCATCAGAATGCTCGAACATGACATCGCGAAGGCGCCCACGCATTATGGGCGCCAGTTGCCCCGCATTTGGGAGGCGACGGACTGAAGAACCCTCGGGAACGCCGCACTGACGGCGGTGGCCGACAGGCAGGCTCCTAATTCCCACCAGCCACGAGTGGCGTATCGCCGATGGTCAACCACTCTTTTCAACTCGGGTGGGTCGAACATCTGACCGGCGGGGCGTCTGCTCAGGCTCCATTGCGGGCGACTGCGGGTGATGGGGGCGCGCTTTACCATGCGGTGCCCTACCGCAACGGGTGAGCAGGGCCTGAATGCCATGTGGGGCCTATGGAACCAAGCCCTACGGGCGACTGGCGGGGGTCGTCGGCACCGCAGATTGAGAAATCAGATTCAAAATTTGCCACAAAGCCATGTGGGGTCTCCAAAATCGGCGATGTCGATCCCGACAAGCCGGAGGGTCGCAATGGTGCGCTGAGGCGCATAATTCGACATTATGAGAAATTGCATCCTCAATTATTTCAATTACTTACCCCAGCTTCGCCTACTGGTTGCCGCTTTTCGCCAGAAATGGTGCAAAAGTTCGCTCGCATTAGTAGTTATAAATCGATGTGGCCGGCATGACGGCTATTTAAGCTACCAAATACCTGGTGGTTATAGACTTATCCATTCTGCCTCATGGCGGTGCCGCTGGTGAAATTCGTCGCCGGCTGCGGCGCCCTGCGGTGGGTCCGCACGGCTCGTTATGTTACCAACGCAGACGATCTGCGCCGTGATAATAAATGCCTGCGTCGAGGGCGATCGTACTTTACCGGGCGCGGAGGCTCGCCAACGACGCAAGCGATCTAAGGCGATAGGGGAGTGAAAGATGCCAGAACCTCGCCGACATCAGGGATGCTGTCAAGCGGAAGCACGGTGGCAAGGCAACGCTTGTGCAATCAGTGCCTGTCAGAGAGGAAGCCGAAGGCAAGCTCGTTTGGCAGGGCATAGTGCGCGTATTCGCTGTCGAAGGCCCAAGGCCCACCCGTGTTTACGCAGGGACTTTGCCGATTGAGGGAAGCTCGAAACGCCAGTTTTTTGCGCTCCGGCATACGAGCAAGATCAATTCACCCGTCGCTGCGGTTAGAGCAGCAATCGTCATGGAAGAGCGACGAGGACGACCGCTTCTATAAAAAGCGGGGGTATTTGTCGGGGCCTGCGTTGCTCGCGACGGCTATGAGCCGATGCGGCGATAAACGTCAACAGTAGGGGTTCATGCTTCGATGGCACGGCGCCGGAATCGATCTGGATCATGGCGGATGTCAGTCGCAATCGATCATAAAATGCATTGCGGCGATGTATCGGCGGCGATGTATCGCCGCAAGTGGGCGACTAGAGCGCTATCAGTCCACCTCCGGTGCGTCAGTTTACCTTGGGTGCTGTCAGCGCTCTTTTTTTGTCGGCTGCCAGGACTGCGCGCGGCGATGGGCGTGCCTCTTCGATATGCTTGGCACAAGTGGTGGCAAAACCTGATGCCTGACCGGCAGATTGAAACCAGCATCGAGATCGGTGCATCTCCGAAGCGGGTATGGGCGCTCTTGACGGATTTCGCATGAATGCCCGATTGGAATCCGTTCATCAAATCCATCTCGGGGAAGCTGGCCCAAGGTGCCCAACTTCTCCGTTCGGATCGTCCCGCCCGGCAAGTCCGGGATGCACTTTAAGCCGACTGTCCTCTCCGTCCGGCCCGAACGCGAATTACGCTGGTTGGGACATCTGTTCGTTACCGGCCTCTTTGATGGCGAGCACTATTTTCTGCTCGAACCGATCGGGGAGTGCCTAACTCGCTTGACCCAGGGCGAGAAGTTCTCAGGTCTTCTGGTCGGCCTCTTGAGCGGTACGTTACCCGCGACCGAGGCAGGCTTCAAAGATATGAACGCAGCCCTAAAGCAACTGGCGGAACAGAAGAAAAATGCCCCGTGATAGAGGAACCGCGCTCGATGCCAAGCCGTCGGTGTGCGGGCGAGGTCTTCGACAGTCGTGGCAAGGGACGGGGGTCGGCGGCCTTTTACTGCGCGAGGTTCGCAATCAGCCTGTCAGCCATTCCGCTCATTCCCGGGCAGCCTGATAGTGGGTGTCTAAGTGTGAAATTCTATCCGAGGACCAAAGGTGCGGACGTCCCGCGTAACGCTGCTAAAGCAGCAATCGCGACTAAAACAGTGATGATTATCGTCGCGTTCACGCCGCGCGGGCCTTTAGGCATCGTCGGCGCCATAATGACGCAGCTTGAGAGTTAGATCATCGCGCCATTTTCCGACTTTTGGGATAAAGGCTGATTGAGCGCCGCCGCATTTGCGCAATATTTTTATTATTGCATCATAATTATCGCGAGCCTGTCTCAGTTCCCGAAGTAATTCGTCCGTTGTCTCCATCGGTTATTCCCCATCATTGCTTTCCGCTAAGCATATCGGAAACCGAACGCGAGACGCGCATCAAATTTCATAACTGAAGTGGACCCGGATTTTGGGACCGGTTGACTAATTGGAATTGGAGCCGTTCCGTCGGAACAGACGGAGCGGAAGATGACGAAGAGAACGAGACGGAAGATTGATGCGGCGTTGAAGGCGCGGATTGCGTTGGAGGCGGTGCGGGAGCAGGCGACGGTGGTCGACCTTGCTCAGCGTTACGAGGTTCACCCGAATCAGATTTACGCATGGAAGAAGCAACTTCTGGATCAGGCGTCGCGAGCGTTTGAGACGGGAAGTGGCGGCGCCGCGGCCGGGCGTGAGCACGAGATCGAGAAGCTACACGCCAAGATCGGCGAGCTGATTGTGGAGCGGGATTTTTTAGCCAGGAGGTCCGGAAGATGAGCGCGCCGGACCGCCGCGCGCTCATTGACCGCGAGGGCGTCGATCTGTCGCTCCGCCGGCAATGCGCGCTGCTCGGCGTCGCCCGTTCCGGGGTCTATCGCATGCCGGCGCCGGCCAACGACGCCGATCTCTCGCTGATGCGGCGGATCGACGAGCTGTTCACGGCATGGCCGTTCCTGGGTTCGCGGCGGATGAAGGCAATGCTGCGGGCGGAGGGTTGGTCGATCAACCGCAAGCGCGTGCAGCGGCTGATGAGGCGGCTGGGCATCGCGGCGCTGGGGCCGAAGCCGCGCACGACGAAGCCGGCGCCGGGCCACAAGATATTCCCCTATCTCCTGCGGAACCTGGCAATCGATCGGCCGAACCAGGTCTGGGCGGCCGACATCACCTACATCCCGATCGGGCGTGGCTTCCTGTACCTTGTCGCCGTCATGGACTGGGCGAGCCGGGCGGTGCTCGCCTGGCGGCTGTCCAACACGATGGACGTGTCGTTCTGCGTCGCAGCACTGGAGGAGGCACTGGCGCGCTTCGGTGGACCGGACATCTTCAACACCGACCAGGGCAGCCAGTTTACCAGCGCGGCCTTCACCGGCCTGCTCGCCGCTGCCGGCATCCGCATCTCGATGGACGGGCGCGGCCGGTGGATGGACAACGTCTTCATCGAGCGGCTGTGGCGCAGCTTGAAGTATGAGGACATCTATCTCAAAGGCTATGCCGATGGTCGCGACGCGCGAAGCGGGATCGGTGCATGGTTCGAGTTCTACAACAACCACCGTCCGCACCAGGCGCTCGAAAACCGGACGCCGATGGCGGTGTGGCGCGCCGGCGTCGCCATCGCGCTCGGCAACACGACTGTGGACATGCCGCTGCGCTTGGACAACGCTGGCGCGTTGCCCACATGCCCACAGCCGCCACAACAACAACGATTCGTAGCTTGATCGATTCAGGAGGATGGAACGGCCCAGCTTCCAATTAATAAACCGGCCCAAGTGGTCCCACATAGGGGGTCCACTTCATAACTGAGACAGTGCCCGCCGCCGGCAATGGGTTGATCTGGATCAGGGCGGCTTTTCGGCAGCAATCCCAAATTATTGAAAAGAGTGAGGCGTAGATGAGACGCATCTTGGCGTTGGCGCTGCTGGCGGTCACGGTTCTTGCTGGTTCTGCACCAGCGCAAGATTTTCCTGGGCCGTCTTCGCCGGCGCTGGCGCGCATCTATTTCTATCGCCTTGTTGAATCGAATGACGTGACACGGTGGACATCCGTCTGGCTCAATGATTTCGAAAGTCGGCGATCTTGGAGAACGCAGCTATTTCTATCGCGACGTTCAGCCCGGCACCTACAAGGTCGGCGTGCAAAGCGATGTGCCCTATCAAGATCAATACCGCACCGTGACGTTGGCCCCGAACAGCACGACGTTCATTCGGGTATTCATCGTGCCCGGCTATGGCATTCAGTTCAATCCCGGCAGTCAGTACTCCGCGGGGTCGATTTATCGACCGGCCGTGTTTGGCAATCGCGTGGAGGATGCAGCCGTCGCGCGGCAGGAGATGGCCGGTTTGAGACCGGCACAATAACTACGCGATTTCCTTTGGGAGCGTCGACAGGAATTTGGTGAGAGCCTTGCGGCGTGTCGAAATTCGCCGCCTTCACAATCAGGCTGTCAGACAAGGCGTTCATCCCCAGACAGCCTGATCCGTTCTCTTTGTTCTCTTGTCCTATAGCTCTGTCGGCATCGGCCCCTTGCCCATAGGAGCACCCGCGACAGTCACGGTGCCCAAGCAGCCGAAACGGGCTATCTGGGCTATTAATAGGCGTTCAGCCTGCTCAAGAGCCGAGCCGCCAGAAAGCCTATTAGCGCGATTACTGTGGCAAGCGACACCGCCCGGCCGAAATCTCGGCTCGCCCGCACGCTGCTCAGGCAGCCGCCTTCGCCGACACAACACGTAGGGCAATCTCGATCGGCGCCCTGAGGCCGGGTGACACCTTCCTTCGGAACAGTTCATGCACTGCGGGTCCGATCACGACCGTCTGAGGCTTATCGAGCGGCAAGTATTCGTCCAACGCGTCAATTGTCTTTGTGCGCTTGAGGCGGAGTTCCGCCATCAGCGGTTTGACGATTTCGGATTGACGAACTGACTGCTTGCCACCCATCACCTTGATGACGGCCGCGAGCGCTTTCTGTCGCTTGTCGTCGGCAGCGGCGGCATTGCCATCGGAAACTTCGGAGGGTGGGTTGAGTTCCAATACCCCGATCCGGTCGCCCAGTGCGTGCAGGAATGCACTGCCGTCATCAGGCGGGAATTCGCTGCTGCCGCCGGGGCCGTTGTTGATGCAGACGGACGACAGCCGGAACAGCCACGGTGTCTCCTCGAGTGGCGAGTAGTTCGCCTTGACCATCTTGATCTCGACAACCCGCCCATTCAGTTTTCTGGTCTTAACTTGTTCAGGGTCGAGGAGCGTTACCCTCAGGCCCGACCGAACGGCGGCGATGATGCTGCTGGCGCCGCGGGCCGCGTTCATGTCACCAGAATTGTTCGGTCGTTGCTTCGACGTATGATGCACAAGATCGACAGAGCAATTGCCTTGCCGAGCGACGGTACGCAGGGTCGTGATCAACTCTTCCATTTCGTCGTTGGAGTTTTCCGACAGGCCGCTGTGGAGATTAACCAGCGGATCGACACAAACATGCACAATCATCCCGACGTAGTCGCGGATAAATTGAATCAGTTCATCGACCGCAGGGGGCGGCTTCGCCACGTCATCGATCTTCCGCGCCATTACGAGCCGAAAGTCCTGCCCTGAAGCCAAGTGAAGGTATGGTCGAATTTCCTCGCGGGGGATTTCATAGTGCTGCAAGATCGCGCCGATGCGCTTCCAGATGACCTCCTTCGGGTCTTCAGCGTTGTAGTAAATCACGTGGCCGCGCTCTTGAACCTCTTCCCCAGTGAGGTTGTGACCTGACGCGATCGAAATCGCCCGTAGCAGCGCAAAGGTCGATTTGCTCGCGCTCGACTGCCCATAAATTAGATTCACCGCGCCTTTCATGGCGGTAGTGCCAAGCACCCAGTGGAACATCTTCAGTTTCGTCACGTCAAAATCTTCGGGGAGCGGTGAAAAATCGGGAATGTGACTGCCCTTGCGAGACTCGCCCTGCGTTGAGCCGGAGTTGGCGTTTTCTGTGCTATTGCCTGCGCTCTGGGTTGGGCCGGAGTTAATATTTTCCGTGCCATTGCCTGCGCCCTGCGTTGAGCCGGAGTTGGCATTTTCTGTGCCATTACCTGCGCCCTGCATTGAGCCGGAGTTGGCATTTTCTGTGCTATTACCTGCGCCCTGCGTTGAGCCGGAGTTGGCATTCTCGTCGTTGCCTTCGTCGAGGTTGTCAAACTCTTCTGGTGCACCGTGCCAGCCGTTCTTGCGAGCCTCGGCGTAGACCGCGTCCACCCCGATTGAGGACTTAGGGATGCCTTCCCACGTGCGCCGAACACCGTCTTCGTCGTTGCCTGGGTACTGCATGCACCACGGCAGAACATGATCGAGAAAGAAGTCCTCACTGCCGGAACAGGCCATCTTGAGAGCGTAGAGCAGCGCGATCCAGGACTGGCGGTCGCGTTTCTCGTTGGGGATGTGTTTCAGCGCATCGGCCAGCTTCTCAAGGTCATACGAGCGGAGAGTATCATCGCCGATTTCCTTGTCGTCGCCTTGCGCGCCGGTGCCTTGTTCGGCGAATGTGATTTGTCCGCCTTGTGATTCCAGCCAAGGCCCGATCTTAGCGACGAATGCTCTCCACTGGGCATCCGTGACCACCGAGAGGCTGCCGTGCTTGGCGATGTGCTGGAGGATGTCGTCGCCTTTATACCGATAGAGCTTGCCACTTTTGTGCGTGCCCTCAGCGACGAATTGCTGCCCGGCTGCCAAGCCCTCAATCGCCGAAGCAGGCTCATTGTTGCCGAACGGAATATCGGGGTGCCTGAATACGATACGGACTTTGCCCCAGGGCTTCGAGTTGGGATCGCGTTTGAAGACCAGCAGGCAACGTGGCGATCCATCACGCCCGCGGATTGGCGCGATCCCAAGCTCTTGCTGGCAGAACTCGCAGAACGCATCGGCGAGTTTTTGGCTGTTGGCGTCGAAATCCCAAGCTGGATAATCGGCCGTCCGGAGGCAGATGTTCGGCGTTGGCCACTCGCTCCACCGGTTGATTTCGTTCAGCGTGATTTCGGTGGTGGTCCAGTCCGGAACCCCCGTCCACTCCTTATTCCGGTTAAAGCGACCAGGAACCTTTGCGCAGTCGAACGGCGAGACGCCCGATAGTGCGCTGAGCTTGCCGCCATACGGAATACCGGGAAGGACTTCCTCGACCCCAGCATTCCAGTATTGGAGAAGACGGTTGTTAGACATGGTGCGCCTCCCCTGCAACTAGCCTTTCGGCCGTGCCCTGCCGGCGTTCCGCCTTGTGAGCATCGGCAAGGACGGCCCGCGTCGAAACTTGTGGATCGGCGTCGAATGCCTCGGTCAGCCCGGATTCACTTTCCGGCCCAGACGTCGACAATGACTTGGGCGGTCGGGCTGTTCGTTCCGCTAACCTCTCGGCCTCCCAACGCTCAATGTCTGGGAGATACCAAAGCAATCGGCCGTTGCGGGACTTCGACAGCTTGATCGGCGCAGGAAAAAGTCCGTCGCGGATCATACGGAAAGCCGTCGAACGCGAATTAATTAGGCCGCGCGCCTTCACCCGCTCGAAATCCAACCAGAACTTTCTGGTTGGCGCGGCGGTGTTGGCATGTCGTGAAATGATTCGGGCTGCATGAACTCAACTCCATGTCCAAAGGATTGGAAAGGGTTGGAGTTCAGCGTCCGCAGATGGGGGTCAGCTTCTCAGCCGCCGCACCGTTTATAGCGCCCTTCGGTCGCGATCCCTGTCTCAGACCATCGCCGGGGTTAGCCGTAGAGTTGCCAGGTCGGCAAGGTAGCTGCTACGGCACAGCCTCCAGTCACCTAAATAGTTTCGCGATATTTCAAGTTCAAGGGGAGGATGGCATGGCCGCGCGACAGCCGAATGATCCGGGACGAATGGCTTGCAAAACCGGCTTCGTGTTCGACGGGACCAGATTTGGGACCAAAACTGAATGGTTAGAAGATTTCGTTCCGGGCAATTATCTACTAACTCTTTGATTTTATTGGTGGGCGCAACAGGACTCGAACCTGTGACCCGCTGATTAAGAGTCAGCTGCTCTACCAACTGAGCTATGCGCCCGCCCGGAGCGAGGCGCGGTGTATAACAAGGGGCGCCGCGCTTGTCGAGCAAGGATGCTTCGCGTCAATCCTCCTGGCCGTGACGGCCGATGCGCGCGTCGCGATGAATATAGACGCTCATCAGCAGGCCGAAGCCGAACATAATGGTCAGCATCGCGGTGCCGCCGTAGGAAACCAGCGGCAGCGGCACGCCCACCACGGGGATCAGCCCCATCACCATCGCCATGTTGATGAAGACGTAGAGCGCGAAATTGACGGTGATGCCGAGCGCCAGGAGCCGGCCGAAATTGTTGCGGCTCGAAAACGCGATGGCGAAGCCGTAGACGAAGATCAGGAGATAGATGACGAGGAGCGCGATGCCGCCGACCAGGCCGAACTCCTCGGCGAACATGGTGAAGACGAAATCGGTCTGCTTCTCCGGCAGGAAGCTGAGATGCGCCTGCGTGCCGGCCATGAAGCCCTTGCCGAACTCGCCGCCGGAACCGATCGCGATCTTCGATTGGAGGCTGTGATAGCCGGCGCCGAGCGGATCGCTGTCGGGATTGAGAAAGGTGGTGATGCGCGCCTTCTGGTAATCGCGCAGATGGCGCCAGATCAGCGGCACCGCGCCGCCGCCCGCCGTGCCGATCAGGACGAACATCCACCAGCGCACGCCCGCAAGAAAGAACATTGCGGCGCCGCCCAGCACCAGCATCAGCGCGGTGCCGAGATCGGGCTGCTTCAGCACCAAGCCCGCCGGCGCCAGGATCATCGCCGCCGGCGCGATCAGCCGCCACGGCTTGCCGATGCGCTCCAGATCCAGCGGGTGAAAATACCGCGCCAGCGCCAGCACCAACGCCACCTTCATCAATTCCGAGGGCTGCAGCTGGATGATCCCAAGATCGATCCAGCGTTGCGCGCCCATGCCGACGGCGCCGCGCATTCCCACCCCGACCAGCAGCACCAGGATCACCGCGTAGAGCGGATAGGCGAGCCGGAGCCAGACGCGAATATCGACCAGCGCTGCGCCGATCATGATGCAGGCGGCGACGCCGAAGCGGATCGATTGCTTGCCGGCCCACGGCTGCCAACTGCCGTTGGCGGCGGAATAGAGCATCGCCAGCCCGATGCCGCCGACCACGGCGATCAAGAGCACCAGCCCCCAATTCAGCCGCAGCAATTTCTCCGGCACCGTGAGATGGGCACGCGCCGAGCCGAGAAACGGACCGTCGGTCATGGTCAGAGCTTTCCCGCGTCGGCGACGGTGAACAGCCGGTCCGGCACGCGCCGCGCCGGGTCGCGCGCGCTGCACCTCGCGCAGAATGTCGCGGCAAATCGGCGCCGCCACGGCCGAACCGCCGCCGCCCGTGGTGCCGCCATGCTCGACGACGGTGGCGCAGACATAACGCGGCGCGCCGACCGGGGCGAAAGCGATGAACAGCGCGTGATCGCGCTCGTTCCATGGCAGTTGCAGCGACTTGCGCACGCCGTGCTCGCGCTCGGCTTCGCTGATACGGCGCACTTGCGACGTGCCGGACTTGCCGCCCATCGCCATGCCCGGCTCGGTAATGCGCTCGCCGAATGCGGTGCCGCCGGGCTCGTTGACCACCGCCTTCATGCCGTCGAGCACCAGCGCCAGATGTTTCGGCGTAAGCTGCAATGCGTCGAAACCGTCGTCGATGGCGTCGGCAGGGAACGGCCGCGCCGGTCGCGTCGGCGGCGACGACGCCTTCGTCGCGCAGGAGGCGCGGGATCACGGCGCGATTGGTGACGAGGCGCGCCGCCATGACGCACAGCTGCAACGGCGTGGTCGCGTCGTAGCCTTGGCCGATGCCGGCGCTGACGGTGTCGCCCTGCTGCCAGCGGACGCCCGTGGTCGCGCAGTTTCCAGTCGGTGTCCGGGATCAATCCCGTCGACCTCGCCCGGAAGGTCGATGCCGGTCTGGTCGCCGAATCCAAGCCGGCGCGCCATGTCCGCGATGCGATCGATGCCGGTACGGTGCGCGGTCTCGAAAAAGAACACGTCGCAGGAATGCTTGATGGCGTCGCGCAACACCAGCGTGCCGTGGCCGCCATGCTTCCAGCAATGGAACTCGGCATCGCCGAGACGGAACACACCCGGACAATCGATCCGCGTTTGCGGCGTGATCGCGCCGGACTCGAGCGCGGCCAGCGCCACCACCGGTTTGAAGGTCGAGCCGGGCGCGTAGGTGCCGGCGATCGCCTTGTTAATCAGTGGCCGATAGGGATCGGTCTGCCACTGCTGCCACTGTGTCTCGCTGACGCCGCTGGTGAAGGGCGATGGATCGAAGCTCGGCACGGAAACCAGGGCGAGCACGTCGCTGGTCCACGCGTCCATCAGCACCGACGCGGCGCTTTGGAAGCCGGCGCAGCGGCGGATGACGAAATCCTGCATCGCCATGTCGATGGCGAGCACCATGTTCTGGCCGGGCGCGCCGGCATCCTGGTCGAGCTCGCGCACCACGCGGCCATAGGCGTTGACCTCGACCTCCTTGGAGCCCGCGACCCCACGCAATTCGGTATCGTATTCCTTTTCGATGCCGCTTTTGCCGATGCGGAAATCGGGCAGCTCTAGCACCGGGTCGCCGTTCAATTCATCTTCCGACACCGCCGCGACATAGCCGACGAAGTGCGCGGCGATGTCGCCGAACGAGTACAGGCGGATCAGCCCCTGCTCGATCGAGACGCCCGGCAACTCGAGCGTGTTGACCTCGATGCGCGCCATTTCGTCCCACGACAAATCCTCGCGCACCGAAACCGGCACGAAACTGTGGCGCTGCTTGGCGTCGCGCAGCACCCGGCGGCGATCGGCCTCGCTCAGCGGCGTCAAGGTCGAGACCGCGTCGAGCGTCGCCTCGAGGTTGCGTGCTTGCTCGGGCACCAGCACGATGCGATAAGTCGGCCGATTGTCGGCCAGCTTCACGCCGAACCGATCCATGATCAGGCCGCGGCGCGGGGCGATCAGCCGAATGCCGATGCGGTTCTCGTCGGACAGCGTGGAGTAGCGGTCGGCCTCGACCACTTGCAGAGAGTAAAGGCGGCCACCCAACGTCGCGAGCGCGGCCAACTGCGCGCCGCCGATCAGGATGGCGCGACGGGTCAACAGCCGGGACTTGTTGCGGTCGCGGTTCATGTCATGCCCGCCGGAACAGGCCGCGCTGCAATTGCGCCAGCAAATAGTCGCCGATCGGATAGGCGGCGACCGTCACCAGCACCTGAAACGCGAACGGCCGCGCCGCCAGCTTCGTCATGCTCAAGATGCTGATCATCAGCCATTGCAGGCCGATGGTGGCGACGGCAACGGCAAAAAATCCGGCCCAGACGGTGGAGAAGGCTTGATTCACGGCGCGCCGGCGGCCGAGCAGGATCAAGCTGCGCGCAACGAGGAAGGTCAGCGACGACAGGCCGATATAGGGCGTGCCGTCGAGCACGTCGAGCAGGATGCCGATCAGGAACACGGCGGTCGGCGTTATCAGATCCGGCCGATAGACCGTCCAATGGTAGATCGCCATCAGCGCGAAGGCCGGGGTCGCCACCGCCAGGCCCGGCACGTGAAGCGGCACGACCGACAGGATCACCGCGATGAAGCCGGTGGCGAGAGGGACAAGGTGGTAAAGGACGTCGGCATCGCGTTGAAAAAAAGCGAGGCGCATCGCTGCACCGCCGCTAGCGCTGCAAGAGCTTGGTGCCCGGCTTGGCGCGCGGCGCGGGCGCCGGGGCGACCGGTTGCGGCAAGAATGCCGACAGGCCGAGATCGACGATGCGCACGTAGTCGAGCCGGGCCAATTCCGCGAAGGGCGCGACGCGCACCCGTTCCCCTTGCACCGACGCCACCACGCCGACCGGCAGATCGGGCGGGAACACGCCCTCGGCGCCGCCAGTGACGACGCGATCGCCGACCTTCACCGCGTTGTTGACCGGCAGAAACAGCAGCAGCGGCTCGGCGGAATTGTCGCCCGCCAACACGGCGCGCTGGCCCGACGCGCCGACAACGACGGGAATGCGCGAGTTGAAATCGCTCAGCAACAGGATGCGCGCGGTGCGCTCGCCGACCTCGGCGACGCGGCCGATCAACCCTTCGCCGGCCATGCCGGCCTGGCCGCGTACCACGCCGTCGCGCGCGCCGGCATCGACCAGCACGTTGCGGGCGAAGGCACCGCCGGAGTTGGCGATCACCTGTACCGTGATCGAAAAATTGGCGCCGCGCGGTTGATAGTGGGTGAGCGCGCGAAGCTGCTCGTTCTCGGCCTCGAGGCGGCGCGCCACCGCCTGCCACTGCATCAGCCGCTCGTTATCCGCGCGGAGCCGGACATTCTCCTCGTAGAGATCAAACAGCCCCTGCATGTGACTGACGCCCGCCGCGACCGACGCCGCCGGACTGGCCAGCGCCGCCAGCGCCGGCGCGAAAAAATCGGCGGCGGCGACACGGACGCGTTCAAACACGATGAGGTCGGCCTTGCCGAGCACGATCAACAACAGCGACGCGATCACCAGAAACGGCACCGCAAGCCGCTGCGCCAGGAGGCGCGAAGCCGTGGTGCGTAGAGTCGAATCGGAGCGTTCGCGCAACGCCACCACCTCGAAAAATTGTCCGGAAAATGCCCGGTTACGTCACGAATTTAATACATAGTCACGAGCAAATTTTTCAAGGTCTTCATCTCTTCGAGCGCCCTTCCGGTGCCCAGCGCAACACAAGACAGCGGGTCCTCGGCGATCGACACCGGCAGCCCGGTCGAGTGGCGGAGAACGTAATCGAGATTGCCCAGCAGCGCGCCGCCGCCGGTCAGCACGATGCCTTTGTCCACGATGTCCGCGGCAAGTTCCGGCGCGGTATGCTCGAGCGCGACCTTCACCGCCTCGATGATGGCGCCGACCGGCTCGGCGAGGCTCTCGGCGATCTGGCGCTCGCTGATCACGATCTCCTTGGGCACGCCGTTCATCAGATCGCGGCCCTTGATCTCCATGACCCGACCTTCGCCATCCTGGGGCAGACAGGCCGAGCCGATCTCCTTTTTGATGCGCTCTGCCGACGACTCGCCGACCAGCAGATTATGATTGCGCCGGATGTAGGCGATGATCGCTTCATCCATCTTGTCCCCGCCGACTCGGACCGAGCGCGAATAGACAATGCCGCCAAGAGACAACACCGCGACCTCGGTAGTGCCGCCGCCGATATCGACCACCATCGAGCCGGTGGGTTCCGTCACCGGCAAGCCGGCCCCGATCGCCGCCGCCATCGGCTCCTCGATCAGGAACACGCGCCGCGCGCCGGCGCTTTCGGCGGATTCCTGAATCGCCCGGCGCTCCACCGCGGTCGAGCCGGAAGGCACGCAAACGATGATTTGCGGACTGGCGAAGCTGCGGCGGTTGTGAACCTTGCGGATGAAATGCTTGATCATCTCTTCCGCGACCTCGAAATCGGCAATGACGCCGTCGCGCAGCGGGCGGATCGCCTGGATATTGCCCGGCGTGCGGCCCAGCATCTGCTTGGCCTCGTCGCCAACCGCCAGCACCTGTCGGCGGCCCTTGAATGACGTAATCGCGACGACGGACGGCTCGTTCAGCACGATGCCGCGGCCTTTGACATACACAAGTGTATTCGCCGTGCCGAGATCGATCGCCATGTCGGCCGAAAATACGCCCAACAGATTTCCGAACATCCGTTCTCCGCTGATGGCCGTCCGTGTCTTGCCGCGCATGATGCCCGCAGCCTACCCTCTCCCTTAGCGGGGAGAGGGTAGGAAAGGTTTAACGCGGCACCGCGGAGTGTAACCGAAGCCGGCCGGATACGTTAGGCCGTAAGCGCCGCAGGCGCCGTCTTTTCGCGTTTGGTCAACAACTTATTGAGGGCGTGAATGTAGGCGCGGGCAGACGCGACCAACGTATCGGGATCGGCGCCCTGGCCGTTAACCGTCTTTCCGCCTTCCTCGAGCCGCACCGTCACCTCGGCCTGGGCGTCGGTCCCGCCGGTCACGGCATGCACCTGATAGAGCTGCAGCCGCGCCTCGTTCGGCACCAGCAAGCGGATGGCGTTGAAGATCGCGTCGACCGGGCCGTTGCCCGCGGTCTTGGCGGTCCGTAACGCGCCGTCGATTTGAAGCTCGAGCTCGGCGGTCTGCGGGCCCTTCGAGCCGGCGATCACCTGCAACGAGACGAACTTGATGCGTTCCGCCTCATGCTGAACGGTGTCGTCGACCAGCGCCACCAAATCCTCGTCGAACACGTCCTTCTTGCGGTCCGCCAGCGCCTTGAAGCGGTGGAACACATCGTTCAGCGCGTTGTCGCCGAGTTCGAAGCCCAATTCCTTGAGCTTGGTGCGGAACGCGTTGCGGCCGGAATGTTTCCCCATCACCAGGTTGGATTTGATGAGGCCGACCGATTCCGGCGTCATGATCTCGTAAGTGCCGGAATGTTTCAGCATGCCGTCCTGATGGATGCCGCTTTCATGCGCGAAGGCGTTGGCGCCGACGATCGACTTGTTGGGCTGCACCGCGAAGCCGGTAATCTGCGACACTAGGCGCGACGCGCGCATGATGTACTCGGTCTTGACGCCGGTATCGAACGGCATGCGGTCGTGGCGCGTCTTCAACGCCATGACCACTTCTTCCATCGAGCAATTGCCCGCGCGCTCGCCGAGCCCGTTGACGGTGCACTCGACCTGCCGCGCGCCGGCCCCGACGGCGGCCAGCGAGTTGGCGACCGCCAATCCCAGATCGTTGTGGCAATGAACCGAGATCACCGCCTGGTCGATGTTGGGCACGCGGTTGACCAGCATCGCGATCAGCGCCGCGTATTCCTCCGGCACGGTGTAGCCGACCGTGTCGGGAATGTTGACGGTGCGGGCCCCGGCTTTGATCGCGCTTTCGACGGTGCGGCAGAGAAAATCGTGGTCGCTGCGCGTGCTGTCCTCGCACGACCATTCGACGTCAGGACATAGATTTCGAGCGTGGGACACACTTGCGATCACCGCCTTGTGCACATCCTCCGGTTCCATCTGCAATTTGTATTTCATGTGCAGCGGGGAGGTGGCGATGAAGGTATGGATGCGCGGGTGCGCCGCGTGCTGCAACGCCTCCCAGGCGCGATCGATGTCGGCGCGGCCGGCGCGGGCCAGGCCGCACACGGTCGAATTCTTGACGATTTTCGCCACCTCGCGCACCGCCTCGAAATCGCCGTTGGAGGCGATCGGGAAGCCGGCCTCGATGATGTCGACGCCCATCTCCTCGAGCACCGAGGCGATGCGAATTTTTTCCTCGAGATTCATCGAGGCGCCGGGCGATTGCTCGCCGTCGCGCAAGGTGGTGTCGAAGATGTAGACGCGGTTGCCCGATCGCGGCGAGGGCTGGATCGAGGTGTCGGAATTGTTGCTAACGGTCATGGCACGGTTCCTTGAATATCGGGAGGAAATCGCGCGGATGGTTGCGATGTACCCCTAAGCGCCGGGCCGTGATCCGCCGAATGCCCGCGCTCAGGGGGCGCTAAGTCGCAGAGCCCCCCGGCTCCCGCCAAGGCAAAGCAGGTCGCGGCCCGAAATGGACCGCCCGCCCGATGCCTTGATCGCCGTGCCAATCATGATGCGCCAATAAATGCGGCAATCCGGCCGCGAGGTCAAGGGAGGGAGCCGGGGCGGCGAGGCGCTTTTCAAGAAAGATACTGGTCGCCACCGCGAACGGCGGCATTACAGCGTAGTCGCCGAAGGCCGCACAGGCGCGGAATTCGGTCCGTTCGTAGAAGCGCAGCGCGGCCGGCTGACGCTCGCCGGTTTCCAGCCGAAGGAGCCCGATGCCCGCCGCCCACGCTTCGTCCTCGAGCCGCGCCAGCAAGGCGTCGGCGACGCCCCGGCCGCGCGCTTCGGCGCGCACATACATGCGCTTTACCTCGGCGAAATCCGCGAACAACGCGACACCGGCGCAACCGACCGCCGCGCCGTCGAGCCGCGCGAGAAAGAAACGGACATGCGGCGCGAAGATGGCGTCGAGCGAAAGGCCATGCCGCTGCTCCGGCGGATATGCCGCGGCGAGCACCTCGTCGAGCTCGGCGATCAGCGTCCGCACGTCGTCCGTCGCGGCGCGCGCCAATTCGGGTCGTTATCTTCCGACTCGGGTTCATTGCCTTGCATTTTAGCGATGGCGGTCGCCTAGAATAGATCAGGGATCGGGCCAAGAGTTTGCGTTGCGCGAAAAGGAACTTCGTATCGCCCTGGTATGTTTCGGCGGCGTCTCGCTGGCGGTCTATATCCATGGCATCGGCAAGGAGATACTAAAGCTGGTCCGCGCCTCCAGCGCGCTCCACGCCATGGACCGCGCCGTCCGTCTCCGCGCCCGTTTCGCGGACAAGTTCGACCTCGCCGATCCCGAATACGACACCGAAGCGGTCTATTTCGAATTGCTGCGCGAGATCGGGCGGAAGATCGACCTGCGCGTCATCGTCGACATCGTCGCCGGCGCCTCGGCGGGCGGCATCAACGGCACGATGCTGGCGCGCGCCCTCGCCCACGACCTGCGCACCGATCCGCTGCGCGACCTGTGGCTCGACGGCGCGGACGTGACGCAGCTCCTGGCGCCCGAGGCCCGGGCCAAGGCCCGCAGCAAATGGTACATGCGGCCATTCCTGTGGGGCGTTGCCGATGTTCGCGGCGTCGACGAAATCCGCGACGCCGAGGTGCGCCGCAAACTCTCGCTGTTCGTGCGCTCGCGCTGGTTCAAGCCGCCGTTCGACGGCACCCGCATGGCGGAACTGATGTACGACGCCGCCGCCAGCATGGGCGAGCCGCCGCGCCCGACCGCGTCTCTGCTGCCGGCGGGTCACAGGCTCGACCTGTTCGTGACGCTGACCGACCATAACGGCTACGAGCGCCGGCTCGAAATGCACGATCCGCCGGCGATCGAGGAGCGCGAGCATCGCCATATCCTGCATTTTACCTATCGCCGCTGGCCCAACGGCGACATCGAAAGCGATTTCGGGCTCGTCCGACGCGCCCGCGCTGGCGTTCGCCGCCCGCGCCACTTCGTCCTTTCCCGGCGCTTTCCCGCCGGCGCAGATCGCCGAGACCGACCGCCTGTGCGCGGCCCGCGGCATCGCTTGGCCGGGGCGCGACAAGTTCATCGCCGCGAATTTCGAGCCCTATCTCCGCGCCGGGCTCGATCCGGTGACGGCGAGCTTCCTCGACGGCAGCGTGCTCAACAACAAGCCGTTCCGCGAGGCGATCAACGCGATCTTCGGCCGGCCGGCATATCGGCAGGTCGATCGGCGTCTGGTCTATGTCGATCCCGATCCCGACCGGCCGCGTCACAGCCGCACCGACCGCGTTCCAGGATTTTTCGCGACGCTCAAGAGCGCGCTGTCCGACATTCCGCGCAGCGAGCCGATCGCCGACGAACTGGAATGGGTCAGCGGTTTCAATCGCCGCGTCCGCCGCACCAAGGACATCGTCGACGCGGCGCGGCCGCACATCTCCGACCTGGTCTCGTCGATTATCCCGCTGGAACCGGCCCAGCCCGCTTCCGTCGAGCAGATCAAGAGATGGCGCGAGACCGTCAACGACGCAGCCGTTCGCGACGCCGGCTTCGCCTATGAGGGCTATGTGCGGTTGAAACTTGCCGCGGTGCGCGCTCTGGTCGGACGGCTGATCGCCGACACGTTGCGCATGCCCGCTTCGTCGCCGGAGGCCCGCGCCATCACCGATATCGTCGATCTGTGGGCGCGCCGCGCGGGTATCGCCTATCAATCGGCGGGCAGCCATCTGTTGACGCGCGAGATGACGAGCGGCGATGACGCCCTGCCCCGGTGGGTCACGTTCCTGCTAGCGTTCGATCTCGACTATCGCAAGCGGCGGCTCTATTTCATGATCCAGGGGCAGAATCGGCTTTACGGCATGCTGGACGCGACCGAGCCGGGCAACGCCGCCGCCGCGACCGCGATCGACCGGCTCAAGCGTGAGTTTTATCGCTGCCTGGATGCCCTTCGACAACGCGAAGCGCCTCCCTTCTTCAGCGCCGCGACGCGCGAACGCGCCCACGCTCTCTTTGACAGGTTGGCGTTGCCTGCCGGCGCTTTCGTCGACAGAAACGAGACCGCGATCGGCGCACTGATCGACGCAATGGCGGGCGAGATCGCGCTAGACGCGACGACGCGCGAGGTCGACGCGCTGCTCTCGTCGGTCGATCCAGCGGTTTGGCCGGCCTGGGCGCGGCGCGAAGTGCTGGTGAACTATCTCGGCTTCCCGTTCTGGGACGTGCAGACCCTGGCGATGACCAACTGGCGCGCCATGGTCGAGTTCAATGAAATCCTAGTCGACCGCATCAGCCCCGACGATGCCAAGAGCTTCGCCAAGATCGCCGCGCCGATGGCGCTCAAATGCACCGGCCTCGCCCATTTCGCGGGTTTTTTCTCGCGCGCCTATCGCGAGAACGACTACCTGCTCGGGCGGCTGCATGGCGTCGACCGGCTGATCGACATTGTCTGCGACGCCGCGGCCGACAAGTCGGTCGATGTCGCCGACCTGAAGCGGCGCGCCTTCGCCATCGTGCTCGACGCCGAGGAAAAACACTTGCCGCAATGCGCGGCCTTGATCCGCGCTCTGCGACGCGAATTGGCCGCTGCCGCTCCGGCGCGGCGTGAAGCCGCGGATTAGCGCGGTATCCGAGCGGATCGAAACCAAGTCTCTAGTTCTTCGTCTTATCGACCAACGCGTTCTGCTTGATCCACGGCATCATGGCGCGGAGTTGCTCGCCGACCTTTTCGATGTCGTGCTCCGCCGCGCGGCGCCGCATCGCCTTGAAGCTGGGCTGGCCGGCGGTGTTCTCGAGCACCCATTTCTTCGCGAACTCGCCCGACTGGATGTCGGCGAGGACGCGCTTCATCTCGGCCTTGACGCCATCGGTGATGACGCGCGGGCCGCTGGTATAGTCGCCATACTCGGCCGTGTTGGAGACCGAATAGCGCATGTTGGCGAGGCCGCCTTCATAGATCAGGTCGACGATCAGCTTCACCTCGTGGCAGCACTCGAAATACGCCATCTCCGGCGCGTAACCCGCTTCGACCAGCGTCTCGTAGCCGGCCATGATCAACGCCGTCAGGCCGCCGCACAGCACGGTCTGCTCGCCGAAGAGATCGGTCTCGCATTCCTCCTTGAACGTGGTCTCGATCACGCCGGCGCGGCCGCCGCCGATCGCCGAAGCGTAGGACAGCGCGAGCTCCAGCGCGTTGCCTGACGGGTTCTGCGCCACCGCGACGAGGCACGGCACGCCGCCGCCGCGCCGATATTCGGAGCGCACGGTGTGGCCCGGCCCTTTCGGCGCGATCATGAACACATCCATGTCGGGACGCGGTTCGATCAGGCGGAAATGGATGTTGAAGCCATGTGCGAAGGCGAGAGCCGTATCGGGCCGCATATTGGGCTTGAGGTCGTCATTGTAGAGCTTCGCCTGCAGCTCGTCGGGCGTCAGCACCATCACCACGTCGGCCCATTTGGCGCCGTCGGCCGGGTTCATCACCTCGAACTTCGCGTCGGTCGCTTTCTTCGCCGAGGCGGAGCCGGGCCGCAGCCCGACGCGGACTTCCTTGACGCCGCTGTCGCGCAGATTGTTGGCGTGGGCGTGGCCCTGGCTGCCGTAGCCGACCACCATCACCTTCTTGCCCTTGATCAGATTCACATCGGCGTCGCGATCATAATAGACCCGCATGGTCGTCCCTTTCGATAAGCGAATTGCTAGAACCGTTCGGCGCCGCGCGAAATCGCGACGATGCCGGTGCGCGAGACATCGACCAGTCCCAGCGGCTCCATCAGATTGATAAAGGAATCGAGCTTCTCGGTCGAGCCGGTGAGCTCGAAGACGAAGCTCCCGACGGTGGCGTCGACCACGCGGGCGCGGAAAATGTCCGCGAGGCGCAGGCTTTCGATGCGCTTCTCGCCGGTCGAGGTGACCTTGATCAGCGCCAGCTCGCGCCCGACATGCGGCCCTTCGGCGGTGAGATCGTGCACGGTGTGGATCGGCACGAGGCGCGAGAGCTGCGCCTTGATCTGCTCGATGATCATCGCGGTGCCCGACGTAACGATGGTGATACGCGACAGGTTCTCGCGCTTGTTCACCTCGGCGACGGTAAGGCTTTCGATGTTGTAGCCGCGGCCGGAAAACAGCCCGACCACGCGCGCCAGCACCCCCGGCTCGTTATCGACCAGGATTGCGATGGTGGCGCGCTTGATCGCGCCGGCGTCAGCCGCCGGCGGGACGGCGAGCGGCGCGGCTTTTTTCGCCGGCTTGTCGCCGGCGCGCTTGGGTCGCAGACGCAGGGCCATGGCTCACACCAGGACCATGCCTTCTTCGCTGACCGGCGTCGTGGCCTTGTCGGCCGGGCCGAGCAGGATCTCGTTGTGCGCGGCGCCCGACGGAATCATCGGGAAGCAATTCTCCGCCGGATCGACGGCGATGTCGGCGATTACAGCGCCGTCATGCGCCAGCATCGCCTTGATGACACCGTCGACTTCGTCCGGCCGCGTCGCGCGCAGGCCCTTGGCGCCGAACGCCTCGGCCAGCTTGACGAAATCGGGCAGCGCCGCGGTGTAGCTTTCGGAATAGCGGCCGCCGTGCATCAGCTCCTGCCACTGGCGGACCATGCCCATGTACTGGTTGTTGACGATGAACACCTTTACCGGCAGCCGGTATTGCGCGATCGTCGACATTTCCTGGATG
The DNA here is from genome assembly GCA_963729845.1 of uncultured Alphaproteobacteria bacterium. Lineage (GTDB taxonomy): Bacteria > Pseudomonadota > Alphaproteobacteria > ATCC43930 > CGMCC-115725 > JAATGI01. Next base: position 32,882 of record CAVSQC010000018.1, read on the forward strand.
TTCATCAGGATCGACGCTTCGCCGGCGATGTCGATCACCAGCGCGTCGGGATGCGCTATCTGAACGCCGACCGCCGCCGGGAGCCCGTAGCCCATGGTGCCGAGCCCGCCCGACGTCATCCAGTGCCGCGGCTCCTCGAACTTGAAGAGTTGCGCCGCCCACATCTGATGCTGCCCGACCTCGGTGGTGATGAACACATCCTTCGCGCCGCGGGTCAGCGCGTAAAGCCGCTCGATCGCGTATTGCGGCTTGATGATCTTGTCCGACTTGTCGTAGCGCAGCGATTGCTTCGCCTTCCAGCCGTCGATCTCTTTCCACCATTTCGCCAGATGCGCCTTGTCGGGCTTGAAGCGCCTGGCCTTGAGCTGGGCCAGCAGCGCCTCGAGCACGGCGCCGGCATCGCCGATCACCGGCACGTCGACGCGGATGTTCTTGTTGATCGAGGACGGGTCGATATCGACATGAATTTTCTTCGAGTGCGGCGAGAACGCGCTGACCTTGCCGGTGACGCGATCGTCGAAGCGCGCGCCGACATTGATCATCACGTCGCAATCGTGCATCGCGAGATTGGACTCGTAGGTGCCGTGCATCCCCACGAGGCCGAGAAAGCGCGGATCGGACGCCGGCAGCGCGCCGAGACCCATCAATGTCAGCGTGCAGGGAAAGCCCGTGAATTGGACTAGCTCGGCGAACAGCCTGCACGCCTTCGGTCCGGAATTGATCAGGCCGCCGCCGCCGTAGAACAGCGGCTTCTTGGCATTCATGATCAACTCCGCCGCCGCCGCGATGCGGGCCGGATCGGGCTTGGTCTGCGGCTGATAGCGTTTGGACGCGGTGTCGTCCGGCTCGCGATAGGTGCCGGTCGTCATCAGAATGTCTTTCGGCAAATCGACCACCACCGGGCCGGGCCGGCCGGTGCGCGCGACATAGAAGGCCTCGTGCATGGTGCGCGCCAGCTCGTTAACGTCCTTCACCAGGTAATTATGCTTGGTGCACGGGCGCGTGATGCCGGTGGTGTCGGCTTCCTGGAACGCGTCGTTGCCGATGAGATGCGTGGGCACCTGTCCGGTCAGGCACACGATCGGCACCGAATCCATCAAGGCATCGGTCAGGCCGGTCACGGCGTTGGTGGCGCCGGGACCGCTCGTCACCAGCACCGCGCCGACCCTTCCCGTCGAGCGAGCATAGCCCTCGGCGGCGTGGACGGCGCCCTGCTCGTGCCGCACCAGGATGTGCTTGAGCCGGTTCTGCTTGAATAGCGCGTCGTAGATCGGGAGGACGGCGCCGCCGGGATAGCCGAAAACGACCTCAACGCCCTGGTCCACCAGAGCCTTGATGACCATTTCCGCTCCCAGCATCTGCTCCGCGGCCATGACGCCACTCCTTGACGCGATTTTGCGCTGCGGTACGCCCGCGGCGTAAGCGCGCCAAATTAACGAGGTCGCTCCTCGGGGTCAACCGTCAATGGCGAATAAACGTAAAAATCTCTGGTAACAATCTTTCCGAAAATTGCTCGGTCAAAACCAATTTCCGCAGTCCTTCGGCCTCAGGGAGCTGTCGCTTGAACCAGGTCATCTGGCGTTTGGCATAATTCCGAGTCGCTTGTTGCGCCGCAGCAACAGCCGTAGCCCGATCGGTTTCACCCTCAAGCCAGGCTCTCAGCTCGCGCACCCCCAGCGCCCGCATCGCGGGCAGGGACGGATCGAGACCGCGATCGAGCAAAGCCTTCACCTCCTCAGCGGCGCCGTGAGCGAGCATGTCGAGAAACCGCGCGTCGCAGGCAGCATAAAGCGGCGCGCGCGGGGGCAGCAAGACAATGGCGCAGGCGGAGAAAGCGCGCGACGAAGCCTGGTCGCGCTGCCACGCACCGAGCGTTCGGCCGGTCGCCGTGGCGACCTCGTAGGCGCGGAGGACACGCTGCGTGTCCGTTTGACCAAGGCGCGCCGCCGCCTCGGGATCGAGCCGCCGCAGCGCGTCGTGAAACGCGGCGGGGCCGAGTTCGGCGTGCAACACCCGGGCGGCGCGGTGCACGTCGTTCGGGATTGGCGGCGTCGGCGCGAGCCCCTCGATCAAGGCGCGAAGATAGAGTCCGGTGCCGCCGACCACGATCGGAACCCGGCCCGCGTCGCGGCTCGCCGCGATCTCTGCGACGGCGCGCTCGCGCCACGCCCCAGCCGAAAACCCCTCGGCCGCGTCGATCTCTCCGTAAAGCCGATGCGGCGCGCGTGCATTTGCCGCGGCGTCAGGCTGCGCCGTTAGAATCGGTAGATCGCGATAGACCTGCATGCTGTCGGCGTTGATGATCGTGCCGCGCAATTCCTCCGCAAGCGCAAGCGCCAGCGCCGATTTGCCGCTCGCGGTCGGTCCCGCCACGATGAGGATTTCGTCGTTCATTTCGCACCAGCATAACGCTAAAAGGTGACGATGCCTTCCCACGTCCTCACGCTGATCGGCGCCGGCGACACCGACGATGCCGCCAACGCCATCGCGACCGCGCTCGGCGAGACCGTCGACTGGCTGGCACCTGGGGTCGCCGCGGACATTTTTTTTGACCGTGACGTCGCGCGGGCAAGCGACATCGCGCGGAACGCTTGTTCCGGCCGTGACATCGATTTCGTGGTTCAGCCGGTCGCCGACCGGCGCAAATCATTGCTCGTGGCCGACATGGAATTGACCGCCATCCAGAACGAGATGCTGGACGAGATGGCGGATCTTGTCGGGATGCGCGACCGCGTCGCCGAGATCACCCATCGGGCAATGAACGGCGAGCTCGACTTCGCCGCCAGCCTCAAAGCGCGCGTCGCACTATTCAAGGGTCAACCCGAAGACTTGCTGGCGCAAGCGGCGAAACGCGTGCGCTTCAATCCGGGCGCGCAGACATTGGTGCGCACGATGCGTAAGGATGGTGCGCGGACGGTGCTGGTATCCGGCGGCTTTTATGCCTTTTCCAATGCGGTGCGTGACGCGCTGGGCTTCGAGCGCGACTTCGCCAACGATCTCGTGATCGAGAACGGCCGCATCGCCGGGTTCGTGCGCGAGCCGATCCTCGACGCGGAGGGAAAGGCCGCGGCGCTGCGCCAATGCGCCGGCGAATTCGGGATCGATATCGCCCGAACGCTGGCGGTGGGCGACGGCGCCAACGACCTGCCGATGCTCGAAGCCGCCGGTCTCGGCATCGCGTATCATGCCAAGCCGCACGTCCAATCGCGGATCGCGCATCGCATCGATCGCGCCGATCTGACGGCCTTGCTCTATCTCCAGGGCTATCGCGCCGGCGACTTCGCTTAGCGCGGCGGCAACCGCCGTGTCATCAATTGTTGCAAACGCCCGACGTCAAGGGTGCCCGGCGCCTGCTGCGATTGAGCGATGAGGGCCGCGATTTCCGCGCGGGAATTGGTTCGCGGGAACGGCGTGTCCGGAATGGGCACGCCGAGGAACGCGCATAACGGCGCCCAACCCTGTTCGAGGCGGTAGACCAGCAGCCGCTCCTCGGCAACCCCGTCGATCACGGACCGGTTGTGGTGCTCGAATGCCGCGGTCATCGCCGCTCGGTCGTTGCGCTCCGGATGGATACGATCCATCAGCGCCGCCACCGGAGCGAATTGCGGCTGGGCGAGCGTCGCTCTCGTCGCGGGCGAAAAGATCGTCGACTGAGTTGAATTGAACCAATCATCGGGATCGCGCACCGACATAATTACCCTTGCCGAGGGATAGAACGCGGCAAGCTCACGCCAGCACGCGCAGCCGGGATAATCGACCGTGGCGCGATAATCGGCGTAGAGACGTTCCCAGTCGTTCAACGTTCCATCCGCCGCTTGCCGCCACAGTTCCATCTGCGGCGGGTTGGCCATGAGCTCGAGCATGTGATAGCAGGGCGCGAAGCCGAGTTGTTCGAGCGCAAGCTTCAACGAGACGGTTCCGGTTCGGCCCAAGCCGGCACCGATAATCTGTAAGGTCATGGTCGTTTCCCCAAGACCAATTTAAGCGGAAATGACGGTCTCGCGGCAAACGAAATTGCGGTAAAGTCCGGTCAAACGAGGGGAGCGCCACATGGATTTCGCCTATTCCGCCAAGGTCAAGGACCTGCAGGAAAAGCTCGGCCGCTTCATGGACGAGCACATCTATCCGAGCGAACGCAAATACGATGACGGCATCGCACCGGATCAGCACTGGCAGCCGCGGCCGATCGTCGAGGAATTGAAGCCCAAGGCGCGCGCCGCGGGTTTGTGGAACTTGTTCCTCCCGGAATCAAAAGACGGCGCCGGGCTGACCAATCTCGAATACGCTCCGCTGTGCGAAATTATGGGCCGCGTCTCCTGGGCGCCCGAAGTGTTCAACTGCTCGGCGCCCGACACCGGCAACATGGAGGTGCTGGCGCGCTACGGCACCGAGGAACAGAAGAAGCAATGGCTGGTGCCCTTGCTCGACGGCAAGATCCGCTCGGGCTTCGCGATGACCGAGCCGGCGGTGGCGTCGTCGGACGCGACCAACATCGAAGTCTTCGATCCGCCGCGACGGCGACCATTACGTCATCAACGGCCGCAAATGGTGGACGTCGGGCGCGCCCGATCCGCGCTGCAAGATTCTGATCTTCATGGGCAAGACCTCGCCCAACAATCCCGACAAATACAAGCAGCAGTCGATGATCCTGGTGCCAAAGGATACGCCCGGCGTGAAGATCCTGCGCTGGCTGCCAGTGTTCGGCTATGACGACGCACCGCACGGCCACGCCGAGGTCGATTTTGTCGATGTGCGCGTGCCGGTCTCGAACATGCTCTTGGGCGAAGGCCGCGGCTTCGAAATCGCGCAAGGGCGGCTCGGCCCAGGCCGCATCCATCATTGCATGCGCGCCATCGGCCAGGCGGAATACGCGCTGGAGAAGATGTGCAAGCGGGTGAAGTCCCGCGTCGCCTTCGGCCGGCCGGTCGCCGAGCAGACCGTGACGCTCGAGCGCATCGCCGAGGCGCGCATCATGATCGAACAGTGCCGGCTGCTGACGCTGAAGGCGGCCTACATGATGGACACCGAGGGCAACAAGACCGCGCGCGCCGAGATCGCGATGATCAAGGTCGCGGCGCCGAACATGTTGTGCAAGATCCTCGACTGGGCGATCCAGGCGCATGGCGGCGGCGGCGTGTCGGACGATTTCGGCCTGGCCCGCGCCTATGCCCATGCGCGCACGCTGCGCCTCGCCGACGGTCCGGACGAAGTGCACCGCAACCAGATCGGGCGGCTGGAACTGCGGAAATATAATTAGAGCGCCGCGAACGGGATCGGCGTGACGCCGCGCTGCGCAAGCGACGCGGCGATCCCGGGGTCGATAAGCGCCCGGTAATCCGCATTGTCGATCGCCGGGTGGAAATAGAGTTCGGTGATACCCTCCGGCAACGCGTCCAACAGTTTCTTGGTGCGCTCGGCCGTCATCGCGCCGGTGTCGCTCAGGCCGAGCTGCCAATCGTTATGGGCGATGCCGGCGCGGTCGAGATGCCGGCGCAACGACGCGACGAACGGCGCCAACATCAAATTGTTGGCGCCCAGTGTCGGCTCGCGCGGCACGCGGACGGCGCGGACGCCGAACTCCGGCGCGAGCTTGATGACGATATCGCGGATCGCCGGATGAAAATGGAAATGATGATGCGCGTTGACATGGTCGAGGCGTAGGCCGGTGGCGCGGAAGGCTTCGAACTGGGCGCGGATTTCCGCCTCGGCCTGGCGGCGTGCCACGCCACTGAAATAGATCCGCGCCCCTAGCATCGCCAACGCGCTGGGAAACCGTCCCGAGCCGTCAACCAGATCGGGCAATCGCGCCGGCGGCAATATCGGCGCGCCATCCACCAGCACAAGGTGAAGCCCGACGCCGAGCCGCGGCATCGCTTTGGCGCGGGCAACGGCGTCGCCGGCGGCATCGCCGGCCACCATCAAGCTAGCGGCGCTGAGGATGCCGCGCCGGTGGGCCTGCTCGACCGCCTCGTTGACGGCCGGCGAAATGCCGAAATCGTCCGCTGTGACAATGAGTCGCTTCACGCACCCATCGTAGCGGATCGCGATCAATTCCCCTACCCTTGGGCCCTGCATGCGAATTCCAACCGTGATTGCTTGGTTTGCCGGCCTTGCCGTCCTGGCGGCGTTGATCGCCTTCGACGACCCGGGTCGGCTGCTCCACGGGGTCACCGCGATCGGTTGGTGGCTGATCGCGATCTTCGCCTGGCATGCCGTGCCTCTGACGCTCGACGCCCGGGCCTGGCAACTCTTGTTCAGTCGGCGGCCGGCGCTGCCGCCGTTGCTAGCCGCGATCTGGATCGGCGAGGGCGTCAACGGCTTGTTCCCGATCCCGCATCTTGGCGAAATCGCGCGAGCAAGGATCGCCCGCCATGCCGCGCAGCCGGGCGAAGCGGCCGCGACCGTGGTGGTAGATCTCACGCTCAGCATTTCGACCGAGCTGGTTTTCGCGCTGATCGGCGTGACCCTTCTCAGCATGGTGTCCAGCAAACTCGGCGCCGTCCGTGTTCTGGCGCCCGCCGGCGCCGTCGTCGCAGGCAGCGCGCTGATCTTCTATCTGTTGCAGCGCGCCGGGCTGTTCGCGCTGGCGGTTCGCATCGCCCATCGCTGGTCGGATGCGGCGCGGCGGCTTTTCGACGTCGACAGCGCCTCCGCCCTCGACGCCGCCGTGCAGGGCATCTATCAGCGGCGCCGGCCGCTGATCCAGTCGGCGGCGTGGCGGCTCGCCGGATGGCTCGCCGGCTCCGGCGAAACTTGGCTGGTATTCTATGCGCTGGGCCAACCGATCGGCATCGGCGAAGCGATCGTTATCGAGAGCCTCGGCCATGCCGCCCGCACCGCCGCCTTCGTGATTCCGGGGGGCCTCGGGGTTCAAGACGGCGCGCTGCTCCTGCTCGGCAGCGCAATGGGGCTAGGGCCCGAGGCTGGTTTGGTGCTGGCGCTGACGAAGCGGTTGCGCGAAATGGCATTGGGGTTGCCGGCGCTGGCCACCGGCTATTTCCTGTTCGCGCGGCGGCTGCTCCGCCAGCCGGCGCCGGCGACCGTCCCCAACAACAATTTGTGAGCCGGCGGGAGCCTCTTGCCCCTGGGAATATGCTCCGCCATATAATCCCGCGGCAAATGCTACCGCTCACCCCAGGCAGATAATGGACACCCGGACGCTACAGTCTCGATCCGCCCCGGCGGCGCGCGACCGGCGCCCGTTGCGCGTCGGCGTCCTAGTCGATCTGCCGTTGGGCCTGTCGGCGGGCGGCCATGTCCGGTGTTGGGAACGTTTGGCGGCGGCCGCCTGCGATTTCGGCGACGAGGTTGACGTCACGGTGCATTTCATGGGAACCGAGACGGCGCGGCGCGAATTGAGCAAGACGGTCCGGTATGTGATCGAGCCGCCGGTCTTCGGTACCAACCGCCTGCCGTTCCTGTCTCACGTGCCGGACCATACCGACCTCTCGCCCTGGCATCCGCGGTTGGCGCGGTGCCTGCCGCATTACGACGTCATTCACACCACCGACGCCTACTTCGCTTACGCCAAGACGGCGATGTCGGTCGGCCAGCGCCGCAACATCCCGATCGTCAACTCGGTGCACACCAACACGCCGGAATATGCGCGCCTGTTCACCGCGCAGACCATCGAGCGGCTATTCGGCGACACAATCGTGTCCTCGGTATTGCTGTCGCGCCTCCAGGTGGCGCAACGGATGGAGCGCCGGATGCTGCGCCAGCTCGCGGGCTATCAGCGGCAATGCGCCTTCGTCATGGTGTCGCGGCCAGATCAGCTCGCGGCAATGCGCGAGACCTTGGGCACGCGCGTCGGCTTGTTGCGCCGAGGCATCGACCGCAAGTTGTTCCACCCGGCACGGCGCGACCGCGCCTGGCTCGCCGAGCGCTACGGAATTCCGCCCGAACGATTGGTGATCCTGGCTGCCGGCCGGCTCAATCGCGGCAAGAACATTCTGCTGCTGGCCGAGGCGGTCAGCCTGTTGTTGCGGCAAGGCGTCGACGCGCATCTGATTTGCGCCGGCGACGGCGAGGATCGCGCCGCCGTGGTCGAACGGCTCGGCGCGCGCACCACCTGCCCCGGCAGCGTCGAGCCCGCGGAACTGGCGCGGCTCTATGCCTCGGCCGACCTGTTCGCGCTGCCGTCGCGCATCGAGGAATCGGCGAACGTTCTGCTCGAGGCGCTGGCGTCGGGCCTGCCCGTTCTGGTGGCGCGCGACAGCGGCATGGGCCGGGCGGTGCGCGAAAACGAAACCGGGCTGTTGCTGCCGGGCGGCGATCCCGCCTCGTGGCAGCAAGCATTGGCCGAACTTGCCGCGCAGCCCGGGCGGCGGGCCGCGATGGCGCAGGCGGCGCGGGATTATGCCGAAAGCGCGGTGCCGTCGTGGCACGAAGTGCTGGCGCAGGATCTGCTGCCCCATTGGGAACAAGCGGTACGGCAGAGACGCCAAGCCGCGGCGTGAGCCATGGCCCGCATTCTGTTGTTGATCCCCCATCCCGACGACGAGGTAGTCGGCGCGGCTGCAAGCATCGCGCGGCGGCGCAAGGCCGGCGATCAATTCTTCGGCCTTTATCTCACCGACGGCATCCCCGCGGCGGCGCAACTGTGGCGCTGGGAGCGGTGGCGTCGGGGCGCGCGGGCGCAACGGCGGCGCGACGAGGCGCGGGCCGCCGCCGCATTGCTCGGGATCGTGCCGCTCGATTTCCTGGGCTGGCCGTCGCGGACGCTCAAGTCCCATGTCGATGACGCTGCCGCGCTCATTGCGGGCATTCTCGAGCGGCGCGCCATCGACGCGATCTGGGTTCCCGCCTGGGAGGGCGGGCATCAGGACCATGACGTCGCCAATTTCCTCGCGGCGCGCGTCGCCGGCGGGCGGCCGGTGATCGAATTCGCCGAATACAATCGCGGCGGCGGCGCGGTGCAATGGAACCGTTTCGCGATAGCCAACGGCAGCGAGACGGAACTTCGTCTCTCCCCGGAGGAAATCGCGGCAAAGCGGCGGCTGCTGACCCTGTACCGGTCGGAGCGGTCGAACCTGGCGCTCGTGCGCGTTGCGGTGGAGAGTCAGCGGCCGCTGCCGGCCCACGATTATGGACGGGCGCCCCATGATGGCCCGTTGCTGCGCGAGCGCTTTCACTGGGTGGGGCGATTGTTCCGCCATCCCCGCGTCGATTTCGAACCGAGTCAGGCCATCTACGATACGCTGCGGCGCTATCTCTAAATCAGGCCGCGTCCGCCGCCGCCAGTTCGCGGGTGCGGCCGAGCTTCGCCATCGCATCGCGCAGCCGGGGCCGGCGTTGCAGCATGTCGCGGTAGCGCGCGATCGCCGCGGCGACCAGTTCGCCGTTGCGGTCGAGCATCGGGTCGCCAAGCTCGACCATGCGCAGATTGGGCCAGGCATGCGGCCGGATCCGCACCACTTCCGCCAGCGCCTCGGCCGCCGGGCGGTCGGGCCGCGCCTGCGCCAGCAGCAGAAACATCGCGGCGCTGGAGCGCGAAATTCCCATGTGGCAATGCACCAGGAGATGGCCGCCGCCGGCATTGGGCAGATCGCGGCCGAACGCGAGGAGCCGCTCGACATGCTCGGCCTCGGGCCCGGAGAACTCCGGATGCGGGTCGATGACGTCGTGGAAGCGCATGTCGAGCCGCCGGCGCGCGCCCAAATTCTCCAGCGCCTCGGGCGTCGGCCAGCCGGGATCGAGCAAGGTCAGAACGTGCGTGACGCCGCGGTCGCAATGCGACGGCAGCTCGTCGATACCGCATACGGTAATGTCGAACGGAACCAGGGAATTGGGCGAAACGGACGTCACGATTGCTCCATCAGCGCTGTGGTCTTGCTTTCCATGTCGGTACGCGCAGGGTAGCGGTCAAGGAGCCGCGACCGCGTCATCCACACTTCGATGTGGCCGTGCGCCAAGCCGCGGCCGCGCGCGCCCTCGGGATTGAAGACCCGGATCAGCAGCCAGATCAGCACGCTGTCGAGCCAGGCTGGGACGGCGCCGCGACGCTCCGGCGGCGGGGCGACCTCCCAACCCAGATGTTCGCAGAGCCGGGTCAATGCCGCCGGGCCGAGCCTCGCAGGGTACACCGGCAGCGCCGTGATTGCGGCAACGTCGCGGCAACTCGGCTCGCGCTCGATATAGCGTGCGAGCAGCGCCAGCGAATTCCGCAACCGGCGCTTGAACAGATTGCCCCAGGCCGCGGTGCCGCCGCCCGGCGGTATCGGCGGCATGCGCTCGTTCCAAAGATGCACTTCGATGATCGGCGCGCCGGCACGGATCGACGCGCCGCTCGGCAGGGCGATGGGCCGGGGCGCGGCGCGGCGCGAGATGCGGAACACGCATTCCGGGTCGTCGCAAAACTCGACGATCCCGAGCCGCCGGCGCATCAGCGCGTCGACGCGGCGCACGGTCCAGCCAAGGCCGACATCCGTCATGGCCGCCATTGTCGCCGATGGCCGCTTGACAGGCTAGGCTCAAGCGATAAGTTGCCGGCAACTCTCCCCGCCATTTCCCCGGGATCGCGCCATGGCCAAGTCCAATACGGTTCTCATCAAGCTCGTCAGCACCGCCGACACGGGCTACTACTACGTCACGAAAAAGAATCCGCGCGCCAAGACCGAAAAGATCGAGCTGAAGAAATACGATCCGATCGCGCGCAAGCACGTCGCCTTCAAGGAAGGCAAAATCAAGTAAGCGCGGAGCGCTTACGCAGACCCCCGGATTGATCCGGGGGTCCAGGGCCATCTGACGAGCCCATCGGTTGGCCTGGATGCCCGGGGCAAGCCTGGCGATGACGGTTGTGGGCGAATATGCGCCCACCTTCAAACCCCTAATTCGCGACCTTCGCGAGGGCCCGCATGTTGGGCTCCCACGTCACCGCGCGGTTGCGGCCCGCGCCCTTGGCTTCGTAGAGCGCTTCGTCGGCGCGGTTGAGCGCCTGGGTGGCGCTGTCGCCCCGCTCCAGCGTGACCGCGATGCCGATGCTGATGGTGACCGGAATTTCACGGCCGATGTCGCCCAAGGCGATCGGCTTGTCGGCGACCGCGGCGCGAAGACGCTCGGCCACCATGGTGGCGATCGGCAGCGCGGTCTCCGGCATCACGACCACGAATTCCTCGCCGCCGTAGCGCGCGACCAGATCGAAGCCGCGGACGTTGCGCGCCAGGCGTATCGCCACTTCGCGGAGCACGATGTCGCCCGCCGCGTGGCCGTACGTGTCGTTGACCTTCTTGAAGAAATCGACATCGAGCATCAGCACGGCGGCGCCTTGCGCGCCGTCGTTGATGCGCGTCATCAGCCCCTCGAGATGGGCGGTGAAATAGCGCCGATTGTAGAGGCCGGTGAGGCTGTCGGTGAGCGCCAGCGCCAGGCTCTTCTGGTAATTCTCCTGCAACCGGTCCTGGAGCCGCTTGCGGCGCACCTGGGTGCGGACGCGGGCGACCAGCTCGTTCTTGTCGATCGGGCGCAGAATGTAATCGTTGGCGCCGAGATCGAGGCCCTTGGCGAGCCGCGCCATTTCCTCCTCGGCGGCGATCAGCAGCACCGGCGCGAAGCGGCTGGCCTCGGCGCTGCGCAACTGGCCGACCAGGCGCAGCGCGTCGAACGAACCGGCGAGGCTGAGAATGACAAGATCGGTGGGCTGGCTGAAGCTGACGCCAAGCTCTTCGGGCGACTTGACGCGCACCACTTCCCGCGCCATCGGCGTCAGCATCTCGGTGATGCGTTGCGCCGCGAAATCGCTTTGCTCCCATACCACGACGCGCGCCGGGGTCTCGTCTTCCTCGGCCTTCTCGCCGTTGCCGAGCACGTTCTCGAAGCGGCCGGAGACTTCCTCGCGCAGGCGCCACTCCTCCATCATGCGCTTCAGGCGCACCAGCGAGCGGACGCGCGCGAACAGGGCGACGTCGTTGACGGGCTTGGTCAAGAAATCGTCGGCGCCGGCCTCGAGCCCCTTGACGCGGTCGGACACGTCGGAGAGCGCCGTCACCATCACCACCGGAATTTCGGCGGTGGTCGGGTCGGCCTTGAGCCGCTTGCAGACCTCAAACCCATCCATGCCGGGCATCATGATGTCGAGCAGAACGAGATCGGGACGCTCGGCCTTCGCCACCTCGAGCGCCTTTTCGCCGTTGAACGCGGTCAGGACGTTGAAATATTCGCTGGCGAGCTTCGCTTCCAGCAAACGGACATTCACCATCACATCGTCGACGACCAGAATACGTGCCGACATCGTGCCCTCTATTTCAGGAAGCGCTTAACGGTTTCGAGAAAATGGGCAATCGAAATCGGCTTCGCGATATAGGCTTCGCAGCCGCCTTCGCAAATCTTTTCCTCGTCGCCTTTCATCGCGAACGCGGTCACCGCGACGATCGGAATCGCCTTCAGGTCGTCGTCTTCCTTGATCCACTTGGTGACTTCGAGACCCGACACCTCGGGCAATTGAATGTCCATCAGGATCAAGTCGGGGCGATGTTGGCGCGCGAGCTGCAACGCCTCGAGCCCGTCCTTGGTCTGCAAGGTGTCGTAGCCATGCGCCTCCAGAAGATCGTGAAAGAGCTTCATATTGAGGTCGTTGTCTTCGACGATCAGCACGCGCTTGGACATGGTCTTTTCCTTGGACTCTGGATGAGTCGCCAGGGTCAGCTGAGAATCGTATTGCGGCAGCAACGGAGACATTTATTCCCCCTCCAAATAGGGACCACCGAAACCGCCGTATCAATAAAACGATTTACCTTAAAATTTGGTAACTTTCAGTATTAATGGACCGAATCCGACCCGAGCGCGCCGCGCGCCCGTAAATCCCGCTCGATTTCCGCCGTCAGCGGCGCGAAAGCCTCGGGCGCCCGGCCCAGAACAAAGGTCCATAGCGTCAGCACCAACTCGTCGGCGAGGTCGGGCGCGGGGCTCGCCGGATCGCGGTAATGTCGCACAAGGTTGACGAAATCGTTACCGAATTGTCGGCCCGCCGCCGACTTCGAACGGGTCGGGCGGCGCGGCGCGGAAATTCATGAGCGCCTCAAGGTCGTTCTTGGTCTGCGCCTCGTAGCGCATCAGCATCGCCGCGCGGGTTGGGTCGTAGCCGAGCCGCTTCAGCCCGTCCCGGATCGCCGCGCAGATCGCGATCATCTTGCCGACATGGACGCGCCGCTCGCCGCGCCACCCCCGCCACGCCTCGGCCCGTTGGAGCCGTTCCGCCGCGTCAGACATTGCGGGCGAACTCCGCGTCGATCGCCTCCAGCGTGGCAAGCCGCGCCTCGAAATCGCGCGCCTCGAGGGCATGGACGAAGCGATCGACCAAGGCCGAAAGATGGTTGGCCTCCGTCGGCGCCAGCTCGCCGTCGGCCACCGCCCGCGCGATCGCCGCCAGAGCCTTGGTCGCGTCGTCGGCGCAAGCGAGCGGCGGCAATTCGAAATCGACCGGATCGACCCTGCGCGGTCCCATGACGCGTTCGAGGCACAGCCGCAGCGCCACCGGGTCGTTTTTGTAAAGCGCGCGGTCGAGCGCCGTGCGGATCAGGTTTCGGCTTCCTCGCCGAACATCGCCCGCGCCAGTAATGCCGCGCGGTTGCGGATGCCGTGCGGCCGGCCGGCGGGATTGCCCGATTGGCCGGGCTGAAACAGCCGTCCCGGGCCCCGCGGCTTGCTGGCTGTTTCCGCTGATATTTGCAGCAAATCAGCAGCCAAATCTTTAACGCTTCTTACGTCTTCAACCATCTGCCCAATTTCCGTATTATCATCCATCGATCTTCTCCTATAATTTTCCTAAGATTTGAAGATCGCTATTAGCACAAAACAGGAACATTGTCAAGGCAAGGCGATTACGCAGGACTTGACAGATGATCGCCTTTTTTCATTATCTATCTGCCGTTGCATTACCTCTGGTACTTTTTCCTTTCCCAGAAGAAGCGAAAGGAATTTGCCATGGCAGACGAAACCGTTTCCCCCGAAGCGGGAACTCCGCAACAAACACCTCTTTCCGCCGCACAACTTCCAGCGACTTTTGCGAACCAATTTTATATTTCCGTAGTTGGCGACATTCTTCGTATTTCGTTCGGAGAGGTGGTTTGGGGGGTGCCGGGCATTCAATGGCGAACAGCCATTGTGGTGCCAGTCAGTCAAGGATTGGTTCTAGCCGGTACGATCCAAGAATTGTTCACGAGAGTTCTATGGAGTACCGCAACCGCAAGGGACGCAGCCAGTTCCGCCTGCGCCACCTCAAAATGTCGGCTAGCGAAGGCGCTGTTCTCGGAGCAGCTCCGCCAACCGGCGGAACTGGCGGAGGCGGCGGCGCTGCATCCGATCCAAGAGCAGGGGGTGCGGCCTCTGTCACGCGCCTGGAAGGACAGCAAATCTTCACAAAGGATATTTCGTGGGAGACGGCGAGGATGCTTGCCACCATGAGACGCAAACGCTTCAATGAGTTTGCGCTTGGTGGCTTCTTAGCGTCACTGGCTGGTTCGGCTCAAACAGTTGCAGATTTCTTGGACAACCGAGTGGTGCCGTCTTATGGGCATTTGGCGGAAGTGGCGGTTGCGATCTTTTTCTTCGCGCTGGTTATCGGTTTCTCTTTTTCAGTTGTCCGAACTGACCTCTCGGGACTTGTTGACACAAACGTTCCCCGAAATGGCCCGGAGAGATCGCTTCATACGGCGAGTGCGAGCATGGTGGAAAAGAATCTGTGAAGATGTCAGCATCCCTTTATAGCTTCTCCGAAGGGCGATGTTCCCTAACTTTACTATTCGCGCCGCTTCTTTTATCGAGGGCGAGACAAGCCAGTGTTTCTACTCTGGGATTGGATAGTAAAGGTTCCACGGAATTGGCTTTTTAGCCCTCGCGTATATCTCAGAAATTCTGCTACGGTATTCGCGGCGGTCTTCTTTGCATTCCTCCTCTGCGCAATTCCAAAAGAGGCACGAGCTGTAGGAGGGTCGAATATTACCATTCGGCAATTCATCCATCCCAATCTCGTAACAGAATTTTGTGGCATGTTCCTTGTCAGAAATATCTGCGTAATGAAAGTAGCCAGTCCAGATAAGCTCTCCATTTACCTGTAACGATTCCTTTCAACTGTTCCGGGGTAATCGTGATTTCGGGGAAATTATCTGTTCTGGCGTGAGGTCCGAGAAACAGGCGCTGAGGATGCACGTCAGTTACGTTTGGGGGGCCTTGGAATCTCGAATAATAAGACTGCTCGGGATCGTTAATAGCGGGGCATTGCCCAATCGGGTATGTCACATTCTGGGGTGGATAGGGAGGCTCTTCCTTACAGGGAGCCTCGCTGGAGATTACATCAACGGAATATTGCAAGTTCCGAGTGGGCGTATTGCCACTGTTTTCAACTACAGGACGGAGCGTCCACCCGACAATGACATTATTGTTTTTTATAGGCTCAATGTTGACTTGCGTGGCGCTAACGAAAGCTCGCTGCTCGGCGCGCATCTCGCTCAATTGGTCGCCGAGCGTATGCCATTGCTTGATGGCGACGACGACGCCGTAAACCGTCGCCGCTGCAATGACGCAAGTCGCGATTGCCATCCAATTTACATTGCGGGAATACCAACCACGTATTTTGGATATTCCGTTTCGATCTTTGGATTCTTGCTCATGGCGCTCGGCCTTGGCGCGGTCGCTTCGCTGCTGGACAAGACTAGGCCATGGACTCATTATGCCTGAGCCAGAGACGGATGGCGGCGAGTTTGACCATTGCGAGGAAGTTCGAGGCGTGTTTTTCGTAACGGGTTGCGACGCGACGGCAATGCTTGATCTTGTTGAAGAACCGCTCGATGCGATTGCGGTCGCGATAGAGCACACCGCTGAAGCAGGCGCGCCACCGGCGGTTGACCTTGGATGGAATATTCGGTGCGGCGCCCGCGGCCTCCACGCTACGCCGCAGCCAATCGGCATCGTAGGCCTTGTCGGCGAGCAGGATCGTTCCCTTGCGCAGATGGCCCAACAACCTGACAGCGGCGGGACAATCGGATGCTTGGCCGGGCGTCAGAACCAATTCGAGCGGCAGGCCATTGGCGTCGGTGAGCGCGTGGATTTTCGTGGTCAGTCCTCCTCGGCTGCGGCCCATACAACGATCTCCACCGCTTTTTTTGAGTTGGCGGCATGTTGATGCACGCGAACCGAAGAGCTGTCGATCATCTGCACATTGCCATCGTGGGCGACGGTGACGGCGTCCATCAGCCGATCCCAGACACCCGCCTTACGCCACCGAACGAACCGGTTGTAGCAGGTGGTGTAGGGACGGTAGCGCTCGGGAAGATCGCGCCAGGGAGACCCCGAACGCAGTACCCAAAAGATGCCGTTCAGAACCCGCCGATCGTCGACGCGTGGGACGCCGCGCGGCTTATGGGGCAACAGCGGCTCGATCACCTTCCATTCGTATTCCGTCAGTTCGTGGCGGCGCATGATCAAACTCCCACAGTTTGGAAGCTTGAATCACAGCGTCGCCCGCGAGGGAATCCCTTTTATGAGTTCATGACCTAATAAATTTTTTTGGTTCCATGCCGTTGCGATCTTCGCCGGTTGTTTTGGGGTTTATTGTCTATGGCATGGAGCAAATCTATCGCTAACCGGCTACTGGTCAGCATCCTTTCACCGCCTCCCCGAAAATATCATCGTTGTTCCGGTTGTTGTACCGGAACTGAAATTCCGCGACATAAAGCGGGAGATATTTGCGGCTGACCTTGTGATAGGTGCCGACAACGCCGCGCTTAATCAGGCTCCAGAAGCCTTCAATCGTATTGGTGTGTATCGCGCCGAGAACGTACACGCCCGCGTCATGGTTGACCGCACCATGCGATACGTTGGGGATCGAATCGTACGAGTGGAACATGTCGTGCGCGATCAGACTGACGCGCGTCGAGACGGCTTCGCTAAGGAAATGCCGCACGGTGCGGTTATCGACACGTTGGATAACCCGCGCGACGACATTGCCCTTGCGCTCGACCGCACCCATGACGGCAGTTTTGCGTTTGGTGCTGCGTCCGCCTTCACCGTGCCCGTCACCGCCGCCATGCCGATTTCTAGCCTTTCCGCCGATATAGGTTTCATCGACTTCAACGATGCCGGTCAGCTTCCGAAATTCCTCATTGGCGAGCGCACCACGGAGCCGCTGGCACATGTACCAAGCGGTGTTGTAGGAACCGAAACCCATTGTCCGATAGACCTGCAAAGCCGAGACGCCTTTTTTGCTGGTCAGCATCATGTGCAGGACACGAAACCAGTCGCGGAGCGGCTTATTCGTGTTCTCAAAGACGGTTCCAGTGATATGGGAGAACCGATAGCCGTGTTCGGCGCAGGCATGGCATTGCCAGCGAAACGGCTGCCCGAGCGTATAGACCTTTTCATTGCCGCATCGGGGACACCGCACCACGCCAGACGGCCAACGGTGCGCGACCAAGTAATTGGCGCAGGCTTCCTCATTGGGGAAGACCGCCTCCCATTCCTTAATGGTCATCTGGTGGATTTTGGGGGCTTTCATCTTCAAAAGCTTCGCCATGACCGGCACTCCTTGATTGATAGGGGTTTGTACCGTGTCTAGACGCTTCTGTCAAGTCCTGCGTAATCGCCCAAGGCAAAAATACGTCTAATGCGTAGTATCCAGCGTCGCCTGACATTCCGGCGGAGGCCGGCATCCATCGCGTGACCGGCCCTACCGCGGATTCACGCAATCGAAATTAAGGGAGCTATCGCTCCCGTCGAGCGCGGTTATCGGCACATTCATCCGCACGATCCGGCCATGGCGTTGGCAACTGGCGCTCGCGAGCGTTTTAGCCTGGTCGGTATCCTCGAACGGCCCGACCGTTATGACGTGTGCGACAATTCCGCCGGCGCGATTTGCTCGAAACCAATTGCGGCGCACACGCCGCCAGAACCACGAGGGCAAATCCGATCAGCAATAGTCGCATCGATTCCGGTTCCAGGCGTTTCCGGGGACCGATCCCGGTCCTCGGGGTTACTCGCAGGTCGGCTTGGGCAACGGTTCGATCTGGTCGAGGCGCGCGGTGACGATGTAGTCGCCGTAATCGAGCGACATGTTCTGCGATACGCCGTTGTCCATAAGCCGCATGCTCAGCTCGTAATCGGGCTCTTCCGACTTGCTTTCCGCCGGGAAGAAGCCGAGCCGCATGCGCCAGGACGGCCGGTCGAGCAACGGCGTGCCGATCGGATGCTCGCTGGCGTTTTCCTCGCCGGGCTTCAGCGTCGGCCCGATCACCGCCGAGATCGTGGTGGCGTCGTCGACGGTGGTGCCGTCGAACACCTGGCGCACCACGAACGGCACGCCGGCTTGCGCTTGGTCGATCAGGTAGAGCGTGTGCGCGGTCGGGAACAGCACCTCGGGCTTCAACGCGATGGTGGTCTGTGCCGGCTTCGAGAATTCGGCAACGCCGCCTTTCTTCGCCGGCTCAAGCAGGATCTGGACCGGGTTGCCGGGTGGCCTGCCCTGGGTCTCTTGCGCCGCCAGCGTCGCCATCGGCCCGGCCGCCGCCGAGATCTGCACCGAAGTCGCCGGGATGCCGGCATGGATCAGTTCGGCGCGGACGGTCTCGGCGCGGCGGCGCGACAGGCGCTCGTCCTCGGCCTTGGCGCTCTTGCCGGTGGCGTTGGCATGGCTCACGACCAGAACGTGGTAGCTCGGCTCGCGCTTCGAGGCGGCGGCGGCCTGTTCGATGGTGGCGCGCGCGCCAGCGCCGAGCTTGGTGCCGTTGCCGTCGAAGCCGAGCAAATAGCTTTGCGGAATATTGATATGGGCCTCGCCCTTGATCTGCTGGTCGAGCTCGCCGTTGCGCGTCCGCGTCTCGTTGAAGCGGTAGCGCGAGCCGTCCTTCAATTCCCAGGTCACCAGGTTCGACGTGATCTCGGTCGCGTCCTGATCGGCATATTCGAGCCGCAGGCGAAAGCGCTGCTCGACCGTCCAGCCGCCGCAGGTCTCGCCCCACTGGTAGATCATCGCCCCGTCGGCGCCGAGCACGCCGCTCGACGTCTTGGCGGTGCCGAGCGACAGGACATAAAGCGCGCGATGCGGCTGAATATCGGCGGCGGATACGGGCACGGCCGCCAGCGCCACGGCCGCGGCCAAGAGGGTGGGACCAACCAGGGCAAAACGCATCATCACCAAGTTCTCGCCAAGCTCAGGAGGTTGTACGGAGCGCGATCGACAGACGTGCCCAGTTTGAAAAGTCGTATCCGGCGACGCAAGCGGATTGCCCTCTCATTGCCCCTCCCCCCTTGAGGGGGAGGGATTAGCTGGGCTCGTGAAATCACCCCCCGCTCTTGGCCGGCGGCAGGACGACGCGGAGGTGCAGTTCCTTGAGCCGTTCCGGCGGCACTTCGGCGGGCGCGCCCATCATCAGATCCTGGGCCTGCTGGTTCATCGGAAAGGCGACGACCTCGCGGATGTTCGGCGTGTCGGCGAGCAGCATCACGATGCGGTCGATGCCGGGCGCCGAGCCGCCATGCGGCGGCGCGCCGAAGCGGAACGCGTCGAGCAGGCCGCCGAACCGCGCCTCGACCTCGGCCGCGGGATAGCCCGCGATCGCGAACGCCTTGATCATCGCCTCGGGCTTGTGATTGCGGATCGCGCCCGACGACAGTTCGACGCCGTTGCAGACAATGTCGTACTGGAACGCCTTGATGGTCAGCGGGTCCTGGGTCTCGAGCGCGTCGAGCCCGCCCTGCGGCATCGAGAACGGGTTGTGGCTGAACACGATCTGCTTGGTTTCCTCGTCGCGCTCGTACATCGGGAAATCGACCACCCAGCAGAATTTGTAGACCCCCTCCTCCGCGAGGTTCAGCTCCTTGCCGAGCTTCTGCCGCGCCTGGCCGGCGAAGGCGGTGAAGGTCTTGGGATTGCCGGCGACGAAGAACACCGCGTCGCCGTCCTGCAACCCGAGCTGGGCGCGCAATTTCTCGCTGCGCTCGGTCCCGATATTGTTGGCGATCGGCCCGGCGGCGCCGTCAGCGCGGAAGAAGATATAGCCGAGGCCGGGCTGGCCTTCGCCCTGCGCCCAAGAGTTCATGCGGTCGCAGAAGGCGCGATTGCCGCCGGTCGGCGCCGGGATCGCCCAGATTCGCGCGGCGGCGTCGCGCTCGATCATGCCGGCGAACAGCTTGAAGCCGGAGCCGGCGAAGATCGGCGTCACGTCCTGCATGACGATGGGATTGCGCAGGTCGGGCTTGTCGCTGCCGTACTTGCTCAATGCCTCGTCATAGGGGATGCGCGGGAACGGCGGCCTGGTGACGGGCTTGCCCTTGCCGAACTCGTCGAACACGCCGGCGAGCACCGGCTCGATCGCGGCGAAGACATCGTCCTGGGTCACGAACGACATCTCGAAATCGAGCTGATAGAATTCGCCGGGCGAGCGGTCGGCGCGGCTGGCTTCGTCGCGAAAGCACGGCGCGATCTGGAAATAGCGGTCGAAGCCCGCGACCATCAGCAATTGCTTGAATTGCTGCGGCGCCTGCGGCAGCGCGTAGAACTTGCCGGGATGCAGCCGGCTCGGCACCAGATAATCGCGCGCGCCCTCGGGCGACGACGCGGTCAGGATCGGCGTCTGAAACTCGGTGAAGCCCCGATCGAGCATGCGCCGGCGCAGGCTGGCGATGACCTGCGCGCGCAGCATGATGTTGTCATGCACGCCCTCGCGCCGCAGATCGAGGAAGCGGTATTTGAGCCGCATTTCCTCGGGATACTCGGCGTCCATGTTGACCGGGAACGGCAACGGCTCGGCCGCGCCCTGCACCGCGATGCCCTCGATCTTGAGCTCGACCTCGCCGGTCGGGAGCTTGGGGTTGATGGTGTCGTCGGAGCGCCGCACCACCGTGCCGGTGACGGTGACGACGTTTTCGAGGCGCTGCGCGTCGACGGCCGCGAACAGCGGGCTCGACACGTCGATGACGCATTGCGTCACGCCGTAATGGTCGCGCAGGTCGATGAACAGAAGCTGGCCGTGGTCGCGCTTGCGATGCACCCAGCCGGAGAGGCGCACGGTCTGGCCCTGGTCGATGAGACGCAACTGTCCGCAAGTGTGGGTACGATAGAGATGCATGCCTGAGAATCCGGGGAAATGTGCCGGTCTTGTCGCACTTTTCCGCCGGAAAAGTCCATCGAATGTAGCCGAATGCGCGGTTTTACCCCGGTTCGATTGGGTGTATAGCGGGCGGCAATGAATGTGATTACCGACAGCGCCGCGCTCTCGCAATTTTGCGCGGATCTCGCCCAGGCCAATTACGTCACGGTCGATACCGAATTCATGCGGGAAAAGACCTATTGGCCGATCTTGTGCCTGGTCCAGATCGCCGGCCCCGACGGCGCCGCCGCGATCGATCCGCTGGCGCCCGGCATCGACATGGCGCCGGTGCTGCAATTGCTGGCGAACCCGCTGGTGCTGAAGGTGTTTCACGCCGCGCGGCAGGACATCGAAATATTTTACCGCATGATGGGCGCGGTGCCGGCGCCGATCTTCGACACCCAGATCGCGGCGATGGTGTGCGGTTTCGGCGAAGCCGCGAGTTACGAGACGCTCGCGGCGAAGCTCGCCGGCGCCACCATCGACAAATCCTCGCGCTTCACCGATTGGGCGCACCGGCCCTTGAGCGAGCGGCAATTGCACTACGCGCTCGCGGACGTGGTGCCGCTGCGCAAGGTCTATGAGCGGCTCGCCGCGCGGCTCGACAAGACCGGGCGGGCCGCCTGGGTGGCCGACGAGATGGCGGTCCTCGCCGATCCCAAAATCTACCGCAACGACCCGGCAGAAGCGTGGCGCCGCCTGAAGCCGCGCACCAACAGCCGCCGCACCCTGGCGCTTGGTGCGCGAGCTGGCGGCGTGGCGCGAGCTCGCGGCGCAGAAGCGCGACCTGCCGCGCAATCGCCTGGTGCGCGACGAAGCGCTGCTGGAGATCGCCGCGCATCCGCCGAAGACCATCGACGACCTCGCCCGCATCCGCGCCTTCGGCCGCTCGATGGCGGAAGGCCGGCTCGGCGCCGAGATCCTCGCCGTGGTCGAGCGCGCGGCGGCGCTGCCCGAAGCGGAATGGCCGCAACTGCCGGCGCAGCGCAATCTGCCGGCGGGGATCGGGCCGCTGGTCGAGCTGCTCAAGGTGCTGTTGCGGCTATGCGCCGAGGAGAACGACGTGGCGCCGCGCCTGATCGCCGACAGCGACGATCTCGAAGCCATCGCCACCGACGACAAGGCCGACGTGCCGGCGCTGTCGGGCTGGCGCGCCGAGATTTTCGGCCGCGACGCGCTCGACCTGAAGCACGGGCGATTGGCGCTGACGGCGTCGGGCAAGAAGATCGAGCGCTTGCATCTCAATGCTGCGACGGCGACCGCGGCGCAGTAACTAAAGCCTGATCTCCGCCTTCTTGCCCAGCGCCCGGCCCAGCGCGTCGAGCCGGCGATGCACGCTCTCGCCGAGGCGCCGGCCGCTGTTGCGGCCAAGCGTCAGATGCAGCGCGCCGTTCTCGAGCCCGAGCTTCGCGCCCGAGAGCAGGCCCGGCACGCCGCCGGTCAGCGTGTTGCCGAGACGCAGCGCCAGCCCGACGCTGCGCGCCACCGCCAATCCTTCGTCGTCCAGGAGCCGGCGCACGGTCTCGCCCGGATCGTTGCCGCCGTAGCGGGCATGCAAGGTCGCGGCGAGGAACGCGCGCCCGCCGTGATCGACGCCCGGCAGCGGCATGAACAGCGCCATGCGCAGCGCCTGCTCGGCGCGGTAGTCGGGATGCTCGGCCCAGGCGATGTCGCTCAAGAGCGCGGCGGCCTGCCGCAGACGGCGATGCCGCGGCGTCTCGTCGGGATAGAGCGGATGGGTCCATTGGAACAGCTCGTCGCCGTCGGCGCCGAGACGGAAATGCGCCTGCGCCGTCGTCGCCGCGCCCGCGAGCAGCGGATCCTCCTGCTGCTCGGCCTCGTCGAGGAGATGGTAGAGATGGCCTTCGCGCAGGCCGTACGCGGAAAAGATCAATCGCTTCGGTTGCGTGCGGCGCAGCAGACGATAGAGCACGCGCGCGGCGAAGGGCACGGTCTCGAGGCGCTTCTTCGACACCGCCGTCATTTTTTCCAGCGACTTCCGCGACTGGCGCGAGACCACCTCGAGGAAATCCTCGGACGCGCCGCGCGACAGCGTGTATTGCTGAATCACGTGGAGCGGATAGCCGCTTTGCTCCATGTGGATGCGCGCCAAGGCGCGCCACGCGCCGCCGACGGCGTAAAACGCGTTGTAGGAACGCCCGTCGAGCCACGGCAGATCGTCGAGATGGCGGTCGACGATCTCGCGCAGGCGCCGCTCGTCGTCGGCGACGTCCGCGAGCCGCAGCGGGCCGATCGGCAGCGACGCCGCCGGCCCCACCTGTCCGCCCGAGATCGGCACCAGCTCGACGCTGGCGCCGCCGAGATCGCCCATCAAGCCGGTGGCGTCGGGAATGCCGGCGATGACGCCGAAGGCGGAGAGCCGCCCCTCCTCGGCGCCCGACAGGATGTTGGCGCGGATGCGTGAGCTTGCGCTCGATCTTGCGCATGAAATCGGCGCCGTCCTCGGCGTCGCGGACCGCCGCCGTCGCCAACACATGGAGGCGCGACACCGGAATGGCGCGCGCCAGCGCGACGAAGCGGCGCAGATTCTCGGTCGCGAGCCTGACGCCGTCGGGATGCAGCCGGCCGGTCTCGTCGATGTCGCGGCCGAGGCCGCACAGCACCTTTTCGTTGAACAGCATGCGCGGCGCGCGGTTGAGCCCGTCATAGACGACGAGACGCAGCGAGTTGGAGCCGATATCGATGACGGCGACCGGGCCGCGGCGGCGGCCGTGCGCCTTACGCCGAGGCGACGATGTCACGATTTGGCGGGGACCAGTCGCGGCGTGTGGCGGGGGCGAGGGGTCAAGGCGCTGCCGCGGCCGGAAAGCGAGGGATTGGTCATGAAATAGGTATGCGCGTTGAAGGCGTTCGGTTCCCGGGGCTCGTGCTCATAGGTGCCGTCGGCTTTGAGATACCAGCTTTGCGCCTTGTCCTTGAGATTGGCGACCATGATTTCGTCGAGAACTTGCCGGTGCACGGTCTCGTTTTCAATCGGAACCAGCGACTCGACCCGCCAATCGAGATTGCGCGGCATCCAGTCGGCGGAGGAAATGAACACCTTGGCCTTAAGAGACGGCAGCTTGGCGCCGTTGCCGAAGCACACGATCCGGCCGTGCTCGAGGAAGCGGCCGACGATGCTCTTGACCCGAATGCGTTCGGACAGGCCCGGCACCCCGGGCCGCAGGCAGCAAATGCCGCGCACCACCAGGTCGATCTCCACCCCCGCCTGCGAGGCCTTGTACAACAGGTCGATGATCGCGGGATCGACCAGCGCGTTCATCTTGGCCCAGATCTGCGCCGGCTTGCCGGCGCGGGCGTTGGCGATCTCCGCCTCGATCATCTCGTTGAGGCGCGTGCGCAGGTTGAGCGGCGCCACCGCGATCTTCTCGAGCAGCGCCGGCGTGGCATAGCCGGTCATGTAGTTGAACAGCCGCGCGGCGTCGCGGCACAGCGCCTCGTCGCAGGTGAAGAAGCTGAGGTCGGTGTAAACCTTCGCGGTGTAGGGATGATAGTTGCCGGTGCCGAAATGCACATAGGAGCGCAGCTCGCCCGCTCTCGCGCCGCACCACCAGCGACACCTTGGCGTGGGTCTTGAGGTCGAGGAAGCCGTAGACCACCTGCACGCCGGCGCGTTCCAGGTCGCGCGCCCAGCGGATGTTGGCTTCCTCGTCGAAGCGGGCCTTGAGCTCGACCAGCGCGGTGACCGACTTGCCCGCCTCCGCCGCCTCGATCAGCGCGTGGACGATCGGGCTGTCGTTGCTGGTGCGGTAGAGCGTCTGCTTGATCGCGACCACGGCGGGATCGCGCGCCGCCTGCCGCACGAACTGCACCACCACGTCGAAACTCTCGTAGGGGTGATGGACGATGATGTCCTTCTGGCGGATCGCGGCGAAGCAATCGCCGCCGAAATCGCGGATGCGCTCGGGGAAGCGCGCGTTGTAGGGCGTGAACAGCAGATCGGGCCGCTCGTCGACGATGAGCTGCTTGACGTTCGCCGAGCCCGACCAGCCCGTCGAGCGCGAACACGTCGTCGGGCGAGACCGCGAGCTGCTCGATCAGGAACTGCGCGCAGATCGTCGGGCAAGGACGCCTCGACGCTGAGGCGGATGACGTTGCCGCGGCGGCGGCGCTTCAGCAGCGCTCTCATAGACGCGGACCAGATCCTCGGCCTCTTCCTCGACTTCGACCTCGCTGTCGCGCAGGATCCGGAACATGCCCTGCCCGACCACGGCAAAGCCGGGAAACAGCCGGTCGAGGAACAGCCCGATCATCTGCTCGACCGGGATGAAGCGCAGCTCCTTGCCGGGCAGGCGGATGAAGCGATTGATCGCCGGCGGAATCAGCATCAGCGCCCGCATATTGTCGCGCTCGCTGACGCCGGCGCCGCGCGCCAACTGCAGCGCCATGCCGAGGCCGAGATTGGCGATGAACGGGAACGGATGCGCCGGATCGATCGCGAGCGGCGTCAGCACCGGAAAAATCTCGGCGAGGAAACGCTCCTCGAGCCAGCCGCGCTCCTCGTCCGACAGATCCTTCGGGCCGACGACCGACAGATCGGCCTCGTCCAAGAGCCGGCGCAGCTCGCGCCAGGTCTCTTGTTGCGCCTGCATCAGGATGCTGGCGCGGATATTGATCTCCTGCAAGTTGCTGCGCCGGAGTCAGCCCGTCCTGACTCGGGACGCGCACGCCCGCCAGCACCTGGCCGGTCAGGCCGGCGACGCGCACCATGTAGAATTCGTCGAGATTGGTCTCGGAGATCGAGAGAAAGCGCAGCCGCTCCAGCAGCGGATGATTCGCGTTGTCCGCCTCCGCCAGCACGCGCTCGTTGAACGCAAGCCACGACAATTCGCGATTGATGAACCGGCCCGGCTCCGTCGCGGTGGGGGCGGCGGCGTCGGGCGTCACGGAACCTTCCACGCCATGCTCCCGTTTGCAGTCCGAGCGGACAAGCTTATAACGGTTCAATGACAATGTCATGGCGTCGCCTTTTGGGGAGAAGCGTGCCGCTATGAGCGAACTCTATTTGTTGCGCCACGCCAAAGCGGTGCCGCAAGGCGACATGCGGGACACGGACCGTCCGCTGGAAGAGCGCGGCCGCGCCGCCGCGCGCGCCATGGCGAAATGGCTGAAGCGCCATAAGATCGCGCCGGAGCTGGTGCTGTGCTCGCCGTCGGCGCGCACCCGCGAAACCCTCGATCTGATCGCCGACGCGTTCACGCCGAAGCCGGAAATCGTTTACGAACCCGGCCTCTATCTCGCCACCGCCGAGCGGCTGCTCGACCGGGTGCGCGACCTGCCCGACAGCATCGAGCGCGCCATGATCATCGGCCACAATCCCGGCCTGCACGAATTCGCGCAATGGCTCGCCGACACCAATGTCGGGCCGCTCGCCGACCGGCTCGCGACCAATCTCGCCGCCGCCGGCCTGGCGCGGTTCGAGGTCAACATCGAGTGGTCGGGGCTGCGCCGGCGCGGCGCGCGGCTGGTGGCGCTGGTCAGCCCGAAGGATTTGGACTGAGCGGCAGCTCGGCGTCCTCCCCGAACAAAGCCCTCCGCGCGAACGGCACCGTGATCGGACGGTGGTCCGCGAGCGAGGCGCGGTCGAGCAGCGCCACCGCTTCCTGCGCCGCGGCGAAGCGGCGCTCCAGCCGCAGCGCCAGGAACGCGACGACGTCGCGCGGCACCGACAGGCCGCGGTCCGCGAACAATTTCACCAGCAGCGTCGCGATCAATTCCTCGTCCGGCGCGGCCACGCCGATCGCCGGCGCGGCGAGCAGGCGCGAGCGCAAATCCGCGAGGCCGATGGTCCAGCGTCCCGGCGGCTCGCGCGCCACCAGCAGCAGGTGGCCGCCGCGCTCCGCCAGCATGTTGTAGAGGTGCAGCAGCGGTTCCTCCGCCGCGGCGTCGGCGCCGTCGATCAGCACCGCGCGAGCCTCGCCGAGCAGGCCGGGCAGCGCCGCATTCCCGAGCGCGCCGGGCGCGAGCGCGAGCGCGGCGGCGCGGTCGCGCCAGATCCGCGCCAGATGCGTCTTGCCGGCGCCCTCGGGCCTGTACAGCGCCAGCGCCGGCGCCGGCCAATCGGGCCAGCGCTCGATCCAGCCGAGCGCCGCCGCGTTGGCGGGCGCGGCGACGAAATCGGCCCTGGTCAGGGCGGCGCGGTGAGGAATATCGAGGACGTACTGGCGCTCGGCCATGCGCTATTCGGCGGCGTCGCGCTTGTCGTCGCGCGGCAGCGTCAAGGGCGCGCGATACAACGGACTGCTCATGTAGCGGCTCAGCGCGAAGCGCACCATCACGCCGGTCACCGCCGCCGCGGGCAGCGCGATCAACACGCCGAGGAAACCGAACAGCGAGCCGAAGGCCAGCAACGCGAAGATCACCCAAACCGGATGAAGACGGACGCGCTCGCCGACCAGCTTCGGCGATCAGGAAGCTCGACTCCAGCACTTGGCCGACCGCGAAGGTCAGCAGCACCAGCACCAGCCCCAAGCCCCAGCCGAACTGCAGCAACGCCAGACCGGTCGCCAGCACGAAGCCGGTGGCGAAGCCGACATAAGGGATGAAGGCGAGCACGCCGGTCAGGATGCCGACGATCAGGCCGAACTCCAGGCCCGACAGGCTCAAGCACACCGCGTAGAAAATGCCGAGCGCCAGACACACCAGCAACTGGCCCCGGATATAGCCGCCGAGCATGGCGTCGACCTGGGCCGCCTGCTGGCGCAACGTGCCGAGATGATCGCGCGGCAGCCAGCCATCGACGGCGGCGACGATGCGGTCCCAATCGCGCAGCAGGAAGAACGCGACCACCGGCGTGATGATGACGAGCGACAGCAAATTCGCAAGCGCCAGGCCGCTGGTCAGGATGCCCTGAGCCTGGTTCACCGCCCAGGTCAGCACCTTGTCCATGCTGCCGGTAAGCGTGGTGTGCAGCCGTTGATAATCCTCCGCCGGCAAATGCTGGGCCGCCGCCGCCATCCATTGGTTGAGCAGCGCCTGCGCCTGGCCGAACAGCGAGGGCAGGCGCACGACCAGCTCGGTCACTTGCAGACGCAGCAGCGGCACGATCAGCGCGATCAGCAACGTCAGCACCAGCCCGAACACGATCAACACGATCAACGTCGCGAGCCCGCGCGGGACGCGCCACCGCGTCAGCCAGCGCACCGCCGGATCGAGGAAATAGGCGACGATGCCGCCGGCGACGAACGGCAGCAGGATCGGGCTCAGCAAATACAACAGCAGGAAAAACACGGCGAGCACGCCGAGCCAGAAAATGACCTCCTGTCGCTGCGCCGGGCTCATGGATTGATTTCCGCGCCGGCGAGCGTGCGCGCCCACCGCACCAGATACGCGGCGCCCGACAACAGGGTGGTGGCGCCGACGATGTAGGTCAAAGCCAGGCCGAGATTATAATCCGAAGTCTGGAACGCCAGCCGGCCCAGCGTCACCAGGATCAGGCAAATCTGCGCGGCGGTATTGATCTTGCTGATGATCAGCGGGTCGGAGCGGATGCGCTGTCCCAGCGCGGTCCAGAACAGGAAGCCGCCGATGATCATCGCGTCGCGGAACACCACCAGGATGACGATCCAGTCTCGCAAATGGTGCATCAGGCCCAAGGTCACGAACAGGCTGACCAGCATCGCCTTGTCCGCCACCGGGTCGAGCATCGCGCCCAGGGCGGAGCGCTGATTCCATCGCTTGGCGACGAAGCCGTCGACCGCATCGGACAGGCCGGCCAGCGCGAACACGATCAGCGCGCCCATGAACGCGTCGGACACCACCAACCAAACGATCAGCGGTACCGACAGAAGCCGGGCGAGGGTAATGAGGTTGGGCACGCTCACCCCGTCACTCGTCGGGCTTGCGTAACGAGTTGAGATCGGACTCATCGCCGTCGTCGCGCGCGGGTTTTTCGGCGGCAGGCTGGTTGGCGACAGGCTCCGGCGCGGGCGCGGCCTTGGCCGGCGCCGGCTCGGCTGCCGCCGGCTCGACATGCAACGCCAGCGTCCAGTCCGGGTCGGCGCCCGCCAGCTCCAGACCACGCTCGCCGAGCGCGGTGCGCAATTGATTCTGGTCGCCGATGTAACGGATCGCCACGCGGATTTGGCTGCGGTCGAACGACAGAAGCTCGGCGCCGCGCACCGTCGGCACCGTGCGAAGCCGGTTGCGTACCGCGATCCAATCGCCGAGAGAACCGGCGGCCAGCGTCGCGTCGAGCGTGCCGCCGGTGCCGGGATTGACGGCGTTGGCGTTCTTCCAGGCCTGGCCGACCTCGGCCTCGACGGACGCGACGGAGCGCGCCATCTGCTCGGCCTGCGTCTCGCCCGGCTTGGCGGCGGTCGTCAGCATCGCCGTTTGCGGCGGGCCTGGATTGCCGGGCGCATAGCGCGTGGCGGTGATGTCGAACCGCCCGGGCTCGCCGAACTTGCCGACCACGACCAGCACATC
Organism: uncultured Alphaproteobacteria bacterium; assembly: GCA_963729845.1. Lineage (GTDB taxonomy): Bacteria > Pseudomonadota > Alphaproteobacteria > ATCC43930 > CGMCC-115725 > JAATGI01. The sequence goes on from CAVSQC010000018.1 coordinate 62,407, forward strand.
GTCGTTCTGATACCGCGCCGAGATCGCCTTCACCGCGGCGCGGTCGCCGGCGGTCGCCTTGGGCGCGTCGATGGCCGCCACATCGGGCAGGTCGCCGACCGGCACCACCACCGGCAGCACGTCCTGGCTGGTGCCGTGCTGGGCCCACGCGTCGCGCCACGGATTGGGATCGTCCCACAACACCGCGCGGCCGCCGCTGACGAAAACCGGCAGCACCACGACCGGCTTCGCCGTCGGCGCCGCGACGACGGCGACCGACGCGTCCGCCAGCAGCCGCCGAACGGCGGCGGGATTGAAGTGGAACGTGTAGTCGGCGGTGTAGCGCACGGTCGAGCTGCGCTCGTTCGCGACCTCGAAACCGACGACCAGGTCGGTGATCTGGGCGGCGTTGAGATGCGGCGCCTTGCCGGCGGCGATCCGGTCCATCAGCACCGCGAACGCCTTGGCCTGACCCTCGGCCTGCGCCTGGTCCTTGGCGGCAAGGGCGTTTGCCGCCGTGACGTCCTCGTGCACGCCGCCGACGGTGAAAGCGTCGTCGTCGGCGCGCGCCGACAGCGACGCCGCCAACAGCAGCGCCAGAGCGGCGCAACAGGCGATCCGAATCCGTCGATCGAGCATTGCAAACCAGTCCGGGTAAAGTATTGTGCCCCCCTTGGCGAGCCGATCCTCCGCGCCCCACCGAGTATAATGCCCCAGCGCCGCATACGGAGCCAAAATTCGGGCGAGAGCTACCGGGGCGCCGGCGTCGACATCGATGCCGGCAACGCCCTGGTCGAGGTCATCAAGCCGCTCGCCCGCGCCACCGCCCGCCCCGGCACCGCCGCCAGTCTCGGCGGCTTCGGCGCGCTGTTCGACCTCAAGGCCGCCGGCTTCCGCGACCCGATCCTGGTTTCGACCACCGACGGCGTCGGCACCAAACTAAAGATCGCGCAGATCACCGGGCGCCACGACACGATCGGCATCGATCTGGTCGCGATGTGCGTCAACGATCTCATCGTTCAGGGCGCTGAGCCGCTGTTTTTTCTGGATTACTTCGCGACCGGCAAGCTCGAGACGGGGGTCGCGGAAACCGTGCTGAAGGGTGTGGCGCAGGCCTGCCGCGACACCGGCTGCGCGCTGGTCGGCGGCGAGACCGCGGAGATGCCGGGCATGTACCCGCCGGGCGAGTACGACCTCGCCGGTTTCGCCGTCGGCGCCGCCGAGCGCGACCGCGTGGTCGACGGGTCGCAGGTGAAGGTCGACGACGTCGTGCTCGGGCTGGCCTCGACCGGCGTGCATTCCAACGGCTTTTCCCTGGTACGGCGCCTGGTCGAGCAGTCGGGACTCGGCTATGACGCGCCGGCGCCGTTCGCGCCCGGGCAAAGCCTCGGCGCCGCGTTGTTGACCCCGACGCGGCTTTACGTGAAGAGCTGCCTCGCCGCGATCGCCGCGGGCGGCGTCCACGCGCTGGCGCATATCACCGGCGGCGGCTTGATCGAGAACGTGCCGCGGGTGCTGCCGCCCGGCACGGCGGTCGAGATCGACGCGGCGGCATGGCGTCTGCCGCCGGTCTTCGCCTGGCTGATGCGGCAAGGGTCGATTCCGGCCCTGGAAATGGCCCGCACCTTCAACTGCGGGATCGGCATGGTGGTCATAGTATCGCCTGATAAGTCACAGAATTTGCAGCAAATATTCTCGAAGGCTGGCGAGACGGCGTGGCCCATCGGCCAAGTGATCGCGGCGCCGGCGCCGACCACGATTTTGCGCCACGCCGAGACGCAATGGCCCGGCTGAAGCTCGGCGTCCTGATCTCCGGACGCGGCTCCAACCTGCAAGCCTTGATCGATGCCTGCGCCGCGCCGGATTTCCCGGCCGAGATCGCGCTGGTGATTTCCAACAAGGCCGACGCCGCCGGTCATGGGCCGCGCCAAGGCCGCGGGCATCCCGACCCGGACCATCTCCCACCGCGAGCCGGGATTCGAGGCGGCGATCGATGGCGCCTTCCGCGGCGCGGGGGTCGGTCTGGTGTGTCTCGCGGGGTTCATGCGCGTGCTGAGCCGGGCCTTTGTCGCCCAATGGCATGACCGGCTGATCAACATTCACCCCTCGCTGCTGCCGGCTTTCTCCGGCCTCGATACGCATCGACGCGCGCTCGAAGCCGGCGTGCGCGTCTCCGGCTGCACGGTACATTTCGTACGGGCCGCGGTGGATGCGGGCCCGATCATCGTGCAGGCCGCCGTCCCCGTCCTGGACGACGATAGCGAAGCGAGCCTCGCCGCCCGCATCCTCGCGGCCGAGCATCGGATTTATCCCCTGGCATTGCGGCTGATCGCCGAGGGGCGCGTCCATATTCAAGATGAGCGGGTGCGGATCGATCGTCCCGCGCCGCCGCCGCCGCCGCTGATTTACCCCGGCACCTGATCCCGGCCGCGCGGGCGGGCTTGAGTCCGGCACCGCCCAAATTTAGCCAAATTGCTGCGCCGGGCGATGAATGCAAGCGCACCGCAATCGTCTCAAGAATGTTCGAGCAATGTCACAGCCTCGGGTGGAACTCTCGGGCTACCGTGGATTCAGACATCGGAATTCACGAGCGGAAACATCATGACCCAAACCAGGGAAGAATCAGACCCGCAACGGCTTGCCCCATTCGAGCCGATCGAAACCGCCAGCATCGACGAGCTTCGCGCCCGTCAGCTCGCCCGTCTCCAACACACGCTGGGCCGTGTCAATCGCCGCGTCCCGCACTACCGCGAGAAATTCGCGGCGGCGGGGGTCAGTCCCGACGACATGAAAAGTCTCGACGATCTAGCGCGCTTCCCCTTCACCACCAAGGACGATCTGCGGGACAATTATCCGTTCGGCCTGTTTGCCGTGCCGATGAGCGACATTCGCCGCCTCCACGCCTCGAGCGGCACCACGGGCAAGCCTACCGTGGTGGGCTATGCGCGTAGCGATGTCGACCTGTGGGCCGGGCTGATGGCGCGCTCGATCCGCGCCGCCGGCGGCCGGCCGGGCGACACGATGCATATCGCCTGCGGTTATGGTTTGTTCACGGGTGGGCTCGGTTTCCACTACGGCGCCGAGCGGCTGGGCTGCGTCGTCGTGCCGATGGGCACGGGCTCGACCGAACGCCAGATTCAGCTGATCAACGACTTCAAACCCACCATCATAGCCGCGACGCCATCCTATATGCTGGTGATCGCCGATGAATTCGATCGTCAAGGGATCGATCCGCGCGCCTCAACTCTGCGCATCGCGATGTTGGGCGCGGAACCCTGGACCGACGCCATGCGCACCGAAATCGAAGAGCGCTTGGGCCTCCTCGCGGTCAATACCTACGGCCTGTCGGAGGCCATCGGTCCCGGCGTCGCCCAGGAATATGCCGATACCATGGACGGGCCGACGATCTGGGAGGACCATTTCCTGCCCGAGATCATCGACCCCGACACCGGCGCGGTGCTGCCGGACGGCGAGGAAGGCGAGCTGGTGCTGACCTCGCTGACCAAGGAAGCGATGCCGGTCATCCGCTATCGCACCCATGATCTGACACGGCTGTTGCCGGGGACCGGGCGCGCGATGCGGCGGATCGAACGCATCAAGGGCCGCAGCGACGACATGCTGATCATCCGCGGCGTGAATGTCTTCCCGACGCAGATCGAGGCCGCCCTTGCTACCGAGAAACTGTTCGCGCCGCACTATGTCCTCGAGGTGTCGCGGCCCCATCGGCTCGACGCGCTCGATATCATCGTCGAGACCCGCATGACGCTGACGCAAGAGGAAAACGCCGCGCTGGCAAAACGGGCGGCGCATTTGATCAAGGCGCATGTCGGCGTGACGGCCGGGGTGCGCGTCGTGGTACCGGGAACCATCGAGCGGTCGCAGGGCAAGGCCAAGCGGGTCATCGACAAGCGGCCGCGGGAAAAAATCACGGCTCCGCAGCGGACGGAGCTCGCCACGGCCTAGAGTCGCATCGCCGTTGATTATATGATTAGCGCGCGCCGACCGGGCGTCGCCGATGTGTGCTTGCCAAGCCGCGCCCGCTGCGGCTATATCTCTGCGCCGACGAAAACGGAGAATTGCGACATGTCGGTTGACCAGGAACTCGCCCGCCACCAGGAGACCTACAAGGGCTTCACCCGGTTTCTGGCGTACCTGTCGGCTACGGTGGTGGTGGTGATCATTCTCCTGGCGTTCATTACGCTATAGCGCCGGCGCCGCGACGCAGCGGGCCAGGTGACCCGTCGCCTGGAGCCGGAGTAGAGCGATTACCGGTCGAACGGAAGCGAGCGTGCTTCCGTCTGACCCGGATCGCGCTCTACGGGCAGAGATCGATTCCCGAAAAGAAAAAGGCGATTTCCGTCCGCGCGTTCTCGGCGGAATTGGAGCCATGCACGGAATTGGCCTCGATCGATTCGGCGAAATCCTTGCGGATGGTGCCCGGCGCCGCCTTGGCGGGATCGGTTGCGCCCATGATCTCGCGGTTGGCCGCCACCGCGTTCTCGCCCTCTAAGACCTGAACCACCACCGGCCCGGAGGTCATGAATTTGACCAGGTCGGGGAAAAAGCCGCGTTCGCGATGGACGGCGTAGAACTGCTCCGCCTGGACACGGCTGAGCTGCATGCGTCGCTGCGCGATGATGCGCAGGCCCTTGTCCTCGAACCGCTGATTGATCTTGCCGGTCAGGTTGCGCCGCGTCGCGTCGGGCTTGATGATCGACAGGGTACGCTCGATGGCCATGGCGCGTCGCTTCCTCGATTGTTGGCTGCGCGCGGGTTATAGCGGGCGGAATTCGGCGCCATCAACTGGCCCGTCACAGGACGAGAGCGAGCGCCTTCACCGCATAAACGCCGATGGTCAGCGCGACGATGGTGAGAACGGCGTGGATCGGCCACGGTTCGCGATCGTCGCGCCGTTCCGGCTTTTTCTCCCAACGGGCGGGAATACCATCGAACATCGGAAACCTCGATCGAAATGGGTATGGAGCGGTGTCTTCGTTAACACGCCCGGCGCCCGTATCATTCCGAGCACGGCGAAATCGTCACGCTTCCGCCTTCTTCTCCCAGCCTTTTTCCGTCTGCTGCCAGTAGGTGAGGCTGTGGCCGGCGGCCTTGGCCTCGCTCCAGCGCAGGCGCGCGGCGGCGACCGCCGCCTCGTCGTTGCCGTCGAAAATATCGAAGCAGCGGTCGTAGCGCGCGAGATCGGCGCGCGCGCCGTCGATCAGCATCACCCAGGGCGCGCCGTTCGGATTTTCGTCCTCGGCGGCAAGCCAGACCGGCTGGCGCGCGGCATTGCCGTCGCGCGCGGCGCCGTGCGGCAGGAACGCCGCCTCGTCGTAGGTCCACAGCAGGTTGTCGAGATAGTCGACCCGCTCCGGCGAGCCGGCGATCACGACGATACGCTGACCGCTCTCCAAAGCGCGCTCCAGCAATTTCGGCAGCGCCCGGTCGAGCGTCATGCTGCGAAGATGATAAAAGCCGACCTCCGCCATCACTCCTCGTAATTATCGGCGACGAGGCGGTCCAACAGGCGCACGCCGAACGAGGTCGCGCCCTTCGGCACGGTGGCCGCGTCTTTTTTCGACCAGGTCGTACCGGCGATGTCGAGATGCGCCCACGGCACGTCGTTGGTGAAGCGCTTCAGGAATTGCGCCGCGGTGATGCTGCCGGCGTCGCGGCCGCCGCTGATGTTCTTGATGTCGGCGGCGTCGCTGTCCATCATCTTGTCGTAGCTGTCGTGCAGCGGCATGCGCCACAATTTCTCGCCGACCGCCTCGCCGGCGGCGGCGAGCTGCTTGGCCAGCTTGTCGTCGCTCGAATACATGCCGGCATATTCGCTGCCGAGCGCGACGATGATGGCGCCGGTCAAGGTCGCGAGATCGACCATGAAACGCGGCTTGAAACGGTCCTGGCAATACCACAGCGCGTCGGCGAGCACGAGCCGGCCTTCGGCGTCGGTATTGAGCACCTCGATGGTCTGGCCCGACATCGAGGTGACGATGTCGCCCGGCCGCTGCGCACTGCCGCCCGGCATGTTCTCGACCAAGCCGCCGATGCCGACGGCGTTGACCTTGGCCTTGCGCCCGGCGAGCGCGCGCATGAGGCCGATCACGACGCCGGCGCCGGCCATGTCCCATTTCATGTCTTCCATGCCAGCGGCCGGCTTGATCGAAATGCCGCCGGTGTCGAAGGTCACGCCCTTGCCGATGAAGGCGATGGGCCGTTGTTCCTTGGCGTCGGGCGCGCCCTTCCATTGCATCACGACCAGGCGCGGCGGGCGCTCGCTGCCCTGCCCCACGCCCAACAGCGCGCCCATGCCGAGCTTCTTCATTTCCTTGCGGCCGAGCACCTCGACCTCGACGCCGAGTTCCTCGAGCTCGCGGGCGCGGTCGGCGAGCGTTTCGGGATAGATGATATTGGCGGGTTCGGAGACGAGATCGCGCGTGAAGAACACGGCATCGGCGATTTTGTCGAGCGTCGCGAATTTCTTTTTCGCCTCGCCCGGGGCGTCGACCGCGACCGTGAGCGTCTTGAGGCTCGGCTTCTGGTCGGGCTTTTCCTTGGTGCGGTACTTGTCGAAGCGATAGGAGCGTAGCCGCGCGCCGTAAGCGAGTTCGGCCGCGGCGTCGGCGGGCGCGAGCTTGGCGCCGTCGATCTTGTCGACCTCGACTTGCGCGACCGTCTCTCCGGCGCTGTTGAGCTGCGCGGCGATCTTGCCGCCGGCATTCTGCCACGCGGTAGCGTCGAGCGCGGACGCCTTGCCGAGGCCGAGCAGGATCACGCGCGCCAGATCGACGCCCGCGGGCGCGAGGATCGACAGCACATCGTCCTTCTTGCCCTTGAATTTGCTTGCCGCCATGGCGCGCGACACCATGCCGCCGGTCTCCTTGTCGATCCGCTGCGCGCTCGGCGTCAGTTTGCGATCGTCGAGAACGCCGACGACTAGGCTGCCCGATTTCGGCAAGGATGGCTCGGCAAAGGCGATCTTCATTCTCGTCCTCGTTAGCGGTCGTGTTTCGGCCCCGATAGAGCCACAAGCGCGGCGGGTGTCAATCCTGTGAACGGTCGCGCCGATTAAGGTTCTCGAAACTTCGCCCTGTTCGAGGCGCGACTCGGCCACTTATAATGGATTCATGACCCAGCTGACGCGCTACGTCCTGCGCCAGACCATCGGCACCACGGTTGTCATCGCGCTGGTTTTCACCGCCGCCGTATGGCTGGTGGAATCGCTTCGCCTGATCGACCTCATCGTCAATCGCGGCCTGTCGCTGGGCCTGTTTCTCTATCTGGCGATGTTGATCCTGCCGCGCTTCATCGACGCGGTGCTGCCGATCGCGGTCTTCATCGCGGTGCTGTTCGTCTACAACCGGATGATCACCGAGAGCGAGCTCGTGGTGATGCGTTCGGCCGGCGTCAGCCAGTTCGCGTTGGCGCGGCCCGCGATGCTCGCGAGCGTCGCGGCGGCGATATTGCTGCTGACGATGGCGATTTATTTCGTGCCCGCCTCGAACCGCGCCTTCAAGGACCTGCAATTCGAAATCCGCAACAAGATCGCGTCGGTCCTGCTGTTGGAAGGCGCGTTCAACACGGTCTCCGACCATGTGACGATTTACGTCCGCGCACGCGACACCGAAGGCGATCTCTCCGGCATCGTGATCTACGATTTCCGCGACCGCGCCAAGCCGATGACCATCGTCGCCGAGCACGGCGCCTTCGTCGAGACCGACCAGGGACCGCGGCTGCTCATGGTCAAGGGCAGCCGCCAAGTCTACGAGCGCGCGACGGGCCACCTCTCGGTGTTGAGTTTCGATCAATATACGCTCGATCTCGACCGGTACCGCGAGTCCGCCGGCATTCGCTATCGTCAGCCGGAGGAGCTCTATCTGCATGAATTGCTGTGGCCCGCGCCCGGCGAAACGCCGCCGGCGCGGCGGGCGCGGCTGGTCGAGCTCAATTTCCGCGTGATCAATCCGTTGTCGGCGCTGACGCTGGCGGCGATTCCGATCGCCTGCCTCCTGACGGGCGAGTTCAACCGCCGCGGCCAAATCCGGCGCGTGCTGCAGGCGGTGGCCTTCGCCTTTCTGTTCGAGGCGCTCGACGTCGCACTCAAAAACGTCGCGGTCCGCCACACGGCCGCGATCGCGCTGCTATATCTCAACGTGCTGGCGCCGCTCGCGGTCGCCTTCTGGCTGTTGGCGCGGCGCGGCGGGTTCAGGTTCGGCTACGGGCGACGCGCCGCCGCGGGCATCGCGTCATGACTCCCGGCGCCACACTCTCGCGTTACATCGGCGTCCGCTTCCTGGCTTGGTTCGCGACCGTGTTCGGGGCGATGGAGGTCATCGTCTTTCTTCTCGACTATGTCGAATTGATCCGGCGCGGCGCCTCGCGGCAGGGCGCCACGCTGATCTCGCTGTTGGAAATGGCGGCGCTGAAGCAGCCCTACATGGCGCAGCAGATCATGCCGTTCGCGATCCTGTTCGGCACCATGCTGCTGTTCTGGCGCATGACGCGATCGAACGAACTGGTGATCGCGCGCTCCGCCGGGATATCGGCTTGGCAATTCCTGACGCCCGCGGTCGCGGTGTCGCTCGGGATCGGCGTATTCGCGGTCACGATCTTCAATCCGATCGCGTCGATCATGCAGGCGCGCTACGAGGCGCTGGAAGCGCGCATCCTCCAGACCAGCTCCAACAACATGACGGTGTCCCGCACCGGCTTCTGGCTGCGCCAAAGCGACGAAACCGGCGCCGCCGCCGTGTTTCACGCCGACAACATGCGGATGCCACAGACGCAACTCACCGACGTCACGGTGTTGACCTTCGCCAAGGATACCGTGCTCACGGGGCGCATCGACGCCAAATCCGCCTCGCTCGAGCAAGGCATCTGGCTGATCAAGGACGGCACGCGCTGGACGCCGACGCGGGCGGCGGCGCCGTTCAGTCAACTCGAGCTGCCGACCAATCTGACGCCGGGCAAAATCCAGGAAGGGTTCGCCGCGCCCGAAACGATGTCGTTCTGGCAGCTTCCGGGGTTCATCAGCCTTTTGGAAAGGTCCGGTTTTTCGGCGCAGCGTCACCGGCTCTATTTCGACGCCCTGCTCGCGCGCCCGATCCTGTTCACCGCCCTGGTCGTCGTCGCCGCCGTCTTCAGCCTGCGCATGCAGCGCCGCGGCGGCGTCGGCTGGATGATCGGCGCCGGAATCGGATGCGCGTTCGCGCTCTACTTCCTGTCGGACGTGGTGCTGGCCCTCGGCTTGGCGGCCGCGATCCCCGTGGCGCTGGCGGCGTGGATTCCGGCGGGCGTGAGTTGGCTGATCGGCGCGAGTCCTCGTCTTCCACCTCGAAGACGGTTGAGCCGTCATGTACCGCATCGTCGCCGCATTCCTGACGCTGCTGTTGCTGACGGCGGTGTCGCAGGCGGCCCAACTCAAATCGCCGCGCGCCAAGGGCAATCAGGAAGCGGCCTATCTCTTTTCCGCCGACGAGGTGCAGTTCGATCAGGATCTCGGCCTGATCGTGGCTAAGGGCCACGTCGAAATCAGTCAGGACGACGAAATCCTGCTCGCCGATACGGTCAGCTACAATCAGCACACCGACACCGCCACCGCGTCGGGCCATGTCAGCCTGATGGACGCCGGCGGCAACGTGACCTTCGCCGACTACGCCGAGCTGCGCGACAATTTCAAGAGCGGCTTCATCCGCGACATTCGGATGCTGTTGACCGACCGCTCGAGGCTGGCCGGGAACACCGCGCGGCGCATCAACGGCACGCGCTTCGAAATCCGCCGCGCCGTCTATTCGCCGTGCGACCTGTGCAAGGACGACCCGACCCGCGCGCCGGCGTGGCAAATCCGCGCCGAGCGCATCGTCGACGACAAGGAACAGAAGGTCATCGAATATTACGACGCCGAGATGGAAATCGACGGCGTGCCGATCTTGTGGATGCCGTACTTTTCGAGCCCCGATCCGTCGGTGAAGCGCCAGAGCGGCTTCCTGCCAGTGGGCGTCGGCTACAATTCCAATCTCGGGTTCCACATGGAAACGCCCTATTATTGGGCGATCAGTCCCGACAAGGACATGACCATCGCGCCGTTGATCACGTCCCAGGCGGGCGTGGTGCTGATCGACCAATATCGCCAGCGCTTCGCCAACGGCATGATCGACCTGCAGGGCAGCCTCGGCTTCGGCACGCCCACCGTGGACGTCAACGCGTTGGGCCAGGAAGTCACGCATGGCGGCGACGTGCGCGGCCATCTGTTCGGCAACGGCGAGTTCGATCTCGACGACGATTGGCGCGCCACCTTCAACATCCAGCGCACCTCGGATATCAGCTACTTGCTGCGCTATGGTTTCCCGTCGGGGCAGGATTTCCTCTCGACTTACGCCACGCTCGAATATTTCCACCCGAACAGCTACGGCAACATCACCGCGATGGGTTTTCAAAGCCTGCTGCCCGGCATCGGCAGCAACTCCCTGCCCTACGCGGCGCCGGTCGCCGACTATATGTGGGTGACGCAACCCGACCGGCTCGGCGGCCAGTTGATCCTCGCCGGCAACGCGCTCGACCTGATCAACGACCACGGCACCAGCGAGCGGCGCCTATCGGCCTCCGCCGCCTATCGGCGCCCGTTCGACGGCCTGATCGGAGACCGGTTTGAACTGATGGTGAGCATGCGGACCGACGGCTATTACTCCACCGATTTGCCCGATACCGCTGCGGGACCGTTCGCCACCCAGAACGCGTTCGCCGGCCGCTTCTTTCCGCAAGCCGCGCTGACGTGGCGCTATCCTTGGGTGCGGCGCGCCGGTCACTACACCGAGATGATCGAGCCCGTGGTGATGGCGGTGGCGGCGCCCAACACCGGCAACTACAGCAAGATCCCGAACCAGGACAGCCAAGCCTTCGAGTTCGACGACACCGATCTGTTCGTCGCCAATCGATTTTCCGGTTTCGACCTGGTCGATACCGGACAGCGCGTGGATTACGGCCTGCGCGGCGGCATCTACGGCGACAACGGCACCGCGATACGGTTTCTCGTCGGCCAAAGCTATGCGTTCCAGACCGATCCGGAATTCCTGCCCGGCTCGGGCTTGACCAACCGGCTGTCGGACGTCGTCGGACGAATGATCCTGACCCCGTTCGACGAGCTCAACCTGATTTACCGTTTCCGCGTTTCGGGCCAGGACTTGGCGATGCGGGTGCAAGAGGTGGCAGCGCAACTGGGGCCGCCCCGGCTCAATCTCCGCCTCAGCTATACCCAGCTATCGGCGCTCGCCGACTATCCGGAACAGGTCGCACGCTCCGAGGTCGGCGCCACACTGTCCTTCGGCATCACCGAGAACTGGTCGGCCGATCTTCAGGAAGTCCGGGATTTCAGCAACAACGTGAACATCCTTTCGGGCGTGGGCGTGACCTATCGCGACGAGTGCCTGTCGGTCACCGGGTCCGTCGGCCAATCGGGCATCCAAATCGGCGACGTGAGGCCGGGCGTAACCGTGTTGCTGACCTTCGTCTTCAAGAATCTGGGCGAGTACGGCCTGCACGTCGCCTCGTTCCAGGAATAGCCGCGAATGGGCAAAGGGGCGACTTTGTGCTAGGCAAGCGCCGTGTCGTAAGCATCGCATAGGAACCGTAATCGTGTGGAAAACTGTCGCGATTGGTTTGGTATTGAGTTTGATGGCGGCCGCGCCGGCCTGGGCGCAGGGCCAGACGCAGCGCGCGCACAAGCCGCAGCCGAAGCCGCAGCAACAGGCAACGATGCCGGCGCCGGCGCCGCAGCAGGAAGTCCGCATCGCCGCCATCGTCAATGACGGCGTCATCACGACGGGCGACCTTGCCAGCCGCACGATCATGCTGCTGCGCTCCTCGGGAATTCAGGATACGCCGGAAAACCGCCAGCGCATGGCGCCCCGGGTGTTGCGCACGCTGATCGACGAAAAACTCGAGTTGCAAGAGGCCAAGCGCCTCAACATCTCGGTGACCAAGAACGACCTCGACTTGGCGCTCGGCCGGCTCGAGAAACAGAACAACCTGCCGAAGGGCGGTCTCGACAAATTCTTGCAGAATCTCGGGATTCCAAAGAGCTCGTTGATCGATCAGGTCACCGCGTCGCTGACCTGGAGCAAGCTGATCGAAGCGCGGCTGGCGCAAGAGGTCAACGTCTCCGACCAGGAGGTCAACGACGCGCTCAAGGAAGAGAAGAAAAACGACGCCACGCCGCAAAACAACGTGGTCGAGATTTTCCTCGCGATCGACAATCCGACCCAGGAAGACGAGGTCCGCCGTCTCGGGGACAAGCTCGAGCAGCAGCTTCATTCCGGCGGCAATTTCGCCGCCATCGCGCAGCAATTCTCGCAATCGCCGACGGCGGCCGACGGCGGCGCGTTGGGCTGGATCACCGCCGCGCAAATCAGTCCCGACCTCGCCAAGGCCATCGACGCGCTGAAACCGGGCGAGATTTCGCCGCCGGTCCGCGCCGGCGGCGGCTACTACATCCTCGGCCTGATCGACCGCCGCCTGCCGGGCCAGGGCAACCCCAACGACGCAATCGTGTCCGTGGTCGAAGCCGGCGCGCCGATGCCGCCGAACGCGCCGCCGGAATTCCGTCAGCGTCTTGCCCGGGCGTTGGAGGAGATTACCCACGCGGGGACGAGCTGTCCCTCCTTCGCCGCCGCGGCACGCAAGATCGGGCTGCCCTTCGTCCGCGAAGCGCCCGACATCAAGGTCGCCACCCTGTCTCCGGGGGTGCGGCGCCTCACGCTCGAGTTGCCCATCGGGCAGGTCAGCAAGCCGTTTCCGGTGCAAGGCGGCGTCGGCCTCATGATGGTGTGCGGGCGGAAAGACGCGGCGCCGGCGAAGGCGCCGACCTTCGACGAGGTGCGCTATGCGATCGAGCGGCAGCATCTCGACGTGCTGGCGCGGCGCTATCTTAGCGACTTGCGGCGCGCCGCGTACGTGGATATTCGCGGATGACCGGCGCGCTCGCGCTCACCATGGGTGAGCCCGCGGGCATCGGGGGCGAGATCGCGATGCGCGCCTGGCTGGCGCGGCGCGAGCACAACGTGCCGGCGTTTTTCCTGATCGACGATCCGGACCGGCTCGGCCGGCTCGCGGCGCAACTCGAATGGGACGTGCCCCTGGCGGTGGCGACGCCGGAAACCGCCGAACGCCTCTTTCCCCTGGCCTTGCCGGTCATGCCGCAGCGCTTGGCGAAGCCGGTCGCCGCCGGAACGCCCGATCCCGCCAACGCCGCGGCGGTGATCGACGCGATCCGCCGCGGCGCGGCGCTGACCCAGGCGGGTCGCGCGGCGGCGCTGGTCACCAACCCGATCCAGAAGGAAACGCTCTACGCCGCTGGCTTCGAGTATCCGGGCCATACCGAATTCCTCGCGGAATTAGGTGGCGCCGAGGTGGCGATGATGCTGGTCTGCCCAGGCCTGCGCGTGGTGCCGGTGACGATCCATCAGGCGCTGCGCGACGCGCTGGCCGCGCTGACCGCGGAACGCATCGTCGCGACGGGGCGCATTGCCGCGGCGGCGCTGGCGCGGGATTTCGGCATCGCGCGGCCGCGTCTGGCGGTCGCGGGCCTCAATCCCCATGCCGGCGAACATGGCACGTTGGGGCGCGAGGAAATCGAGACGATCGCGCCCGCGGTCGCGGCGCTGCGCGCGGACGGCATCGCGGCCGCCGGTCCGTTCCCCGCCGACACGATGTTTCACGCCGAGGCGCGCCGGCGTTACGACGCGGCGTTGTGCATGTATCACGACCAGGCCTTGATCCCGCTGAAAACGATCGATTTCGACGGCGGCGTCAATGTCACGCTTGGCCTGCCGTTCATCCGCACCTCGCCCGATCACGGCACCGCGCTCGACATCGCGGGCACCGGCAAGGCCAATCCCGCCAGCCTGATCGCGGCGTTGAAGCTCGCCGGCGACATGGCCCGGGCGCGTCACCGCGCCGCCGCTTGAATCCCGAGCTGCCGCCGCTCGGCGAGGTGATCCGCCGCTACAAATTGTCGGCGGCAAAATCGCTCGGCCAGCATTTCCTGCTCGACCCCAATCTGACGAATCGCATCGCGCGGGCCGCCGGTCCGCTCCATGCGCGTCACGTGATCGAGATCGGGCCCGGGCCCGGCGGCCTCACTCGCGCGCTGCTGCTCGCGGGCGCCCAGCATGTCACCGCCATCGAGCGCGATTCCCGCGCCGTCATGGCATTGAACGAACTGATCGACTTCTTTCCGGGCCGGCTGACGATCGTCGAGGCCGATGCGCTCACGATCGATCCGGCGACCTTGGTGCCGGCGCCGCGCAAGATCGTCGCCAACCTTCCTTACAATGTCGCGACGCCGCTGTTGCTCGGTTGGCTGGAACGCATCGTCGCCTATGAATTGCTGACCTTGATGTTTCAGAAAGAGGTGGCGCTGCGCCTCGCGGCGCCGCCGGGCGGCAAGGATTACGGGCGTCTGTCGGTGATGACGCAATGGTGCGCCGAGCCGCGCCTGCTGTTCGACATTTCGCCCAAGGCGTTCGTACCGCCGCCGAAAGTGACATCGACCCTGGTGCAGATCGTGCCGCGCGACCCACCGTTGGCGCTCTGCGAGCGCGCCGACCTCGAGCGCGTGGTCGCGGCGGCGTTCGGACAGCGGCGGAAGATGCTGCGCGCCGCGCTTAAATCGCTGGGCGTCGATGCGTTGTTGTTGTTGGAAAAAGCCGGCATCGCGCCCACCGAGCGCGCCGAAAATCTGTCGGTCGCGCAGTTCGCCGCCTTGGCGCGGGCGTACGCCGAGGTGCGTCCCTCGGCTGCTCCCGTCGCGCTGACGCGCGATGGTCGGCGCTCGGGATGAGGTAAGCCGGGAGCCGGTACAAACCGACAATACCGAAAAAACTATTTCCTCATCCTGAGCGCGCAGCCCGAACGACGTTCAGGCGAGCAGTCGAAGGACGCACGGATTTTCTGAAACTCACCCGCCGCGGAGGCGCTGAACGAATTCGGTCAGGCCGGTGAGGCGCTCGCGCTTGACGCGCTCGGCCGCGAGAATCGATGTGGCGAGGGCGATGCTCGCTTCGAGATCGTCGTTGATGATGACGTAATCGTATTCCGGCCAGTGGCTGGTCTCCTCGGCCGACTTGACCATGCGCGCGCGCACCACATCCTCGGCGTCCTGCGCCCGGCTCCGCAGACGCTTTTCCAAGGTCGCGTGATCCGGCGGGAGGATGAACACCGAGACGACGTCGTCGCGCATCGCCTGGCGCAATTGCTGAGTGCCTTGCCAATCGAGATCGAGAATCACGTCGCGCCCGGCGGCCAGCGCCTCGTCGATCGGCTTGCGCGGCGTGCCGTAATAGTTGCCGAACACCCCGGCATGCTCCAGCAGCGCGCCGTCCTTCACCATCCGGTCGAAGCGCTCCTTGTCGATGAAATGGTAATGGTGGCCGTCGATTTCGCCCGCGCGCGGTTTTCGGGTCGTGACCGAGACCGAGAATTGCAGATCGGGCTCGCGCTGAAGCAGCGCCCGCGAAATGGTGGACTTCCCGGCGCCCGACGGCGACGACAAAACGTAAAGTATCCCGCGCCGTGCGATCTCGGTCTTACCCATCCGCTATTCGATGTTCTGGACTTGCTCGCGCAATTGCTCGATCGCCGCTTTAAGCCCGAGTCCCACCCGCGTCAAGGCGAGGTCCGAGGATTTGGCGCACAGCGTGTTGGCCTCGCGGTTGAGTTCCTGGCACAGGAAATCGAAGCGCCGCCCGATCGCGCCGACCGCGCCAAGCAAATCGCGCGACGCGATGGCGTGGGCCTTCAAACGGTCCAACTCCTCGCGCACGTCGGCCTTGGCGGCGAGCAACGCCGCTTCCTGGGCGAAGCGATCCTCCGACAACGCCGGCGTGGCTTCGAGCAGCGCCGAGAGCTGAGTCTTGAGCCGCGCCTTGATCGCGTCGGGTTGCATCACCGCCGTCGCGTCTGCCGCCACCGTCAGCGCGTCGATTTCGCCGAGCCGCGCTTCCAGCACGGTGTGCAACCGTGCTCCCTCCTCGCGCCGCACCGCGACAAGTCGGTCGATCGCGTGGCGCGCGCTCGCCAGGAGCGCCGCCTGACGGCGCTCGCGGACATCGTCTTCTTCCGCGCCTTCGCCGCTCTCGAGCACGCCGCGCAGCGCCAGCAAACCGTCGGCGCGCGGCGGCGCCGCGCCATGCTGCTCGACCAGCTCGGCCGCGAGCGCGGCCACCAGCGCCAGCGCCTCGCGGTTGACCCGCACCGCGCCCGCCGCCGAGGCCCGCGCGGCGGTCAGGTTCACCGTCAGCGCGCCGCGCTGCAACTGCTCCGACAACAGCGCGCGCAACGGCACCTCCAGCGCCTCGAACCCGGGCGCCAGACGGAAGCGGAGATCGAGCGCCTTGGCGTTGACGCTCTTGATCTCCCACACCCAGGAAAAACCTTCGGCATGACCCTCCGTCCGGGCAAAGCCGGTCATGCTGGCGATGGCCATTGCTCGGTCCCTATTCGGCGGCCGCGACTGCCGCCACCGGCACGTCGAAGTGGCGGGTATACAGCACGCCCAGGCCGATGCCGATCAACGTGGTGGTGACGCAGGGCAGCGCCGCCCAGATCATCAATTGCTGCAACGGCATGTGCATGTCGAGGAGATAGCCGCCGACGAACGGCGCGATGATGCCGCCGGCGCGGCCCCACACCGTGGCGGACGACATGCCGAGGCCGCGGATGGTGGGCGGATAGAACCGGACCGCGATAGCGTAGACCGCCATGTGGATGCCGGCGAGGCAGATGCCGGCGACGGCGATCGCGACCAGCAGCCACAATTGCTGGATGCCATGAATGCCCATCACCAGCTCCGCCAGGCCGCCAACAACCGGCAGCGCGACAAAGGCGATCGGGCCGACCTTGTCGAGCGGGCGCATCACCAGGAAGCCGCCGACCAGCCCCGCGAACACAAACAGCGACGACATGCGCAACGCGGTCGCCGCATCGACGCCGGCGTCCTTCATCACCACCGGCAGCCAGCTCGCCAGGAAGAAAAAGCCGAGTGAGTCGGAAATGAACAGCAGCCACAACAGCGTGGTCGCCCAGGCACGGCTGCCGCTGAACAGCCGGACAAGGCCCTCGAGGCCGGCGGCAACCGCGACCTTTTCCTTTTCGTCCTGCGGGTCGATCGCGGTCAATTGCGTGTCCGGCGGGACGGGTTCGCGAAGCAACCGCTCCGCCAAGCGCCGCAATTGCGGGGAATTGGGCCGCTTCTGGATCAGGAACAGGAGCGAATCCGGCAGCCACAGAATCATCGCGCCGGCCATGACGAAGGAGAACACGGCGCCGATCACATAGACCGAGCGCCAGCCATAGACCGGGATCGTCCAGGCCGCGATCAGTCCGCCCGCCGCCGCGGCGAGATTGTAGCCGGCGTTGGTCAGGACGGTGACGGTCGAGCGCATGCGCCGCGGCGCGTATTCGCTGACCAGCGTGTAGGCGATCGGCACGATGCCGCCCATGCCGACGCCGCCGATGAAGCGCAGGATCGAGAGCTGCGTCACGTTGGTCGCCCAGACCGTCAGCAGGATCGGGACGGCGAAATTGAACACGCCGAAGATGATGGTGAAGCGGCGGCCGAAATGGTCGGCGATCCAGCCGTAGATCAGCGACCCGACCAAGAGCCCGATGAAGGTGATGCTGAACACCGCGCCCAATTCGGTGCGCGAGATCTTCCATTCCGTCAGGATCGAATTGGCGGCGGTGGTCAGCGTGCCGAAATCGTAGCCGTCGGCCATCATCATCAAGAAGGCCAGGACCAGGACGAAAATGGCAAGCGGCGTGAGGCCCTTGCGCTCGATAAAGGCGTTGACGTCGATGGTCTTCGGTGCCGGCATGCGAGCCTCCCCGTTTATCAGGAATTCGATTTTGGGACGACGAAACGGGACCAGTCGAACGAATTGAACTCGGTTGCCCGACAGGTTAACGCATCGCAGACAATTTGTACCAGTGGTTGCGGAGACCGGGCGAAATCCCCACAATGTTCGGGATGAAGCTGCCTCTTTCCGGCGCGATCGATTGCGACATCCACCCGGCCCTGCCGGGCACGCAATCGCTGTTGCCTTATCTCGACAATTATTGGCGCGACACCATGATCATGGTGATGAAGGGCAACTCACGGATGGAGCTCAATTCCTATCCGCCGGGCGCGCCGTTGACGAGCCGGCCTGACTGGCGCCCGAAAGAGGGCAAGGCGGGCAGCGATCTCGCGCTGCTCCGCGATCAGGCGCTCGACCATTTCGAACTGCGCTACGCGATCTGCAACTGCCTCTATGGCGCGATGGCCGTCTACAACCCCGATCTCGGCACCGCCTTGTGCCGCGCCATGAACGACTGGATGGCGAAGGAGTGGCTCGACAAGGAGCCGCGGCTGCGCGCGTCGATCGTGGTGTCGCTCATGGACCCGGATGCGGCCGCCGAAGAGATCGAGCGTCTCGCCGGCGACAAGCGCTTCGTTCAGGTGCTCGTGCTGGTGATGGGCGAGATGCCGCTGGGTCGGCGCGCCTATTGGCCGATCTATCGCACGGCCGAGAAGCACAAGCTGCCCATCGGCGTCCATGCCGGCAGCATGATGCGCCACGCGCCGACGCAATCGGGCTACCCCTCCTATCTCGCCGAGGACTATGTCCACCAGGCGCAGGCCTTCGCGACCCAGACCATCAGCTTTTTCGCCGAAGGCGTGTTCGCGAAATTCCTCGAGCTGCGCGTGGTGCTGATCGAAAGCGGGGTGAGCTGGCTGCCCGGCCTGATGTGGCGTGTCAGCAAGGATTGGCGCGGCGTGCGTACCGAAGTGCCGTGGATCAAGAAAATCCCCGCCGACATCATCCGCGACCATTTCCGCCTGACGATCCAGCCGCTCGACGCGCCGCCCGACGCGGTCGAGCGTCTCCTCGATCATCTCGGCTCCGACGATTTGCTGTTGTTCGCGACCGACTATCCGCACTGGCAGTTCGACGGCGAGGACGTGCTGCCCGCCGGCCTGCCCGAGCGTTTGCTGCATAAGATCCTGATCGACAATCCGCTCGCGACCTATCCGCGATTGCAGGAGGGCTTCGTATGACCGACACCGCCGCCACCCCTTACGTCCCCCAGGCCCGCGTCAACCATCGCGGCATCGTCGATTGCGACATCCATCCCGTGCCGGCGACGCCGAAGGAGATGGCGGAGTTTCTGCCGTCGCGCTGGGCGAAGCACATGGCGAGCTATGGCGCGCGCGTGCCGCAACCCTTCATCGGCATGGTGCCTTATCCGCGCATGACCGCCGGCAACGGCTCGCGGCTCGACGCGTTCCCCGCGACCGGCGGCCCGCCCGGCTCCGATCTCACCTTCATGCGCCAGCAACTGCTCGACCCGCTCGGCATCGAATACGGCGTGCTGCAGCCGCTGTCGATCGGCAGCCACACCTTCGACCAGGGTCTCGGCGCCGCGGTGTGCTCGGCGTCGAACGATTGGCAATTGGCGAAATGGACCGACCCCGAGCCGCGACTCAAGGCGTCGCTGTGCGTGACGCAGGAAGACCCCGAGGCCGCGGTCGCGGAAATCCATACGCCGCGCCGCCAACCCGGCCTTCGTGCAAATCTCGGTCCCGCCGCGCGCCAACGAGCCCTTGGGCCGCAAGCGCTATTGGCCGATCTATCGCGCGGCGGCCGAGCACAATCTGCCGATCTCCCTGCATTCGCCCGCCTACGGTCCCGGCGCCAACAGCGGCAGCGGCTGGATGTCCTATTACATCGAGGAGCATTACGCCTTCGCCCACGGGCTGCAGTCCGTGGTGACCAGCATGGTGATGGAAGGCGTGTTCGAGGAAATCCCGACACTGCGCGTGATCTGCGTCGAAGGCGGCTTCGCCTGGGTCCCGGCGCTGGGCTGGCGGCTCGACAAAGTCTGGGCGCGGATGCGGGACGAGCTGCCGCACGTCAAGCGCCCGCCGTCCGAATATATGCGCGAGCATTTCTGGTACACGACCCAGCCGATGGAAGAGCCGGAGCATCCGAAGCATCTGCTCGACACCATCAAATGGATCGGCGCCGACCGGCTGATGTTCTCGACCGACTATCCGCACTGGGACTTCGACGATCCGCGCCAGGCGTTCAAGGTGCGGCTCGACGACGAGCTGGATCAGGCGATCTTCCGCGACAACGCGAAGGCGGTTTACGGGTTGGAGTAAATTCGTCCCGCTCGCCTGCTCATTCGTCATGGCCGGGCTTGACCCGGCCATCTATCGAAAAAAATAAACAGACGAACCACTAAACAGACGAACCACCAAGACACCAAGTCACCAAGTTAGTCCCTTACCGGCGAAAGCCGGTATCCATTGTGCCGCCCCACCATGGGTCCCGGCTTACGCCGGGACAGGATTGTTTTTTTCCTTTGTGTCTTGGTGTCTTGGTGGTTCGAACTTCTTGAAGGATGTCTGGGTCAAGCCCGGGGAAATGGGCGGGAAGCGCCTACATCTCCACCACGACGTAGTTCCGGTCGACATGGACCGGGAAGGTCTCGGCGATATAGGGACCCTTGGCGATACGCGCGCCAGGCTCGACCGTCACCTTGTATTGCTTGGTGTTGACCTTCTCCGGATCGCACCAGGATTGACCGGTGCGGATGTCGTATTCCCAACCGTGCCACGGACAGCGCAGGATTTCGCCCTCGCGCAGAATCTCGTACTCGCCCGGCCTGTCCGAGACCACGAGGCCGCCGACCCGGCCCCGGCACAGCGACGCGCCGGCATGCGGACAGCGATTGAGGAGGGCGTAATAATCGCCCTTCACGTTGAACACGCCGATCTCGCGCCCGCGCACGGTGACGAGTTTGTGGGTGCCGGGCGGAATCTCGTCGACGGTGGCGACGACATGATGGGTCATGGCAAGCAGACTAGCGCCGCCGTAACATGGCGCCAAGAAAGTTGGAGGGAGCCAAGATGACGCAGCCGAGGAACATCCTGATCACGGGCGCGTCGAGCGGCGTCGGCGCCGCGCTGGCGCGGCTCTACGCGGCGCCGGGGATTTTCTTGGCGCTGACCGGGCGCGACGCCGCGCGACTGGAGGCCACCGCCGCCGCCTGCCGCGCCAAGGGCGCCGACGTGGCCAGCACCACGCTCGACGTCGCCGACCGCGACGCGCTGAGACAATGGATCGAGAGCATCGACGACGCGCACCCGATCGATCTCGTCGTCGCCAATGCCGGGACGATGGGGCCGAGCAGCGACGAGGCGGCGACGCGCCGGATGTTCGACGTCAATGTCGGCGGCACGTTCAATACCGTGATGCCGCTGCTGCCGCGTTTCGAGGCGCGCAGGGCGGGTCAGATCGCGATCATGAGTTCGCTCGCGGGCTGGCGCGGCATGCCGGGCGCGCCCGGATACGCCGCGTCGAAGGCGGCGCTGAAATTGTGGGGCGAATTGCTGCGGCCGCAATTGCTGCCGCGCGGCATTCACGTCTCGGTCATCCATCCGGGCTTCATCGATTCGCCCATGACGGCGAAAAACACCTTCGCCATGCCGTGGCTGGTATCGGCGGAACAGGCGGCGCAGGCGATCGCGCGCGGCCTCGCCGCGGACAAAGGCCGCATCGCCTTCCCCTGGCAGATGTTCGCGCTGATCTGGACCGCGTCGGCGTTGCCGCCCAAGCTCGGCGACAAGCTCATTTTCTGGCGCCGCTTCGCGCGCAAAAACCCGGCGGCGGGCGCGAAGCCGGGCGGCGGCCGATGAGCGACGACGCGGCGGCGATGACGAAATTCGAGCGGCTCGCGGAGGCGGCGTACGACGCGATGTACGATGCGAGGCCGCGCGCCGCCAAGGAATTCTACGACGAAGCGCGGACGTGCTTCGTGCAGGCGGTCGACGCGGCGAAGCGCGCCGGTCTCGCCGGCGAGGCGGCACGGCTAACCGCCCGCATGGAGCATGTCATCGCGGTCTACAATCATCAGTTCCGCGGCGTCGGCCTGTCATGACGCCGCCGCTCGGGGCGGCCCCCGCGAGTCGCTATTTCGGGCGCTTGAATTGGATGAAGCGATAGAACACCACGATAAGGACAAGGCCGATCACGATCCCCGGCGGAATCGACTGAAGGAAGTGCATCGCGTTGCCGGCCACGAACGCGATGAACTCGCCGCCACCTTCATCGCCGAGGATGACGTTCAAGAGAACGCAAAGCACGATGAGCAGGAACGCCGCTTCGACGACGAACCAGCCGATCTGCCGCAATCGGTCGAGCACCGCCATTGTTCAATGACGGGGGTGGAGCGCTCGCGCTCCACCCCAAAGCCACGGATCAGCTGAGCTTACGTTGCGAGAACAGCCAAAGAATGACCCCCAGCACGATGAGGCCGACCAGGCCGTTCGAGCCGAGATCTTTCACCAATCCGACGATGTTGTTGACCACGCCGCCGAAGAACGGCAGCGAGCCACCGACAAGCAGCCCGGCGACGATCGCCAGCGCCAGCAGCATCAATCCGATCTCGGTTAGCGAGCCGACCCACCCTTTGATGCGGGTTAATACTTCCATCGCGGTTCCTCCTTAGAACCATGCCGGCATTATTCGCCGAGCGCAAAAACGCTACCACAAAGTAGCGGCTGCCCAAATGATAGGCGCGCGACTCGGGGTGTGCCGAAAATCGGGCAGATGCGTCAGTGGACGCGGCTGAATACCAGAGAGGCGTTGGTGCCGCCGAAGCCAAACGAATTGGAGAGGGCGTAGCGCACCGGGCGTTCCTGTGCGGTATGCGGCACAAGGTTGAGATCGCAACCGCACGGACGGGTTGTCGAGATTGAGCGTCGGCGGCACGACGCCGTCACGAATCGCGAGGATCGAGAAAATCGCCTCGACACTGCCGGCGGCGCCCAATAGATGGCCGATCGCGGACTTCGTCGACGACATGGCGAGCTTGTAGGCATGGTCGCCAAACATGCGCTTCACCGCGCCAAGCTCGATCTCGTCGCCCAACGGCGTCGAGGTGCCGTGCGCGTTGATATAGTCGATCTCCTCCGGCGCGATGCCGGCCCGCTTCACCGCGTTGCGCATGGCGCGGAAGGCGCCGTTGCCGTCCTCGGCGGGCGCCGTGATGTGATGGGCATCGCCCGACATGCCGTAGCCGATGATCTCGGCATAGATCTTGGCGCCGCGCGCCTTGGCGTGCTCCAGCTCCTCGAGCACCACGACGCCGGCGCCCTCGCCCATCACAAAACCGTCGCGATCCTTGTCCCATGGCCGCGAGGCCCTGGTCGGCGTATCGTTGAACCCGGTCGATAGCGCCCGCGCCGCCGCAAAACCCGCCATGCCGAGCCGACATACCGCCGCCTCGCTGCCGCCCGCGACCATGACGTCGGCATCGTCCCACATGATGATGCGCGCGGCATCGCCGATGGCGTGCGCTCCGGTCGAGCACGCCGTCACCACCGCATGGTTCGGTCCTTTGAAGCCGTAGCGGATCGAGACGTGACCCGAGGCGAGATTGATGAGGCAAGCAGGGATAAAGAACGGCGACAGCCGGCGTGGGCCTTTTTCGCCCAGCGTCAGCGCGCCCTCGTTGATGCCGGGAAGGCCGCCGATGCCGGAGCCGATCATCACGCCCGTGCGTTCGCGGTTTTCCTCGTCCTGCGGCTTCCATCCGGCGTCGTTCACCGCTTGGTCGGCGGCGGTCAGCGCATAGACGATGAAATCGTCCATCTTGCGCTGGTCCTTGGGCGAGACCCAATCGTCGGCG
Source organism: uncultured Alphaproteobacteria bacterium (assembly GCA_963729845.1). Lineage (GTDB taxonomy): Bacteria > Pseudomonadota > Alphaproteobacteria > ATCC43930 > CGMCC-115725 > JAATGI01. The sequence continues at coordinate 86,122 of CAVSQC010000018.1, forward strand.
TTGAACAGGCCCGAGGCCGTCTCGCCGCGCGGCACTTGCCCGGCGATTTTAGCCGTCAAATCGGAGACGTCGAAATCCTGAATGGCGCGGATGCCCGATTGTCCGGCGGTCAACCGCTGCCAAACGTTCTCGACCCCGACGCCAAGCGGCGTGACCAAACCCAAACCGGTGACGACGACTCGTCTCATGTCGGATTAATGCCGGTGGCGCGTGCGGATACGGCGCCGGGCCGGATCAGGTATGCTGCTCGATGAAATTGATCGCGTCCTTGACGGTCACGATCTTTTCCGCGGCGTCGTCGGGAATTTCGCAGCCGAATTCCTCCTCGAACGCCATCACCAGCTCGACCGTGTCGAGGCTGTCGGCCCCGAGATCGTCGATGAAGCTGGCATTGTCTGTCACCTTGGACTCTTCGACGCCAAGATGCTCCACCACGATCTTCTTTACTCGCTCCGAGACCTCGCTCATCGCTTAATACCTCGATTATGCTTCATTGATTTGATGCCACGCCGCGGGGGCTACAAGGGCGCCGGTCATGTAACATGTCCGCCCATCCTTGCCAATAGCGCGGCGAAACGGCGGCTAAAACATGGCAAGCCCGCCATTGACGTGCAAGCAATGGCCGGTGACGTAGCGTGCTTCCTCGCTGGCCAGAAACAGGACGCAGGCCGCTACTTCGTCGGGGGTGCCGATGCGGCCGATCGGAATCGACCCCGCAATGCGGTCCTTTTGTTCCGGGGTCAGGGCATCCGTCATCGCGGTCGCAATAAAGCCGGGTGCCACGCTGTTCGCGGTAATGCCGCGCGAGGCCACTTCGGCCGCCAGCGCCTTGATGAAGCCGACGGTGCCCGCCTTCGCCGCCGCATAGTTGGTCTGACCCGGATTGCCGGTGGCGCCCACCACCGACGTAATGGCGACGATCCGGCCCCAGCGGCGGCGCATCATGCCGCGCACGGCGGCGCGCGCCAAACGGAAGCCGGCGGTGAGGTCGACATCGATCACCTTCGCCCAGTCCTCGTCCTTCATGCGCAGCAGCAGCTGGTCCCGGGTAAGGCCGGCGTTATTGACCAAAATATCCACAGAACCAGAAGCTTGTTCGGCGTCCTTAATTAGCCGATCGGGCGCTTCCGGGTCGGCCAGATCGGCAGCGGCGACAAAGGCGCGCTCGCCCAATTCCCCCCGCAACGCCTCGAGCGCGTCGACGCGAGTGCCGCTCAGCACCACCTTTGCGCCCGCGCCGTGAAGCGTCCGCGCGATGGCGGCGCCGATGCCGCCCGAGGCGCCGGTGACCAGCGCCGACTTGCCGCTCAGATTGAACATGGGATCGTTTTAGAGCGCTTTCGCGAGCACGTCGATATCGGCGGGCGTGCCGATCGCGGACGCGGTCAGCTCTCGGTCGATGCGCTTGGCAAAGCCGGTCAACACCTTGCCCGCGCCGATTTCGACCAATTCGGTGACGCCCCGTTCCTTCATCGCGAGCACGCTTTCGCGCCAGCGCACCAGCGACGTCACCTGCTCGACCAGCAAGGTGCGGATCGTCGCCGGATCGGTAACCGGCGCCGCCGTGACGTTGGCGACCAGGGGCACGGACGGCGCGGCAATATTGGTTTCCGCCAAGGCCAGCGCCATTTCCTCCGCCGCCGGCGCCATCAAGGCGCAGTGGAACGGCGCCGACACCGCGAGCATGGTCGGACGTCGCGCGCCGCGGGCGGAGGCTTCCACCATCGCCCGCTCCACCGCCGCGCGGTGGCCGCTGACCACGACCTGACCGGGGCAATTGTCGTTGGATACCGAGCACACTTGGTCTTGCGCGACCGCGGCCGCAACGGCGCGCGCCGTGTCGAGGTCCAAGCCCAACAGCGCCGCCATCGCGCCGACGCCCACCGGCACCGCCCGCTGCATCGCCGTTCCGCGGCGTTTCAGGAGGCGCGCCACCTCGGCGATCCCGAACGCGCGCGCCGCCGCCAGCGCCGAATACTCGCCCAGCGAATGACCGGCGACAAAGGCCACATCCCGTTTGAGGTCGAGGCCGGCCTCCCGCTCCAACACGCGCAGCACCGCCAGGCTCACCGCCATCAACGCCGGCTGCGCGTTGGCGGTCAGCACCAGTTCGTCTTCCGGTCCCTCGAACATAAGCTGCGACAGATTTTGCGACAGCGCCTCATCGACTTCGGCGAACGTATCGCGCGCGGCAGGGAAGGCCGCCGCCAGCTCGCGTCCCATGCCGACCGCTTGCGAACCCTGCCCGGGAAAGACGAACGCGCGCGTCACACTAGAAAATCGCGGATAAGGAATAGTCCGCCGGATTGAGCGACGGACGATAGGGATTGCATTGCAGATGGTTGTCGGCGATCTCGCCGCCGCCCGCGGCTTTGACGGTGTCCTGACGGATCACCTGATAGCCGAGCGTACAAATCTGGCTCGCCTTCCAGGCGAGTAAGCTGTCAGTAGGTATGCTGCCGGTGGTGGGCCGATCCGCGGCGACGCCAAACCGATACCGCGCGTCGTCGCCGATAGTGCCACAGGCCGATAGGCCGGCAACCAGTAACATCGCCACCCAAAACCGCATCGGTTTTCCACCTCCGCCCCGCGCTCGCATAGCATCCGGCCCCCCGCCATGTCCAGCTGCGAGATGCCGGCGCGAGCCCCGCGGGGCTAGCCTTTTTGTCCCCCCCATGGTAGCGAAATTCGGCTTCGAGCGCCTATTACCTTAGGCAAGATTTTACGGGAGTGAGCACAGTGATACCGTTCCTTTCCCGCCGCGGCGCACTTGTCGGGCTGTTCGCTCTCGTGCTCGCGGCGCCCGCGTTTTCGGCGCGCGCCGATACAGCGCCCGACGCCCGCCAGTTTATCAACAAACTCGTCAACAATGCGCTGCAAGTGCTGGCCTCGACGACCGGCAACGAAACGCAACGCGAACAGCAATTCGGCGCGCTGCTGCGCGACAATTTCGACATACCGCGGATCGCGCGCTTCGTCCTCGGCCGCTATTGGTCGACCGCCAGCGAGCAGGACCGGCAACGTTTCATCGATGTCTACCGCGACTTCGTCGTCAGGTCGTACGCGTCCGAGTTCTCCGAGTATCGCGGCGAAACGGTGCGGGTGACGAACGCCCGCGCCGAGAGCGGCGACATCACCGTGGTCAACAGCGAGATCATCCATCCGAGCGGCGACCCGCCCGCGAAGGTCTCCTGGCGCGTTCACAGGGAAGGCGACAACAACTACAAGATCGTCGATGTCGATGTCGAAGGCGTCAGCATGATGCTGGCGCAGCGCGAGGAATTCACCTCCGTCATTCAACGCAACGGCGGCACCATTTCCGGCCTGATCCAGGCAATCCAGCAAAAGCTGCAAAACAACGACGTTTCGGTGAAAGGCGGCTGACGCCGCCCGGCTACGCTCGTACTAGCGGCTTGTATTTGATGCGGTGCGGCTGATCGGCGTCGGCGCCGAGACGGCGCTTGCGGTCGGCCTCGTAGTCCGCGTAGTTGCCCTCGAACCATTCGACCTTGCTGTCGCCCTCGAAGGCGAGGATGTGGGTCGCGATGCGGTCGAGGAACCAGCGGTCGTGGGTCACCACCACGGCGCAGCCGGGAAACTCCAACAGCGCCTCTTCCAGCGCGCGCAGCGTGTCGACATCGAGATCGTTGGTCGGCTCGTCGAGCAGGATCACGTTGGCGCCGGACTTGAGCATCTTGGCGAGATGCACGCGGTTGCGCTCGCCGCCGGATAGCTGGCCGACCTTTTTCTGCTGATCGGTGCCGCGGAAATTAAACAGCGAGCAATAGGCGCGGCTCGGCATCTTGCGCCGGCCGAGATCGATCTCGTCGTTGCCGCCGGAGATTTCCTCCCACACCGTCTTGTCGGGTGCCAGCGTGTCGCGCGACTGATCGACGTAGCCGAGCTTCACCGTCTCGCCGACACGGAAGCTTCCGCTGTCGGGCTTTTCCTGGCCGGTGATCATACGCAACAACGTGGTCTTGCCGGCGCCGTTAGGGCCGATGACGCCGACAATGCCGCCGGGCGGCAGACGAAAGCTCAGATCGTCGATCAGAAGACGGTCGCCGTAGGCCTTGGCGCAATGCTCGGCCTCGATCACGAGATCGCCCAGGCGCGGTCCGGGCGGGATGACGATCTGCGCCGTCTCGGGCGCCTTTTCCTTGCTGGCGGCGACCAGGCTCTCATAGGCGGAGACGCGCGCCTTGCTCTTGGCTTGTCGGGCGCGCGGGCTTTCCTTCACCCATTCCAGCTCGCGCTCCAGCGTGCGCTGCCGCGCGGCTTCCTGCTTGCCTTCCTGTTCGAGGCGCTTGCGCTTCTGATCCAGCCAGCCGGTATAATTGCCCTCGTAGGGAATGCCGCGGCCGCGATCCAGTTCCAGAATCCAACCCGCCACCTCGTCGAGGAAATACCGGTCGTGCGTCACGGTGACGACCGTGCCGGGATATTCGGCGAGAAAACGCTGCAGCCACGCCACCAATTCCGCGTCGAGATGGTTGGTCGGCTCGTCGAGCAGCAACAGGTCCGGCTTTTGCAGCAGGAGCCGGCACAGCGCGACCCGCCGCCGCTCGCCGCCCGACAGTTTGGTGACATCGGCGTCGCCGGGCGGGCAGCGCAGCGCGTCCATCGCGATGTCGACGGTGCGTTCCAGGTCCCAGCCGTTGACGGCGTCGATCTTTTCCTGAAGCTCGCCCTGCTCGGCGATGAGCGCGTTCATCTCGTCCTCGGACAATTCCTCGGCAAAGCGCGCGCTGACTTCCTCGAACCGCTGCAACAAAGCGGTGATCTGGCCGAGCCCCTCGCGGACATTGCCGGCGACATCTTTCGCGGGGTCGAGCGCCGGCTCCTGCGACAGATAGCCGACGGTGGCGCCCTCGGCGGCCCAGGCCTCGCCGTTAAAGTCCTTGTCGATGCCGGCCATGATTCGCAGCAGCGTCGACTTGCCGGCGCCGTTAGGGCCGAGCACGCCGATCTTCGCCCCCGGGAGAAACGACAGGTAAATGTCCTTCAGCACCTCGCGCCCGCCCGGATAGGTCTTGGCGAGGCCCTTCATCACATAAATGTATTGGTAAGCCGGCACGGCTTGGCTCCGCGAACAATGTCAGGGATTAGCCGCTGGAGATAATGTCTCCGGACGCCGCCGTCCAGAGCCGGGTCAGGTCGGGAGGCGCTTTTTCATCGACCGCCAGACCGACAGCAGACGGACATTGAGCAAGTTGAAGGCCAATTCGCCGGCCGGCCCGCTCACATCGTCCCAGTCGGGCCGGCAGTAGCGAGGGCAGGCGCCAATCGGCGTAGCGCCGCCAACTGCGTTTCCAGTAATGAAGGAACGTGGTCGTGGATCGTCGCGACCGCGACGCCATGAATGCGGAACGCCTCGGACATCGCGATCTGTTCGAGGCGATGGAACGTCTCTGGCGCGAATCCGGCATCGAGCAATGCATCGGTGAGCGCGATGGCATCTTCGACGATGGGCGCGTGCGCGGCCGGACGCCGATCAGGCCGCTGTTGAACATCTGGCTTTGCGCCGGATCGTAGCGGTAGCCCGGCATGCGGCAGGTCGCCTCGAACCCGACGAATTCCGGCGCCGGGTTGCGAAGCTCGAGGCGGTTCATTGCCGCGCCCGCGCGCAGCGCTTGCGCGATGCTGGCCGGAAACCCGGCGAGGACGATGGAATCGCTGTCGAGGAGGACCGCATCGCCGAACCGCGATAGCGCGTCGCGCAGCACCGCGAGTTTGATGCGGTGATTGAAACGTCCGCCGCGCGAATATTCGTGCATCTTGTCGGCAATGGCGACGGTCGTCACGGGCCACGCCGCGAACGTCGCCGGCGCGTCGGTGTAGATCGCGATTCGGTGTTGGGCGGGGTCGAGGCGACGGCGCAGAGTCAGCAGGCTGTACTTCAGCTCCCGCCGCAAATTCTCATTCGGGCCGTAATGCAGATAAACGAAATGGATCATTCCGCCGCGAGGCCGAGCCGCGTGCCGCCTTCGATCTCGCCGATGGTGCGCGCCAGGCTTTCGCCTTCGGGATCGGCGAGCGCCGCGGCGCGCGCGCTGGCGACGGCGTCGGCCGAGGCTTGCGGCGACCATTTGCCGTCGATCGCCGGCACGATTACGCGATCCACGATGAGGCGATAGTTGCCCTGGCCGCGCTTCAACGTGTCGCCATAGCCTTTGATGAGCCGTGCGCAGTCGGCGACCTCGAGGCCGAGATCGGCGGAGCGCGCCGACGCGCGCGCGACCAGGCCGAGCCATTCGTCGATGGCGCGCTGCTCCTCGCGGAAACGATGGCTCCACGGCCGCACGCGCTTGAAGCTCGCCAGGAGACGCAGCTTCAAATACCCCGAGACCGAGGTGCTTTGCACCGTCATGCCCCAATAGACCTTGCCGAGCCAGCCCCGGCGTTCCGACAGGCGGAGGATCGGCACCGCGACGAAGGACGGCAGCATGGTCGCCAATTCCTCGATGCCGGGCTTGAAAAAATCGATCACCGCGACCGGCTCGCCGGGCTTGGCGCCGACTTCCTGCGCGATGCGCTTCATCCGCGCCGGATCGAGCTTGGCTTCGGCGACGCGGATCACATCCTCGAACGTCATGCGCAGCGCCAGGTGACGCGCGGTCTCCGCCAAGAGCTTGCCGTCGGCGCCGCATTTGCGGTCCGCCTCGGCGACCGGTTTGAGCCGGTCGAGATAGCGTTTGGCGTAAGCGCCGTTCTGATAGGCCGTCACGCGGCGCACGCCTTCCGCGACGATGCTCTGCGTCGCGTCGGGAAAGGCCGAAAATTCATCTTGCGTCGGAAAATAAGCGATCTGCCCGGTCTGGGTCAGCGCGGCCTTGGCCTCGGCACGCGTCCGCCGTGCGGCATCGAGACCGGCGCGGAAGCCCCGCAGATTGGCCTCGGCGGCCCTGCCTTCCGCCTCGATGGCGGCGGCAAGCGCGGTCTCGGGTATCGGTAATTTGCCGGTGCCGGCAATAGCGCCGAGCATCACCGCGTTGATCATCGCGCCGTTGCGCTGCGCGATATCGTCCATGTCGAACAGCAGCACCGATTGCGCATTCTCGCCGATGGCGCGCAGCAGCTTGTCGGGATCGAGCCGGCCGTCGGCCATCTCGATCTTCTCGGCCATGGCATAGATGCGATGGGTGGAGGCCACCACCATGGTGCGGTCGGGCGTGACGAAGCCGCCGCCGATGGCGCGGCCGGCCTCCAGCAATTCGCTGGTGACGACGAGATCGACATCGCCGATGCCGGGCACCAACGCCATCACCGGGCGCTTCGCCGTGCCGGGCAGCGCCTCGGGCAGGATTTCGATGTAATAGGTCGTGGCGCCGGTGCGCTGCGCGACGCCGGGGATCGACGTGCTTTGCACCGGATAACCCAGGCTCTCGGCGGCATTGACGATCCAGGTCGTCAGCACCGCGCCGCCCTCGCCGCCGAGCGCCGCGATCAGGATCTTGAGCGGTTGGCTCATTCCGCCGGCTCCAGCGCCGTCTCGCCGTTCATCACCGGGCCGCCGAGCCAGCCGATAATGCGCCGGCGCCAGCGCGCCAAGGCGACGTCGCGCGGGCTGGGATTGTGCACGATCTCGGCGCGGTAGAAGGACGGGCACAGCACCGCGGCGTGCGCGATCTCGCCGCACAGGCCGCAGCCGACGCAACCCTGGTTGACGTTCGCCACCGGATCGCGGCGCAGCGGATCGGGATTCGGCTTCACCGTCAGCGACGGGCAGCCCGACAAGCGGATGCAGGAATGATCGCCAGTGCAGATCGCGTCGTCGATGCCATAGCGCGCCTTGGCGACGCGCTCGCCGCGCTGGAGTTTCTCCGCTTCCTCGACGCGGACGCGGCGCTGCTTGGCGAGCATGCATTCGCCGTCGGCGATAATCACCTTGAGGCCGGTCTGCGCCGTCTTCATCGCCTCTTTCAGAGTCGCGGTCATGGTGGCGACGCCGTAGGTGCGGACCTTGCGCATCCATTTGACACCCATCGAACGCAGCGTGCCCTCGATGGTCATGCCGGTCGGGCCGCCCTCGCGGTTGGTCGTGCTCGACGGCATGTATTGCAGGCCGGTGGCCGAGGTGTAGCCGTTGGCCATCACGATCAGGATGCCGTCGCCCTTGTTGAAGAGATTGCTGGCGACGCCGGTGATGACGCCGTTGTGCCAGAAGCCGCCGTCGCCCAAGATCGCGATGGAACGCCTGTTCATATTCGGTCCAACGGCGGCGGCGCTCGCGAGGCTCATGCCGTAGCCCAAGATCGAATTGCCGAGATTGAAGGGCTGAAAGATCGCCAGCGAATGGCAACCGATATCCGTCGAAATGTGGGTCGGGCCTAGCTCGCGCTGCATCAGTTTGATGGCGCTAAACACCGGCCGCTCCGGGCAGCCGGTGCAGAAGGTGGGGAAGCGGACCGGCAGGTCGCCGACCTGCCGCGCCGCCGCGCGCTTGCGGGCGAGAAGCGCGTTGGCCTGCGCGTCGATGGCGTTGACATCGACCCCGGCGGGCCGCGTCGCGCGCAAGAACCCGGCCATGCCGGCGATCAGTACCTCGGAAGTATATTCGTTGGCTTTCGGCAGGACGTCCTTGCCGAACACCTTGGTTTGCAGATCGGCGCGGCGCAGCTCGACATTGATCTGCTGCTCGACATAGTCGGGGAAGCCTTCTTCCACCACCAGCACCGCGCGCTTGCCGGCGCAGAATTGGATCAGCTCGTCCGGCACCAGCGGATAGGCGACGTTCAGCACGTAGGTCGGAATGCGCGACGCATAACCGTCGAACAGGCCGAAGCGTTCGAGCGCGCGCATGGTGCTGTTGTAGAGGCCGCCGAGCACGATGACGCCGAGATCGCCGATGTCGCCGTCGAAAATCTCGTTGAGCTGGTGCTCCTTGATGAACGCGCGCGCCGCCGGGAGCCGCTCTTCCACCTTGATCCGCTCCTGGATGAAGGTGACGGGCGGATGAGACAGCTTGTTGAAGTCGAATTTCGGCGGACCGTCGAGCTTGTGCTGGCCGGAAAACGCGCCGCGCTTGTTGTCCTTGGCGACGAATTCGCCGGTGACATGGCAGGCGCGGATGCGCAGCTCCAGCATCACCGGCACATGAGTTGCCTCGCTCAGCTCGAAGCCTTTTTCCACCGCGTTGACGATGGTCGGCAGATCGGGGCGCGGGTCGAGCAGCCAGATCGACGACTTCATTGCATAGGCGTAGGAGCGCTCCTGAATGACGCTGGCGCCTTCGCCGTAATCCTCGCCGATAACGATGAGCGCGCCGCCCATGACGCCGGGCGACGACAGGTTTGACAAACCGTCCGCGGCGACATTGGTGCCGACGATCGACTTCCAGGTGACGCAACCGCGCAGCGGATACGAGATCGAGGCGCCGAGCATCGCCGCCGCCGAGGCCTCGTTGGTGCAGGTCTCGAGATGAACGCCGAGGTCGGACATGATGTCCTCGGCGTCGACCAGCACATCGACCAGATGGGACACCGGCGCGCCCTGATAGCCGCCGACATAGGACACGCCGGATTGCAGCAGCGCCTTGGTGACGGCGAGGATGCCCTCGCCGCGAAACACCTGGCCCTCGCCCAACCGCAGCGACTGAACCTCTTTCTTGAACGAGCGTTCGCTCGATGACTCTCTCCAGACCTACCGCATATGGCTCGGCAGGTAGGTCGCCAGAATCGGAAAAATAATCAAAATAATCAGGCGCAGGATATCCGTCGCCACGAAGGGTAGCACGCCTTTGAAGATGGTCGAAATCTTAACCTCTTCGATGACGCTTTTGATGACGAAGACGTTCATGCCGACCGGCGGATGGATCAGGCCCAACTCCACCGTCATCACGATGATGATGCCGAACCAGATCGGGTCGAAGCCCAGCGCCGTCACCACCGGGAAGATGATCGGGATGGTCAGGATGATCATGCCGAGCGCGTCCATCAGGCAACCCAGCACCAGGTACATTACCATGATCAGCGCCAGCACGCCGTAGCGGCCGAGGCCGAGACCGGTCAGAAATACGGTGACGTTCTGCGGTGTCTGCGTGACCGTCAGAAAATAACCGAACAGGATGGCGCCGATCAGCACCGTGAACACCGCCGCGGCGGTGCGCGTCGCGCCCAGCAGCGCTTGCAGGATGGCGTCGCGATTGAGGCGCCCGCGCGCGATGCCGATGATGAAGGCGCCGCCCGCGCCCATCGCCGCCGCCTCGGTCGGAATGAACAGGCCGCCGTAAAGGCCGCCGATCACGAAGATGAACAAGAGCAGCGCCGCCCACACGTCCTTGAGCGCTAGAAACCGCTCGCGCCACGAGCTGCGCGGCCCGCGCGGCAGGTATTTCGGCGCCGCCAGGCCGATGATGGAGATGGTCGCCATGTACATGCTCGCGGCGAGGATGCCGGGCAGGATACCGGCAATGAACAGCTTGCCGACATCCTGCTCGGTGATGAGCGCATAGACCGTCAGCACCGTCGACGGCGGCAGGATCGCGCCCAGCGTGCCGCCGGCGGCGATCACGCCCGTAGAAAAGGATTGCGGATAGCCGTAACGCCGCATCTCGGGATAGGCGATGGTCGAGAACGTCGCGGCCGTCGCGACCGACGAGCCGGAGATCGCGGCAAAGCCGCCGCACGCCGCGATGGTGGCGAGGCCCAGCCCGCCGCGGCGATGGCCGACAAAGGAGTTGGCGGAGCGAAACAGCTCGCGGCTCATGCCCGAGCGCGACGCGAATTGGCCCATCAGCAGGAACATCGGAATGATGCCGAACGTGTAGTCGGTCACGGTCCGCATCGAGGTCTGGCCGATCATCTTCAGCGCCGGCTCGGTGCCGACCAGATAGCCGAACCCGGTGACGCCGACCAAGCCCATCGCCATGCCGACCGGCACGCGCAACAGCATCATCACGAACAGCGACACGAAGCCGATGACGGCGACCAGATCGGAACTCATCACTCCACCGGCTGCGGACGCGGCGAGTCAGTGTCTCGGGGTGGAAGATCAGCCGGTAAGTGCGCACCGCGATCAGCAACACTGCAGCGAAATCGCCGAGCCAGGCCACCAGGAAAAACGGCCAAATCGGCAGATGCAGATCGAACGTCTCGATATTGTCGCGATATGTGTTCACCACCTTATCGACCAGCGTCAGCGTGTAAATCGCGATGACGAACAGCAGCACCAGCGTCGCGAACACGTCGATATAGCGTTTCCAGCGCGGGCCGACGATCGACCAGACCAGATCGACCGTGATGTGGGTGCCGCGGAACGAGGTCGCGGCGATGCCCCAGAAAATCAGAATGCCGAGCAGCATGCGGCCGACATCGAAACTGTCGGGGATCTGCCAGGCGAAGAAATAGCGCAGCATCACCGACACGAACGTGTCGATAGTCACGATCGCGACAAAGATCGCGGCGAGCCACTCGATCGTTTGGATGAAGCGGTCGCCGCGCCTTCGCGAGTAAGCCGGATCAGCCGTGGTCAATAGGCGGCGCCGTATTTCTTCAGGCTGGCCTCGAACTCGGCGAAAATCTCGTCGGGATTGCCGCCGACCTTGCGCACGCTCTCGGCCCATTCCGCCTTGATCGGCTCCGCCGCCTTGCGCCACAACTCGATCTGCGCCGGCGTCGGCTCGATGAACACCTGACCGGGCTCGGCCTTGATCATCGGCTTGCCGGACGCCTCGAAATCGGCCCAGGGCGAGGCGAGTTTCTCCGCCCATTCGCTGGTGCAGTGGTCGTCGATCACCTTTTTCTGCGCCGGCGACAACGAATCGTATTTCGCCTTGTTCATCACGTCGACGAACGGCGTGACGTAGAACGGCATGTCGAGATGGTATTTCACCACCTTGTCGATGCCGAACAGGATGAGCGAGCGCCACGGGAAGGTGATGCCGTCGGCGACGCCGCGCGCAATCACGTCGCGCGCCTCGGGCGCCGCGGCGTTGACCGTGGTGCCGCCCAACAGGGTGATGAAATTGGCGATCGTGCCGGTGGCGGGCCTGATCTTGAGGCCGCGCACATCGGCCGGAACCGTGATCGGCTTATTGGAATGGAAGGTGCCGGGATCGTGCAGATGGGCCGAGCAGAAATACACGTCCTTCATTTCGGTGGGCGCGTATTTGCGGTACCAGGCGTCGATCGCCGCCGAGCCGCCCTTGGCGTTGGAAATCAGGAACGGTACCGAGCCCAGCGCGAAGATCGGGAAGCGGCCGGGCTGATAGCCGGGACTGACATCGGTGATGTCGGCGATGCCGTCGCGCGCCATGTCGTAATGGTCGAACGCCTTGCCCAACTGCTGGGCCGGGAAAATCTTGATGGTGATGCTGCCGTGGGATTCCTCGTTGATGGATTTCGCCCAGGCCTCGAACGCGGGCTGCAGCGGATGGCTTGGCGGCACCCAATGCGACAGGCGCAAGGTCACCGGGGCGTCCTCCGCGAACGCGGCGCCGCTCATCAGCGCGATGGCTATCGCGCCGGCCGCGGCAATCAGTTTCTTCATGGCCACCTCCCCGAAAATTTTATTCAAGATTTCGTCGGTCACAGTAACCAGACGATGGCTTCCGCGCAATGTTTGATGCCAAACGATCAGCGCTCCGGCATGATTTCGTTCCACAGTTTGAAGTCGGACGCGAGCACGACGACGTGCTGGGCGTCGAGCGCCTGGAACGCGCCGGTCCCGGCCGCGACCAGTCAGCGCGCGGTCGACCAGCGCCGCTTGGTCACGATTGCCACGTTCTCGCCAGAGGCGGCCGTCCTGTCCAAGGACAAAAGCAAGATGCGCATCGACGGCCTGGAACGCGGCGACTCCCTTGTCGATCTGCTCGGCGTTCTTGCCTTCCTGGCGCCAGAGCGTCGCGTCCTTGGCGACGACATAGAGTGCGTCGCCGTCGGGAATGTATTGGAAACCGGTGATTTGCTGGGCCAGCTGCTTGCCGTTGCGCAAATCGCCGGCTTCGCGCCACAGCACGCCATCGATGCCAAGCACGAAGACGATATTGTCGTCCACGGCCTGGAAGGCTTTGACGCGCCGGTCGACGAGCGCGCGCGGCGCACCGGTGCGGTCGCGCCAGAGCTGGCCGTCACTGGTGAGCACGTAAATCAATTCCGGCGATACCGCTTGGAATTGCGCGACGTCGCGGTCAACGCCGACGCGGCTGCCGCCGTCGCCGCCTTCGCGCCACAGCACGCCGACCTTGTCCAGCGTCAGGACATGATCGGCGTCGACGAGTTTCACGGCGATCGGTGTTGCGGTCGATGACGGCGGCTTTCTTGGTTTGGACGTCCCACCGCCATACCTGCGCATCCTTGTCGATGCCGTAGAACAGGCGTCCGTCCCGGGTCGCGAAACCATGAATACCGTCGGCGGCCAGCTTGCGGGTCTCGGCGCCAAAACCGTGCGGCGGCTTGGCGTTGGGGCGATCGACAATGCGTGGCGCCTCCCTGCCCCCGATATTGTTGTCGCGCTTGATCTCGCCCAGCGGGTCGTGAGTGGTGAGGCAGCGCCGGAACGCCGCGATCCCGCCCGGATCGGTCAGATCGCCGCTCAACTGCGCGCATAACAGGCGCAGCTGTTTCATCCGCGCGCTGTCTTCGGCGGCCGCTGGCGCCAACGCGGCGGCGATCGCGAGCGTCGCAAGAAGCAGGACTCGGATCATGCTCCCTCCTAGCGCAACAGGCCCGCGACGTGCTCCGCGATAGCCAGCGACGAGGTCAAGCCCGGCAATTCGATACCATAAAGATTAACCAAACCGGGAATGCCGTGCGTGTCCGGACCTTGCACCACGAAATCCGCCGCCGACTCGGTTGGGCCGCTGATCTTGGGGCGAATGCCGGCATATCCGGGCTGCAGCGCACCGTCCTTAAGTCCGGGCCAATAGGTGCGGATTGCCGCATAGAATTTGTCGCCGCGCCGCGGGTCGACGGTGTAATCGACCCCGCCGATCCATTCCGTGTCGGGGCCAAACTTGGCCTGTCCGCCGAGGTCGAGCGTCAGATGCACGCCGAGGCCGGCATGCTCCGGAACCGGATAGACCAAGCGCCGGAACGGCGAGCGGCCCGACAGCGTGAAGTAGACGCCGCGGCAGAAATAATCCTTCGGGATGGTCTTGAGCGGAATGCCGTCGATGCGCCGCGCCAGCGACGGCGCGTAAAGGCCCGCCGAATTGACCAGGAGCCGGCACTCGAGCTGCGTCGCTTCGTCGCCGCCGACATCGAGCGCGACGCCGGAGGCCTTGATCCGGCCGCGCAGAACCGGCGCGCGATAGGCGATGGCCGCGCCGGCGGCCTCCGCGTCGCCGAGATAGGCGAGCATCAAGGCGTGGCTGTCGATAATGCCGGTCGACGGCGAGTGAAAGGCGCGCAGGCAGCGCAGCTCCGGCTCCATCGCCCGCGCCTCCGCCGCCTCGACCCATTCGAGATCGTTGACCCCATTGCCCTCGGCCTTGCGCACGATGGCGCCGAGCGACGCCACTTCCTGCTCGGTGCACGCCACGGTCAGCTTCCCGAGCCGCTTGTGCGGCACGCCATGCTCGGCGCAATAGGCATAGAGCAGGTCGCGGCCCTTGACGCAAAACCGCGCCTTCAGACTGCCGTTCGGATAGTGCAGCCCGGCATGAATCACCTCGCTGTTGCGGGACGAGGTCTCGGTGCCGAATTGGCGCTCTTTCTCGACGATCAGAACTTCGTGACCGGCCCGCGCCAAGGCGCGCGCGACGGCCAGGCCAACCACCCCGGCCCCGATCACGACGCATTCGACGGCATCGCTCATCGGGACAGACTGGCCGGCGTTAGAACAGCCGATCGAAGAGCGAGCTTGAGTCCGATTTCCGGTCGATCGTCGGCGGATTGGAAAACTGTGTCGAAACCGTCTTGTCGCCGGTGGTTTGCTCGAGCCGCGCGGTTTCCTTCACGGGGTCCAGCACCTCTTTTTTCGCTTCCTTGTTCTGGCGCCAGAACATCAGCTGGTCGACAAAGTTCTTGTTGAAGGGTTGGGATTGCGCGGCTTCATCGTTCACCACGGAGCGAATATCGCTCGGCGCGCTTCCGGCGCCCGCCGCGCGGAGAATGTCGTTCTCGCCGGAACTCATCGACGCGTCCGCGCCCGACATCGGTCCCTTGTCGCCGGCGGCACGGAAAATGGTTTCCTTCGCCTGAGTGGTCGGCGTTTCGCCCTGGGTGGGCGCCGCGCCGGGGCGTGGCGGCCGAAGGTTGAAGTCCGGCGGAATGGCGAGGGGCGCGTTGGCGACGACGTCGAATTCGTTCGGCACTTGCTTTTCCATGCCGAAAGCGGTCTTGACCTCGCTGCACCCCGACAGCGCCAGCGGCAGCGCGATCGCGCTGCAAATCACGAGTACGGTGCCACGCATCAATTACAACTCCTTCGTCCCTCTCATCGGACCGCGCGGCCCCGCCCGCCGAGCAGCCCATCAAGGATCAGCAGCCCCACCCCCACGCTTATCGCGGCGTCGGCGAGGTTGAAGGCAAAGGGATGCCATTGTCCGAGATGAAAGTCGAGAAAATCAACCACGGCGCCGCGCACCACCCGGTCCACCGCGTTTCCGGCGGCGCCGCCGATGATGAAACCGATCGCCAGCATTAACAGGCCGGATTTGACGCGGGCCAGCCATACCAGCAGGCCGATCACGATGGCCGCCGCCAGCGCCACCAGGACGATTTCGCCCGTATGCGGGTCGTTGAAAATACCGAAACTAATGCCTCGGTTCATAGTCAATACCAGGTTGAAAAAACCCGTCACGGTGAGCTGGCGCGCGGCCTCGGAATGCGCGGCGAAATAGTCGACGATGCCGAGCTTCGCGAGCTGATCGACGATGGCGACGGCGAGCGCAACGGAAATCCCCCGAACCAGCATCAGGCGATGAGCTCCACCGCGTCGGCACAGCGGTCGCAGAGATCGTCATGCCGAGCATGGTGCCCAACCTCGTCGGGCAGGAAACGCCAACAGCGCTGACACTTCGAGTCGCTTGGCGCAACCTCAATCGGCACGACGACGTTGAACGCGCCTCTTGGCGTCTCGGCGCGAACCTTTAGTTCCGCTTCCGACACAATGCAAAGCTCAGCTAAATCGATTCCCGCCAAGGCCTCTCTATCTTTCTCGTTTACCGCAATCGTCACTTTGGCCTGCAGGCTGGATCCAATGCGTTTTTGCTCCCGCTCGAGTTCGAGCGCTCCGGTAACGGCACGGCGCAGCGTTCGAAGCAGAGCATATTTTTCGCCGAGCGCCTCGTCGCCCCATGATTCCGGCACCTCGGCATAAGTTTCGAGATGGACGCTGGTCGCGGCGCCGTCGCCATGCCGCGTCAGCCACGCTTCCTCGGCGGTAAAGCACAAAATCGGCGCCAGCCAGCGCGCCAGGCAATCGAATACGATGTCGAGCGTGGTGCGCACGGCGCGGCGGCGCGGCGACGACGGCGCGTCGCAATAGAGTACATCCTTGCGCACGTCGAAATAAAAAGCGGAGAGATCGACCGCGCAGAAATTGTGGAGCGCGGTGAAGATGGCGTGAAAATCGTAGCGCTCGGTCGCCACGCGCACCTCGGCATCAATCTCGGCGAGACGATGCAGCACCCACCGCTCCAGCTCCGGCATCGCGTCAGGCGCAATCCGCTCGCTGGCCGAAAATCCACCGAGCGCGCCGAGCAGATAGCGCAGCGTGTTGCGGAAGCGGCGATAGGCGTCGATGTTGCGCTTCAGGATTTCAGGGCCGAGATTGAGGTCGGCGGTGAAGTCGGAATTGACCACCCACAGACGCAGGATTTCGGCGCCGTGCTGGGCCACCACCTCCTGCGGCACCACCATGTTGCCAAGCGACTTCGACATTTTGCGGCCCTGCTCGTCGAGCACGAAGCCGTGGGTCAGAACCTGGTCGAAGGGCGCGCGGCCGCGCGTACCGCAGCTTTCGAGAAGCGAGGAATGGAACCAGCCGCGATGCTGGTCGGAGCCTTCGAGATAAAGGTCGGCCGGCCAGCGGAGATCGGCGCGCTCCTCCAGCACGAAGCCGTGGGTCGAACCGCTTTCGAACCAGACATCGACGATGTCCATGACCTGCTCGAAGCGCGACGGGTCGCGGTCGGGACCGAGAAACGCGCTCGCCGGCGTGTCGTACCAGCGGTCGGCGCCGCCTTTCTCGAACGCGGCGGCGATGCGGTCGATCACGTCCTGTTCGCGCAGCACTTCGCCCGTGACCTTGTTGACGAATACTGCGATCGGCACGCCCCAGGCGCGCTGGCGCGAGATGCACCAGTCGGGCCGCGTCTCGATCATCGAGCGGATGCGGTTACGGCCCTGCGGCGGGAAAAACTCGGTCGCGTCGATCGCCTTCAGCGCCACGTCGCGCAAATGGTTCGTTTCCATCGAGATGAACCATTGCGGCGTGGTGCGGAAGATGAGCGGCGCCTTGGAGCGCCACGAATGCGGATAGGAATGGGTGAGCTTGCCCTGCCCCAGCAGCGCGCCCGCGTCCTTCAACGCGTCGATCACCGCGCCGTTGGCGTCGCCCTCCTTGCCGTTGGGGCGGAACACGCGCTTGCCGGCGAACAACGGCACTTGCGGCAGGAACGAGCCGTCGGCGGCGACCGTGTCCGGCACCGGGATATTGTGCTTGCGGCCCAACACGAAATCGTCGGCGCCATGGCCGGGCGCGACATGAACGAAGCCCGTTCCATCCTCGTCGGTGACGAAATCGCCGGCGAGCAGCGGCACGTCGAAGTCATAGCCCTTGCCATGCAACGGGTGGCGCGCGACGGTGCCGGCGAGATCGCGGCCGATCACCGAGGCATGGACCATGCCGCCGATCTTCAATTCCTGTTCCAGCGCCGGCCAGCGCTTCAGCGAGACCACGATCCGGTCGCCGACCTTGACCAGCCCGCCCTCCGGCGCGTGCGTGATCTCGACCAGCACGTAATCCATGTCCGCGCCGTAGGCGATGGCGCGGTTGCCGGGCAGCGTCCACGGCGTCGTCGTCCAGATCACGATGTTTGCGTCTTTGAGTTCCGGCTTCGACGCATGCGCCACCGGGAATTTCACCCACACCGTGGTCGAGACATGGTCGTGATATTCGACCTCGGCCTCAGCGAGCGCGGTCTGTTCCACCACCGACCACATGATCGGGCGGGCGCCGCGGTACAGGCCGCCATTCATCACGAACTTGCCGATCTCGCGCAGGATCTGCGCCTCGGCGTGATGGGTCATCGTGGTGTAGGGATGGTCCCAGTCGCCGATGACGCCGAGGCGCTGAAATTCCTCGCTTTGCACGCCGACCCAGTGCGCGGCGAATTCGCGGCACTCGCGGCGGAACTCGAGCACCGGGACGTCGTCCTTTTTGCGCTTCTTGGCGCGGTAATCCTCCTCGATCTTCCATTCGATCGGCAGCCCGTGGCAGTCCCAGCCTGGAACATAGACCGCGTCCTTGCCCAGCATCTGTTGCGAGCGGTTGACGATGTCCTTCAGTATCTTGTTGAGCGCGGTGCCGAGATGGATGTTGCCGTTGGCGTAGGGCGGCCCGTCGTGAAGAATGTATTTCGGCCGCCCTTTCGAGCGCGCGCGCTGCATTTCCCAGAGCCGCATACGCTTCCAGCGCTCCAGCAATTGCGGTTCGCGCTGCGGCAGCGCCGCCTTCATTGGAAATTCGGTATTGGGCAGAAAGACTGTGTCGCGATAGTCCTTGGCCATGGCTCAACTCGGTAAAAAGAGGGGAAAGGCGAAAGCGGGAACGCTCCCGATCCTCACGCGAGGACCGGGCCGCTAATTCGCCGAGCGCAGCATTGCAGAGCCTTGACCATGGTCGATGAACATAGAAATACGCCAAGAATCCGTCAATCGGCGCGTCGCATCCAGAATAGAACCGGCCTTGGCCGATAGCTTCTTAATCATTTGTAGAGCCGGTTTGGCCACAATCCGGGGGCAAGATTTGAGCCGCCGGCCATGGACATTGCCAAGACATCGACGCCGCGTCCGCTGACCTTGAGGACGCTGGATCTGTCCTTTGACGATCCCGAGGTCGAGGCGCGCTTCCAAGCCGAAGATTCCAGGCGCTGGCTGGTGTTCACACGCTTGGCATTGACGTTGGGCTTGATGTTTTACGCGGTGTTCGCCGTCGTCGATACGTTCGTCGCCGGCAACGCGCTGACCATCGTGTGGGCGATCCGGCTCGGCTTTGTATGCCCATTTCTCATCATCGTCATCGCCGCCACCTTCACCCGTTGGTTCGGCCGTTACGAGCAGCATCTTCTGCTGGGCGTCATGCTCATCGCGGGCGGCGCCATCGTCGTCATGCTCGCCCTGATTCCAGCGCCCGGTAACTATCTCTACAGTTTCGGCGTCGATATCGTGATCATCTATTGCTCGATTCTGACTCACATCCGGCACATCTACCTGTTCCTGGGCGCACTGATTCTGGCGATGCTCTATCAGCCGGTGATCCTCTACGCCAACGCCATGCCGCCGGGTCCGCTGATCGCGGCGGAAGCGTTCCTGCTGGTCTCGATCGTGATCAGCACGCTCGGGCGTTACTGGCGCGAAAACTACGCGCGGCAGAGTTTCGTCAACGAGCAGTTGTTGCGTGAGGAAACCATCCGCGCCAACGCGCTGCTGATCGAGACCGAGGCGGCCAACCGGGCCAAGAGCGAATTCATCGCCAATATGAGCCACGAATTCCGCACGCCGCTCAATGCGATCATCGGGTTTTCCGACGTGCTGCAAAACGATCTGCTCGGCGCGGCGACACGTTTGAAATATACGGAATATGCCCGCGACATTCATAAGAGCGGTCAGCATCTTCTCGGCGTCATCAACAATATCCTCGATCTCTCGAAGATCGAGGCCGGCAAGCATGTGCTCGACGAGGCGCAAATCTCTCCCGCCGAACCGGTCGAGACCGCGGCCCTGCTGGTGCGCGCACGCGCGGCGGAGG
Organism: uncultured Alphaproteobacteria bacterium; assembly: GCA_963729845.1. Classification (GTDB taxonomy): domain Bacteria; phylum Pseudomonadota; class Alphaproteobacteria; order ATCC43930; family CGMCC-115725; genus JAATGI01. The sequence goes on from CAVSQC010000018.1 coordinate 106,039, forward strand.
CGGGGCTCGAGTTCGACATCCGCGTCGCGGACGATTCTGTGACGTTGCGCGCGGATCGGCTCGCGTTGCAGCAGATTCTAGTCAATCTCCTCACCAACGCGATCAAATTCACGCCGAAAGGCGGCGTTCAGCCTCACCGGCAATGCCTTACCCGACGGCGGTTATCGTTTCACCGTCGCCGATACCGGCATCGGCATGTCGGCCGAAGATATCGCCGTGGCGATGACGCCATTCGGCATGGTCGGCAGCGCCTTCAGCCGCCGCTATCAAGGTACCGGTCTCGGCCTGCCGATCGCCGCGTCGCTGGCGAAGCTGCATGACGCCGCAATGGACATCCGCTCCGAACTGGGCCGCGGCACGCAAATCTCGCTCACTTTTCCCAACACGCGCGTGATCCGTACGCCGCAACCGAGCCGAGCCGCCTAGCCATCGCGAACCTCTGTGCCGGCGGCGCGGGTGATCGACAGGAGTTTGCCGGCACGCTGGATCGTGACCGCGTGCCAGAAGCCGCGCGGGACGATGAAGGCCTCGCCGGGCTTGAGGGCGAAGCGCCGTTTCGTCCGGCCCTGCTCCAGCACCACCGACATGGCGCCCGAGATCAGGAACAGAATCTCGTCGCCGGCCGGATGCATTTCCCAATGCGTGCCCTCGCCGTTCTGATGTGAGACCATGAGGAGGCGCCCGTCATGTAGGTCGGTACGTTCCTCGATGCGCGCCCAGAAATCGTCGCCGACCGGGATCGGCGTCGCGGGTGCGCCGTCCGAGAGATGGACGTAGGTCTCGTCGAGCGAGAACGGCTCAATCGTACCTGCTGTCATTCAAATCACTCTCAGCTCATCTCGAAAAAATCCGTCATTCCCGTGCAAGCGGGAATCCAGGGCAGCCGTTCCGTCGCTTGCCCGGGTCCCCGCTTTCGCGGGGACGACGAAAGAGAGTCACCCCGGCGGCCGGGTGAAGAACCAGTCATGGCCTTCGGGGTCCCGCGCCCAATAGGTGCGGCCATAATTCTGGTCGGAAAGATCGTGGACGATTTCGACACCCGCCGCCTTGGCGCGGGCGCAATGCCCGTCGACATCGTCGAGATAGACGAAGACGCCGCTGGTATGGGCGCGCGCCTGCTGCGGCGACTTGCTGTCGAACTGATCCGCGGCGGTGCCAATCATCACCGCGCCGGCGCCGTACCGCACCTCGCCGTGATGCAGGCCGTTGCCGGTCGGAATCACCGTGATCTTCTCGAACCCGAACGCGCGAACCAACCAATCGACCGCCTTCGGCACGTCGGCGTAGTAGAGATAGGGGATCACCTGGGACATGCCCTCGGGTGGGATTTTCGGCATCGAGGCCTCCTCCCTGTTACGAGCGCTTCAGTATAGCACGCGCCTTGTTTGCATCCTCGTGCATCGCGGCGATGAGCGCGTCCGCGCTCGCGAATGTGGCGTCGGGGCGGATGAAATCCACCAGGGCCACGCGCAGATGCTTGCCGTAGAGGTCGCCGGCAAAATCGAAAAGAAAGGTCTCGAGCCGCCAGTCCTGGCCGGCGAAGGTCGGGCGGTTGCCGAAATTGGCGACGCCGTCATGCCAGGCGAGCGCACCGTTTTCGACCACGCCGGCGCGCACCGCGTACACGCCCGGCGCGGGATGGAGATAATTCGCGATCGGCAGGTTGGCGGTGGGAAAGCCGAGCTCGCGGCCACGCCGGTCGCCTTGCCGCACCCGGCCTTCGATCTCCCAGTCGCGGCCCAGCAGCTCCGCCGCGGCGCGCGGCCGACCTTGCGCCAGATGTTCGCGGATGCGGCTTGCCGACGCGACCTTGCCGCCGGCGTCGGCGACCGGCTCCAGCACGGTGACGCCGAAGCCAAGCGTCGCACTCATCGCGCGCAGCATCGCCGGGTTGCCGGACCGGCCGCGACCGAAAGTGAAATCCTGACCGACGACCACATGCCGGATGCCAAGGCGCGCCACCAACAGGTCGGCGACGAAATCCTCGGCGCTCTTGGCGGCGAAGGCACGATCGAAGCGCAGCGTGAACAGGAGATCGACGCCAGCCGCTTCGATCAACCGCGTCTTGGCGCGGAACGGCGTCAGACGGAACGGCGGGCTGTTGGGCACGAAGACGCTGCGCGGATGCGGCTCGAAGGTGAGGATGCCGAGCGGCGCGCCCGCGCGGTCGGCAATGCGCTTCGCCTCGGCGATCACCGCGCGATGGCCGAGATGCACGCCGTCGAAATTTCCGATCGCAACCACCGCCCCCTTGGGTACACCGGCGGCCGCGTGACGAAACAACTGCATCCGCAGCTTTTAGCCGCGTTTCGGCACCATCACCAGGGCCTCGCCCTCGATCACCACCGTGTCGCCGACGCGGCAGACGGTCTTGAGCACGGCGCGCGATCTCTCCGGGCGCAGCTCGGTCACCGTCGCCTCGGTCGTCACGATGTCGCCGATCCGCACCGGCGCCAGGAACTTCAGCGTCTGATTGAGATAGATCGTGCCATGGCCGGGCAGGCGGCTGCCGATCACGGCCGAAATGAAAGTGGCGCCGAGCATGCCTTGGGCGATCCGGCCGCCGAACCGCGTCTTGCGCGCATAGGCTTCGTCGAGATGGACGGGATTATCGTCGCCGGACAGCGCGGTGAATTGCCGGATCAGCGCGTCGTCTACCAGGCGCTCCATGCGGGCCCACTGGCCGACCGACAGTTCCTCGTAGAAAAGACCGGGTTTGATCCCGATCTCCTGGCCGCTATCCGGCATATCGACACCTCCTAACCAATTGAACGCGGCGCACCATAAACGGATTGCTGCACCGCAGCAAGCAACTAGGGGCCGACTCGGCTGCTTCTTTGGCGGTTTGGAGGTAACATTAGGTATGACGCCCGACGCCCCGCCTCCGCCGCGCATCGGCGCCAGCCTGTCGGTCCGGCTGTTGCTGCTGACCGTGGCGTTTTTCATGCTCAGCGAGGTGCTGATCCTGGTGCCGTCCGTGGCGATGTTCCGCCGCGATTATCTGCGCATGGTGCTGGGCGAGGCGCATCTGGCGGCGCTGGCGCTCGAAGCGACGCCGAACAACATGGTGAGCCCCGACCTCGCCAAGAAATTGCTGCAGCGCGTCGGCGCCCACGGCATCGTGCTGCACCGGCCCGACAACACCACACTGATGCTCGACGCCCCGATGCCGCCCAAGGTCGATGCGACCTATGACCTGCGCAACGTCATGCTGCCGATGCTGGTCAAGGACGCGGCCGTGACCCTGACGGACAGCCGCAACCGCGTGCTGCGCGTGCTCGACGTGTCGCCCAAGGAAAAAGGCGTGGTGGTCGAGGCGCTCCTGGACGAGGCACCGGTGCGCGCCGCCATCCTCAACATCGCCGAGCGGGTGCTGACCGTGTCGATCATCACCTCGCTCATCGCGTCGGTGCTGCTCTATTTCAGTCTGCAATGGCTGGTGGTGCGGCGGATGCGCCGGCTGACGCAGAGTATGATCGCGTTCCGCGACAATCCCGAGGAAGCCGCCATCCTGGTGCCGTCGGGCGCCAACGACGAGATCGGCCTGGCGCAGCGCGAGCTGGCACGAATGCAGCGCACCGTGCTCGGCGCCTTGCGGCAGAACGAACGGCTCGTTGCGCTCGGCACCACCGTCACCAAGATCAGTCACGATCTGAAGAACATCCTCTCGACCGTGCGGCTGATGTCGGACGGACTTGCCGGCATCGACCGGCCCGAGGTCAAGCGTGTGTTGCCGGGTCTGATCGCCGCCATCGACCGCGCCGTGGCGCTTTGCGTCGGCACGCTCGGCTATACGCGCGAGGGCGCGGCGCCGCTCAATATCAAGGATTTTCCGCTGCAGCCGCTGGTGAAGGAGCTGACGCCGGTGGTGGAGAACGGCGTCCAGGGCGACCCGCACCGGCTGATCGACAAGGTGCCGCCGGACCTCGCCGTGCATGCCGACCGCGACCAGCTGTTCCGCGTGCTGTTGAACCTGTCGCGCAACGCCGTCGAGGCCGGCGCCAATTGCATCACCATCTCGGCGCATAACGGCGACAAGCGCGTCGTCATCGACGTCGCCGACGACGGGCCCGGCCTCGCCCCCAAGGCGCGCGACAATCTGTTCCGCCCGTTCGCCGGCTCGGCACGTCCCGGCGGCATGGGCCTCGGTCTCGCCATCGCGCGCGAGATCGTGCGCGCGCACGGCGGCGACATCACCCTCGGCCGCAGCGGCGCCGACGGCACGCTGTTCCAGCTGAGTTTGCCGGCTTAGTTCCCACCTACTCGCGCGGGCTGAGTTGGTGGGCGGCAGCCCGCGCGAGGAAAACGCTACTACCCGCAGCTTGCCTCGAGCGCCGGTTGCTTGCCGATGGGCGGCGCGTTGCGGCGCTGCATGAGATTGTTCGCCGCCATGCCGACCGCCATCGCGGCTACGAACAGAATGACCGCCGGCGCGCCGGTCGCGAGATCGGCGATCGCCGGCCCGGGGCAGAAGCCGATCAGGCCCCAGCCGGCGCCGAACAGCACCGCGCCCGCGACCAACGGCGCGTCGATCGCGGACTTGGTCGGCCACAGCATCCGTGCCTCGAACACCGGCGCCGCCCGGCGCCGCGCCAGCACGAAGCCGCCGAACGTCACGATCAGGGCCGCCGCCATGACCACCGCCAGGCTCGGGTCCCAATCGCCGAGAATATCGAGAAAGCCCAGGACCTTCTGCGTCTCGGTCATCTGCGCAATGTCCAGCCCGCCGCCGAAGATCAGGCCGCAAACCAGCGCCGACAGAATATTTTTCATAGCGTGCCTCCCCAGACGTGGCGGACCAACGCCACCACGACCATCGCCGTGGCCATGAAGATCAACGTGGCGGCGATGGAGCGCGCCGAAAACCGCGCGATGCCGCAGACACCGTGGCCGCTGGTGCAGCCGCCGCTCCAGCGCGTGCCGAACCCGACCAGCAGGCCGCCGACCACGATCACGACCCAGCTCGTCGGCATGTGCGGGTGCGGCAGGCTGTATCCCGCCGCGTGCAGCAGCAGCGGCGCCGCGATCAACCCGACGATGAACGCGATCTCCCAGCGCCATTCGCTGCGCTGGAACACCAGGAAATTGCCCATGATGCCGCTGATCCCGGCCTGGCGGCCGTTGAGCAGCATCAGCAACGCGACCGACAGGCCGATCAGCCCGCCGCCGATTGCCGCAGAAATCGGTGTGAATGAGGACACAACTACCTCCTCGCCTCGTTATTTACCGGATTATTTAACGCGGGCGAGCGCGCGTCAATCGACCGACAGTAACTGGGCCTTGAGATAGGCGCTTTCCGGCAGGAAGGGATGGACCGGATGGTCGGGCGCCGCGCCGGCGCTCAGGAGGATGCGGCCGGTGCGGTTCGCGTCGTGCAGGCCGCGCCGGACCGCCTCCGCGAAACTCTCCACCTCGACATTGTGGGAGCATGACGCGATGAACAGGAAGCCGTCGGGCGCCACCAATGCGGCCACGAGGCGCGCGAGCTTGCGGTAGCCGCGCAAGCCCGGCCCGACATCCTTGCGCGATTTCACGAAGGCGGGCGGATCGGCGACGACGATGTCGAAGCGTTCGCCGGCGGCGGCGAGGCTCTCCAATTTCTCGAACACATCGGCGCGCTCGAAGGTGCAGGCGACCTTGTTGCGTTCGGCAGCGAGACGCGCCAACGCCAGCGCCGGCTCGGAGCGGTCGATGCCGACGACCTCGCGGGCGCCGTTGCGTGCCGCTGCGATGGCGAAGCCGCCGCTGAAGCAATAGAGGTCGAGCACGCGCGCGCCCGAGGCGAGCGCGGCGACGGCGCGGCGGTTTTCGCGCTGATCGTAGAACCAGCCGGTCTTCTGCCCGCCGACCGGATCGGCAAGAAACGCGCAGCCGTTTTCTTCGACCGCGATCGGACCGGCGAGATCGCCGATGATGCGTTGACCGAGCGGCAAGCCCTCGACGCCGCGCGCCGAACTGTCGTTGCGCAACACGATGGTGCGCGGCCGGAGCACGTCGTTGCACGCCGCAAGGAAATCGGCTTCGAGCCGGTCGATGCCGGCGGTGTTGATCTCGGCCACCAGCACGTCGTCGAAACGATCGACCACCACACCCGGAAGACCGTCGGCCTCGGCGTGGATCAGGCGATAGAACGGCCGGCGGTATAGTTTCTCGCGCAGGCGCAACGCCGCAGTTAGGCGCGCGGCGAAGAAGCCTTGGTCGATGATGCGGGCCGCGTCGCGGTCGAGAAGGCGCGCGCTGACCAGCGGATGCGGATTGAACATCGCGACGCCAAGCGCCTCGCCGGCGGACGTCTTGAGCGTCACCAGCGCGCCCGGCGGCAGCGCCTTCGCCGCGGCGTTCATCGCGATCTCGTTGGAATAGACCCAGGGATGACCCAGCGCAGCGCGTTTGTGGTGGCCGGGCTGGATCGTCACCACCGGCCGCGTCGTCGGATCGTCACTCATTGGCGACAGTCTAGTCGCCAGCGCCGGTGCCGTCGCGGCGGGAGTCGGCGGCGCCTTCGAGCCCCTTGGGCGTAATCGCGATGGCGGCAAGGCCGCTCGGATGCGGCCCGATAACGACCCGATGGCCCAGTGCCTCGAGCGCGGCCTTGAGCGCCGCCGCGTCCGGCCCCGCCTCGACTTCCATAGCGCCGGTGTTGCGTTCGCCGATATTCGGCAGGTCCACCGCCGCCTGCAGGTCGAGATGCTCGTCGAGCGCGGCAACGATGGTCTTGGCAACATCCTCGATGATCGCCGGCCCGCCGGCCGAGCCGACGACCAGCGTCAAGCGGCCGTGCTTGTCGAACACCATAGTCGGCGACATCGAGCTGCGCGGCCGCTTGCCGGCCTCGACGCGATTGGCCACCGGCTTGCCGTCGCGCGCCGGCAGGAAGGAGAAATCGGTCAGTTCGTTGTTGAGAAGGAAGCCGTCGACCATGATGCGCGAGCCGAACTGATTCTCGATCGAAACCGTCATCGACACGGCGTTGCCGTTGCGGTCGACGACGGCGACGTCGCTGGTCGAGGGCAGCTCGGGCGAGGCGTCGTCGCCGAGCGCGGCATGACGCCCCGCCGGATCGCCGGGCAGCGCCGGAGCGACGCTGTCATGCGCGGGATCGATCAGCTTGGCGCGCTCCTCGAGATAACGCGGATCGAGCAGGCCGGCGACTGGCGCCGGCACGAAATCGGTGTCGGCGAGATAGCGCTCGCGATCGGCGAAGGCGAGCTTGCCGGCCTCGGCGAAAAGATGCACCGCGCCGGGCGCGTCCAGGTCGAGCTGCCGCGGCGAAAACCGCTGCAACATGCCGAGCATCTCGAGCATGGTGACGGCACCCGAGCTCGGCGGTCCCATCCCGCACACGCGCATGCGCCGATACGGGCCACACACCGGCTTGCGCTCCTTAGCGCGATAGGCGGCGAGATCGGCGACGGTGAGGTCGCCGGCCGGTGTGGCGGTTTGCACGGCGCGCGCGATGTCCGCCGCGATCGGTCCGGCGTAGAACGCGTCCTCGCCGCGCATGGCAATCTCGGTGAAGACGCGCGCGAGCCGGGGATTCTTCACGATCTCGCCCACCGCCAGCGGCGTGCCGTCGGCGTGATAGAAATAGCCCTTCGCCGACGGCGATTGCCGCAGAAATTTATCTTCCGCCAACAGCGCGTGCAGCCGGTCCGAAACCGGAAACCCGTCGCTCGCCAACTCGATCGCCGGCGCGAACAGCGCGGCCCAAGGGAGGTTGCCGAATTGGCGATGCGCCATCGCCAGCATGCGCAGATAGCCGGGGGTGCCGACCGAGCGGCCGCTGACCACGGCAGTGAAGAACGGCATCGGTGCGCCATCGGGGTCAAGGAAGCGGTCGGGCTTCGCCGCCGTGGGCGCGGTCTCGCGCCCGTCGATGGTGGTGAGCGCACGCTTGGCCGCGGCGTAATAGACCAGGAACCCGCCGCCGCCGAGGCCGGACGATTGCGGCTCGACCAGGTTCAGCACCAGCGCGGTCGCGATCGCGGCATCGACCGCGCCGCCGCCGCGGCGCAGGATCGCGCGTCCCGCCTGGGCCGCCAGCGGATGCGCAGCGACCACCATGTCGTGGGCGGCGAAGGTCGGCCGATGAATCGCGTGGCCGGTCGCCGCTTCGGGCGCCGGCGTCTGCGCCGAAGCGGCGCCGCACCACAGCGCGGCGGCGAACGCAAGGGCACAGCGAAACAGGATCAACGGCGATGGACGCTGGCGATCGGCGGGGCGAATTGCGGCTCGATGTCCCACGGAAACAAAATCCAGGTGTCCTGGCTCACTTCGGTGACGAAGGTGTCGACCATCGGGCGGCCGGCCGGCTTGGCGTAAATGGTGGCGAAGTGCGCCTTGGGCAACATTTCCCGCACCGCCCTGGCGGTGACGCCAGTATCGACCAGGTCGTCGATGATGAGAATACCTTTGCCATCGCCGGGCACCGACTTGAGGATGGTGAGCTTGCCCTGCGCGCGGTCGTCGTAGCTGGCGATGCAAACCGTGTCGATCAGTCGCAGATCGAGTTCGCGGGCGACGATCGCCGCCGGCACCAGTCCGCCGCGCGTAACGGCGACGATGCTTTTCCAGGGGCCCAGCTCGACCAATCGCCACGCCAACGCGCGCGCGTGGCGATGGAGTTCGTCCCAGGTGACGGGAAAGTTCCTGGAGAAGGTCGCGGCGGGATTCGCTTTAGTCACGGAATGCGCCGGATCAGCGGACGTAGATTTGTACTTCGTTGTCGTGCACGCTGCCGCTGGTCATCGTCAACAGCGCGAGGCGGTCGGCCGGCAACCCCATCTTCGACAGCGCGCGCATCACACTCTCGGCGTCGCGCTTTGCCTCGTCGGCGCTGATCGTCACCTGAGCCGCGCTGCCGGCAGCAGGCGATACCGCGACAAGATCGAACACCGCAGAAGGCCGCCGTTCCAGGGCCCGACTCACGGCGGTATATAGCGCCTGCTCGTAGGGCACGTCCGGCCGGTCGAAGCGGATGATCACCAGCGGTCGCCGGTCGCGCACGCTGGTCGGGGTCGCCGCGGCATAAGCCGCGGTGTTGCCGGCGGTCGGCAGCACCGTCGGCGGCCGCGACACCAGGCTCTGGCCGTACAATTCGCCGTTCTTGATGGCGAGACCGAGGGTGGCAATGTTGCGCCGCTCGTTGCCGATATAGCCATTCTGCCGCGTCAAATCGTCCGTGACGGCCTGCGACAATTGCTGGATCAGCACAACATCGCTGTTGGCCTGGGCCTGCAAGCCATTGAGCTGGCGATGATCCTCGTCAACCGCGCCCTGGAGCGCGAACGCCGCCTTGATTTCCTGGATGGCATAGGCGGCAAGCGCCAGATCGCTCGCGACTTCGGACGACAGAGCGTTGAGCGATGCGACGTCGGCGGCCATGCGGTCGAGCTGGCTCTGCGCCTGGCCGTATTGCGCCACCAGTTCGGGGTTGCCGGGCGTGGTGCCGACCTGAAGCCGTGAGTTGATGGCGCCCGTCAGAGTAAAATACGTGCTCGCGTCCGCCGCCAGCGTGCCGCGGATGCGCTGCAGTTCCGCATTATGAAGATTGATGCTTTCGGACAGACGCTGCATGTCGCCGCGAATCGCGCGCACCTTTTGGCCGACGAAAGTGCCGGTATCGGCCCCACCTGGCACCGCCAGGGCGAGCTGGCTGCCCTCGCTGTTCCGCGGCATGATCGGTGTAGCTGCGACCGCCGATGTGCCGGGCGCCGCGGGCGCCGCAGCGACGCTCTCGCCTTCGCTGTTGATCGACGACCACATCTGCTCGGTATAGCCGCAGCCGCCAAGCGCCAGCAGGCCCATCGTCGCCGCCACGGCGCGACCGAAAGCGGCGCTTCCAGGCGCTTTCTTGTTCTTTATGGTCATGGCGCGAGCTTACGGCCCCCCCAATCTCCGGCCAACCTGAAACATTCCCTATTGTTGGGCTGCCCGACCGGCGGAATATTACGCAATGCGATTCGGAGCGACAAGCCTCTAAAACCGAGGCGCCGCAACGCGACTTGCCAATCGCCGAGGCAAGGATCATGTTTATGGCATCGACTTAGCGGTCCGAAGACCTCCTACGCTAGGCTCCGCCGGCGCCGGACCACTTCCCGACCCCAACAAGACCGATCGGTGGCGTGACGATTGCGCCGAGACTAGCTATTTGGAGGCCAGGATGGCCATCGGTACAGTGAAATGGTTTAGCAGCCAAAAAGGTTACGGCTTCATTCAACCGGAAGACGGCACCAAAGACGTGTTCGTGCATATCTCGGCGGTCGAGCGCTCGGGCATGGGCAGCCTGCGCGAAGGGCAGAAACTCAGCTATGACATCGAGCGCGGCCAGCAGGGCCGCACTTCAGCGGTGAATCTGAAGCAAGTGTAAATCGACGACGCGACGCGCCGCAGGAGCGGAATCATTACCTTTGTGGTAATTTGAGGCCGTACCCGGCGCGCGCTAGTCTGGCGGGATGACCCTTATCGCTCGTCCCGTCGGCGGCCTGTTGCGCGAATGGCGTCAGCGCCGGCGCCTGAACCAACTTGACCTTGCCTGCAAGGGCGCATCTCCACCCGGCATTTGAGTTTCCTCGAGACCGGCCGCGCGCAACCCAGCCGCGACATGGTCATGCACCTCGCCAAACAGCTCGAGGTGCCGATGCGCGAGCGCAACGCAAGTGAGCGCATCGTGAATCCTCGCGAGAATTGCCGTCGCGACAGATAAGGGGGGATTTGCGGTCGGCAAACGAGCCGATTGACGCAGGATCGAACTGCCGCAGCCGGCGGGGTCGAGGGTTACGCCAGTTGTTCGATCAACAGCTCGAGCGCCTTCGCAGTGAAGGCGTACATGTTGGCGACGCGGTCGGATATTCCGGTTTCGAGTGTGACGACCCGCTCGCGCGGGCCCGCCACCGCGATGCAGGAATGTCCGGCGGCGTCGCCGTAGCGGTTGCCGGCCGGGCCGGTGGCGCCGGTTTCGCCGACGCCCCAGGCCGTGCCGCAGCACTCGCGGACGGTGCGGGCCGATAACAGCGCGTACGGCTCGCTGGCGCCGCGCATGCCGCGCATCGCCTCGTCGGGGATTTGCAGCAGCGCGCTACGTGACTGCCGCGTGTAAATGACGCCGCCGCCAATAAAGTAGGCGGACGCGCCGGGCACCGACAGCAGCGCCGCCGAAATCAACCCGCCGGTCGAGGATTCCGACACGGCGATGGTCTCTTTCCGCGCCTTCAGCAGCGCGCCGGCCTTGGCGCCGAGACCGAGAATGTCATCCATCGTCATGGTCAGTGCGCCGCCTGCTGGAGCAGCGGTAAGATCATCGGCCGGTCGCGCGCCCAGGATATGGCGTCATGACCGGTGAAATCCTCGAGCCTGACATCGGCGCCCGCGGCAACCAGCGCACGCACCACCTCGCGCCGGTTGTTGGTGATCGCGAGCATCAGCGGCGTGATTCCTTCGCTGTTCTGCGCGTCGATGGTCGCGTGCGCATCGATGAGGCGCTTCACCATGTCGACGTGGCCGCTGATCGCCGCCCAATGCAACGCGGTCTCGCCAAACCGGTCGCGGTGATCGACATTGGCCAAGTGGTCGAGCAGCAGATTGACGATCCGCATATTGTCGTTCGCCACGGCAAAGCTGAGCGCGGCGCGATCGTCTTCACCTACGGTGTCGACGCCGTCGCCGCGTTGCAACATGCTCAGCACGGAATCGAAATCGTTGCGTTCCGCGGCGCGCGGAAGAACCAACAGGCTGTTGATGTCCGCCTGCGCCGCGGCGTCACGCGCCGGCATCGCGCCCGCGAGCATCGCCACCACGCCGATCAACCACAGGCAACCGCGCCACCCCACGCCGTCCTCCCTGCATCATTGGCGCGATGATAGACGAGCGCGCGCGGCGGGACTACCGTCTGTTCGCCATGCCGAACGCCGACATGCCGCCGATCGATTTGCCGGACTTCGCGCCAGGCTCGGTGTGGCTCGTCGGCGCCGGCCCGGGCGATCCCGGCCTACTGACGCTCCTGGCGTTCCACGCACTGAGCCGTGCCGACGTCATCGTCTACGACGCGCTGGTCGATCGCCGCGTGTTGGCGCTGAAGCGCGCCGACGCGAACTCTTGACTACGCCGGCAAGCGCGGTGGTCGGCCATCGGCGCAGCAGGAGGACATATCGCTGCGCCTGATCCGCTTGGCGCGCGCCGGCAAGCGCGTGTTGCGCCTGAAGGGCGGCGACCCGTTCGTGTTCGGCCGCGGCGGTGAGGAAGCCATCGCCCTGAAGGAGGCCGGCGTGGCCTATCGCATCGTGCCCGGCATCACCGCCGCGATCGGCGGCCTCGCCTATGCGGGCATTCCGGCGACGCATCGCGACGTCAATCTCAGCTTCGCTTTCGTCTCGGGCCACCAGAGCGGCGGCGCGCTGCCGGCGGAAGTCGATTGGCCCGCCTTGTCGCGCGCGGCGCCGACGATCGTCGTCTACATGGCGATGGGCCATCTCGCCGAAGTCGCGGCGCGGCTGATCGCGGCGGGGCGCGGCGGCGACGAGCCGGCGGCCATCGTCGCCAAGGCGACAATGCCGGAACAGCGCGTCGTCGAAACCACGCTCGCCCGCGCCGCCGCCGACGCGGAAGCCGCGGCGCTCGAGGCGCCGGCGATGCTGGTCGTCGGCCCGGCGGTGACCCTGCGCCCGAGGATCAAGTGGTTTGACTAGCGCCACCCGCAACGGACTGATCGCTTTCCTGGTCGCGCTGGCCGTTATTCTCGGCAGCTTCGCGTACCGGCTATTGACCGAGACGCGCGGCGATGCCACCGAGGCCCCGATCTCGATCGGCGGACCGTTCACGCTGATCGAACTCGAGCGGCGCGACGCGGCACGACACGGATTTTCGCGGCAAGCTGATGCTGATTTATTTCGGCTACACGTTCTGTCCCGATGTCTGCCCGACGACGCTCACCATGATGAGCGACGCGATGGCGAAGCTCGGGCCGGACGCGGCGAAGGTCACACCGATCTTCATCACCGTCGATCCCGCGCGCGACACGCCGGCGCAGATGAAGCAGTATCTCGAAAGTTTCGATCCGCGCTTCGTCGGCTTGACCGGAGCGGCGGCGCAGATCGCGCAGGCGGCAACAGCGTATCGTGTCTATTACCGCAAGGCCCTGGGCGAAGCCGGGCAATACACCATGGACCATTCCTCGGTGATTTATCTGATGGCGCGCGACGGACATTATCTCGGCCATTTCGATTCCAACATCGACGCCGATGATTTGGCGCGCGCGCTGAAGAAATTTTTGTGAGCGCCCCCATCTTGCCGCGCGACGCGATACGAGCTTAGAGTGACGCCATGCCCGCGACGTCACCGTTCCTGATGAGCCTGCCACGACAGATTAAATTGTGCGCAGGCGAGATTCCCGTGCGCGTTCGCGTATCGCCGCGCGCGCGCCGCTTGGCATTACGCATCGACGCGCAGGCGGAAGCGGTGGAGCTGGTGCTGCCGCGCCGCACCTCAGCACAGCGCGCGATGGCGTTCATCGAAGAGAATCGCGGCTGGCTCGACAAGCGCATCACCGCGCTGCCGCCGCGCACGGTGCTCGCCGACGGCGAGACGGTACCGATCCTCGACAGGCCTTATCGCATTAGCCGCGTCGACCAGGCGCGTGATCGCCAGCATGTCTGGATTGAAGGCGGCGCGATCCACGTCGCCGCGCCGCCGGATCAGCTCGGCCGCCGGCTGATCGATTTCCTCAAGGAATTGGCGCGCGCCGAGTTCCACAGCCGCGCGGCCGCGCTCGCCGCGCGCATCGGCCACGAGGTCGGCCGCATCACGGTGCGCGACACCACGACGCGGTGGGGCAGCTGCTCCGCCGACGGCAACCTCGCTTTCTCCTGGCGCCTCATCATGGCGCCCGATGCGGTGTTGGAATATGTCGTGGCGCACGAGGTGGCCCATCTCTGCGAGATGAACCACGGGCCGCGTTTCTGGAAACTGGTCGAACGGCTGGCACCGGGCGTCGACCGTCAGCGTCACTGGCTCAACCGACACCGCGCGCGGCTGTTGCGCATCGGCTAGGTCCGTCTATCGATGGGCGATTTCGCCTTTCTGCGCGGCCGCGAACGAACCTTCACCAACATCATCGTCCACCCGGTCCAGGAGATGCGGGACCCCGCCACCCGCGTCTTTTTTCGCGGCGGGCCGGACTGGCCGCACTTCCACGCGCAGGTCCTGGCGCGCCACTGCTGGGGGCCTATCCCGTGGCCCGTCGACAGCAAGCCGCGGCCCGCGGACGGCGTTCCGGAGACGGCCGATGCCGGCATTTGGTGCGGACCGATCGCCGGGCATTTCGGCCACATGATCGGCGACTTCGCGATGCGCATCGCGGAATCCGGCCGCGTCGAACCTGGCTTGCCCTTGGTGTTCAGTTCGCGGGGCCGGCCGCCGGCATTCTTCTGGGACGCGATCGAGCATCTCGGCATCGAGCGGTCACGAATCATGCTGGTCCGCAAAGCGACCCGCTTCGCCCGGCTGTCGGTCGTGCCGCAAGCCGAGCGGCGCTTCGGCGGCGGCCCAAGCCGCGCGCATCTCGACATGATGGACGCCATCGCCGGCCCGGCGCCGGCGGATCGCGACATCCGCTTTCTCTTTGTCTCACGCGCTAACCGGCCCTACGGGCATTTCGCCGGCGCGTCCTATCTGGACGAAGTGTTGGCCGCAGCGGGCGTCACTGTGTTTCATCCCGAGACGGTCAATCTGCGCGAGCAGCTCCGGCTCTATCGGCGCGCGCAGTGCCTGATCTTCTCGGAAGGATCGGCGGTGCACGCCTTGCAGCTTCTCGGCAGGCTCGACGCGGCGATCGTCGTGCTGAACCGGCGGCCGGGGAAGCGGATCGCCGCCGCGTCGTTGCGCCCGCGCGCCCGCTCGCTGCGCTATGTCGAGGCGACGCGCGCCCTCGTCCACGGCTTGCAAGCCTCGGGCAAGCCGCAGCCCGCGCGCGGCATTTCGATCCTCGACGAGCAACGCTGCATCGCCGCGCTCGCATCGATCGGCGTCGACGTGACGCCGTTCTGGGAAGCGAGGGCCTATGCCGGGCGCCGCGACGCCGACATCGCGGAGTGGATGGCGCGGCGACTGTCCGCCGGCACGCACGAGCACGAGCGCGACGCCATCGACGCGCAGCTGCGCGCGCTATCGGTTCGGCTGTAGCGCGTAAGCTGGCCGCCGCATCAAATACAGCAGCAACAGCAACCCCGGCACGCATAACAGCGTCGACGCGGCGAAGAACGGGGCCCAGCCGAGACGATCCGCCAGCCAGCCGCCGCCCGAGGCGATGACGGTGCGCGACACGGCGGCGAGCGCCGACAGCAGCGCGTATTGGGTCGCGGTGAAGGCGGGATTGCACAAGCGCGACAGATAGGCCACGAACGCCGCCGAGCCGATGCCGCCGGTGACATTCTCGGTCGCGATGGTGACGGCGAGCATCGCAATATCGTGCCCGGCCCAGAACTGCGCGATATACGCGAGGTTCGACAGCGCTTGCAGCACACCGCCGATCAACAGGGCGCGCATGATGCCGACGCGCAGCACCAGCCAGCCGCCGAGGATCACGCCGGCCATGCTGGCGACCAGGCCGAACACCTTGCTGATGCTGGCGATCTCGACCTTGTCGAAGCCGATGGAGATATAGAACGGGCCCGCCATCCAGCCCGCTACCGCGTCGCCGGTCTTGTAGAGCACGACGAACAGCAGGATCACGAGCCAGTCGTGGCGCGTCATGAAATCGGCGAACGGCTCGACGATGGCGGCGCGCAGCCAATTCTCGCGCACGGGACGCGGCACCGCCGGCTCGCGCGTCAGCAGCACCGCCGCCATGCCGATGCCGATGAGGCACGCCATCGCCGTGTAGGCGCCGTGCCAGCCGAAGGCGCTGGCGAGATAAAGCGCGCCCGCGCCCGAGGCGAGCATGCCGATGCGATAGCCGACCTGCGTCGCGGCGGCGCCGGCGCCCTGCTCGCGATCCTCGAGGAGCTCGACCCGGAAGGCGTCGATGACGATGTCCTGACTTGCGGAGAAGAACGCGACCACTACCGCGATTAGGGCCGTGCGCCACGCATCGACCGCCGGATCGGCTTGCGCCATCGCCAGGATCGACGCGGCCAATAACAACTGGATGAACACCGCCCAGCTCCGCCGCCGCCCGAGCCACCTCGTCAGCAGCGGCAACGGCACACGATCGACCAGTGGCGCCCACAGGAACTTAAGATTGTAGGCGAGACCGACTTGCGCAAAGAGGCCGATCGCGGTCAGCGAGATGCCGTCTTCCTTGAGCCAGATCGACAAGGTCGCGCCGGTGAGCGCGAGCGGCAGACCGCTGGAAAACCCCATCGCCAGGATCGCGACCATGCGGCGGTCGCCATAGAGGCGAAGCGCGTCGCCAAATTTCGACATTCAGATTTCGACGCCCCGTCGAGCGTAACCAAGGGCGGAAAAAATTTTGAACCACCAAGGCACCAAGACACCAAGAAGCGAACTTGGTGCCTTCGTGTCTTGGTGGTTCATGTTTTGATGTTTTCCTACTTCCCCTTCACGTCGGCGGCGACCTGCATGCGGATGATCTTGTCGGGATTCTTCACCGAGCCGTTGTCGTTCGAATCGCCCTTTTTGATGGCGTCGATATATTCCATGCCCGCCGTCACCTGGCCGAACACAGTGTATTTGCCGTTGAGAAAATCCGGCCGGCTCGAAGCAGATGAAGAATTGGCTGTCGGCGCTGTCGGGATCTTGTGCCCGCGCCATGCCGACCGTGCCGCGAACGAATGGCGTGTCGGTGAACTCGGCCTTGAGCTTCTTGCCGGAGCCGCCCATGCCGGTACCGGTCGGATCGCCGGTCTGCGCCATGAACCCATCGATGACGCGATGGAACACGATCCCGTCATAGAAATGCTGCCGCGCCAGCTCCTTGATGCGCGCCACGGTATGGGGCGCCAGATCGGGCCGCAGCTCGATCGTCACGCGCCCAGCGGGCACGTCCATGTATAGAGTATTTTCGAGATCCGCCGCGCTCACGATGCCTCCATTCAGGCTGACGACAAGAGCGGCCAGGACGGCACACACACGCAAAAATCCGGCCATGACGCGATCCGCCTTCGGTTGATGAAACGCGGCGGACGTTAGAGGATGCCGCCGCCGAAAGAAAGCGCGGATTAATCCCGCGCTGCTTTACGCCACACGCGGCACCATGTCATGGTCGCGGCCATGATTCGATTCGAGAATGTCGGCATGCGTTACGGCACCGGACCCGAGGTGCTGCGCGACATTACCGCGAAAATCGACGCCGGCTCGTTCCATTTCCTGACCGGGCCCAGCGGCGCCGGCAAGTCGAGTCTGCTGAAGCTGATCTACATGTCGGAACGGCCGTCGCGCGGCCTGATCTCGCTGTTCGACAAGGATATCTCGAGCCTGCCGCGCCGCCAGCTGCCGCCGTTGCGCCGGCGCATCGGCGTGATCTTCCAGGATTTCCGACTGATCAATCACCTCTCGACCTACGACAATGTCGCCCTGCCCTTGCGCGTCGCCGGGGAGACCGAAGCCAAGATCAAGGACAGCGTCACCGAGCTGCTGACATGGGTCGGCCTCGCCGACCGGATTTAATCGCGGCCACCAACGCTCTCCGGCGGGCAGCAGCAGCGCGTCGCCATCGCGCGCGCGGTAGTCGGACGGCCGAGCCTGATCCTAGCCGACGAACCGACCGGCAATGTCGACGACGAGATGGCGTTGCGGCTGCTGCGCCTCTTGGAGGAGATGAACCGGCTCGGCACCACCGTGATCGTGGCGACGCACAACCAATATCTTGCCGCGCGGTCCGGCCAACCGCGCCTCCATCTCGACGCCGGGCAGATCGCGCTGATCAAGCCGGACGCGTCGCACGAGCCATGACCCGGCGGTTCGACATTCCGTTCGCGCGCGACGGCTCGGTCCGGTTCCTGCCGTGGATCGTGGCGCTGATGGTCTATCTCGCCGGCCTAGCGCTGGCCGGGACCCTGTTGCTGAACGCGGCGCTCGGCGACTGGAACCGCGGCCTCACCGGCGTGATGACGGTGGAGCTACCGCCCGCGGCCAACGCCCAAGACGGCGACGCCGAGGTCAAGCTGGTGCTGGCGCTGCTGCAGGCGACACAGGGCGTCACGAGCGCCAAGCTCTTGCCCCGCGCCGAGGTGGCGAAGCTGGTCGAGCCCTGGCTCGGCGGCGGCGAAGCGGTCGAGCAGTTGGCGTTGCCGCGCCTGATCGACGTGCGGATCGATCCGGCCCATCGGCCGGATTTCGACGACCTCCGCGTCAAGCTTGCGGCCGCGGCGCCTGGAGCGCTTCTTGACGATGCGCGGCTGCGCTTCGACCGTCTGTTCGATCTTGGCCTGTCGGTCGAGATCACCGCGCTCGTCATCGTGATTTTGATCGGCCTGGCGGCGGGGCTGACCACGATCTTCACCACCCGCGCCGGATTGGCAGTGCATCAGAACGTGATCGAAATTCTGCACATCCTGGGCGCGCACGATTCCTGATATCGCGCGGCAGTTCGCGCGGCAGGCGCTGGGATTGGGCTTGCGCGGCGGGCTGATCGGGCTGGTGCTGGCGGTGCTGACGCTCGCCATCCTCGGCCGCGCCGCCGACACCGCGACCATGTTCGGCCCCGATCTGCGCCTGTTGCCGACGCTGAGCCTGCGGCCGCTCCAATGGCTGTCGCTGGTGCTGTTGCCGATCGTCGGCCGCTGCGATCGCCTATTTCACGGCGCTTGCCACAGTGCGCCGTTCGTTGGCGCGGATGCCATGAGCTTGCGCCGGCATTGGCTGGCGATCGCCGTCATCGTGGCGGCGGTCGTCTGGCTCGGCGGGCTGGTGTGGTTCGTGAACGTGCTGCCGCGCGAGACCGACGCCGACCCGGCGGCGACCGACGCCATCGTCGTGCTGACCGGCGGCAGCCAGCGGGTCGAGAACGGGCTCAGCCTGTTGGCCGAAGGCAAGGCGAAGAAGCTGTTCGTGTCCGGCGTTTATCGCAGCACCGACGTCAGGGCGCTGCTGCGAACTTCGAACCAGCAGCCGCAATGGCTGACCTGCTGCATCGAACTCGGCCACGAGGCCGACAACACGCGCGGCAACGCCGCCGAGACCGCGGCGTGGATGAAAGCGGAGAATTTCCATTCGCTGCGCCTCGTCACCGCGAGTTATCACATGCCGCGCAGCCTGCTGGAATTTTCGGCGGCGATGCCGGACATTCGCATCGTGCCCAATCCGGTGTTGCCCAAGGATCCCCGCGGTGATTGGCGGTTCCGCCCGCGCGCGGCGCTGTTGATCGCGGCCGAATACACGAAATATCTTTTCGCTTATGCCCGGTTGCAACTGTTCGGGCCGGCCGCGTGATCCTGCTGCGCTCGATCCTGTTCAACGGGCTGTTCTACACCGGCACGGTAATTTTCTGCATTTTGGGATTGCCCGTGCTGCTGGCGACGCGGCGCATCGGCGGTTACTTCGGTCATTACTGGGCGCTGTGGACCTTGTGGCTCGCGACCTGGACGGTTGGCTTGCGCTACGAGGTGCGGGGCCGCAAGAATCTGCCCGCCGGGCCGGCGATCATCGCGATCAAGCATCAATCGGCATGGGACACGTTCGCCGCGGCGGCGTTGTTCGAAGATCCCGCCATCATCGTTAAGCGCGAGTTGCTGGCGATTCCGTTTTACGGTTGGTATCTGCGCAAGGCCGGCATGATCGGCATCGACCGCGACATCGGCGCCGCCGCGATGCGCCGCATGCTGAAGGCGGCGCGCGCTGCGGTGGCGCAAGGCCGATCCATCCTGATCTTTCCCGAGGGCACGCGCACGCCGGTCGGGTTCGGACGCACCTTATCATCCGGGCGTCGGGGCGCTGGTCCGCGATTTGAAGCTGCCGCTGGTGCCGGTGGCGCTCAATTCCGGCCTGTTCTGGGGGCGGCGCCATTTCCTGAAGCGGCCCGGACTGATCGTTGATCGAGATTCTACCGCCCCTACCGGCCGATATCGACCGGCGCCGCGTCACCGAGGAATTGCGCGACCGCATCGAGGCCGCCACGGCGCGCCTTATTGGTGGCGCGGCCGCAGGCTAAGCGCCCTGTGCATAACCTCGTGGATCAATTGAGATTCGTGAGCAAATGAGCATGGTTAACGGATCGAATTGTCATCGAAAGTTCGTATTTGCTAACGAAAAATCACTTGAACATACCAAGAACATCTTGTTGGATCGGCCGTAGGCTGCTAGACTGATTTTTGAAATTGGGAACATCAGTTCCCATATTTATCAAGCATTTAGCGAAATTTCAGCCGCCTCGCGGGAGTAATCCGGTGCCCATCGTCGCCTCGATTTCCCAGCAAATCTGGGACATGAAATACCGGCTCAAGGCGCCGGACGGCGCCGCTGTGGACAAGACCATCGAGGACACCTGGCGCCGCCTCGCGATGGCGCTGGCAGTGCCCGAGGCCGACAAAGCCCAATGGTCCAGCCGCTTCTATCGCATCATGGAGGATTTCAAATTTCTGCCGGCGGGCCGGGTAGTCGCCGGCGCAGGCAGCGGCCGCAACGTCACGCTGTTCAATTGCTTCGTCATGGGCACGATCCCGGACGACATGTCGGGCATTTTCAGCCACCTCAAAGAGGCGGCGCTGACGATGCAGCAAGGCGGCGGCATCGGCTACGACTTCTCGACGCTGCGGCCGAAGGGCGCGCCGGTCAAAGGCGTCGGCGCGGACGCGTCGGGTCCCTTGAGCTTCATGGATGTGTGGGACGCGATGTGCCGCACCATCATGAGCGCCGGCTATCGCCGCGGCGCGATGATGGCGACGCTGCGCTGCGACCATCCCGATATCGAAGCCTTCATCGAGGCAAAGCGCGAGCCGGGTCGCCTGCGCATGTTCAATCTCTCGGTGCTGGTGACGGACGATTTTATGACCGCGGTGCGCGAAGGCGCGCCATGGGAGCTGCGCTTCAACGGCACCACCTACAAAGTGCTGCCGGCGCGCGAGCTGTGGGACAAGATCATGCGCGCGACCTACGCCTACGCCGAGCCGGGCGTGATCTTCATCGACCGCATCAACAAGCGGAACAACCTGCATTATTGCGAAACCATCAGCGCCACCAACCCATGTGGCGAGCAGCCGCTGCCGCCGTATGGCGCGTGCCTGTTAGGCTCGATCAATCTCGCGACGCTGGTGCACGAGCCGTTCACGCCGCAAGCGCGACTCGACATCGACGAGCTGGCGCGGCTTGTGCCCGACGCGGTGCGCTTGCTCGACAACACCATCGACGTGTCGCGCTTTCCGCTCGACGAGCAGCTTCATGAGGCCAAGGCCAAGCGCCGCATCGGGCTCGGCGTCACCGGCCTGGCCGACGCGCTGATCCAATGCGGCGTGCGCTACGGCTCGGCCGAGGCGGTGAGCCTGACCGAGAGCTGGATGCGCGCGATCCGCCGCGAGGCCTATCTCGCTTCGGCGGAACTCGCGCGGGAAAAAGGCGCGTTCCCGCTGTTCGACCGCGACGCCTATCTCGCCGGCGAAACCGTGGCGGAACTGGAGCAGGACGTGCGCGACGCCATCGCCGCGCACGGCATCCGCAACGCGCTGCTCACCTCGGTGGCGCCGACCGGCACCATCTCGATCTTCGCCGACAATGTCTCGTCGGGGCTCGAGCCGGTGTTCAGCTTCAAGTACACCCGCAACGTGCTGATGCCCGACGGGTCGCGGCGCGAGGAAGACGTGACCGACCACGCCTATCGCCTGTTCAAGCGCCTCAAGGGCGAGGGCGCGCCGTTGCCGGATTATTTCGTCGACGCGCAGTACGCTGGCGCCCGCCGACCATCTGGTGATGCAGGCGGCGGTGCAGAAATATGTCGACAGCTCGATCTCCAAGACCATCAACATCCCGGTCGATTTCCCGTTCGAACGGTTCAAGGACGTGTATCTGCGCGCCTATGAGTTGGGCTGCAAAGGCTGCACCACCTATCGCCCGAACGAGGTGACGGGCGCGGTGCTTGTCGGTGAAGCCGGAGAAAAAGGAACAGAAGCAGGCGGAGCTGCCGCTGATGGCGCCGCCGCCATCGATCAAGCCCGCTGGATATCTATGAGGCCGGCGGCGTCGTGCACATGACGCAGCCGCTCGACCGGCCCGAGGCCCTGCCCGGCCAGACCTACAAGATCAATTGGCCGGAAAGCGCGCACGCGCTCTACATCACCATCAACGATATCGTGCAGAACAACCGGCGGCGGCCGTTCGAGATCTTCATCAACTCCAAGAACATGGAGCATTACGCCTGGACCGTGGCGCTGACGCGCATGATCTCGGCGGTGTTCCGGCGCGGCGGCGATGTCTCGTTCGTGGTCGAGGAGCTGAAGGCGGTGTTCGATCCGCGCGGCGGGGCGTGGATGGAGGGGCGCTACGTGCCGTCGCTGCTCGCCGCGATCGGCGGCATCATCGAGCGCCACATGATCGATATCGGCTTCATGCCAGCGAAGGGCCGCATCGGCGGGCCGGAGCTGGAGCCGGCGCGCGCGGTGGTTAATCTGCCCGAGCCGGCAGGCGGCGCCGGCACCGACGTCGCGCACCAACATCCGCGCATGCCGATCTGCCCCAAATGTGGCGAGGCCGCGATCATCCGCAGCGAGGGCTGCGACCAGTGCACCAACTGCGACTATTCCAAGTGCGGGTGAGTTAGCCCCCGCTCCCGCCTGCGGAGAGGGAATTACGCTTGCGGCAAACCGATCCAGCGGGCAAAACCACGCGGATGAGCGTGGCGGCAAGCAAAATTTCGGATGGCGAAAACGTAGCGACGGGCGCGTTGCTCGACGTACGCGATTTGTGCGTGTCGTTCCGCGACGATGCCGGCTGGGTGCAGATGCTGAACAACGTCGCCTTCACCGTGAAGCGCGGCGAGACGGTCGGCATCGTCGGCGAAAGCGGCTGCGGCAAGTCGCTGACGGCGCTGTCGGTCATGGGCCTCTTGCCGAAGCGCGGCTGTCTGCGCACCGGTAACATCTTTTTCGACGGGCGCGATATCGCCGCGATCAGCGAAAGCGGCATGCGCCAGGTGCGCGGCCGCCAGATCGGCATGGTGTTTCAGGAGCCGATGAGCGCGCTCGACCCGGTATTCACCGTCGGCGATCAGATCGCCGAGACCGTGCGCACCCACTTCGCGATGTCGCAACGCGAGGCCAAGGAGCGCGCGGTCGAGGCGCTGGCCTCGGTGCGCATCGCGGGCCCGGCCAATTGCGCCACCCAATATCCAATGAGCCTGTCGGGCGGCATGCGCCAGCGCGTGATGATCGCGATGGCGCTGGTGTGCGAGCCGAAGTTGCTGATCGCCGACGAGCCGACCACCGCGCTCGACGTGACCATCCAGGCTCAGATCATGGAGCTGCTCTTGGAGCTGGGCCAGCGCACCGGCACCGCGCTGCTGTTCATCACCCACAATCTCGGCCTGATCGCCGAGAGTTGCCACCGCATGCTGACCATGTATGCCGGCGAGGTGGTCGAGGAAGGGCCGGTCGATGCTATCCTCAATCGGCCGCTTCATCCCTACACCGCGGGCCTGCTCGAATCCCTGCCGGGCCGGCGCGCGCCGAAATCGCGCCTGCCGTCGATCCCGGGCCGCGTGCCCTCGCCCCGCGAGATGCCGTCGGGCTGTCGCTTCGGTCCGCGCTGCAATTACGCGGCGGCTGCATGCGGTGTCCCCCAACATTTGCGCGCGACCGATCAGCGTCACGTGCGATGCGTGCGCGCCGGATTTATTGGCGTTGGCTGGATCGGGCACATGAGCGAGGCGCCGATACTGTCGGTCGAGGCGCTGGAGATTGCGTTTCCCGGACGGCGCCGCAACCAAATCATCCAAGCGGTCGACAAGGTCGGCTTCACCGTGCGCGAGGGCGAGACGTTCGGCATCATCGGCGAAAGCGGCTCGGGCAAGACCACTGTGGGCCGCGCCATCGTCTGCCTGATCCGCCCGACCGCGGGCAGCATCCGCCATTTCGGCGAAGATCCGTTTGCGCTCTCCGCCTCGGCGCTGCGCAAGCACCGGCGCGGCTTCCAAATCATTTTCCAGGACCCGAATGCCGCGCTCGATCCACGCATGACGATCCTGCAAAGCGTGCGCGAGCCGCTGGACGTCGCGCGCATCGGCACGCGCCGCGAGCGGGAGCGCAAGGCGCTCGAGGCGCTCGACCATGTCGCGATGAGTCCGGAAATGGCGGCGCGCTACCCGCATGAAATCTCCGGCGGCCAGAAGCAGCGCGCCAACATCGCCCGCGCCCTGGTGCTGGAGCCGCGGCTCATCGTCTGCGACGAAGTGGTGGCGGCGCTCGACGTCTCGATCCAGGCGGAGATGCTCAACCTGTTCGCCGACCTGCAGCGCGATTTCTCGCTCACCTATGTCTTCATCAGTCACGATCTTCGCGTCGTCGCGCATATCAGCGACCGCGTCGCGGTGATGTATTTCGGTAAGATCGTCGAGCTCGGCGCCGCCGCCGACATCATGAACGCGCCGCTTCATCCCTATACGAAGGCGCTGCTGTCCGCGGAGCCTGAGCCGGTGCCCGCGCACTTGCGCAATCGCGAGCGCATCGTGCTCGAGGGCGAGGTGCCGAGTCCGCTCGATCCGCCCACCGGCTGCCGCTTTCACACCCGTTGTCCCATGGCGCAGGCCCGTTGTTCGCAGAGTGAACCCGACTGGCGCGAACTCGCTCCGGGCCGCTTCGTCGCGTGTCATTTTGCCGAGACAGCGAATTAGCGGAGTCTTATTCTCCCGGCCGTCACTACGGGTTCAAGCTAACAAAAATGTTAGGGAGATCGGCATGATTGGACGGACTCTGGATCGCCGCACGGTGTTGAAAGGCGCGGCCGCGGCAAGCGGCGTCGTGTTCCTGCCGTCGTTGGCACGCGCGGCGGACGAGCCGCGCAAAGGCGGCACCCTGCGCTTGGCGCAGCCCTATAATCCCGCCGCAATCGATCCGATGACGGGCCGCAACCTGCCCGATCTCAACGTGCTCTACGCGGTCTATGACGGGTTGATCGATTTCGATCCCAACAGCCTCATCCTCAAGCCCGGCCTCGCCAAGGCGTGGCGCTTTACCGACCCGAAGACCTTGGTGCTCGACCTGGTCGACGGCATCGAGTTTCACGACGGCACCCCGTTCAACGCCGAGGCGGTCAAGTTCAACCTCGAGCGCTACCGCAACGATCCGCGCTCCAACGTCAAGTCCGACCTGACCGTCGTCGCCGCCGTCGAGGTCAGCGGGAAGAACCAGGTTACGCTGCATTTGTCGCGGCCGAATGCCGGCCTGCCCGCGATCCTGACGACACGCGTCGGGCTAATGCTGTCGCCGACCGCGATCAAGACCAAGGGACCCAACGTCGACCGCATCGCTGTCGGTACCGGCCCGTTCAAATTCGTCGAGTGGCAGGACAATGCCAGCTTCACCCTGGTGAAGAACGACAAATATTGGAAGTCGGGCCAGCCCTATCTCGATGGCATCAAGATCAGCATTATCAACGAGCTCAACACCGCGGTGCGCACCACCATGACCGGCGAGACCGATCTCGCCATCGATCTGCAAGTGCCGCAAAAGCTGATCGCCAACCGCAACTCCAACCTGGTGGTGCAGATCGGCCCGTCGCTCGTGTTCTACGGCATGTTCATGAACTACGCGCGTGCGCCGCTGAACGATGTCCGCATCCGCCAGGCGCTCAATTACGCGATCGACCGCGACGAGATCAACAAGGTGCTGAATGCCGGCCTGGGCGAACCGACCTGCTGCATTCTGCCGAAGGAGCATTGGGCCACCGACCCCGGCACCTTCAACTATTACAAGCACGATCCGGACAAGGCGCGGGCGTTGTTGAAGGAAGCAGGCCATGACGGCGGCATCGACCTGCCCTGTTTCGGCTGGGCTGACCAGGTGGCGATGCAGCGCCAGGAATTGCTGATCTCCCAGCTCGCCAAGAGCGGCATCCGCCTCAAGTTGACGCCGACCACGCCGCAGCAGGCGATGCAGAATTTCATGCTCGAGAAGAAGGGTGAAATACTGATCAGCCCGACCGGCGGTTATCCCGATCCAAGCCAGTCCTACGAGGTGCAGTTCGCCAAGGACGCGCTGCGCAACGCCGGCAAGATCGAGCTGCCGGGCTTCCGGCCGCTGATGGACGCGACGGAATCCGCGCAGGATCAGGAGAGCCGCAAGGCGGCGTTCGTGAACCTGC
Source organism: uncultured Alphaproteobacteria bacterium (assembly GCA_963729845.1). Classification (GTDB taxonomy): domain Bacteria; phylum Pseudomonadota; class Alphaproteobacteria; order ATCC43930; family CGMCC-115725; genus JAATGI01. The sequence goes on from CAVSQC010000018.1 coordinate 132,274, forward strand.
AACGCTTCGTGATCGAGCAGGCGATGCAGGTCGTGCAATATATCGCGCCCGGCGTCAGCGTGCTGTCGCCGAAGGTCAGGAATTTCGAGGCCGGCATCATCGGCACGCCGAAATTCCACGAAGTGTGGCTGGCGGCGTGACGGAAGATCGTGCTTCCTTCGACGACGAGCCCAGCGACGCGGGCTGCGTGCTCTGGATGGGGAAAAGCTTTACCTCATCTCGAGCGCGGAGCACCGCAGCAGCGGTGCGAGCAGTCGAGGGACGCACCGAGGAAAACTGGCTATGAGCAAGCTCTGGCGCTTGTTGGGACGCCGCCTCCTGCAGTTCCTGCCGATCCTCGTGTTCGCGACGTTCGTGGTGTTCGGCCTGTTGCAACTGGTGCCGGGCGACCCGGCGCTGGCGCTGGCGGGCGACTATGCCTCGGCGCAGCGCATCGCGGAAATCCGTCACGAATACGGTTTCGACCAGCCGATGGTCGTGCAATACGGCATCTGGCTGTGGCACGCGTTGCACGGCGATCTCGGCCTGTCGCTGTTCTCTAGCGAACCGGTGACTCAGCTCATCATCGACCGTCTGCCCAACACGATCCTGATCGCGGTCTATGCCTTGGTCGTGGCGTCGGCGATCGGCATTCCGCTGGGCGTTCTGGCCGCGACCCGCAGCGGCTCGAAGCTCGACAGTTTCGTCACCTCGACCGCGTCAATGGGCGTGGCGCTGCCGAGCTTCTGGCTGGCGATGATCCTGGCGCTGCAATTCTCGCTCTACCGCCATTGGTTCCCGACCACCGGCTCGGCGTACTTCTTCAGCGACCCGGTCAGCGCGATCAGCCACGCGACGCTGCCGGCGATCGCGCTGGCGGTCGGCGTGGTCGCGACCTTGGCGCGGCAGGTGCGCAGCGATCTCCTCGAGGTACTGAACCAGCAATATATGCGCACGCTGCGCGCCAAGGGCCTGTCGAGCGGCGCCATCCTGTGGAAGCATGGGCTGCGCAACGTCAGCTCGACGCTGCTGACGCTGGTGGGCTTGCAGGTCAACCGGCTGTTTTCCGGCGCCGTCGTGATCGAGGCGGTGTTCGCTGTTCCCGGCGTCGGCAGCCTGGTCAGCTATTCCGCCATCAACAAGGATTTTCCGGTGGTGCAGGGCGTGGTGCTCGTGCTGGTGCTGATCGTGATTTCGATCAACCTCGTGGTCGACATTGTCACCGCGCTGCTCGACCCGCGGGTGGCGGCGGCATGACCACGATCGCGCAAAAGCCCGCCATCCTGGTCGTGCCGCGACGCCGCGGCCGCGCCGTGCGTTTCCTGCGCTGGATGCGCTCCGACATTCGCGCGGTGCTGAGCATCGGGTTCCTATTGCTGCTCGCTGTTATTGCGGTGTTCGCGCCGTGGATCGCGCCTTACGCACCCAACGATCAGAATGTCGCCGATCTGCTGGCGCCGCCGAGCGCGGCGCATTGGCTCGGCACCGACGATCTGGGCCGCGACGAGTTGAGCCGCCTGATCTACGGCGCGCCCAATTCGCTCTACGCCTCGTTCCTGGCGGTGTTCGTCGCGGTGATCCTCGGCGTTCCGGCCGGTCTGTTGATCGGCTTCGTCGGCGGCTGGTTCGACGAGATCTCGAGCCGCTTCATCGACGCGCTGCTGTCGTTTCCGCCGATCGTGCTGGCGATCGCGGTGACCGGCGCGCTCGGCATCGGCCTGACGAACGCCATGCTGGCGGTGGGATTCACCTTTGCGCCGTTCCTGGCGCGGCTGGTGCGGGCGCAGACCTTGGTGGTGAAAGGCGCGCTCTACGTCGACGCCTCGCGCGGCTTCGGCGCCTCGACCCCGCACATCATCTGGCGCCACATCCTGCCAAATGCGATCCAGCCGGTGATCGTGCAGGTGACCCTCGCGCTGGCGATCGCGCTCTTGGCCGAGGCGGCGCTGAGCTTCCTGTCGCTCGGCGTGCAGCCGCCGGCCGCGAGCTGGGGCGGCATGTTGGCGCGCGCCTATAACTACATCGAGATCGCACCGGAGCAGATGTACGCACCGGGCATGGCGATCCTGCTCACCGCCCTCGCGTTCAACGCGCTCGGCGAATCGATGCGCGTCGCCCTCGACCCGACCATGAAGCGGCGCTGACCCCTTGGATTCCATTCGCGGCCTCGACGCGATGCCCGACGCCATCGCGGTCCTCGATCGTGCGGCGCGGCGCCACGCGACGCCGTGCGGCGACGGAACGATGGTCTGGCGCGAATGGGGCCCCGGCGTTCCGGTCGTGCTGCTGCATGGCGGCTACGGGTCGTGGCAGCATTGGATGCGGAATATCGCGCCGCTGACGGAGGCGGGCTACCGCGTCATCGCGCCGGACCTGCCGGGTCTCGGCGAATCGGCGATGCCGCCGCCGACCGACAATCTCGACGATGTCTCCGACATCGTCGGCGACGGCTTAGCGCGTGTGCTGGCGCCGGGCGAGCGGTTTCACCTTGTCGGCTTTTCCTTCGGCGGCCAGATCGCGGGTCGTATTGCAGTTCGGCTGGGCGTGCGCGTGCGATCGTTCACCATCGTCGGCGCGGGCGGGCTCGGCCTGCCGCGCGGCCGCGCCTCCAACCTGCGCCGCGTCGATCCTGGCATGAGCGGCGCCGAGATCGCGGCGTTGCAACGCGACAATCTCGGGCGCTTCATGGTCCACGATCCGGCCAAGATCGACGATACCGCGGTGTGGATGCAAATCCGCCACATCGCGCTCGGGCGCTTCAAATCGGTGCCGTTCGCACCGGGCGACCGGTTGGCCCGCGCCTTGCCGCTGGTCAAGGCGCCGATCGGCGGCATCTGGGGCGAGTTCGATATCACGGCCTATCCGTATGTCGACCAGCGCGAAACGCTGCTGCGCTCGATCCAGCCGGAGCGCGCGGTTCCATGTCGTGGCGGGCGTCGGCCATTGGGTGCAATATGAGGGCGCGCAGGAGTTCAACCGCGTGCTGCTCGAGTGGCTGGCGAGGACGTAATGGCGGAGGCGCGTCTCAAGCATTTCGGCTGGGGCCGGGTCGGCGAGACGTTGACCGCGGCGGAAGAGAATTTCGCCGTCGCGCGCTATTCGGAACTGTTCGGCGTCACGGCCTTCGAGCAGCGCCAACCGCCGTCCCTTGAGCATATCGAGCTCCGTGCGCCGCGCGTTTCGCCGCCGCCGGGGCTGGCGGCGATCTGCTCCAGCGACCGCTTCGACCGCGCGCAGCACACCTACGGCAAATCGTTCCTCGACTATGTGAAAGGCCTCGCCGGGAACTATGCCAACGCGCCGGACGTCGTCGCCTATCCGCGCGACACCGCCGACATCGCCGCGTTACTGGATTGGGCCGGCAGTGTCGATGCCGCGGTCGTCCCGTTCGGCGGCGGCTCCAGCGTCGTCGGCGGCGTCGAGCCGCGCGTCGGTGGCAAGTACAAAGCGGCGATCACCATCGACCTGCGCAACCTCAACCGCGTCGTCGAGGTCGACAAGACCTCGCGCGCGGCGCGGATCGAGGCCGGCACGTTCGGCCCGGCGCTCGAAGCGCAATTGAAACCGCACGGGCTGACGTTGCGCCATTTTCCGCAGAGCTTCGAATATTCGACACTGGGCGGCTGGATCGCGACGCGCGGCGGCGGTCATTTCGCCAGCCTCTACACCCATATCGACGATTTCGTCGAAAGTCTGACGCTGGTGACGCCGCAAGGCCGCATCGAGACGCGGCGCCTGCCCGGTTCCGGCGCGGGGCCGAGCCCCGACCGCATGTTCATCGGCTCCGAAGGCATTCTCGGCATCATCACCGAAGCGTGGATGCGCCTTCAGGATCGGCCACGCTTCCGCGCCGGCGGCGCGGTGCGATTCAAGGATCTGTTCACCGCCGCGCGGGCACTCCGCGCGATTTCGCAGGCCGGACTCTATCCCGCTAATTGCCGCATCCTCGACCCGAACGAGGCGCGCAACACCGGCGCCGGCGACGGCAGCTTCGCGGTGACGGTGCTGGCGTTCGAGTCCGGCGATCACGAAGTCGGGCCGTGGCACAAACGCGCGCTCGAACTCTGCGCCGATTTCGGCGGTAAGCCCGAGGCGGCGGAAGGCGCGAACGCGACGCAAGAAGGCGCCGCCGGGATGTGGCGCAACGCCTTCATCCGCATGCCGTTCGCGCGCGAAAAGATGGTGGCGCGCGGCATCATCGGCGACACGTTCGAGACCGCGATCACGTGGGAGCGGTTCGAATCGTTCCACGACACGGTCAAGGCGGCGACCGAGCGCGCCATTCGCGACGTCACCGGCCGGCCGGGGCAAGTCGACCTGCCGCTTCACCCATGTCTATCCCGACGGGCCGGCGCCGTACTTCACCTTCTCCGCGCTGGGCCGGCACGGCGCTTTGGAAGAACAATGGCATGCCATCAAAGCGGCGGCGTCGGACGCGCTCATCGCGGCGGGCGGTACCATCACCCATCATCATGCCGTCGGGCGCGACCACCGACCTTGGTACGACCGTCAGCGGCCGCCGCTGTTCGCCGCGGCGTTGCGCGAGGCGAAACGTGCGCTCGACCCAAAGGGACTGTTAAACCCGGGCGTGTTGATCGACCCCTAGAGACACGCTACATGGTGGACATGGAACCCGCCGGCGAAAAAGAGGAAGGCGCCAAGCTCCACGTCTCGACGCTGTTGATCGCGTCTGAGCGCGCGCTGAACAACGCGCTCGACCAGTTGGGCTTCGCCGAAAACGACGACCGCGTTATCGAGCATGAGGGCCAGCTCGCCTTCATCACTTGCTCGCACGACACGGATTGTGACGATCTGTTCGCGCTGATCTCGGAGTTGGCCGCGCGCGGCGAAAGCTGGGAGCTGCAATTCCGCATCGACACCGAGGAAGGCCGCGCCGTGTTTCAGCGCCTGTCGCGCCACGCCAGGGTCGAGGCGGTCAACGCAGAGCTGCCGCCCGAGACTCGAGAATCCCTCGGACTTGCCGATACACGATCTCGACAAGGATGCGGGCCGCGCCGCGCTGAAGAAATTGTTGAAGCGCGTCGATCCCGCGGCATCGTTCGCGACCGTGACCTCGAACAAGGCGGGCCGGGCCAGCGCCACCATTTTCCGCCGCTCGCCGCGCCAAGCGCTGGCGATGGCCGAGGCGGCCGACGAAGCGGCGCTGCGTGGCGCGATCCGCGAGCTTCTGCCCAATATCATGTTCGCGGTGACGATGATGCCCCCGGCGGGGGAGTGACTTTTCCCCCTTATTTTTTCGTCACCTAAACGCCCAAGTGCCGGTGCAGCAGTTCCGGCTGGCCGCGCACCGATTCCGCGCTCAACTCCTCGATCATATGGCCGTTATTGAGGATGTAGATGCGGTCGGCAAGGGTCATCGCCGCGGCCATATTCTGCTCCACCACCAGGATCGTTTGGCCGGCGTCGGCGAGCGCGCGGCAGGTCGCGAGCAGGTCGCGAACAATGAACGGCGCCAAACCCTCGAACGGCTCGTCGAGAAGGATGATCTTCGGATCGCGTACCAGCGCGCGGGCGATCGCCAGCATCTGCTGCTCGCCGCCGGAGAGATCGGTGCCGCGACTCCGGCGACGCTCCTTGAGCCGCGGGAAAATCTCCCACACGCGATCCAGCGGCCAGCGCGACTTCGCGGTGAGGCCGGCGAGGATGAGATTCTCCTCGACACTGAGGCTGCCGAAGATCCGCCGTTCCTCCGGCACCAATTGCAAGCCAAGCGCGGCGATCGCGTAGGAATGCAGGCCGGCGGTCGGCGTACCGTCGAGCGTCACCCGTCCCGAGCGTGGCCGCACCACGCCGATCAAGCTCTTGAGCGTAGTGCTTTTGCCGGCGCCGTTGCGGCCCAACAGCGCCACCACCTCGTTCTTGTCAACGTGCAGCGACACGTCGAACAGGATATGGCTGTCGCCGTAATAGGAATTGAGCCTGTCGACCTCGAGCAGCGCGCTCATTCGGCAGCGACCCCGCCAAGGTAGGCTTCCTGCACCTGGCCGTTGCGCTGGATTTCGGCGGGCGTGCCTTCCGCCAACAGCGCGCCTTCGTGCAGCACGGTGATGCGCTCGGCCATGCCGAACATTGCGTCCATATCGTGCTCGACCACGACGAGCGTGCGGCCGCGCCGAATATTCTTCAGTAGCTGCACCGTCTCGGCACGTTCGCCGGGGCTCATGCCCGCCAGCGGCTCGTCGAGCAGCAACAGGGATGGCGACGAGGCCAGCGCCAGTCCGATCTCCAGCCGCCGCTTTTCACCGTAAGCGAGTTCCGCGACCGGCACATCGGCGCGCGCCGTCAAGCCGACGAGTTGCAGCGTGCCTTCGACCTGGTCGTTGAGGCCGGGCACGCGGTCGATACGGCGGAGCAGATCGAACTTGAACGTGCCGCGCCGCTCGGCGAGCGCGGCGATCACGACATTCTCGCGCAAGGTCAGGCGCGAAAAGAGCTGGTTGACCTGATAGGACTTGGTCAGCCCGAGCTGGCAGACATCGTCGACATGCATGCCGGTGATGTCGCGGCCGTGGAAAACGATCCGGCCCGCGGTCGGCCGCATCTCGCAGGTCAGCATCTTGAAGAAGGTGCTCTTCCCAGCGCCGTTGGGGCCGATGATGCCGCGCAGCTCACCTTGTTCCACGGCGAAATTGATCTCGCGGTTGGCGACGATGCCGCCGAACGCCTTGGTCAGGCCACGGGCCTCGATCACCGGTCCCGAGAATGGCGCCTCCTGCCGGCGGCGGGTCGGCCCGACGCTCGCGATCGGCGCGGGCGCCGCGATCCGTGGGCGCCGCCTCGGTCGCCGGCGCGCGAGGGCGAGCCACGAACCGGCGGACCAGGGCCGCCGCGCCGCCGATCAAGCCGCGGCGCAGGAACATCACCAGCACCACGAACACCAAGCCGAGCACCAGCTTCCACGTGGCGCCAAGGCCGAAGGCGGATTGCAGGAAATCGCGCAGAAACAGCCAAACGGCGGCGCCCACCATCGGGCCGAACAGCGTGCCACTGCCGCCGATTGCGGTTTGAATCACCAATTGCCCCGACGTGTCGAAGCCGAAGGCTTCGGGCGGCATGAAGCCTTGGACCACGCCGAGGAGACCGCCTGCGAACCCCGCATAGGCGGCGGCAATGACGAAGGCGGCGAGTTTGTAGAGCCCGACCGCATGGCCGACGGCACGCGCGCGCAGCGGGTTGTCGCGTATCGCGATCAGCACGGCGCCGAAGGGCGACCGCATGATGCGCAAACCGATAACGATGCCGACGAAATAACAGGCGGCGATGAAGCTATAGAGCGACCAGTCCGTGCCGAACTGATAATGGAAATTGCCGACGGTGAAGCTCGGGGTCGGCACCCCAGGCAGGCCGTTTTCCCCACCAGTCCAACCGGACAGCGGATTGTTCTCGACAAAAAAGAACATCTCCGCGATGGCGACCGTGATCATCGCGAAATAAATGCCGGTGCGCCGTAGCGCCACCACGCCGACGGCGACGCCGACGATCGCCGCGACCATCGCGCCGACGATCAGCGCCAACAACACGCTCGAGATCATGTTGTTGATCAGCAGGTAGGCCGCAACGAAGCCGCCGGTACCGTAGAACGCGGCCTGACCGAAGGACAGAAGGCCGGTATAGCCGAACACGATATCGAAACCGATGCCGAACAGGCCCCAGACCAGGATCTGGTTGGCGGTCTCCGGCGAGACGTGGAGATAGGGCAGCGCGAAACGCGAGACGATCAGCCCGAGCGCCGTCAATGCCTCGATCAGAAAGCGGCGATGGCGGAACATGCGTCTACTCGCGGCTCGGCAGGCCCAACAGGCCTTGCGGCCGCAGCAACAGGACCAAGGTCATCGCCGCAAACAGCATGACCTCGGAATAGGCCGGATCGAACATCGAGGTGATGCTGAGTATCTCGCCAGAGATCAACCCGCCCGAGAATCGCGCCAGGGAACGAACCGACGCCGCCGATCACCACCACAACGAAGGTCTGCACCAGAATCGCGTCGCCCATGTCCGGGGTGAGCGAGACCACGGGCGCATTGACGATGCCGGCAAAGCCCGCCGCCATCGCGCCGATGCCGAACACCAGCATGAACACCTGGTTCACGTTGATGCCGAGCATGCCGACCATGGTCGAGTCCTCGATGCCGGCACGCACGATCATGCCGAGCCGGGTGCGGTAGAGGACGAAATAGAGCACCGCCAGCGCCGCCGCGGCGATGCCCAACACCACGATGCGATAAGTTGGGTACATCATGAAGCCGAGTGACGTGACGCCAGCCGCCCAACCGGGCGGCGGCACAGTGAACGACAGGCTGCCGAAGCCCCAGCGCACCAGCTCGACCAGCACCATGCCGACGCCGAACGTGACCAGAAGCTGGTCCTCCGCCGGCCGGCCGTAGAACCGGCGGATGATGACGAACTCGAAGACCAGGCCGAACACGACGAGGAACAGCGATCCGACGATCACCGCGACCAGGAACGACCCGGTCGCCTGGAACGCGACGAGGCCGGCATAGCCGCCCAGCATGAACATGGCGCCATGCGCCAGATTCAAGACGCCGAGCGTGCCATAAATGATGGTCAGGCCCGAGCTGATGAGCGCCAGCAGGGCGCCCGACGCCAAGCCGTTGAAGAACTGCGAGACGAAATTAGACCAGGAGATCATGCGATCCGGTCGTTCCGGTTCGACGAAACAGGCGGCCGTAAGTGGCCGCCTGCCCGCCAGAATGCGTTACGATCAGGTATAATCGCCGAGTTTGCAACCGAACGCGTCCGGCGCCTGCATCAAAGGCGCGCCGGGAACGACCTCGGTCACTTCCCAATAATCTTCCGGGTTCTTCATGTCGCCCGGCGCCTTGCCGCGAACGATGACGACCGGGCGCACGAGCTGGTGATCGGCGGCGCGGAAATAGACATCGCCGACCATCGACTGGTTGTGGTTACCCGGCTTCCAGCGCCTTGATCACCGCCGGCGGATAGAAGGTGCCGGCACGCTCGACGCCGTCCGCCCACAACGCGAACGACATGTACGCGTTTTCCGCGCCCCATTCCGGCCGGTAGCCGTATTTGGCCTGGAACTTCGCGACGAACATCTTGGCCAGCGGGTACTGGTCTTCGAGCGTCCACCAGAAATCGGTGGCGGCATAAACACCTTGGGTGATGTCCGCACCGACTTCCTTGGCGAGGAACGGAATCTGATAGGGGATCACCAGCTTCATTTTGGCCAGCACGCCAAACTGCTTGGCCTGCTGCGTGGACAGAACCGCGTCGTGGCCCCAATTCACGTTGATGAGGAACTCGGCGCCGGAGTTGCCGATGTTGGTCAGGTAATTGCTGTAGTCCGGCGCGCCCAGCGGCGAAACCTGGTTCGTTACCATGGTCCAACCGCCCTGGCTGGTCAGATAGTCATTCATCGCCTTGGTGACGGTGTGGCCGTAGGTGTAGTCGGGCGTCATATAGGCGGCCTTGCGGTTCTTGCCGAACACCTTGATCAGCACCGGGCCGAGCGCCGCGGCGGCGGTCTGACCATAGAAATTCTGACGGAAGCCGTAGCGGACGCAGTCCTTGCCGGTGGTGTCGTTGGAGCCCGAAATGCCGGTGACGTAGAGGATATGTTCGCGTTGCGCGAAATGGTTCATCGCCACCGCGACCGCGCTCGAGGTCGATCCGGTCATCAGGATGACCTTGTTGTCGCTGATGAACTTGCCCTGTGCCTGCACCGCCTGGTTCGGCTTCGCGGCGGAGTCGGCGACGACGTATTTCACTTCCTTGCCGAGGACGCCCTTCTTGGTCTTGGGCGAGATCGCGCGTACCAGCTCGTCGCCGCTGTTGAGATGCTCGACCGCGAGTTGATAGCCCTTGAGCTCGTCCTCTCCCTGCGCCGCGTAGGTACCGGTGCGCGGCACGGTGATGCCGATGGTGACGGAATCGCCCTGCGAGCCCGCCGGCCAGGTTCCGATCGCCGGCATGTCGTCGGCAAAGGCGAGACGCGGCAGCGCCGCGGTTGCGGCCAGCGCGCCGCCGGCCTGAAGCACCGTACGACGGGACGGCTTGATGAATTTCTGCATGGTTATAAATCCTCCCTGTGCTGGCGGAACGTTAAGCGTTCCAAATTATCCGGACGCCGCGCGGCACTCGGCCACCGGCATCGCTAACGAAGGGTAACGCCGGGCCTCCGGTTCCAGCTATTATACTTTCGTCTAATCGGCCCGCCATGTCCCTGGCCGGCCGGCACGAGGACCAGATGGCGGCTTTGCGCATCGTGATCGCCGACGACCACCCGCTGTTCCGCGACGCGTTGCGGCTGACCATCGCGCATGCCTATCCCAACGCCGAGATCGCCGAGGCGGATTCCTTCGAGACGTTGCGGGCCTGCGTGGAAGCGGCGCCGGAAACTGATTTGGTGCTGCTCGACCTCAAAATGCCCGGCATGCAGGGTCTGTCGGGACTGCTGTTTATGCGGGCGGCATTCGCGGCGGTGCCTGTCGCCATTATTTCGGCCGAAGAGCAAGAACGCGTCGTGCGGCGCGCGATCGATCTCGGCGTCGTCGGCTATATCGCCAAGTCCACCGGCGCCGACGGCATCCGCACCGCGCTGGCGGCGTTGTTGTCCGGCGGCATGTGGCTGCCGGAGAGGATCGGGCAAAAAGACAAGGAGGGGATCCGCGACACGTCCCTGCCCGCGCGGCTTTCGCGCCTGACGCCTCAACAGGTCCGCGTGCTGATGATGTTGAGCGAAGGCTATCCCAACAAGAAAATCGCGCACGCGTTGTCCGTATCCGAGGCGACGGCCAAGGCGCATGTCTCGGCGATCCTGGAAAAGCTTGAAGTGGAAAACCGCACCCAGGCGGTGATCCTGGCGCGCGAGATCGCTGCTCTGCCCGAATTGGCGCCGCCGAACTGACTATTCCGCCGCCGCGCGGGTCGCGACCAGGCGCATCGCCAGCGCGCGCAGCGCCGCTGGCTTGAGCGGCTTTTTCAGGGTCGCCACGCCCTTCTCGAAGGCGAGGGCGTGCACCGTCTCGGATCGGTCGGCGGTGATCAAGATCGCCGGCACGCCGCCGCAGCCATGCTCGCGCAGCCGATCGATGCAGCCGAGACCGTCAATGACGTCGCTCAGATGGTAATCGACCAAAAGCAGCGCCGGCGGCAGGCGTTCGCGGGTCAACGCCGCGAACGCGTCAGCCAAGGTCGCGGCCACGATCGGGCGACAGCCCCACGCGTCGAGCAAGGTCTTCATCCCGTCGCGAACGTCGGCGTCGTTGTCGATGCAGAGGACCGGCAGATCTTCCAATCCCGAGAACACGCGCAAACCCTTCCCAGGCGCCGCGCGTTCCGCCGGCATCTCCTTGCCGCGCGGCACGCGGACGCTAAAGATCGTGCCGCGCCCTGGCTCCGACCGGAAGCCGATGGGGTGATCCAGGAGCCGGCCGATGCGCTCGACGATAGAGAGGCCGAGGCCGACGCCCTGTTCCGCGCCGGGCGCTGGAAAGCGTCGGAATTCCTGGAAGATCAGTCCCCGCTTATCGGCCGGAATGCCGATGCCGGTGTCGGCGACCTGGATGACGACGTGATCACCGGAGCGACGCGCGCCCATCAGGATTTTGCCCGAACCGGTGTAGCGGATCGCGTTCGACAGCAAATTCTGCAAGATGCGATGCAAGAGGCGGCGGTCGCTTTCGACCGCGGCGCGGGTCGGCACGATCCTCAACTCGAGGCCTTTGCGTTCCGCGATCGGAGCAAATTCCACTTTGAGGCTGCTAAACAATTCGTCGAGCGGCATGGTGCGGCGCTCGGCGGCGAGAACGCCCGCGTCGAGCCGGGAAATATCGAGCAGGACGCCGAGCAGGTCCTCGACCGCGCCGAGCGACCTATCGATCTTGCGCGCCAGTTCGCCGGACGCCGCCCCGCCGCCTAACCGCGCCTGATGGTCGAGAAGACTCGCGACATAGAGACGAGCCGCGTTCAAGGGCTGCAGGAGATCGTGACTGGCGGCCGCGAGAAAGCGGGTCTTGCCGAGATTCGCCTCTTCGGCGGTGGCCTTGGCGGCGCTCAATTCCTCGGTGCGCTCGCGCACGCGCCGCTCCAGCAATTCGTTCGCGGCGGCCAACTCCGCCGCGAACCGCACATGCTCGCTGATGTCCGAATACGTCGTGACGTAGCCGCCGCCGATCATGGGATTCGTCCGGATCTCGACGACGCGGCCATCGCGGCGCCGGTTCTCGAACACGGTTTCGCCGGCACCCACGAACAAATCCAATTGGCTCGCGACGATCGCCTCCGGATCGCCGGCGCCGAATTCGCCGCGCGCCGCGAAAAACTGGATGATCTCCTGCAACGGGACGCCGACCCGGACCAAATCGGCGGGCAATTCCAACAGGTCGCGGAAATGCCGGTTCCAGCACACGAGGCGAAGTTCGCGATCGAACACGCTGATCCCTTGGCGCACCGTCTCCAGCGTTTCCTGCAACAGCTCGCGATTGTACTAAATCGCCGCGCTGGCATCGTCCAAGAGGCCCATCGCCGCATCGAGGCCCAGATTGCGGCGCTCCAGCGCCAACGCCAGCACCAGCCGTGCCGACGGCGCGCCGATGGCGCTGGCCAAGAGGCGCTCGGCATCGCGGACGAGTGGGAAATCGGCCTGCGCCTCGGCGGCGTAGTCGACGCCGCGCTGCGCCGCGAGGTCGGTGAAGGCGCGTTGCACGCGTTCCGCGCCGAGATAGCGGGCGACGAGCCCAGTCAACTCGCCGACGCTGATCGGGCCGCTCCAGGCGCGCGGCGCGAACGGGCCTTGCCCGGGATCGAGGTCGACAAAGGCGCTGGCCTGGACGCGCTCGATGACCCGGATCGCGGACACGCGCGAGACGCCGACATAACATACGATGTTGACGGCAAAACTCCACAGCGTGCCGTTAGTCAGCGGATCGAAATGAAGGCCGAATAGCGCCTGGGGACGCAGGAACGCGATGCCGAACGGACCGTTCGCAACCAGGTCCTGCAAATGCCAGCCGGACTGGGCAAGCGCCGGCACCATCAGGCAATAGGCCCACACTAGGAAGCCCGCCACGACGCCGGCGATCGCCCCCGTCGCGTTGCCGCCGCGCCACGCCAGGCCCCCCAACAGGGGCGGTGCGAACTGCGCGATGGCGGCGAAGCTCAAGAGCCCGATCGCGGCGAGGCCCGGCCCCTCGCTGGCCACCCGGCAATAGCCGTAACCGAGCAGCATCACCGCAACGATGGCGATGCGCCGGATCGCCAGGATCACGGCGCCCATATCCTTGCGCTCCGGCCAACCCCAGACGACGGCCGTGCAGCACGAACGGCATCACCAGATCGTTGCTGACCATCGTGGAGAGCGCGACGCAACTCATGATCACCATGCCGGTCGCGGCGGAAAATCCGCCGATGAAGGCGATCAGCGCGACCAATTCACGTCCGGCGGCCATCGGCAGGGCGATGACGAAGAGATCGCCGTTGACGCCGCCGTCGGGAAACATGATCAAGCCGGCGATGGCGATGGGCACGACAAAGATGTTGATGACGATGAGGTAAAGCGGGAACAGCCAAGCGGCGCGGCGCAGATCGCGCTCGCCCGCGTTCTCTACGATGGTAACGTGGAATTGTCGCGGCAGGCACAGCGCGGCAGCGAAGGCGAGGCCAGTGATCGTGATCCACAGCGTGCCGTCGGCGGGCGACCAGAACAAATGCCGCAATGCGGGCGACGCGGAGACCCGCGACGCCAGATCGCCGAAACCGTCGAACAATCCCCAGGTGACGAAGGCGCCGACCAACAGGAATGCTAGCAGCTTAACAATTGATTCAAAGGCGATCGCCAGGATCAGCCCGTCATGGTGTTCGGTCGCCTGAATGCGGCGCGTGCCGAACAGGATCGCGAACGTCGCTAGCAGCAGCGATACGCCAAGCTCGGTCCACGCCGCGGCGCCCGGTCGATGCAGCAGCGTCGAGAGCGGACCCTGAACATCCTGCGTGAGCACCGCGAAGCTGGTCAACACCGCTTTGAGCTGCAACGCGGTATACGGCATGATTCCGATCACCGCGATGACTGTGACGGCGGCTGCGAGACGCTGGCTCTTGCCGTAACGCGCGGCGATGAAATCGGCGATCGATGTGATGTTGTGGCGCTTCGACAACAGCACGATGCGGCGTAGCAGCGGCCAGCACACCAGGAACAACAGGATCGGTCCGATATAGACCGGAAAGAAATTGTAGCCGCTAGCGGCCGACAGCCCGACACTGCCGTAATACGTCCACGAGGTGCAGTAGACGGCGAGCGACAGCGAATAGACGATGGGCCTGGCGATTTGGCGGCCATCACGTCGGCGCGCCCGCTGATCGCCGTAATAGGCAACCAGGAACAGCAGGCCGACATAGCCCAGCGAAAACGCCAAAACGGCCCAAGTCTGGACCATGCCCGATTGCCCTCCCTAGGGACGACTAATCGCGCAATCCCGCCTGCTTGACCAGGGGGTAGGTCTTACGCTGGAACTCTTCCATGCCTTCGATGTAGCGCGGCCAGGATAGGAGCGTGCCGTCGAACCCGGCCTTCGACAAAGTGATGAGGCCGTCTACCACCTGCTCCTTGGTGCCGATCAGCGGATAGCCGTTCCAGCCCGCCATGAAATGCTCCTTGAGCTTTTCCAGCGCGGCGGGCGCGAAGGATTGCGAGGTGATGCCCATGATCGACACCAAATTGTTGACCGCCGGCCAATCGCCCTTATCGAAGATGCAATAGCGGTAATAGTCGCGCGCCTCTTTCTCGGTCTCGCCCTGGAAAATGTAGGCGTTGGTCCAGACCTTGATGTCGCGGCCATGCTCATCCCAGGCATATTTGCGATGGGCGTCGACGCGCGCCCGCATGCCGTCGAGATCGTGCGCCTCGAGCGCGGTGAAGCCGACATCGGCGTAGCGCGCGGTGAACTCGCGGCCCGCGGGCGAGGCGCCGGCGCACATGATGACCGGATGCGGCTTCTGCACCGCCTTCGGCCGCATGATGCCCTTCTTGATCTGGTAGTACTTGCCGGTGAAGTCGAATTCCTCCTCCGCTGTCCAAAGCCGCTTGATGACCGTGATCCACTCGGCTGCCATCTCGTAGCGGCTGTCATGGTCGAGGAATGGCGCGCCGAACATTTCGAGCTCAGGCGCGAACCAGCCGGTGACGACGTTGAGGGTGAAGCGCCCGCCGCTGATATGGTCGATGGTCATGCCCTGCTTCGCCGCCATGATCGGATGCACGGTCGGCACATGCGAGGTGGCGAACACGGCCGGATATTTTGTGAGCGCGCCAATGCCGGCGGCCCAGGTGTAGCATTCGAAGCCACGTCCGTTGAAATCGGTGTGGCCGCCCAGGCCCTTCCAGCGTCCGACCGGCACCAGCGACTCGAACTCCATCTCGTCGGCGAGCCGAGCGAGCCGCGTAGTGCTGGCCCAGTCGCAATCGAGCATGCCCTCCGCCTCGGACATGGTGCAGCCGCCGGAAAGGTTCGTGCAGAACGTTCCGAGCTTGAGCTTGCGGTCGTTGAACAGCGGATTGGTGGCGCGGCGGGCGTCGTCGCTGCGGCGTTGCGCGGTCATGGTTGCCTCACAAGGTGCGGGCGATCAGCAGTTTCATGATCTCCGTGGTGCCGCCATAGATGCGGGCCACACGCGCGTCGCGGAACATGCGCGAGATCGGATATTCGTCCATGTAACCGTAGCCGCCATGGAATTGCAGGCAGGCGTCGACGATCTTGCCCAGGAGTTCCGACACCCAGTACTTCGCCATCGACGCGGTGGGGCCATCGAGCTTCTTCGCCAGCAGTTGCGCGATGCAATGGTCGACGAACACGCGCGCCACCGTCGCCTCGGTCTTGCATTCGGCGAGCTTGAACTGCACCGCCTGATTGTCGATGAGCGCGCGGCCGAAGGCCTTGCGTTCCTTGACGTAATCCAGCGTGACCGACAACGCGTGTTCGATCATCGCCATGCATTGCACCGCGATCACCAGCCGCTCTTGCGGCAGCTTCTCCATCAACTGATAGAAGCCGCGGCCTTCCTCGGCGCCAAGCAGATTGGCGGTCGGCACCTGGACGTCGTCGAAGAACAGTTCCGACGTGTCCGCCGCCTCGAGCCCGACCTTGTCGAGATTGCGGCCGCGCCGGAACCCCTCGACCTCGTCGGTCTCGACCACAATCAGCGAAATGCCTTTTGCGCCTTGGGTCGGGTCGGTCTTGGCGACGACGACGATCAGGTTCGCGGTCTGGCCGTTGCTGATGAAGGTCTTGGCGCCGGTGATGGCGTATTGATTGCCGACGCGGCGCGCGGTGGTGCGCACGCCTTGCAGGTCCGACCCGGCGCCCGGCTCGGTCATGGCGATGGCGCTGACCAGCTCGCCGCTCGCCAGTTTCGGCAGCCATTTCTTTTTCTGCTCTTCCGAGCCGAAAGTTTCGATGTAAGGGAGGATGATGGCGTTGTGGAGGCTGACGCCCCAGCCTTCGATACCGCGGCGGCCCAATTCCTCCATCAGGATGGTCTCGTGCCGGAAATCGCCGCCGACACCGCCATAATCGGCGCTGGTCGAAAGGCCGAGCAAGCCGGCGGCGCCGGCCTTGTGCCACAGGTTGCGTTCGACGATACCGTCCTTGCGCCATTGCTCGAATTTTTTCGGCGGCGCGTGCTCGTCGAGAAATCGCCCCACCGACCGGCGGAAAATGCTCAGCTCCTCGTCCGCCATATAGGCCGGCGTCGGCACGTTCAGCGGGCCCATCGTTCCTCCCATCCCCTATTTTGCTTCGATGCTGGCACGGTGTGCCGGCACCGGCAAGCTCGACTCCCGATCCGGCCCGGCCTAAGACAGTCACCGGAGGAATCGCATGAGCGGCGCAAAGCCCTCGCCCAAGGGCGTGACGCCCGACAACGCCGGCCCGCTTGCCGGTATTCGGGTGCTGGACATGACCGCGGTCGTGCTGGGACCGCTGGCGACGCAGACCCTCGGCGACTATGGCGCGGAGGTCATCAAGGTCGAAAGCCCCGCTGGCGACCTGATGCGCAGCGGCAGTTACACGCGCCGTCCGGGCATGGCCTCGGTGTTCCTCACCCTCAACCGCAACAAGCGCTCGCTGTGCGTCGATCTGCGCCAACCCGAAGGAGCGGCCGTGTTGCGGCGCATCGTGCCGAGTTGCGACGTGTTGGTGCACAATATGCGGGTCGAAGCGATCGAGCGGCTCGGCTTCGGCTACGAGGCGGTGAGGGCATTGCGGCCGGAAATCGTCTATTGCGCCGCCACCGGTTTCGACCAGGACGGACCGGATGCCGGCAAGCCGGCGTTCGACGATGTCATTCAGGCGGCAAGCGGCCTGGTCGCGATCACCGGAATCGGCAAGGACGCGCCGGATTTCATCCCGACGCTAGTCGCCGACAAGACCACGGGCCTGGCGCTGGTCAATGCCGTGCTGGCGGCGTTGTTTCATCGCGAGCGCACCGGCAAAGGGCAATATGTCGAAGTGCCGATGCTGGAAACGATGGTGTCGTTCGTGCTCGCCGAGCATATGGGCGGCCTTGCGTTCGAGCCGCCGGGGCCGGTCGGCTATCTGCGCATTCTCGCCGGCGGCCGCAGCCCCAGCCCGACCGAGGACGGCTATATCGGCATTCTGCCTTACACGGTCGACCGCTGGACGGCGCTGCTCCACGCCGTCAACCGGCCGGAACTTGCCGAATTGCCGCTAATCAAGGACCGCGAGCAACGACACACCCGCAGCAAGGAAGTCTATGAGCTGCTGGCGACCATCACGCGCACGCGCACCACGGCGGACTGGATGAAATTGTGTCACGAGCTCGATATCCCGGCGACGCCGGTGTACGGCCTCGACGATTTACCGAAACATCCGCAGCTTGTCGCCACCGGCCTGTTCCAGACCGCCGAACATCCAAGCGAAGGCACCGTGCGCTACACGCGGCCCGCGACCAAGTTCGCCGCCTCGCCGGCCTCCGTTCGCCGACTGGCGCCGACGCTCGGTCAGCACAATGCCGAAATCCTGCGCGAGGCCGGGTTCGGCGAACACGAGATCGCCGATCTGCGCGCGCGAAACATCCTGGTGCAAAAGGACTAGCGGCCATGGACTTCGAACTCGCCGAAGAAGACAGAATGCTCAAGGACCTCGTGCACAAATTCGTGCGCGACGAGTTGATGCCGCTCGAGCCGAAGGCGTTGGCGCGCGAACATGAGGGCCGCGGCCTTGCCCTTGACGCCGAGGATCACGCCCGCATCGACGCCGTGTCGAAGAAGCTCGGTCTGTGGGGCCTCGACGCCCCGAAGGATATCGGCGGCATGGATCTACCCAACGTGGCGCTGGTCGGCGTCAACGAGGAGATGGGCCACACCATCACGCCCTACACGCTGCCGCCGGACTCGCCCAATCTTCGCATGTTGATGGCGACGGTCACCGAGCGCCAGCGCGCGGCCTATCTCGAACCTTATGTGCGCGGCGAGACGATTTCCGCGATCGCCGCGTCGGAGCCGGGTGCCGGCTCCGATCCGGCCGCGCTGATCACGCGTGCCGAGCGCGACGGCGACGATTGGGTGCTCAACGGCCGCAAGATCTGGACCAGCCGCGTCGCCGACGCCGATTTCACCATCGTCATGGCGCGCACCGGCAAGGAAAAGCGCGGCGCGATCTCGGCGTTCCTGGTCGACAAGGGCACGCCGGGTTTCAAAGTGCTGCGCCGCATTCCGATGGTCGGCGGCGTGACCACGTATGAGGTGGTGTTCGAGGATTGCCGCGTCGCCGGCTGGAAGCTGCTCGGCACGGAAGGCGCCGGCTTCGCGCCGATGCAGCTGCGCTTCGGCACGCGCCGCGTCCAGATGGCGGCGTGGTCGATCGGCCTGGCGCAACGGGCGCTCGACATGATGTGCGAATACGCGCCGCAGCGCGTCACGTTCGGGGTGCCGCTGAGCGAGCGCCAGGCGATGCAGTGGTGGGTCGCCGACGCCGCGACCAAAATCCATGCCGCGCGGCTGATGACCTACGATTGCGCGGCGAAGCTCGACAAGGGCCAGGAGGCGCGCCTCGAGATCTCGATGATCAAGTCCTTCGCCGTCGAGATGGCGTGGGAGGTGGTGGACCACGCCATGCAGATGTACGGCGCGATGGGCATGACCAAGGAAATGCCGCTGCAATTGATGGCCAACCGCATCCGCACCATGCGCATCTATGACGGCCCGACCGAAGTGCATCAGTGGGTGATCGCGCGGAACCTCTTGGGGACGAAACGATGAAGGAACGCTACGGCGAAGTATCGTTGCAGCGCGACGGACACGTCGCGCTGGTCGAAATCGATCGGCCGCCGCACAATCACGCCAGCATCGAGCTGATGCGCAACCTTGCCGATGCGCTGGCCGATATCGATACCGAGCGCGAGTTGCGCGCCAGCGTGCTGATGTCGGCGGGGAAAAGCTTCTGCGCCGGTGCCGATCTGGTGGCGCGGTCGACGGCCGTCGCGAACGGCATCGACCGCGTCAATTCGCTCTACGTCGAGGCGGTTCGGCTGTTTTCTGCGAAGAAGCCGATCATTGCCGCCGTGCAGGGCGCCGCCGTAGGCGCCGGCCTAGGCTTGGCGCTGGTCGCCGATTTCCGCGTGGCCGCGTCCGAGGCGCGGTTCGTCGCCAATTTCATCAAGCTCGGCTTCCATCCGGGCTTCGGCATCACCTACACGCTGCCGCGCCTCGTCGGCGTTCAGAAGGCGGCGCTGATGTGCCTGACCGGGCGGCGGATCAAGGGTGACGAGGCGCTGGCCTGGGGCCTGGTCGACGAACTGGTGCCGCTGGAGAAGCTGCGCGACGCCGCGCTCGCGTTGGCGCGCGAGATCGCCGAGAACGCGCCCCTCGCCGTCGAGGCTACGCGGGCCACGCTACGCGCCGACCTGGCGGCGCGGGTCAGGGCGCAGACCGACAAGGAACTCGTGCTTCAAACGGAACTTCGCAAGACGGCAGACTATGCCGAAGGCGTTCGCGCCGTCGCCGAGCGCCGCCCGGGCAATTTCATCGGCGCCTAATACGATTTCGGCAGGCCGAGCACGCGCTCCGCGATGTAGCACAGGATCAGCTGCGGGCTGATCGGCGCGATCCGCGGGATCATCGCTTCGCGCAGATAGCGCTCGACGTGATATTCCTTGGCATAGCCGAAGCCGCCATGCGTCATCACCGCCGCCTCGCATGCCTCGAAGCAGGCCTCGGCGGCGAGATATTTCGCCGCGTTGGCCTCGGCGCCGCACGGGAGCCCCTGGTCGTAACGCCACGCCGCCTGCAGCATCACCAAATTGGCAGCCTCGAGATTTATCCAACATTCCGCCAGCGGATGCTGGATCGCCTGGTTCATGCCGATCGGCCGGTCGAACACGTTGCGCGTCTTGGCGTAGGCGGTCGCTTTGCGCAGCGCGGCGCGGCCGAGGCCGACGCACTCCGCCGCGATCAGAATACGTTCCGGATTCATGCCGTGGAGGATGTATTCGAAGCCCCTGCCCTCGTCGCCGATGCGGTCCGCCACCGGTACGCGGAAACCGTCGAAAAAGATCTGATTCGAATCGACGGCGTGACGGCCCATTTTCTCGATCTCGCGGATCTCGACATGGGCGCGGTCGATCGCCGTGTAGAACAGGCTTAGGCCCTCGGTGGGCTTTTTCACCTGATCGAACGGCGTGGTGCGCGCCAGCAACAGCATCTTGTCGGCCTCTTGCGCCCCGGTGATCCACACTTTCTGCCCGTCGACGACATAGTGGTCGCCATCGCGCCGCGCCCGCGTCTTGAGGCGCGTGGTGTTGAGGCCAGTGTCGGGCTCGGTGACGGCAAAGCACGATTTTTGCTGACCGCGCGCGGACGCGGGCAGCATGCGCCGCTTTTGTTCCTCGGTGGCAAACACCACCACCGGATTGAGGCCGAAAATGTTGAGATGGATGCCAGAGCAGCCACTGATCCCGGCGCCGGATTCGGCGACCGCCTGCATCATCAGCGACGCATCCATGACGCCGAGGCCGGACCCGCCATAGGCCTCCGGAATGCAGATGCCGAGCCAGCCGTTTTGGGCCAGCGCCGCGAAAAAATCTTCGGGGAATTCGCCGTCATTGTCCCGTTTGAGCCAGTAATCGTCGCCGAACCGCGCACAAATCCCCGCGACCGCGGCGACAAGGCTTTCCTGCTCTTGGGTCAGTTTGAAATCCACCGCGCCCTCCCTGTCTTGCGTTAGTGTAATCGGCATGGCGACGGTAATCGAGCCGGGCCGGCTGGCGTTCCAGGACTATGTCCGGCCGGGCGATAACGTGGTGTGGAGTTAGGGATGCGGCGAGCCGCTGACCCTGACCGATGCGCTGATGGCCCAGCGACACACTGTTGGCCGGTTCACGGTCTTCACCGGCCTGTGCTACTCGCGAACGCCCGACCCGCAATTCACGGACTGCGTCGAATTTCATTCCTATCACGGCGGCGGGTCGAACCGGCGGCTGGGCGAGCGGTTGAACATCCTGCCGTGCCACTATTCGCAGCTGCCCGCGATTTTACGCGAGCGCTGCGACGTGCTGCTGTTGCAGCTTTCGCCGCCCGACGCGAACGGCAAATACAGTCTCGGTCTCACCCACGATTACGTCATTCCGCTGATCGACAGCGCGCGTACGGTTATTGTCGAGGTCAACAACCAGGTGCCGTGGGTCAACAGCGAGCGGCCAGTCGATGCGGCCGATATCGACGTACTGGTGAAGACCTCTCGTCCGCCGGTGGAGATGCCGCCGCGGCCGCCCGACGCGATCGATCTTGCAATCGCGGAGAAGGTCGCTGGATTGATAGAGGACGGCGCCACACTACAGCTCGGCGTCGGCGCCTTGCCGGCGGCGATCCTGTCGGCGCTAACCGGCCATCGCCATTTGGGGATTCATTCCGGCTCGTTGTTCGATCCCGTCGTCGATCTGATTCAGTCCGGCGCTGTCGATAATTCGCGCAAGGGCATGGACACCGGTACGACCGTCGCCGGTTTGCTGCTCGGTACGCATAAGCTGTTCGCCTTTGCCGACCGCAACCCGCGCATCGCGATGCGTTCGACACTCTACACGCATGATATCGAGGTGCTCGGCCGGCTCAACAAATTCACGGCGCTGAACTCCGCAATCGAGGTCGATCTGACCGGCCAGGTCAATGCCGAGGTCGCGGATGGCCGTTATATCGGGGCCATCGGCGGCGCGGTCGATTTCCTGCGCGGCGCGCATCGCTCGCGCGGCGGGTTGCCGATCGTCGCGTTGCGGTCGCGCGCCGGCGGTAAAGGCAAGATCGTCGCCCAGCTTTCAGGCCCGGTCAGCACGTCGCGTGCCGATGCCGGGATCATCGTGACCGAGCACGGCGTCGCCGATCTGCGCGGCCAGCCGATCCACGAGCGGATCAAGCGCATGATCGCCATCGCGCATCCCGACGACCGGGACGCCCTCGACCGTCACCAGGCGACGTCGAGGATTTCGACGATATCCTGAGGCCCCGCGATCGTGCGCGGATTGACGGGGATGGCCGGGTCTTTCATCGAATGCTCTCCAATGGCGGCGAAATCGTCGCGCTTGATGCCGATGTCGCGCAGCCGGGTCGGCAAGCCGAGGCCCGCCACTAACTCCCGCAACAGGTCGCTCGCCGGGCGGCCCGGCGCGCCCATCAACTCACTGATGCGCTTCTGCCGCTCCGCATTCACTGCCGCGTTCCAGCGCAGTACCGCCGGCAACATGACGCACGACGTGATGCCGTGCGGTATGCCGAAACGGCCGCCCAGGATGTGGCCGATGCCGTGGCTAGCGCCGATGCCGATGCCGCTGGCGCCGCCCGTAATCGACAGCCACATCCCAAGCTGGCCGTCGAGCCTCGGTTCCACGTCCTCCGGCCGCGCCTTGATCCCCGGCAAGGCGCGGGCGACGAGGCGGATGGCCTCGCTCGCCGTCGCGTCCGAATAGGGATTGGTTTTCGGCGTACAGAATCGTTCCACCGCATGGTCGAGCGCCTTCACCCCGGTGGAGAGCAGCAACTCGCTGGGCGTGTTCAAGGTCGCGGCGGGATCGAGCACCACCGTCTGCGGCACGAACAGCGGATGGTCGAAGCCTTCCTTCCCGCCACGCGCGGTGTTGGTGATCCCGGCGGCATTGGTGAACTCCGCCGCCGAATAGGTGGTCGGCACGGCGAGCATGCGAATCGCGCTTTCCATGCCCGCGGGCCGACGGCTCGGGTCGAGGCGAGCGGCTTTGGCGCCGCCGCGGCGATAGGGGTCCATCGCGTCGGTTGTCGTCAGTCCGTGCCACAGGCACAGCAGCATCGCCTTGGTGGCGTCGATGACCGAGCCGCCGCCGACCGCGATCAATAACTGCGCGCCGGCGGCGCGCGCCCGCGCCGCGCCCTCGATCACGCTTTCCCGCGGCGAATGGGCGGTGACGCCCGCGTAGAGGCCGCCGCAGCGCGGACCGAGCGTCGCCGCGATCCGCGTCGCCAGCTCGCCCTCGCCGGCGAGCGAACGGGTGCTCATGACATAGACGCGGTCGACACCGAGCGCCGCGACTTCCGCGGCGACCGCTTCCGCCGCCGGCCTGCCGTAGATCACGCGTTCCTGCAACAGAAAGCGATGCGTGCCGTTCAACATGCGTATGGCTCCTCGATCGTTTCGCCAATCTATCAGAATGCGCTACGATGATCGCCATGGCGACCGAGACGAAAGCGTCTTTCGCGGATATCCGCGACGGCGTGCGTAAATTGTGCGCGGACTTTCCCGGCGAGTATTGGCGCAAGCTCGACCGCGACCGCGCCTATCCAACGGAATTCGTGCGGGCGTTGACGCAGGCCGGTTATCTCGCGGCGCTGATTCCCGAGGAGTATGGCGGCTCCGGCCTGCCGCTGTCCGGCGCCGCCGCGATCATGGAAACGATCCAGCGTGCCGGCTGCAACGGCGCCGCGTGCCACGCGCAAATGTACATCATGGGCACGCTGCTGCGTCACGGCAGCGCGGCACAGAAACAGAAATATCTACCAAAAATCGCGACGGGCGAATTGCGATTGCAGGCGTTCGGCGTGACCGAGCCGACCAGCGGCACCGACACTACCTCGCTCAAGACCACCGCGCGGCGCGAGGGCGACCACTATATCGTCAAGGGCCAGAAAATCTGGACCTCGCGCGCTGAGCATTCCGACCTGATGCTGTTGCTGGCCCGCACCACGCCGAAAGAACAGGTGGCGAAGCGTACCGATGGGCTTTCGGTCTTCATCGTCGAGATGCGGGCGGCGCTGGGCCATGGCCTTTCGATCCGCCCGATCCGCACCATGATGAATCATTCGACGACCGAGGTGTTCTTCGACGATCTACGCGTGCCAGCCGAGAACCTGCTTGGCGAGGAAGGCAAAGGCTTCCGCTACATCCTCTCCGGCATGAACGCCGAGCGGGTGCTGATCGCGGCGGAATGCGCCGGCGACGCCAAGTGGTTCATCGACAAGGCCGTCGCCTATGCCAAGGACCGCATCGTGTTCGACCGGCCGATCGGCCAGAACCAGGGCGTGCAATTCCCGATCGCGCGCGCCTATGCCCAGATGCGCGCGGCGGAACTGATGGTGGCGGAAGCTGCGCGGCTGTTCGAAGCCGGCGCCGACTGCGGCGCCGAAGCCAACATGGCGAAACTGCTTGGCCGCGGACGCGTCCTGGGCCGCGGCCGAGGCCTGCGTGCAGACGCATGGCGGCTTCGGCTTCGCCGAGGAATACGATGTCGAGCGCAAGTTCCGCGAAACCCGGCTTTATCAGGTGGCGCCGATCTCGACCAATCTCATCCTGTCCTACTTGGCCGAACACGTCCTCGGCCTACCGCGGTCGTACTAGGCGATGATCAAGCCGCTCGAAGGCATTCTTGTCGTCGCCGTCGAGCAAGCGGTGGCGGCGCCGTTCTGTACCGCGCGGCTCGCCGACGCCGGCGCGCGGGTCATCAAGATCGAGCGGCCCGAGGGCGATTTCGCGCGCGGTTACGACGATGCGGCGAACGGTCTTTCCAGCTATTTCGTCTGGCTCAACCGCGGCAAGGAATTGGTGGTGCTCGATCTGACAATCGCGGCGGATCGTACCCGATTACAGGCGCTGATCGCCGAAGCGGACATCCTGGTGCAGAACCTGAAACGCGGCGCGCTGGCGCGGCTCGGCTTCGACATCGCGGCGCTACGAAAGGAGCACCCGCGCCTCATCACGTGCTCGATCACCGGCTATGGCGAGGACGGTCCCTATGCCGACCGCAAGTCGTACGACGCGCTGATCCAGGCCGAGACCGGCCTGGCCGCGATCACCGGCGGGCCGGAGGCGCCGGCGCGCGTCGGCTTTTCCGTAGTCGACATCTCGACCGGCGCCACCGCCCACGCCGCCATTCTCGAAGCGCTGATCGCGCGCGGGCGCACCGGCCAGGGCGCCGATATCCGCGTCTCGCTGTTCGACGTAATGGCGGATTGGCTGAGCGTGCCGTTGATCCACGCCGCTACCGGCAAGCCGCCGAAGCGCGTCGGCCTGGCGCATCCCTCGATCGCGCCTTACGGCGCGTTCCTGTCGAAGGACGGCAAGCCGATCCTGATCTCGATCCAGAGCGAGCGCGAATGGTGCGCCTTGTGCGAGCGCGTGTTGCGGCGGCCGGCCGCGCTCGGCGATCCACGCTTCGCCAGCGGCGTCGCGCGCGTCCGAAATCGCGCCACGACCGACGGCATGGTGAGCGACGTGTTCGCGGCGCTCGACCGCGACGCGCTGATCGCGCGGCTGGCCGAGGCCGATATTGCCTTTGCCGAGGTCAATGAACTGGCCGACATGCTGCGTCATCCGCATCTGCGCCGCGTCTCCGTCGAAACAGAGAAAGGGCCCGTCTCCTATTCGGCGCCAGCGGCGATCTTCGACGGCGCGTCGCGAGAGCTGGGGGCGGTGCCGAAACTGGGCGAGCACGAAGACATGATGGACATCGACGTCGCACATCTGCGGCATTGGATCGGCCGCACTGAAGAACGGGCCGACCTTGTCACGGCCCGTCTTGTCCACGGCTTGCTCGCGACACTCGACCGCGATGGCGATGCCGTGCCGCCGGCGATCTATTGGTGCTTGGCGCCGGCGATCGCCCGCGAATCGCTGCTCGGGCCCGACGGCCATCCGGAGCGCGGTGAGTTCCTGCCCCCGGTGCCGCTTCCGCGCCGCATGTGGGCCGGCGGCGCGATCGAATTTTTCGACGCGCTGCGCATCGGCGACCAGGTCACGTGCCGCTCGCGCATCGCCGACGTACAGGCGAAGATCGGCCGCAGCGGCACGCTGTGCTTCGTCACCGTCGACCATGACTACGCCACGGCGCGCGACCCGCCCTCAAGGAACGACAGGACATCGTCTATCGCGAGGCGGATTCCCCGACAAAAGCGGATGCCGCGCCGGAATCGCGTCCCACGCCGCGCTGGCGCCGCACGATGACCGCCGACGCAGTGATGCTGTTCCGTTATTCGGCGCTGACATTCAACGGCCACCGCATCCACTACGACCGCACCTATTGCCGCGAGGTCGAGCATTATCCAGGCCTGGTCGTACACGGCCCGCTTCAGGCGACGCTGCTGATCGAACACGCCGTCGCGACTCGCGGCGAGGCGCGCCCGCGTCGCTTCACCTTCCGCGCCATGCGGCCGTTGTTCGATGGCACCGCATTCAGCATCAACGCGGTGGAAGGCGGCGATGGCCTGTCGCTGTGGATCGCGGACGAGGCCGGCCGCGCCACCATGACTGCGACGGCAAGCTGGTAGTCTATTTCGCGCGCGCCGTCTGGATCGCGCGCCACACCCGCTCGCGGCGTCGCCGGCATATCGAGCTGGCGACGCCCAGCGGCGCCAGCGCATCCATCACCGCGATCATCACCGCCGGCAGCGCGCCGACCAGCCCGGCCTCGCCCGCGCCCTTGACGCCGAGCGGGTTGGTCTCGGTCGGCACCGGATTGCTGCTCGACCTCGATCGCTGCACATCGGTCGGCGCGCGGCATGCGCGTAATCCATGAAGCTCGCCGACAGCAGCTGGCCGCAATGCCGGGTTCGTAGACGACCTGCTCGCATCAGCACCTGGCCCACGCCCTGCGCGACGCCGCCATGGATCTGGCCGTGCAAGCGTCAACGGGTTGATCACCGTGCCGACATCGTCGACGACGAGATAGCGCACACAGCTCGACCGCGCCGGTCTCGGGATCGATCTCGACCTCGCAGACATGGCAGCCATTGGGATAGGTGTCGCGCCGGCGGCTGCATAGGTCGCGTTCTCGATACAGGCCCGGCTCCATGCCCTTCGGGCAGTCGCGCCGGCTGGAACGCGGCGCGCGCCACCTCCTTCAGCGTCATGCGCGCGGTCGGTGCCGGCGACCGTGAAGCGCGCGTCGGCGAACTCGATGTCGGCGTCCGCCGCCTCCATCAGGTGCGCGGCGATCTTTGCCCTTTGCGATGATCTTGTCGGCGGCGAGCGTCAGCGCGCCGAGCCGCCCGTCACCATCGAGCGCGAGCCGTTGGAGCCCATGCCGAACGCGACCCGGTCGGTGTCGCCGTCGATGAACACGACGTCGTGCGGGATCGATGCCGAGCTTCTCGTGCAGGATCTGCTTGAACACGGTCTCGTGCCCCTGGCCGTGCGTCTTGGTGCCCAGCAGCAACAACGCGCCGTGCCGCTGGGCTGGAAGCGGATTTCGGCATATTCCGGCACCGGCCCGGCGGCCTGCTCGATGGCGTTGGCGACGCCGATGCCGCGCAGCTTGCCGCGCGCTTTCGACTCCTCGGCGCGCGCGCCGAAAGCCGTAATCCGCGGCCGCCAGCGCCTGATCCATGATTGCCGGGAAAATCGCCGCAATCGTAGATGCGGGCCGAGCGGCGACTGGAACGGCATGGCGTCCGGCCGGAATGATGTTGCGGCGGCGCAGCTCGATCGCGGTCGATGCCGAGTTCGCTCGGCCGCGTCCTCGAGCGCGCGCTCGATCAGATAGCTCGCCTCGGGCCGGCCGGCGCCGCGATAGGGCGCGGTCGGGCTGGTGTTCGACAGCACCGCCTCGATCGCTGACATAGGCGGCCGGGATGTCGATAGACGCCGACCACCGTGCCGATCATGCCGAACGGCGTCAGCGAGCTGCCGATCGGACGCCGATATAGGCGCCGATGCTGGCGAGCATGTCGAGCCGCAGGCCGAGGAATTGTGGTCCTCGTCGAACGCCAGTTCGATCTCGCCGACATTGTCGCGGCCATGCTCGTCGGCGAGCAGCACCTCGGAGCGCTCGCAGCGCCATTTCACCGGCCGGCCGAGCTTGCGCGCCGCCCACAGCACCAGCCGGTGCTCGACATACTGCCAGCCCTTGGTGCCGAAACCGCCGCCGACATCGTCGCGTGACGACGCGCACCTGGCTCTCCGGCACCTTGAAGACCTGATCGGCCAGCATGTTGCGCACGCGGTGCGGGTAGTTGCAGTCGGCGTGGAGCGTGTAGCGGTCCTGTCGCCGTGATCGTAAATGCCGAGGGAGCCGCGCGGCTCCATGTACTGCGCGTGCACGCGGGTGATGACGTAGCGGCGCTTGACGATGTGCGCGGCGCGGGCAAAGGCGGCCTCGGTCGCTGCGCCTTGTTCGCCGCGCTCGAGGAGGTGCGAGATGTTGTCCGGGTTGTCGTCCCAGACGCGCGGCGCGTCGGGCTTCGCCGCCTCGGCGATCGGACGTGACCGCCGGCAGCGGCTCGTAGTCGACCGCGACCAGTTCGGCCGCGTCCTTCGCCTGGTCCAGCGACTCGGCGACGACCATCGCCACCGGATCGCCGACATAGCGCACCCGATCGGTCACCAGCGCCGGCCGCTGCGGCGCGAACATCGGCGAGCCGTCGGCCTTTTTGCGCGGCATCGTCGCCTTCGGCATGGCCCAGCCCGTCGGCGTTGTAATCGGCGCCGGTATAGACCGCGACCACGCCCGGCGCTTCGGCCGCAACGCTGGTATCGACCTTGCGGATGCGCGCATGGGCATGCGGCGAGCGCAGGAACACCGTGTAAAGCTGGTTTGGCAAGTTGATGTCGTCGAGAAACTTGCCCTGACCCCGCAGCAGCCGCGCATCTTCGAAACGAGGCACTGCCTGGCCGACACCGAATTTCATCATGATGAAAGAACTCTATTCAGCCGCTTTACGGACCGAGTGGCGAACATGCCACTGCTCGTCGATGACGTCATCGCGATGGTCGTGGCCGTAGACGTCGGAATCGTAGTACTCGGATTGCGCCAAGGCCGGACGCGAGCCCCAGGCATATTCCATCATCCAGCCCGACGGGTTGATGAAATAGAAGGAATAAAGGTGATCGTTGGCGTGCCGGCCAAGATCGATGCCGATCGGGATTCTGCCGTTCCTTTACCAAATTGTACGTGTAGGCAAGATCGTCGAACGACTTGGCTTCGATCATCACATGGTTGATCCGCTTCTCGACACCGACGCCGAACCCCAACGTATGCTGCCGGTCGTTACATTGAAAGAACAGGAACTCGCCGGTCGAGCCGTCGGGACGCGCGGTGCGGTATTGGATGCCGCCGCGCATGC
Organism: uncultured Alphaproteobacteria bacterium; assembly: GCA_963729845.1. Lineage (GTDB taxonomy): Bacteria > Pseudomonadota > Alphaproteobacteria > ATCC43930 > CGMCC-115725 > JAATGI01. The sequence goes on from CAVSQC010000018.1 coordinate 161,840, forward strand.
CAAGCAGCGAGTAGAATTTGTAAGTGACGTCGAAGCCTTTGTTGCGGATCAGGCAATGGCCCATGCCGGCGGTGCCGGTGGCGAAGCCGCCATACATCCGGCGACCGGGATGGAACGGCTTACCGTATTGCACATGCGGCCCGTGGAAAATCTCGATCGGATTGCCGCTTGGGTCTTCCAGCGTCATGATCTCGAGCACGTGACGGTCGACCGCGAGCGCGCGCGATCCGATTTCGTGGCGCACGCCCGCCGCCGTCAGCCGGCGATCCATCTCGGCGAATTCTTCCTGGCCCGCGACGCGCAAGCCCAGGGCGTTGAGATCGTCGATGCCGTCTTCCTCGAGGATGAACCGATGGTGCCAGGAATCCATGCGCAGATAGGCGCGTTTGGATTCACCCTCGTCACACCATTCGAGCCCGAGGATCTCGGTGGCGTATTGCCTCCAGTGGCTGAGATTGCTGACGCCGAAACGCATATAGCCGAGTTCGGTGACACCGTTCATCGTCTCGCCCTCCCCTTTATTCGCGCAACTCTTTTGCCAGACGGTTGACAGCGCCAGCCAGCAACAGCGCATCGACGCCGGCCGCGACGAAGCGGCAGCCGCGCGCGAAAAGTTTTTTCGCGTTGGCGGCGCCGCCGGTGATGGTGCCAGCCGGCTTGCCCGTTGCGACGATGCGACCAATCGCGCCATCGATCGCCGCCGCGGCTTCCGGATGCGCCATATTGCCGATATGACCGAGCGAGGCCGACAGGTCGGCAGGACCCACGAATAGCCCGTCGACACCGTCAACCGCCGCGATCGCCTCGAGATTGTCCAAGCCCTTGCGGCTTTCGATCTGCACCAGCAGGCAGATCTCGTCGTCTGCACGCTTCAAATAGTCGCCGACGCGGCCCCAGCGCGAGGCGCGGCCAAGCACGTGACCAACGCCGCGATAGCCCTTCGGCGGATAGCGCACCGCGCCGACCAACGCTTTCGCCTGCTCGGCGCTATCGACGTTCGGAATGAGAAAACTCTGCACGCCCATATCGAGCAGCAGCTTCAGCGTGTCCGGGTCGCTATTGACCGGCCGCACCACGGGCGTGACGCCGTAGGACGCGATCGCCTGCAACTGGCGCAGGATCGTGTCGAGGGTGTTGGGCGAATGTTCGGCATCGATCAGGAACCAGTCGAAGCCGGCGCTCGCGCAAATCTCAGCGCTATAACCGTTCATCAGCGACAGCCATAGGCCGATCTGCGGCTTGCCCGCATTGAGGCCCGCCTTGAATTTATTGGTGAGCAGGTCCATGCGCCCTCACACAAATCGGCAGGAGATCGCGCCGAGCGGCCCGTAATCGATATGGAACTGGTCGCCCGCGCGCGCCGGCACCACGCGGGTGAAGGACCCGGCGAGCACCACCTGCCCCGGCTCGAGCGCGACTTCGAACGGCGCCAGTTTGTTGGCGAGCCAGGCAATACCGTTTGCGGGATGATTCAGCACCGCCGCGGCGACGCCGGATTCCTCGATCTGTCCGTTGCGGTAGCACAGGCACGCCGCCCAGCGCATGTCGATGGCATCAGGCTTGACGGGACGGCCGCCCATCACCAGCGCTGCGTTGGCCGCATTGTCAGCGATATTGTCGAGGACATTGCGATTGGCCTTGGTCTCGGGATCGACATTCATGGTGCGCAGATCGACGATTTCCACCGTGGGCACGACATAGTCTGTCGCCGCAAGCGCATCGAAGATCGTGGCGTTCGGCCCTTTGAGGCGCCGTCCCATGATGAAGGCGAGCTCGCACTCGAGGCGCGGCTCGATGAAGCGCGACACAGGAATGTCGCCGCCGTCGGTGAAGAACATGTCGTCGAGCAGCGCGCCGTAGTCGGGCTCCTTGACGTTGGAGATGTTCTGCATCGCCTTCGACGTCAGGCCGATCTTGTGACCGAGTATCTTGCGTCCCGATGCCACTTTCAGCGCCACCCACGCGCGCTGCACCGCGTAGGCATCCTCGATCGTCATGCCGGCATATTGGGCCGAGGGCGGTCTGATACGCTGGCGGGTCTTCTCCGCGACATCCAGGCGTTGCGCAATCTCGTCAACGGTGCGTCGGTCGAGCATGGCCTCCTCCCATGGATGAACCGTGTACTCAATTATCGTTGACCCCAACTATACGACCGTGATCTGCTTTAGAAAACAAATTCCGGGAGGTTCGACGGCCATGGCCAAGCGTCGCAGCATTCATATCGCGGGCTTCAAGCACGGCAATCCGATCCCCGCCGCAACCCGGCTTGGGCCGCTTGTTATGTCGAGCGTGATCGTCGGGCGCGATCCGACAACCGCCGCGATGCCGGAAAGCGTCGAAGAGCAATGCGCAAACATTTTCGCCCATGTCCGCGCCATGCTGAAAGAAGCGGGGGCCACCGCGGAGGATGTGGTGAAGATGGATTTCTGGGTGCCCGATGCGGCAAGCGGGCGCGCGGTCGTCAACCAGGAATGGGTCAAGATGTTTCCCAATTTCGACTCTTGCCCCTCGCGCCATACCCATACGACCGGCGGGGCACAGACCATCCAGGCCACGTTTATGGCCTATGTCGAGCGCGGCTAGGGGAGAGCGTCATGCCGGCACGGACTGGGGTGGAATTCCTCAAGGGATTGAAGGGCGGCCGCGAGGTATGGGTCGAAGGCGAGAAAGTCGCCGACGTCACCACCCATCCCGCCTTCGCCGGCGCCGCGCACGCGCTCGCCGAGGTATTCGACTTGCAGCACGAGGCTCCGACGTCTGCCTGATGCCCGATCCGGAAACCGGCGAACCGATCAATGTCAGCCACATGATTCCGCGCTCCAAGGCCGATCTCGAAAAGCGGCATAAGGGGCTGGAGCGGATCAGCGAATATTCCATGGGGCTGATGGGCCGCACGCCCGACTATATGAACGTGACCTATGCCGGCTTCGCCGGCCGGGCCGACGAATGGGCAATCAACGGTAACGAGGAGGGCGCCGCCAATCTGGTTGCCTACCAGAAACAACTCCGGCGCCAGGATATCAGCCTCACGCACACCATCGTCCAGCCGACCATCGACAAGAGCCACGGCGACGTGCCGTTGATCGGCGACACCGTGGCACTGCACAAGGTGGAAAAGACCGCGCACGGCATCCTGGTGCGCGGCTCGCGCGTGCTGGCGACGCTAGCGCCGTTCGCCGACGAGATCGCGGTCTATCCGGCGGTGCCGCTCAATGACGGCACCGATGCGCATGCGGTGTCTTTCAACATACGTATGGACACGCCCGGCCTCAAATTCCTGTGCCGAGACAATTTCTCCCGCGTCGGCAACAAATTCGATTTTCCGCTGTCGAGCCGCTTCGACGAGCAGGACGCGTTCGTCATCTTCGATAATGTCGAGGTGCCGCGAGACCGCGTCTTCATCGACGCCAATATGGCGGTCTACAATTCGGTGATGGCGCGCAGCTGGTGGCCCAACATCATGCAGCAGACCATGATCCGGGCGCAGACCAAGCTGGAATTCGCGTGGGGCCTGGCGACACGCATGGCCGAGGCGATCAACGCCATCCAACCGCCGACGCGGCAGATGCTGGGCGAGATCTGGACGTTCGCCGAGTTCACGCGTGCCGCGATCCATTCCGCCGAGCAAGGCGCGTTCGAGTATGGCAACGGCATTTGGCTGCCGGACGAACGGCCGCTGGCGGCGCTGCGCGCGATGCTGCCGGTGTGGTTCCCGCGGGTGAATGAGATTTTCCGCCTCATCGGCTCGCACAATCATTTCACCGCGCCGACCGCCGCACAATTCGCCGATCCCTCGCTGCGTCCGCTTCTCGACAAATATCTCCACGGCGCCGGCAAGGTCGAGGCCGAGGAGCGTGCCCGCATCTTCCGCCTGGCGTGGGATTTCAGCGGCAGTGCGCTCGCCAGCCGCAACGAGCAGTATGAGCGTTTCTATCTCGGCTCGGGCGGCCGCAACTTCCTGGTTGCGCAAATGTTCCAGAACCGCGACCGCGCCAACCGGCTGGTCGACCGTTTCCTGCGCGAGGTGTGAATGCCGTTGACCCTGACGGGCGCGGATGTCTTGATTCGAGCAACAGAGGGAGCAGTCCATGAGCGTTCTCGACGGTCCGCGGACTGAACTGCGTCACATCATTCATGGCGGCAGCACGTATTGGGCCGCTTATGAGAACGGGGAATTGCGGCTGAAGGACGGTCGCTTGATCGCGGAGCGCGGCGTTACCTATTTGCCGCCGTGCCAGCCGACCAAGATCATCTGCATCCACCTCAACTACATGACGCGGCTTTACGAGTTCACCGGCGCCAACAAGCCCCCGGCGACGCCGACCTATTTCCAAAAGCCGGTGACCGCGATCAACGCCCATAACGGCGAGCTGGTGCGGCCCGACGGCTACCAATATTTGAACTACGAGGGCGAGGTCGCTGCGATCGTCGGCAAGGTCACGCGCAACATCACGCCCGATCAGGTCTGGGACCATCTCGCCGGTTTCGCGCCGGGCAACGACGTCGGCCTGCAAGACATGCGCGACACCGACGCGGGCTCGATGCTCCGGGTCAAGGGCGGCGACGGGTTCTGCCCGGTCGGGCCGGGCATCGTCTCCGGCATCGACATCCGCAAGCAGACTCTGCGCACCTACCGCAACGGCAAGCTGGCACAGGAAGGCGCCATCGCGGAGATGCTGTTCCCGATCGACTACATCATCGCCGATTTGGCGCGGCACATTACCTTGGTGCCGGGCGACGTGGTGATGACCGGCACGCCGGCCAATTCGCGGCCGATGAATGTCGGCGATTTGATCGAGGTCGAGGTCACCGGCCTCGGCCGCCTGAGCAATCGGGTGGTGTCGGCGCCCGCGCCGCGCGCCACCGTCGGCCATCAGCCGACCGACACCGATGGGGTACGCCGCGTCGCGCTCGGCAACGACGAGCGCTTGCCCGCGCAACTCAAGTAGGCGCAATGCGGATCCTGGTCACCGGGAGCGCCGGCCATCTCGGCGAGGCGCTCGTGCGGGTGCTGCGGGATGCGAACCGGGAGGTCGTCGGCCTCGACCTCCAGGCATCGCCGTACACGGACCATGTCGGCTCGATCGCCGACCGCGCTCAGGTCCGGCGCTGCATGGTCGGCGTCGACGCGGTGTTGCACACCGCCACGCTGCACAAACCCCACGTCGCGACGCACAGCCGGCAGGATTTCGTCAACACCAATATCGGCGGCACGCTCAACCTGTTGGAGGAGGCGGCTGCGGCCGGCGTCTGTGCTTTCGTCTACACCAGCACCACCAGCGTGTTCGGCGATGCGCTGGCGCCCCCGCCGGGCGCGCCTGCCGCCTGGGTGACGGAGGACGTGACGCCGGTTCCCAAGAACATCTACGGCGTGACCAAGGCCGCGGCGGAAGATGTGTGTCAGCTGTTTTATCGCAACTACGGGCTGCCATGTCTCGTGCTCCGCACCTCGCGCTTTTTCCCCGAGGCTGACGACAACAAGGATGTGCGCGACGCCTATCCCGACGCCAACGTCAAGGCTAACGAATTTCTCCACCGGCGCGCCGATGTCGCGGACATTGTCAGTGCTCATCTCCTCGCGATCGAGAAAGCGCCGGCGATCGGCTTTCGCAAATACATCGTTAGCGCCACCACCCCGTTCCTGCCAGAGGACCTGCCGGCACTGCGCGCCGACGCGCCACGTGTGGTGCGGCGGCGCGTGCCAGAATACGAGGCCGAATATGCGCGGCGCGGCTGGCGGATGTTCCCCAGCATCGGCCGTGTCTATGTGAACGAGCGCGCGCGCCGTGAACTGGGCTGGCGGCCGCGATACGATTTCCCCAGGGTCATCGACCAGCTGCGACAGGGGCGCGACCCGCGTAGCCCGCTGGCGCAAGCCATCGGCTCAAAGGGCTACCACGACCGGGTATTCGCGGACGGACCTTATCCGGTAGACGGACCTTATCCGGTAGAATGAGTTTCGCGAGCGCGGCCGGAACCGCGCGCAACGCCGTGACGATGTCGCCGCCGCTCTCGCGGATGAAATACTCGACCTGGAGATTGACCGTCGCGCCTTCATTGTCCGCGGACAGGCGAAAATCGCCGCGATAGCCCAGGATCTTCTTGCCCCGGGCGAAGGCATAGCCAATTTCGGCGGCGGTGCCGCTGTCGACATCGGTGCCGTCGAGCACGGCGAACACTATGTCGCAGCGATCGATGGCCGCGCGATTATTGGCGCCGATGGCGCGGTTGAGCTTGCGCCACGCCGCCCGTCTTGCCGCGCCGTAGCGCTTGCGCTGGGCCGCCCGCGTGTCGGTCAGGGCAAACGGATCGATCACACGGTGACCTCTTGCCGCGAGCAGGCGCTTCAGCTTTTGCGCGAAGGTCCGGCCCGCCTCCGAAAAGCCGAGCGGGCCCGCCAGATAGATGCGCATCTCCTCCTCCATTTATCCGACGATGGCATTTCTCGCGGCGGTTTGCGACAGTGACGACGATGACGTCCGCAGCACCGACGAACGCGTCCGATCTGCTGCCGTTGGCGGTGCAAGCGGCACGCGCCGCTCATGCCCCCTATTCCAAGTTCCGGGTCGGTGCCGCCGTGCGGGGCGAACGCGGGGTCTATCTCGGCGTCAATATCGAGAATGCGAGCCATGGGCTCGGGCTGTGCGCCGAGCGGTCGGCGCTTGCGGCGGCGGTTGCGGCCGGCGACCGGCGGATCGCCGCGATCGCCATCGCCTGCATTGACGCGCCGGCAGGCGCCACCGAGGCCGAGCGCATGCCATGCGGCGCTTGCCGGCAATGGCTGGCGGAACTGGCGCCCAATGCCGAGATCGCCGTGCTCGGGATCGAGCGCCGCTTCACCGTGGCCGACCTGCTTCCGCTCGCCTTCAGCCTGCCCAAACCGTCGGACCCGAAGCGATGACCGGATCCGCCCGACCGACCGTCTACCTTGCCGGACCGATGGTGTTCTATCCCAATTCCGAGAGCACGTTCCGCGCGCTGAAAAAGATCTGCCGCGAGCATGGCCTCGAGGGCGTGGCGCCGATCGACAACCAAGTCGACTTGCAAGGCCGGAAGGCCGGCAAGGCCCTGATACGCGACATCGTCGAAGCCGACATCGCCTTGATGGACCGGCTCGACGGCGGCCTATTCTGCGTGGACGGCTTTCGCCGCGCGCCCGACATGGACCCGGGCACGGCGTTCGAGATCGGCTATATGAGCGCGCGCGGCAAACCGATGTGCGGGTGGACCCAGGACGGACGCTCCTATCCCCAAAAGGTCGAGAATTATTTCAAGCGCGTTTTCGGGGCTCCGCTTCGCCCCGCCGTCGCCAGTCCAACGGGTGGCACCTCGGGCGCTAAGCGCGATCCAGACAATATCCTGGTCCACAGCCAAGGCTGCGTGCAGAACGGCATGGTGCACATCGGCATCGAACGTGGTGGCGGCAAGGTTTTTGCAAATCCGGATTGGCGCGTCGCCTTCGACCTGGCGGCGGCCCATCTAGCGAAGATGTTTCGCGGCACGGTATGATGCCGCGTCAGTTCCGAACGAGCCAAAGGGGGGCGACATGAAGTTCATTGTCCAGGCAGCGTGTCTCGGCGTGGCGATGTTAGCGGCGATGCCGGCGCGGGCGGACGACGTCAAGCCGGCGATCGTGTTCGACATGGGCGGCAAGTTCGACAAGTCCTTCAACGAAGGCGTCGCCAACGGCGCCGAGCGCTTGAAGAAGGAAACCGGCAACGACTATAGCGATTTCGTCGCCACCAACGACACTCAGCTCGAACAGGCGCATCGCCGCTTGGCCGAGCGCGGCGCAGGACCCGATCATCGGCATGGGGTTTGCGCAGGCCGATGCGGTCGAGAAGGTCGCGAAGGACTTCCCCAAGACGCAGTGGACCCTCATCGACGGGATCGTCAACCTGCCCAATGTGCAGTCGGTGCTCTTCAAGGAGCAGGAGGGCAGCTTCCTGGTCGGCTGATGCCGCCGCCATGGCCACCAAGAGCGGCAAGGTCGGCTTCGTCGGCGGCATGGACATTCCGCTGATCCGCAGGTTCGAATGCGGCTACGAGCAAGGCGCGAAATACGCCAACCCAAAGCTCGAGATCATCGCCAACATGACCGGCACCACGCCCTCGGCCTGGAACGATCCGGCGCGCGGCGGCGAGCTGGCCAAAGGCGCAGTTCGACCGCGGGCGTGGACGTGGTCTTCGCCGCGGCGGGCGGCACCGGCATCGGCGTCTACCAGGCGGCCAAGGACGCCGGCAAGCTGGCCATCGGCGTCGACAGCAACCAGAACCACCTGCACCCCGGCACCATGCTGACCTCGATGGTCAAGCGCGTGGACGTGGCCGTGTATAACAGCTTCATGTCGGCGAAGAACGGCACGTGGAAGCCCGGCATCACCGTACTCGGCCTGAAGGAAGGCGGCGTGGACTGGGCGCTCGACGAGAACAACGCCAAGCTGATCACGCCCGCGATGAAAGCAAAGGTCGACGCAGCCAAGGCCGACATCATCGCCGGCAAGATCAAGGTCATCGACTACATGGCCAACAATACCTGCAAGTACTGACCGGGCGCGCGCGATGCCGCCGGCGGAACCGCCGCCGCCCGCGATCGAGCTTCGGCATATCGACAAGCGGTTCGGCGCCGTCCACGCCAACCGCGACGTGTCGATGCGCATCGCGCGCGGCACCGTCACGGCATCGTCGGCGAGAACGGCGCCGGCAAGTCGACACTGATGACCATCCTTTACGGCTTCTACGCGGCCGATAGCGGCGAGATCGCGGTCGGCGGCGCGCCGGTCCAAATCCGCAGTCCGCACGACGCGCATCGCTGGGCATCGGCATGGTGCACCAGCATTTCATGCTGGTCGATCCGTTCACCGTGCTGGAAAACGTCATGCTCGGGGCCGAAGGCGGCGTCATTCTGCGGCGCGGCAAGGCCGCGGCGCGTGCAGGAACTGGAGCGTCTGAACGCGAATACGGTCTCGGCGTCGATCCTGATGCGGTGGTGGGCGACCTGCCGGTCGGGCGAACAGCAGCGGGTCGAGATCCTGAAGGCGCTTTATCGCGGCGCCGAAATTCTGATCCTGGACGAGCCGACCGCCGTGCTGACGCCGCAGGAGACCGACCAGCTGTTCCGCATTCTGCGAGACCCTGCGCGCGCGCGGCGCCACCGTCATCCTCATTACCCACAAGCTGCGCGAGATCATGGCGGTGACCAGCAACGTCTATGTCATGCGGCAGGGTGCGGTCGTCGCGCATCGCCGCACGGCGGAAACCGATATCGGCGAACTGGCGGAATTGATGATCGGCCGCAAGGTTCGCCTCGAGCTCGACAAGGCCGCAGCCCAGCCCGGTCCGCCGCGCCTGGTGGCCGAGGACTTGCTCCTGCACGACGAGCGCGGCGTGCGGGTGCTCGACCATGTCGGCTTGTCAGTTGGTGCCGGCGAGATCGTCGGCATTGCCGGCGTGAGCGGCAACGGGCAAAGCGAATTGCTGGAGGTGCTCGCCGGCATCCGCGTCGCCGAGAGCGGCCGCATCCTGGTGGATGGCGCAGAGATCACGCCAGCACATCCGAGCGACCCGGCACGCATGCGGGGTCTCGGCGTCGCGCATATCCCCGAGGATCGGCAACGGTTGGGCCTGGTCGTGTCGTTCGAGGCCACGGAATCGGCGCTGCTCGGCTATCAGCGCGACCACGCTTACACCGGCCCGCTCCTGCTTCACCACCAGGCCATCAACCGGCATTGTGCCGCGCTGATGGAGAAGTTCGACGTGCGGCCGCGCCAGCCCTTCTTGCGGTCCTCGAATTTTTCCGGCGGCAATCAGCAGAAGCTGATCGTCGCTCGCGAACTGTCGCGTGACCCTAAGAGTGCTGTTGGTCGGCCAACCGACGCGCGGTGTCGATATCGGCGCGATCGAGTTCATTCACCGCCAGCTCGTCAACCATCGCGACGCCGGCTGCGCCATTCTTTTGGTATCGGTGGAACTCGACGAGATCATGGCGCTCGCCGACCGCATCCTGGTGATGAGCGACGGACGCATTGTCGGCGAGGTGGCGCGGCGCGACGCCGACGAGCGGGCGCTCGGCCTGATGATGGCGAATGTCCGCGGAGATGGCGGGACGCCCGCATCGACGTGATCGAATCGGTCCTCGCAACGATTTTTCCTCGAAAGCGCGTTCCGCTGCCGCGCTGGGCCGATATCGCCGTCATTCCCATCGCCAACGTGCTGTTGGCGTTTCTCGCGGCCGGCCTGATCGTTCTGATCATCGGCGAAAATCCGCTGAAGGCGGTGCGCATCATGATCGTCGGCGCGCTCGGCGATACCGAAGGCATCGGCTACACGCTCTATTACACGACCAACTACATTTTCACCGGACTTGCGGTCGCCGTCGCGTTCCATGCCGGCTTGTTCAACATCGGCGGCGAGGGACAGGCGTATATCGGCGGGCTCGGCGTCGGGCTGGCGATGCTGGCGTTCGACCGGCTGTTGCCGTTGGCGGCGTTGGTGCCGCTCGCGATCCTGGCCGCGGCTCTGTTCGGCGCGGCTTGGGCGTTCATCCCCGCCTGGCTCCAGGCCTATCGCGGCAGCCACATCGTCATCACCACCATCATGTTCAATTTCCTTGCGTCGGCGCTGATGGTCTATCTGATGGTGAACGTACTGATCGCGCCGCATCAGATGTCGCCAGAGAGCCGAGAGTTCGCGCCGGAGGCATGGTTGCCGCATATCGACATGGTGCTCGCGGGATTCGGCATCGCGATGGCTCGAAGCCCTCTCAACCTCTCTTTCATGCTGGCAATTCTCGCCTGCTTCGGCGTGTGGGCCTATTTGTGGCACACGCCCTGGGGTTACGAGCTGCGCACGGTCGGCCAAAGCGAAAAGGCCGCGGCTTATGCCGGCGTCAAATTGCGGCGCGTCATCCTTGTCGCAATGTGCGCATCGGGCGCGCTGGCGGGCTTTGTCGGCGTCAACGAGATCATGGGCGTGCACCATCGCCTGCTGCTGAATTTTCATATCGGCTACGGCTTTACCGGCATCGCGGTAGCGCTGATGGGGCGCAATCATCCGCTCGGCGTGCTGTTGGCAAGCCTGCTGTTCGGCATGTTGAGCCAGGGCGGCGCGGAACTCGCTTTCGAAATCCCCGCGATCACGCCGGAGATGATCGTCGTCATTCAGGGTCTGATCATCCTGTTTTCCGGCGCGCTTGCCAATTTGAGTCGGCCCTTTTTCGAGCGGCTGTTCGCGGTGGCGGCGCGCGCTTGATGCAGGACGCCTATCTCATCGCCCTCTTGACCTTGAGCGCGACTATCCGCGTCTCGACACCGCTTGTCCTGTGCACGATGGCGGGATTGTTTTCGGAACGCTCGGGCATTGTCGATGTCGGGCTCGAAGGCAAGATGCTCGCCGGCGCCTTCGCTGCCGCCGCGGCCGGCGCCGTCACCAATTCCGCGGCGCTGGCGCTCGGCGCCGGTATCCTCTCGGCGGTCGCGCTGGCGCTGATCCATGGCTATGCCAGCATCACCCAGCGGGGCAACCAAGTGGTGAGCGGCGTCGCCATCAACATATTGGCGTCCGGCCTGACGATCGTGCTGGGCATCGCCTGGTTTCATCAAGGCGGCGAGACTCCGCCGCTGTCGCCCGACGCGCGCTTCATGCCGATCACTTTACCCGCGCAGCAAGCGCTCGCTTCCGTGCCGATCCTGGGGCCGATCTACAGTCACCTGATCGGCGGACATAATCTCTTGGTCTATGTCGCGGTCGCGGTGGTGCCGTTGACGCATTGGATCATCAACGCGACGAGGCTCGGCCTGCGCCTGCGCGCTGTCGGCGAGAATCCGCAGGCGGTGGATACGGCCGGCATCTCCGTGGCGTGGCTGCGGTATCGTGCGGTCCTACTGTGCGGGCTGCTGACCGGCATCGCCGGGACCTATCTCTCGATCGCCCAGAATGCCGGCTTCACGCGCGACATGTCGGCGGGACAGGGCTTCATCGCGCTGGCGGCGCTGATCTTCGGCAAGTGGCGCGCCTGGCCGGCCACGGGCGCGTGTCTGTTATTCGGCTTTCTCGATGCCGTCGCCATCCGTCTTCAAGGCGTCAACGTCCCGGGCATCGGCGAAGTGCCGGTGCAATTCATCCAAGCCCTGCCCTATGCGTTGACCGTCATTTTGCTCGCGGGATTCATCGGCAAGGCCGTGGCGCCTCGCGCCAGCGGCATTCCCTACGTCAAGGAACATTGAAGACTGGCCTACTGGTTGTAGACGTCTTCGTCCTCGCCGGTTCCGCCAGGTTTATCGTCGGCGCCCAACGTATAGAGATCGTAGTCATGGTTGGGACGATCGCTGGGACGGCGGTAATGATAGGGATGACCCCACGGGTCGTTCGGCACCCCTTCGCCCTTGAGGTAAGGCCCGTTCCAGTTCCGCACGCCGCTCGGCGCCTTTACCAGCGCCTGAAGGCCCTGTTCGGTGGTCGGATATTCGCCGATATCGAGCTTGTAGAGATCGAGCACGCCGGCGAGCCGCTCGACCGCTTGCACAGCGACCTTATGCTTGGCACTGCCGAGCTGCCGTAGCGCCGCCGGCGCCACCAGCCCGATCAGCAGTCCCAGGATGGCAAGCACGACCAGCAGCTCCAGCAGCGTGAAGCCACGCTCGCGGCGGCGCGGATGGAGGTAGCGGCTGGGGAAACGCATCATGGTTTGACGCGGCACTATGCGGGTGCCCACTTCGCCGCGTCAACGGCAGCCTTGTTACAGCAGCCGCAACGCGAAGAGCGCGGCCGCCAACGCCGCGCCAAACGGCACCGCGCTGGCGACGTCGAGCCGTTGCCCGGCAGCCCACGCGACGGCCGCGCCGATCAAGCCGATGCCGGCCGCCACGAGGATCACCAGATCGAGCGAAAGGAGTCCGAGCCAGGCGCCGCAGGCCGCCAGCAATTTTGCGTCGCCTTCGCCCAACCCTTCGCGGCCGCGCAGTACGCGATAAAGATAGGCAATGCCACGAAACACCATATAGCCGACCGCCGCTGCAAGCGCGTGATCGCCGAGAGCGTCGGGCGCCTCCCAAGCGGTAACAGCCAAGCCCATCAGCACCAGCGGCAGTGTCAATATGTCGGGCAAAATCAGCTGTTCGATATCGATCCAGGCGATCGTCAATAGTGTCCAGCCCAACATGCAGTCGAGCCACAATCGGAACGGATCATCGGCGTCGGCGATGGCGCAAGCGACCGCGACGGCAACGGCAGCGAGCTCGATAGCGGGATAAAACCAACCGAGCCGAGCGCCGCAATGACGGCAACGGGCACCGGTCCAAGCCCAGCTCAAAACTGGTACCAAGTCGCGGGCGGTCAGCGCGGTGCCGCAATGATCGCAGCGCGAGCGGCCGGCAGCTATATTCTCGCCCGTCGGCAATCGCCGCACGACCAGGCCGAGAAAACTGCCGACAAACGGGGCAGCAATGATCGGTAACAATTCCTGCAACAATTTGTCTCCAGCCGGTCGCAATGGAAATTAACTTGCGGATGCGCGCCTTATCGGAAGTATTGTCGGCAAGTTCGCCGGAAACAATCGGGACGCGAGGTCTCGAAGGATAGGATTTTCTTGACTGCCGACGTCATCGCCGATCCGATCGTGGCCTTGGACGAGCTCCTGCTGTCGCGCGGCCTCGCGGATGCCAAAACCATGGAACGGGCGCGCCGGGTGGCCGCGGAATCGGGGCAGCGCCTGGACTCCGTCTTGATGCAGCTCGGCCTGGTGAGCGAGCGGACCATCGCTAACTGCTTTAGCGAATTGTTGCAGGTCCCGTTGGCGGACCCGACCCGCTTTCCGCTCGAACCAATTCTGCCCGAGCGCTTGCGGCCCAAATTTCTGCGCAAGGCGCGCGCGCTGCCGGCGGCGGTCAGGGACGGCGCACTGGTCTTGGCGATGGCCGATCCGCTCGACAATTTCACGCTGCGCGCCGCGTCGGTGGCGACAGGGCTGCCGGTCACGGTCGAGGTTGCATTGCCGATCGATCTCGATGCCGCGCTCAACCGCCTTTATCCGGACTCCGCGCCGGTGCGCGCCACCGATCCGGACGCCGCGGAACCGATGGAGGAAGACGCTGAGCGGTTGCGCGACCTTGCCAGCGAGGCCCCGGTCATCCGCCTCGTCAACCAGATCGTCGCGCACGCCGTCGAAACTCAAGCCTCGGACATTCACATCGAGCCGCTGGAAGACCGCCTCTGGCTGCGGTTCCGCTATGACGGCGTGCTGCATGAAGCCGAGGCGCCGCCGAAAAGCCTTGCCGCCGCCATTGTGTCGCGCATCAAGATCATGTCGCACCTCGACATCGCCGAGCGGCGCCTGCCGCAGGATGGGCGTCTGAAGCTGGCGGTACGCGGCATCGACGTCGACTTCCGCGTCTCGACGCTGCCGTCGATGCACGGCGAGACCGTCGTGCTGCGTGTCCTCGACCGAACCGCCGTCGAGTTCGATTTCGCCAAGCTGGGCCTGGCCGACACGATCACCAGCAAGCTCAAAACTCTGTTCGATCTGCCCAACGGCATGGTGCTGGTCACCGGCCCGACCGGCAGCGGCAAGACGACGACACTTTACACCGGCCTCTCCAGCCTGGACGCCGTCGCACGAAAAATCGTCAGCGTCGAGGATCCGATCGAATACCAACTCTCGGGCGTCAACCAAATCCAGGTCAAGCCGCAGATCGGCCTGACCTTCGCGTCGCTGCTGCGCTCGATCATGCGGCACGATCCCGACGTCATCATGGTCGGCGAAATCCGCGATCTCGAGACCGCGCAGATCGCGGTGCAGGCGTCGCTGACCGGCCATCTCGTGCTCTCGACGCTGCACACCAACTCCGCCGCGGCCACGGTGACGCGGCTGCGCGATATGGGGCTCGAGGATTATCTCATCACCGCCGTGGTGAAGGGCGTGCTGGCGCAGCGGCTGGTGCGGCGCCTCTGCATGCATTGCCGCAAGGAGATCGCGGCGCCCGACGAGTTGATCGCCCGCGTCGATCTCGGCCGCCGCACCAATCAGCGCCCGATCATGCTCTATCATCCGGTCGGCTGCGCGCATTGCCGCCACACCGGCTATCGCGGGCGACTGGCGATCGCCGAGCTGCTCCTGCCGAACGAGGAGATCGAGCATCTGATCTTCACCGGTTCGGACCACACCGCGATCGAGCGCGCCGCCGTCAGGGCCGGCATGAAGACCATGTTCGATGCCGGACTCGACGCGGCATTGGCCGGCATCACCACCATCGAGGAAGTAACTCGCAGCATCCGCGCGGAGACCTGACGCGTGCCGAATTTCCGCTTCACCGCGATCGATCCCGGCGGCCAACTCCGCAGCGGCATGATGGACGCGCCCGACGCCGCGAGCGTGATCGAGCGCCTGCAGCGCGATGGCAGCATCCCGGTGCGGGCCAAGCCGGCGGGCTGGCAGGCCGGTCTGGGCACGGCGCTGTCGGCCGACCTCTTCGGCCGCCGCGGCCTCAGCCGCGACGACATCACCCTGGTCTTGCGCGAATTGGCGACGATGTTGTCGGCGGGACAGGATGTCGACCGCGCGTTGCGCTTCATCGTCGAGACCGCCGCGACCCCGCGTCTTCGCCGCATCATGGAGACGGTGCGCAACAAGGTGCGCGGCGGCAGTCCGCTGCATCAGGCCTTGGCCGAGCCGCCGGCGAATTTCCCGCGCCTTCATATCGGGCTGATCCGGGCGGGCGAAACCGGCGGCACGCTGGGCGACACGCTGACGCGGCTTGCCGACATGATGGACCGCGAGCGCAGCCTGGTCCGCACGGTCAAATCGGCGCTGATCTATCCGGCGATTCTGACGGTCGCCGCGATCGTCTCGGTCCTCATGCTCATCGGTTACGTGCTGCCGCAATTCGAGCCGTTGTTCCGCGAAACCGGCGCGCAGATGCCGACCCTGCCCCGCCTATTACTCGGTTTCGGCGATTTCATCCGCATCGCCTGGCCTTATGTCGTCATCGCAATACTGTTGTTGGCGCTGCTGGTGCCGCGGGTACTGCGCGACCGTCGCATTCGTCTGCCGGTCGATCGCCTGACGCTGCGCATACCGGTCGTCGGTTCCCTGCTCCGCGAAAGCAACGCCGCACGGTTTTGCCGCATGCTCGGCACGCTGGTCGCCAATGGCGTCCCCCTAATTGCCGCGCTGGGGATCATTCAGCAGACCGTCGGCAACCTCGCCGTGATCCAGGCGATCGACGGTGCGATCGCCACCGCGAGAAGCGGTGCCGGCTTGGCTCGCGCGCTCGAAGGCAAGCGCGTGTTCCCGAGCCGCGCCACGCATCTGCTGCGGCTGGGCGAGGAAAACGCGCAGCTTGCGCCGATGGCGCTCAGGGCCGCCGACATCCTTGAGGAGCGCTCGCGCCAGACGGTGCAGCGGTTGGTCGCGCTGCTGGTCCCGGCGATCACCATCGTGATGGGCGGACTGGTCGCGACCATAGTGGGTTCGCTGATCCTTGCCATGCTGAGTTCTCAATGATCTGGCGGGATGAGACGTCACGGCCGCGTGGCGGCGAGGCCGGCTTCACGCTGCTTGAACTGGTCGTGGTGTTCGTCATCCTGGGGCTGGTGCTGACGCTTTTCGTTACGCGCATCAGCGGACCGAGCCCGGGCCTTACGCTTCGCGCCGCGGCCAACGAATTGGCCGCGGGTTTGCGCCAGGCACGTTCGTCCGCCATCGCGCGCAATCGCACCGTCATTGTCGAGATCGATGCGACGCACCGCGATTGGCGTGGCGTCGACGGCACGGTCAAATGGTTCCCAGCCAATGCCGCCGTTGGGATCGTGCTGGCCGATGGCGATATCAGCAGGGACGGCACCGTAGCGATCCGATTCGAGCCCGACGGCAGCTCGACCGGCGGCCGCGTCGATCTCGCCGCGGGCGCGCAGCGCTTGGCGGTCGCCGTCAACTGGATCACGGGCCGCGTAACGGTCGCCAATGCGCGCTAGCTCCCGGCGCCCGGGCGGCTTCACCCTGCTCGAAGTGCTGATCGCGTTCGCCATCGTCGCAATTTCGCTCGCCGCGATGATGCGCGCGACGGGCTTTGGCGTCGCCGCGGTTCATCATTCCGACCGCTATGAGGAAGCGCTGTCCCGAGCGCGTTCGCATTTGGCGGGACTAGCCGCCGGGTTCGAAAATTTGGCCGGTCCCGGCCAGGGCGATGACGGCAACGGCTATCGGTGGCGGCTCGACATCCGTCCGTTCGCGGTGCCGCAACAGGCAACCACGGGTCCGCCGCCGCGGCCGACGCCGATGCTGTATCGGGTCGCAGTGACGATTTCGTGGGCCGACGGCGGTGGCCTGCGCTCGGTGACGTTGACGAGCGATCGGCTGGGGGTGCTGAGCCAATGACGCGGCGGCGTAACGGCTTCACCCTGCTGGAATTGCTGGTCGCGTTGACCGTGCTCGGATTGATTATGGTCGGTGTCGTGCAGGGCGTGCGCTACGGCATTAAAAGCTGGGACAGCCAGGCGCGCCAGTTGGATGCCACGGCGGAATTGGATGGCGTCGATCGCGTCCTGCGCGAGCTGGCGCACGGCATCAGCCCGGTCCGGAACGGGGAATTCGACGGCCGACGCGACCGGCTGAGCTTCACCGGCCGCCTGCCGCTCGCGGTGCCGGCGCAACGCCGCGCCGCCGATCTCGTCTTGTTGGTTTCGGCCGACCACCGGCTGGTGCTGCGCTGGACGCCGCATCGTCATGCCGCTCTTCTGGTAACCCCACGTGCCGCCGAAGTGGAATTGCTGCGCAACGTCCGGGCGGTCGAGTTCAGCTATTGGCCGAGCCCGCATGGAGCGAGCGGCTGGCAGGCGGCGTTCTCGGCCAATATCCCGAGCTTGGTCCGCCTGCATATCGTATTCATGCCGGGCGACCCGCGGCATTGGCCCGATCTGATCGCCGCCCCAATGATGAACGGCGCGACCGGCCAACTTTAGCCCCTCGATTAAAAATGGTCCCTATCCAACTGGCCTTTCATCTTCTCGCCGACTGCCATAGATTAATGACTAATGAGAGGCGTTAAGTGATTGGTTCGGTTGCGCGTGCATTTTGGGACTGGTGGCTGGAGCAGCTGCGGGAGTTGATCCCGAGCGTGCGGCGTGGCGCGACCAAATCCGCCAACGCCGTTCTCATCATCGCACCGGACTTCTCCAAGCAGGATTCGCCGGCCACCGTGACGGCGCGGATCGAGCGGCGCGGTCACGCCGAGCGGCTCGGCCGGATCACGCTCGATAGCGACGGGTTACGAGCATTGAAACGTGCTGCCGCAACTCTGGGACGCACGCCGGAAACCTTGCTTGAAGTGCCGCTGGACGCAGTCCTCGAAAAGCGGCTGGTGCTGCCGCTTGCCGCAGAACGCGAGCTGGACCAAGTGCTTGCCCTGGCGATGGATCGCGAGACGCCCTTCGCCGCCGACGAAGTGTACTGGAAGGGCGAGCCGGAACAGCGCGACCGTGCCAAGCGCCTTCTCACCGTGCGCCTCTCCATGGTAGCGAAGGCGCAGATCGCCGACACGGTGGCCGTCTTGTCGCGTGCAGCGCTGAAACCGACGGCGCTTATCGGCGCCGGCCAGGATGGGCGACGCACCGTCATCGCCCTCGATCATGGCGAAGCGCGGCGCCGTAGCGTCGCAACCACGGCGCTGGCATGGACATGCGCCGTCCTGGGAATCGCGGCGATCGTCTGTGCCATTTTTGCAGCAAAGCATTGCGCTCGATCACACCGATCAGGAAATCGACGCCCTGCGACCTACGGTCGAGGCGGTAGATCGCTTGCGGCGGCATGCCGTCGACGATCGCCGACAAGTCGAGGCGCTAGCGGCGCAACGTGTCGCGTTCGGCGATCCGCTGCGCATGTTGGCCGCGTTGACGGCCGCGATCCCCGACGATACCTGGCTTAGCACGCTCGAATTTTCACAAGGCAAGCTCCTTATCAGCGGCCAATCGAAGGCGGCGTCCTATCTGATCGGCGACATGTCGAAGGGTACGGCGTTCAAGAACCCCGAGTTTGCCGCCCCAGTCACGCGCGCCGAAGACGGCAAGGTCGACGTCTTCACGATATCCGTCGAGATGAGGAACTAGGGATGGCGTTGCCGACGGGCTGGCCGGGTCGACTGCTCGCACTGGCAATTTTGCTGGTCGCGGCCCTGATCGTGTGGCTCGGCGCGATCGCGCCGCTGGCGGGTCTCTATCAAGATCGCATGGATGAACTGGCGCAGCGCCGCGCACTGGCCGCGAAGATGACCGCGGTGGCAGCGACGCTGCCGCTGTTGCGCGCGGAAGCCGCGAAGCGCGCTGGCGCGGCAAGTCCACCGAGCCTATTGCTCGACGGGGCATCCGATGCGCTCGCAGCCGCCGGTTTGCAGGAAATGCTGACCAAAGCGGCATCGGCGACGGGCATTGAATTGCTCAGCGCCGAAAGCGCCCCGGTACAGAATGTCGGTGCGGTGCGCCGCATCGGGCTCAAGATCAATGTTTCCGGTAAATACGAGGCATTGGTCGGCTTCCTCGCCCGCATCGATCAATCGACGCCGCCGCTTCTGGTCGATGAACTGCAAATTCGAGGCCTAAGCCAACAAAATGGGGCCCATACTCTTACACGCTTGACGATTTACGGCTTTCGCCGGGGGGATCAACGGACGTGAACCGCGCATCGCTCCCATTGGTATTGATGGGCGGCGCCCTGGTCCTGGCAGCGGCGATCGCGTTCGAATTGTGGGGCGGCATCGGCGACGATGCCGATGCCGCCTCGATTGCCGCGCCGCAACCCGACGGTCTCGCCGCCTCGCCCACAACCGCGTCAGCAGCACCGGCGCCGGCGCTCGCAGCGCAAATTCTGGCCCGGCCGCTGTTCGCCGCCGGGAGGCGCCCCTACCAGCCGGCGGCGGCCGAGACCGGCGACGCGCCTGTAATCGATTTGCCACGTCTCGCCGGCATTGTGACGATCATGGATACCAAATTCGCAATCTTTCAGCCGCGCGATGGCGGTAAGCCGATCGTGATTGGGGTCGGCGACACGGTCGACGGTCGGAAAATCCAGGCTATCGGAATCGACGAAATCGTGCTCAGTGGACCGGACGGACCGGAACATTTGCGGCCGTTGCCCGATCCGACCCTGGAGCATGTCTCGCACTCGATTTCGCCGGTGCCACGACGCCCGACCCCTCCGGCGCCGCCGAACCGACGCGTCATCTTGACACCGTGATGATTCGATCATGACTTTTTTCCGATTGGCACTTGCAGTGATGGTGATGGTCGGCGTGGCCGGCTGCCAGAAGGAAATCAACGAGGTACTGCAGCCGTTATCGCCCGCGCCGCAAAACGGCGAAGGCGCCGCTACCCCGCGCGTCAGCGGCCCGGTCATCGCCCAGCGGCCGCCAACGCCGCAGCCCGCGGTCGCGCCCGGCGTCAAGACCAACGCGGAGACCGCGCCGCGGTCCGAGGCCGGCGCAGGCGAGGTCACTTTGGACTTTGTCGACACCGACGTGCGCGAGATCGCGCGCACCGTGCTCGGCCGCCTGCTCAAGGTCACATACACAATCGATCCCGCCGTGCACGGAACCGGAACGATTCAAACCGCCGGCCCGGTGTCGCGCGAAAAGGCGATCGAGCTGCTGGGCACTGTGCTGGCTCAGAACGGCGCGGCGCTCAGCGTTGTCGGTGGCGTCTATCGCGTGACTGGAAACGCGGTCACCGCGTTGTCGCCCAATCTGGTCGGCGCGGACAAGGTCGGCGCCGGCACCGCGGTGGTGCCGCTCCGCTACGCTTCGGCCGCCGATCTCGCCACCGTGTTGGAGCCGTTCCTGACGCCCGGCAGCAAGATCGTCCCGGACCCGTCGCGCAATGTCCTCGTAATCACCGGCGACGCGGTAACCCGAAATTCGCTGGAACAGGTTGCCCGTGCCTTCGACACCGACATGCTTGCCGGCAAATCGTTCGCGTTGTTCCCGATAAGCTCGGACGACCCCGAAAAGGTCGCGGACGAGCTGAACAAGGCGCTGTTGACCGGCGAGAAAGGCGCGCTTGCCAGTCTCGTTCGCATCGTTCCGATGGATCGGGTAAACGCGGTGCTCGTGATCTCCTCGCAGCCGCGTTACATCGACGATGTACGGCGCATCTTCGCGCTGGTGGATCGCGTAAGTCAGCAAACGGTTCGCGCCTGGCACGTCTACTATGTCCGTAATGGACAGAGCGGCGACCTGGAAAACGTGCTCCAGCGCGCGTTCACGCCCGACAATGTCACATCGACGGGCAAAGCGACACACGGCGCCTCGGCAGCACGGTGCCGGGACTGCAACTGTCGCAAGGTGGCGGCGGCGGAGGCGGTGGCGGGACGTTCGGCGGCGGCATTGGCGCCGGCGGCGGTATGGGCGGCGGCGGTATGGGCGGCGGTGGAACGGTGGGCGCGGCCGGCGGCGGCACCTCATCGACCGGCACCGGCGTGACCTCGACGGCGACCGGCGCGGGCGGCGATCAATCCAACCGTCAGGCCAACGCCGCCGCGCCGGCCACCGAAGCTCTATCGACGCCGGAGAAAGCGCCGAGCAAGGAGATGATCCGCATCATCGCCAATCGCACCAACAACGCGCTGCTGATCTACGCGACGCCGCAAGAATACAAGATGATCGACGCGATGCTGAACAAGATCGACATTCTGCCGCTGCAGGTGGAGATCGATGCCGTGATCGCCGAAGTCGATCTGAACGACCAACTCCAATACGGGCTGCAATTCTATTTCCACAATGGCGGTTTGAGCGCCATTCTGAGCGAAAATTCCACCGGGCTGCCGTTGTCGGCGAATTTCCCCGGCTTCGTTCTGGCGAAAGCGGCGGGGGCCGCGCAATACACCTTGTCCGCGTTGCAAGCCGTGACCAATGTCCGCGTGCTTTCGTCGCCGCAGATCACCGTGCTCGACAACGAGACGGCGACGATCGAGGTTGGCGACCAAGTGCCCTATCTGACGCAGACCGCATCCATCCTCTCCGGCGCCTCCGCCGCTGGCGCGCCGATCGTCAACAGCATCTCCTACGAAACGACCGGCGTGATTCTGCAGGTGATTCCGCGGGTCAATTCCGGCGGGCTGGTGACGCTCGACATCGCACAGGAAGTGAGCCAGCCCGTCACGACCACAACGTCGACGATCGGCTCGCCGACCTTCGCCGACCGCTCGGTGAAGAGCCGCGTCGTCGTGCATGACGGCCAGACCATCGGCCTCGCCGGCCTGATCAGCGACAATGATTCGCGAACGAATGGCGGCCTGCCTTATGTCAAGGACGTTCCCCTGATCGGCACGTTGTTCGGCAATCAGAACAATCTGCGCGTCCGCACCGAGCTTTTGGTGCTGCTGACGCCGCATGTCGATTACGATCAGCGCGCGGTGCAGAATCTGAGCGAGGATTTGCGGCGCTCGCTCAACGCGTCGGCGTTGGTGCCGCAACAGTTGAAGACGCTGATGCCGACCGGATCGGCTGATCCGAACATCCGCCTGCGCGGTGAACACTGAGCGCCCTTCCGCGCCGGGGCTGATCCGGTCGCGCGGTTTCGCCCTGCTGATCGTCTTGTGGGCGCTTGCGCTGGCGGCGTTGATCGCGGTGCAAGTCACTGCGCTGGGACGGCGCGAGACCCTGATCGCCGCGAACCTCCGTGACGCCGCCGCCGCGGAAGCCGCGGCCGACGGCGCCGTCGAACAGGTCATTTTTCGCTTGATGCGGAACGAAGCCGGATGGGACGCCGACGGCGCCCCGCATGCGGTCCTCGTCGGCCAGATCCGAGTTACCGTCGCAATCACGG
Source organism: uncultured Alphaproteobacteria bacterium (assembly GCA_963729845.1). Lineage (GTDB taxonomy): Bacteria > Pseudomonadota > Alphaproteobacteria > ATCC43930 > CGMCC-115725 > JAATGI01. The sequence continues at coordinate 184,646 of CAVSQC010000018.1, forward strand.
ACGACCGCGGCAAGGTCAACATCAATAACGCCGTCCCCGACCAACTGATGCAGCTGTTGCAATCGCTCGGCGTGCAAAAGGATCAGGCACAGTCATTGACGACTGCCATTGTCGCGTGGCGCGGCGGTGACGCCAGCCGGGGCGCCGTCGAGGCATGGCGCGAACGTTATCGTGGCGCCGGGCTCGACTACGCGCCGCCGTTCCAACCGTTCGAGACGATGGAAGAACTGAGCCTCGTGCTCGGCATGACGTCAGAGATCTATGCGCTGCTCGTACCGCGCATCACGATCTATAGCGGCGCCGGCACCGTGACCGTCGAGGCGCGTGCGGCCGGTCCTCACGGCGCCCTATTCGACCGGCATGCGGTGGTTCGATTGTCCGGTCGCGACGGCTACTCCATCCTGGTCTGGGACCGCGGCTGACCGGCAAGCGGCTGGCTTCAAACCGGGGGCGACGCCGCCCCCAAAATTTAGCTGGTTGCCGTTTGTGCGCTTCGGGTCGAGGCGGAGGCGTTGTAAGCCGTGACGCCCGACGCATTGAACAAATCCGTGAACGGATCGTCACCCACCGCCGGCGGATTCCCTTCCCGCACGGTCGTGCGCCGCATGTCGCGCCGGTGGTTGACCGCGTCGTATTCGCCACCGCGGTGCAACGTCGAGAGATTGTCCCAGATCGCCAGGTCGCCGGGCCGATACGTCACCGCGAACACGTATTTGGGCCGGGTCGCGAACGCGAGCAGCTCGCGAAGCAGCGCCCTTCCCTCGTCCTTCGGCATACCGACAATGTCGCGGGCATGGGAAGCGATGTAGAGCGACTTGCGGCCTGACCCGTTATGAACATGCACCGGCGGATGGACGGCATGCGGCCGGGCATCGACATCTTCCTCGGTGAGCGGATAGCCGGCCGCCCGGCGCGACCACCACAGCGAATGCCGCGCCGACAGCGCCTCGATTTTCTCCTTCGTGGCTTGCGGCAGATCCTCATAGGCCGTGCGCGCGTCGGCGAACCAGGTTGGTCCGCCGATCGGCGGCGCCTCATGGCACAGCAGCAGCGATTGCGCCGAACGGATTTCCATGAAGGACGAATCCGTATGCCACAACCGATCGCCCATCTTGTGCAGCCGGATCAGCTCGTCGTCGATGATCCGGCCCTCGGCGTCGAGATTGCTGGCGTCGAAGAGTTCGCGATAGCCATGACGGCGGTGACGCCCCGGCATGTCGGGCGCCAGTTCGAGATGCCCGAAAATTCGGCTGAACGCGATGTGGGTCTCGTCGGTGAGGCCGGTGTTCCGGTAGACGGTAACGCCGTATTTGTCCTGGGCGGCACGAACGGCCCGTTTCGTGTCTTCGTCGAGCGGCGCGGTGAGATCGACGCCGGAAATCTCGGCGCCAAAGTTCGGCATAATCGGCTTAACCTTTAATTCCATGATGTTTCTTTCCGAAATCGTTCGTCTGACCGCCCGACGCCCTCGATCCAATAGGTAGTATGTTCGTTTCCCGCAACAGCCGAACATTGATCTGGATCAAGGAAGTTTAAGGGAATGCCGACATTGCAGTCCCGCGGCGAGCACAAAAGAACAAAAGATAGGAAAATTTACTTATTTAAGTTGGCTTTAATGTTCGCGCCGTAAATGTCGGTATGCCGGCAATTTTTCCCCGATGTCGGCCACCCACTTGAGTCCGCGGTCGCGACGGCGCGATTGGCGCCACCAGGTGGTCCGGATTGCAAGCCAAGAGACAATCGAGCCGGCACAATGTTCGTTCGCATGATCCTTCTTGTTCTCGGGCTTCTGAGCGGCGGTCTCCTCGTCATCGCCTGCACGCTCCTCGGCGTGTTCGGCAGCTCGAAACCGACCTCGCAGGCAGTCGCGACGCCGGCACCGCCGCCACCGACCATGATCGTGGTCGCAGCCCGCGCGATCCCGACCGGCACGTTGATCGCGCTGCAAGATTTGGAATTCGCGCCGGTCAAGTCCGGCCACCCCAGGGGCGGCGATTTCGTCCGGCCGATCGCGCCGAATCCCCAGGACCAAATGCTCGCCGACCGCAGTGTTTTCGCGGAAATAGCGGGCGCGGTGTCGCGCGCGCTTCGATGAAGGCGATCCGCTCGTCCGCGGCGAGATGGTGAAACCGGGCGACGCCGGCTTCCTGGCTGCGGTGCTGCGCCCGGGCATGCGCGCCGTCACCATGTCGGTCAACGTCGTCACCGGCAACGCCGGCCTGGTGGCGCCGGGCGATCGTGTCGACGTCGTTCTGGTCCAGACCTTTGCCGGACTGCAGAACGATCTCGGTCATCGATCGGTGGCCGAAACCATTGTCACCGATCTGCGCGTGATCGCGGTCGATCAGCGCATGCGAACAGGCAACGACCCGTCGAAGGACGCCCATCCGGCGCAGACGGTAACGCTTGAGGTCACCGCCGTTCAGGCCGAAGAGATCGATGTCGGCGCCAAATTGGGCGAACTCGCATTGGCGATTCGCGGTGTGCAGACCGAGATGGTGTCCGGCGACGACAATGCCGGCCGTTCGACGCTGATTCCGGCCGTATGGGCCAAGGATTTGTCGCGGGCCGCGGCAGTCATGGGCCGGGTGGGCAGTCCTCCGCCCGCCGACACGGGGCGCAAGCACGGCGACGACGGCGCGTCCGGGCCGCAGCTCCACATCTATCGCGGCGACAAAATCGAAAGCGTGCCGCGATGACGGCGCTGTGCCGGATTTGCGCCCTGTTGCTCGCCTTCGCGGTCGCAATCCCGGCCTGGGGCAAAAGCAATGCGCCCGCGAGATGACGATGCCGGCACAACGATGGCGCCAGAAAAGACCGCTGTCGCGCTCGATGTGTCGCAGGCCAAGATGATCGTGCTGCCGGCGCCGGCGAAGGATCTTTTCATCGCCGACCCTGCCATCGCCAACGTCCAGGTCGTCCATGGCGATCACATCTTCCTCTACGGCAAGAAGGCCGGCCGAACCGATCTTTACGTGCTCGGCGCCAATGGCGTGCTGCTGCGCGCGATCGCTGTCGAGGTCGACAACCCCACCGGCCGCGCCCAACAACTCACCCACGCAACGCCGGGCGCCGGCGATATTCACGTCGGCGGAACCGCCAACGGGCTGGTGGTCGAGGGCAGCGCCGTCAATGCCGCAACCGCCGAGCTGGCGCAGCGCAGTGCCGCCGAGAACGCCCCGGAAAAGGCGGTGATCGACGACCGCGTCAAGGTGCGCGGCTCGGTGCAGGTCACGTTGCGCGTTCGCATTGCCGAAGTGTCCCGTACCATCACCAAACAGCTCGGCATCAACTGGAACGCCATGATGCGCGCGGGCAATTTCGCGTATGGAATCTATACCGGCCGCACCTTGCTGGATGCGAGCGGGTCGCTCATTCCGGCGACGCCGCTGCAAGGCGCCGGGCAGCCGGGATCGATCCTCGGCGGATTCAATACCTCGGGCGGGAGCATCAACGGGGTGATCGACGCGCTGGCCGAGGAAGGCTTGGTGACGATTCTCGCCGAGCCCACGCTCACCGCGATCTCCGGCGAGACTGCGAGCTTCCTCGCGGGCGGCGAGTTTCCCGTACCGGTGTCGCAGGCGCTGGGTGTCACCACGATCGAGTTCAAATCCTACGGTGTCAGCCTGAATTTCGTGCCGACGGTAATGACGCCCAACCATATCAGTCTGCGCGTCCGGCCCGAAGTCAGCCAAATCTCGTCGCAAGGCGCCATCACGATCAGTGGTTTGCAAATTCCGGCCCTGACCGTGCGCCGTGCCGACACTACGATCGAACTCGGCAGCGGCCAAAGCTTTGCCATCGCCGGACTGCTGCAAAACAATTCCAATAACGACGTTCAGCGATTCCCCGGATTGGGCGATCTGCCGGTGCTGGGCGCGCTGTTCCGCTCGACCCAGTTCCAGCGCAACGAATCCGAACTGCTAATCATCGTGACACCGTTCATCGTCAAACCGATCGACGATCCCAAGGCGATCCGGCTGCCGACCGATCCGTGGCGGGCCGCGACCGATCTCGAGCGCATCTTCAAGGGCTACGTCGCGTCGCCCCATCCCGGCGGCAAGCTCGGGGCATTGCCCCAAGCGGACCAAGGTCCGCAGGTGGCGCCTCCGCATCTCCTCGGTACCGCCGGATTCGACATCGAATGATGGGAACGCAAATCATGACTTGGCCACTGGCGCGGCTGACGCCGCTGACGATCGCGCTCGTCCTCGCCGCCTGCGAGCCGTCCACGAGCGACATGGGCAACCTGACCAGCCCCATGCCGAAATCGGCGCCAGTGGTCACGGTGCGCGAACAGCAGCGCCACCTCTCGGTGAGTCTGACGGACGGCGACATCGGCGATGCCGATTGGGCCCGCATCGACACGTTTCTTGCCGACGCCGCCGACGGTCGGCCGGGGACCGTCCATTTGGTCGTCGCGGCGGCGGCGCCGGCGGCCGATCTCGTCGTCCGCCACGCCCTCGCTTTGGGATATGGCGGCGGCAACATTCTTGTGACGCCGCCGGCCGGGAAGCGGTCGCATCGTGAGACCGTCGAACTTACCGCCAGGACCTATGTCGCGGTGCTGCCCAATTGTCCCCAGACCGGTCACCTCAACCTGATCGACAGCGAGAACACGATCAGCAGCGATTGGGGCTGCGCGACGATGTCGATGTTCGGTCTTCAGGTGGCCGATCCGCACGATCTGGTTCGGGGTAAGGACGGCGGCGAAACCGACGGCGTCATCACGACCGCGGCGATCCGCCGGTTGCAGACCGACAAGGTGAAGCCACTGGAGAATGCGTCCTCGAAATCGACAGGAGCCAGTCAATGAGCATGCCGCGGCGCGCGTTTCGCGGGGCCACCAGAATGTTGGCGGCCGCGACGGTCATGATCTTGGCGGGCTGCGGTTCGTTTCATTTGTCTGCCGACGGTCTCCAGAGCCTGTCCGATCTTCCCCACAAGGACCAGGCGATGTTGAAGGTCGCCGATGCCTCGCGCGACGCCGGCGATTGCGCGGCCGCGATCCGCTTCTACCGGCTCGCCGGCGAAAGCAATCCGAAGGACGAGATCGCCGCGCGGATCGGTGCCGCGGGATGCGAATTCGCGACGGGCGCACTGCCCGAGGCCGAACGCGATTATCGCGCCGCGATCGCCGCGGCGCCCGAGGACGCGACGGCCTATGTCGGGCTGGGCCGGATCTTTCTCGTGCAGCACCATCCCGAGCAGGCGCTCGCCTATTTCGATCTTGCCCTCAAGAAGGGCGCGACGAGCGCGGTCCTATGGAACGACCGCGGCGTCGCGCTCGACCAGCTCCGCCGCCACCGCGAGGCACAGCAATCCTACCGGACCGGCCTCGGCCAATATGCGGAAGACACGGGACTACGCAACAATCTCGCTTTGTCACTCGCCATGACCGGCGATTTCGCGGAAGCCGAGGACCTGCTGCGCGCCTTGGCCGGCGAAACCGGCGCGACCTCACGCACGCGCGAGAATCTGGCCCTGGTGCTCGGGCTCGCAGGCAACGACGACGCGGCACGCGAGGCCTCTCACGGCGATCTCGACGATGCGGCGCTCGACAACAACCGCCGCTTTTACGATTACGCCCGGACGCTGATCGCCATCGCGCCGCAGCCGGTGCGCCCAACCAAAGCCGACACCGCCGGCGATCGCACCTCGCCCATCGCCGCGCAGCCGCTGCCGCCGCCCGCCGTGGCGACAAAGCAGCCGGCGCCGGCCGGCGGCGCAACGGCATCGCTAGCGACGCCGGACCGGGCCGGCGCGCAGCCGCCGCACGGCCGCCGCGACGCGCATCGAACGCACGGTCGGACGGGCGCCGGGGGGCGGCACGTCGTGGAGCGGCTGCATCGCAATCGGGCTCTTCATCACCCTCGCGCCGCCGCGGCGCGTGTCCATCGGCAGCCCGATCGCAAGGCCCGGGCCGCCGGCGCCAGTGCTGAACGGCAAACGTCACGCCAACACCCCGGCGTGCACCACGGCGGAACGCGGCTCGTCGATCACGCCGACCGCTCACGCCCCGCCTCCTAGGTCGCCCTACACACCGCGTCGCTCCCTCAGGGCCTCCCGTCGATGCCGCTGCCGAGATAGGCCTCCCACAGCCGTTGATCGTTGGCCAAGCCGGCGCTCGGCCCAGACGCGACCACGCGGCCGGTGTCGAGCACATAGGCACGATCGGCCATGCGCAGGACCGATCGTGCATTTTGATCCGCGAGCAAGACGGTGATGCCGGCATCGCGCAAGCGCGATAGCGTCGCGAGCACGTCGCGCACCAACAGCGGGGCCAGCCCCAGCGACGGCTCGTCGCACAACAGCAACTTCGGCCGCGACATCAGCGCGCGGCCGACCGCGACCATTTGCGCCTCGCCCCCGGACAGACTGCCGGCAAGTTGGTTTGCGCGCTCGCGCAATCGCGGGAAGATGCCGAAGACTCGTTCCAGCGCCTCATCCAGCGCGGCCGGAATCAGCAAGCCCAATTGCGCGTAGGCCCCGAGAATCAAATTCTCCCGCACGCTCATGCCGGGAAAAAGCTGTCGTCCTTCCGGAATCGTGCCAAGGCCAAGACGGATGCGCCGCACCGTCGTCGTCGCGTCGATCGCGCCGCCCTGAAACGCGATACTGCCGCGCCGGCAGGGAAGGACGCCGATGATCGTCTTGATCAGCGTGCTTTTGCCGGCGCCGTTCGGGCCAAGAATGGCGACGATCTCGCCGTCGTTGACGTCGAGATCGATGCCGCGGAGCGCCTGGATATTGCCGTAGGCGACATGAAGGTCACGAATTTTCAGCATGTCAGGTGCCGAGATAGGCTTCGATCACCGCCGGAGTCACGCGTGACCGCCGCCGGCGTGCCGTCGGCAATCTTGCGGCCGAAATCCAGGACGATTACACGCTTGACCAGACCCATGACGAGATGCATGTCGTGGTCGACCAGCAACAGCGTGCAGCCGCTTTCCGCGGCGGCGGTCGCGAGCAGATCGGCGAGCCGGTCCTTCTCAACCTCGTTGAGGCCCGCCGCTGGCTCGTCGAGCAGCATCAGACGCGGCTCGCCCGCCAACGCCCGCGCCACTTCGGCGACGCGCTGCAGGCCGAGCGGGAGGGCGGTGGCGAGGACATCGGCATAGGCCGAGAGGCCGAGGCGCGCGAGCCAATGATCGGCGCGCTCAGCCGCGAGCTTTTCGAGGCGGCGATGGCGGCCGACGCGCGCGATCGAAGCGAAGACCCCGCAGCGGCCGGCGCTGTAGGCGCCCATCATCACGTTCTCGCGCACCGACAATTCGCCGAAGAGGCGCACGTTCTGGAAGGTGCGCGTCATGCCGGCCTCGGCGACGTTTTCGGGCGCGAGGCCGGTGATGTCGCGGCCGCGGAATAGGATCCGGCCCGATGTCGGTGCGATCATGCCGAAGATCGCATTGAAGATGGTGGTCTTGCCGGCGCCGTTGGGACCGACCAAACCCACGATGTCGTTCTCCGCGACCGCGAAACTGACATCGCTTACCGCGCGCAGTCCGCCAAAATGGACCGACAAGTTCGCGACCGTCAGCACTGGCTCGGTCATGACGCGCGCTCCGCTGCCTCTGGCGCGGCGCCGGCGCCGCGACGGCTCAACTGGGTGCGCAGTCGGTGCAGCACCGGATTAGATTGGATCATCACGATGCCGATCAGCAGGACGCCGAATAGGATGTATTCGATGCCGGCGATCACTTGGCTTTCCGCCGAGCCGCTGACCCAGCCGATAAGCTGCGGCAGGGCCACGGTGAGCAACGAACCCGCGAACGCGCCCCAAAGCGACAGGAAACCGCCGACGGTCAGCGCGGTGAGCTGCTGGATCGTCGCGTCCAAGCCGAATGGCGCCGGATTGATGATGCTGAGGTAGTGGCCGTAAAGGCTGCCGCCGACGGCGGCGGTTGCGGCACTGAAGGCGAAGATGCGCATCTTCAATCCGACGACGTCAACCCCGCAGGCGCGGGCGGCGGACTCGTTGGAGCGGATGGCGAGCAGCGCCCGCCCAATGCGCGAGCGCGCGATGTTCATGCCGAACAGCAGCGCGATCACCGCGAATGCGGCGACGGTGTAGTAGACCGCGATGTCGCTGCCGAGCCGGATTCCGAACAGCGAAAAAGAATCGATGCCGACAAACCCGCTTGGCCCCCCAGTGACGCCGGACCATTCGCGGGCGAACGTCAATGCGATCATCAACAAGCCCAGGCTCGCCATCGACAGATAGAAGCCGCGCAGCCGGAAAATGATGCGGCCCATCGCCAGGGCCACGATCGCCGACGCGGCGGCGCCGACCAGCAAGGCCACGATCGGCGGCCAGCCCGAGCGTACCGTGAGATAGGCCGAGTCATAGGCGCCGATCATCATGAAGGCGGACTGTTCGAGCGAGAGCTGACCCGAGAAGCCGGTCAGAAGCACCAGACCGATCACCACCATCGCCTCGATCCCGGCGAAGATGGCGTTCGACACCCAGACGTCGGGAAGCACGACGCCGATGGCGCCAAGCACCGCGACGCCGATGGCGATGCCGATGAAATCGCGCCGGCGGAAAGTAGTTGGCCGCACGCTGGTCGATAGAATCTCTTCTGGCTTTTCGTCCTTCGTCGCGCTGTAGGCGCCGCCAAGCAGTCCCTGCGGCCGGAACAGCAGCACCAGGATCAGCAGGGCGAAAATCAGCGCATCCTCGTAGTGCGACGACACGTAGCCGGCGGTGAAGGCCTCGAACAAGCCCAAGAGCACGCCGCCGACCAAGGGACCGAGGGCGCTATGCAGACCGCCGAGGATCGCGCCGGTGAAGCCCTTGATGCCGAGGCCGACGCCGATATCGACCTGCGCGTACGCTATCGGGCTCCATACCGCACCCGCCAGTCCGCCGAAAAAGCCGGCGGCTGCGAACGCGAACAGGCCAAGCACGCGCGGGTCGATGCCGACGAAACTGGCGCCGAGAGGATTGTCCGCGCTGGCCCGCAGCGCCAGGCCGAGCACGGTGCGGCGGAAAAACCACGTCGTGGCGGCGGCAACGAGCGCAAGAATGCCGATCAGCCACAATTGCTGGGGCAAAATACTGACGCCGCCGAGTTCGATCGGCCCGCCCGCAGTAAAGGGCGGCACTTGCTTCGGGTCGGTGCCCCAAAGCGAGGTGACGGCGCCGCGGATCAGAATCGAAAGCCCGACCGTGATAATGACGAGCTGCGACATGGTCGCCCGCGTCGAGGGACGGATGGCGAAGTAATAGAAACCGCCGCCGATCGCGGCGCAGGCCAGCGCCGCCAGCGGCACCGCGATCGGCAGCGGTACGCCGGCCTCACTCATCACCGCGGCCAGCATGCCGCCCAGCATGGTCAGATCGCCCTGGGCAAAATTGATGAGGCCGGTGCTTCGGCTCACGAGGCCAAAGGACAGGCCGACGAACGCGTAAAGCGCGCCGTTGGCCAGCCCCGATACCGCCGTCTGGGCAAGGGCGGTCGGATCCATGCCGCTACGCTTCCCGGTTTGCTACTTGGCCGGCACCCAATTCTTGCCGTCGTAGTTGACGATCTGCGCGCCCGCTTCGAGCGACGACCAATGCCGCTCCGGCGTGAAGGTCCAGAAGCCCTGCAGCCCGGCGAGATCGGTGACATGCTCGATTGCTTCGCGCAACGCCTCGCGGTCGAGCACCTTCTTGCCGATGGACTTGCCCGCCGCCTGCGCGATCAGCAAGGCGTCGACGGCCGTCGGCGTGTTGGAATTGGCGACCTGATCGGGATGAACTTCCTTGAAGTATTTGGTGAATACGGCGATGGGGCCGTAAAGCGGATCGTCTTTCGGCAGATCGGCCGCCGAAGCCACCTTGGCCGCCACGAAGTAGGTGTGCGCCGTGCCCTCGGGCCCGGCGTTGGCGGCATATCCCGCGATCTGTTGGTTCATGCCGACGAAGCTCGGCTGGTTCATGCCGAGCTGTATCATTTCCTTCGCTATCAGCCCGCCGACGCCAATGCCGATGGCATAATTGATCACCGCCTGCGGATGGAGGCCGCGAATGCGCGTGAGTTGGGCGGTGATGTCGGTATCGGTCGGCGTATAAACCTCGTCCGCGACGATCTCGACACCGTCGCGCGCGGCCTCTTCCTTGATCGACTTGGCGCTGTCGTTGCCGAAGGCGGTGTTGTCGCGGATCAGCGCGACCTTGGTCCACCCCTTGCGCTTCAAGAACTTGATGACCGTCGGTACCTGGTCGTCGTTGCCGATGATCGCCTTGAATACCCATTTCTTCGCTGGCGCATAAGCGACGCGGCCAGCGGCGATCGCGAACAGCGGAATCCCGGCCGTTTGCACCGTCGGCTCGATCGCGACCGTCGGCGCGGTGCCGCCGACGCCGAGCAGCATGTTGACTTGTTCCTGGTCGATCAGCCGCTTGGTGCACAGCACCGCTTGCGCTTCGTTCGACTGGCTGTCGCATTTGATGACGCGCACTGGCAGGCCGCCGATGCCGCCGGAATCGTTGACCATTTTGACGCCGGCATCGAGCCCGTCCATGTAGTACTTGGTGATCGGCGAGATCACGCCGGTGATCGACGCGACATAACCAACCTTGAATTCGGCCGCATCTTGCGCCCGCGCGATGGTGGCGGAAATCGCCAGGATGGCCGCAAGCAAAAATATGCCGAGCTTGACCATGGTTTCCTCCCGAAGTCCGCTCGTTGGCGGAAATACGCGTGCCGGCCGAGTGCAAACCGGTTCGTTCACGGTTATAACTACGCGGTAATTCGGGCTGCCCACAAGAAGAATGAGGGGGGTTCCGTGTTGTTGAGCGACAAGGCCCGGGAGATGGTCCCGTTCTTCGCCGCGCAAGCGGAAGCAAACGAAGCCGCGGCGCGATTGACGGAGCAGACCGTGGCCGGCCTGCGCGACGGCGGCTTTTTCGCGCTATGGATTCCGCAGTGCTTCGGCGGCGTCGAGGCCTGGCCGCTCGAGGCCTTGGCGGTGATCGAAACCTTGAGCTACGCTGACGGTTCGACCGGCTGGGTCTTGATGGCGTCGCAGGTCGCGATGGGCTCGGCCGCCGCTTACCTGCCGCCCGATACGGCCAGGCTGTTATTCGCCGAACGCACGCCCATCATCGAGGGGCAAGGCGCCGCCAACGGCCGCGCGCTCCCCGAGGGCAACGGCTTCCGGCTCACTGGCCATTGGCAATATGGCAGCGGCCTCTTGCACGCCGAATACATCCATACCGGCGGCGTCGTTTATGCCGATGGCGCGCCGCGGCTATGGCCCGGCGGCAAGTCGCCGGAGACGCGCATCTTCATCCTGCCAGTCGGCGAGGCAAAATTCCTCGGCAACTGGGATGTGATGGGCCTGCGCGCGACCGGCAGTATCGACTATTCGATCACCGATGTTTTCGTGCCGGAAGAGTTCACCCACAAACAGACCACCAACGTGCCGCGCCAGGGCGGCAATCTCTATTCACTCGGCATTCAGGGCATGGGCGCCATCTGCCACAGCGGTTTCGCGCTCGGTTGCGGCCGCCGCATGCTCGACGAGCTGCACGACCTCGCGCACAGCGAGACCGGGCGGCCCAGCCTGCTGCCGCAAATCGGCGGCGGCGAAAGCTTTCAGGAGCAATTCGGCTTGGCCGAGGCAAAGTTCCGCGCGGTCCGTGCCCTCGCCCACGAGACCTGGGGCGACATCGAGGAGACGCTGAAGCGCGGCGACCAATTGAGCACGCGCCAGATCACCCTGTCGCGCCTCACCCTAAACTACATTACGTCGGCGACCGGCGAGGTCTGCACCTTCGCTTACAAATATGCCGGCGGCCGCGCGTTGCGCGCGGGCACGCTACAGCGCTGCTTCCGCGACATGTACGCGGCGACCCAGCACATCACCACCGGTCCCAACATCCTGCGCGAATGCGGCAAGGAATTGCTGGGGGTGGCGCCCGGCAAAGTGTGGGGACCGCGCGGGCTCGTCGATCCCGAATGACGAAAAACCTCGAAACGCCCGTCCTGATCGTCGGCGCCGGGCCCATCGGCCTGAGCATGGCGATGGACTTGAGCTGGCGCGGCGTTCCCTGCGCCATCGTCGACGAGGGCGACGGCACCGTCGAACTGTCGCGCGGCGGCATGGTGTCGATCCGCACCATGGAATATTGGCGCCGCTGGGGCATCGCCGACCGCGTCGCCGACGCGGGCTTCCCACAGGACTACGCGCTCAACATGGTCTATTGCACGAGCCTGGCGGGCCATTTGCTCGAGCGTGATGAATTTCCGTGCCAGCGCGACGTCGTGGCGCCGCCGACCAGTCCGGAACGGCGCACTTGGTGCCCTCAAGTCTTGTTCGATCCGCTGTTGGCCCGTGCCCTGGCCGAGCGTCCGGGCGTCACGATGCGCTACCATTGCCGACTCGAACGTTTCGAGGAGCGGAGCGATCACGTACTGGCGCATACGGTCGATACGCGGACCGGCGAGGCGACCGAGATTCGCGCCCAGTACCTTATCGGCTGCGACGGCGCCGCCAGCCATGTGCGGGCAGCCTCGGACATCCCCTTCGAGGGCAAGACCCTCGGCTATTCGATCAACATCTATTTCCGCGCGCCGAACTTGCTCGCCCGGCATGACAAGGGCGAGGCGGAACGCTACCTGTTCGTCGGCCCCGAGGGCACCTGGGCGAACATCACCGTCGTCGACGGCCGCGACAATTGGCGCATCACGGTGATCGGGTCGGGCGACAAGATGGATCTCGAGGGCTTCGATGCGCGCGGCCAAGTACGCCGCGCGCTCGGCAGCGACGACATCGATTTCGAGGTGACGGCCGTGCGGCCGTGGCGGCGCAGCGAGATGACGGCGCGGCACTATCGCCGCGGCCGAGTGCTGCTGGCGGGCGACGCGGCGCATACCATGTCGCCGACCGGCGGGTTCGGCATGAACACCGGCATCATCGACACCGTCAATTTGGGTTGGAAGCTCGAAGCCGTTCTCGGCGGATGGGGCGGGCCGTCGCTGCTCGATTCCTACGATCCGGAGCAACGCCAGGTCGCGCGACGCAACGCGCTAGCATCGACACAGAATTACAAGATGTGGGTCGGTCTTGCCGATATGTGCAAGCCGATCCTCGAGGAATCCGCCGAGGGCCGACGCGCCCGACGCGAGGTCGGCGCGACGCTCAAAGAAGGTCTGCGCATGGAATGGGAATGCGTCGGCGTGATGCTCGGTTACCGCTACGAGGGTTCGCCGATCTGCGTCGCCGACGGCACGCCGCCGCCACCCGATCCGATTTCGCAATACCATCCATCGGCGCGGCCTGGGTCGCGCGCCCCGCACGCCTGGCTGGCGCCGGGACGCTCGACGCTCGATCTGTTCGGCCGCGGCTTCGTTCTGCTGCGCTTCGGCGGCGCCGATCCGACGGGCTTGGTCGCGTCCGCGCGGGCGCAAGCGGGTGCGGCTCACCGTCGCCGATATTGCCCAGCCCGAAATTGCCGGGCTTTATGAACGAAAGCTGGTCCTGGTCCGGCCCGACGGACACGTCGCCTGGCGCGCCGATGCGGTGCCGGACGATGCGGCACGGGTGGTCCGCGTGGTTCGGGGCGCGGGTTGAGAGGGAGGATACGGTGGAGATAAGACTGGGCTGGCGGTTGCGTCTCGGCGTGCTCATGCCGTCGGTGAACACGGTGGCGGAGCCGCAACTGTCGGCGATGCTGCCGCCGGGCGTGTCCATTCATGCGACGCGGCTGAAGCTGGTCGGCAGCACGGAAGAAGAGTTGATGGGCATGACGAAAGACATCGAGGGCGCGTCGCTGCTCCTTGCCGACACCGAGCCGCATCGGATCCTGTTCCACTGCACAGCAGTGACGACCTTCGATTCCGACATTGTCGGGCGCATCCGCGATCGCATCACCCGCGCCACCGGCATTCCCGCGACGGTCACCTCGGAGGCCCTGATCGCAGCCTTCCGCGCTCTGGGTGTGCGGCGGCTGGTGATGATCACGCCCTACATCAAGCCGGTGAACGAGCGCGAGGTCGCATTCCTGACGCATCACGGCCTCACGGTGCTGCGCGAGCATGGGCTCGGCTTGCCCGGCGGCAAGGAATTCGCGACGGTCGAGCCGTCGGCCTGGTACGGCATCGTGATGGCGCATCGCGACGATACCGCCGACGCCTATTTTCTGAGCTGCGCGCAGGCGCGCAACGCCGAGATCATCGAAACATTGGAGCGCGATCTCGGTAAGCCGGTCATAACCAGCAACCAGGCGGCGATGTGGTATTGCCTGCGGCAAAGCGGCCTCGACGACCGCGTCGCGGGCTTTGGCAGGCTGTTGATGCAATGAGCGACGCCATCGTCAACGGCGTGCGGCTGCACTACCGCCTCGACGGGCCGGAAGGTGCGCCGGTCGTGGCGCTGGTCAATTCCCTCGGGACCGATCTGACCATGTGGGAGCCGCAGATCGCGGCACTGACGCCGCGCTATCGCGTCCTGCGCCACGACACGCGGGGTCATGGCAAGTCCGAAGCGCCGCCGGGACCTTATACGATGGACATGCTGGCCGACGATGTGCTCGGCCTCGTGTCGCATGTCGGCGCCTTGCGCTTTCACGTCGTCGGGATTTCGCTCGGCGGTCTGCAAGCGCTCGCCATCGGTCTGCGCGCGCCGGTCGGCCTCGCGAGCATCGCGATCTGCAATTCGCGCATCGATGTGCCGCCCGAGGGGGCGCGGGCGATGGACGACCGGGTGCGCCTGGTTCGCGAGCAAGGCATGGCGCCGCTGGCGGAGGCGATGATCCAGCGCTGGTTCACGGCGCCGACGCTGGCGGCGAGACCGGCCTATCTCGACGCCGTTCGCCGGATGCTGCTCTCCACTTCGGTCGAAGGCTTCGCCGGCTGCGCCGCCGCGATCAAGGGGTCGGGTCTCGACAAGCGCGTCGCCGCCTTGCGGCTGCCGACGCTGTTCCTGGTCGGCGATCAGGACGCCGCGTTGCCGGTCGACCTGATGCGGCAAGCGCAATCCCAGGTCCCAGGCGCACAGTCCGCCGTTATCCGCGGTGCCGGGCATCTCTCGAACCTGGAACAGCCCGCGGCCTTCAACGAGGCGCTGCTGGCCTTTCTCGATCGGAGCCCTACTCGCCTCGCCCTTGATCTAGGTCAACGTGCTTCGGCCGCCACTCCGTTATCGTTAATGGAGAAAGGTGCTGTGCCGGTCGACCATGTGATGGCGATTCACAATCCCGATATCGCGCAGGCGCTCGACGATCTCGCCGACTTGCTCGAGTTGGAGAACGCGAACCCGTTTCGCGTTCGCGCGTACCGCAATGCCGCGCGAATGGTTCGCGGTCTCGGTACCGAAATTTCCGCGATGCTGGTCCGCGGCGACGATCTGGCCGAGCTTCCGGGCATCGGCAAGGATTTGGCCGGCAAGATCGCCGCCCTCGCCAAGACCGGGCATTTGGCGCTGCTCGACCGCGCGCGCCGCTCGACCCCTCCGGTGGCGCAGCAATTGCTGCGGCTGCCCGGGCTCGGGCCGAAGAAGGTGAAGGCGCTGTGCGAAGCACTCGACATCCAAAGCCTCGAGCAGCTGCATCGCGCTCTGCTCGACGGCCGTGTGCGCGAGTTGCCGGGCTTCGGCGCGACCAGCGAAGCCAAATTGCGGAAAGCGCTGGAGACCCAAGCCACCGGTCCGGCGCGCATGAAGCTCGCCATCGCCAATTCCTATGTGCAGCCGCTGCTCGCCTATCTGCGCGAAGGTCCGAAGGTCGACCGGGTTGTCGCCGCCGGTAGCTATCGTCGCGCAATGGAAACGGTTGGCGACATCGATCTTCTCGCCACCGCGCCGCGCGGTCAGCCGGTGATCAAATATTTCACCGCCTATGACGAGGTGGCGAAGATCGTCGCCGCCGGACCCACCCGGGGAACCGTGGCGTTGCGTTCCGGCTTGCAGGTCGATCTGCGCGTCGTGCCCGACCGGAGTTACGGCGCCGCACTGCACTATTTCACCGGCAGCAAGGCGCACAACATCGCGATCCGCCGCTTGGGCCAGGCACGCGGCCTCAAAATCAACGAATATGGCGTGTTCCGCGGCCGTAAGCGCATCGCCGGCGAGACCGAGGAAGAGGTTTATGATTCCGTCGATCTTCCGTATATCGCGCCCGAGCTGCGCGAGGATCATGGCGAGATCGAAGCCGCAGCCAAAGGCAAACTGCCCAAGCTGATCGAGCTCGCCGACTTGCGCGGCGATCTACACGCCCATACCACGCTGACCGACGGCCATGATTCGCTCGAAACCATGGCGAAAGCGGCTCGTGCCCTCGGCCACGACTATCTCGCCATCACGGATCATTCCCATCGCCTCGCCATGACTCACGGTCTTGACGAAAAGGGTTTGCTTAAGGCGATCGACGCGATCGACCGGTTCAACGCGACGCATCCCGGCATCGCAGTCCTCAAGGGGATCGAGGTCGACATCCTGCGAGGACGGCAAGCTCGACCTTTCGGATCGCGCGCTGTCGCGTCTCGACTTGGTGATCGCGGCGGTGCACAGCAAATTCGATCTGTCGCGGACCAAACAGACGGAACGCATCGTACGCGCGATGGAGCGCCGCTATTTCAGCATTCTTGCCCATCCGACCGGCCGGCTCATCGCCGAGCGCCCGCCCTACGATGTCGACATGCCGAAACTCATCCACGCGCGCCAAGGAACGCGGATGCTTCCTCGAATTGAATGCGCACCCGGATCGGCTCGACCTCAACGATGTTCATAGCCGCATGGCGAAAGAGGCTGGCGTGCTGATCAGCATCGCCACGAACTCCCATCGCGCCCAGGAACTCACCAATCTCCGCTTCGGCGTCGGCCAGGCACGCCGGGGCTGGCTCGAGAAGCGCGATGTGCTCAATACGCGGACGCTCGCGGAACTCCGGCCGCTGCTCGCCCGCACCATGGATCGCGCGGCATGACCGCGGTCGCGCAATTCGAGATCGGCTATTCCCGCTTTATCGACCCATCCGGAGCGAAGCTCGCCCCACTGCCCGATCATATCAAGGTGCCCGAAGATCTGGTCGCGCTCTATCGCGCCATGGTCCGCACGCGCGCTTTCGACGCAAAGGCGATCGCTCTTCAGCGGACCGGCCGGCTTGGCACCTATGCCTCCTCGCTGGGCCAGGAGGCGGTTTCGGTCGGCGTCGCCAGCGCCATGCGCGCCGTCGACGTGCTCTTGCCGAGTTTTCGCGAACATGGCGCCCAGCTCTGGCGGGGCGCGCGGCCGGAGGAGCTCTTTCTCTATTGGGGCGGCGACGAACGCGGCAATTCCTTTGCGGCCGCGCCGCACGATTTTCCGAATTGCGTGCCGGTCGCCAGCCATGCCCCGCATGCGGCCGGCGTGGCACTCGCCATGAAATTACGGCACGAACCGCGCGTCGCCGTCTGCGTTTTCGGCGACGGCGCCACCTCCAAAGGCGACGTCGCCGAAGCCATGAACATGGCCGGCGTTTGGCGGCTGCCGGTCGTTTTCGTCGTGGACAACAACGGCTGGGCGATTTCGGTGCCGCGCGCCGCTCAAAGCGCGGCGCAAACGCTGGCGCAAAAGGCCATTGCCGCCGGGATTCCGGGCGAACAAGTCGACGGCAACGACGTGGTGGCGGTGAGTGCCGCCGCCCGGCGGGCTATCGAACGCGCGCGCGCCGGCGCGGGCGCAAGCCTCATCGAGGCCGTCAGCTATCGGCTCGGCGATCACACCACGGCGGACGACGCCAGCCGCTATCGCGACGATGCCGAAGTCACACGGCATTGGCCGGAAGAGCCGCTGTTGCGGTTGCGCCAATACCTGACGAACAGCGGCGCGTGGGCGAAGATGGACGAAGAACGGCTGCTCGAGGAATGCGCGGCCGAGATCGATGCCGCGGCCGACGCCTATATGGCCACCGCCGCCCAAGACCGATCGACCATATTCGATTTCACCTTCGCGCAGGCGCCCGCCGATCTGGTCGCACAGCGCGAGGAACCGTCGCGCTTCGTCGAAGCGGAAAATGGTTGAGGTAAATCTGGTGCAAGCGATCAATCTCGCGTTGGCGCGCGCGATGAGCGCCGATGCGAGGGTGGTCGTGTTCGGCGAGGATGTCGGCGCCGACGGTGGCGTATTTCGCGCCACCGACGGGCTGTTCACGCGCTTCGGCCCGGAGCGCGTCTTCGATACGCCGCTCGCGGAGGTCGGCATTACCGGGGTCGCGGCCGGTCTTGCGACACAGGGCTTTCGCCCCGTCGCCGAGATTCAATTCACCGGCTTCATCTATCCGGCGATCGATCAGCTCGCCAACCACGCCTCGCGCTTCCGAACGCGCACGCGCGGGCGCCTGACCTGCCCTATGGTGCTGCGCTCGCCCTATGGCGGCGGCATTCACGCGCCCGAGCATCATTCGGAAAGCCCCGAAACAATGTTCGCGCACATCCCGGGAATCCGCGTCGTGATTCCGTCCTCGCCACGGCGCGCTTACGGGCTCTTGCTCGCCGCCATCGAGGATCCCGACCCGATCGTCTTTTTCGAACCGACGCGACTCTACCGCGCCTTCCGCGAAGCGTTGATCGATGACGGCAAGGCCGAAATGCTCGACCGCTGCTTTATCGTGCGCGAAGGTAACGACGTCACGGTCGTGGCTTGGGGAGCGATGGTATCCGAGAGCATGAGGGCGGTGGAAACGGTCGCGAATGAAGGTGTCGGCGCCGAAGTGATCGATGTTGCGACGCTGAAACCGCTCGATGCCGGGACCATTGTGAATTCCGTGGCAAAGACCGGACGCTGCGTCATCGTGCAGGAGGCGCCGCTCACGGCGGGCTTTGGCGCCGAGATCGCCGCTCGGATTGCGGAACAGGCGCTGACATCGCTGTTGGCGCCGATCGTCCGCGTGGCGGGGTTCGACACCGTGATGCCGCTGTCGCGCCTGGAGCAGTTCTATCTTCCGAACCCGGACACTATCGCCGCGGCGATCCGGCGCGTGATGGCTTACCAATGAAACAATTCGTCCTTCCGGATCTTGGCGAAGGTCTCCAGGAAGCGGAACTCGTCACCTGGCATGTCGCCGAAGGCGATCACGTCGTCGCCGACCAGCCGCTGGTATCGGTTGAAACCGAAAAGGCCGTCGTCGAGGTTCCGGCGCCCTATTCGGGGCACATCCTGCGCTTGTTCGCCAAACCGGGGGACCGGGTCAAGGTCGGCGCGCCGCTGGCCGAATTCGAGGAGGGCGCGCATCGAGACGTCGGCGCCGTTGTCGGGGAGCTGAAGCCGCCGTCCGGTCCCCGGGCGACGAGCGCCGTGAAGGCGGCTCCTGCGGTGCGGAAATTGGCGCATGACCGCGGGATCGAGTTGAACAAGGTGACCGGTACGGGGCCGGACGGCACGATCACCAAGGAAGATGTCGAGCGCGCGGCGGCTTCCGGTGTCGGCGGTCGACAAGCCGGCGAGCCGCTTAAAGGCGTGCGCCGCAGCATGGCCGTCAACATGGCGCGCGCCCACGTCGAGGTCGTTCCGGCGACGATCTGGGACCAGGCCGATATCGAGGCTTGGTGGTCGCCGACGGCGGATGTGACGCTGCGTCTCGTGCGTGCCATTGCCGGCGCTTGCGCCGCGGCGCCGGCGCTCAATGTGCGTTTCGACGCCAGGCGGTTGAGCCGCGAGACGCCGGAGCAAGTCGATCTCGGCATCGCCGTGGATACCGAGGACGGGCTGATCGTTCCGGTGATCCGCGATATCGGACGGCGTGACGCATCAACCATCCGCGCCGATTTGGATCGGCTCAAGGCGTCGACCCGCGCCCGCACCGTCACCCTTGCGGATTTGCGCGATCCCACCATCACCTTGTCAAACTTTGGCACCATCGCCGGCATTCAGGCGGCACTGGTGATCGTGCCGCCGCAGGTCGCCATCGTCGGCGCCGGGCGGATCGGGCCGCAGGCCATACCGCAGGACGACAAGACCGCATTCCATCACATGCTGCCGCTGTCGCTCACCTTCGATCATCGCGTCGTCACGGGCGGCGAGGCGGCGCGCTTCTTGCGCGCCATGATCGGCGATCTGGAACGCCGGGATTAGAAGAACGGGGCCGCCATGGACGATCTGTTCCGTTTCGCCGACGAACTGGGGCCGCTGAACATCATTCATATTCATCGCCCGGGCGCGGGCCTTAAGGCCGTGGTCGCGATCGACAATGTCGCCTGCGGCCCGTCGGTCGGCGGCGTGCGCATGGCGCCCGACGTCAGCGCCGAGGAAGCATTTCGCCTGGCGCGCGCGATGACGCTGAAGAACGCCGCCGCCGGCCTACCGCATGGCGGCGGCAAGTCGGTGATCTTTGCGGATCCCAAGATGCCGCTCGGTGAGAAGGAACGCCTGATCCGCGCCTTCGCCACCGCCATCGCCGATTTTCGCGATTACATTCCCGGCCCCGATATGGGTACCGATGAATTGGCAATGGGTTGGATTCACGACGAGACAGGACGCGCCGCCGGACTGCCGCGGGAGATCGGCGGCATTCCGCTCGACGAGATCGGCGCGACCGGCTTCGGCCTTGCCGTGGCGATCGAAATTGCGTGCCCCGCGATCAGTCTCGACCTCAAGGGCGCCCGCCTGGCCGTTCAAGGCTTCGGATCGGTCGGCAAGCACGCCGCGCGTTTTCTCGCCGCGAAAGGCGCCGTTCTCGTGGCCGCGAGCGATTCCGACGGCGCCATCGCCAATGCCGGCGGTCTCGACGTGGCGGCACTGATCGCGCATAAGCAAAGCGGCGGTCGCATACGGGACTTTCGCAAGGGCCGCGCCGGCGATCGCGACGATATCATCGATGTCGCTTGCGACATTTGGATTCCCGCGGCGCGGCCCGACGTGATCCATGCCGGCAATGTCTCGCGGCTCAAGACCAGGCTGGTCGCCGAGGGCGCCAATATTCCATGCACCGCGGAGGCGGAGGAATCGCTCGCCGCCCGCAAGATTTTTGTCCTGCCCGATTTCATCGCCAATGCCGGCGGGGTGATCTGCGCCGCTGTCGAATATGCCGGCGGAACCGAAACAAGCGCCTTCGCTACGATCGAGGAGAAAATCCGTCGCAACGCCAAGATCGTCGTCGACGAAGCGGTGGGCACTGGCGCATTGCCGCGGAAGATTGCGATGGACCTTGCGACAGCCCGCGTCAAATCGGCGATGCGCACGCGGCGCTGGGACCACGTTCCCGTCAGCTTGCCAATCGCCCGCGCCCCCATGGCGCCAAAATCTTAGGATTTCGGCGCTTTGACGAACGATGGCGAATTGCGGCGAACGATAGAAATGGCGGAGAGGGTGGGATTCGAACCCACGGTACCCTTGCGGGCACAACGGTTTTCGAGACCGTCCCGATCGACCACTCTGGCACCTCTCCGCGGGCCGCAACCGGTCGATAATGGGTGAAGGGCGCGGAAAATAGCCCTTTCCGCCTCCGCCGCCAAGCCGAACCTGATTATGGCCTAACGTGTTGACTTGGCTGGCTTCGCCGCTATAGTGCGCCGCCTGCGGACGGCATCGGGCCGGTCCGCCGATAATTGCGTGCACCAATGTTTGCTGTCATCCGCACCGGCGGAAAACAATATCGCGTCGCCAAAGACGATGTCATCACCGTCGAAAAGCTCGATGGCGACGTCGGCGCGTCCGTCACCCTGGGCGAAGTGCTGATGGCTGGGGACGGCGCCGACGCCAAGATCGGTTCGGCCCTCAAGGGCGCTGCGGTGACGGCGGAAATCGTCGAGCAAGGGCTCGGCGACAAGGTCATCATTTTCAAGAAACGGCGCCGGCACAATTACCGCCGCAAGCGCGGCCATCGCCAGCCTCAGACCGTGCTGCGCGTGACCGATATCAGCGCCGGTTCGTGACGGAGCGATAGATGGCGCACAAGAAAGCAGGCGGTTCCTCGCGCAACGGGCGCGATTCTACGGGCCGCCGTCTCGGCGTGAAAAAGTTCGGCGGCGAGATCGTCGTCTCCGGCAATATCCTGGTGCGCCAGCGCGGCACCAAGTTTCATGCCGGCGACAATGTCGGCATGGGGCGCGACCACACGCTGTTCGCGACCACGACTGGCGCAGTGGAGTTTCATACCTCGACGGGCGGACGCACTTATATTTCCGTGGCGCCGCGGCCGGAATCCGAATCCTGACGCCATTCCCGCCAACGGGTAGACGCGAAGGGGGAATGGTTCACATTCCCCCTTTTGTTTTATCCGACGGGTAATCCACCATGAAGTTTCTCGATCAGAGCCAAAATCTATGTGAAGTCCGGCGATGGCGGGCGAGGCTCGCTGTCGGTTTCCGGCGCGAGAAATTCATCGAGTTCGGCGGTCCGGATGGCGGCGACGGCGGGCGCGGCGGCGATGTCGTGGTCGAAGCGGCGGACGGGCTCAACACCCTGATCGACTACCGCTATCAGCAGCATTTCGCGGCGCAGAACGGGCGCGGCGGCGCCGGCCGCGACCGCACCGGCGCGGACGGCCGAGCCGGTCGTGCTGCGCGTGCCGGTCGGGCACGCGAAGTGCTCGACGAGGACCAGGAGACGCTGCTGCTCGACCTGACCGAGTCGGCGAGCGCGGGTGCTGCTGAAGGGCGGCGACGGCGGGTTCGGCAACCCGCATTACAAGAGCTCGACCAACCGGGCGCCGCGCCGCGCCGACACGGGCTGGCCGGGCGAGGAGCGCTGGGTCTGGCTGCGGCTGAAGCTGATCGCCGACGTCGGGCTGGTCGGCTTGCCCAACGCCGGCAAGTCGACCTTCCTCGCCGCCGTGTCGCGCGCGCGGCCGAAGATCGCCGACTATCCGTTCACGACGCTTGACCCGCAGCTCGGCGTGGTGCGGCGTGCGATGACGACGAGTTCGTGATGGCCGATATTCCCGGGCTGATCGAAGGCGCCAGCGAAGGCGCCGGGCTGGGCGACCGGTTCCTCGGCCATGTCGAGCGCTGCGCCGTGCTGCTCCATCTGGTCGACGGCACGCGAGGACGACGTCGTCGGCGCCTGGCGCACGGTGCGCGCGCGAGCTGGAGCGCCTATGGCCACGGCCTCGCCGAGAAGCCCGAGCTGGTCGGCCTCAACAAGATCGACGCGATGACCGCCGCCGAGGTGATAGACAAAGCGCGCGGCGCTGACGACGCGCCGCGCGGGCGACGGTGCTGGCTGCTCTCCGGCGCCACCGGCCAGGGCGTGCACCGAGCGCGATGCGCGCGCTGATGGCAGATCGTGCGCGAGGCGCGCGCCGCCGCGCGCCAAGGCAGAGGCCGACGGCGATGCGTGACCGACGACGCTCGGCATCCGCCCGCGCGCGCTCGATCGTCAAGATCGGCTCGGCGCTGCTGGTCGACGAGACAAGCGGCGAGTCCGCCGCGGCTGGCTCGACGCCCTGGCCGACGACGTCGCGCGCTGCCGCGCGCGCGGCCAGGAGGTGATGATGGTCTCCTCGGGCGCGGTCGCGGTCGGGCCGCCGCACATCTGGGCCTGACCGGCCGGCGCGCTGCAGCTGGAGGAAAAGCAGGCGGCCGCCGCCGCCGGCCAGATCGCCTCGCCCATGCCTATCAGGAGGCGCTGGCGCCGCACGGCATCACGTCGCGCAGGTGCTGCTGACCCCCGACGACACCGAGGAGCGCCGCCGCTACCTCAACGCCCGCGCGACGCTGCGCACGCTGCTCGGCCTGGGCGCGGTGCCGGTGATCAACGAGAACGACACGGTCGCCACCGAGGAAATCCGCTTCGGCGACAACGACCGGCTGGCCGCGCGCGTGGCGCAGATGATCGGCGCCGACACGCTGGTGCTGCTCTCCGACATCGACGGGCTCTACACCGCCGATCCGCGCGCGCGACGCGGCCGCGACGCACATCGCCGATGGTCGCGAGATCACGCCGGAGATCGAGGCGATGGCCGGCGAGCCGCCGCCGGGCTATCGCTCCGGCGGCATGGTGACCAAGCTGGCGGCGGCGCGCATCGCCATGGCCGCCGGCTGCCGCATGGTGATCGCCAAGGGCGAGCCGCTGCATCCGCTGCGCGGCGCATCGACGAGGGCGCGCGCTGCACCTGGTTCCTGCCCGCGGCCGAGCCGCTCACCGCGCGCAAGCGCTGGATCGCCGGCTCGCTCAAGCCCGCCGGCGCGGTCGTCGTCGATGACGGCGCGGCGCGCGCGCTGCGGCGCGGCAAGAGCCTGCTGCCGGCCGGCGTGGTGGCGGTCGAGGGCAGGTTCGAGCGCGGCGACCCGGTGCTGGTGCGCAACCGCGCCGGCGCGAGGTGGGGCGCGGCCTCACCGCCTATGCCGCCGAGGACGCCCGCCCATCGCCGGCCACAAGAGCGGTGAAATCGAGGCGATGCTCGGCTACCGTGGCCGCGACGAGATCATCCATCGCGACGACTCGTGATGTCATGAGCGTGGTGGAAAAGACGATGAGCCTGGACGCCGAGATGCGCGCTATCGGCGAGCGCGCCCGCGCGGCCGCGTCGCTGATGGCGCTCGCCGATCCCACAGCGCAAGACCGACGCGCTGAAGCGGGCAGCCGCCACGATCCGCGCCGACAAGACGGGGATCCTAGACGCCAACAAGCGCGACCTGGCGGATGCCGGCGACCTTTCCGGATCGATGCGGGACCGGCTGATGCTCGACGACAAACGCATCGAAGACATTGCCAGGGGCTTGGAGGAGGTCGCCGCCCTGCCCGATCCGGTCGGTGCGGAAATCGGGCGCTGGACGCGGCCCAACGGGCTCGACATCGCGCGCGTGC
>CAVSQC010000019.1:0-90388 GCA_963729845.1 uncultured Alphaproteobacteria bacterium
CACTTGGAGACTCATAACCAGTAGCAGATAGCGGCTGCGATGCAGACGGCTGCATGGAAGTTTTTGGCGAGACGGTCGTATCGGGTTGCGATGCGGCGGAAGTCCTTGAGGCGACCGAACATGCGCTCGATAGCGTTGCGATGGCGATAAAGGTATGGGGAGAAGCAGCTTTTCCAGACGCGGTTGGATTTCGGCGGGATGTTCGGCGCCGCTCCCTTGGCCTCGATCTTCCGACGTACGGCATCGGTATCATAACCCTTGTCGCCATGGACGAGATCGGTCGCGGACATCTGGTCGAGCAGCGCGTCGGCAGCCACGCAGTCAGCCACTTGGCCGCCCGTCAGCAAGAACGCGATGGGGCGGCAGAAGCGATCAGTCAGAGCGTGGATTTTTGTCGTCCGCCCGCCGCGCGACCGGCCGATCGCTTGGTTCTGCTCCCCCCTTTTCCACCCGACGCGCAGCGATGAGCCTTCACGGCGGAAAAGTCGATCAACACCTCGGCCGGTGGGCCGCCTGCCGTTGCCAACGCGTAGAACATGTTCGACCACACGCCCTTGGCCGCCCAGCGCACGAACCGGTTATAGAGTGTCTTGCGCGGACCATAGACGGATGGCGCATCCTTCCATCGACAGCCGGACATCAGGACATGCACGATCCCGCTGATCACGCGGCGATCATCAACCCGCGGCTTGCCCCGCGTGTCAGTCGGAAGATGCGGCCCAAGCCGTTCGAACTGCTCGTCGTTGAGCCAGAAATAATCTCGATCCATCAGCGATCTCCCTTCGGAGATCGTGAATCACAATTCGCACACGATGGGAATCCTGTTTATGGGTCCCAGCCCTAAAATAGTCTGGCCCGCGCGCTGGTTTTTCCGTCTCAGGCCCGTGGAAAAATTCACAGCTGTTTTGTGCGTAATTGCTGCATTCCAAGGATGGGCTTTTATCCAAAGCGAACGGTCGTCTCTGGTCATCTCTGACGTTCGTTTTGCGAAAGACCTCGTCGCCAATGAGAGACCGACAGTCATAATTGAAATAAAAAACACGAGTAAATCGACCGCATTTATTGAGGATTTCCGCTCGTTTGGAGGTGACAGTCCAACCATCCCTTCGCCAGAGGTGGTCCGGTTGGAACCCATGAACATGCATCCCCCCGTCGCGCCAGATGTTCCGGTTCACATTGAAATAGATGTTCCAACAGACTTTCCCAAAGAGATCATCGACCTGATAAATCGAGGGCGTTACCACATCTGGATAATCGGAAGCGTTGAATATGGGGACCGCTTTAAGTGGTTTGGAGGCGGTAAGACCGGTTTTTGCTTCTATTACGATCCTAGTCGCGGGCGCGGCGCTGATAGCTTCTATCGGTGCCATGATCCAAGATATGAATACGCAGAATAGAAGAACCGACAGCACGCACGATAAAAGGCCCGCACTAACATCAAAGACACGAACGAACGCTGACCCTCCGAAGGCAAAAACATCAATACGCAAATTGCCGCGAAACTCAGACACCACCCCGCGCCGAGATCGAATAGGTCGTGAAAGGCGAACTCAGTCATCGCGCGGGCATACCAGAATGCCGCGCGCCGTCAAGCCGTAGGGGGGCTCACTTCTTGCGGAACGCGTCCAGCGCCACCACTTCGCCCGGCTTGCTGGGCACGGGCTTTCCGACCAGCCGGCCGGCGCGTTTCGCCACCGCCGGTTCGGGCGCCGTTTCCGCCACGGTGGGCTTCGCCGGCTTGGCGGATTCAAGCTTGGCGGACATCGGCTTGGTCGACGGTGCCATCTCGGCGCCTGCGTCCGCGGCCGGGAACTGCAGGCCGAATTTTACCGACGGATCGGCGAACGCGGCGACGGCGGCGAACGGAATGACGATGCGTTCCGGCCGGTTGTTGAAGCTCAGCGTCACGGCGAAATCGTCCTCGCGCACCTCGAGATCCCAGTATTGGTGCTCGAGGACGATGGTCATCTCGTCCGGATATTTCTGCGCCAGGTGCTCGGCGAGGCCGACGCCGGCGCTCCTTGTCTTGAAGGTGATGTAAAAATGATGCGCGCCCGGAAGTCCGTTTGCAGCGGTCCGCACCAACGCCTCGCGCACCACGCCGCGCATGGCGGATTCAACCATCTGGTCGTATCGCAACATATCCTTCACGGCACGTCCGGCTTCCTACCGATTGTTTTCGTTATTATTATTGCCGCCAACTTCTGCGGTTGGCAATGAAATGGAGGGCTTCTGTTGCCCGGTGCCCTCCGGACCGCGCTAAGAGTTAAGCCTTAATCCCGCGAGGGATATTAGGCCGCAACTGCTTCAGCAGGAGCGAAGTTGTCGTTCGCACCTAAGGTTTGACCCGATAACGGCGGTATCATGCCGGGCGAAAGTTGCATCTTTACCACGCGCGTCGATCCTGTTTCGCCCCCCTAAGATGGTGGAGGCGCCGGGTACTGCCCCCGGGTCCGCAACGCTTATGCCACGCTTCGTTTATCGCCATAGTCGGTTGCCCGACCCGATAAATATAAGACATTTCGAGGTAATCGCAATGGCGGGCGAGTCCTGGTTTGAGCGCCGCTCAACTCATGTCTAGAATCCCGGCATGCCCCTTACCCCGGAACAGCAGGCCGAAATCGACCGGCATCGCGCCGACACGCAGCCGACGCGGCGCGCCACCGTGCCGGCGCTGGAGGAGATTCTCTATCAGCCCGTCCCTGTGCTCGATCACGGCTTCGTCCGCGTCATCGACTATATGGGCGACGACGCGGCGGTGGTGCAGGCGGCGCGCGTCTCCTATGGCCGCGGCACCAAGCGCGTAAGCGAGGATCGCGGTCTGATCCAGTATCTGATGCGCCATCGCCACACCACGCCGTTCGAGATGTGCGAGATCAAGTTCCATGTGAAGCTGCCGATCTTCGTGGCGCGGCAATGGATCCGGCATCGCACCGCGAACGTGAACGAATATTCGGCCCGTTATTCGATCCTCGACAAGGAATTCTACATCCCGGCGCCGGGCCAGCTCGCGGCGCAGTCCAAGGTCAATCGCCAGGGCAGGGGCGATCTGCTCGAGGGCAAGGAAGCGGCGCGCGTGCTGGAACTGCTGCGCGCGGACGCCGAGCGCGTCTATGCCGACTATGCGGAGATGCTGAACGAGGGTGAGGACGGCGCAACGCGCGACCCGAAGCGTCAAGGGTTGGCTCGCGAGCTCGCGCGCATGAACCTGTCGCTCAATTTTTATACGCAGTGGTACTGGAAGACGGACCTGTTCAATCTGATGAACTTCCTGGCCCTGCGTGGCGACGCGCACGCGCAATTCGAAATCCGCGTCTATGCCGATGCGATGCTCGGCATGCTGGAACGCTGGGTGCCGATGACCGCGGAGGCGTTCCACCAATACCGCATGGGCGGCGCGCACATTTCCGAAAAAGGCATGGCCGTGGTGAAGCGTCTCCTGGTCGGCGAGAAGGTTACCCACGCCGAAAGTGGCCTGTCCAAGCGCGAATGGACCGAACTGATGGAGACGCTGGGCCGCGAGGTTTAGCGCGTCCAGATGCGGAGGCTGCCGGCGCGGCCGCGCAGTGTCTGCTCGCCGCGATCCTGCAATTGGGCCGTCAGCGCGCCGGCGGCTTCGGACGATCCCGCGTTGACCGCTGCGACCAGCGGTTCCCCGACGACCAGCGCGGTTTCGAGCATCCGGGTCAGCGCCTGGAGCCGGCTCGCGGTGTTGACGGTGTCGCCGATGACCGTGAACGCCATGCTGTGCGCGCTGCCGACATCGCCCAGGACCGCCTGTCCGTAATTGAGGCCGATGCCGATGGCGAGCCGCGCCTCGCCGCGACCCGCGCGTTCGACGTTCCAGCTTTCGAGCGCGTTCAGCATCGCGTCGGCGCAAATCAGTGCATTAGCCGCGTCGTTGTCGGTCGGGGTCGGCACGCCGAACACCGCGACGATCGCGTCGCCGATATATTTGTCGACCGTGCCGCCGCAGGCAAAAATCTGCGCGGTCATGCGCTCGTGGAATTGGCGCAGCAACGTCACCACCGCCTCGGGCGGCATCGTCTCGGCCATGCCGCGTGAAGCCGACGATGTCGGCGAACAGCACCGCGACGGTCTCCCGCCGCACCGCGCCCAGCGGCTCGTCCTGCTCGGCGAGCATTTCCACGATGTTCGGGGAAAAATAGCGCGAGAGATTGTGGCGCGCGCGCTCGGCGGCGGCGCGTTGCCGTTCCAGATCGCGCCGCTTGGCGACATCCGCGAGGGTCTTGCGGATCGTGGTCTCGAGGTCGTTCAGATCGACCGGCTTGGTGACGAAATCGAAGGCGCCGCGGTTCATCGCGGTCCTCAGATTGGCCATATCGCCATAGGCCGAGACGATGATCGACCGCACCCCGTTCTCGCGCTCGCGCAGCTTCGCCAGCATGGTCAACCCGTCCATCACCGGCATGTTGATATCGAGCAGGATCAAATCGACATTCGGATCGGCGTCGAGCATGGCGAGCGCTTCCTCGCCATGACGGGCGAACGAAAAGAAAAATTCGCGCTCGCGGATCTGCTTGCGGAAGCGTTGGCTGATCAGCAGCTCGAAATCCGGCTCGTCGTCGACCGCGAGGATGCGAGCCGCTGCCATCGCGCGCCGATCAGGCCGTGCGCCGCCGGCAGGCGGCTCAACTGCATCTTGAGATGGTCGAAATCGACCGGCTTGGTGATGAACTCGATGGCGCCGTATTCGCTGGCGCGTCGTCGCCGCTCCTCGTCGCCATAGGCGGTGACCATCATCACCGGCAGTTCGGGCCAGCGCTGCTTGACCTCGCGCAGCAGGCTCAGCCCGTCCATGCCCGGCATGTTGATGTCGGACAGGATCACCAGCAACTCCGGCTGGATCGGACCCGTGAGGCGGTCGAGCGCCTCTTCGCCCGAGCCGGCGAAGTGCAGAACATAGGTGCCTTGCCGCGCCTCGCGGCGAAAGCGCTGGCGGAACATGTCGGCGACATCGGGCTCGTCATCGACCACAAGAATACTGACGCTCATGAGGCTCCCCGTTTCTTCTTGCGCTAACGCTTGCGCGGCAGGCGGATGGTGAATTCGGTAAAGTCGCCGACCCGGCTGTCGACCGCGATCGTGCCGCCATGCTGTTGCGTGACGATGTCGTAGCTGATCGACAGGCCGAGGCCGGTGCCTTCGCCGGTCGGCTTGGTGGTGAAAAAAGGCTGGAAAAGTTTGTCCCGCACATCTGGCGGAATGCCGATGCCGTTGTCGCGGATGCGCACCTCGACCGCGTCGCCTTGCTCGCGCGTCGCAACCTTCAGCACCGGGCGGAATTCGGCCTCGCCGGCGTCGCGCCGCCGCTTGTTGGCGGCATAGAAGCCGTTGCCGCAAAGGTTGAGGAACACGCGCGTGATGTCCTGCGGCACCAGTTCGATCGGCGCGATGGTCTTGTCGTAGTCGCGCTCCAGCGTGATGTTGAAATTCTGGTCTTGGGCGCGGGCGCCGTGATAGGCGAGGTTCAGCGACTCCTCCACCAGCGCGTTGACGTCGGCCTCGCGGCGATCGCCGCTGCCGCCGCGGCTGTGCGCCAGCATGCTCTTGACGATGCCGTCGGCGCGCCGGCCGTGCTCCTGGATCTTCTCGAGATTGCCGGTCAGCATTTCCATAGTTTCGTCGATCTCTTCGCGTTTGTCCTCGTCGAGAGTCGCGAACGCCGGCGCCGCCGTCTCCTTCAGCTCGCCCAGCAGTTCATTCGACAGGTTGGCGAAATTGTTGACGAAGTTGAGCGGGTTCTTGATCTCGTGCGCGATGCCGGCGGTGAGGGCGCCGAGCGATGCCATCTTTTCCGACTGGATCAGGTTGGCCTGCGCCAGCTTCAGGTCCGCGAGCGCGTGCTCCGCCGCCTCGCGCGCGGCGAGGATGCTCTGCTCCGCCAGCTTGCGTTCGGTGATATCGGAATAGATGAAGACGAAACCGCCGCCGCCCGGCACGGGATTGCGCCGCACCTCCAATACTCGGCCGTTCGGCCGCGCGCGCTCGTAACGGATCGGGCGCACCTCGCCCTTGTCCGGCGCGCCGAGATCGGGCGGCGGCGTGTCGCCGAATTCGCCGCGCTCGGTCAGGTAGGCGGCGAAATCGGCGTAGGTGCGGGGCGTCGCCAGCCATTCCTCCGGAATGTCCAGCATGTGCAGGAAATTTCGGTTCCACGCGACGAGCCGCTGTTGGCCGTCGAACATGATCACCGCGTCGCCCATATTGTCGAAGGTGACGCGCAGCTCCGCCTGGCGCGATTGCAATTCGTTCAAGAGCCGCGCGTTTTCGATCGCGATTACCGCCTGGTCGGCGAAGGTGGTGACGAGCTCGATCTCTGTTTCCTTGAATAACTCGACCGCTTTACGCGCCATGGCGATCACGCCCACCGGGACGCCTTCGCGCAACAGCGGCACGCCGAGCATGGTCCGCGCGGAGGTGATGCGGGCGTCGTCCTTCGCCGCGTAGGCCGGATCTTCCCAGGCGTCGACAATCTGCACCGTCTGGCGCCGGAGCGCCGCGCGGCCGACGACCGTGCCTTCGCCGGGTGCAATGGGCGTGGTCCGCTCGATTTCCTCATAGGCGGGATCGAGGCCGGCGCCGACCGCCCAGCGATAAATCTCACCATCCAAGCGGAAGATACTGCCCTGCGGCGCATGGCAAAGGCGCATCGCGGTATCGAGCACATATTGCAGCACCGGCTGGAGGTCGAAGGTCGAGCGGCTGATGACCTTGAGCACGTCGCTGGTCGCGGTCTGGTATTCGAGCAATTCCTGCAAGTCGCTCGTGCGCGCACGTAGTTCCGTTAGCAAGCGTGCATTGTCCATCGCGATCACCGCCTGCGCGGCGAAGCTTTCGATAAGCGCGATCTCCTTGTCCGAGAAGGGGCGGACCTCGGTACGGTTGCACGAAATCATGCCGAGCAGCACGCCGTTTCTGAACAACGGGACGAGAAGGTTGGTGCGCACCCCGCCGCGCCCGGAAACAACGCGGCCCGTCGCGTTATCGTCTTTGACCAGGTCACGGACATGCACGTGGTTACCGCTAAAGAGCGGCGCGCGGTGCTGCGCGACTTCCACCCCGGCGCGCAAATATTCGACCACATCTGCCGGATAGCCGCGTGTCACGGCCGCCTTCATCTTGCCGTCGCTGACGTCATAAAGGAACAGCGTACCGCGTTCTGCGCCGCAGAGCGCGTGCGCCTTGTCGAGGATTGCCTCGAAGACCGGCATCAAATCGCCCGGCGACGCGTTGATAGCCTGTAGCACTTCGGCGATCGCACGCTGTTGCGCCAAGCTTTCGCGCAACTCGGTCAGCAGGCGCGCGTTTTCGATCGCGATCACGGCCTGCTTGGCGAAATCCTCGGCGAGTGTCGCTTCCTGATCCCCGAACGGCCGTACCTCGGGCCGGTAGATCGTCATCGCGCCGACGACCTCGCCGTCCTTCAACAACGGCACCTGCATCGCGGATCGGGCTCGGCCTTGCTCCACCAAAGACACGATAGCCGGATTGCGCTGGGCGTAACCCTCCGTCGTGCGATAATCGTCGATGCGGATCGTCGATTTCGCCGCCATCATCCGGCCGAGCGGCGTATCGGGCGGCGGACGGTAATCGATGAGCCTAAAGGATGAAAATTCCGGCGGCGCGCCGACCCTCGCCGCCTCGGTGAAAACGCCGTCGACCACGCGATTAATCGTTCCCATGTGGGAGCGACAGAGCCGGAGCGCGCATTCGAGGAGTTTCTCAAAAACGGGCTGCACTTGCCCGGGTGAAGCGGAGATGACACCCAACACCTCGGACATGGCGGTCTGACGGTCGAGCGATTCGCGCAACTCCTTCAGCAACCGCGCGTTCTCGATGGCGATCACCGCCTGCGCCGAAAAGCTTTCGAGAAGTTCGATCTCATTGTCGGTGAACGGACGCACTTCGAGACGATTGCACGAGACGATGCCCAGCAACGTCTCGTCCTTGCGTAGCGGCAGCAAGAGATTGGTGCGAATGCCGCCGCGCGTGACCACCTCGACGTCCAATCAAATCGTCTTCCGCGACCGCCATGAGCAGGTCGGGTTGGTGAACCATACGCCCGCCAGCGATGAGAGCCCGGAACGGCGGCGCCTCCGCGAGAGGCTTGCTCCGGCGCAAGCCCGCCGCCATGTCGTCGGGGTAACCGCAAGTCGCGGCGGCGTGGAAGAAATCGCCCTCGATCAGGAACAAGGATCCACACGCGGCGCCGCACAGGATGTGGGCCTTTTCGAGGATCGCATCGAACACAGGCGCGACATCGCCCGGCGAGGAATTGATGACCTGCAGCACCTCCGCCGTCGCGGTCTGGCGGTCGAGGAATTCGCGCAGTTCCGTCAGGAGCCGCGCGTTCTCGATCGCGATTACCGCCTGGTCGGCGAAGCTTTGCAGGAGTTGCAACTCGACGGAATCGAGCGGGCGTGGCTCGTCGCGATAGACCATGAGTGCGCCGATGGCGCGGTCTTCGGTGCGGAGCGGCGTGCCGACCATGACATGAATGCCGGCGGCGCGCGCGACCTGAAGTCCGGGCCAATCCGCGATCGCCGGATCGAGATTGGTCAAGATCGGGGATGTTGATTTGCCGGTTCTCGCGGATCACCGCGCCCGGCAGGTTGCGCCCGCTGACGGTCGGACGCCTCGCCGGGTCGGCATACAGTTGCGCATTGATCTGCTCGGCGCCGCGGCCGACGCCGATGGATACTTTGAATTCGTCGCCCTCAGCGATCCGGAACGAAACGCCGCCCGCGCCGAACAGCCGCGCCGTGGTTTCGGCGATCGTGCGCAGCGTGGGTTCGGCCTCGCCCGGTGACGCGGCGATGGCGCGCAGAATGTCCGAGGTCGCGGTCTGCCGCTCGAGCGATCCGTTCCAGATCGCGGTTGCGCGAATTGATCTCGTCGAGGAGCCGCGTGTTTTCGATGGCGATCACCGCCTGGTCGGCGAAGGTGCGCAGCAGCTCGATCTGACGTTCGGTGAACAGCTCGACGTATTGCGGTTATCGCCAAGGTGCCGATCACCGTTCCTTCGCGCAGAATGGCACGCCCAAGGACGGTACCAATTTTGCGATGGTCACCGATTCCGTGAACGCATAGTCCGGGATCGGTCTGCAAGGTCCGACAATGTGCACCACCTTGCCTTCAAGCGCGGTCCGCCCGCGATGCTGCCGCGACCGGGAACGATCGGTTGCTTTGCAGCAACGCTTTAATTCGCGCGGGCGCCGTGGAACGCGGCGATAGCGGAATACATCGCCGTCGCGCATCGTCAGGCCGCCATTGTCGCATCGCGCACAACGGCCCGCCGTTTGGATCAGCGTGTCGAGTACGGGCTGTAGGTCGAAGGTCGAGCGGCTGATGACCTTCAGCACGTCGCTGGTCGCGGTTTGGTATTCAAGCAATTCCTGCAAGTCGGCGGTGCGGGCGCGCAATTCCGTAAACAGGCGGACGTTCTCGATTGCAATGACCGCCTGGTCGGCGAAGGTCTTCAGTAGGTCGATCTGCGCCTGGGCGAACGGCTCGACTTGCCGGCGTGTGACCGTGATGGCGCCTAGGGGCTCGCCGTCGCGCAGCATCGGGATCGACAGGATGGTGCCGTACCGGACGAGGCTCGCCTGCGCAAAATCCGGATCGGCCGCGGGATCGTGGATATGGACGATGTCGCGCGTCAGGATGGCGCGGGCGGTCGCGCTGCCGCGGCCAGGCGGCAGCGGAAAAACGGCACGGATGTCATTGGTTTCGGCTTCCGTTATACCGTAGTCGGCGTCGTAGTGAATGAGCGAGCCGTCGAACCGGAAGACAACGCCGGCGACCGCGCCGGATAGACGGGTAGCGCGGGCCGCGATCGCGTCGAAGGTCGGCTGGAGGTCGGTCGGTGAGCCGGAAATGACGCGGAGGATTTCCGCCGTCGCGGTCTGTTTTTCCAACGCCTCGCGCGTCTCGTTCAAGAGCCGCGCATTTTCCATCGCGATCGCCGCCTGCGCGGCGAAGCTTTGCGCCAACGCGATCTGCCGCTCGGTGAAGGGGCGAACCTCTTGGCGGTAGATGGCAAGCGCACCGATGAAGGCGCCATCCTTCGTTAACGGAATGAATAGCGCCGTTCGGACCCCCGCTTGCTCCACGGACGAGACCGTGACCGGAACGCGCCGCCGATAAGCTTCCGTGTTCGCCGCGTCTTCGACCTGGAAAGCGCGTTCACGATAGGCCGGTCCAAGGAATGAGGTCAGCCGCACCTGGTGTGCAGCGACGAAA
The DNA here is from genome assembly GCA_963729845.1 of uncultured Alphaproteobacteria bacterium. Classification (GTDB taxonomy): domain Bacteria; phylum Pseudomonadota; class Alphaproteobacteria; order ATCC43930; family CGMCC-115725; genus JAATGI01. The sequence continues at coordinate 10,267 of CAVSQC010000019.1, forward strand.
TCGACGTGCGGCTTAGGCACATTGCGCAGCGCCACATAGCGAATGAACTCGCCGTCGGGAACCAAAAGTCCGCCGAACGCGGCGTCGCATAGCCGCATCGCCCGCTCCAGGACGGCGTCGAATACGGGCGCGAGGTCGCCCGGCGAACGGTTGATGATCTCCAGGATTTCCGTGGTCGCGGTTTGGCGGTCGAGCAATTCGCGCGTCTCGTTGATGAGCCGCGCGTTTTCCATCGCGATCACCGCTTGCGCGGCAAAACTCCGCAGGAGCGCGATCTGACGTTCGGTGAAGGGACGAACCTCTTGGCGATAGATCGTGAAGGCGCCGACGAAGGCGCCGTCCTTCAGGAGCGGCACGCACAGCATGGCGCGGATACCACCGTCCTCAACTGCGGAAACGGAAACGGGCACGCGCCGCCGATAGCCTTCTGTCTTCGTTAGATCGGGAACGTGAAGAGTTGATTGGTCGTGGATGGCCGGCCCAAGCAGGGTGCGCAAGCGAACCTGATTGTGGGTCAGGAAGTCGGTAAACCGCTCGGGTACGTTGCGGAAGGCAATGTATCGGATTAATTCACCGTCCGGCACCAGCAAGCCGCCGAACGCGGCGTCGCATAGCCGCATCGCCTTCTCCAGGATGGCAGCGAACACCGGCGCGAGGTCGCCCGGCGAGCGGTTGATGATCTCCAGGATTTCCGTAGCCGCAGCCTGCTGCGCCAGCGCCTCGTCGCGCTCGGCACGCAGCGCCTTCACCTCGTTGTCGGGCGTGGCGGCCTTCTTGGAAGGCGTGCGCGGCGCTTGCTTCGCGCTCGCGCGCTTCTTGCCCGCCGGCGCCTCGCCGCGCTTGGGCCGGGCTTGTTCGAGCGCCGCGGCGGCGACGGGACGCTTCGCGGGTGCCATTTTCTTGCGCTTCGCGCCCGCGCGCCGATGTTGTTTTGCCGCGCCTCGCCGCATCTCGTGTTCCGCCCTTTGCAATGTCGCATCTATTGTAGCGCATGCGGGCCGCGCCACGCATTTTTTGAAAGATGCTATCTTTACTATCGATGGGGGCTTGGGCTAGTCTCCGCCTATGACCGTGCATCCCCTGTTCGGCTCCGAGACGGGCGAGCGCCGCATCGCGCCGGCCGGCCGTGCCGCGACCCTGTCGGCGCAGATCGTGTCCGAAGTGCGCGAGGCGCTGAACGAGAAACGCCTCAAACCCGGCGATTTTCTCGGCAGCGAAAAAGACATCGCCAAGCGCCTCGGCGTCAGCCGCATCGTCGCGCGCGACGCGCTCCGCACCCTCGAGGCGCTCGGCGTCGCCGAGATCAAGGTGGGATCGGGCGGCGGCGCGCGGGTGGCGCGCGGCAATCCGCGCCTGTTCGGCGACGCGCTCGCGGTTCAGCTCGATCTCGCCGGCGCCTCGGTGCAAGAGATCATGGACGCGCAGCGCGCGGTCGAGACGCTGGCGGCCGAACTCGCCGCCGAGAACGCCACCGCGGCCGACATCGCCAAACTGCGCCGGCTGATCGAGGAAGCGGAAGCGGTGATCGACGATCGCGACCGCTATACCCGCGCCTGCGAGCAATTCCACCTCGCGGTCGCCGAGGCCTCGCACAATCGCGTGTTGGTGGTGCAACTCATGTCGCTGCAACACATCTCGCATCCGCGCCGCAACGTCACGCTGACGCGCGCGGTGGCGCAGCGGGTGCTCGACGCGCACCGCCGATTGCTGGCGGCGATCGAGGATCGCGATCCCAGCGCCGCGCGGCATCTGATGGACGACCACGTCAAGATGATCCGCGCCCGCCGCGTCGCCGAGCGGCGCGACGCCAAACCCGTGCCGAGAATCGTCGAGGGATAGGAGAGGAAACCATGAACAAATTCGTCATCGCGCCACATATGCGGCTGCACGAGTGGGTCGCGGAAGAGAAGGGCTATTTCCGCGCCGAAGGGCTCGACTACGAATTCCGCGAGGTGATCCCGCAGCGCCAGGGCAAATCGAAGCACGATCTCGGCGACAAGGTCGGCGCCTATCAGACCTTCGAGTCCGGCCGCACCTGCGATGTCAGCGGCGCCTGCCACTGGACCGTCAACGTCGCCGCCTCGGCGGGCCATGGCAAGCTGTTCGCCGACGCCTATTCGATTTCGACCGCCGGCATTTTCGTGCCGCCCGACAGCAAGATCAAAACCCCGGCCGATCTCGCGGGCGTGCCGATCTCGGTCGGCTACCAGTCGGGCAGCCACTATTCGACGATCCAGGCGCTCGAACAGTACATGCCGCTCTCCGACATCAAGCTCAATTTCGCGACCGGGCTTCTGTTCGCGCGGATGGAACAGCTGATCGACGGCACCACGCCGGCCTGCGCGCTGTTCAGCGGCCCCTATTATTTCGCCGAGCAGCTCGGCTTCCGCAAAATCATCGACACCACCTTCATGATGGCGTCGATGATCACCGGCGATCCCGATCCCGAGGACGTGCGGAAATATTTCAAGGCGCTGCGCCGCACCCAGCGCGACATCGACCTGCGGCCGGAGCTTTACACGCACTACTACAAGAATGAATTTCCGGCGCGCTTCCACGCGCAGATGGATACAAGGCGCTGGGGGCCGGGCGAGCGCATCGTGTTCGAGCCCTATACCAAGGAAGTGTTCGAGGAATCCTTCGAGTGGATCGCGGAGCGCGGCATTTTCCCCGAAGGCACCATGGGCGCCGGCAATTACGAGCAGTCGATCGTCACCCTCGAAGCGGCGGAGTAGTTCGGAATTCTTCCATCATCCCGGGTCAAGCCCGGCAATGACGGAAAAGGAATGGCGTAGGCAAGTTTTCTTCATCCCAATGTCGCCGATCTTGCGCTAAACCAAAGCGGGGATAACGCATGATCGAGATTCCACGGCGGCGGTTCTTGCAGGGCGGCGCGGCGCTGGCCGGCGCGGCGCTGCTCGACGGCATCGGCGGCGCACCCGCCCGCGCCGCGTTGGGCAGTCTCCGCGACATCGACCATTTCATCATCCTGACCAAGGAAAATCGCTCGTTCGACCATTATTTCGGCACGCTCTCGGGCGTGCGCGGCTTCGACGACGCGACCGCGATGCGGCTTCCCGGCGGCCGTCCGGTGTTCGAGCAGGACGACGAGCTCGACCACCGCCTCGTGCTGCCGTTTCATCTCGACACCAGGCGCACCAACGCGCAGCGCCTATTCTCCACCGACCATAGCTGGGTCGGGCAGCACGGCGCCTGGAACGGCGGCAGGATGGACCGGTGGATCGCGGCGCATCGCTCGCTCGATGGCGCGCTGGCGCCCCTGACCATGGGCTATCTCGAGCGTGACGACCTGCCGTTCTATTACGCGCTCGCCGACGCGTTCACCATTTGCGACCACTATCACGCCTCGATGATGGGGCCGACGCATCCAAACCGCTATTACCTGATGACCGGTACGGTCGATCCCGACGGCAAGCAGGGCGGCCCGTCGCTCGACAATTCGCTGCGCCACGTGCGCTGGGAGACCTATCCGGAGCGACTCGATCGCGCCGGCGTGTCGTGGCGCGTCTATCACGATCTCGACGATTACCTGTGCAACATGCTGCGGTTCTTCGTCGCCTACCAGAAGGCGCCGCCGACCTCGTCGCTCGCGAATAATGGCCTGCTCAACCGGCCGTTCTACGAGCTGCTGTGGGACATAAGGCACGGCAACATCCCGCAAGTAACATGGATCGTGCCGCCGTCGTATCTCAGCGAGCATCCGGATTACCTGCCGGCCGCGGGCGCCAACCACACCCGCAAGATCCTCGAGGCGCTGTGGTCGAACCCGGCGCTGTGGGCGAAGACCGCGCTGATCCTGAATTACGACGAGAATGACGGTCAGTTCGACCATGTCGTGCCGCCGACGCCGCCGCCCGGCACGCCCGGCGAATATATCGGCGGCCTGCCGATCGGCCTCGGCTTCCGCGTGCCGTGCCTGGTGATCTCGCCGTGGAGCCGCGGCGGCTATGTGTGCAGCGAGCTCTACGACCACACCTCGACCTTGCGCCTCTTGGAGGCGCGGTTCGGCGTCGAGGTGCCGAATCTGACCAAATGGCGGCGCGAGACGGTCGGGGATCTCACCGCCGCGTTTTCCTTCGGCCAGCCGCCCCGGCTCGACGTGCCGCGCTTGCCGGAAACGGCGGCGGCGGTCGAGCGCGCGGAAGACAGCGCCATGGCGCTGCCGCGCCCGACGCCCCCGGCGGTGCCGTCGATGCCGCGCCAGGAGCCGGGCACGCGGCCGCGCACCGGCGAGCCCCGCCGTTCCGGCTGACGCCCGCGAGGCGGCGTGCTAGCGTCCCGGCAACAGACGCAGGGAGGCAAGCATGTCGGGTTTCGAAGGCTTTCCCGGGAGCGACGTCCGCGCCAAGCTCGACCATCCGGTCATCGACGCCGACGCGCACATCGTCGAATGCGATTTCGCGCATCTCGATTTCGTCAAGCAACTCGCCGGCGCCGACATGGTCAAGAAAGTGGCGGCGGTGCGCGCCAATCACGGCCCGACCGTACGCGGCTTCTGGTGGGGGCTGCCGTCAGGGCCCCATACCGGCGACCGCGCCATGGCGCAGCTGCCGCGCTATTTCCGTTCCCGCCTCGACGAGCTCGGCATCGATTTCGCGCATTGCTACACGACGCGCGGCCTGAGCCACGTCTATATCCCCGACGAGGCGACGCGGCGCGACGAGCTGCCGCGCGCTCAACATGCTCTACGCCGAGGCGTTTTCCGGGGTCGGCGACCGGCTGCGCCCGGTGGCGGTGATCCCGACCTTCACCCCGCAAGAAGCGATCGAGGAGCTCGAATTCGCGGTCAAGGAGCTGGGTCACAAAGCGGTGATGATCGGCACCGAGCTGCGCGGGCCGGGCCGGCCGGCGACCGGCAAGGACCCGTTTCTCGAGCCGACCCAGTCGACGCGCTCGATCGTGATGGATTCGCCCTACGACTACGATCCGTTCTGGCGCAAATGCGTCGAGCTCAAGGTCACGCCGGTGTGCCACACCTCGTCGCGCGGCATCGGCTTTCGCGCCAGCCCGAGCAATTACGTCTTCAATCATCTCGGCGATTTCGCCGCCGGCGCGGAATTCTTCTGCCGCTCGCTGATCTTCAGCGGCGTCACCCACCGCTTCCCGCAATTGAGCTTCGCCTTTCTCGAGGGCGGCGTGGGCTGGGCGGTCAATCTCTTGAACGACATCGTCGAGCATTGGGAGAAGCGCAACGCCAAGTCGATGGCGGAGAATCTCGATCCGGCCCTGCTCGACGTCGATTTGCTGGTGCGCCTGTTCGCCGAGTATGGCGATGCGCGGCACACCGCCGAGCGCATCCGCGCCAATCCGCACGGCAACGGTTTTTTCGACCGGCCGCAATCGATCGACGAATTCGCCGCCTGCGCCCTGACCGATTTGCGCCAGTTGCGCGAATTGTTCATCGATCCGTTCTATTTCGGCTGCGAGGCGGACGACCGCATGGTCTCGACCGCCTTCAACAAGCGTCTCAATCCGCTCGGCGTGACGTTGAAGCCGGTGTTCGGGTCCGATATCGGCCATTGGGACGTGCTCGACGCCACGAGCATCCTGAGCGAGGCGTGGAGCCTGGTGCGCCTGCGCCTCATCACCGAGGAGAATTTCCGCGACCTCACCTTCACCAACCCAGCGATGATGCATCTGTCGATGAATCCGGACTATTACCGCGGCACCGTGATCGAGGACGCGGCCGCGAAGCTGCTGCGCGAGACGGCGCCGAGCGCGGCGGCGCAGTGAGATTTCGTCCGTGAGCTTCGCCGGCAAGGTCGCGATTATCGGCGCCGGTATCGGCGGGCTCGCGCTTGCCGGCTTCCTGTCGCGCCGCGGCGTCGCCGTTGCCGTCTATGAGCAGGCGCGATCGTTCCATCGTCTCGGCGCCGGCATCCAGATGAGTCCCAATGCCACGCGGGTGCTGCGGGCGCTGGGGCTCGAGCCGCGCATCCGCGCGCTTGCCTTCGCGCCGCGGTCCTGGAGCAACCGTGTCTGGGACAGCGGCGAAAACCTGTTCGATTTCGCCTACGGCGCCGAGGCCGAAGCCAAATTCGGCGCCCCTTACCTGCTGATGCATCGCGGCGACCTGCACGAGGCGCTGGCGTCGACGGTCCCGGCCGAGCTGATCGCCTTCAACCGGACCTTGGTCGGTATCGAGCGGGCAGGGACCGGCTTCACCCTGCGCTTCGCCGACGGCACAAGCGCCGCGGCCGACGCCGTGATCGGCGCCGACGGCGTCCACTCCACCGTGCGCGAAATTCTGCTCGGCGCGGAAAAGCCACGCTTCACTGGGCGGATCGCGCATCGCACCGTGTTCCCGTCGTCGCTGATGAACGGCTATCTGGTCGATACCTGCACCAAATGGTGGGGGCCGGATCGGCATATCGTGATCTATCCGGTGAATCCGCGGCGGGACGAGACCTATTTCGTCACCAGCGTGCCTGATCCGAGCTGGGACATCGAATCCTGGTCGGCGAAGGGCGACATGGACGAGGTTCGCCGCGCTTTCGTCGGCTTCCACGACGAGGTGCAGCGCGTGCTGGCGAACTGCCCGTCGGTGCATCAATGGGCGCTGTTCGAGCGCGATCCGCTGCCGCGCTGGACCGACGGGGCGATCGCCTTGCTCGGCGACGCTTGCCATCCGATGACCCCTTACATGGCGCAAGGTGCCGCGACCGCGCTCGAGGACGCCGCGATGATCACGCGGTGCCTCGACGCGACGGGCGACGCGGCCGAGGCCTTCCATCAATACGAATCGGCGCGGCTTGCGCGCACCGCCCGTATTCAGCTCACCTCGCGGCAGAACAGCTGGGGCAAAACTCGGACCGATCCGAGCTGGGTCTATGGCTACGATGTCTTCGAGGCGCCGCTGACCGACCCGAGCGGAGTACCGGCGTGACCGGCGTGGCGCCGATCCGCTTTCTCAATCACGCATCCTTCCTGGTCAACGGCGCGGCGGCGACGCTGCTGATCGACCCCTATCTCTTCGGTCCGGCCTTCAATAGCGGCTGGGATTTGGTCTGGGACAACGTGACCTACGAAGGACTGGACCGCGTCACCCATATCTGGTTCTCGCACGAGCACCCGGATCATTTCTCGCCGCCGTTTCTGCAATCGATTCCGGCCGAGCGGCGCCGGCACATCACCGTGCTGTATCAGGAGACGCCCGACAAGCGCGTCGTGGATTTCTGCCGGCAGCTCGGATTTACCGTCGTCGAGCTTCCCGACCGGCGTCCCTACCGGCTCGAACCCGGCTTCAGCGTATGCTGCGGTCAGGTGCCGCTTTACGATTCCTGGCTCGAGATCGAGCTCGGCGGCCTCACCATTCTCAATCTCAACGATTGCCTCTTGAACACGCGGCGGAAATTGGAGCGGGTCGTGCGCGCCGTCCGGCGCCCCGACGTGCTGTTCAGCCAGTTCTCCTATGCGAGCTGGCATGCCAATCCCGAGGAGCCGCGACGGCGGCGCAAATCCGCAGCGGCGATTTTGGAGCGCCTGCGCCTGCAATGCGACATGCTGCGGCCGGCGATCGTTGCGCCGTTCGCGAGCTTCATCCATTTCTCGCACGCCGAAAACACCTTCATGAACGACGCGGTGAATACGCCGCGGACCGTGTTCGATTTCTTGCGGACAAACACCGCCAGCCAACCCGTATTCCTCGTGCCGAACGAGACCTGGGACGGCCGGAGCACCGATCGCGCGGCGGCGGCCGTGGAAGCGTGGATGGCGCGGTTCGCGGCGGCACAGGCGCGGACGCCCCGGAATTCGGCGCCTGTCCCCGCGGATCAAGTCGAGCGCGCGTGCGACGCGTTTCTGAAGCGTATGCGGACGCGCAACTCGCCGGCGTTGCTCCGGCTGCTGTCGTCTCTCGGCATCATTCCGACACTGACCCTGTTCGTTTGGGATTTGGGCAAGACCTATCGCTTCTCGTATCGCGACGGGCTGACCGAACTCCCGGGCGGCGCGGCGGACGTCGCGCTCGGCAGCGACAGCCTGGCCTTCTTGTTCAATTTCGATTTCGGCGCCGACACCCTCGCCGTCAACGGCCGCTTTCGCGCCACCCCGGCGGGGCGGCGGAAGTTCCTGCGCGCGTTTGCCGTGCCGATTCTCAACAATATGGGCCGGTTCGTGAACGCATCGTTCCTCCGAACCGCCGTCGATCCGACCTTCGTTCGCCAAGGCCTGGGGATGCTCGGCGTGTTTCGTTGAGAGCGAAGCAAATGAACATGCAAAACCCGCCGGCCAATCGGCCGGCGGGTCCGCGCACATCAATGTTCCCTACTTGATGAAGGTAACGCCGCGATAGACCGTCCCGTACGTTGGGCCGGCGACGGTTCGGAACGTCTCGTTCGCCACGGAGCCGCTCAGGGTTGTCGCGTCCAGAACGTCCGTGATCTCCACGACCTTGTTGGGGTCGGCGCCGTTGTCGCCGGAGGAGCTTGAGGTCGATGTCGTCGCCCACAGCGTGACGAAGCGACCGACGACGACACCCGTCAGATTGCGAAGGCCGACGGTCGTCACCGCGGGGTACGGTCCATCCGATCCGGTGAGGTTGTTGTCGACCGCGCCGATCAAGCCTTTGGTCAGCACATAGTCGAGCTGCCACGTGCCGTTGACGAGGGTCCACTTTTCGAGGCCGGCATTCTGGGCGACGTCCGTCGCATTGCCGGACCCTTCGTCGGTCACGTACATGGTCCAGGGATTGGCGAAAAACACGGCAAAGGGCGTGAAATTGCCGCCGGTCGCCCTGGCCGAATCGGTCGGGAAGCCCGGCACGACGGTAATCGGAGTCGACGCCGCGTTCGCGAGCGTCGGCAGCGTGCTGACAGTATAAACAGTGTCCATGCCGTTGCTGCCGCTGCCTTTGGTGAAATAAAGCGCGCCGTTGAATTCGGTTACGCCGCGGTAGTTATTGTCCTTGCCCGGTTTGTCCAGCGCGCCTTTCTTTCCGAGGGGATACTGGATAAGTGGATCGACCTCGGCGGAATTGTTGGGCGGGATCGTCACATTCACGGTCCGGCCGTTGATCGGGTTGACGACCTCGAGTCCTGTGGTCTCCGTGACGTCGGGGTTGGTCCCGTTGCTTGCGCCGAACGTGTCGGCATTGCCGTTGTTGGAGTTGCCGACCGCATAATACAGGCCGTCACGGCTCAGTAGCGTGGACCTGCCGTTGTTGCCGCCGTAATCGACCGTCGGCGTGTAGGCGAAATGCCCGAACTGATCCATCGACACGATGGTGCGATGGAACGCGTAGCTGTTCCCGAATGCGAAGGTCACTGGATTCGTCGGATCCTGCCCAGGCACTGCGTCCGAGTTAGAGACGTCGAGCGCGCCAACGCCCGCGCCGGCATAGCCCACAAACGTGATTTGCGTGCCGCGCCAGTCCGTGAAGCTGTGCAACCCCAATTCCGACTTGGAGGAGAAGCTGGTCACCACTTGGTCGGTCGGAACGTCGATCGTGCAAAACGCGCGGCCGGTGAACGGATCGAGGTCGGTGAGCCGGATCGGCGAGGTGACGCCGAAGCTGCCGTCGACCGAACCGTTGTTCCAGACAGTGACATAGTTGTTATCCGATATGGCCGTGGTGGTGGCGGTAGCGGTGTTGGGGAGGGTGGTCCCCACCGTCAGCGACGCGACCGCGCCTTGGTGCCGGTCGTACGCGCTGCTGCTGACCACCACCGATCCGGGAAGGATCAAGCAGCGGTTCGGGCCGAAAAATCCGTCGGCGCGCGCGCATTCCGGTCGATGCGGCGAGACCGGCGATGATGAAGGTGGCGAGGCGCAAATCGCTGCGCGATGCAATGCCCATGGTTCCCCCTCGATGAAGTGTGAAAGGTCGATATGTCGACGACTGGCTGATGTATCCCGCCAACGTTTCATCTCGGTGGCGGCTCAAGGGCAGTTCGATGACGGCTGGTTCGACGAAACCGCCCAAGAAAGGCGTGACCGGGCGTGTGACGAAACCGCGACCTTGCGTCGCTTGACCTGGGCAAGACCGGCGGCTACGGTGCGCGCCGTTTCGGGGCAACCGGGATCCGTAATTTCGCGCCTATTTTGGGGGTTCGCCGATGGATGAACGCGACCCGCGGGCAGAGTTGCGAGACCTGGAAAAGGGGCTCGACCGGGCACGGCGGAGTCGCGACGGCGGCACGGCGCGGCGTGGCGCCGGTCTTCGGCGAGGCGACCAAACCGCTTTGAGCCTGGCGTTTCGCATCGGCCTGGAACTGGTGGTGGCGGTGGTGGTCGGCACCCTGATAGGTTGGGTGCTCGATCGCTGGCTGGGCACGCGGCCTTGGGGGACGATCCTGTTTTTCTTCCTCGGCGTCGCGACGGGTTTGGTCAATGTCTACCGGGCGATCACCGGCATGGGCATGGCTATCGGATACCGGCAGCGCGGTGCGCCGCCGGCAGAAGGCGCGGGATACGATGACGACGATGACTGAGGACTGACGTGGCGGTAGCAAAGGAAAATCCTCTCAATCAATTCCTGATCGACCGGATCGTGCCGCTGCATGTCGGCGGCGTCGACGCGTCCTTTACCAACTCGGCGCTGCTGATGACCATCGCCGGGGCGCTCATCACCCTGCTGATGGTCGGCGCCACCTGGCGCGCGGCGCTGGTGCCGGGGCGGCTGCAGTCGATCTCGGAGATGTTCTACGAGTTCATCGCGAAGATGATCGACGACAATGTCGGCCACGAGGGGCTGCGCTACTTCCCCTTCATCTTCACCCTCTTCATGTTCATCCTGTTCGGCAATCTCCTCGGGATGATCCCGTATTCCTTCACCTATACCAGCCACATCGTCGTCACCTTCGGGATGGCGATCGTGATTTTCCTCGGCGTGACGGTGTTGGGGATTCAGCGGCACGGCTTCCATTTCCTGTCGCTGTTCGTGCCGAAGGGCGTGCCGGTGGGGCTGATGGCGGTGGTGGTGCCGATCGAGGTCCTGTCCTACCTGATCCGGCCGATGACGCTGTCGATCCGGCTGTTCGCCAACATGATGGCCGGCCACACCATGCTCGCGATTTTCGCGGGCTTCGTCGCGCCGCTCGGCGCGTTCTATCTGGTTCCCGGCCTGCTGCCGATCGCGCTCGACGTGGCGCTCATCTTCCTTGAGCTGCTGGTCGCCGTGCTGCAGGCCTATGTCTTCGCGATTCTGACGAGCCTCTATCTCGCCGAGGCGCTTCACCTGCACTGACCCAATCGAAAACAGAGGAATCATCATGGATCTTCAATCGGCCAAAATGATCGGCGCCGGCCTCGCCTGTATCGCGCTGGTGGGCGCCGGAATCGGCATCGGCATCGTGTTCGCCGCGCTGATCAACGCCACCGCCCGCAATCCGGCGGCGCAGGTCACGCCCTACGCCTTCCTGGGCTTCGCCTTGTCGGAAGGCACCGGGCTGTTCGGCCTGGCGATGGCGTTCCTGATCTTGTTCGTGTTCTGACGCCGGTAGAGGCGGTTCAGCCGTGCCGCAACTCGATTTCTCCACCTTCGCGCCCCAGCTCGTCTGGCTGGTGATCGTTTTCACCGTCCTCTATTTCCTGATGGCGAAGGTGGCGCTGCCGCGGGTCGGCGGCATCATCGCCGCGCGGCGCCAAAAGATCGACGGCGATCTCGAGAAGGCCGGCATCCTGAAGACCGAGGCGGAATCCGTGCTCGCCGCCTACGAGCGCGCGCTCGCCGAGGCGCGGCAGGCGGCGCAAGCCGTGCTCAAGGAAACCACGGAGAAGCTCGGGTCCGCGGCGGCCGAGCGGCAGAAGGTCGTAGGCGATAAGCTCGCCGCCGACACCGCCGTCGCCGAGAAGCGGATCGCCGACGCCAAGAGCGCGGCGCTCGCCGATCTCAAGAGCGTCGCCGCCGATGTGGCGCGGGCGGCGGTCGGCAAGCTCGCCGGCGTCGGCATCGACGACGGCCGCATCGCCGCCGCGATCGACCGCGTGGTCGCGGAGCGCGGCTGATGGCCCTTCTCCACGAGGCCGAATTCTGGGTCGCGGTCGCGTTCGTGATCGCGGTCTCGTACCTGGTTTACAAGGTCCGGCCGATCCTCCTCAAGTCGCTCGACGACCGCGCCGCGCGGATCAAGGCCGATCTCGACGAGGCGGCGCGGCTTCGCGACGAGGCGCAAAAGACACTGGCCCAGTTTCAGCAGAAACAGCGCGACGCCATTAAGGAAGCCGAGGCCATCGTGGCGCAGGCCAAGATCGAGGCCGAGCGCGTCGCGCAACAGGCCGAGCGCGATCTCGCCGCAGCGATGGATCGCCGCCAGAAGCAGGCGGTGGAAAAGATCGCGCTGGCCGAGACCAAAGCGCTCGCCGAAGTGCGCGGCCTCGCGGTCGACGTCGCCATCGCCGCGGTGCGCCGCGTTCTCGCCGACGATCTTTCGGCCGTTCGCAAAAGCACGCTCATCGACGACGCCATCGCCGACCTGTCGAAGCGGCTGAATTAGACTTCCACGAGCCCGCGCGAGCAGGGTTGGCGTGGCGGCTGCGAGAGCGGCTTATAGCGTCAGTCCTGCGTCGCAGATCACCGTCTGGCCCGTCACCATCGACGCGCCGAAGCCCAGATAGACGATGAGGTCTCCGATCTCCGCCGGGTCGGCGCGTTTCTTTAGGAGCGAGCGCTCGATCGAGCCTTGGCGCTGCTCCGCGGTCCATTCGATCTGCCACGAGGAGTCGACGCCGCCCGGCGCCACGGCGTTGACGCGCACCTCCGGCGCCAGGCCGCGCGCCAGGTTCTTGGTGAGATTGACCAGCGCCGCCTTGCTCGCGCCGTAGGGCATCGAGCTGCCGCCCGAGCCGGTGCCGGCGATCGAGGCGGTGTTGACGATGGCGCCGCGCGCCGCCTTCAAGGCCGGCGCCGCCGCCTTGCTGCACCGGAACGGGCCGAGCAGGTTGGTCGCGAGGATCGTCGCCCACAATTCCTCGGTGACGAGATCGAGCCGCGCCATGTCCACCGTCTTGCGCACACCCGGCGTGCCGGCATTGTTGACCAGAAGATCGAGCCGGCCGAGCCGGTCGATCGCGCGGTTCACCATCGCGACCGCCTGATCGGCGTCGCCGACATTGCCGGGCGCGGGGATCACCTTCAACCCCTCGGCCTTGAGCTTTTCGATTTGGTCCGGGCCGCGCGGATCGTCGGGCAGGTAATTCAGCGCGACCTCGGCGCCCGAGCGCGCCAGGATGGTCGCGGTCGCGAGGCCGATACCCGACGCCGCGCCGGTGACGATGGCGGCCTCGCCGTTCAATTCGTAGCGAATCATGTTTCCTCCTTCGGTTCCCATCCCGGCGGCGCCAGTTCGAAGCCGGCAAACTCGAACGCCGGCGCGACCGTGCAGCCGACCAGCGTCCAGGCGCCGAGACTGCGCGCCGCCTGCCACGCGAACGGCGGCACCACCGCCTGCGGCCGCTCGCCCGCGGCGATATCGCCGCCCAGCTTCACCGTGTCGCGCCCGATCCGTAATTCCAGCGGATCGCCGGCATACCAGTGCCAGATTTCGGACGCGTCGACACGATGCCAGAGCGAACGCTCGCCCCGGCGCAGAAGATAGTAGATCGCGGTGGTGGCGGCGCGCCCGCCCGCCGGCGCGTCGCCACGATAGGTCTCGCGATACCAGCCGCCTTCGGGATGCGGCTTCAGGTCGAGCGCGGCGACGATCTCGTCCGCGCTTGCCATCAGGCGTCGCGTGGCATGGTGAGCTGCATCGACTTGCGCTGGTTGAATTCGTGGAACCACGCCGCGAGCTGGCGATGGCGCATGCGCCACTCCTCGCCGGCGAAGCGGAAATCGAGATAGCCCAGGGCGCAGCCGACGGTGACATGGCCGATGGTCAGCGGCCCGCCGAGCGCGCCCGCCTCGGTCTCGATCTCCAAGGCCGCCAGCGCGCCGCGCACGCGACGCATCTGGCTGTCGACCCAGTCCTGCCAACGCTTTTCCTCGGGCCGCAGATTCTCGTAGCGCATCAGGATCGCCGCCTCGAGCAGCCCGTCGGCTAGCGCCTGCTGCCGCAACGCGGTCCAGCGCGCGGGTCCCGACGCCGGAAACAGTTTCGGTCCGTCATGCAGCGTGTCGAGATATTCGCAAATCACCGGCGAGTCGTAGAGGACGGTGCCGTCGTCAGTAGTCAGCGACGGCACTTTGATCAGCGGATTCTCGCGCGCCATTTCCTCGTTGGGCCGAACCGGCGAAACCGAGGTCGAGACGCGCTCGATCCGCTCGCTCAATCCGGTTTCGAGGGACACCACCACCACTTTGCGCACGAACGGCGAAGCGGCGGCGAAACGCAATTTCATCATGTGACGTTCCTCTAGAAGACATCCTTGCGGTGACGGATCTCGGCGAGCGTGGCGACGGGATCGCCGATAGTGCCGGCCAATTCTTGCAGCGCTTGTTGATCGGCGCGCAGGAACGGATTGGTCAACAATTCCTCGCCCATCGTGCCTGGGACGGTTGGGATGTTCCGCGCCCGCATCTCGTCGACGCGCTGCGCGCGTGCGCGCAAATCGGTGTTCCCCGGTTCGACCGTCAGCGCGAAGCGGGCATTGTTCTGGGTGTATTCGTGCGCGCAATAGATCCGCGTGTCCGGCGGCAGGGCCTTGAGCTTGCCGAGCGAGTCCCACATCTGCGCCGGCGTGCCCTCGAACAAGCGGCCGCAGCCCATGATGAACAACGTATCGCCGCAAAACAGGGCGCGCGAATCCGCGAACCAATAGGCAATATGGCCGCGCGTGTGGCCGGGCACGTCGAACACCTTGGCGGCGCGTTTGCCGAACTCATACGTGTCGCCGTCGCCGACCTCGATGTCGATGCCGGGAATGCGGTCGCGGTCGGCGCGCGGTCCGACGATGGTACAACCGGTCGCCTGCTTCAGCTCGAGATTGCCGCCGGTATGGTCCGCGTGATGATGGGTGTTGAGGATGTGGGTCAGACGCCAGCCGGTTTCCTTCAGCGCGTCGAACACCGGCCCTGCAACGGCGGGGTCGACCACGCCCGTGGCCGCGGTGTCGGGATCGCGGATCAGATAGACGTAATTGTCTCGCAGCACCGGTATCTGGCGAATGCTTAGTTCGGTCATGATCCTACTACTTCCGTTGTCGTCTCGTCGTCCCTGCGCGATCCCCCGGTCAAGCCGGGGGAGGGACCCCAGGGTCGACGCACGTCGCCTGCCTGGATTCCCGCGTTCGCGGGAATGACGAGTGAGGGGAACCCTCCTCGATGGGCCTAAGGTAAAGCTTCGCCGCGTCTCATGCTACACTCAAACCATGTTCGTCAACGTGGTCGATCTGCGCGATTTTTATCAATCGCGCCTGGGCCAGGTGGCGCGGCGCCAATTGCGCGCGCGCGTGCGCAAGGTGTGGCCCGACGTCACCGGCATGCGCGTCTTGGGGCTCGGTTTCGCCACGCCCTATCTGCGCCCGTTCCTCGGCGAAGCGGAGCGCGTGTTCGCGCTGATGCCGGCGAGCCAGGGCGTGCTGCCGTGGCCGATCGGCGAGAAGAATCTGGTGGCGCTCGCCGACGAGAGCGAGTTGCCGCTCCAGGATTATTCCATCGACCGGGTCCTGCTGGTGCACGGGCTCGAGTTCAGCGAGCGCAGCCGCGCGCTCCTCAACGAGGTCTGGCGCGTGCTGGCGGGCGGCGGCAGGCTGTTGGTCCTGGTGCCGAACCGGCGCAGCCTCTGGGCCGTGAATTCAGGTACGCCGTTCGGCCAGGGCAGTCCCTATAGTCATGCGCAATTGTCGCGGCTGTTGCGCGACGCTAAGTTCACGCCGGAGCGCGGCGACGCGGCGCTGTTCGTGCCGCCGTCGAAATCGCGCATGATCCTGCGCTCTGCCGGCGCGTTCGAGCGCATCGGCGCGCGCTGGTTCAACCGGTTCGGCGGCGTGGTGATGATCGAGGCGACGAAACAGCTTTATCGGCCCGCTTCGGAACGTGCGGAAAAGCGGCGCGCGGTTTATGTTCCCGCCAACGCGCCTTTGGTTCCAGGGAGATAGCGATGACGGATTTTGTCGCCGAAGCGAAAACGATGCTGCCGCAAGCGGTGGCGCTGCGCCGGCGGCTCCACAAACAACCGGAGATCGGCCTCCAGAATCCGATCACCGCCGGGGTGGTGAAGGAGGAATTGCGCGGCCTCGATGTCGAGATCGCGGAGGGCGGACGCACCACCGGCCTAGTTGCGTCGCTGACAGGCAAGGGGAGGGGTCCCGGCAAGACCATCCTGCTGCGCGGCGACACCGACGCGCTGCCGATGCCGGAGGACACGGGCCTGCCGTTTTCGAGCGAGATCGCCGGCCGAATGCATGCCTGCGGCCATGACGCGCACACGTCGATGCTGGTGCACGCGGCGCGTCTACTGCATCGCCACCGCGACGAATTTTCCGGCACGGTGAAGTTCATGTTCCAGCCCGGCGAGGAGGGCTATCACGGCGCGCGCTTCATGATCGAGGACGGGCTGATCGAGGCCGCGCCGAAGCCCGATGCCTGCTTCGCCATGCACATCATTCCCAACATCAAGGCCGGCATGTTCGCGGGCAAGGCCGGGCCGATCATGGCCTCGGCCGACCGCTGGCTGATTACCGTGAAGGGCCGCGGCGGCCACGCCTCCGCGCCGCACGACGCGATCGATCCAATGCCGGCGGCGTTCGAGATCGGCCTCGCGTTGCAGAACATGGTGACCCGGCGCCACAGCGTATTCGATCCGATCGTCGTCACCATCGGCCGCGTCACCGGCGGCACCACCAACAACGTCATTCCCGAATCGGTTGAGCTCGAGGGCACGCTGCGCGCCACCTCGCCCGGCGCGCGCAAGAGCGGGCGCGAGAATATCGAACGCGTCGCCACGAACGTCGCCGCCGCCCATCTCTGCACCGCGGAATTCCAAATCGACGACGGCTATCCGGTGACGATCAACGATCCGGGTTTCGTCGAATTCGCCGCCAAGATCGCGCGCGAGGTCGCGGGCGAGAACGGCTTCCTGTCGATGGCGACGCCGCTGATGGGGGCGGAGGATTTTTCCTATGTGCTCCAGCGCATCCCCGGCGCCATGTTCGCGCTCGGCGTCATGCCGGCGGAACGCGACCCCAGCGGTCACGTGGCGCCGGTTCACTCCAACCGCATGATGCTGAACGAGGACGCGATGGCGACCGGCATCGCCATGCACGCGGCGGTCGCGACGAAGTTTCTCGCGGCGTAGGCAATTTCCCTCTCCGCTTTGCGGAGAGGGAGGGGCCCACGCCAAAGGCGCGGGAGGGTGAAGTGGTGCGATGAAGATCACGGTCGAAATTTCGGATTCCCTGTTAGGCGACGCCCGCAAGGTGGCGGGACGTAGCGCTAATCGCACCCCGGCGTCATCCCGGAGCAGCGGTGTCGCCCTACCGACCCACCGGACCGACGTTACGCCGCGATTTCGTCCGCCACGGGGACGCGGGTGATCTGGTGCGCGTGGAGCGCCGGCAGGACCTCGGCGGCGAAGCGGCGGATCTGGTTGAGGAACATGTCCTGCGGCATGGCGCCCCGGTTCATGCTGACCAGCACCGTGTCGGCGCCGGCATGTTCGGCGATGGCGATGATGCGGTCGCGCACTTCGTCGGGCGTGCCCCAGGGTTGCTCCTCCGCCGCGCGCGCCACGTCCGCCATGGTCATGTTGCGGAAATCCGCCCGGGCCCGCGCGGCGGTGCGCAGATTTTCCGGGCGGATATAGTCCATCGAGGCGTCGGTGACGTAGCCGGTGGTCTTCGCCACCGAGGTCTCGGTGATGTTGCCGTGGCTGAATAGCGTGCGGTGGAAATAGAGATGGTACGGACCGATCTCCTTCACCGCCTGCGCCTTCGAGTCCGCGATATAGGCGCCGGCGCCGATCGACAGATGCTGCGGCGTCACCGTGAAGCCGTTGCGCCGCATCGCCTGGGCGTAGTAGCGCACGATGTCCTCGGTCAGGCCGCGCCCGCCCAGTCCCGGCGTGATCGGCGCGTTGTGCTTCGCCGCGAACTCGATCGATTCCTTGCTGGTGGTGATCGGAATCCAGATCGGCGGATGCGGCTGTTGCAAGGGGCGCGGCCAGATCGCCACGTCTTTGTACGACCAGAATTTACCCTGGTACGAGAACGCCTCCTCGTCCCACGCCTTGAGGATGATCTCGTACGCCTCTTCGTAGCGCGCGCGGGATTGGCGCTGATCGACGCCGTAGACGTTGTATTCGCGCGGAATGCCGCGGGCGAAGCCGGAGATCAGCCGCCCGCTCGACATGCAGTCGAGCATCGCCAGTTCCTCGGCGAGACGCAGCGGCTCGTGCAGCGGCAGGAGATTGCCGTAGATCAGCAGCTTCACATTCCTGGTGCGCATCGCCGCGGCGGCCGCGAGCAGGTTGGGCGAATTCATCAGCCCATAGGGCGAGGTGTGATGCTCGTTGAAGCCGATACCGTCAAAGCCGAGCCGGTCCATCTCCGCCCAGGCGTCGAGATGCTCGGCATAGGTCTGCGCCGCGACCCGCGGGTTGAAATGTTTTTTCTCGAGCGGGAAGGGCAGCTCGTTGTCGACCTTGAGGTGGTCGAGATGCTCGCCATAAGGCAGGAGATCGAAGACGAAGACTTTCATTGCGACGCTCTCGAAATCATATATCGCGGGGGATCATGGCAAGCGGGGAAGAAATCGTCCAATCGTTTCGCGACCAGGGCGCGTGGGCCGAGCGGCTCGGTTCGCCGTTCATGCACGCCTTGATGATTCGCGCCGCGGACGAGATGGCGACGGGCGGCGCGCTCGCGCGGACCATCGGCGATTGGCCCGGCCACGCCGACGCGGACGGCCTGCCGCTGCGCCTCGCCGGCGCGCTGCATGCGTTGGTGCTATCGGGTGCGGATGCGGGGCTGGCGGCGGCCTATCCGCCCCATCCGCTCGACATCGACCTTGTGTGGCGCGCGGCCGAGGCGGCGATGGCGGCAAAGCCCGCGTACTTTTCAACTCTTTTAAACCTTCCGCCGCAGACCAACGAGGTGGGTCGCTCGGCGCTGCTGCTGCCGGGGTTCATTGAAATTGCTCGGGAAACCGGCCTACCGCTGCGGTTGTTGGAGGTCGGCGCTAGTGCCGGACTCAATCAAGTCTGGGATGAATACCGGTACACATATCGCGGGGGAAAAATCGACCGAAAATGGGGGAAAAGTGATGCGAATGTTGAGATAAGTTGCGAATGGCGCGGCGCGCCGTTGGATTTGTCCATGCCGGTCCGCGTTGTATCGCGCGCCGCTTGCGACCGGGCGCCGATCGACATCGCCGACGCGGTGCAGCGCGCCCGCCTCCGCGCCTATATCTGGCCGGACCAGCCCGACCGCCTCGCTCGGCTCGACGCCGCGCTGGCGCTGGCGCTCGTCGCCGGGGTTCGCGTCGACCGGGCCGACGCCGCCGACTGGCTCGACGCCCGGCTGGGGGAGCCGGCGGGGGATGCCGTCACCGTCATCTACCATTCGGTGGTCTGGCAATATCTCGCCGCGGAGACCCGCAAGCGCATCCGGGACCGGCTCGACGCGGTCGGGCAAAGCCGGCCGCTGGCGTGGCTGGCGCTCGAATTCGCGGGGGAGGATTACGAACTGCGCCTCACCCTTTGGCCCGGCGACGGCCGGAAAACGCGAAAATTATTGGCGCGGACGCACCCTCACGGGGCATGGCTCGATTGGCTGAGCGAGGAACCACAGGAAGTTGATCGATGAATCCGCCTTCCTGTGCTAAAGATTTAGGCACCGAAAACGGTCCGTTCCCACGGGAACGGCAGAACTTAACATTGGGGGAGCGTCATGGATTTTCTGGCACCGTATCGCCCGCAACTTCTCAGCATCTTCCGGATCGCTTTCGCGTTGTTCTTCCTGGAGCATCCGTCGGCGAAATTTCTCGGATTTCCGCACATCGCCTATTTCGATCATCTGAACCCGCTGTCGTGGCCCATCGGCATCGCCGGCATCATCGAAACCATTTTCGGTCTACTGCTGCTGTTCGGCCTGTTGAGCCGCGTCGCGGCTTTCATCCTCGCCGGCGAGATGGCGGTCGCCTATTTCATGTTCCACGTGCCGATGGGCATGCCGCAGCCCGGCATTCTGCCGATTCTCAATGGCGGCGAAGCGGCAGTGCTGTATTGCTTCGGCTTCCTCTACCTCGCCGCGGCGGGGCCCGGGCCTTGGGCGCTCGATTCGACCATGGGTTCGGAGCGGGCCAAAGCGGCCGCATAACCGGCATACCGATCAAGATGGGCGGCGCCAAGGGCGCCGCCCACCGACGCGGAGAAGCTCCTGAATTTTCTGACGCCTTACCGGGCTCAACTGCTCAGCGTGATGCGGATCGCAATCGGGCTGGTGTTCCTCGAATTTCCGTCGGCCAAGATTCTCGGCATTCCGCAGCTGTTCCCTCCCTTCGACCCGCTATCCTTTCCGCTTGGGATCTCGGGCATCATCGAGGCGGTGTTCGGCCTGCTCCTGTTTTTCGGCCTGTTCACCCGCGTCGCGGCCTTCATTCTTTCGGGCGAGATGGCGGCGGCGTATTTCATCGCCCACGCGCCGCTGGGTTTCTATCCGGCGCTGAACCGCGGCTTGGCCGCGGCGGTGTTCTGCTTCGTGTTTCTCTACTTCGCCGCGGCCGGCGGCGGTCCGTGGAGCCTCGACGCGCTCTGGCGCCGCGACCGAACCGGCTAGCGCTCACTCCGCTTTCTGGAACTTCAGGACGTAACCGTCGACATTGCTGGCGACGTGCGAATGGGTTTCGCGCGTGTCTTGGGGGTGTCGCAAGAAATCGCCATGCCCGACCAATTTGAATCCCGCCGCCTTGATCTCCGACGTCACCAGCGCTTCGTCGGACCGGTGCAGCGTCTTCACCACGGTGGTACCGGAGCCCGGCTTCGCCGACCAGTCGCCCATGATGAAATAGGCGCCGGGTTTCAGCGCCGCGTAGATCGCCTTGAGCATCTTGGGGCGATCGACGCCGAGATAGGTGATGTCGTGATAGGCGAAGAAAAACGTGACCAGGTCGAACTGCATTCCGGGCGGCGCCGGATCGTCGAGCGGCCGAACCGCCGGCACGATATTCGCGCCCGCCGGGAGCTTCTGCCGCGCCTCGATCGCATCCTTGAAGTGGGCGAAGGCACGATCCGAATTTTGCGCATAGACCTTGGCGCCGGCGCGCGCCATCAGTTCCGCCTTGTAGCCGTTGACGTCGAAGATATCGAGCACCGTCATGCCCGGTTTGACGCCCAAATAGGCGAGCCACGCTGCCGGCGCGCGGTTGGCGTCGAGCTTGCGATCGGCGTCGCTGCGGTCGGGCGCCGCGACGATCGCGCCGTAGTCGGGTGCCGTCTGCGCGTATGTTGGTGCTGTCACCAACACGGATACCAGCAAGAAACTGGCGAAGATTTTCGCTATCATGTCGTTTCCTCAGCTGCTCATGCCGCCATCGGCCATCAGGATCGAGCCGGTGGTGAAACTGCTCTGATCCGAAGCAAGAAACAAGGCGGCGCGGGCGATCTCCTCCGGCCGGGCGTGGCGATGCAACGGAATTGCCTGGTCGAGCAACTTGGTGCCGTCGAGGCCGGTCATCGCACCGATGCCCTTTTCGATATTGAGCTGAAACTCATTGTCGATTGGGCCGGGATGCAATGTGTTGACGCGCACGTTTTTCGCCGCGGCGTTCTTCGAAACGCTGCGCATCAGTCCGACCTGCGCGTGCTTCGCGGTGACATAGGCGACGCTGCCGCCACCATCGCCGCGTACGCCGACGACGCTCGAGGTGATGACGATGCTGCCGCCGGCATTCATCCGGGGCAGTCCGTACTTGCAGGCAAGGAAGGCGCTGCGGACATGCACCGCGATGACGCTGTCGAAAACATCCTCGGGATAGGCGTCGATCGGCGCGACGACGCCGGAATTGCCGGCATTGCTGAACAGCACGTCGATCTTGCCCCATTTCGTCACGGTGGCGTCGATATAGCGCTTCACCTGGTCGGCCTTCGTGACGTCGGCGGCGCTGGTCGCGGCATTGGCGCTGTCGAGCTGGGCCAGCGCCCGCGCCAGATCGGGCTCCCGCAGATCGACCAGCATGACCTTCGCACCTTCTGCCAGGAAGAGCCGCGCGCTGGCCGTGCCGACGCTACCGGTGCCGCCGGTGATGATGCAGACCTTGTCCTTGAGTGCCGGCATTGCCGTCCTCCCTTGCCGCTGGGCGGAGCCTCCCTATAATGCGCCGCCTTCGCAAGCGAATTTCATAAGGACCACGCCGTTGCAGCCTGCCGTCGGCATTATCATGGGCAGCCAATCCGATTGGGATACGATGCGCCATGCTGCCGAGACCCTGGAGGCATTGGGCGTGCCTCATGAAATCCGCATCGTTTCCGCCCATCGCACGCCGAAGCGGCTCGTTGCCTACGCGGAAGGTGCCCGCGACCGCGGCCTCAAAGTCATCATCGCCGGCGCCGGCGGTGCCGCGCATCTGCCCGGCATGGTGGCGTCGATGACACCGTTGCCGGTGCTGGGCGTGCCGATCGAAAGCGCCGCGCTCAAGGGGATGGATTCGCTGTTGTCCATCGTGCAGATGCCCGGCGGCGTGCCGGTCGGCACCCTTGCCATCGGCAAGCCCGGCGCGATCAACGCCGCGCTGCTCGCGGCCGGGATACTGGCGCTGAGCGATGCGAAGATCGCGAAGGCGCTCGACAAATGGCGTAAAGCGCGGACGGATTCGGTGGCCGAGACGCCGGCGAAGAGTTGACCGGCGAATGATCGAGCCGGGCGGCATCATCGGAATTCTCGGCGGCGGCCAACTCGGCCGCATGACCGCGCTGGCGGCGGCCAATTTAGGTTATCGCTGCCACATCTATTGTCCGGAGCCGAACAGTCCGGCGATGCAGGTTTCGCCGCTCGCGACGGTTGCGGATTACGAGGATGAAGGGGCGTTGAAGCGCTTTGCCGACGCGGTCGACGTGGTCACGTTCGAGTTCGAGAATGTGCCGGCCGCAACCGCCGCCGTGCTGGCAACGCGAAAGCTCGTGCATCCGCGGCCGGAAATCCTCGCGGTCTGTCAGGACCGGCTCAAGGAAAAGAATTTTTTGAACGCTCACGGCGTCGCGACCACGCTCTATCGCCGCGTCAGCGATACCAAAACGCTCAAGGCCGCGATCGACGAGATTGGGCCGCGAGCCATCTTGAAGACCGTGCGGTCGGGCTACGACGGCAAAGGCCAAGTTGCGGTCGAGCCGGGCAATGATCCCGCGTCCATCTGGACAAGTTTGCGGACAACGGAGGCCATTCTTGAAGCGCGGGTGGATTTCACCGGCGAGATTTCGGTTGTGCTGGCGCGCGGCGCCGATGGTGCGATTGCCTCCTACGTCCCCGTTGAAAATCGTCATGCGAACGGCATCCTTGCCACCACCACGGCGCCGGCACCAATCGCGCCGGCGCTGGCCGCCCGCGCCGAGACCATCGCGCGCGGCATCGCCACGGCGCTCGATCTCGTTGGCGTGCTAGCGGTGGAGATGTTCGTGATTGACGGCAGCGCTCTGCTGGTAAATGAGTTGGCGCCGCGGCCGCACAATTCCGGCCATTGGACCATCGATGCGTGCGTCACCAGCCAGTTCGAGCAATTGGTGCGCGCGGTGTGCGGCTTGCCGCTTGGATCGACCGAGGCGCGCTCCGCAGCGGTGATGACCAATCTGATCGGCGCCGACGTGGCACGGTGGCGCGAAGCGGTGGCCGATCCAGACGCGAAGCTGCATCTCTATGGCAAGAGCGGCGCGACGCCCGGCCGCAAGATGGGTCATGTCACGCGGCTCAAGCCGCGGTCTTAGCATCCATCGTCAAAAGGGGATTCCGGCTCGATGGTTCCGAAACGCCCCGTCACCATCGCACATGAAACCGGCCTGTCGGTCAGCGTTACCGATCGCGGCCGGTTCGATATTGTCGATCGGGAACGCGGGTGGACTTTCGGCGGCCAAATCGGCGGACCCGCCGCCGATTTAACGGCGAAACGCAAACACGATCGCGTCGGCACCTTCCAGGAAATCTCGTTCGCCTTCACGGGGCTGAAAGGCGCCGCGCGCCGTGGCGCGATCCGGCTCTACGATCGTCGCAATATCATTCTGTTCGAAAAAAAATTCATCGATCGCGGAACCACTTCCGAGACGTTTCCGTCGCTGTCGACTTACCCTCGGAAGCTCCATCATCTCGCCTACACGGGAATCTTCGGCCGTTACAGTTTCACTCGATTCGGCACGGACGGACCGTGGGTATTTTTCGACGATAGGCGCAACACATTCATACTGTCGGCGGCTTCGCATTTCATGAATGCGTCGCTGACGACGGGATCACATGGCGAGTTGCGCAGCGGCATTGTCGCCGACGCGCCGCGAATTCCGGCCGGATTAAGCCACACCACGGTGCTGGCAATTGCGACCGGCATCAACAGCGCGTTCGAAACCTGGGGCCAGTTCCTTACCGATCTCGGCAGCAAGAAACCGCCGGCGTACGACGCGGACGTGGGCCTGAAATATCTTGGTTATTGGACCGATCACGGCGCGCGCTACTACTACCGGACCGCGCCCGGACTGGATTACACGGCGACGCTCGTCAACGTGCGTGACGAATTCCGCCGGGCCGGCGTCGGGTTGGGCTACATGCAGCTCGACAGCTGGTTTTACCGCAAAGGGTCCAAGGATCGGTGGCTAGCGGTGACCGAGGGTACATACCTTTACGAAGCGTCGCCGGAACTGTTTCCTGACGGGCTCCGCGGTCTTCAGAAGGCATTGCGGTTGCCGCTCGTTACCCACAATCGCTGGCTCGACAAACGCAGCCCGTACCGGAAGAAGTACGCTGTCTCCGGCAACGTTTCGATCGACCCGGCCCTGTGGCGACGATGGATGCGCTATCTAAAGGCGGGCGGCGTTCGTATCTACGAACAGGACTGGCTTTCCGGCCCGGCGGTGCCGGAACGCACGCTCACGGCCGGCGAGCGCTTCATGGATGCGATGGCGGCGGCCGCGCGGCACGAGGGCATGACGATGCAATACTGCATGCCGTTACCGCGCCATTTCCTGCAGAGCACCAACTATTCCAATCTCACGACAATCCGGCCCAGCGGCGACCGGCTCAAGGAACAGCATTGGCGATCGTTCCTGTTCAACGGGCGGCTTGCGACCGCCCTTGGCATTTGGCCATGGTCGGACGTTTTCAAAAGTTCGGAAACGGCGAATTTGCTGCTCGCGGCGTTGTCGGGCGGCATGGTCGGCGTCGGCGACGCCATCGGCAAAATCGATTGGCAAAGCCTGCTGCGCGCGGTGCGCCGCGACGGCGTGATCGTCAAGCCCGACCGCCCGCTGACGCCCGTCGATCAATCCTACATCGCGCAAGCTACGGATCGAAGCTCGCCCGTGATTGCCGCCGCCAGCACCGATCACGGCGGATTGGTCACGTCGTATGTCTTCGCTTTCGGTGGCAGGAGCGCGTCGGTGTCGCTGGCCTCTCTCGGAGGTGAGGGGCCGGTTTACGCTTATGATTACTTCCGCCGGTCGGGCGTCTATTTGACGCCCGACCAATCCATTCGCATGACCATTGTGGACCGAATTGCTTATTGGATCGTGGCTCCCGTGGCCGCTTCGGGCATCGGGTTTCTCGGCGACGCCGGCAAGTTTGTCTCGAACGGCAGGCAGCGTGTCGCGAGCGTCGCGGACACTGGCGTGCTGACCGCGCGAATTGCGTTTGCGAAGGGCGAAGATCGGGTCCGACTTCACGGCTTTTCGGGAAAGCGGCCGGAGGCGCGGGCGCGGGGCGGCACGATTGAAAACATGAGTTACGATGCGCGCCGCCGATTGTTCCGGCTCGATTTGGTGGCGCGGCCAGGCACGTCGGCTACGCTTCGAGTTTTGCCGCTATAAATCGAATTCGGCTCGCCCCAGGGCTTCGAGGCCCAATTCAGGGGCTGATTCGTTAGGCTCATGCCCGGCGAGCATGCTGCGCAAATCGCGGATGAACCAAGTTTGCGGGGGTGGGCGGCTGCTTGGCCGAGTGCGGTTCGTCCGCAACGATACGCCCGTCTTCGATATGGATGATGCGATCGGCGAAGGGCACGATACGCGGGTCGTGAGTTACGGCCAGTACCGCGCGGGACGGGTCCTTCGCGATCATGGCCAATATCGTCATGACAGCGCGGCCATTCTCCGCATCTAACGCAGCCGTCGGCTCGTCCGCGAGGATAACGGAGACTTTCCCCACGACGGCCCGAGCGATCGCGACCCGCTGCTTCTCGCCGCCGCTGAGTTCGCGGGGATACGAGTTCACTTTACTCTCCAGCCCTACGCTCCTGAGCACGTCGCGCGATCTTGCCACCGCCGGCTCGGCATGCTCGCCGCGGACATCCAATGCCAATCGCACATTGTCCAAGGCCGACAATGTCGGAAACAGCTGGTAGGACTGAAAAATAAAGCCGATATGATTTCGGCGCAGCTTGGCCAACTCGCCGGGCCGAGCGTTGGCGGTCGAATGCCCGAGAACGTGGACCGTCCCTGAGGTCGGGGTCAGCATGCAGCCCAACACCGAAAGCAGGGTGGTCTTGCCGCTGCCTGACGGGCCCATCAGAAGTGTCAGCTCGCCGCCGAAAAGCGACAGGCTGATTCCCCTTAGCGCCTCGACTTGGCCGGCGCCCTCGCCCAGACGTTTGACGACGTCGCGTGCCTCGATGATCGGCGCGGTCATTGCTTGAACACCCGCACGGGTTCGATGCGGATCACCTGCACGATGGCCGCCGCGGCCGAAGCAATGCACATGAGGACGGTGAGCATGAACAGCCCGAACGTCAGTATCGGCGTCATCACGACCGGCAATGCGGTGTGCGCTGTCATCACGACGATGACCAATCCGATGCAAGCCGCGATCGCAAAGCCGACGACCGCGTTGATCAGCGCTTGGCCGACGATCACCTTGTTGACGTAGAAGCCGGACGATCTGATTGCGCGCAACGTCGCGAACTCATTGAGGTGATCCTTGGTGCTGGAGTAGAGCGTCTGGGCGACGATTACCGTGCCGACAAAGGCGCCGAGCAAGGCACCGGCGAACAACGCGGCGCCGGCGCCGGTGCCGAACAGCCAGAAATCGCGGCTGCGGTCGCGGAACTCCGTAGGCGTCAACACTTCCGCTTTCGACAGCGACTGTTGAAGACGCTGGCGGATGGTGTCGATGTCGGCCCCGGGCGCGACGCTCACCAGGAAATAGGAGACGCGGTTCGATGGGTCTCCGATATAGGCACGGGCTTGGTCGAAGGATGTGAAGACATAGGGGGTTGTCGTGAACGAGCGGATGCCTTCCGTTACGGCGGCCACCCGCGCAGGCTGGCCGCGAATCTCGGCGCTGTCGCCGACATGCCTAATTCCAAGTCGAGCGAAATAGGTCTTGTCGACCGCGACGGCATGGTGCGCGGCTAGGTCGTTAACTTGCCCAACGGCCAAGTTCCAGGGACGCAATCCCGCCGCATTCATCGTCGAGCCGACGACGAATACGGGCGTCGTGCCGCCACTGGGCACGGTCCACTCGGCGAAGCCGATGACGACGGGAACCGCAGTGGCGACGCCCGGAACCGACAGAGCTTGCGTGCCGTCATGCTCGTTGAGCAGCGACGGATCCTCGAAGCACTTGGTGCCGAGCGGCGCGATCCAAAGATCGGCAGGGGCATGATCGATCATCGTCGTCACCATGCGATCGAATCCCAGGTACAAGCCAAGCTGGATGGTGACGAGCACGATCGAAAAGACGATGCCGACGACCGTCGCGACAAAACGCAGCGGGTCCTGCAACAAGTTCGATAGGTCTTGAAGACCAATGACATGGCGCACCCCTCAGCGCGTCACGTTCGGCGCGTTGCTGTCACATCTGGTCTCGCTGGCCAGATCGCGACGCGACGGCGATGCCTTCGCCAGCATCCACCGCTCTGCGCCGACGAGATAAGAGCCGTCAGGCAGGGCGCGCACCGCCATGACCGTCAGCCAAGACAAGAGCAGGGTGCCGCCGAACACGGCGATTGCCTTGGCGACGGCGACGACCGACACGCCTAACATGGCGTATTGCAGCCACACCACAAAGAGATAGTGGAACAGATACATGCCGAACGCATTTCCGGCGAGATTGTCGAGAACGCGCGACCGGATCGCGGCAAATCGCAAGCACGCGCCGAGCACGAAGAAGCAGCCGCTCGCGCAGGCCAAAACGAAGCTGAGGTCAACGGCAATCCTCAAGACGAGGGGCGCGCCGGCGGCAAAGTCCATCGCCGTTTTGGTCAGCCCCATCCAAAATAGCAAGGATGCGAGCGCCGCGGCGAGCCACACCGCCCACCGCTTGGCCAACAAACCATCGGGCGCAAGCAAACCGCGATCGAAACCATTGGCGCTGATGCCGAGCCCGGCAAGATAGAACACCGCGTATAGCAGCGGCCGGCTGTACTCCACGGCGAGCGGTCCATGATTCGCCCAGCGCCAGGGCGTGAACGCCAGCGCCAGTGGCACATAGGCAATCGCAGCCGCGATCACCAAACCCGCGAAATACCGACCCGGTCGCATGTCGGCGGAAGCCGATCGGCGTGCCAAACGGGCTACCGAACTGGGACGGAAGCGGAAGAGCGCCGCGGCGACAACGGTCAACGCCAGAAGCTGCCACAGGAACCACAGCGGGCCATTAGGGACGAAAGGCAACGCGAGGTAATGGTGAATGTAGGCGCTCACGCTGGGATCGGCGGCGGTGACACGATAGGCGGGATAGAGCGCAACGGGAATCACAGCAACGACGCCAACGAGGAACGGCACGCCCAACCGCTGAAAGCGACTGCTCAAGAACTTGACGCTGCCTTTTCGCGACAGGTTCGGCCACGTAAACAAGGCCGACAGGAAAAACATCAGCGCCATCAGATAGACGTCTTGCCAGGCGCAGAATAAGTCGAAGCCGAACCAGCGATGGCTGTCGACGATGGGAAAGGCGCGCCACTCGAATGGCGGTGCGTCGAACGCAAAGGGGGAAGGGCCGAGCGAGCCGAGATAGGCCAGCACGGAATGGAACGCCAACACGATCAGGATCACCAGACCCCTCAGATTATTCAGTGCCAGACTGGATTTTGACATCGTGCCGCCACCTTATTGCCCCACAGAAGCCGCTTACGGCACGGCTCCTTTTGAATCCGGTAAGGTGGCCGAAAGCGCTATGACGCTGTGATTTTCCAACGACAGCGAAGGGGCAAAGTTCCCGGCTTTCAGTGCGTCCGAGGGGCGCGATCAGTCCAGAACGGCGCCTTTGTGTACGGGTTGTACGGTGCGTTGGTAGACGGAGAGCCAGCCACGTTCGTTCTGCGCGCCGAATTTCGGACGCTGCTTCCGGCGTTCCGCCATCACCGCATCCGGCACCTCGAGATCGACGCGCTTCGTCGCGATGTCGATCGAAATCGGATCGCCGTTTTCGACATAAGCGATCGGTCCGCCGGCTGCGGCCTCGGGCGAAGCCTCGCCGACGACCAAGCCGCGATTGACGAGGCCCGAAAGCTGGCCCTCGGTGATCACGCCGACCTGATCGATCAAGCCGGCATTCTCGATCGCGAACACCACGGCGGAGGTCATTGCCATGCCGGGGCCGCCGATGACGCCGAGACCGCGCAGGATCACGACATCGCCGGCCTTGACCTTGCCGTCCTTGATCGCTTGCAACGCCTCGTCGCGTGAATGGAAGATGTTGGCCGTGCCGCGCATCCTGAGCCGGCGCTCGCCGGTGCCGCCCAACCGGCATATGCCGCCGCCAGGCAGGAGCGAACCGCGCACAATGTTGATGGTCGGCCGCGTCGACAGCGGCGCGTCGACGGAGCGAATGATGCCGTCATTCTTGATCGGGGCGTTGCCCAAAATCTCGCCGACCGTCTGGCCCGAGACGTTACGCGCGTCTTTGTGCATGAAGCGTTCGAGCCGCTTCATCACGGCGCGGGCGCCGCCCGCTTCTTCGAGTTCCTCGATCAGCTCCTCGCCGTTGGGACGTACGGCCGCCAGCAGCGGAATCTTGTCGGCATAGTCGGCGAACAGGCCATAGACATCGGCATCGACGCCGGCCTCGCTCGCGATCGCCTGAAGATGCTTCACGCAATTGATCGAGCCGGACAACGCCAACGTCACCATCGCGGCGTTCGCCACCGATTCCTTGGTGATGATGTCGCGCGGCTTCACATCGTCCCACACCATCTGGACGATGCGCTCGCCGCATTGCTGCACATATTCCTTCATCTTGGCGCTGTTCGCCAAAACCGGCGCGCTGCCGGGAAGGGACATGCCCAGCGCCTCGCACAGAACATGCATCGAGTTGGCGGTGCCCATGCCGGCGCAGACGCCGGGGCTGCGCACCGCCTGGTCCGCCATCGCGCCCAATTCCTCGATCGTGATCTTGCCCAGCGGCACGCCGCTGGAGCGGAAGAACACCTCCTCGATATCGACGTGCTCGCCCTTATAAAGGCCGCTTTGCTGATACCCGCAGATCGCCACGATCGTCGGGATGTCGAGGCGTCCCGCCGCCATGATTTGGCCCGGCGTGGTCTTGTCGCATGAGGCAAGGCATAGCATGCCGTCGAGCCGCGCGCCCTCGACCTGCACTTCGATGTCGCTGGCGATGAGGTCGCGGGTCGGGAGGATGTAGGCGCCGCCGCGTCCGACGCTGGTGATGAAGTCGCTCGGCGCCGCGGTCCGCACTTCGAAGGGCAGGCCGCCGGCATTGCGGATCGCTTGTTTCGCCAGCGCCGCGACGCTGTCGAGATGCGAGAAGCAGCTCGCCAGCTCCGACGACGTGTTGATCACCGCGATCTTGGGTTTTTTCATATCTTCGTCGCTGATGCCGAGCGCGCGCCATTGCGCGCGCCGTCCGGCCCAGAGGGCGGTGCCCGGCTCGAGATTGCTGCGCAGTTTGCGGCGTTCCATTCCGGTTACTCCGCCGCGACCGTGACGGCACCCAGGAAGGCGCCGTCCGTTTCGAGGCGACGCTGCAACGCGCGCACATTGACCTTGCGCGGTGTGGTGCCGGCCTGGAGTGCGAGATGCGCGGCGGTGCCGGCGGCTTGCCCCATGACGTAGCACGGGCCGGAAACGCGCGCTGACGATTGGCCTTCATGCGTCATCGAGGCGCAACGGCCGACCACGAACAAATTCTCTACCTTTTGCGGCAGCACGATGCGGTAGGGGATCTGATTGAAACCGCGCGAGCCCGCTGCAGTAAATTTGAACACGACATCGCCGGAAACATGCGCCTCGACCGGCCAGCCATTGACGCCGATCGCATCGTCGAAGTCGGCGCAACCGAGAATATCGGCCTCGCTCAGCACGTAGTCGCCGACGATGCGCCGCGTCTCGCGGATGCCGATCTGCGGCGCGATCTCGACGATGTAGGCATTCTCGAAGCCGGGCGTGACCGACTTGATGAACTCGAATACGTCCCAGCATTGGCGCCGGCCTTCCACCTCGCCATAGCTGAACTGCTCGGCGTCGATGCCGCTGACCGCAGTGCCGTCGGGATTCTTGATCTGGGTGAGGTTGGCCCGCCATTCGATCGGATTCTTCTGCGGCCGTACGATCGGTTTTTTTCGGGGGAAGCGGCGGCCCTTCTGCTCTTCTTCCTCCATGAGCTTGGGAATCAGCGCCCAAGCGTCGCCCGCCTTCACCGGATCGACGCCGTTGATGCGGAACATGGTCGAGGGGTAGAGCATGTTGCCCTTGCCGTTCCCGACCTCGTAGGGCGCGCCGGACCAGGCCGCGAGATCGCCGTCGCCCGATCCATCAATGAAGATCCGTCCCTTGATGGCGAAACGGCCGGACTTGGTCTCGACCAGCAACGCGTCGATCTCGTCCGCCGACTTCATGACGCAGGCGGCGCCGTAAGCGTGGAACAGAACCTTGACGCCGGCGGCGGCAAGCAATTCGTCGGTCGCGATCTTGTACGCGGAAATATCGTAGGCCTGCGCCTGGATCCGGTTTTGAACCGAAAGATGAGGTTCCCGCAGCCCGTTCATGCGCTCCAGGCGATCGAGAATATCGTCGAGCACGCCGTGAATCACGAGCTTGTGCTCACCGTGAACGTTGGCATGAAGACCGCAGAAGGTGCTGAGGCCCGCCGCCGTGCCGGCACCGCCGAGAAAGCCGTAGCGCTCGATCAAGATGGTGGAGCGGCCGCTGCGTCCGGCCGCCAACGCCGCTGCGATGCCGGCGGGGCCGCCGCCCAGGATGACGACCTCATATTCGCCGAAGATCGGCGTTTGACGGGACGGCTCGGTGAGGGTTCGGGGGCTCGTCATGGGCTTCCTCTTCAACGTTTTGTCTTGGCTGCCGGTCTCGACATCGGCGGCTCGCCGAGCACAATATCAGTGGTGCGTGAGAAATGCGCCCGGATCAATTGGCAGGCGCGCTCCGCGTCCCGTGCCAACGCCGCCTTGACGATATCGGCATGTTCGCCAGCGATGTCGCGCTTGGTGTCGGCAAAACTGATGGCCAGGCGGCGATAACGGGCGCTTTGCTCGGCGAGTTGGTTGTGAAACTGGATAAGCCAGCGCGACTGACACGCCGAGATGAGCGCCAGGTGAAAATCCTGATGGATGGTCTCCCAGGCATCGGACAATTTTCGAGGATTGCCGGCGGAGGTCAGCTTCATCCGCGTCAGGCGGTGATGGGTGGCGATGACGCGGGCTTCCCATTCGACGTCGCCATGCTCGATGGATTGGCGCAGCGCCAGGCATTCGATCTCGGTCCGGACCCGGGTCAGATCCAGCAAATCCTCCCGGGAGACCGGCGACACCCGAAAACCCTTTTGATCCTCGAGCAGAACCAGGCCGGTCGCCGACAACCGGGCCAACGCCTCCCGCAGCGGATTGATGCCCGACTGGTAGCGCTCGGCGAGGTCGGGCAGCTTGAGGCGCGCCCCAGGTGCCAGCGATCCGGCGACGATGTCGGCACGGACCCGCTCCACCAGGGCCGACGACTGGGTGCGCGTCCCACCTTCGGCCGGCGCCGCCAACGCCGTGTCGCTGAATTTCATCTGACCCCTCCGCTGCCCACCTGCCCACCAAACCTAGCACGGGGTTCGGGCTGGAAAAATATTTTCCGCCAGACTATCCTCTTTTCCAGAAGAATCTTCGGCCCAGGGCCGGAACCATGGAGGTCACGCAATGACTGTCGATACCATGCCGAATACCGCCGTCGTGAAGGGCAAGAAAGGCGGCCTGCCGAGCCGGCTGCATCACAACGCCTATGTCACCAAGGACATGGAGGCGACCCGGCATTTCTACGAGGACATTCTGGGTTTCCCGCTGCTCGCGACCTGGTGCGAGCAGGACGAACTGTTCGGCGCGCTGCGGGTCTATTGCCATTGCTTCTTCGGCATCGGCGACGGCGGCGCGTTCGCCTTCTTCCAGTTCGCCAACAAGAGCGACCAGGACCAGTTCGGGCCGCAAATGCCGTTCTCGCCGTTCCACCACATCGCCCTCAACGTCGACGCCAAGACGCAGGCCGAGGTCGAAGGCCGCATCAAGGCGGCGGGCATGACGGAGCCGCAGACCTTCGTGCTGGAGCACGGCTATTGCCGCTCGGTCTATGTCACCGATCCGAACGGGCTGATCGTCGAGCTGACCCGCGACGCGCCAAATGTGGAAAAGATCAACGCCGACCGGCTGGCGGATGCTCGCTCCGAGCTGAAGCGCTGGCTTGCCGGCGACCATCACTCCAACAACAATTACCGCTAGAACAGGACGGGGGACGACGTGAAAATTCCGAAAAAGCTTCAGGCCTGAGATCAACAACGCCTACGAGCAAGAGTACGAGATTCCGCTGATCGGGATTGCGCTGCCCGACGGCTACGTCCACATCACGCCCCGCGGCTCGACCCAGGTCTATGACGACGAGCATTTCTCGTTCTGGATCCGCGGCCGCGGCACCACCGACAAGCTGCTGCGGACGGCGGCAAGTTGTCGGTGTTCTTCCGCAAGCTCAAGCTGCGCGGCGACGGCACGTTGCCGATCGGCGGCATCGCCCGGTTCTACGGCACCGTCGAAGTCCACAAATCCGGCCCGGTGTACGACAAGGTCTGGGAACGGCTGATCCCCGGCGAAAAAAAGTGGGACCCGGACAAGAAGGGCTGGGCGGTGCTGTTGAAGGTCGAACGCGCCGAAGACCTGTTCGGCGGTCCGCTGAAGGAATAGCTCAGCCTCAATCGCCGGCGCGCGCGTCCGCGCGCTTGGCTTCCGCGCCTAGCGGCGCGCGCTCGCACTTGCTCGCGTACCGCATGCCGATGACGTCTCATCGGCATGCGGTCATTTCCAGAACAGCTTGGTGGCGAGGCGGGCGCCGTCCGCCATCGCCGCCAGCTTGGCCCATACCACGTCGGGATCGACCGCGGCCTGGCCGACCCAGGTGCCGTAGCCGCAATCGCCGCCCGCGATGACGTTCTCGCGCCCGACCAGCCGCGCGTAGCGCTCGATGCGCTGCGCCACCAGCTCGGGATGCTCGATGAAATTGGATTTGGATTCGATCACGCCCGGGATCAGCACCTTGCCGTCGGGTACCTTCACGGTCTCGAACAGTTTCCACTCATGGGCATGGCGCGGATTGGCGGCCTCGAACGAGACGCCGTTCGGCCGCGCGGTGAAAGCGATGTCGATAATGTCGGCGAGCGGCACGTCGCAATGATGCGGCCCGTCGTAATTGCCCCAGCACAGATGGATGCGCATGCGGTCCGCCGGCAGGCCGGCGAGCGAGTGGTTCATCGCCTCGATGTGGAGCTGCGCCTTCTTGCGGAAGCTCGGCAGGTCGAGATCGGCGAACTGGATGTGCCGGCCCATGCCGAGATCGGGGCAGTCGAGCTGCAGGATGAATCCGGCGTCGACGATGGCCTTGTATTCGAACTTCATCGCCTCGGCGATGGCGAAGACATAGGCCTCGTGCGTCGGATAATAGTCGTTGCCGAAGAACAGCGAGATGACGCCGGGCGAGGCCGCGCTGATGAACGGCGTCGGCGACCTGCTTGCCGCCGAGCGCCGCCTTCATGTTGGCGATGTCGGCCTCGACCGCGGCGCCGTCGCGCAACGCGATCGGCCCGTTGCAGCCGGGCGCCGAGCGGCGCGCGCGTCCCGGATCGCCGAAGACGCGCTTCTGCATGCCGGGAAAGCCGATCAGGTCCTGGTACACCGGCGCCTTGGTGGCGCCGCCGAAGCCGGTGAGCCGGTCCTTGACGTAGGTGGCGTAGCTCGGCTTCGACATTTCGCCGTCGTTGACGATGTCCACGCCGGCCTTGACCTGGCGCTCGACGATTTCGGCGACGGCGGATTTCTGCCGCGCGGCGAGCACGATCGCGTCGACCGGAATGCCCTCGGCCTTGGCGAACATGATCTTGGTCAGATCGTCGGGCCGCGGCAGGCTTCCCGTGTGCGTGGTCAGGAACCGGTCTATGCTGCGCATCGGCTCACTCCCCTGAATATTTTTGATTTGAAAAAATATTTTTTGATGATTACCTCCCGCCATTCGAAAAGTCCAGGACACCGTGCGCATGACGATCGCCGCGACGCCGCTTCATCCCTTGTTCTTCGCCTCGATCGGCGGGATCGATTTCCGCCGCCCGCCCGACGCCGGCACCGTCGCGCAGATCGTCGCCTATAGCGACCGCTACGGCGTCATCGCGTTTCCCGAGACCGGGCTCGACGATGCGGGCCACGTCGCGTGGAGCCGCGCGCTCGGCCCGTTGGAGCTGGCGCCGCATTTCGTCGGCTCGCCGACCACACGGCGCCTGTCGCTGCCGGAATTGTTCGAGGCCGGCAATCTCGGCGCCGACGGTGAGATCACGGAGCCCGACAATCGCGGCCGCATGTTCGCGCGCGGCAACAAGCTGTGGCATACCGACAGTTCCTTCAACGCGACCTTGTCGAAATATTCGCTGCTGCTGGCCTATATCGTGCCGCCCGGCGGCGCCGACACCGAGTTCGCCGACCTGCGCGCGGCCTATGATGCGCTTCCCGCGGCGCGGCAGGCCGAACTCGAGGATTTGGTCGTGGTCCACGACATGTGGCATTCGCGCCAGCTCGCCGGCTTTCCGCCCGTGACCGAGGAACAGCGCAAGGCGAAGCCGCCGGCGCTGCACAAGCTGGTCCATCGCCATCCCGGCTCCGGGCGCAAGGCGCTGTTCATGGGCGCGCACGCCTCGCATATCGACAGCTGGCCCGTGGACAAGGGCAGGGCGCTGCTGCGCGAGCTGATGGAGTTCGCGACCCAGGCCGGTTCGTTCATCGCTACCGATGGCATGTCGGCGACATGGTGATGTGGGACAACCGCGTCTCGCTCCACCGCGCGACGCCGTTCGACGATTTCGCCTTCAAGCGCGACATGCGCCGCACCACGGTCATCGACGCCGCCGCGTAGGGCATGTTCCGGAGAGAGAACGTAGGGCGGTGAGCGAAGCGTCATCCGGCTCCTTTTCCGTCCGTCGCGGTTGGCGGATTGACATCCGCCCACGGTGCCACGACGCTGGCTGTTCCCGCTGATATTTGCAGCGAAAAAACAGCCAAACCGTCGCCGACGGTTCGCCCGGATCGGCTATCCGTTTTCGCCGCTCCCCTGCATCTGCAGGGAATTAACAGGCCAATCGTTAACGCCGGTCCGCCCGATCGGACCGTGAAAATCCGTGCACACGCACCTCGTATGGCGCCCGTACGCAAAACATATAAACGCCTCAAAGAGCGCGACAGAATTAGCCGGTTCCTATAACGTATTTAGCGTAAATTGTCAAATGGAATAATAGATCCTCGGAGGAAATGTGGGTCCAGGACGGCTAATCTTCGTCCGCTTCCGCGAGTCCTTGCACAAGATGCAGCGCATCGCGGTAAAGGAATGGAACCCAGAAGGTTGGATTGGCGCGGTCGCCACGCTGTTCGAAAAGTCCGATTTCTACCAGTTCGGACGCCTTTGCAATCGCTCCGTCACGATCAGTTTCCCAAATCGCCGCCAAGCTTTCGGGCGTTTGCTCCGTTTTTTCGCCGTCCAATTTTTCGATAAATGCTCGCTGGCTTGGATACTCCGCATAGAGATATGAGGTGAGGCAATTCTCAGAAACTGTTGGCAGTGCGAGCTTAAACACGGAACGATCAAATAATTGATTCCGGGCGCTGGTTGGCCACCACGTTCCAATCTCTTTATTTCCTGGCTTAGGGCTGGGACCCATAAACAGGATTCCCATCGTGTGCGAATTGTGATTCACGATCTCCGAAGGGAGATCGCTGATGGATCGAGATTATTTCTGGCTCAACGACGAGCAGTTCGAACGGCTTGGGCCGCATCTTCCGACTGACACGCGGGGCAAGCCGCGGGTTGATGATCGCCGCGTGATCAGCGGGATCGTGCATGTCCTGATGTCCGGCTGTCGATGGAAGGATGCGCCATCCGTCTATGGTCCGCGCAAGACACTCTATAACCGGTTCGTGCGCTGGGCGGCCAAGGGCGTGTGGTCGAACATGTTCTACGCGTTGGCAACGGCAGGCGGCCCACCGGCCGAGGTGTTGATCGACTTTTCCGCCGTGAAGGCTCATCGCTGCGCGTCGGGTGGAAAAGGGGGGAGCAGAACCAAGCGATCGGCCGGTCGCGCGGCGGGCGGACGACAAAAATCCACGCTCTGACTGATCGCTTCTGCCGCCCCATCGCGTTCTTGCTGACGGGCGGCCAAGTGGCTGACTGCGTGGCTGCCGACGCGCTGCTCGACCAGATGTCCGCGACCGATCTCGTCCATGGCGACAAGGGTTATGATACCGATGCCGTACGTCGGAAGATCGAGGCCAAGGGAGCGGCGCCGAACATCCCGCCGAAATCCAACCGCGTCTGGAAAAGCTGCTTCTCCCCATACCTTTATCGCCATCGCAACGCTATCGAGCGCATGTTCGGTCGCCTCAAGGACTTCCGCCGCATCGCAACCCGATACGACCGTCTCGCCAAAAACTTCCATGCAGCCGTCTGCATCGCAGCCGCTATCTGCTACTGGTTATGAGTCCTCGCCCTGAGGATGCAATTGAGCAGATGTATCAATTCACGAGGCTGTGTCTCCCCAGTGCCATCCGCGCACCGGGTTACCATCCACTTAAACGTCGGCGCTTTTTGCGGCCCTTGTTCGACCTGCTTAGGAAAGAAGCGCTCGAACAGCTTTTCTTGTTCCTGGGCATCTTTTCGCACCGACGCTCTATCGATCTTAAATTCATCGATTAATACGTCATTGCTGAGGATGCGAAGCATTACAAGATTTAACAATGATGGAACATTCCATTCGAGCGTCTCGGCCTTCACAAGATGACTGGCTTCTCGCATTCCGCCATATGTGAATTCGTTTCCAGATATCATCCCGCAAGAAAATCTTTAGGGAGATGTTTGGCAGTTGACTAATGTCCGAATAAACTTTGAACAGAGTTCTAAGTGCGCGAGCTTCTAGCGCGTGGCTGTCGGCAAAGGCCACGTCCAGCCTGTCGAGCAACACCCAAACTTTAAATCCATCGGGTTCGAGTGCTGCGTCTAGTTCTGCGAAAAGTGCATCGGCAGACAAGAGACCACGATCACGGAGATCGCGGGACGGTTCCCCCAAGACAATCCGTCCTGTTATGCCCGTAGGAAGTTGAGTGGCGGGGTCAATAGTAAGCCCGCCTTCCACTGCCTCCGCGTTGAAAACACGTCGAGCATAGTCTCGAATATTCCTTAGTACGCTCATCAAACTAAATTCTCGTTCTAATAGGCCGCTATCCTCTAATATTTGATAGACACTATCAGCGTGGCTATTCTTTATTCCGTACTCCTTTATTCGTTGGGCCACGATCGTTATTATGTATAGCTTCCACATAAAAGTGAATTCGGGTTCGCTCGCGGGAGGGTCAGCTATCAACCCCGTGAAAACCGTTGCGCCGCGTGGATTTTCTGCGGCAACGAGGAAGATGTTATCGTCGAAAAATTCATCCGCTCTATCCATAAGCAGCAAATAAATTGCGCTTTTCCCCGACCCCTTTTCGCCGCGAATAATGTCGACTTCGCCCCTCGAAATTCGACTCCATTGGTGAGTTTCAAGGAAGTAACTCGCTAATGCGTCGGTCTCAAGTTCAGCCACTTGTGCGCCAAACAACATCTTCGTGAGTAAGGTTTGACGATCCATCGCCCTCTCGCATCCACCGAGCTAAGCGAGAGGCACTCTAC
The DNA here is from genome assembly GCA_963729845.1 of uncultured Alphaproteobacteria bacterium. Lineage (GTDB taxonomy): Bacteria > Pseudomonadota > Alphaproteobacteria > ATCC43930 > CGMCC-115725 > JAATGI01. The sequence continues at coordinate 49,479 of CAVSQC010000019.1, forward strand.
CAAAACGTGAACTTCTGTACATAACCCAGAGAGCGGCGGGCGTCACATCGCGCACGAAAAAAAGCCGGCACCGTTGCCGATCCCGGCCAAGGAAGGGAGTAAAGCCCATGGCTTTACACTGCCATTCGCGCCCTGGCGGGCGCCGCGCTGGCAGCCGGCGACTTCGGTCTCAGTCGGTCGTGCCCGTGCCTCGCCCCGCGGCGAAGAGCGGCACCACCGTGTCCTTGTGCGGCGCGAGGTTGAGGCTTTCCTTCACCGGCTGCGTATGCTCGCGCATCAACAGCTCGGCGCGGGTGCCTTGCCCGCTCGCGAGCGCCTGCACCACGGCGTGATGCTGGCGGTGCGCGTAGCGCAGCAGCTCGAACATGAATTCGGCCGGCATCTTGTCGAACGCGACGGCACCGGCGGCGGCGAACGGCACGCGGTCGTTGGCGGTGACCGCGTCGGCGATCACCCGGCTGTTCGCGGCCTCGACGATGATGGCGTGAAAGCGCGTATTCATTTCCGCGAACAGGGTGCCGTCGCCCTCGGCGAAGCTGCTCTTGGTGAAGATGCGGTCGCCCTCGGCGAGGCACGATTGCAGCGCTTGCAGCACCGACGGCGGCGCGCCGCGCTCGGCCACGACGCGCGCCGCCATGCCCTCGAGCAGGCCGCGCAGATCGATCGCGTCGATCACATCCTGCTGGCTGAAGGCGCGGACGTAATAGCCGCGCGTCTCCGACGGCGTCAGCAGGCCCTCGCGCGCCAAGGCCGGCAGCGCGGCGCGGATCGGCGTGCGCGACATGGCGAGGCGCTCGCCCAGCCCTTCCTCGGTGATGCGCTCGCCGGGGCCGAGCTCGCCGCGCAGAATCAGCTCGCGGATCTGCACGATGGCGCGATTTTGATAGGTCGTCATCGCGCGAGTTTTGTATCCAATGCAACCCTGTGTCAACGCTGCTTTGCGTGATTTTCGCTTGTGCGGTGGTAATTTTTGTCGATGATGTATCCAAATCGATGAAGCGATGCGGACCGGACGGAGTCCGCTTATGGTCGTGCCGAAGGGTATTGGCCGATTGGTCCATGGTGGAGACGCAAGATGTTGAATCGCGAAGACAATGAGCTGCTGACGCGGATCGGGCCGGGCACGCCGATGGGCGGCATGCTGCGCGAATACTGGGTCCCGGCGTGCCGGTCGGCGAAGCTCGAGGCGGACGGCGCGCCGGCACGCATCCGGCTGTTCGGCGAGAATTTCGTCGCCTTCCGCGCCACCGACGGGCGCGTCGGCTTCTTCAACGAAGGCTGCCCGCATCGCTGCGCCTCGCTGGCGCTGGCGCGCAACGAGGGCAACGGCCTGCGCTGCATTTTCCACGGCTGGAAATTCGACGTCAGCGGCAAATGCGTCGAGACGCCGACCGAGCCCGAGGATCGCCGCGGCACCTTCGCGGCGCGCGTGCCGGTGAAGCACTGGCAAGTGCGCGAGGCGGGCGGGCTGGTCTGGGTCTATCTCGGCAAGCACCAGGAAAATCCGCCGCGCTTCCCCGATTACGAATTCACCCGCTTGCCGGAGAACCAGGTCGCGCCGCGCCGCGGCGTGATCCATTGCAACTGGCTGCAAGGGCTCGAGGCGCTGCTCGATTCCGCGCACGTCACGTTCCTCCACGCCTCCGGCCTCGGCAGCCGCGTCGGCCAGGATTTCTACAAGCAGGAAGCCGCCTACATGCTCGAGACCGGCGCGCCGGTGTTCGAGTTCATTCCGCAACCCTACGGCTTCCGCGAGGGCGCGCTGCGCGACCAGCCCGACGGCAAGACCTATGCCCGCGTCCGCGAGGTCGCGTTCCCGTTCGCGTCGTTCATCCCGGCGCCTCCGGGCGGCTACAGCCTGGTCTGCTTCTCGATCCCGATCGACGACGAGTGGACCGCGCAATGGTATGTCGGCTTCAACGTCCACGGGCGATCGATCCGCGGCCGCGCGCCATCATGGGCAAGGATTCGGGCGACCCCGATTTCTTCAATTCCGACATGGGCGACCTCTCGAACATGTGGCATCAGGACCGCAAGGCGATGGCCGACGGCCACTGGACCGGCATTCTCGGGCGCGGCAACGCCTACGAGGATTTCATCGTCCAGGAATCGATGGGGCCGATCGTCGACCGCAGCCAGGAATTCCTCGGCTCGTGCGACGTGGTGATCGTGCGATCGCGCAAGATCCTGCTCGACGCGATCAAGCAGTACCAGAAGGACGGGACCCTGTCGTTCGTCGGGCCGGAGGTCGATTTCAACCGCATTCGCGCGATCTCGTTCGCCTATCCGAAGGGCGACGACTGGAAAAAGGTCGATCCGTTCAATCCGCCGGTGCAACAGGCGGCGTAGGCGCCCGGCTACCCCCTCCGGTCGAGCCGGTGGCGGCGCGCGATGCTGAAGAAGATCGCTGCCAATAAGGTGAGCGTGCCGATCACGGCGTAGTGCACCGCCGAGTTCGCGTCGATGAAGGACGAGGCGCTGGACGTGGCCTGCACCAAGGCCGCGCCGAGGAAGGTCGACAAGATCGAGCCGCGGCCGCCGGAAACGGCGGCGCCGCCCAGCACCACCACCGTGATGCTCATCAGCGTGTAATCGGTTCCGGTCGAGGGCGAGCCGATGCCGACTTGGCCCGCGAGCAGCATGCCGCCGATGCCGGTGAGCAGGCCGGACAACGCGAACGCCAGCACGGTGAGGCGGCGGCTGTCGATGCCGAGGCGCAGGCTCGCCAGCGGGTTGGAGCCGACGGCGCGATAGCGCCGGCCGATGCCGCTGCGATAAAGCACGAGCTCGAGCGTCGCCACCACCAGCAGCGTCGCCACGATCGCCAGCGGCAGGAACAGGATCGGCAGCTGCGCCGTGTCGGAGATTTCGTCGGCGATATCGCCCGCCGCGGTCGGTCGCAGCAGCAGGGAAACGCCCTGCAAGCCGATGAACGAGGCGATGGTCACCACGATCGCCGGCAGGCGCAGATAGGTGATGGTCACGCCCTGGAGGCCGCCGAACGCGAGCGCGGCGAGAATCACGGCGAGCGTGCCCCCGGCCAAGGTCCAGCCGTCGGCGCCGTCGGGCGTGAGGAACGAGGCGCCGACCACGCACAGGCCCGCGAGCGAGCCGATCGACAGGTCGATGGCGCCGACCAGGATGGTCGCGAGCTGCGCGATCGACAAAAAGGTGAGGATGCCGAGGAACGACAGCATGCTTTTGACGCTGATCGGCGACAGGAAATAACCGTTCAACGCCTGCGTGCCGCCGAGAATGATCAGGGTCAGGATCGCGAGGACGATGGCCGGGAAATGGTCGCTGGCGAGGACGCGATGCCAACCTTGCCGCCCGCCGGCATGCGCCACGGAGGCGCGCGACACGGTGGCGGTGAGGTTGGCCTCGGTGATCGAGGCGTCCGTGACCTCGGGCCCCGACAGCGCGCGCACGACCCGGCCGCGGGCGAAGATCAAGACGCGATCGCACAGGCCCTCGAGCTCGATGCCGTCGGACGACGACACCAGCACGGCAAGGCCACGATCGGCCGCGGCGCGCAGGCGCTGATAGATCTCGCTGCGCGCGCCGATATCGACGCCCTTGGTCGGCTCGTCCACCAGCAGGACCGACGGTTCCGCGCCGATCTCGCGGCCGAACAGCGCCTTTTGCTGATTGCCGCCGGAGAGCTGCGACAGGTCCGCCTCGATCGAGGGCGCGCGGATGCGCAGCGCATCGACGATCGCCGTGGCTTTCGTCCGCTCGGCGGCGCGGTCGACCACGCCGAAGCGCGAAATCGCGCCGAGAAAGCCGAGGCCGAGATTTTCGCGCAGCGTCAGATTGAGGAACACGCCCTCCTTGTGACGGTCGTCGGAAACGAAGCCGATGCCGGCCCGGCGGAAGCCGCCGGGACTGTCGCCGCCGATCGACCGGCCTTGCAGCACGACCTCGCCGTCCTGGCGCGGGTCGATGCCGGCGGCGGCGCGAATGAATTCGCGTTGTCCTTCGCCTTCGATGCCCGCCAGGCCGACGATCTCGCCGCGATGCGCCGCCATGTCGACATGGTCGAAGCCGCGGCCGCTCAGGGCGCGGGTCTCGAACAGGATCTCGCCGCGGCGTTGCGCCTTGGGCGGGAAAATCTGGCCGAGCGGCTTGCCGGCGATCAGGGTGACGATCTCGCTGGCCGTGACGCCACCGGCGAGGCGCCGGTCGATGATCTCGCCGTCGCGCATCACCGAGATGCGGTCGGCCAGCTCGTCGACCTCGTGCAGCCGATGCGAGACGTAGACGATGGCGACGCCGTCGCGCTTCAGTTCCGCGATCAGCTCGAACAGCTTGCGCACGTCGGCCTGTTGCAGCGGCTCGGTCGGCTCGTCGAGGAACAGGACCTTGGGATCGGTGGCGAGCGCGCGCGCCAGCTCGACGATGTGGCGCTGCGCCAGCGACAATTCGGCGACGCGCCAATGGACCGGCATCGCCAATTGCGGCGTCGCGACGCGCGCGATCAGCGCCACGGCGCCGGCCGCGTCGAGCGCCGGCGCGGCCAGCTGGAGATTTTCCAGCACGGTCAGATCGGGCGCCAGCGCCGGATGCTGGTAGACCACGGAGACGCCGATCTCGCGCATCAGCCGCGGATTGGGCGCGGCGATGGGCTTGCCGTCGAATTGGATGCCGCCGGAATCGGCCGCGAGCACGCCGGCGGCGACGCCGATCAGCGTCGATTTGCCGGCGCCGTTCTCGCCGACGATGGCGTGGACCTCGCCCGGGATGATGACGAGGTCGACGCCCTTCAGCGCCTGCACCGGGCCGAAGGATTTGTGCACCCGGTGCAAATCCATCACCGGGATGGGCGCGGTGAAGCGCAGCGGCGCGGAACCCCAAGAACCCTCTCCCCCATTTTTGGGGAAGAGGGGATTCGACGTGCGTTCGGCGTCAGGCATGACGCAGCCGCCGCGCCACTTCGGGCAGCGCCACCCCGCTGATGACGATGATCGCGTCGGCGAGGTCTTCGGCCGATCCGCCGAACCCCAGCGCTGTCACCAACTGCGCCAGGTAGGTCAGGAAAAACGCGCCGATGATGGTGGCGACGACGCTGCCCTTGGTGACGCCGCCGATTGGGTTGCCGCCGACCACCACGGCGGCGATCGTGCCGAGGAGATAGGGCAGGCCGCACAGCACCGTCGGCGACACCAGATAGCCCGAGAGCATGACCGCGGCGACGGCGTAGACGAAGCCCGCCAGCGCATAGGTGGCGAGACTATAGGCCTTCAAGGGAATGCCGACCGCGTGCGCCGCCGCCGGGTTGACGCTGACGGCGATGAAGCGGCGGCCGATGACGGTGCGGGCGAGCACGAACACGGCGACTGCGGCGACGATCAGCAGCACCCACACCGTGTTCGGCACATAGAGGATGCGGCCCTCGAAGAATTGCACCAGCATCGGCGGGGCCTGGACCGAGGCGCCGGTCGAAACCCAATAGGTCAGCCCATAGAGGATCGCGTTGACGCCGATGGTCGTGACCAGCGGCGGAACAAAGAGATAAGTCACGATCGCGCCGGTCACGGCGCCGCACAGCGCGCCGACCGCCAGGGCCGCGAACACCCAGAAGACCACCGTGCCGAGATGAGTGCTGCCGTCCGGCAGCTTGGTCACCACCACGGCGGTGAAGGACATGATGCCCGCGACCGACAGGTCGAGACCGCGCTGCTGGATCACCAGATGCTGGCCGATCGACGGCACCGCCAGAATGGCGAAATAGGGCAGGGTCGAAAGGATGGCGGCGGAGTTGATCGTGCTCGGTGCCAGGAACGAGCCGATCATCACGAGCACCGCCGTGGCGATGAACGATTTCGCCGCCAAGGGCAGATCGGCGAAGTTCCAAGCAAAACCGGGCATGCGCAGACGCGATTTGCTGCCGTCCGCCATGAGGCGAAATACACTCCCCCACCGGAGCGCCCACCTCTCCCCCAGGCGGGGAGAGGCGGGAACTCGAACTAGGCTATTACTTGCCGCCGAGCGCCGTCAGCTGTTCGGTCTTGCTTAGCATCGACGACGGGATCGAATCCGCCGGCATCTGCTTGTCGCACTTGATCGCGAGCTTCGGGTTCTTCGAGGTGTTGTCCTCGGTGAACGGCAGCGTGATCAGGCTGGGCTCGAGGTTGTTGATGCCCTCGGCCGCGGCTACCGCCTTACGCAACGCCAGGCGAACCATCCAGGTATGGGCGTCCATGCTGGCCATCTTGAAGCCGGGGTGGTCGGCGGTGAGGCAGCTCAAATCCATCAGCGACTGTCCGACATAGGTCGGCACCGGCTTGCCGGCCGCGAGGAAGGCGCGGATCGGTCCGGTGGTCTCGCTGTAGATGCCGTCGATCTCCGGGTATTTGGCGATCAGCGCCGCGGTCTTCTGCTGCGCCAAGGCCGGGTCCCAATTGGTCGGCACGGGCTCGCCTTCGAGCACGTGGATATTGGGATATTTCTTGAACACCGCTTTCCAGCCGGTCACCTGGGCGCCGGTCATCGGATTGCCGGGCGTGCCGCCGAAAATCAGCACGTTGCCCTTGTCGTGCAGCGTCTTGGCAAGCCACATCGCGAATTGCTCGCCGACCACCACCTGATCCTCGGTGACGCGATCGACATAGTCGCGGCCGATCTTGCCGGGGAAATCGTCAGCGGGCGTGCCGGTATCGTACGGCACTACGGCAACGCCGGCCTTGGTCGCTTCGCGCGTCGCCTTGGTGATGGCGGCGCCGCCGTCGAGGAAGGCGACGATCACGTCAAAATGCTGCGCGACCAAGCCTTCGATGTCGGCGATCTGCTTTTCGGGCTTGAATTCGCCGTCGGTGTAGCGCGTCTCGGTGATGTTCTTGCACTTCGCCGCTTCGTCCTCGAACTCGGCGCGTGTAATGTGGCGCCAGTAGTTGCCGCCCCAACCGTCCGAGAGCGCCACCTTGATCTTCTTGGTGCCGCAGAATTTGGACATCGGCTGAAAATCGGCGACGGTGCCCTTCTTGTTCGGCGCCAGATCGACCTTGGTGATATCCTTGGCAAAGGCCGGCGAAGCCAGCACGGCCGCCACGCCCAGCGCGACGGCGCCAAGCATTAAACCTCGAAATGACGACATTCCACCCCTCCCTGGTTTTGCTGCCCTCCGAAACGGGGATCGAACGACCCCGCCCGGTCACTTGTTCTTAGCCGCACATAAGACCGGAAAAATAGATTTTTCAATCACAAAAGCATGCGGCCTCACCTCACGACCAAGTTCGCTGCACGAAATTGCGCTGTGCGAAAAGGTCAACGATTAACCTTCAGCCACGGATAACGCGCCGTGTCTTTACCGGCGTAATCCGGGTCGAGATAGATGAAGACGCGCTGGATTTTCCAGTCGCGGATTTCGAAGACGTCGCACCACCGTCCCGCCTGCCATTCGGGCACGCCGGCGCGCCACGGTCCGTCGCGGTGTTCGCCGTGGCTGGTGCCTTCGCACACGACCAGGTCGCTGCCGGAGAAGATCCAGTTGAAATGCGAATAATGGTGCACAATCGACTTGATGGTGCCGCCGACCTCGGTGAACAGTTTTTCGATCTCGGCCTTGCCGTTCGCCAATCCCCATTTCGGGAAATAGACCTGCGCGTCGCTGGCGAACAGATCGAGGATCGACCCGCCGGTCGAAGTGGTCCCGCCATTGTCGAACGCCTTGAGATATTCGAGCGCCACCGACTTCCGTTGCTCGTCGGTCATGGTTTGCATCGTCAGTGCCATTGGTTCCTCCCTTTGGCCACGGCGGCACCGCCGCGTTCCCGGCCGCGACGCTATCACGGAATTTTCGGCGGCGTACAGCCTTCACGGCTATTCCGCCGCCGCGAGTTCCGCGACGATGTGGCGCGCGTGAACGGTCGCAATGTCGTTGCGGACGTCCAGGAGCGCGCGCTCGGGATGTTCCGCCCGGCGCCTTTGCTGCGCCTCGAGCACGACCTTGTCCTCGGCGAAGGTGGCGACCGCGAGCTGGTGCATGCGCTGGGTCAGCACCGCGTCGTCGATGCGGAAATTATGCGCGACGGAGAACAGATACCGCGTGCGGGTCTCCGTCTCCGGCGTGATGGCGTGCAGATGCCGGATATGCATGCCGCCGTCGCGCCGGCCTTCATAGGCGCCGGTGCCGGCGTCGGTCGCGCCCGAATAGAATTGAATGATCCCCGGGCGAAAGTCGATTTCCTGCCAGCGGTCGACATTGCCGGTGAAGCCGCACATCTGCTTGTGAAACGGCGGCGCCGCCATGTCGAGGAGCCAGCGCGCGACGAAGACGCGGTTGCCGTCGCGCGTCGCGCTGAGCTTTGCCAGCGCGTCTTCCTGCGGATTGCCGCCGATGGTCTTGCGGTGGACATATTGGAGATGCGACAGGTCGAGCAGATTGTCCACCAGCAGCGCCCAATTGGCCTCGAGCTCCAACGTGTCGCTGGTCCAGACCCAGGCGGGGTCGCGGTGATACGGATAGGAAATGATATTCGCGGGGTCGGCCTTGGCCGCATCGCCGACCCACACCCAGATCATCGCGTCGCGCTCCACCACCGGGAACGCGATGACCTTGGCGCTGGCCGGGATTTGATCCTGGCCGGGAATCTTGGCGCACACGCCGCGCGCATCGAATTCGAGTCCGTGATACGGGCAGCGGATGGTCTCGCCGTCACATTCGCCGCCTTGCGACAGCGGCATGCCGCGATGGATGCAGCGATCCTCGAGCGCCGCGATAGTTCCGGCCTTGGTGCGGAACAGAACGAGGGCCTGCCCGCAGACGCGCCGCGCCACGACGGCGCCGGGCGCGACCTCGGCGCTCCACGCCCCGACATACCAGTTGTTCCGCAGCAGCATTGTCCCGCCCCTAAGCCCTAAGCCGCCTCTTCCGCGAGCAACTGCGCCACCAGGCGCCGGCCTTGCAGGCCGCCGGCATCGGCCTTGATGTCGATGAAGCCGCGCCCCGGATTTTCGAGGAGCCGCGCCTGCTGGCCTTCGAGCACCGCCTTGTCCTCGAGCAAGGTGGCCAGTGCCGCCTGGTGAATCCGCTCGTCCAACTCCGGCTCGCCGAGACGGAAATTGCGCGACTGGGTAAAATGGTAATAGCAGGAGGTTGCGGTCTGCGGCGTGATGCCATGGAAGCCCATGAACTGCACGCCGCCCTCACGCTTGCCTTCGTAGGCGCCGGTGCCGGCGTCGGTGCCGCCGGTCCAGATGCGCACTAGGCCGGGCCGGAACTCGATCTCCTGCCAGCGGTCGATCTTGCCCTGGAACGCATGGCCAAGCCGGTAGAACGGCGGCGGCTCGGTGTTGGCGAGCCAGCGCGTGACATGCACCTGTCCGTGCTTGCGCTCGACCCGCATCTCGGCATTGGCGTGCGCCGCCGGATCGCCGCCGATCGTCTTCTTGTGCACGAACCCCAAATGCGTCAGGTCGAGCAGATTGTCATTGAGCAGCGACCAGTCGCAGGCGATATCGAGAAAGATCGGCCGCCATTCCCAGCCCTTGTCGTTGTGATAGCGATGATCGGGGATCGCGGTGGGATCGGCCTTGGCGGCGTCGCCCGGCCAGATCCATAACAGCGCGTTGCGCTCGACCAGCGGAAAGCTGGCGACATGCGCGCCGGCCGGGACCTGATCCTGTCCCGGAATCCTGCGGCACACGCCGCCGCCGTCGAATTCGAGCCCGTGATAGGGACAGCGGATGATCTCGCCGTCGATCTCGCCGCCCTGCGAGAGCGGCATGCCGCGATGGATGCAGCGATCCTCGAGCGCGACCGCCTTGCCCCCCGCGGCGCGGAACAGCACGACGGCCTGGCCGCAAATCGTGCGCGCCACCGGCGCCGCCGCCACGTCAGCGGCGAAAGCGACGACGTACCAGCGATTGCGTAGGAACATGGCGCTCCTCCCTCGGCCTATTTGGCGCTCGCCAGGTCGCATTGCGGATCTAATCGGATCAAAAATCTTGCCGCTGTCGATTACCTTCACCGGCTTGAGCACGTCCCACGGTCCCGTCGATTCCGCCGGCGACTTCACGCGATAAAGCTCGACATTGAAAATGGCGCGGCCGTCGGCGCGGATCGTGGACGGCTCGCCGAAGCGCGGCACCGTGCCCTGTTTCAGCCGGGCCACCACCGCGGCCGCATCATCCGTGCCCGCTTCTTTCACCGCGTTGAGATAGGCCGTCACCGCCGAATAATTGCCGGCATGGGTGAAGTCCGGCATGCGTTTTTCGACGGCGAAGAATTTCTTGGCGAAGGCGCGCGTCTGGTCGTTCCGGTCCCAGTAGAAATCCTGCATCGCCCAGACGCCCTGCATGATCGGCAGCCCCGTGCCGTGGATTTCCGAAACGGTGATGACGAACGCGGCCAGCCGCTGCTTCGACGACGGCAACACGCCGAACTCGTTGGCCTGCTTGATCAGGTTGGAGAGATCGCGGCCGATCGCCCCGGTCGCGATGACGTCGGCGCCCGATTGCTGCGCGCGCAGGACGAACTGCGCGAAGTCGCTGTTGTTGACCGGGAAATACACCATTTCGACGACGCTTGCCGCCGACGCTTTGAATGTATTTCTGCGCATCGGCCGCGAACGCCTTGCCGATGGCGTAGTCGGGCATCAGCAGGAACCAGGTCTTGGCGCCGTCGTCGGTCAGCGCGCTGACGAAGGCGCGGGAAATCGCCGTGCTGTTCACCACCCAATGGATGGTGAAGGGCGAGCAGCCCTTGCCGGTGATCGCGGCGCTGGCGGCGATGGTCGGGATGAACAGACGCTTGTTGGCGGTGGCGAGTCCGCGGATCGCCAACGCGCCCGCGGAATTGGGCACGTCGACGATAAGATCGACATTCTCGCGCTCGTACCAGCGCCGCGCGATCTCGACCGCGAGATCGGGCTTCGATTGCATGTCCGCGACCATGACCTCGATCGGCTTGCCCAGCACCGTGCCGCCGAAATCCGCGACGGCAATCTTGGTGGCGTCGACCGAGCCTTGGCCGGCGCTGCGCGACGCGAAGCTCGTCAGATCGGTCAGCACGCCGATCTTGACGGATTTCTCGCCGGCCCAGGCAGTCGAGACGGCAAGCAGCGCGGCAAGGACGACCAGCAATGACTTCATCGGATGCTCCCCGGGATTTTTTCGTCGGCCGTGTAACGCGCGGCGGCTTCGATCTGCGCCAGGTCGGAAAAGCCGATCAGCACGGTCGCGAGATCGCGGTTCGCGAGGGCGAAGCGCACCGCGCGCTCGGCGTTGTTGGCGAGCGTGCCGCCTTCGAGCACGCGCAGGCCGATCACGCCCATGCCGGAAGCGGCGGCCCGCTTGCCGGCGCCGCCATAGTTGCGCGGCACGCTCGCGTCCGGCTCCCACGCGGTGCGGTTGAGCATGCTGTAATTGACGATGACCGTGTCGAAGGCGCCGCTGTCGATCAGCCGCGCCACCGCCGCCGGATCGCCGCCATAGGCCGAGCAGCCGAAGAACCGCACGAGGCCGCGCTCGCGCACCGCGCGGAACGCCTCGACTACGCCACCCGGGCCCAACACGTCGTCGACTGTGAGCAGCGCGCCGGTGCCGTATTCAGCCTTGTCCGCGCGTTTCGTGCCGACGCGGTTGTGGAGTTGGATCAGGGTAATGGGCACGCCGAGCCGTTCGACGCTGGCCTCGACCGAGCGGATCGCGGCGCCGCGGATGTCGCCGAAATCGTCCGCTTCGAGCGCGACCTTGGTGGCGACGGTCGGGCGTGACGCCGAGCGCGCGCAGCGTCTCGCCGAGATGCGCCTCCGACGCCGTGTCGCCATAGACCGGCGCCGTGTCGAAATAATCGATGCCGAGTTCCAAGGCGCGCGCCACCGCCGCGCGCCGCTGATCCGGCGTGCCGCGCACCATCAGGCCGGCGGTGGGGCCGCAGCCGAAGCCGATCTCCGGCACCGTCAATCCGGTGCGGCCGAGTTTGCGGCGCTTCACAGGCGGCCTCGCGGCGTCAGACCTTTTCCTTTTGCCGCGCGTTCAACTCCTCGACCTTGCGGAACAGGTCGAGAATGATCTCGCGGTCGGGACAGAAGCGGTCGGAATCGTCGTCGATATAGGGCCAGCCGCCTTTCGAGATTTTGTGATAATTCTCGCGATAGCCGACCGACGCGCCGAGCGACGTCGCGCGGATCGGCGCGTCGCCCAATTCGTTGCCGGCGACCCGCAATTCGGGACTGTCGATCGCCGCCGGATCGCGGAACACGTTCATCGGCTCCTTGCCCGCCTCGACCAGGTCGATCTGCTCGCGCAAGAGATTGCGATAGGCGACCACCAGCGCGTCGCTCGCGCCCAAATGTTCCTGCGAGCGGTCGGTGATCGCGCCCTGCTCGGCCCACGCCACCATGTCCTGGCCGAGCACGTAATCGAGCCGGTACTCGCCGTTCGGCTTCAACAGCGGCACTTCGGCGTAGGGCACGAAGTCCTGATGCGGAATCGGAATTTCCTCCGGCACGACATAGCAGAAATAATTGACGTGCCAGGTGTGCGTGTCGTCGACCGGCACGCCGAACTGATAGGATTTGCGGATGCGCTTGTCGCCCGCCTCGGGCCCGAACGCGAGCAGATAGGGAAACAGGATCGGGTTGACGCCGACGGTCCAGGACCGCGCATCCTCGCGCTGATCGCTGTTCAGCGTGCCCTTGGTGAAGCCGAACTCGTTGTAGATCGGGCGATACTTGGTGGTGACGCCGCGCGCCATCGCCTCGGCCTGTGCCTTCACGGTGGCGTTGTACCGCGCCTTCGGATCGTCGGTGAGCCTGCCCTCGCGCTCGAGCGCGTACTGGAACAGGCGGCCGTGCAGATAGACGGCATGGCCGAGATCGCCGCGGTTCTCCATGCATTGCAGCCAATTGCACGGCAGTTGATGCCCCACCATCTGGCGGAAACCGTGCGGGCGGACGAACAAATCCCAGCGCGGCAGCAGCGGCGCCGGCTTCGGGCCGAGATAGGCCCAGATCAGGCCGCCAAGCTCCTGCACCGGATAGGCGGTGATGCTGACCTTGTCCTTGAAGCTGGTGCCGCCCGGCTCGAGCGGCTGCTCGAGGCATTTGCCCTCGGCGTTGAACAGCCAGCCGTGATAGCAGCAGCGCAAGCCCTCGGGCTCGGGAATGCCGACCGAGAGGCTGGTCATGCGGTGCGGGCAGCGTTCCTGCACCAGCCCGAGCCGGCCGCCGCGGTCGCGGAACAGCACCAGGTCCTCGCACAGGATGCGCACCTTCGCGACCGGATTGTCGCGCAGCTTCGCTTCGGGATAGATCGGGTGCCAATAGCGGCGCAGCAGCTCGCCGCCCGGCGTGCCGGGTCCGACCCGGGTCAAACGTTCGTTCATCTCGCGCGTCAGCATGAGACGTTCCTCTCTCTAGGCATTCGCTTTTTCACGGACTTTGGCCCGACCCATGGCGAGGTTGCGGGCGTGAACACATTTCGACACGGCGGCGAGGCCGCTCGCGATCGGGCGCCAGTGCCGGCCCCGGTCGAAGCTCGCATAGACCTCGCCGTCGGTGGTGCCGGCGACGAAGCCGAAGCCGCCGGGCCACTGCGCCATCGTCACCGCCTCGATATTGCCGGGAAGCAGCGCGGGCAGGCCGCCGCCGACCTGCGCCCAGCTTTCGCCGTTGTCGCGGCTGGTGACGATCGCGGAGCGGGCATCGCCGGTCTCGCGCCAGACGTTCGGCGGATCGCCGCCGCCCGCGGCGAACAACACGCCCTCTTCCTCGGGCGAGACATAGAAATGGTCGGGGTAGGCGACGCGCATTTGCGGCGTGGTGAGATGGCGCCAGTTCTTGCCGGCGTCGCGGCTGGTGGCGATGCCGTCGCCGCCCGGCAGGAAGATCTCGTCGGCATTGCGCGGATTGAAAATGACGCGATGCGTGTCCTTGTTGAGGACGTAGCTCTTGTCCTGGAACGGCACGTCGCGGAACGTCCGGCCGCCATCCTCGCTTTTGAGGAGCGCGCCCTGCTCGACGCAGACATAAAGCACACGCTCGTCGCGCGGATCGAACGCGACATGCTTGACGTGCGGCTGGAACGGCGGCGCCGGGAAATTCCACTGCGCGACGCTGGCGACGTCGCGCACGCCCGGCAGCTCCCGCCAATGCTCGCCGTCATCCGTGCTGCGATAAAGATGCGCCGGCTCGGTGCCGGCATAAAGCTCGACGCCGTCCTTGGTTTGGCGGCAAGCGAGCGAGAAGACATGATCCTCGGCGATGCCGTTGCGCGCCAAAGTCCAGGTGGCACCGTCGTCGCGCGAGCGGTAGAGGCCGACGCCGTGAATGCCGGCGAAGAGATGGCCGCGCGGATCGCGCATCAGCGAGCTGATGTGCAGGCCCTTCAAGCCGCCGGCTTCCGCGCGCCAGGTCTCGCCGTCGCGCTTGACCCGCGTGACGCCGTCGGTGGTCGCGACCAGGATGTCGTCGGGCGCGCCGGTCGTGCGATAAATATCGACGCCGTTGGGACTGAGACAGATGAGCGGCATGATCGCGCCTCCTAAACCGGATAGACCAGATAACGCGGCGTGGTGACGGTATCGAGAATCGCCTTCTTGGCGCGGAACTTCGCCTCGCCGCGGCCGAGCTCGATCTCGTCCTCGTAGGTGCCGGCGACCAGGATTTCCGAACGGCCGCGCGCGCCGGTGTACGCGACCATGAAATTGCTTTCGACCGCGAACCGGTCGGCGCCGCGCGGCGCGCACTCGATCCGCTGCACGAAATGCCGGGTCTGATAATCCTCGAAGGTGCCGGCCCAGACATTGCCGATATATTTAACCCGGTCGCGGATGCGGGCGAGACTGTCGTCCATCATGATCGCCACCGGCAATTCCTGCTCGACATTCTCGCGCGCGATGCAGATATAGCTGCCGCTTTCGCCGAAGCAGCCAGCCCACCCCGTCATGTCGCGCGTATCGAGCGCGCGGGCATAGCGCAGTTGCAGCGCGTCGATGCGGGCGAGGGTCTCGGCGTCAATCACGCGCGAACCCCATCGCCTGCCGGTAATGCTCCCAGCGGATCAGATTGCCGGCCTCGTCGCCCTTGTCGAGCGTGTAGGGCGCGGCGATCGGGCCGCGCACGCCTTTCTGGAACGCGACATTGCCGTCGCTGGCGGAGCCGACATGGAGGCGGTTGAACACCGCGCCGTCCTCCAGCGAGATGAAGCCGCTCGGCCCGATCAGGTTGGAGGCCTGGCGGATGCGGTGCTGGACCAGGCCGGCATCGTCGTCGGCATGGGCGAAATAGGCGTAATGCACCTCGGTCTCATCGGGCGAGATCGGCGTCGCGTAGCGGATGCTGATGACGTCGAGATTGCGGGTGATGATCGTCACCGGGAACAGGCTGACGATGATATTGTGCGGCGGCAGCTTCGGGTCGCGGCCCTCGACCACTGAACCGTCCTCGATGAAGTTCGGCTCCGGCACCGCGAGCGTCGCGCTGTTCACCTTGTGCGCGTGCGGCGTCATGAACTGCACGCCCTCGCCCTGCGCGAATTTCAGCATGCGGAACGCGGCGTGCAGCAGTGGGCCGTGATAGCCCTCGTTGTCGCTGTATTCCTTCCAGTTGCTGGCAAAGGCGACTTTCTGATAGCCGAGCAGTTTCAGGCGCCCGTCGCCGCCCATCGCGCGCGCGATATGCTCGACCGTATTGTCGAGATAGTCCGTAAGCGGCGGCGCCGCGTCGCTCAACGTGACGAAGATCAGCCCGCATATCTCCGCCGAGCGTAGGACGCGCAGCCCGTAATCCTCCTTGCGGAAATCCTTGGGGAAGTCGCCCATGCCGGGCACGCCGACCAGGTCGCCGCGATTATTATAGGTCCAGCGGTGATACGGGCATTCGATCTTGTCGGCCTTGCCGCGCGCGCAGGTCTTGAGCTGCGTGCCGCGATGTGCGCAGGAATTCTGAAACACGCGCACGATTCCGTCGTCGCCGTGCACGATCAGCACCGGCACCGCGCCGACATAGCCGGTCTTGAGGTCGCCGCGCGCCGGGATCTCCGCGACATGCGCGACGGGATGCCACTCCGGCCCGTGGAAGATGCGCTCCAGCTCCAGCCGGTAAACATCGGCGCGGTGAAACACTTCTTTCGGTATCTCGTTGAACTTGGCGGGCCACCGGATATCGAGCGCGGTGTCGTTGCGCATCGCTACATCCTTTCGAAGGTCGGCACGTTGATTCCAGCGCTGAGCCCGCCATCGACCACGAGGCTCGCGCCGGTGATGTAGGAGGCGTCGGACGAGGCGAGGAAAATCGCCGGCTTGGCGATTTCTTCGGGCTCGGCCGAGCGCCGCATCGGCGCCAGCACCGCGATCTCGCTCTTTCCGGTCGGCGATTTCCGCCAGTATTTTCGAGCCGCGGCGTCCGCGTCGAGCCGGGGCACACGGCATTGACCCGGATATTGTCCTTGGCGAAATCCATCGCCAGGTTGCGCGTCAACAGCATCACGCCGCCCTTCGACGCGCTGTACGCGCCGCAGCGATTCTCGGCGAGGATGCCCGCCACCGACGCGACGTTGACGATGGCGCCGCCGCCGCACTTGCGCATTTCGGGAATGGCGAACTTGCAGGTGCGATAGATCGAGGTGAGGTTGGTGTCCATGACCGAATACCATTCGGTCTCGTCCATCTGCTCGACATTGCGCGGAATGTTGATGCCGGCGACGTTGAACAGCGCGTCGAGCCCGCCGCCGAGTTCGCACCGATGCCGCGACCGCCTCGCGGATCGCGTCGAGATTTTTCACGTCGAGCGTCATCGCCGCCGCGGCGCCGCCGATCTCCGCCGCGACCGCGCGCGCCGACGCTCCGTCGATGTCGGTGACCAACACCGTGCCGCCGTGCGCGGCCCATTCGATCGCGATCGACCGGCCGATCCCGGCGCCCGCGCCGGTGACCAGCGCCACCTTGCCGGTGAACTCGTCGCTCCGCATCAGGCCCGCCGCCGGATCGGGTTGCGTTTTGCCGGCGCCTCGCGCGCTTCTTTCATGAGTTGCCATAGGCGCGTGCGCGCGGTCCGGTTCTGATTCAGGATTTCGGCGTCGATATTTTCCTGCATGCGCGCCAGCGTGCGCTTGAACAGCGCAAGCTCGTCGTCGGCGACGGTCCGCAACACGGCATTTTCGATATCGATGATCAGCGGCGTCAGCGTGTCCGCGAGCGCGCGGCCCTTTCTTGGTGAGGAACACGCGCCGCTTGCGCCTGTCCTCCGGCGCCGAAACGATCTTGATGAGGCCGCTGCGCTTCAGGATGCGCAGCGCGGTGACCGTGGTCGCGGCCTGCCGCCCAACGCGGTCGCTGAGCTCGCGTTGCGACAGCCCATCCTCTTCCCACAATTCGCGAAGGTAGCGCCATTGCGGGAACGTGCCGCCGAGCGGTCCCGAGGCGGCGCTGCAACAGCACGCTCCAAGTTTCGGTCAGCGTGCGCATGTGGTAGCCCAGGCTTTTCGCCAGAGGCAGCTGGTCCCGGCTGCTCAAAATCGCTTTCCTCCGCCGCGCAAAGGTTAACGGAGGGCGCGGCAAATCGCAATCTATTCGATATCTAACGGTTTGGCCGGCGAGGGTCGGGATTCCGGCCGGGTCCGATTAACCAATTAAGGCCCGGGACCGTGGCCTGCCGACCGGATTGCTGTTATCGTCGGTCCGCAATACCGACCGCTCGAACGATGCGAGGTGCCGTGGTTGCGCTAGCCCTGAACTACTATCGGCGAAATCCGAAGGCCGCCGCCGCGATGCTCGGCGATCCGGTCGGCACCTGGTGGCGGCTCTACGACCGCGCCGGCATGTATCTCGACGGGCTGCGGACCCGCCACGCCTATCGCCCCGAGAATTGGGAGCCGCGTCTGTTGGCGCAACTCGGCACCGCGGCCGGCGCCGGCGACGTCGACGGGTTCTGGACGATGTGGCCGAAAATCGTCGGGCTGCTCGAAGCCAAGGGCTTGCGCACCGGGCCGCAGAGTTTCTTCAGCGGCAATGACGGCGATCCCGAATTCGTGCGCGCGATCTGGCATCTGGTACGCGGTCTCGGACCGGCGAAGATCGTCGAGACCGGGGTCGCGCACGGCGTTACCACGCGCTTCGTCCTCGAAGCGCTGGAGCGGAACCTCGCGGGCCATTTGTGGAGCATCGACCTCGCCCCCACCGATCCGGTCATGGCGGCGCAAGTCGGCGCCGCGGTCGAGGGGCCGGTGGCGGCGCGCTGGAGCCTGATCGAGGGGTCGAGCCGGCGGCGGTTGCCGCCGCTGCTCAGGGCGATCGCGCCGATCGACATGTTCATCCACGATTCGCTGCACACCACGCCGCACCTGCGCTTCGAGCTGGAAGCCGCGTGGGACGCGTTGCGGCCCGGCGGCTACATCGTGGCCGACGACATCGACACCAACAGCGCGTTCCGCGATTTCGCGGCGCGGCATGCCGGCGCCGCCGCGCTGATCTGCCAATCGGAGCCGATCCGGCCCGATCTGCGGCGTCCCGACCGGCGCGGCATTTTCGGCATCGTCCGCAAGCCGCAGTAACGCCTGGCGCGACGGCGTTGAGGTGGTGGCGGACCCGGCGAGATTCGAACGCACGACGCCCTAAGCGCCACGGCGACTTCTCCGCACGATGACGCTTTTTGTGCGCGGCCGAGGTGAGTAATTTCCGAGCCTGTCGCCGCCGTTCGGTTGCCCGCTAAGGTGGGCTTAGGCCATACCCAGCAATCGGCTCGTCGGAAGGGCAAGATGAATATTTTCACCATCATCGGCGTCGTCGTCGTCATTCTGTTTGTCGTCGGCTATTTTGGGCTGCGCTGATCACGACTGGCGTTTGGTGCCGCCATACACCTAGGCGGGGTGATGTCAAGCCGCCGTTCTAACTGGCTTTCATTCGCGAACAGGGTCTCTTGTGCGATGCGAGCGAGCCCGTGCGTTACGCAAGATCGCATCGGGCACGCAATTCGTCTCACATTGCGAGGCCATTCCCGATGATTCAACGATCGTTTGGACGCAACGCCGCCATCGCCGCCATGGCCGCGCTGGCGCTTGCCGCCCCGGTCCCGGGCGCGATCGCGCCCGGAAGTGCGGTTGCCGCGCCCGTTCGACCGGACCGGACCTGCGGCCATTCCACCAATTCGATGCAACAACTTGCCACGATCGACAATGCCGGCGAGGCCAAATTCCAGTGCCTCGGCCTCTTTTTGGAAGGCGATCGGGTCACGGCGATCCGCCTCGAGACGCACGATTTCGCATCGAGCGACCGGCGCGCGGTCGCGGAGCAGGTACAGATTGCGGAATTCCCCCTGGCGGTGGTCGAAAGCAGCCATGGCGCGGTGCTGGACGGCGTTCCGGGACATGACGCCATCATCCTGCGCGGGCATTTTTCGCGGCCGTCAGGCAAAGCGGATCTGGTGACCATCTACCTCTACAACGGCTTCACCAGCGAATATCGCAGTTGCCGGATCACCCTCGACCGGACGCCTGACACCGGCTGGCGCCTGGTCAATCGCTTGAATCAGGTCGTCTCGCATATCGTGGTCAGGACGCGCGAAATTCCCGTGATCGGCACCTTCGGCATCGCCAACCTCGAGGGCGCCTGCACGCAACTCGATCGGGAGGCCGGGGGCTATGCCAGCCGCGCGGCGATGTAGGCGCTTGCTTCCCGCAGCGCGGCCCGGGCCTCGGGCAAAACCGGCGCGAAGATCTGCCAGCCATGAGGCACGCCGCGCCAGATTTGCAGCGTCGCCTCGACGCCGACTTTCTTGGCGTTCTCGAACACACGACGTGAATCGTCCAACAGGACTTCGCTGTCGCTCACTTGGATGAAAAGCGGCGGCAGGCCGTTCAGCTCGGCATAATACGGCGAGGCGAGCGGATTCGTTGCCGGCGTCTCGCCAAGATAATGCCGCGCTTCCGGCGCTATCCAGGATCCGAACAAAAGAGCGTCGGACGCGTCGTTGACAGCGATGCTGTCTCCTGTGGCCGCAAGATCCGTCCAGGGCGAAAACAACAAGGCGGCGGCCGGCAGTTGCTCATGCCTGTCGCGCAAGGCGACAAGCAAGGCCAAAGCCAAGCCGCCGCCAGCGGAATCGCCAGCCAACACCAGGCGGGTTGGTTCGATGCCCGCGGCGATCAGGGCGCGGTAAGCCGCCAAAGCATCCTCGAGTGCCGCCGGAAACGGATATTCGGGTGCCAGGCGATAATCGAGGGCGAACAAGCTGGTATTGCTCCTGACCGCGAGGCGCGACGTCACTGAGCGGTGGGTCCGCGCCGACATGGCAATATAGGCCCCGCCGTGAAAATAGAGGATGCATCGCTGCCGCGCCGCGTGGTTCGGCGCCTTGGGCTCGATCCATTCGCCCTTGAGCGCGGCGCCGTGCCCCGCGCGAATTCGCCAACCGCGCTTGAGCTTCGCGCGAAATGGCACCCTTGCGGTGAGCGCGCGCGCCGCCTTGACATCCCGGTTGCGATCCGATTTCGGCTTGATCCAGCGGCGCAAAGCCCAGGTAAGTGCTCGATTCCGCAGGCTCATGCGCCGCCGGGCTCCTCGCCGAGGATGCGCCCGTCTTCGATATGAACGATCCGATCGGCGAACGGCACGATGCGCGGATCGTGGGTCACGACCAACACCCCGCGCGACGGGTCTTTCGCGATCCCGGCCAGAATGGTCATGATGGCTTGACCGTTCTCGCTGTCCAACGCCCCCGTCGGCTCGTCCGCCAGGATCGCGGACGCATTTCCCACGATGGCGCGCGCGATCGCGACGCGCTGTTGCTCGCCGCCGCTGAGGTCGCTTGGAAACGCGTTCTCCTTGTGCGACAGACCGACCGTGACCAGCACTTGCTTCGCCCGCGCGATCGCACGGTCGGAGCGCCCGCCGCGGACATCCAGGGCCAGCCTGACATTGTCCACGGCGTTCAGCGTCGGAAACAGATGATAGGATTGAAAAACGAACCCGATGTAGTCGCGCCTGAGCTTGGCCAGCTCGCCGGACCCCGCGCCCGTGGTGGAGCGGCCCCGAACGCGGACCGTTCCTTCAGTCGGCGTCAGCATGCAGCCGAGCACGGAGAGCAGCGTGGTCTTGCCGCTGCCGGACGGTCCCATCAGAAGGGTCAGCTCGCCGCAAGCGATCGACAGGCTGACGCCGCGGAGAGCTTCGACCCGACCGGCGCCGACGCCGAACGTTTTCACGACGTCGACGGCCTCAATAACCGGTTCGGTCATTGCTTGAATACTCTTGCCGGATCGATGCGCATCACTTGCACGATGGCGGAAATCGCCGATGCGACGCACATGAGCACGGTGAGCAGAAACAGACCCGCGGTCAGTACGGGCGTCATCACGATCGGCAACGCCGTCTCGGCGGTGAGCTTGACGATGATCAGGCCGATGCAAGCGGCAATGGAAAAGCCGATGACGGCGCTGAGCAACGCCTGGCAGATAATGACTTTGTGGATATAGACGCCGGACGATCCGATCGCCCGCAGGGTCGCGAATTCGTTCAGATGATCCTTGGTGCTGGAATAAAGCGTTTGGGCGACGATGACCGTGCCGACGATGGCGCCGAGCAACGCGCCCGCGAAGAGCGCCGCGCCCGCACCCGTGCCGAACAGCCAGAACGCGCGGCTGCGCTTGCGAAACTCATCGGGTGTCAAAACCTCGACTTTGGTGAGACTCGCCAGCAATCGCTTGCGAACGCCGGCGATATCCGTGCCGGGGGAAACATGAATGAGAAAATACGAGACCCGGTTTGGCGGCGTTCCCATATAGGCCTGCGCGCGGTCGAGCTCGGTGAAGACGTAGGGTGTGGTCGTGAATGACCGAATGCCGTTGGTGATCGCCACGACCTGCGCACGCTGACCGCGGATTTCCGTGCTGTCGCCGATCCCGGTTATCCCAAGTCGGGCGAAATAAGTCCGATCGATCGCGATGGCATGGGGAGCCGCGAGGGCGGCGAGATTCCCTTGGACGACATTCCAGGGATGAAGTCCCGTGGCGCTCGCGCTCGAACCGATGATGAACACCGGCGTCGTCCCGCCGCTCGGGACCGACCATTCGGTAAATCCGATCAGCAAGGGGGCGGCTTCCGTCACCCCCTGGACCGACAAGGCTCGCGTTCGATCGTGCTCGTCCAACAAAGACGGGTCTTCGAAGCACTTCGTGCCGAGCGGCGCGATCCAAAGGTCGGCGGGAGCATGGTCGATCATCGTCGTCACCATGCGCTCGAAACTCAAATAAAGCCCTAGTTGGATGGTGACCAGAACGATCGAGAAGACGATGCCGATGACGGTGGCGACGAAGCGAAGCCGGTCCTGGAACAAATTCCGCGAGGCGAGCTTAAGGATCAACGACATTGCGCGTTTGGTCGGGCGGCGTTCGTGGTTCTAACGGGCAACGTTTGGCGGCCGCAATTTCCGAGGATCGCTCTTGCGATGGCGTTCGAGCGCCAAACTTCCCTGCGACGGCGCAATCACGAACACGCGCCGATCCGATCCGATGAGGCGCGAACCGAGGGGCGCAAAGCGCATGACAGCGACCGTCGTCCAGGACAAGAGTACCGTGACGGAGAAGACGATCATGCCCTTCGCGACGGCGAACATCGCCACACCCAGCAAGGCGTACTGCAACCAGACCACAAAGAGATAGTGAACCAGATACATGCCAAAGGCGTTTTCCGCCAAACTGTTGAGTATCCGCGACCTTATGGCGGCAAACCGCAAGCAGCCCGCCAAGACGAAAAAACAGCCGCCCGCGCAAGCTACCGCATAGCTGATGTCCACGGCAACTTGCAGACCGAGCGGAGCCGAGGGCGTCACGTTCATCGCGAGGGCCGTCAGTCCCATCCACAGCACGAAGGAAGCGAGCGCGCCGGCCAGCCAGACGGCCCAGCGCCGCGCCAGCATCCCGTCGGGCGCCAGCAGGCCGCGCTCGATGCCGTGGGCGCCGACCCCGAGACCCGCGAAGTAGAAGACGGCGTAAATCAGCGGTCGGCTGAATTGGATTGCCAAAGGTCCATGCGCGGCCCAGCTCCACGGCGTGAAGGCGAGCGCCAACGGTACATAGGCCAGGGCCGCCGCCGTCGCCAGGCCGACGAAATAACGGCCGGGGCGGGCACCG
This sequence comes from uncultured Alphaproteobacteria bacterium, assembly GCA_963729845.1. Classification (GTDB taxonomy): domain Bacteria; phylum Pseudomonadota; class Alphaproteobacteria; order ATCC43930; family CGMCC-115725; genus JAATGI01. Next base: position 72,546 of record CAVSQC010000019.1, read on the forward strand.
GCGGAGGACGACCAGCGGCCGAGAAACTCGACCCAATGGGGAGCGAAACGGTACAACCCCGCGGCCATCACGGTGAGCGCCAAGAGCTGCCACAAGAACCACATCGGCCCGTTCGGCCAAAAGGGAAGCGCCAAAAAGTGCCGGCCGTAGGCGAGCATGCCCGGATCGGTCGCCGTTACGCGGTAGACCGGATAGAGCGCGAGCGGCATCACCACGATCAAGGCAAAGACAAAAGGCACCCCGAGCCGTTGAAAGCGGTCGCCGAGAAACTTCAGGCCGCGTTTGCGCGTAAGGCTCGGCCACGTGAACAGCGCCGACAGAAAAAACATCAGCGCCATCAGATAGACGTCCTGCCAGGCGCAGAATACGTCGAATCCAAACCAGCGATGGCTGTCGACAATGGGAAAGGCGCGCCACTGGTATGGGGGATTGTCGAACGGAAACGCGGCAGGGCCCAGGGAACCGAGATAGGCCAGGACGGAATGGAAGGCCAGCACGGTAACGATAACGAGAGCACGCAGATTATTAAGAGCCAGACTGGATTTGGACATGCGCGTTCACTGCCGCCTGGCCGCCTAAGCCGACGGTGCCCTCATCCGGTTCGGCGCGTGAGGCTCGCGCCGTGTGACTGTGCTGTCTTAGGAGGGGTATGCCACGACCGTCTCAACGCGTACTCGAAGCTGAGCTGTTCGCCGCGGATCGGCTTATCGATGAAATCCGCGCCGTCAGTGGGGCCACGCGCAAAATATTCGGCGAAGACCATCAGGAACGTCATGATCGCAGCGCATAGAACGAAGATAACGACGAAGACAGCGACCGGGATGACAATCCAAAGTGAAAACATTGGGTTGCTCCTTTCGCACCGAACAATCGGGCTCTGCACCGGGCGAAGCAGCCGAATTGCTGCATCCAAGCCCGTTGGTGCCGGCGCGGGTTGGCTGGCGTTGCTACGGCCTGTTGAACGAAAATACCCGCCGAGCATGCCGACGCGGTAGGTTCGGAAAATACCTACTCGCCTAAAGTTTACGGTCGCGTCGGCGATCCCCCGCGTTCATCGTGCCGTAGCGGCTGCTCGCCGTCGTTGCGATGGCGCCCGGGGTGCAGGCTCCGATGGCAACCCCCTCCTGTGTGACCGAGACCGATGCTTTCCGAGTGACAATCGGCGTCACATAAGCCAACGATATGCGAAGAACGGGGGGCATGAGCGGGACGCGTCAGTGTTTATTGCCATTCTTAAATCCTTTATCAGGATCGGCAGCCTGCGCGTTACCGATGCCGCGGGACGAAGCCATCTCGTCGGCGACGGCACGGCGCCTCGGGTCACCATCCGCCTGACACGCAAGCGTCTCGAATATTCGCTCGCGCTCAACCCCAGCCTCTCGGTGGGCGAGGCCTATATGGATGGGACACTCGTGGTCGAGGATGGCACGCTCTATGACTTCCTTGAAATCGTGGCACGCAATTTCGACAATGTCTCGCGCCTGCCTTGGCTGACCTTCATCGAGCGTGTCGGCCGTGGATTGAAGCAGTACAATCCCATTGGCAAGGCTCGGCACAACGTCGCGCACCATTACGACCTTTCGTCCGAGCTCTACGACATTTTCCTGGATCGCGACCGGCAATATTCTTGCGCCTATTTTGTCTCGCCGAACGACAGTTTGGAGGTCGCGCAAGAGAACAAGAAGCGGCACATCGCGGCAAAACTGCTGCTCGATGGTCGGGGGCTCAGGATTCTCGATATCGGTTCGGGATGGGGCGGCCTCGGCCTCTATCTGGCTCAACAGTCGGACGCCGACGTTACCGGCGTGACGCTGAGCACCGAACAGCACAAGCTCAGTTCGGCGCGGGCGGCGGCGGCCGGGGTCGCCGAGCGCGTTCGCTTTCATCTGCGCGATTATCGCGAGGAGACCGGGCGCTACGATCGCATCGTCTCCGTCGGCATGTTCGAGCATGTCGGCAAACGGAACTATACGGAGTTCTTCGCGAAGCTGCGCGAACTCCTGACCGATCGGGGCGTCGCCCTGCTGCATTCGATCGGCTATTCCGACACGCCCGCGCCGATCAATCCATTCATCCGGAAATATATCTTCCCGGGCGCCGATCTGCCGTCCCTATCCGAGCTCTTCGCCGTGGTTGAGCGCAGTGGCTTGTTCGTCACCGATGTCGAAATTCTGCGGCTTCATTATGCGGAGACGCTGCGGCTTTGGCGCGAGCGCTTCATGGCGCGCCGCGACGAAGTAGTACGACTTTACGACGAACGCTTCTGCCGGATGTGGGAGTTTTACCTGGTGCTGTGCGAGATCGGCTTCCGCCAGCGCACCAACGTGGTGTTCCAAATACAGCTCGCGAAACGCATCGATGCCGTTCCCGTCATCCGCGATTACATGGTCGACAGCGAACGACAGATGGGCGGGATTGATTTGGACGCGAGCGGCCACCGCCAAACCGGATGACCGGGATTGACCTGGCTTTGGCGCGTCGCGATGGACACGGACACCGCTGCTACGTGGGGCGAATATTTGGGTTGATCGCCGCATCCCCGACAGATCGGGCGGATCCTGTCCGCCGATGGCCGCGGCCTCCCGCCAAGATCGATGGGCTTCAATCGCGCAAACGGCGGCGAGGGCGACGAAGATCGCAACGACGCAATACGACCAGAGGTCCAACGGCATCGGAGTCCATACCGGCTTGCCGAATATCATCACGATGTCGATGTCGCAAACACGAAGGCCAAGGTATGCAAGCAGTAAGGCGTTGAATGACACGATCAAGGCATGGACGCGGAGATCGACGCGGTGGCGCGCCAGCTCGTTCCCTGCTTCCGAGCGCGCCAGCGCCGGGACCCGGGAATGGATCGCAAATGGAAGGCTAATTGCGGTCATAGTGGTCAGTCCCTGGTTCGCTGGTTCGCGGCCCCTGTATCCCGGCCGTCCGGGGGACCACATCCACAAGGTACCGCCGGTCAAGGCCGCCGCGACATACTCGGAATCTACCTATGGGTGCATCCGGTGCGCGCCTTAAGAAATGGGTAACATCGGAAATTCGATGTGGCGCAAAACGAAGCGATGCGGCGTGACCTGGGTTTGCGCCGATGACGCGGCGACCGCGCTACCGCGCGGCGCGTCTAGCGCGGGCCGGTGTCTCGGATTTTCACTTCGCGAGCCGCTTCCGGATTGCCGGCAATTCCCGACGGCGCGCGGCGGTGATTTTGGGATAAGCCATTTTGAGTCCGTCGAACGTGTCGAGGACGATTTGGGAGACGATCAGCCGCGCGTTTTCCTTGTCGTCGGCGGGAACGACATACCACGGCGAGGCACGGGTGCTCGTCGCGCCCAGGCATTCCTCATAGGCTGTCATATAGTGCTTCCAGAATTTCCGCTCCTCGATGTCGTTCATGCTGAATTTCCAGTTTTTTTCCGGCTCGTCGATGCGCGAAAGAAAGCGCCTGCGCTGCTCCTCCTTCGAGAGGTGAAGGAAGAATTTGACGATCCGGGTCCCGTTGGCGTGGAGATGCCTCTCCAAATTCGTGATGGAGCGGTAGCGCTGATGCCAGAACGTCTCGTCATCGCCCGGCGGGTCGATGAGCGCTTCGCCGCTCAGCAGTTCGGGATGCACGCGGATAATCAGCACTTCCTCGTAGTAGGATCGGTTGAAGATGCCGATCCGCCCGCGTTCCGGCAGGTCGCGCGTGGTGCGCCACAGAAAATCGTGTTCCAGTTCGGCGGCGCTGGGATGCTTGAAACTGAACACCTGGCAGCCCTGGGGATTGACCCCGGACATCACATGCCTGATAGCGCCGTCTTTGCCCGCCGCGTCCATGGCCTGGAAAATCAGCAGGATCGCCTGACGGTTCGACGCGTAATGCAGTTGCTGTTGCGAACTTAGCCGCGCGACGTGATCTTCCAGGAGCTTTTTATACTGCCCCTTCGACTTGTACACGGGATCGACCTTCGTCGGCCACTTCGCGAGATCGACCTCTTCGCCCTCCCGTACGCGGAAATCCTTTGTATCGATTTTCATCTTTGTCCTTGCGGCGATGTCAGCCGCGTTGTTCGCTCTTGGCTTCAGGCTTAGGCTCGGCTTTGCCCTCGGACCGAGGTTCGGATTTAGGTTCGGACTTGGTCTCGGCCGTGGGGCGGCTCTGGGCGATCCCGAGACGCGCGAACACCGGAACCTTCACCAAATCCAGGACGAGCGCGAAGATGGCCGCGGCTGCAAGCGTGCCGGCCACGAGCAGGGCCGGTAGGGGCGTCATGGCGATTCCGCCGACAGCCAATGTCGAAGCGATTGCGATATCGGCAACGGACGATACCGCAAGCAAGACGCTCGGGCGGGAACCCCACAGATGCCGGCGTTCGCGAACGGCATAGATCGTTGCTTGGCTACCGAACACCAGGACGACGAAGGTCAGGGTTTGCAAGGCTGCGATTCCGAGATTCAGTTCAAATTTGCCGACGGCCAGGACGCCAGTACAAAATGCCAGCAGGCAGACGCCCATGGTGACGCCGGCCATCGTCAAGCTGCCGATGCGCCAGGCGTTCGGCGTCGGCGACGGCCGCACATTGTCCGTCGTCAACGACATGGAGAGGAAATCGCCGGTGACCATCACGATGACCATCAGCAGCGGAGTCAGGATCGCGTGCCCCGTCATGATCAGGCCGGCTATCAGGAACAGCACAGTCACGATCTTCTTGACGATGGCGTTCAGCGTGTAGGTCTGGATGCGCTGGAACGTTATTCGCCCTTCCTTGACCGCAGCGACGATGCCGGCAAGCCCAGCTTCGGTCAGCACCATGCCGGCGGCCGATTTGGCGACATCGGTTGCCGTCGAGACCGCGATGCCGATTTGCGCCTGACGCAGCGCCGGCGCGTCGTTGGCGCCGTCGCCGCACATGCCGACCGTATGGCCGCCTTTCTGGAACGCCTTGACGAGCTTGTATTTGTCCTCGGGCAGAACGCCGGCGAAGACCACGAATTGCTCGGGATGGACGTTGTCGGGGATCGGCCCGGGAGGACAGACGGCACCGTCGAGCCCGACCGCGCGCGCCACGATGGCGGCGGTCGCCGGCGCGTCGCCGGTCACCATCACGGTGCGCACGCCCAAGCCGTGCAATTCGGTGACGAGTTTGGCCGAATCCGCGCGCGGCGGGTCGCTGAGCGCAACCAGCCCGGCGAGCTTCACCGCGTTCGGCGGTCCGCCCGCGACCGCCAGCAGGCGGAAGCCTTGTCCCTCAAGCTCCTTCGCCGCCGCCGCTGCGGTAGGCGACGCTTGCGCCAAGCCGATGACCGCAGCAAAGGCTCCTTTGACGATATGTTGCGTTGCTCCGGTTGATTCCGTCGCGGTCGCCTCGGACATCTTCTTTGCCGGATCGAACGGCACGAACTTGACCAATTTCGGCGCATCCGAAATCGTCTTGCCCGCCGCAGCGGCGCGAATCGCGCCATCGACCGGGTCCTGGCCGCCATCGGAACTCGCCAGCGCGGCCAGCGCCAGAACATGCGCCTCGTCGAAGCCGGGCATGGGACGAACGGTCGTCACCGTCAGCGCGTTCTGAGTCAGCGTCCCGGTCTTGTCTGCGCACAAAACATCCGTCGTTCCCGCTTCGTCCACGGCCGACAAGCGGGTCGGAAGGACGCCCCGCTTTGCCAAGGCCCGCGCGCCGAGCGCCGCCGCAAGGGTAAAGGTGGCCGGCAGCGCGACCGGGATCGATGCCAGGACCGCCGTCAGGACAAGGGGGACGATCTCGGCAAGCGGCAACTTGAGAAACCACGCATAGGCGACCAGCACCACGATGACGACGCCGTTGAACACGGCGAGATTACGCACCACGCGCAGCACCGCCTTCTGCTGCGAACTGACGACATGGGCAGTGCGGACGAGCTCCGCCGTGCGGCCGAACTTGGTGCGTATTCCGGTCGCCGTGACCTCCGCCACCGCTTCGCCGCGACGTACCAGCGCTCCGGCGAATGTCTGGACGCCCGCGCCCGCTTCGATGGGGACCGATTCGCCGGTGAGCATGGATTGGTCGAGTAGGACTTCACCCCCGGTGAGTTTCACGTCAGCCGCGACCACAGCGCCGAGCGACAGCTTCACCACGTCGCCCGGCACCAGATCGGCGGCGGGGACGGTCTTCCAGGCGCCGTCACGCCGCACGGACGCGTTCAGCGCGAGCCGGGACTTCAACGCCGCCAGGGTTGCCTGGGCGCGACTCTCCTGGAGCAGTCCGAGCGCGGCATTGAATACCAGGAGGCCGGCGATAATTGCGCCCTCGACATATTTGCCGAGAACCAGTTCCATCAGGATCGCGGCCTCGAGCATCCACGGCACCGGCGCCCAGAATTTCTCCAGCGCCATGCGCAACGGGTGCACGCTGGTATCGGGCATCGCGTTGGGGCCGATTTTTTCCAGGCGGCGGCGAGCCTCGTCGCTGGTTAGGCCGGCCAATAAATCTGCCGGCGCGGCGGCTGCCGATTTGGCGGGCAAAACGCTCGGGGACGACAGCGGCGCGGTCGTCGTCATGATCGAGCGACGCTCGACGGGTCTTGTCGGTGGCCCGTATCTACGGGCAAGTTCGCGAACAGGTTCAATGGCACTCGCTTACTTGTCTTCGGGTCGAATCCGGTTCCAAGCTTCCGTCAGTTCGCGGGACGTCTTCTCGAAGGAGGCTTTGCCGATGCATTGCGCAACATGGCGCGCTCCTCTTGCGTTTACCAGTGCCCTCCGACGAAGTTATCGAAGACCGGATCAACCTTTGGAACTGCCGGTGCTTATGTTCGAGAGGTGCGTCTTCCAGTAGGCATCCACCTTCTGACTCTCCTGATCGAAGCGACCGTGGGTCGCGAATTCTTCGTAATTCACCGCCGGTGCCGCCGCCATCGTGCCCTTGGTGGCGTCGAGCACGAGCAGGCTCACGCTCGTAGTTACCTTGAAGTCCGCCCAGGGGACCGGGACGTATGATTCGCCAATGCCGAAAATCCCGCCCCTGGCGATCACCAGATAGGCGATCTTGCCGGTCGTCGGACTCATCACGATGTCATCGACGCTGCCGAGAGCTTCGTCCTTCGGGTCGCGCACTTCGATGCCGATCAACTGGTCGGATCGGAGCGAGGTATTCTTATCCGTGACCGGCTTCGCCGCGGCGATTTGTTGCTTGCGCCATCCCGGCACGTCCGCCATCGGTACGCGCCCGCTGTGCATGTCGGCGACATAGACTTTGTAGATGCCGCGGGTCGTGGCGAGCACGTCCTCGCACGCCTGCTGTTGGCCGTGTCGCGCGAGGATGTTGGCGGAGGCGACGAGGATTCGGACCTCGTAGCCCGGCCGCACATTGTGGTAACCGGCCGCGGTCGCCGCCGGGGATACACCCATTCCGGCCTCCACCGGATGATCTCCGATCGGGGGCGCCGCCGGATGTTCGCCCATCGGAAGGCCGTAGCCGTAGCCGAACCCACCGTAGCCGCCTATCGGATAGCCGTAGCCATAGCCGGTCGCACCCAGCCAGTAGCCGTCCTTCTGCATCTGACTATCGAATGTGCGCAGGTCGCTCAGACACGTTGCCGCCGGTTTGATGGCGGAGGCATTCCGCTCGCCGGGAGAAACCTGATTGGCCGCCGTCGTCGCCACAGGCTCGGCCGCGAACACGGGAGCGGCCATACCAAGACATATGCAAACCGCGAAAGGGACCGCCAGAGAGGAGCGCTTCATGTGATCTTTCTCCTGTTGCCATAATCGACCCGGCGGACAACCGTGCGGGACTGACGCGTTCGATGTTACTTGTCGCGGGCTCGCGTCGGCAAATTCGGGAACTACCTACTAATTCCCCGGAGGTGGGTGCGCGTCGCTCACTTCTGCAGATCTTCCGGCCGGTTGGGCATTTGCTGGGGCGCTGTAGCGGCGGCGGAAATCGTCGGCATGACTTCGGGAGCCGTGAGTTCGCCTTGGTGGTCGCCTTGCCTTGCCTGGTGATAGAAATTGGCCGGATAGGTCCCACCGAGCGACTCGATGAAGAAGGCGGCAGCCATGAAAGAGATGGGCATGGCCAAGGACGCGTTGGGCAAGAACGACGAGACGAAATGTATGAGGCACGTGCACAACGCCATGAACATAATCAAATAAAATGCAGGCTGGTCGGCTGGGCTCTGGTACACATCATCGCGTTCCCCGATATGTCGGATGCGCTACACAAACATCGGAGCGCCCTTCGGATTCCTCACTAGGGTATGTCTTCGGATATGTGAGTAGATTCCGAGTCTCCACGCTCGCCCGATCACTCAATAGCCTCCATTGTGAAACATCGATGATCAACGGTCTTGCAGTTATCTTGCGAGAGGATGTCATGGCTGAAAACCCAGTGCCGACGAACGATTACGATCAGGCTGGTTCATCAAACTCGGAGCAGGTGCATCAGCCAGCCGAGCGGAGCCAAACCGGTTCCCCGGGGAGCGAGCGGCAGCAAGTCCAAGCAGGTTCCTCAGGTCAGGGTGCCACGCCCGGCCGGAAGCCGCTCTTTCGCCAGTAGCCGATACGAACTTCGTCACGATTAGTCGGGCGGCCTCTCAACCCTCGCGGAGGCAGATTCATCCGATCAACCGCAATCTGGCCGGCTTCTCCTTATGACAGAAGGTCAATCCCGGCCTCGGAGCAATTCCTGTGTGGTGGTGTTAGATGGACACGCAATTTATCTGCGACGGTTCAAAGCCAGGGAAAGATTTTCCGCATTTCTGGGAGCATACGATCGGCAGCGGCCATGCGCCGCTGGCTTTGCGGGCGGACTGGCAACGGCAGATGCGGCGCTGCCGGGAAGAGTTGGGATTCGGCCATGTCCGGTTTCATGGGCTGCTTTCCGACGATATGGGCACCTTGGTGTGCGAAAACGACCAACTGCTCTATTCATTCTTCAACGCCGACCAGATCTTCGACTTTCTCCTGTCCATCGGGATGAAACCGTTCGTCGAACTCAGCTTTATGCCGACTGCACTGTCGTCGGGCGATCAGATCGTGTTCCACTATCGGGCAAACGTGACGCCGCCCAAGGATTATGCGCGGTGGTCGGCGTTTATCGGCAAACTGGTTGGCCATTGGGTGGATCGCTATGGAATCGACGAGGTCGGGCAATGGTTCTTCGAGGTTTGGAACGAACCGAACCTGACCGCCTTCGGCAGTGGCAGGCAAAGCGATTACTTCGAATTGTACCGACACACCGTTACCGCGATCAAATCCGTCGATGCCGGGTTGCGGGTGGGCGGCCCGGCGACCGCCACCAATGCGTGGATCGCGGATTTCATTGGCTTCTGTTCCAAGAACCGACTTCCCGCCGACTTCATCAGCACCCATCATTACCCGACCGATGCCTTCGGCAAGCCGGGCGACGATACCGAGACGCAGTTGTCGGACAGCCGGCGTAGCGTGCTGCGCGACCAGGCGCGCGACGCGCGGCGGGAAGCCGATGACCGGCCGCTTTATTACACGGAATGGAGCAGTTCCTCGAATCCGCGCGATCCGCTCCATGATGAAACGTATGCCGCCAGCTTCGTCGTCAAAACGATCATGGAGGCGACCGGTCTTGTCCAGGGATACAGCTACTGGACTTTTTCGGATATTTTCGAAGAGAACTACTTTCCGTCCGTGCCGTTTCACGGCGGGTTCGGCTTGCTCAACATTCATGGCATCGCGAAGCCGACCTACCGCGCCTACGAGTTGCTGCACGGATTGGGAACGGAATTACTATCGGTCGACGGCGCGCATCTCACCGTCGATGCCTGGGTTATCCGCGGCAATCGGCAGATCACCATATTGCTGACGAATTTCGCGCTGCCGCGCCATCCAATCGGCGTCGAAGGCGTGCGGATGACATTGCTCAACGCCGGCGCGCCGGAGCGAGCGACGGTGCAACGAATTGACGACGACCATGCGAATGCAAAGCGCAAGTGGCAGAAGCTGGGCGCGCCGGAATATCTCAGCGCGGGACTCCTTGCTCAACTGAATGCGGCTTCGATACTGGAGAGCGAGCGGCAAGCCTTCGCCTGCAAGGACGGAGCCGTTGAATTCGCGACGGTGCTCGCGCCGTTGTCGGTGACCGCCGTTACTCTCTCCTACGCCGGTTCCCCCGTTGTCTGACACGAAGGCCCTGCCGGACGATCAACTGTTGGAGCAGCTTCAGAATGCGGCTTTCAATTACTTCGTCGATCATGCCGAGGCGACAACGGGCTTGGTTGCCGATACCTCGCGTAAGAATTCGCCGGCGAGCATCGCCGTCGTGGGGTTTGCGCTCTCGTGTTATCCGATCGGCGTCGAGCGTGGTTGGATCGCGCGCGCCGATGCCGCGAGCCAAACTCTGAAGACGCTGCGTTTCTTTTGGAACAGTCCGCAGAGCGCCGAAGCCGACGATGTTACCGGCTACAAGGGCTTCTACTACCATTTTCTCGATATGCGGACGGGAAAGCGTGTATGGCAATGCGAATTGTCGTTGATCGATACCGCGTTGCTGCTGGCGGGCATGCTGACTGCCGCCGCGTATTTTACCGCGCCGGCTGCGGACGAGAGGGAGATCCGCTCGGTTGCGGAGAAGCTTTATCGCCGGATCGACTGGCGCTGGGCCCAGAATGATGGGACGACGGTATCCCAAGGCTGGAAACCCGAATGCGGCTTCCTCCGTTCCGGCTGGGAAGGCTATAGCGAGGCGACGATCCTCTACGTCCTTGGCTTGGCGTCGCCGACCTTCGCGTTGCCGGCGAACAGTTTCGGTGATTGGACTTCCACCTATCAGTGGGAAAATATCTACGGTTATGATTTTTTGTATGCTGGCCCGCTGTTCATTCATTTGTTCTCGCATGCGTGGATCGACTTTCGCGGGATCCAGGATGAGTTCATGCGGGAAAAGGGTTGCGATTATTTCGAGAACAGCCGGCGCGCCGTATCCATCCAGCGGGAATATGCGGCCCGCAATCCGCACGGCTTCATCGGTTACGGCCCGAATTTTTGGGGGATCACCGCGGGCGACGGTCCGCGCAACGAGGACTTACGCGAAAGCGGCAGAGACCGGCGCTTCTTCGGCTATACGGAACGCGGGGTGCCCTTTGGACGCGACGACGGAACGATAGCCCCATGGGCGATGCTCGCCGCGTTGCCGTTTTCGCCGCCATCGGCGTTGACGGCCGTACGCCACATGCTGGAACACTATCCCGACGTCTGCGCCGGATATCGGATGTCGAGCGGCTTCAATCCCAATCTGATCGATCAGGGTGGATGGATCTCGGAAGGGCATTATGGCCTGGATCAGGGCATTGTCGTGATGATGATCGAAAACTACCGCTCCGGCCTGATTTGGAAGCTTATGCGGTCATGTCCGCATATCGCGACCGGACTGCGGCGGGCCGGATTCGAAGGGGGATGGCTTTGAACCCGATCCCGGATGCCGATCGCGATGAGTTAACGGCCTATGCGCGGCCGGCCAGATGGCGCAATCCCGACCCCGTGGGACCGTACGATCTTCTTGTGATCGGCGCCGGTCCGGCCGGACTCGCTGCGGTGGAGGCCGCGATCGAAGGGGACGCGAAGGTGGCGTTGATCGAGAATCATCTGCTCGGCGGCGTGTCCCTGTTGACTGGTTCCGTCCCCTCCAAGTCCATCATTCGCACCTCGCGTCTCTATGCGGATATGCGGCGCGCCGAAAAGTTCGGCGCGGAGGTTCCAAGCGGCATCGGGGAGAATTTTTCCGCCACGATGGAAAGGATGCGGCGCCTGCGGACCCGGATCGCCGAGTACCATTCGGCCGAACGACTGAAGCTTGCCGGCGTCGATCTCTACTTTGGCGCGGCGCGGTTCACCGGACCGGATGCCGTCATAGTCGGGGGCGCGACCATCCGTTTCGGCAAGGCGCTGATCGCCACGGGCGCGCGGCCGGTGCCGACGATCATCCCCGGACTGGCACAGGCGGGCTATTTCACCAGCGAGGAAGCGTTCGATCTGACGGAATGCCCTCGGCGTCTCCTCGTGATCGGCGGCGGCCCGTTGGGATGCGAATTGGCGCAGGCATTCTGCCGGTTGGGATCGCGTGTTTTCATCGCGCAGAACGAGCCGAAATTCTTGCCCAAGGAAGAACGCGACGCCGCCCAGTTGCTTTCGGAGTTGCTGGCGCGCGACGGTGTGGAGATCCACTTGAACACAACGGTCGTCGCCGTCAGGAGGGCGGCGACGGGCGAAAAGCTCGTCGATCTCGCCAGCGACGATACCAAGAGCACGATCGCGGTCGACGATATACTGACCGGCGTCGGCCGAATCCCCAACGTCGAAGGATTGGACTTGGAACAGGCCGGGGTTGCATGCGACGCCGTACCGGGCATTCGAGTGGATGATTTCCTGCGGACGACAAACCAGCAAATCTATGCCGCCGGCGATGTCTGTCTGGAATACAAATTTACCCATACCGCCGAGGCTTCCGCCCGCCTCGCGATCGCGAACGCGCTGTTCGGCGGCCAAAAAAGCTGGAGCGCGCTAACCATTCCCTGGTGCACCTATACCGACCCCGAGGTCGCGCATGTCGGCCTCTATGTTCGCGAGGCGAGAGACCGCTCGATCCCCATTAGAACCATTACCGTAATGATGCACGATACCGATCGAGCCATCATCGACGGTCAGGAAAAAGGGTTCGTTAAAGTTCACGTCAGGGAGGGCACCGATGAGATATTGGGGGCGACGATCGTGGCCTCCCACGCCGGCGAGATGATCAACGAAATCACGCTGGCGATCGATGCCGGCATCGGTCTGTCCGTCCTGGCGACGGTCATCCACGCCTATCCGACCCAGGCAAGCGCGATCAAGATGGCGGCCGACGCCTTCGCGAAGTCACTCGTCAAGCCTCCGCCGTCCCACGATATTGCCAGGCCGGCATGGCCGACCGAGTGAAAGGAACTGCATCATGGCTTCCACGGCGCCGTCGCGATCAATTCCAAGGAGTTTGGTCGGCCAGAAGGCCCTGGTGACCGGAGCGAATTCCGGCATCGGCCGCGCCGTGGCGATCGCGCTCGGCCAAGCCGGCGCGGATGTCGTGGTCAACTATGTCGCCGGAGATGATGCCGCGGTCGAGGTCGTGAAGGAAATTCAAGATCATGGCGTCATTGCCTACGCGCATAAGGCCGATGTGTCGCGCGAGGAGGATGTGCATTCGATGTTCGCCGTGATGATCGCGAAATTCGGCACGATCGACATTCTCGTCGCCAATGCCGGGTTGCAGCGCGATGCCGCGTTCCATGATATGACTCTGCGCAATGGAACACCGTCATGGGTGTCAACCTGACGGGGCAATTCCTTTGCGCGCGCGAGGCGCTTCGCGAGTTCCTGCGCCGCGGTGTCGTCGAAACGGTGTCATGTGCCGCCGGCAAGATTATCTGCATGAGCTCGGTTCATCAGGAGATACCGTGGGCCGGACATGCAAATTACGCCACGTCGAAAGGCGGCATCGTGCTGATGATGCGCAGCCTGGCTCAGGAGGTGGCGCCCCATCGCGTTCGCGTCAACGGCATCGCGCCGGGCGCGATCCGCACGCCGATCAATACCGCCGCCTGGCAAACGCCGGAAGCCTATGCCAACTTGATGGAGCTCGTGCCGTACGGGCGCATCGGAGAGCCCGAGGATATCGCGCGCGCCGCGGTCTGGCTCGCCTCCGATGATTCCGACTATGTCGTCGGGGCGACACTGTTCGTCGATGGCGGCATGACGCTCTATCCGGGTTTCGCCACCGGCGGCTGATCGAGCATCAGATCGTGGGCGGGAAACACCTTGTCTATCTCGCCACGGCTGTCGCGGCGCTGGGCGGGATGCTTTTCGGCTATGACATCGGCGTCATCTCCGGGGCCATTCTATTCATCAAAAAAGATTTCTCTCTTTCTGCGGGCCTCGAGGAAATAGCCGTCAGCTCGGTCTTGCTGGGATCGCTCGTAGGCGCGGGCGCCGGCGGAATTCTGGCCGACCGCCTAGGACGCCGGAGATTGTTGATTGTGACGGCGATTGTTTTTGGTTTGGGTGCCATCGGAGCTGCTCTGGCGCCGGGCACGACATGGCTGATCGCCGCTCGGATCGTTGCGGGCGCTGCCATCGGCATCGCATCGTTTGTCGCGCCGCTTTACATTTCCGAGATTGCCCCGGTCGAGATTCGGGGAAAGCTCGTTTCGATCAATCAAGTTGCCCTCACCAGCGGCATTGTCATCTCCTATCTGGTTGACTATGCCTTTGCCGACTCCGAGGCTTGGCGCTGGATGTTTGCGATGGCAGTGATTCCGGCGGGCGCCTTTGGCATCGGACTGACGTTCATTCCCAACAGCCCGCGATGGCTGGTCGGCCGCGGACACCCGGATCAGGCCCGGGCGGTGCTGAAACAAATTCGCGCCCCGGATAAAGTCGAGGGCGAACTCAAGGAGATTCAGCAGAGCGCGGCGCAGCAGAAGGGGCAATGGTCCGAATTGCTCAGGCCGCGCTTGCGATCGGCAATGATCGTCGGCGTTGGACTGGCCATCGCGCAGCAAATCACCGGCATCAACACGGTGATCTATTACGCCCCGACCATCTTCAAGTTCGCCGGCTTATCTTCGGCGTCGGTGGCGATTCTGGCTAGCGTCGGAGTCGGGGTAGTCAACGTCGTCTTGACGCTGGTGGCCATGCAACTGATCGATCGGGTCGGACGGCGGCCGCTTTTGTTGGTCAGCCTGGCAGGAATGGCGTTGAGTCTGTTCGTGTTGGGGCTGGCGTTTTCGCTTCCGCAATTGTCCAGTAGCCTGGGATGGATCGCGGCGGCCAGTCTCATGGTCTACGTCGGTTCATTCGCGGTGGGATTGGGGCCTGTTTTCTGGCTGATGCTTTCGGAGATTTACCCGTTGGGCGTTAGAGGTCGGGCCATGAGCGTGGGGACGGTTGCCAATTGGAGTAGCAACCTGATCGTGGCCTTGTCGTTTTTGACGCTTACGCAAATCATGGGCAAATCCGCCACGTTCTGGTTGTACGCCGTGGTCAGCGTCGGGGCATGGTTCTTCGCGTTTTCCCTGGTGCCGGAAACCAAGGGCAAAAGCCTCGAACAGATTGAAACGAACTTGCGGTACGGAAGGCAGTGATTCGGCCTATTGGCTCAATGCCGTCGTGCGCGTCTTGTCTCAAGCGCCCAATCTATTGAAGGACCTTGTCGATCTCCAAGCTGCCATCAACCGAGACCTTCAAGAAACCAACGAGAATGCCAATCCCGCATAAGGATCGCCGCCCCATGCGATTTGAAAAGATCCGCGTGTGAAATCGCGCGCAATAATGGCGATCGCCGGATCGCCTCGGCAGGCTTGGAAACTACGTAAGCTGGGCTATATGCATGGCCGCTTATAAATTTTGGGCGCGACCGGAGTCGAGATTTCAGGGCGAAACAGGATGTGACGTCCTAGAAATGACCACCGGATCGCCGATCTCGGTTGCCGAAACGGCTTCGTTCTTGCGCCTCGTCCTCATCGGCCAACTTACGCCATTGAGCGGCCACGGAAATCGCCGAGCGGCGCGCCGCAGGTGAAGACATTTTCTCGGCGATCCGTTCGCATTCAAGCGCGTGTCTGAGCAAATCTTCCGTCGAGTTCACTTCTGCCTCCTCTCTTGCGAGCGGGAGCGTCATCACGTCTTTCAGCCGGCGGCGCTCCCGGGAAAGCCAGCGACGGAGTCACTCTATGCCGGTTCTATGACAGAATAATATAAAGTCTATTTTACCCAACCGCCAAGGTCAGCGAGCGACCGGCCACTGTAACGGACATGAGTAGTTTCGCTCTTAATTTGGCGCCGGTTCCCGGGACTTGATTCGGGCCGCAACCTGCTCGTCGGTTAGACGCGCGTCGTAGATCGATCGCGGCTCTATCGTTCGCGAGACCAGGGTAGCAGCGGCAACCGCCAACAGCAGCGGCACGATAAACGATCGATCGCGGCCCGTCAGTTCCATCATCAGGACCACCGCCGAGATCGGCCCCTGTGTCGTGACCGCAAGCACGGCCGCGGCGCCGACCACGGCAAACAATCCGGGCGGCACGCCGGGCCACAGCCATGACCAGGCGACACCGAGCACGCCGCCCAGCAGCGCACCCAACGCCAACGACGGCGTAAACAGTCCGCCGGGTGCACCGCTGCCCAGGCACATGATTGTTGCGGCAGGCTTGAGGAACAGCAGCGTCAGCAGCAGCAACGGCGCGACTTGGCCCGTGAATGCGAGCTGCGCGATGTCCTTGCCGTTACCGAGCAACTGCGGCAACCTAATCGAGATCACGCCGAGAAGCCCCAGCGCGAGAGCCGGCGCGATCAGCCGCCGCCAACCCTTCGGCCTGTTGCGATCGGCCCAGGCAATGGCACGCACATAGCCTACCGAAACGACCCCCGCGATCGGCCCCGCCAGCGCAGCCCAGCAGGCGACCGAGATCGAATTGACGTAAGCGGGGATCACATAAGTCGGTGCATCAGGCAGCGCGATCCAGGATACGGCGGTCGCAATCAACGACGCCAGAAGCGCGGGCAGGACGAGTTGTAGCGCTAGCACGCCGCGCAGAACCTCAAGGGCAAACAACGCGCCGCCTAACGGCACGCCATAGGCCGCCGCCATGCCGGCCCCCGCGCCGCACGCCACCAGAAGCCGGCGCTGTTCGTCCGACAGATGCGCCCGATCCGATAAGGCATTGGCGATCACGGCACCGGCTTGTTTCGGCGCGCCCTCGCGACCCAGAGATGCGCCCATGCCGACGATGATCACCGACAACACCGCGCTGCCCAGAGTGCGTAGGGCCGGTAGCCGGCCGGCCGTAAACCAGATCGCCTGAGTGATGTCGATACCATTGCCGCTGGCCAGACGGACCAGAACGAGTTGTCCCACGCCGGTCAACACTCCCGCGCCCAACAGTACGAGGACATGCCGCCAAGCCCCCGCCTGGGCCGCTGCATCCATCAAATCGCCGGGGGCCGGCCACATCAGATGCTGCACCAGCCCCAGCAAACGAGTCAGGACTGCGGCGCCGATGCCCGCGCCGACGCCGGTAAGCATTACCGCGACCCAGAAACCCGCCGCGCCGGGCTGCGCGAGTGTGGGAGGTATCTTGTCGCGACTAGAATTTGTGGCTTGCAATCGTTCCAAGCTCTTCATCTCTTGAGAAGAAGCAAAGCTAACCCTGGGCCCCGGGCGACGCTCGCGCAAATCCGGATAGCCGTTGCCCATTTTACCCACAGTCCTGTTGACACGCGGAATCCGTATTTGCCTGTTAATGGGATGGACCGGCTGCTTCCCTCAGCTGGGATAGGGTGTGAAGGTTAGGACCTGTGAACAGGAGAAGCAGCCATGAGCCCTTGATGAATCCGAACGCAGCCATCGCTCTCGTCCCTCGGCATCGACATTGGCAAGGAGATTTTCCACGTTGTCGGGTTGGGCGTTGATGGGAAGATTGCCTTCCGCTGGAAGATTCAAGAGATTGGCGATCAAAGACACATTTGAGAAACTGCCGCCCTGTGTCGTTGGCATGGAAGCTTGCCTGAACGCGCACTTCGTCAGCCGGATGCTCCGGACCTTGGGGCACGAGCCGCGGATTATTCCAGCGATCTACGTCAAACCGACGCCGTCGTGAACGAGACGGATCGCCGTATTGCCTCCGACAAGGTCGAAGGCACCGCCGTCTACAACCGCCGCCTCCGCCGCGGAGAATCGGCGATGACGGCAGGGCATGTCGCGAAAGACTTTCCCATCGTTTGCGTCGGTGGTTCGGCCGGTGCCAATCCGGCATGTCAGCTTTCACCGAGAGTTTCGAGGGGTAATCGGACATCCCGCGGACATCGGGATTTAGGCGCTGTTGAC
>CAVSQC010000020.1:0-53993 GCA_963729845.1 uncultured Alphaproteobacteria bacterium
GCTGACCACCACCCAGTTCCTCGCCAAGCTTGACGAGGGTTTAAAGAAGACGATGGGGTAGTCGCGGCGTCTACCTCACAACCCAATCGCGATACCGAGGCGGAAAACGACCTCGCTGGTTCTGCTGGTGGGTTCGAGGAAGCCTAGACTGTTGACCAGGCTGGCCCCGTAGCCGAAGTGCGTGTAGTCCGCGCCGCCGAAGAGATGCAGGTAGGTATAGAATTTGTAGTCCGCGCCGACGCCAGCTTGATAGAGCGGCGTGCTGCCGAGTTTGAACGTCATCTGTGGCAGGCCTAGCTGCACCGATTGCTGCGAAGTCATGCTGGCGCCGAGAGTTCTCGGCGATGCCAAGCCGCCCCGTCAGCACGAGCCGGTCGGTGATGCCGAGATCGCCGTTCACGCCGGCGCCCAAATAGTAGTGGGTATAGTCCTCGACCTGAATTGAGCTAAGACTGCGCTGCCAGCCACGCCAACCGCCCTGGACAAAGGGCGTGATCAACACATTGTCGGCGAGGAGAAAACCTTTGCCGAACTCGAGCCCGATATCGTTGATAGCATAGTGCGACATGCCGTTATGCGGCATGCCGTTGAGGAAGGCTCCGTTATAAGTCACGCCGCCGCCGTCATACTGATAGCGAAAGCCCGCATATAGATTCTCCACGCCAAGCGTATTGAACATGGTAGTGGCCTTGACTTGCACGCCGGGCACGGTGCCGTGCTCGCTGTCCAAGGTGCCGCCGGTCGTGGGATTGGTCTCGCTGTAAGACTGCATGAACCCTTGCGCGGCGATACCGAACTCGCTGTTCACGTTGACCACGGGCGGGCGGAGTTGCGCGTGGGCATTCGTGCAAGCGACAACGAGGACGAGAGCGATAGCGACGACGCTTGTTTTCACCCACCGCATGAAAGTCGCTCCACTACGCCAAGCAACGCCCAGGAAATCGTGTCGCTAGGCTTGCGACCGATTCCGGCCGTCTTGCAACCGGAGACTGTGGAGGAGTCGGCGACTAACCGCGTCGGCGAGACGTTGGGTGTGCCTTGGCACGGCCCGCTCCTCGTTCGCGCTGCACCATTTCGGCCGATCGTGCGGCGCTCCATTCGCCTGATCACGCGCCAGCGACCTCAACTTTTTGCCCACTGCGATGCCACTTTCGGGGGCTTTCTACGCACTTTGAGGGCTCAGTTCGTCGACATCTCGTCGACCGCTGCTCAACGGGCAACCACCTCACCCTCCCAATCCTTCGGATTGGGCCCCTCCCCTCTCCTCAGTGAGGAGAGGGTAAAATCTCCCCTCTCCTCCCTTTAGGGAGGAGAGGAAGGGGCCCATCGCGAAGCGATGGGAAGGTGAGGTGGGAGTCAGAACAAGAACGCAGAGGACCGTCCGTCCCCGAGCATCGAACGCGCGCAAGCTCCGCCACGACGCGACGGACGTTGAGCAGGTCTTGTGGCGCGCGCTGCGCGACAGTGCCCTGCCCTACAAATTTCGCCGACAGCATCCGGTCGGCCGCCGCATCGCCGACTTCGCCTGCCCGGCACGAAAGCTCGTGATCGAACTCGATGGCGGCCAGCACGCCGACAGCGTCGGCGACGCCACGCGAACCGCCGAATTTACAACACACGGCTATCGCGTCATCCGGTTCTGGAACAGCGACGTGCTCGAAAATCTCGACGGCGTGATGGAAACGATTCGGCAGGCGCTGACGTTGCCGCTTGCACAATTCTAATCCCTCTCCGCGTTGCGGAGAGGGGAAAATTCCCCTCTCCTCCCTGAAGGGAGGAGAGGAGAGGGGCCCGCGCGGAAGGCGCGGGAAGGTGAGGTGGGCACCGGGACAAGAGCCTCTCATGGATCACCACCTCACCCTCCCAATCCTTCGGATCGGGCCCCGCCCTCTCCGCAACGCGGAGAGGGATAAGTGGCGGACGTTCCCCGACCTTCCTCTCCGCAATGCGGCAAGGGATCGATTTACGTAATTCACGTAATTTTTTTCCTTGACAAATCCGCGATATTCTGCTAAGAAACGCAAAATATGCGTACACTGTGGCCGGCCCAATGTCGGCCGGCCCGGAGGCATTCGTGCCCTACACACATGACGGCGAGGGGCTGACCGCGAAGCGGCGGACCTTCATCGACGAATATCTCATCGACTTCAACGCCACCCAGGCGGCGAAGCGCGCCGGCTACAGCGCGCGCTCGGCACACACGATCGGCTCGCGCCTGCTCCACATGCCGGCGGTGAAGGCGGCCCTCGACCGCGCGATCGCGGCGCGCGCCGCGCGCACCCAGGTCACCGCCGACAATGTGGTCGAGCAGTATCGCCGCATCGGCTTTTCCGACATCCGCCGCTTCGTGCGCTGGGACGAGACCGGCGTGACGCTGCGCCCGCACACCAGCCTCGGCGCCGAGGACGCGGCGGCGGTGGCGGAGCTGCGCCCGGTCGGCGACAAGGGCCAGGTCGTGCTCCGGCTTTACGACAAGCGCCCCGCGCTCGACGCACTGGCGCGGCATTTGGGCTTGTTCAACGCGCGGATCCCCGGCCGGCCCGGCTTCGTGCCGGTGCCGTTCGCCGGCGACTACAGCAACGCACAGCAGGCGCGGGCGCGCGCGGTCCTGAAGGAGCGCATCTTGGCGGTGTTCAAGCGGGACGGGGTCAAGATCGACCAGGGCGACGACGACACCGAGCCGGCCCATTGAGGCGTCGGCCGCCATTTTTCCGCCCTGCCCCGCCGCCGCCGTCTTATACTGGCGGGCGGCAGGAGGACGGAATGTTGACCAAGGAAGATAACGAACGGCTGACGCGGGTCGGCCCGGGCACGCCGATGGGCGAGATGCTGCGCGAGTTCTGGCATCCGGCGGCGCGCTCCGCCGCGCTCGAGGCGGACGGCGCGCCGAAGCGCGTGCGGCTCCTCGGCGAGAATTTCGTCGCGTTCCGCGCCACCGACGGCCGCGTCGGCTTCTTCCAGGAGAATTGCCCGCATCGCGGCGTGTCGCTGGCCCTCGCCCGCAACGAGGAGAACGGGCTGCGCTGCATCTTCCACGGCTGGAAATTCTCGATCGACGGCGTCTGCACCGACACGCCGACCGAGCCGGCCGAGCGCCGCGGCGAATTCTGCAAGCGCGTGCCGCTGCGCCATTATCCGGTGCGCGAGGCGGGCGGCATGGTCTGGGTCTATCTCGGCCGCCGCGCGACCCCGCCCAAATTCTTCGACTTCGAGTTCCACACGCCGCCGGCCGACGCGCTGGTCCGGTGCGGCATCGTCCATGGCAACTGGCTGCAAGGCCTGGAGGGCCAGCTCGACAGCGCCCATATCGGCATGCTGCATCGCAGCTCCACCGCGAATGTCGGCCAGGCCACCAACCGCCTCAACCGCTTCGCCATCGGCAACACCGCGCCGCGCTTCGAGATCGTGGAAAAGCCTTACGGCTTCCGCGAAGCGGCGCTGCGCGACCTCGGCGACGGCACGGTCTACGCCCGCATCCGCGAGGTGGTGTTCCCGTACTACTCGTTCATTCCCGGCGACCACGGCGAGCCGCGCCTCGTGGTCGTGGTGGTGCCGATCGACGACGAGTGGAGCGCGCATTGGTACTACTACATGAACCCGTTCGGCCCGGTGCCGGACTGGTACAAGAAATGGGCCGTCGTCGGCACCGTCGGCGATGACGACAATTACAGCGCCGACATGGGCAGCGTCGCCAACACCTGGCACCAGAACCGCGACGCGATGAAGGCCGGGCATTGGAGCGGCGTCCTCGGCAACTTCACCTACGAGGATTTCATCGTCGAGGAATCGATGGGGCCGGTGGTCGACCGCAGCACGGAATTTCTCGGCTCGAGCGACGCGGTGATCGGCCGCGCGCGGCGCATGCTGCTGGCGGCGCTCGACGAGCACGCCAAGGGCAAGCTGCCGTTCGGCCTCGACGGCGCGGTCGATTACAGCGCCATCCGCGCGCTCTCGATCCGCATGCCGGCGACGCGGAACTGGCAGGAGATCGATCCGCGCAACCCGCCGGCGGAAATCGCGGAAGCCGCCGAATAGATTCCGATCCTTGGAGAGAACAATGGCCGAAGCGAGCAAGACCGCAAATTTCGTCATCGTCCACGGCGCTTGGGGCGGCAGCTACGGCTGGACCCCGTTCGTCGAACGCATGCGGGCGCGCGGCCACCGCGTGTTCTATCCGTCGCTCACGGGGCTCGGCGAGCGCTCGCATTTGTTCAGCGGCGCGGTCAACCTCTCGACCCATGTCGAGGATGTCTGCAACACCGTGCGCTGCGAGCAGATCGATAAATTCATTTTGGTCGGTCATTCCTACGGCGGCATGGTGATCACGGGCGTCGCCGAGCGGCTCGCCGACAAGATCACTGGCATCGTCTATGTCGATGCGTTCCTGCCGGAGAACGGCAAATGCCTGTGGGACTACACGCCCGGCGACAACAATGCGCGGTTCCACGAGGCGGGCGAGCGCGGCGGCATCGCGGTGCCGTCGCCGGCGCAAAGCATGATCGGCCTCACCGAAGTGGAGAAATCGCTGCGCGCGCCGATGCCGATCGGCACCCTGGTCGAGAAGGTCAAGCTCACCGGCAAGGCCGACCGCATCCCCAACCGGCTCTATATCTTCGCCGCCAAGAATCCCGGCGACACGTTCAAGCAATTCTACAACCGGGTGCGCGCCGAAAAGGGCTGGAAGACCGCCGAGGCGGCGAGCGGCCACGGCGTCCACCGCGAGCAGCCGGAAGAACTGGTGAAGCTGCTCGAGAGCATGATCTGACGCTGAGCTCGGACTTCAGGTCGCTCTCCGTGCAGGAGGCAGCCGCCGATCAGCCAGGCGCCGTCGTTCTGGCGCTCCATGAAATAGAGCGCCTCGTGCACCGCGCCGTCGGGGCTGACCACCACGACATGTTGGATGACGGCGTCGTCGGTCAGCTCCAACGTGCCGAAGCTGACCTGGGTCGGCCGATAGACCGGCTGGTAGCCCTCGCGCACCATCGACATGAAATTGGCGGCCGAGCCGAACCGCTCCCGCAGTGCCGGCGTGGCGAAGGCGAAGGCGGCGGCGCCGTCATCCTTCTGGAAGGCGGCGATCTGGCTGGCGATGACCTGGCGGATGGCGGCCTTGTCGGCATCGCCGAGGGGCGGCGGGGCGGCGGCCCAGGCCGGCACCGCGGCGACCAACAGCCACAACACGAACAGCGAATGCGTTAGGCGATGCATGGCGAAGCTCCTTGCGTTGGTGCAAGATGGCGGCCGACGCCCGGTCCCGCACACGATACGCTCTAAACACGCATGAGGATGCAATGTCCGCACCGCCGCCTGTGAGACGCGCCGACAAGCTGATGCCGGAAGAGCGCGCCCGCGAATTGCTGGCGGGCGGCTATGCCGGACGGCTGGCGACGGTGGGGCCGGACGGCTGGCCTTATGCCGTGCCCCTGCTCTATGTCTGGATGGACGGCGAGGTCTGGGTGCACAACACCGCGGCGCGCGGTCATCTCCGCGCCAATGTCGAGCACGAGCCGCGCGTCTGCTTCGAGATCGACGAGCCGGGCGAGACCTTCGCCTATGGCCGGTTCGAGTGCGACAGTTCGGTGCAGTACAAGAGCGTGATCGCGTTCGGCCGCATTCGCGTGGTCGAGGACCGCGCCGCAAAGCAGCGCTTCTGCGAGGCGCTGATCGCGAAATACCAGCAACCCGAGTGGGACCAGCCCGAGCAACAACGGCCCAAGAGTTTTTTCCCGCGCCTCGACATGATCACGGTCTATGCCATCGCGATCGAGCGGATCACCGGCAAGGGCACCCCCCTGCCCGCGCCCGCCGAGCGCTGGCCGGCGAAGGATCGCACCATGACGCCAAACGCCAAGCCGCCGGAGGAGAAGCCATGAGCGACGCCCGTCTTTATGCCGTGACGCGGACCCGCGGCGGCGCTTGGAAGCCGGGCGTGCCGGCCGAGCAGCAATACGATTATCGCGGCCATATCGACTACGTGAAGCAACTGCATGCCGACGGTTTCGTGGTCGCCGCCGGCTCGCTCGACGGCACCGACGACGCGCTGCTGATCGTTCGCGCCAAGGACGAGCTCGAGATCAAAGAGAAGCTCGAATGGGATTCGTGGACCGCGAACGACCTCTTGCGCACCACGAAAGTCGCGCCGTGGACAGTGCGCGTCGGCTCGGTTTGAGCATGATTTCGCGTGCGCGGGCGTTCTGATTCATTGACTTTTGGGGAACTCGACCCCCATATCATGTAGCTGGCCCTGCGCACTCAGATCGCGCCGGCGGCCTCAGGCCTTCCGCCGAGAACTCCATTCCTTCCTTGCCGATCGCGCCGCCGTGCGGCGCGCCGCCGAGGCTGCTCCATCCCGGCTCCTCGAAAGGCGGCCCCGATATCATGCAAGTCTTCGTGCGCGACAACGACATGAACAGCGCGCTTCGCGTCTTGAAAAAGAAGATGCAACGCGAGGGCACGTTCCGCGAAATGAAGCGGCGCCGCACCTACGAAAAGCCGTCGGAGCGCCGCATCCGGGAAAAAGCCGAGGGCGTGCGGCGACGCCGCAAGGCGCTGCGCAAGCGCATGGAACGCGAGGGCTATTAACATGACCACCCGGGTAAGACTTTTCGTCAGCATGAAGAACGAGAGTGTCGCGCGTCCGCTGGGCGTGCGCCGGATGCGCCGCCCGCCCGCCAGCGGCCAGCAATTTCACATTCCGCTCGACGGCCGTTCGGTGCATGCACGCATCACCCGCTTGTCGGGCGCGGGCGACTTGACGTTGGGGCACGCCGTTCCCCGCGTCTACGCCGACGAAATCTAGCGAACGTCATCGCCGGCGTGGCAAATCGGCCAAAAACTTGAGGAAGTGGATGAGAGATTGTCGAGTGACATCACGACCCGCGCGACGCCGACCGGCCCGATAACCCCTGCCGCCGTCGCTCGCGACGGCGCCGCGATCCGCGCCGCGCTCGCGCCATTCGAGCGCGCCACCGGCCGCGACAGCGCGCTTCAACTCGCGACCACGCTTGGCCTCTTCGCCGCGACCTGCGCGGCGATGTATTGGTCGCTCGGCGTTTCCTATGCCCTGACGCTGGCGCTGTCGGTTCCCGCCGCCGGCCTGCTGGTTCGGCTCTTCATCTTTCAGCACGATTGCGGCCACGGCGCTTACTTCGGCACGCGCCGGGTCAACGCGATCGTCGGGATCCTGTGCAGCGTGTTCACCCTGACGCCCTACGCCAATTGGCAGCGCCAGCACGCCCGCCACCACGGCAATTGGAACAATCTCGACCGGCGTCTCGCCGGCGTCGATATTTACGGCGCTTGCCTGACGGTGAAGGAGTATCGCGCGCTGTCGTTCTGGCGCCGCGCGGTCTACCGCCACATGCGCAACCCGATTTTCACTTACCTCGTACTGCCGCCGCTGGTGTTCACGATGCTGTACCGTTGGCCGTTCGATACGCCCGCGGCCTGGCGGCGCGAACGTCACGCCGTCTATTGGACCAACGCGCTGCTGGTCGCCGGGTTCGGCGCCCTGGGCCTGGCGCTCGGCTTCAAGGCGGTGCTGATGGTGCAGGCGCCGGTCGTGATCCTGGGCTCGATCGTCGGCGTCTGGCTGTTTTCCGTGCAACACCGCTTCGACGGCGCGCAATGGACCCGGCAAGCCGCGTGGAACCCGACCGACGCCGCGCTCGACAGCACCTCCTATCTCAAGCTGCCGGCGATCCTGCGATGGTTCACCGGCAATATCGGTTTCCATCATGTCCACCATCTGTCGCCGCGCGTGCCGAACTATCGTCTGGCGGCGTGCCATGCCGCAATCCCGGCGCTGCACGGCGTCGGCACCTTGTCGCTGTGGTCGGCGCTGAGATCGGTGCGGCTGGTGTTGTGGGATGAGGACCGCCAGCGGCTGGTCGGTTTCGGCGAATTGCCGGCCGCCGCCTAGCCTCGTCTCGCGCGCTGGATTTCGGGCGCGCAATTCCGCATGGTGGCGGCGCTTGCGGCAACCGAGCCGAGGAGATCGCGCCCATGCCCCACACCATCACGCACATCCACTGGCCCGACGCGCCGCAGATGTGGATGCCGTACGCGCCGGCGATCAAGGTCAAGGGCGGCAGCATGATCTTCTGCGCCGGGGTCACGGCGGCGCCGGTCTATCACCATCATCCGCACCGCCCGGCGGAATTCGCGACGATGCCGAGCGACATGGCGGGGCAGACCCGCGCGGCGCTCGAGAATTTGAACCGCGGCCTGGAAGCGGCGGGTGCCTCCTTCGCCGACATCGTCACCGCGACGCGCTTCGTCACCGACCTGTCGGATCAGGATTCGCTTAACCGCGTCTGGGCGGAATATTTCGGCGACAACAAGCCGGCGACCACCACGGTGCAGGTGGTAGCGCTGGCCACCGACCCGCGCTGCCTGATCGAGATCAACGCCGTCGCGGTGGTCGGTTAGCGCGTCACGCGGTTTCGAGCAGGTTGCGGATGCGGGCCGCCAGCGCGGTCGCGGTGAAGGGCTTGGTGATGAGCTCGACGCCGGGATCGAGCCGTCCGTGGTGGACGATGGCGTTGCGCGTGTAGCCGGTGGTGAACAGCACCTTGAGCCCCGGCCAGCGCTCGCGCGCCGCGTCCGCGAGTTGGCGCCCGGTCATGCCGCCCGGCAGGCCGACATCGGTGAACATGAGCCGGATCGACGGGTCGCTCTCCAGCCTCCGCATCGCCTCGGCGCCATCGCCGGCCTCGGCCACCGCGTAACCCAGCTCGCGCAACGTCTCGACGCTGAAGGCGCGCACCTCGGGGTCGTCTTCCACCACCAGCACCAGCTCGCCGCGCGCTTCGCGCCGCGTCGCCGGCGGCGCCTCGCGCTTGCCAGTCGCGCTCAATGCCGAGCCCGCCGGCAGGTAAAGCTTGACCGTGGTTCCGACATCGACCTCGCTGTAGATCTTGATGTGCCCGCCGGACTGCTTGGCAAAGCCGTAAGCCTGCGACAAGCCGAGGCCGGTGCCGCGGCCGACTTCCTTGGTGGTGAAGAACGGTTCGAAGATCCGCGGCATCACCTCTTTCGGAATCCCCGTGCCGGTATCGCTGACCGCGATCATCACGTAATCGCCGGCGGCGAATTCGTCCCACGGATCGCCGGGCGATTCGGCGAACGCACAGTTCGCGGTCTCGATCGTCAGCCGCCCGCCCGCCGGCATCGCGTCGCGCGCGTTCACCGCCAGGTTGAGCAGCGCCGCCTCGAGCTGGTTCTGGTCGGCATAAGCGGAACGGAGATCGGGCTCGATCGCGGTCTCGATGACGACGTTTTCGCCCAGCGTGCGGCGGAACAGCTCGGTCATGCGCAACACGAGTTCGTTGGCATCGATCACCGTCGGATTGAGCGGCTGGCGCCGCGAAAACGCGAGCAGTTGCTGCGTCAGCTGCGTGGCGCGCTCGGCGCCGCGCAACGCCGCGCCGACTTGGCGCAACAGGCGCGCGCGGTCGATCGGCGCGTTGGCGCGCGCCTGGCGCTCGATGGCTTCAAGATTGCCGAGCATGACTTGCAGCAGATTGTTGAAATCGTGCGCGACGCCGCCGGTCAACTGGCCGATGGTCTGCATCTTCTGAACCTGGCGCAACGTCTCTTCGGTCTTGAGCCGCTCGTCGATTTCGGCGTGGACGCGCGCTTCGAGGCTTTCGGTAAGCTTAAGGAACTCGTTGCGGGCCTCGACCTCGCCGGTGATGTCGATGGCGACGCCGATCGCGTACTGGATGCTGCCGTCGGGCCGCGGGACCGGAATGCCGCTGGTCCGCAGCCAACGCGGCGAACCGTTGCCGTTGTCGTATTGGAGTTCGAGGTCGGTCACGAGCTCGCCCTTGAGCGCGCGGCGGATCGGATATTCGTCGGGCGTCAGCGGGGTGCCGTCGGCATGCCGCGCCGGCAACCGCTCCGCCAAATGGTCGCCGATCTTCGGCTGGCCATCGAACCGCAGCAGCCGCTCGCGCGCCGGATTGGCGTAGACGATCTGGCCCTCGGGATTGACCATGGTGAGGCCGAACGGCAGATGGGTCAGCACCACGTTGATGCGGCGGAGCACGGCTTCCGCCTCGGCTTTCAGCGCGGCTTCGCGCGCGGCGGCCTCGCGGCGCTCGCGGGCAAAACGCAGGTTGACCGCGACGCGGCGACGCAGCTCCGCGTCGGAAAACGGCCGGTAGAGAAGATCGTCGATCCCGGCGTCGAGCGGCGTGTCGGCCTCCTCGTCGACCAACAGGATCAGCGGCACCTCGTTGCGGCCGGGTTCGCCGCGAAGCGCCTGCCACAGATGGCGCCCGTCCGACGTCACCAGCCTGGTCCCGCACAGGATCAGGTCGGAACGCCGCGACGCGGAAGCGGCAAGGGCTTCGGGCGCCGTCGCTGCGGCGACGACTTCATAGTCCGGCGCCAGCCCGCGAGCCGCTCGCTCGAGCATCGCCGCGTCGTCGTGCGCAATGAGAATCCGCGGCAAAATTTTCCGCCTCCGTCCCGCGAACGGTAACGGCGGCCGGCGGGCGTGACAAGGGCGCGGCTAGATCATTCCGCGGCATCGACGACGGCCCGCGCCGCGACCGCCCGCTCGGGCGCCGGTCGGGACATATACCAATAGCCCATGCCCATGATGCCGGCGCCGGCGACGATATTGCCGATCGTCACCCAGAACAGATTGTAGGCCAGGCCCGCCCACGTCACCGTGTCCGGGTGCGGCCCCCACAGCGCGATCACCAGCAGCGTCATGTTGGCGACCGAATGCTCGTAGCCGCTGCCGATGAAGCCGAACAGGCACCAGAAGATCAGGATGCACTTGGCCGCGTCGCTGGCGGTGCGGCCCGACATCCACACCGCGAGGCATACCAGCCAATTGCACAACACCGCGCGCGCGACCAGTGACAGCACCGGCGCGTTCATCTTGGCCGCCGCGACCGTCATCAGGAATTGGCTCTTCGAATGCAGCATGCCGCCGCCGCCGCCCCAGACGAACACCGCCGCGAGCACGACGCAGCCGGCCAGATTGCCGACCCACGACATCGCCCACGCGGCGGCGAGATCGCCGAGGCCGATCCGTTTCCGCAGCACGCCGTGGGTCATGAACATGGTGTGGCCGGTGAAGAGATCGGAGCCGGCGAAAATCACCAGGGTCAGCGCGATGCCGAACGAGCAGCCCATCACCAGCGCGCGATACGCCGGATCGACGTCCGAGCCGACGCAGAAAATCAAGATGATGCCGAGCCCGACAAAGGCGCCGGCCATCATCGAGGAAACGAAAAATCCGCCGGCGTTGCGTTTCAGGAACGCGGTCTTGGCGGCGGCGGTATCGGCCATTCGGTCGACGGTATCGAGATACATCGGCGGTCCTCGGCTGTGGTCGAATTCGTGCCCACGGAAGCGCAAGGACCGTGCCACCCGGAATGGCCGATTCGCGGGCTTTTTAAAGGGTTTGAGGACGGATTTGGCGGCACGGTTGCCGCCAAATTAAGCAGGGCGCCGTCCATCTCTTGCTTCCGCGCCGAGGCGACACGACATATTATTCGGGATGACGAGGGCGCCTGCCCGGAAAGCCGAACACATGACAATTCTGCGAAAGCTCATGCCGGCGCTGTTCTGCGCCGTGCTCCTGACCGCGCCGCTCGCGATCGCGCCGCATTCGGCCGAGGCGCGCGCGGGCTGGACCTCGCGCGGCTACTCGAGCATGGGCAGCATGGGGTCGCAGACCTACTCATCTAACGGCGGTTCGGCGATCAACCGCAGCGTGACGCCGTACCGCAATCCGTCTTACGGCGGCTACAGCGGCTATGGCGGCTACGGTTATGGCGGCTATCACCCATTCTGGAGCGGCCTTGCCGGCGGCCTGTTCGGCGGCTGGCTTGGCAGCATGCTGTTCCCGCATTGGGGGATGGGGATGGGCATGGGCATGGGTTATGGCGGGTGGGGCGGCGGCTTTTTCTCGATCCTGATCTGGCTGTTCCTGATCTATCTCGGCTGGCGCCTGTTCCGCGGCTTTTTCCACGGCACCTGGGGCACGGGCTTCGGCGGCGGCTACGGCGGCCCGGGTCCGGTCGGCCCCGGCGGCATGGGCTTCGGCGCCGGTCCCTGGGCCGGCGGCCCGATGGGCGGGCCGGGCGCGGCCGGCTATGGCGGACCGGGGCCGGGCCAGGTCGACCAAATCCACATCACGCAATCCGACCAGACCGCGTTCGAGGCGGTGCTGAAGGCGGTGCAAGGCGCCTGGGGCAAGGCCGACCTCTCGACGCTGCGCCATTACGTGACGCCGGAAATGCTGTCCTATTTCTCGGAGGAGCTGTCGCAGAACCGGAGCGAGGGCCTCGAGAACCACGTCGAGGATGTCGAGTTCATCGAAGGCGACGTCCACGAGGCGTGGAGCGAAGGCAATCTCGAATACGCCACCATCGTGATTCATTGGCACGCCCGCGACTGGACCGTGCGCACCGACACCAACGCGGTGGTCGACGGCGATCCCAAGAACCCGACCGACGCCCGCGAGATGTGGACCTTCGCGCGCAGCCCCGGCGGCCATTGGCTGCTGTCGGCGATCCAGCAGGTCTGATCGCCCCGATTTCCGGTTCGGCGGCACGACGAAAAGGTTTCGAGCGGGTCGGGTTCGCTCTAAAATGGCGGCCGGGAACCGGAGGATCGCGATGGCGCTCAAATCGCTCGACCACGTCACCATCAACACCGCGCGGCCGGCGGAGACGGTCGAGTTCTATACCAATCTACTCGGCCTGCATGTCGGCTGGCGGCCGCCCTTGGACCGGCCCGGCGAGTGGCTCTATGTCGGCGACCATCCGGTGATCCATCTGTTCTTCGTCGAACATGCGACCGAGGCGGAGACCGGCGATTTCGACCATTTCGCGTTTCTCGGCTCCGACTTCACCGGAATCAAGGCGAAGCTCGTCGAGCGAGGCATTGAATTTAGAGAAAATATTGTCGCCGGCGGCTCGACTAAACAGCTCTTTTTCCCAGACCCGAACAACGTCAAGGTCGAGATCAACTTCCCGCCGAACTTGGCGGCGTAAGATACTGAGTATGAATGATTTTCGTCGTCCTTGCGAAAGCAAGGACCCAGGGCAAGCGACGTGCGGCGGCCCTGAATTCCCGCTTTCTCGGTAATGACGATGGTGGATTGGCGACGTGGCGGAACGTAGCGTCCCCGACCGGCTCAAGACGCGGTTCCAGGTCCAGGCCGCGGTGCGGCTGGCGACGACGCGGAACATCCCGCTCACCGTGGCGCGGCGCGGCGACGAGGACGCCGGCGTCATTCTGCTCAAGCTCAACCGGCGGGATCTCGGCTTCGAGGTGCTGGCGCAGATCCGTTCCGGCGGCGGCGAACTGGCGTGGCAACGCGTCACCGGCGCGGCGCCGGTGCCGGAAGCCGACGCCGACGCCTATATCGCCCGCGCGGTGAAACGCGACCCGGATTTGTGGGTGGTTGAAATCGAGGATCGCGACGCCGCGCCGCTCTTCGCCGGCGCGATCGTCTGAACGGTATCTAAGCGGGCAACGGCGCCAGGCGATTGTAGAGCTGGGTCAGCTCGGTCAATTGCGACCGGCGGAGATGGACGACGCCGGCGAGAAGGAAATCGACCCGGTCGCCGTCGCGCGACAGGGGCAGCACCAGCGCCTCGTTCTCGCGGATCGGCGGATGCGGCAGCTCGTTGACGAGCCAGGCGAACGATGGACGCTCGTGCTCCACCACGTCGGCGAAATGAGCCATCACCATCTCGAGATATTTGGACCGCGGCGCCTCGTCGAAGAATTTCCCGGTGAGTTCCATGCCGAGGCGCAGCGACAGACCGGTGCCGTGAACCCGCGCGCGGAAACGGAGCGGGTCGCGCCACACCTCGATCAGCGACAGCCGGCCGAGAATATAACTCAACGCCGCCGGATCGAAATCGGCGCGGCGCGGAATCCGGCAATGACGCCGCACCTTCCAATCCTCGTAGAGCCGGCGCAAGATCGGCGTGCTCAAAATCATGGTCTCGTCGTATGCGGTAACGGTCGACACGGTGACCCCTTTCGTCGCAAGGAAACCGCCGCGACCGTTAAGGGCAGTTTAAGAAAATGGGATCGCGATCCGCGGCGCTTCGCCTCATACGGCAGCATTGCCGCCTTGCGCGCGGAAACGATTGGCTTAAGGTGCGCCGTTCACAAAAGTAAATTTTTTGGGAGGCTCTTCATGACGCTCCGTTCTCTTGCCGCCGGCGCCTTGTCGGCGATGCTCCTCGCCGGCGCCGCTCAGGCCGCCGACGGTCCGATCAAGCTCGGCGTGCTGGTCGATATGTCATCGCTGTACGCCGACCCCACGGGCAAAGGCTCGGTGACGGCGACGCAGATGGCGGTCGAGGATTTCGGCGGCACGGTGCTGGGCCGGAAGATCGAGGTCGTCGGCGCCGATCATCAGAACAAACCCGATGTCGGCAAGGCGATCGCCGACAAATGGTACGACGCCGACGGCGTCGACGCGATCATCGACGTGCCGACCTCGTCGGTGGCGCTGGCGGTCCAGAACGTGTCGCGCGAGAAGCACAAGGTCGTGCTGTTCTCCGGCCCGGCCTCGTCCGACATCACCGGCAAATTCTGCTCGCCCTATAGCGTGCATTGGACCTACGACACTTACACCCTCGCCCATGTCACCGGCGGCGCGATGGTGAAGGCGGGCGGCGACAGCTGGTTCTTCGTCACCGCCGACTATGCCTTCGGCCACGCGCTCGAGCGCGACACCGCCGCGGTGGTGACGGCGTCGGGCGGCAAGGTTCTCGGTGACGCGATGGTGCCGCTGAACAACCAGGATTTTTCCTCCTTTATGCTGCAGGCACAGAACTCCAAGGCCAAGGTCATCGGCCTCGCCAATGCCGGCGGCGACACCGTCAACTCGATCAAGAGCGCGGCCGAGTTCGGCATCACCCAGGGCGGACAGAAGCTCGCCGGCCTGTTGCTGTTCGTCACCGACGTCCACTCGCTCGGCCTCAAGACGGCGCAGGGGCTGGTGATGACCACAGCGTTCTACTGGGACCAGAACGACAAGACCCGCGCCTGGTCCAAGCGCTTCTACGACCGCATGCACAAAATGCCGACCATGATCCAGGCCGGCGACTACGGCGCGACCATGCATTACCTCAATGCGATCAAGGCGGCCGGCACCACCGACGCCGACAAGGTGATGGCGCAGATGCGGGCGACGCCGATCAACGACTTCATGACCGAGAACGGCAAGATCCGGGTCGACGGCCGCGTCCTCCGCGATTCCTATCTCTACGAGGTCAAGAAACCGTCGGAATCCAAGGGCGACTGGGACCTGCTCAAGCTGATCGCCACGGTGCCGGCGGACCAGTCGATCCGGCCGCTCGATCAAGGCGGTTGCCCGCTCGCATCCAAGAGTTGAGGGAAGCTAAAACGCGATCTAATTCCTTGCGCCGCTTAACGCGACTTTAACTCTGCCGCGGCTCTAATGTCGCTGCAAGGCCGGTCGGTTCGCCCGATCCGACCGACGCACGGCCTTGGAGAAAGCCCATGTTCGGTATGGGGAAGATCAAGCAATATGCCGCCCGCGAGGAATTGGGCGAGCTGGAAAGCTGGCTGGTCGGCCAGTCGCTGCGCTTTTCGGCCGAGGTCACGCAATCCTTCAAGGAGGTGGCGCCGATCCTCGCCGCCACCGAAGGACTTGGCTTCATGCTGCACGCGCTGCGGCGCGAGACCTATCGCGCCGCGGAGTGGAAGGCGTGGGACCGTGTCTTCGAGCCCTCGATGAAGCAGATGTATCAGCTGTTCGCAATGACGCTGTCGGCGTGGACCGGCGCCGACCTCGACCGCTCCACCGTCGCGCGCGACGTCGAGAACCTGATCTCGTCCCGCAGCCTCGAATACCAGACCCTGCCCTATCTCATCGGCGCGCCCGACGATCGCCAGACCGTGACCTTCGCCGCGTCGCGTCGTCTCGGCGACACCGTCGAGCCGGCGAAGCGCGACGAGATGATCGCGACCGCGCATAAAATCCTCACCCGCTTCGTCGAATTCGATCTGCCGGAGCAAGCGGCCAAGCTCGCCAAGGCGCTCTACGGCAACCGCTCCGCGGTGGCCTGATCCAGGCCTCCGGCGGCGCCGGGGAAATTCACTCGCCCGCTTCGGCGAGTATGGGCCGCGCCGGCGCGCCGGCGTTGAGCAGGCGCCGCGGCACGAAAAACACCAGCCCCGCGCCCACCGCCAGGATCGCGCCCATCACCGCCATCGCCAGGCCGAAGCTGCCGGTGGTGTCGCGGATGATTCCCATGATCAGCGGACTGACCGCGGCGCCGCCGATGCCGACGGTGTTGAGGAAGGCGATGCCCGCCGGATGCGCCGTGCGCGGCAGCACCGCGGCCGGCATGGTGAACACGATCGGCCAGGCCGCGATGGTCGAGACCGACGCCACCACCAGCGCCGTCATGCGCAGTGCCGGCATGCCCGCGGCGCTCGCCGCCACTTCCCACGCCACCGCGCCTACCAGCACGGCGCCGACGCTATGCCAGAATTTTTCCCGGCGCCGGTCGGAATGGATGCACCAGTACGGAATCGCGGCGATCGTGCACAGCGACGGGATCGCCGAGATCAGGCCGATCTCCCAATAAGGCGTGCCGGGCGCCACGATGTCGCGCACAATCTGCGGCATCCAGCCGCCAAGCGCGCTGAAATTCGCCACCATGCAACCGAAGCAGAACGACAGGATCAGCATGTCCTTGCTGAGGACGAGGCTGAGCAGCGACGGCCGTTCACCCGCCGACACCATCGCCTCGCGCTCCTCGGCGTCGCGTTTCAGCGCCGCTTCGAGCGTCGTGCGCTCGTCGGCCGTGAGCCACTTCGCCTCCGACGGCCGCGAGGTCAGATAGAACCAGCAGATGATTCCGAGGATCACCGCGGGAATGCCCTCGATGATGAACAGCCAGCGCCAGCCCGCGAGACCGAGCACGCCGGTCATGCCGAGAATCAACCCGCCGACCGTCGAGCCGAGCACGCCCGCGACCGGCTGCGAGATCATGAAGCCCGACTGCGCGCTGGCGCGATAGAATTGCGGATACCAAAGCGTGACGAACAGCACCAGGCCCGGCGCGAAACCGGCCTCGGCGATGCCGACGATGGTGCGCAGGGCGATCAGGCTGGTCGGTCCCCAGGCCAGTGCCGCGGCCATGGTGGCGAGGCCCCAGGTCACCATGATGCGCGCGAACCAGCGGCGCGCGCCGACCTTCGCCAGGATCATGTTGCTGGGGATTTCGCAGATCGCATAGGCGATCGAGAAGATGGTCAGCGACAGACCGAAGATCGAGGCCGAGATGCCGAGATCGCGGTTCATGCTCAACGCCGCGATGCCGACATTGCCGCGGTCGACATAGTTGATCACGAACAGCAGGAACAGGAACCAGACGAAACGCCGCGATACTTTCCGCAGCACGCGGTCGAGCCTCGCCTTTATCGCCCGAGGCTTGGTCGATGTTGGCCATCGTTACCTCCCGATCGGGAGGTTCATCGATCGATGAGCGCCGCGCAAGTCGGAATGCGCCGCATAAGTGCCGTGCGTGCTTCGACGACGCGGTGGCTGCCGCCACCGCTCCTCGCTGCGGAAGATGAGGTTATTGCGCGAAGCACAGATCATCCTCAGCCTGAGCGGGACCGCCGCGAAGCCGGTGTCTCGAAGGCCGCGCCGCGTCTAGGTCAGCGCGGCCAAGAATGATGTCGGGCGCGTCGCTGAAGACACTGTCGACGCCCCAACCGAACAGTTCGAGTGCGCGGTGCGGATCGTTGACGGTGTAGGCCGCGAGCAGGAACCCCGCATCGTGCGCGGCGGTCGCATCCTCGCGCCGCAGGTTGCGTTGATCGCAAGCGATGGCGGCGGCGCCGAGACGCGACGCCGTCTCGCGCCAGCCGGGAGCCAGCGTTTCGGTCAGCATGCCGCGTGGGATATCCGGCGCCAGGCGGGCGAAGGCTTCGAGCGCGGCGACCGAAAAGCTGCTCGACGAGCAGCGGCGGCGCGTTGCGGGGCACCGCATTGGCGACCGCGTCGGCGAGCGCCTCCTCGCGGTCCGGATCGGCCTTCATTTCGAGATTGCCGCCGAGCCCCAGCCGGCTCAATTCGGCGAGCGTCTGCCGCAGCGTCGGGATCGGCTCACCGCCGGCGTCGCGCTTCAACAATTCGGCGATGGGCGTGGCGCCGACCGCGCCGCGGCCGTCGGTGGTCCGGTCGAGCGTATCGTCGTAAATCACGACGGGCCGATCGTCGCCGCTGAGTCGGACATCGAATTCGACCCAGCGGCAGCCCAGTTCGGCCGCCTTGCGGAAGCCGGCGAGGGTGTTCTCCGGCGCCCGCGCCGCGGCACCACGATGACCGATGACCCGTGGTATGTTAAGCGAGTGCTGCGACACTATCGGAGGCTTCTGTGCCCATTGCCAAGGCGAACGGAATCGAGATCGCGTACGACGAATTCGGCGCCGACGGGGCGCCCGTCATTCTATTGATCATGGGTCTCGGCGCGCAACTGACGCGCTGGCCCGAAGCGTTCTGCAAGCGTCTCAGCGATGCGGGCTTCCGCGCGGTGCGCTACGACAATCGCGATGTCGGCCTCTCGACCAAGTTCGAGGCGGCGGGCGTGCCCAACATGGCCGAGCTGTTCCAGCGCGCGCTCAAGGGCCAGCCCATCGACGCGCCCTACTCGCTCGACGACATGGCGCGCGACGGGATCGGGCTGTTGGACGCGCTTGGCGTCGGAAAGGCGCATGTCGTCGGCGCCTCGATGGGCGGCATGATCGCGCAGGTCTTCGCCGCCAACCATCCCGAACGGGCGCGGAGCCTGGTCTCGATCATGTCGACCTCCGGCCGCCCCGGCCTGCCGCCGGCCAAGCCCGAGGCGATGGCCGCGTTGGTGACGCCGCCGCCCGCCAACGACCGCGAAAGCATCATCCAGCACGGCATCAAGGGCCGAAACATCGTCGGCAGTCCAAAATTTCCGGAAGACCCGGCGGCGCTGCGCCGCTTGGTCGAGGCGAGCTACGACCGCAGCTATTACCCGCAAGGCACGCCGCGCCAGACCGCGGCGATCCTGAAAAGCGGCAGCCGCGTGGCGCTCCTGGAAAAAATCCGCGTGCCGTCGCTGGTGATCCACGGCACCGACGATCCGCTGGTGCCGGTCGAGGGCGGCAAGGACACGGCCGCGACCATTCCCGGCGCCGAGCTGGTTCTGGTCCCCGGCATGGGCCACGCGATCGAGGCGGCACTGGTGCCGACGGTGGCCGACGCGATCATCGCCTTTTGCGGCAAGGTGCGGACGTGAGGCGCGCCGATCCTCACCCTGCTCGCGCTGCTGCTGGTCAGCGCGCCGGCCGTGGCCGACGCGCCCGAGCAATGGACGGGGCAATACGCCGGCACGCTCGAGCCGCGAACCATCGTCGCGACCACGGCGGCGGGCTGGCAGGAGATGATCGCGCTCGCCGGCCAATCGGCGCGGCCGATCCCGCCGGCTTTCGATCCGGCGCATCAGACCGGGATCGGTATTTTCCTCGGCCGCCGCAACACCGGCGGCTATAGCGTCAAGATCGTGTCGATGGCGCCGCGCGACGACAAGTTCGTCGTCACCGTGGACGAGGTGACGCCGGACATGAATTCGCTGGTGACGCAGGTCCAGACCAGCCCGTGGCTGATCCTGCTGATCGACAAGCCGGCGCAGCCGGTCACGGT
This sequence comes from uncultured Alphaproteobacteria bacterium, assembly GCA_963729845.1. Lineage (GTDB taxonomy): Bacteria > Pseudomonadota > Alphaproteobacteria > ATCC43930 > CGMCC-115725 > JAATGI01. The sequence continues at coordinate 19,706 of CAVSQC010000020.1, forward strand.
CGAGCCGCGCTTCCACGCGAACTAGTGGAGCAATTCCAACTTTTGTTTCCCGCGCACGACCTTGGCGATGATGGTATCGGCTGGGGCAGTCCAGGTGAAGGGTTTGGGGTCTACATTGTGAGCATCGATGTATTCGCGGATGGCCTGGTTGAGGTCGAGAACGGAATGGAAGACGCCGCGTTTTAATCGGCGCTTAGTGAGGGTGGCGAAGAAGCCCTCGACGGCGTTGAGCCAGGAGGCGCTGGTCGGGGTGAAGTGCAGGTGGAATCGAGGGTGGTTTTTCAGCCATCGCTTCACCGCCGGCGTCTTGTGGGCGGCATAATTGTCGACGATCAGATGCAGGTCCCGTTCGGGCGGCGTGGCCTTGTCGATGGTACGGAGGAAGCGGATGAACTCCGCCGCCCTGTGCCGTAGCATGCACTGACCGATGACCTTGCCCTCCAATACGTCGAGTGCGGCGAACAGCGTGGTCGTACCGTTGCGCTTGTAGTCGTGGGTCATGGTAGCCGCTCGCCCCTTCTTCATCGGGAGACCCGGTTGCGTCCGGTCAAGCGCCTGGATTTGACTTTTCTCATCGACGGACAACACCAGCGCATGCTCGGGCGGGTTTACGTAGAGCCCGACGATATCGCGGACCTTGTTCGACGAATTCTTGGATCGTTCGACAGTTTGAAGGTCTCGATCTTATGGGGCTTCAGGCCGTGCTGCCGCCAGATGCGGTGAACCGTCGAGGGCGCCAGCGCTGCAGCCTTCGCCATCGACCGCAGCGTCCAATGCGTGGCATTGGGCGGCGTACCGCGCAACGTGAGATCGACGACTTTGGCGATGATCCCGGGCGCCGTGGGCGCTTTGCCTGGTGGACGGGTTCGATCCTTGAACAGGCCGTCAGCACCGTCTTCCATATAGCGGGCTTGCCAGCGCCAGATCGTCGGCTTGCCTTTGCCCGTGACGGTTTAAATCGCCATCGTGCCGTAGCCATCCGCTGTCATCAGCACGATGCGCGCGCGCCAAACATGCTTCTGTGGACTCTTCCGGTCGGCCACGACCCGCTCAAGTCGCACCCGATCCGCCGGCACAAGCCGAACCTCGACGCCTTTCCGCATGGCCCAAGACTCGCACACCAAACAAACCTTGGAAACCTTTCGTTTCGATCAATCCACTAGTTGCCAAATTCGCCGCCGCCCGGCAAAGATGCGGCCATGAGCGACGCAAGCAATTGGGTGACGGTGGCGCGGCGCGCCGACCTGCCCGCCGGCCAAGTGAAGGGCGTCAAGGTCGGCAAACAAGAAATCGCCCTCTACAATCTCGACGGCGAATTTTACGCGACGGACAATGTCTGTTCGCACGCCTACGCCCAATTGTCGGACGGCTTCATCGAGCGCGGGCAGATCGTGTGCCCGCTCCATGCCGGCTGCTTCGACATCAAAACCGGCAAGGCGGTCGAGCCGCCCGCCGAGGAGGACATCAAGACCTTTCCGATAAGGCTGAACGGCGACGAGATCCAGGTCGCCGTCGATTAGGGGGAAGCGCCATGGCGCTGCAATTCGGAATTTTCGATCATCTCGACGATAACGGCGGCACGCTCGGCGAACTGTTCGAGAGCCGGCTCAAGCTGATCGAGCAATACGACCGCGCTGGATTCCGCTCGTATCACATCGCCGAGCATCACTCGACGCCGCTCGGCATGGCGCCCTCGCCCAGCGTGTTCCTGGCCGCGGTGGCGCAGCGCACCAAGCGGCTGCGCTTCGGGCCGCTGCTCTACGTCACGCCGATGTACCATCCGCTGCGCCTCGCCGAGGAAATCGTGATGCTCGACCATATGAGCGGCGGCCGGTTCGAGCTCGGCCTCGGGCGCGGTGCGTCGCCGATCGAGATCGCGGCCTATGCTGTCGACCCGGCGCAGGCGCCCGACATGAACCGCGAGGCGATGCAGGTCATCCTCAAGGCGCTGGCGAGCGACGTGCTGAACCACGAAGGCAAATTCTACAATTACAAGAACGTGCGCATCGCCGCGCACCCGTTGCAGAAACCGCATCCGCCGCTGTGGTTCGCGCCGATCGAGGCCGCGCGCGCCGCCGACGCCGCCAAGCTCAAGGGGCATATGGTGACGCTGATCCCGAGCGGCGGCATCAAGGCGCTGACCGACGCCTATCGCGCGCAATGGCAGGCGCAGGGCGGTACGGCGGGCGAGATGCCGCTGATGGGCGTGTTCCGCCACGTCGTGGTCGCGGACAGCGACGCCAAGGCGATCGCGATCGCCCGCACCGCTTACGCCAAATGGCGCCACTACATGGCGTTCCTGTGGGAGTGGGCCGGCATCCCATTCCCGATCGCGATGATCTATCCCGATGAATTCGACGCGCTTCAAGGCAACGGCATGGGCATCGCCGGCGCGCCGGAAACCGTACGCAAATACATCGCGGCGACCGCGGAGCAGACCGGCGTCACCTATTTCGTGTGCGACATGGCGTTCGGCACCATCCCCTATGCCGATGCGTCGCGGTCGGTGGAGCTGTTCGCCAAGGAGGTAATGCCGGCGTTCAGACGACACCCCGTCATCTGACATCTGGCATCTGGCGCGAACCCCTGTTATCTTGTTGCCGCGAATTACCACGGTAGCCGCCGAGGCCTAGGGCCTTGCCGGCGGCATCGGGGCAGGAATCTCCGGCAAGGCGCGCCTAGCGACGCACCGCCGCTTCCCAGCCCCGGCGCTCGAAACCGTCAACTTGGACAACCCTTCTTGCAGCCGGTTCGGTTTGCCGCCTCGATGAATACGCTGATGGCTCTCAGCAGCCACATGGCTATCCGACGGGATAGAGGCGCCGACGGCTGCTCCCCCACATCGACCGCGCCTCCCCCGTCATTCGCACGGGGCGCAGACGCGCGGTCCGGAGCATCGCCCAATGTCAAAACGCATGTTGATCGACGCGGCGCATCCCGAGGAGATTCGGGTCGCCATCCTCACCGGCAACCGGCTTGAAGAATTCGATGTCGAGGCCGCGTTCAAGCGGCAGATCAAAGGCAATATCTATCTCGCGCGGGTGACGCGCGTCGAGCCGTCGCTCCAAGCGGCGTTCGTCGAATATGGCGGGAACCGTCACGGCTTCCTCGCCTTCAACGAAATCCATCCCGACTATTACCGCATCCCGGTCAGCGACCGGGCCGCGTTCAAATCGGTCTTCGAGCCGCGCCGCCATGACGAGCCAGGCGAATCCGGACCGGAACCGGAGGCCACGGACGGCGAACCGGAACCGGCCGCCGACACCGAGCCGAGCCAGGCGGATGCCGCCGCGCAGGCGCTCGACCAGGCCGTGGCGGATGCGCAGCCGATCGAAACGCCGGCACAGGCCGCGGCGGCCAGCGACGACGTGATCTACGACACGCTGCGGCCCGACACTGCCGAGCGCGAAGTCGACGATGTCGCCGTTGTGCCGCTGGCGGAGCCCGAGTCGTCGCCGGCCGAGCCGGCGCCGGCTGGCGAGACGCCGGCCGAGGCAAGCGACCGCGACCGCGCCGACGTCCCGTCTCCCACCGGCGAGGAACGGCCGCCCGTGCTCGACATTGCGGCGCCGAGCGACAGCGACGCGTCATCGCCCGAGCCGACGCATCCGATCGAAGTCGTGCCGCAAGTGCAGACGCTCGAAACCGTCGGCGGCGGCGACGAAACCGAGGACAGCGAGGAAGAAGAAGCCGAAGCGCCGCGGCCGCGCTTTCGCTCCCACCGGCACTACAAAATCCAAGAGGTGATCAAGCGCCGCCAGATCATGCTGGTGCAAGTCACCAAGGAAGAGCGCGGCAACAAGGGCGCGGCGCTGACGACGTATTTGTCGCTCGCCGGCCGCTATTGCGTGTTGATGCCGAACACGCCGCGCGGCGGCGGCGTGTCGCGCAAGATCACCTCGATGCAGGATCGCCGCCGGCTCAAGGATTTGATGAGCGATCTGTCCGTGCCGGACGGCATGGGGGTGATCGTGCGCACCGCGGGCAGCGAGCGCTCCAAGCCCGAGATCAAACGCGATTTCGAATATCTGCTGCGGCTCTGGGACGAGATCCGCGACCTCACCCTCAAATCGACCGCGCCGTCGCTGGTCTACGAGGAAGGCAATTTGATCAAACGCTCGATCCGCGATCTCTATGCGCGCGACATCGAGGAAGTCGTGGTCGACGGCGAAGACGGCTATCGCGCCGCCAAGACCTTCATGAAAATGCTGATGCCCAGCCATGCCAAGCGGGTGAAGCTGTACCGCGACCCGTCGGTGCCGCTGTTCCACCGCTATCAGGCGGAAGGGCAGATCGACGCCATCCTGTCGCCGGTGGTGCAGCTGCGCTCCGGCGGCTACATCGTCATCAACCCGACCGAGGCGCTGGTCGCGATCGACGTCAACTCGGGGCGCGCCACGCGCGAGCGCAACATCGAGGAGACCGCGCTCAGGACCAATCTCGAAGCCGCCGAGGAAGTGGCGCGGCAGTTGCGCCTGCGCGATCTCGCCGGCTTGATCGTGATCGACTTCATCGACATGGAGGAAGGCCGCAACAACGCGCAGGTCGAGCGCCGCATCAAGGACGCGATGCGCCACGACCGCGCGCGCATCCAGATCGGCCGCATCTCGCCGTTCGGGCTGATGGAACTGTCGCGCCAGCGGCTGCGGCCCTCGGTGCTTGAAGCGTCGACCGAGCCCTGCCCCCATTGCGGCGGCACCGGCCATATCCGTTCCACGGAATTCGACGGCGCTGCACATCCTCCGCGCGGTCGAGGAAGAAGGCATGCGCCGCCGCACCGCCGACGTCACGGTGGCGATGCCGACCACCGTCGCGCTCTATCTGCTCAATCACAAGCGCCAGGCCCTGACGCAAACCGAGGCGCGTTACGGGCTTCATGTCGCGATCGCCCGCGACGACACGCTGGTGCCGCCGGCGTTCCGGCTCGATCGCGGCCGCGCGTTGACGCCGGAAGAGATCGCGGCGCTGCCGCCGCCGCCGGCCCCCTTGCCGCCTGACGAAGAGGAAGACGAAACGATCGTCGAGGACGAAGGCGAAACCGAGGAATTCGGCATCGAGCCGGCATCGGTCGCCGGCCCGCCCGTGTTCGGCGAGGCGGAAGAGGAAGAGGAAGTCGGGGCGTCGGAAGCGCAGGCGCCGCGCCACCGCGACGACGGCGAACGCGGCGGCCGTCATCGCCGCCGCCGTGGGCGCGGCCGGCACGAGGACCGCCATCGCGAACGGGGCGAACACGGCGAGCGCAATTTCCCACAGCGGCCGCCGCAAGAAGCGCCCGTGCCGCAACCCGTCGCTGGCGAGGAAGGCGGCGCGGCACCGATCGCCGCCTCGGCTTCAGCCGAGGGCGAAGCCCCCGCCCAAGCGCCGAATCACGACGGCGACGGACAAGGCGAGCGCAAACGGCGCCGCCGCGGCCGGCGCGGCGGCAGGCGCCGTCGTCGCGAGCAAGGCGAGCCGGGCGCGCCCGACACGGCGCGCGCGGCGATGCCGGCCGACGGCGAGCCAATGGCGGAGCCGATGGCCGTGGCGCTGGCCCCGGTGATGGAAGCGACCGACACCGAGACCGTCGAAGAAGGCGGCGAGGATCAGGATATCGACGTCGCGGCGGAAATGCCGGCGACCGCCGCCGAACCGTCCGCGGCGGTGACCGAACCGGCGCCACGGCCGGAACCGCCGCCGCCGCAACCCGAAGCCGCCGGGCCGACGCGCCGCGGCTGGTGGCGCCGCCGTTAAATCGGTTTATGATCGTCGCGATATGAGGTGGTTGGGACAGTTTTTGGTTGCGGGCGTCGCCGTCGCCCTCGTCGCCGGCGAGGCGCGCGCGCAGGATATTTCGATGTTGCGCGACGCCGAGATCGAAAGCGACCTCATCGCCTTCGAGACGCCGGTCTATCGCGCGGCCGGGCTCGATCCCGCGGCGCTGCACATCTTTCTCGTCAACGACATGCAGCTCAATTCCTTCGTCGCCGGCGGCCAGAATATTTTCATGAATGTCGGCACCATCATGCGTGCGCAAACGCCGAACCAGCTAATCGGCGTCATGGCGCACGAGACCGGCCACATCGCCGGCGGCCATATCGCGCGTTCCGAAGACGCGATGCGCAAGGCGGAATATGAGGGCATGGCGGCAATGGCGCTGGGCATCGCGTTGGCGGCGGTGAGCGGTGGCCAGGGCGGCGCGGCCATGCTCGGGGCGGCGGGCGTCGCCGAGCGCGCATGGCTGCAATTCTCGGTCGAGCAGGAGGCGCGCGCCGATCAGGCCGGGCTGACGTTCCTCGACCGCACCCATCAATCGGCGCAGGGCCTGCTCGATTTTTTCGAGATCCTGCGGCAGGAGGAATTCCTCAGCGGACAGCAGGAAATTCCCTATCTGCGCACCCATCCGCTGACCGAGCAGCGCATCGAATATGTCCGCGAGCATGTCGAGCAATCGCCCTACTCGCATAATCCCGATCCGCCGGCTTTCGTGACGATGCTGAAACGCATGAAAGCGAAGATTTCCGGCTTCCTGCAGGACCCGCAAACGACGCTGAGCCAATATCCCGAAAGCGACACGTCGCCGGTCGCGCGCTATGCGCGGGCGATCGCCTATTACCGCATTCCCGATCTGGCGCGGGCCCTGCCGGAGATCCAGAAGCTGATCCACGATTTCCCCGACGATCCCTATTACATCGAACTCAAGGGCCAGATGCTGTTCGAGAACGGCCGCGTCGCCGATGCCGTCGAGCCCTACCGTAAGGCGAGCGCGCTGGATCCCGGCTCGATGCTGCTGCGCACCGAATTGGCGCAGGCCGAGATCGAGACCGAAAATCCCAAGCTGCTGCCGAACGCGAAGGCCAATCTCGAGGAGGTGACGCGCCGCGAGGTGCAGAACCCCGAAGCGTGGCGGCTGCTCGCCATCGTCTATGGCCGCGGCAACAACATGGGCATGGCGTCGCTCGCCATGGCCGAACAGGGCGCGTCGCTGGGCGACCACGACAAGGCGCGCCACGAAGCGCTGCGCGCCATGCACCTCTTGCCCGCCGGCCCGGCGCGGCAGCGTGCCCAAGACATCGCCGACGAGGCCAAACGCGACGCGGATTCCGACAGATGAGAAATGCCTTGCCACAAAACCACAAGGGAACGCAGTCACGCGGTCCAAAATCGACCTCTGCGCCCCCGAGGGCGGAGAGGAGTATATGGAGACTGTCGATCGCCTCGGTGCTCGCCGTTTGGCTCGTCGCCGGCATCGCGCCCGCCCGCGCCGACGCGTTGTCGGCCGCGCAGAAGAGCGAGGTCGAGCGCATTGTCCACGATTACCTCGTCGCCCATCCGGAAGTGCTGATGGAGGCCGTCCAGGCCGCCGCCGACAAGGACAAGGCCGAGAAGCTCGAGCGCGCCAGCGCGACGATCCGCGCCCATCACAACGATCTCTACAACGATCCGGATTCGCAGATCGGCGGCAACCCCAACGGCGACGTCACCATCGTCGAGTTCTTCGATTACCGCTGTCCCTATTGCAAGCAGGTGCAGCCGGTGCTCGAAGGGCTGCTCGACAGCGACCATAAGCTGCGCATCGTCTACAAGGAATTTCCGATCCTGGGCGACGCCTCGACCTATGCCACCAAGATGGCGCTGGCGGCGCTGCCCCAGGGCAAATATCAAATCTTCCATCGCGCGATGATGGACACCAAGGGGCCCATCGACGACAAAATCGTGGACAAGGTGGCGGCATCCGTCGGCATCGACGTCGCCAAGGCCAAGGCGCAGATGGCGGCGCCGTCGGTCGAGGCGGTGATCAAGAAGGACTACGCGCTCGCCGATGCGCTCAACGTCAACGGTACCCCGTCGTTCATTATCGCCGACAAGCTCTATCCCGGCGCCATGAAGCTCGATGAATTGAAGAAGGCGATCGCCGACGCGCGGCAATCTCACGCCGGGTGATGGACACTCGAGATAAACATGCATTGTTGGAGCTCGCCGTCGCGGCGGCGCTCAAGGCCGGCCCGCAGATCATGGCGGTCTATGCCGGCGATTTTGCCGTGCGCCGCAAGGAAGACCAATCGCCGGTGACGCTTGCCGACGAAATCGCGGAAGCGACTATTCTCGAGATGCTGCAACGCGAGGCGCCGGAGATCCACCCGATCGCGGAAGAGCGCGAGGCCGCGGACGCGACCATCGGCGCGGTGCCGCCGCGCTTCTGGGCGGTCGATCCGCTCGACGGCACCAAGGAATTCGTCGCGCGCAATGGCGAGTTCACGGTGAATATCGGCCTGATCGACGGCAACGAGCCGGTGCTGGGTGTGGTGTACGCGCCGGCGATCGACCTTTTGTTCGCGGCGGCCGGCCCCGGCACCGCGAAGCGGCGCGTGCCGGGCGGCTTCGAGCCGGTGTTCGCGCGGCGCGTGCCGGCGGAAGGCGCGATCATCGTTCACAGCCGCAGCCACGACAATTCGCCGCGCATCGCCGAGTTTGCCGCGAAACTCCCCGGCGCCAAACGCATCGTCTCCGGCAGCGCCATCAAATTCTGCAAGATCGCCGCCGGCGAGGCCGACATCTACCCGCGCTTCGGCCCAACCATGGAATGGGACACCGCCGCAGGCCAGGCGATCGTCGAGGCCGCGGGCGGTAGCGTCGTGACGCTCGAAGGGACGCGCCTCGCCTACGGCAAGCCCGCGTTCCGCAACGGCGGTTTCATCGCCCGCGGCCGGACATCTTAGTTCCCCGTTGTCTTGGCCCGCGAAGGCGGGCTATTCACGAATTTGCTTTCCTTTAGAGACGAAAAAGTCGTGGATGCCCCGGCCAAGCCGGGGCATGACGAAGCAGGTATGACGGAAATCTTGAAACCCTCCGAGATCGCGCGCGCGGCGGAACTGCTGCGCGCGGGCGAGCTGGTCGCGTTTCCGACCGAGACGGTGTACGGGCTTGGCGGCGACGCGACCAACGACCGCGCCGTCGCCGCGATCTTCGCGGCAAAGGAGCGGCCGCGCTTCAACCCGCTGATCGCGCATGTGCCGGACGCCGACGCGGCACGGGCGCTGGTTCAATTCGACGCGCGCGCCGACGCGCTCGCGGGCAAATTCTGGCCGGGGCCGTTGACGCTGGTGTTGCCGCGGCGTGCCGATTGTCCGGTGTCGCTGCTGGCCGGCGCTGGGCTCGACACGCTGGCGGTGCGGGTGCCGGCGCATCCTATCGCACGCGATTTGTTGCGCACGGTCGGCCGCCCCATCGCCGCGCCGAGCGCCAATCGCTCCGGCGGGCTCAGCCCCACCACCGCGGATCATGTAATGGCGGAATTGGACGGTCGCATTGCCGCGGTGATCGACGGCGGACCATGCCGGATCGGGCTTGAATTGACCGTGGTCGATCTCTGCGGCGATGCGCCACATCTGCTGCGGCCCGGCGCGATAACGGCGGAGCAACTGACCCAAATTATCGGGCCGTTATCGGCGCCTGGCGATGCCACCATCCGCGCGCCGGGCATGTTGGCGCAGCACTACGCGCCCACCCTGCCCTTGCGCCTCGACGCGACGCGCGCCGAGGCGGGCGAGGCATTCCTCGGCTTCGGCCCCGACGCGACGCGCGCGACGCTCAATCTCTCGCCGAGCGGCGATCTCGTCGAGGCGGCGGCGAATCTCTTCGCCTATCTGCGCAAACTCGACCGCGCGCCCTATATCGGAATCGCCGTCGGTCCCATTCCCGAAACCGGCCTCGGCGCCGCCATCAACGACCGTTTGCGGCGCGGCGCTTCGGATGTAAAAAGAGCGTGAGGAGGCACTCGTGGACGGATCGACGCCCGATATCGTCAACCGGCTGAAGCAGATCGTCGGGCCACGCGGCTATATCGACGACCCGGCCGACGTCGCGCCCTATCTCGTCGAGCAGCGCGGCCTCTACCACGGCGCGACGCCGATCGTGCTGCGCCCCGCCTCGACCGAGGAAGTGGCGGCGATCGCGAGGACCTGCGCGGCGGCGCATGTGCCGGTGGTGCCGCAGGGCGGCAATACCGGCCTGTGCGGCGGCGGCGTGCCGGACGAAGACGGCCGCGCCGTGGTGGTCGCGCTTGGCCGCATGAACCGCGTGCGCAACATCGATCCGGTCGATTTCACCATCACGGTCGAGGCGGGCTGCATCCTCGCCGATCTGCAAAAGGCGGCGGAAACCGCCGACCGGTTGTTCCCGCTGAGTCTCGGCGCGGAAGGCTCGTGCCAGATCGGCGGCAACCTCTCGACCAACGCCGGCGGCATCGCGGTGCTGCGCTACGGCAACACCCGCGACCTGTGCCTCGGCCTCGAAGTGGTGCTGCCCGACGGACAGGTCTGGAACGGGCTGCGCGGCCTGCGCAAGGACAATACCGGCTACGCGCTGAAGCATCTGTTCATCGGCGCCGAAGGCACGCTCGGCATCATCACCGCCGCGACCATGAAACTGTTTCCGCGGCCGCGCGAGATCGAGACCGTGTTTCTCGGTCTCAACAAGGTCGACGACGCGATGGCGCTGTTCGCCCGCGCGCGCGAGGCAACCGGCGACCAGCTCACCGCGTTCGAACTGATCCCGCGCATCGGCCTCGACATCGCGATCAAGCACGTCGCGGGCGTAGCCGATCCGTTGGCGAAATCGTTTCCGTGGTACGTGCTGATGGAAGTGTCGTCGAGCCGCGAAGATAGCGGCCTGCGCGGCGCGCTCGAAGGCTTCCTCGCCGAGACCATGGAAGCGGGCCTGATCGCCGACGGCGCGATCGCGTCGTCGACGGCGCAAGCGCGCGCCTTCTGGCGTATCCGCGAAGGGCTGGTCGAGGCGCAGAAATTCGAGGGTGGCGGCATCAAGCACGATGTCTCGGTGCCGGTGTAGCCAAGTGGCGGCCTTCATCACCCGTGCCACCAAGGCGGTGACCGAGCGCCTGCCCGGCATCCGCCCGGTCGCGTTCGGCCATGTCGGCGACGGCAACGTGCATTTCAATCTGTGCGAGCCGGTCGGCGCCGACAGCAAGCGGTTCCTCGCGCGCTGGGACGAGTTCGCGCGCATCGTCCACGACATCGTCGCCGACATGGACGGCTCGATCAGCGCCGAGCACGGCATCGGCCGCCTCAAGGTCGAGGAACTGGCGCACTACCGCGCCGCGCTGGAGCTCGCCCTGATGCGCCGGGTCAAGCACGCGATCGACCCGGACGGCACGATGAACCCCGGGAAGGTCTTGTCGTCATGATCGTGGGCCGAACCGCTGTCGCCATGATCGGCTGGCTCGTCTTGGCCGGCGCGGCGCATGGCCAGACGCTGGAGACGCTGCCGTTGTCGGGCTCGGTGGAGTCCGGCGCTCGACACGGTGATCGCCTACGGCCGGCATTGGAATCCCGCGCCCTGCGTGCCGCAACGCACCAGCATCGTGATCACACAGCCGCCCGCGCACGGCACCGTCCAGATCCTCGAGGAACGAGCCGATGTGCCATGGACGACTCCGCGCACCGGCGGCACCGGTTACTGCAGGGGCATGCTGCTATTCGCCAAGAAGATCGTCTATCGGTCGGAGCCGGGATTCGAAGGAACGGACACGCTATCCTACGAATCCATCGGCCCCGACGGCCGGCGCGCGCCTTACACCGTCACCATTGCGGTGACGCCGTCCGACTGACGCGGTTAAACCCGCTCGATGTCGGCGGCGGCCTTGTCGAGCACGGCGGAGACGGCGAGAATCTGCTCCTGCGTCAGCGCGCCGCGGCCGAGCCGCGTCGCCAAGGCGAGGCGCAGATTGTGCACCGCGCGCTTGATCTCCGGCGCGCGGCCGCCGCCGAAGGTCTGGCCCGCTTCCTTGAGCCGGCCGAACACGGCATCGACCTGCGCCTGGTTCTCGGCGAGAAACGCCTTTCCTTCGGGCGTGATGGTGTAGAGCTTCTTGTTGCCCTCGGCCGCGACCACCGTGTAGCCCAGATCCTCCAGCATGGTCAGGGTCGGATAGATCACGCCGGGGCTGGGGCTGTAGGCGCCGCCGAACTGCTCCTCGATGGCCTTGATCAGATCGTAGCCGTGACGCGGCTTGTCCGCGATCAGCTTCAACATGAGGTAGCGCAGATCGCCATGATCGAAGAAGCGGCCGGCGCGCATGCCGCGCCAATGCCCGTCACGATGGCCGAAAATTCCATGAGCATGGCGGCGGCCGAACTGTTCGGCGTAATACCCGGCCATGCGGTGATGACGAAACATGTTAGTCTCCTTATTTCGATATAACGGAGATTAGATATATCTAAATCATATCGGGAGTCAAGGGCGGCCCGGAAAATGAACCGCAAAGATATCAAAATAATTGGTAAAACAACGGCTTATCGGGGTCATTTCCGGCTGGACAAATATCGCTTCCGCTTCCGCATGTTCGGCGGTGGCTGGAGCAAGCCCGTCACACGCGAAGTGCTGGACCGGGGCGCGGCGGTGGCGCTCCTGCTCTACGATCCCGACCGCGACGCCGTCGTTCTCATTGAGCAGTTCCGCTTGCCGGCGATGCTTGCCGGCAGCAACGGCTGGCAGATCGAGCCGGTGGCGGGCCTGACCGACCAGGAGGGCGAAAGCGAGGAAGGGGTGGCGCGGCGCGAGGCGCAAGAGGAGACCGGAATCGACGTCACCGGCGAATTGATTTTCGTTCACCGCATCCTGCCCAGCACCGGCGCGCTGACGGAGCGGGTCTCGATCTATTGCGCCCGGGTCGATTTACGACGCGCTGGCGGCGTTCACGGCAACGCCGACGAGGACGAAGACATCCGCGTGCTGGTCAAGCCGTTCCGCGAGGCGATGCGCATGATGCGCGCCGGCGAGATCGACAATGCCCATTGCGTCGTCGCGCTCTATTGGCTCGACGCCAACCGCGCGCGGTTGAAGCGGCGCTGGCGTCAGCCGGCGGCGCGGCGGAAACCGCGGCTCGCCTCGAACAGCTCGCGCGCATAGGGGTCATGGAGATCCCCGCGGCGCAGGTTTGCCGCGAGCGTCTCCTCGACGATGCGGCCGTCGCGCATCACCGCCGCCACCTCGCACAGCGCCGCCACCACCGCGAGCGAATGGCTGACCAGGACGAAGGTCATGCCGTGCTCGGCCTTGAGCCGGCGCAGCAAGGCAATGATGTCGGCCTGCACCGAGGCGTCGAGCGCCGAGGTCGGCTCGTCGAGCAAGAGCAGTTTTGGCTGGAGCATCAGCGCGCGGGCAATGGCGACGCGCTGGCGCTGGCCGCCGGAGAGCTGGTGCGGATAGCGGAAGCGGTGCGACGCGTCGAGCCCGACATCGGTGAGGGCGCGGAGGATGCGCGCCGCATCGTAGCCGATGCCCTGAACGATCAACGGCTCCGACAGCGCGCGGTCCACGGTCTGGCGCGGATGCAGCGAGCCATACGGGTCCTGGAATACCATCGCCGCGATGCGGCCAAAACTACGCGGGCGGCGCGGCCCCTGAGGTTGACCGGCGATAACAAGCTCGCCGGACCAATCGCGATGCAGGCCGGCGATAACGCGGAGCAGCGTGGTCTTGCCCGAACCGGACTCGCCGACGATGCCGAATGAGGCCCCATCCTCGACCGTGAGCGACACGTCGCGGACAACGGCGTTCTCGCCGTGACGGGCGGTGATATTTTTCGCGTCGATCATGCGTCGAGCTTCAGCCGCGCGGCGAGCAATTGGCGCGTATAGGGGTGTTGCGCCTGCGCCAGGTTGCGCGCCGGAAGGGCCTCGACGATTTCGCCGTCCTTCATCACCAGCACGCGGTCGCAGAACGACGCGACCAAGTCGAGATCGTGGCTGATGAGGATAATGCCCATCCCGCGCCGCGCGACCTCGGCATCGAGCAGCGCCAGCACGCCGCCGGCGACGCTGGCATCGAGCGCCGAAGTCGGCTCGTCGGCGATCAGCAGATCGGGGTCGGGCGCCAGCATCATCGCGATCATCGCGCGCTGCCCCATGCCGCCCGAAAGCTGATGCGGGATAGCGGCGATAGACCTGCTCCGGGTCCCGGATACGGACGGAATCCAGGAGGAGCAACGTTTCCGCGCGTGCCGCGCGCGCGGAGAGACCGCGATGCGCGCGCAACACCTCCGCGATCTGCGTCGCCGACCGGCATCGCCGGATTGAGCGAGAAACGCGGGTCTTGCAGTATTAGCGCGACGCGTTTGCCGCGCATCGCCGGCAAAAATTCCCGCCCGTCGAACAGGACGCGTCCGGTCATCGCCGCACCCGGGGGCAACAGGCGCATGATGGCGCGGCCGAGCATCGACTTTCCGGCGCCGGACTCGCCCACGATGCCGACACGCTCGCGGCCCATCGCGAAGCTGACGCCGCGCACCACTTCGCGCTCGACAAATCGCACATGAAGATCTTCGACGGCGAGAAGATCGCTCATCGCTGTTTCGGGTCCAGCCAATCGCGCAGCCCGTCGCCCAGCAGATTGAAGGCGAGGCTGAGCACCGCGATGGCGATGCCGGGCATCGCCGCGACCCACCAATGATCGAGCATGTATTGCCGCCCGGTCGCGATCATCGCGCCCCACTCCGCCGTCGGCGGCTGCGCGCCGAGGCCGAGAAAGCCGAGCCCCGCCGCGATCAGGATCACGCCCGCCATGTCGAGGCTCATGCGCACGATCACCGACGGCAGGCACAGCGGCATGACGTGGCGCAGCACGATGCGCCCGCCCGAGGCGCCAGCAGGCGCGCGGCGTCGATGAACTCGGCGTGGCGCAAGGTCAGGCTCTCGGCGCGCGCGACGCGGGCATAGGGCGGCCACGACGACGATGGCGATGGCGAACACCGCGTTCTCGATCCCCGGCCCGAGCGCCGCGACGAAGGCCAGCGCCAGGATCAGACGCGGCAGCGCCAGGAATATGTCGGTGACGCGCATCAGCACCGCCTCGACCCAGCCGCCGAAATAACCGGCGGCGCAGCCGAGCGCGAGGCCGACCGGCGCGGTCACGACGGAGACCAGCGCGACGACGCCGAGCGTGACGCGCGCGCCCCAGATCAGGCGCGAGAGAATGTCGCGGCCAAGCTCGTCGGTGCCCAGCCAATGCGCGCCGCCGCGGCGGCTGCAAGCGTTGCGCCAGGGCTTGCGCGTCGGGCGCGTCGGGCGCCAGCAACGGCGCCGCGATCGCGATCAGCGCCACCAGCACGACGATGGCCGCGCCCGCGACCGCCATCGGATGGCGACGCAACGTCGTAGCGTCGTCGAGATAAGCGATCATCGCGCGCGCGGGTCCAGAAGCCGGTACAGCAGATCGGCGATCAGATTGACGGCGACGAACATCGCGCCGATCACCAGCGTGCCGCCGAGCACCGCGTTCATGTCGATCGACAGCAGCGAATTGGTGATGTACTGGCCGATGCCGGGCCAGGAGAACACCGTCTCGGTCAGGACCGAGCCTTCCAGCAGCCCGGCATAGGCGAGCGCGATCACGGTGATGAGCGGCAGCCGCACGTTGCGGAACGCATGCACCCACAGCACGCGGCGCTCGCTCAGCCCCTTGGCGCGCGCGGCGACGATGTACTCCTGCCCCAACTCCGCCAGCATGAAGCTGCGCGTCATGCGGCTGACATAGGCGAAGGAGAAATAGCCGAGCACCAGGGCCGGCAGCACGAGATGCGCCAGCGCGCTACGGAACGCCTCCCAATCGCCGGCCAACGCCGCGTCGATCAGGATGAAGCCGGTGACGCGCGGCACGAAATCCTCGAACACGGTGTCGATGCGGCCCGGCCCCGAAACCCAGCCAAGATCGGCGTAGAACAGCACCAGCGCCATCATGCCGAGCCAGAACACCGGCACCGAATAGCCGAACAGGCCGAGCACGCGCATGACCTGGTCGACGAGGCGTCCGCGCCGCGCCGCCGCGATCATGCCCGCCGGCACGCCGAGCAGCACGCCGAGCAGCGTCGCCGCGGTCGCGAGCTCGACGGTCGGCGGGAAAGAAACGCGCGATGTCCTGTGTCACCGGGTTCTTGGTCAGCGCCGAGCGGCCGAAATCGCCGCGCGCGACGCTCGCCGACGTAGCGGCCGAACTGCACATAGAGGGGCCGGTCGAGGCCGAGTTCCTTCCGCACCGCCGCATAGGACGACGGCGAGGCGCGGTCGCCGAGGATCGCGATCGCCGGATCGATCGGCACCACCCGCGCGATGAGAAACGTCGCCAGCAACAGGCCGAATAGGGTCAGCACCGCGCCGGAGAGAATGCGGGCGGTGCGGGAGAGGGCTTTCATTACCCCTCCCCCCTTGAGGGGGAGGGAAGAAATGTTGAGCGATGGCGAGACATTTCCGGTGGGGGGTGCGGGTGGCGCAATTACCCCCCACCCGCTCGAAGCCTACGGCTTCTCGCTTCCCTCCTCCTCAAGGGGGAGGGGTAAAGCACCTATTGCTTGGCGATGCCCGCATAGCGGTCGAATTCGGAGGTGACGCCGATGAAGAAGCCGCTCGTGTTGGCGCGATGGGCCGCGACCTCGACCTGCTCGAACAGCATGACGTAGGGCGCATGCGCCTGAAATTGGCGTTGCAGCGTTTCGTACATCGCGGCGCGCTTGGCGCCGTCGCGCTCGACCAGCGCCGCCGCCACTTCCTTCATCATTTCCGGATCGGACCAGGCGTTGCGCCAGGCCGGCGTTTTCATGGTCGAATTGTCGCTATTGTCGGGATTGACGATGAAGCCTTCGGCGTTGGAATGCGGATCGGGATAGTCGGGATCCCATTCGCCGAGGAAAATATCGTGGTGGCGCGCGCGATACTTCGTGAGCACCTGCTTGCCGTCGCCGGGAATGAGTTCCAGCTTGACGCCGGCCTGGGCGAAGCCGGCCTGAATCGCCTGGGCGATTTCCGGTTCGGGCGACGCATTGCGCACGTCCATGGTAACGCTGAAACCGCCGGCCAAGCCGGCTTTTGCCAGCAGCGCCTTGGCCTTCGCCAGGTCGTACTTGAAGGGTTGGTCGGGGATCGACCCCAGGAACCCGACCGGCTCGAAACTCTGATGCACCGCCGCGGTCGGACCCAGGATCGCGCCGGCGATGGCGTCATAGTCGATCAAGTATTTCAGCGCCTCCACCACATCCGGCTTGCTTAAATATTGGTTCTTCCGGTTGAGGCCGAGATAGGTGATGGCGCTCTTCACGCCCTTGTCGAACTTGATGGCGGGATTCTTCGCCAGCGCCGCAAGCTGATCCTTGTCGAGGTTGCGGGCATAGTCGATGTCGCCGCGCTCGAGCATCAACCGCTGTGTCGAGGCGTCCTTGACCTGGCGCACGATGACGCGGCGGGTCTTGGGTTTCGCGCCCCAATAATCGGCGAGCGCTTCGAGCGCGTAATATTCGTTGGGCCGCCACATCGCCAGCCGATAGGGCCCGGTGCCGGCCCAATGGGTCTCGAGCCATTGCAGGCCCAAATCGTTGTTCTGCTGGTGCGCCAGCACGGTTTCCTTGTCGAGGATGCTGGCGGACACGCCCGTCAGGCAGAAATAGACAAAGCTCGGCGCCAGCGGCTTCGGCAACTTGATCTGCACCGCGTGCGCGTCGAGCGCGACCACGGCCGCCGCGACATTGTCCTTGGTGAGGCCGATGGCGTTGAGGATCACCGCCGGCGCCTTGTCCAACTGCACCGCGCGCTGCAGCGAGAACACGGCGTCCGCCGCGGTGACCGGTTTGCCGGTGGTGAAGCGCGCGTTGTCGCGCAGCACGAAGGTGAAGGTCTTGCCGTCGGCGTCGACGTTCCACGACGAGGCCAAGCCCGGCTTGAGCTTGGTCGGCGAATCCGGATCGTAATCGACCAGCCGGTCATAGACGTTGCCGATGACCTCGGCGCCCGACAGTTCGTAGGCCTCGGCGGGATCGAGCGACACGATGTCGTCGATCTGCTTCGCCATGACGATCGTGTCCTTGGGGGTCTCGGACGGAGCCGGCATCGCGGCGAGGCCAAGCAGCAACGCGGCGAGCGCGGAGCGGACGAGGATTTTCATTGCCGCGATAGTGAGGTTGGGGCGTCGGACAAGTCAATCGCGACGCGGCTTGATCCTCCGCCTGACGCCCCTTAGTCTCGCGCCATGCAAATCCGCAAGGACTTCATCGAAACCATCGGCAACACTCCGCTCGTCAAACTGCGGCGGGCGTCGGAGCTGACCGGCTGCACCATCCTCGGCAAGGCCGAGTTCCTCAATCCCGGCGGCTCGGTGAAGGACCGCGCCGCCTGGGGCATCGTCAAGGACGCCGAGGAACGCGGCGCGCTTCAGCCCGGCGGGGTGATCGTCGAAGGCACCGCGGGCAATACCGGCATCGGCCTGGCGCTGGTCGGCAACGCGCGCGGCTATCGCACCGTCATCGTCATTCCTGAGACCCAGAGCCAGGAAAAGAAGGACATGCTGACGCTGTGCGGCGCCGACCTGCGCCAGGTGCCGGCGGTGCCCTACAGCAATCCCAACAACTACGTGCATTTCTCCGAGCGCCTGGCGAAGGAGATCGCGGCCAGCGACAAGAAGGGCGCGATCTGGGCCAACCAGTTCGACAATGTCGCCAACCGCCGCGCGCATTACGAGACGACGGGCCCGGAGATCTGGGACCAGACCGACGGCAAGGTCGACGCTTTCACCTGCTCCGTCGGCACCGGCGGCACGCTGGCGGGCGTCGCGATGGCGCTGAAAGAGCGCGGCAAGAACGTGAAGATCTACTGCGCCGATCCGATGGGCGCTTCGCTCTACAATTATTATGAGCACGGCGAGTTGAAGGCGTCGGGCAATTCCATCACCGAAGGCATCGGCCAGAGCCGCATCACCGCCAACCTCGAGGGCGCGCCGATCGACGGCGCGTTCCAGATCAGCGACGAAGAGGCGCTGCCGGTGCTGTTCGACCTGGTGAAGGAGGAAGGGCTGATCCTCGGCGGCTCGTCGGGTATCAACATCGTCGGCGCGATCCGCGCGGCGCGAAAGCTTGGGCCGGGACACACGATCGTGACGATCCTCGCCGACTACGGCACGCGCTATCAGTCGAAGCTGTTCAACCCGGAATTCCTGCGCTCGAAGAACCTGCCGGTGCCCGACTGGCTCGACAAGAAGCGCGCATGAGGCGCTGGGTCATTTCCATCGCAATCGCGCTCGTGGCGCTGATCGTGATTCTGGGCATCGCCTATGTGACGCTGTTTTCCGGCCGTTCCGAGGGCACGAACATCGGCGCGGTCAGCACGACCTTCCGTTTCTTCGGTCCCAACGACAAGGTCGCGCTCGACCGCTTCGACGACGACGCGATCGACGGCGTCGCCTGTTATCTGGCCCGCGCGCGCAAGGGCGGCATTCCTGGCGCGGTCGGCACCGCGGAGGATCCGAGCGAACTGTCCCTCGCCTGCGTCGGCGTCGCGCCGCTCAAGCCCAAGAACAACGCCAAATTCGCCGACCTCAGCGGCAAGCAGGTGTTCAGCGAACGCGCCAGCATCCTGTTCAAGACCATCGAGGTGCGGCGTTTCTACGACGCCGAGCGGAACACGCTGTGCTATGTCGCGATCTCGACCAAGCTGATCAACGGCAGCCCCGCCAACGCCACGGCCTGCATCGCCGTCAACGAGGTGATGTGACGATGCCCTACGCGCATCCGGAAGCGCTGGCGGCGACGGACTGGCTGGCGGAACACCTGACCGACGCCGACGTCCGCGTCGTCGACGGCTCGTTCAAGATGCCGGGCGTGACGCCGACCGCCGCCGAGGATTACCGCGCGCGCCATATTCCCGGCGCGGTGTTCTTCGACATCGACCAGATCGCCGACCATCGACTCGCCCCTGCCCCATATGCTGCCGGGCGCGATGGAATTCGGCGCGGCGGTGAGCAAACTCGGCATCGGGGCGAACGACCGTGTCGTCATCTACGATTCCGCCGGCGTGGTCAGCGCGACGCGGGCGTGGTGGATGTTCCGCGTCTTCGGGCACGACCGCGTCGCGGTGCTCGACGGCGGGCTGCCGAAATGGCTTGCGGAGGGCCGCCCGGTGACGGCGGCGATACCATCGCCGACGCAGCGCCTCTATCGCGTCAAATTCCGTCCGGAGCTGGTGCGCAAGAAGGCGCAACTCCTCGCCAACCTGACCAGCAAGGCCGAACAGGTATTGGACGCGCGGACGGCCGAGCGCTTCGAAGGCAAGGCGCCCGAGCCTTGGCCCGGCCGCCGGCCGGGACGGATTCCCGGCAGCCTCAATCTCCCTTATTCCTTGCTGACGAACGCCGCGGACAAGACCGTCGTTCCGCGCGAGGAATTGGAGCGCCGCTTCGCCGCGGCCGGCGTGCGGCCGGACAAGCCGGTGGTGACGAGTTGCGGCTCGGGCGTGACGGCGTGCGTGCTGGCGTTCGGGCTCTATCTCGCCGGGCGGGACGATGTCGCGGTCTATGACGGCTCCTGGGCGGAATGGGGCCTGCCCGGCGACACGCCGGTGGCGACGGGGGCGGCGGAGAAGGCATGAAATCGAAATCGAAAAAGCCGGATACGCTGATCACGCATGCCGGGCGCAAGCCCGAAGAGAATTTCGGCGTGGTCAATCCGCCGGTCTATCACGCCTCGACCATCCTGCATCCGAGCGTGGCGCATTGGGAGGCGTCGGAGGCGCGGCGCTTCGACGATGTCGTCTATGGCCGCTTCGGCACGCCGACCCAGTTCGCGCTGGAAGAGGCGATGGCGGCGATCGAGGGCGGGGCCCGCGCGGTCGCGGTATGCTCGGGCGCGGCGGCGTGCTTCACCGCCCTGCTCGCCTATCTCAAGGCCGGCGACCACGTGCTGGTGCCGGATTCG
This sequence comes from uncultured Alphaproteobacteria bacterium, assembly GCA_963729845.1. Lineage (GTDB taxonomy): Bacteria > Pseudomonadota > Alphaproteobacteria > ATCC43930 > CGMCC-115725 > JAATGI01. The sequence continues at coordinate 40,431 of CAVSQC010000020.1, forward strand.
GTCTACGGCCCGGTGCGCAATTTCACCACCGGATTCCTGGCACGGTTCGGCGTCACGTTCGATTTCTACGATCCGATGGTGGGCGCCGGAATCGCGGCGCTGGTCAAGCCCAACACCAAGGTGATCTATCTCGAAAGCCCCGGCTCGCTGACCTTCGAGGTGCAGGACGTGCCGGCGATCGTCGCCGTCGCCAAGGCGCGTGGCATCGCGACCATGCTCGACAATACCTGGGGCTCGCCGATTTTCCTGCGGCCGCTGACCATGGGCGTCGACGTCTCGATCGTGGCGGCGACCAAATACATTGTCGGCCATTCCGACGCGATGATGGGCGTGTGCGTCTGCACCAAGGACAGTTTCATGCCGGTGAAGACCTCGGCGCTGCAATTGGGCTATCACGCGGCGCCGGACGATTCCTACCTGGCGCTGCGGGGACTGCGCACCGTCGGCGTGCGGCTCCGGGCGCATGAAGCGGCGGCGCTGAAGGTAGCAAAATGGCTCAAGGCGCGGCCCGAGGTCGAGCGCGTGCTGCATCCCGCCCTGCCCGATTGCCCCGGCCACGAATTCTGGAAACGCGATTTCGCCGGATCGAGCGGCCTGTTCAGCATCGTCCTCCGGCGCGACATCGCCAAGCCGGCCGTCGACGCGATGCTCGACGGTCTCGATCTGTTCGGCCTCGGCGCGAGCTGGGGCGGGTTCGAAAGCCTGATCACCGCGCCGCGCGTGACGCGGCTGCGCACCGCGACCAAGTGGGATAGCGGGCCGATGCTGCGGCTCCATATCGGGCTCGAGGATGTCGACGATCTGATCGCCGATTTGGACCGCGGCTTCGCCCGGCTCAACGGCAAGCGGGCATGATCGACGTCGCGGTCGAGAAACGGCTCGGCGATTTTCAGCTCGATGCCCGCTTTTCGACGCCGAGCGCCGGCATTATCGCGCTCTATGGCCCGTCGGGTTCCGGCAAGACCTCGCTTATTAATGCCATCGCCGGCCTGTTGAAGCCGGATCGCGGCCGCATCGCGATCGAGAACGAGACGCTTTACTCCAGCGCCGACGGCATCGATGTGCCGCCGCAACGCCGGCGCGTCGGCTATGTCTTTCAGGAAGCGCGGCTGTTCCCGCATTTCTCGGTGCGCGGCAACCTCCGGTACGGCATGCGCGACAACGGCGGCGCGATTGCGTTCGACGCGGTGGTGGCGCTGTTGGGGATCGGCGATCTGCTGGAACGGCGGCCGGGCGATCTTTCCGGCGGCGAGAGGCAGCGCGTCGCCATCGGCCGCGCCCTCCTATCGGGGCCGCGCGTGTTGCTGATGGACGAGCCGCTGGCGTCGCTCGACGAAGCCCGCAAGGCCGAGATCATGCCGTTCATCGAGAAGCTGCACGACGAGCTGAACCTTCCCATCGTCTATGTCAGCCACGACATGGACGAGAACATGCGCCTCGCCGATACCTTGGTACTGATGGAAGCGGGCAAGGTCGTTGCGGTCGGCCCGGTCGAGGACTTGACCAGCCGCGTCGATCTGCGCGCCCTTACGGGCCGCTACGACGCCGGCGCCGTGATCCGCGCCACCGTCGCCGGGCACGATCTGAATTTCGGCCTAAGCGAGCTCGCTTTTCCCGGCGGCCGGCTGCGCGTGTCCAAGCTTGGCCTGCCGCTCGGCACGCGGGTGCGGGCGCACATCCGCGCCAACGACGTGGCGCTGGCGACCGTCAAACCGGAACAGGTATCGATCCGAAACATCCTGCCGGCGACCGTGACCCAGATCGCGCCGGACCAGGACAACGCCAATGTGGTCGATGTCCGCATGCGGATCGGCACCCCGGAAAAGGGCGCGATGCTGTGGTCGCGGATCACCCTGCGGGCCAGCCGGGAACTGAATTTGGCGGTCGGAAAGCCGGTCTTTGCGATGGTCAAATCGGTGGCCTTGGACCGGAGTAATTATGTTGCGGTCGCACAAAGCGATGCGAACAAATCGCTCTAAAACCGGACGAATTTGCTAATCTTCTGTGGTCTATGCGTTTTCTAAGTACCTGTTTTGCAACGGTAGAGCTTCATATCTTAGGCAGTATCCCTTACCTATTGTGCAACGCAATAGAACCATGGGGATTTAGCCATGTTGGATTTTCTCGGTCATGCCCTCCACAGCGTCGGCGAACGGCTCGACGGGTGGCGGAAATACCAGCAAGCCTATCGCGAGCTTGCCTCGCTCGACGACCGCGCGCTCGCGGATATCGGCGTCACCCGCTCGGAAATTCCCTTCATCCTGTCGCATGTCAGCGACCCAAGCCGGGTGAAGGCGCTGCCGGCGGCCAACGAGAACGGCCGTCACGCCGCGTAACCTCATTTCGGAGGGAATGAAGGGCCGTGATCCTAGCGGGGTCGCGGCCCTTTGCGTTTCGGCTAGTCGAACTGGCAACCGGTCGGGATGTCGGTCTGGCTCCAGGCCGCGAACGGCACCGGATGCGCCGGGATCGTCGCGGGCTTGCCGGAAGCCTTACCCTTCCCGGTCAATAAATTGAAATCGCAGGCGCCGTTCCGACCGGGATCGAGCGTGTCGCGATACTCGAAACTGTAGCCCGCGACCACCAGCGCGCCGTTGCGCCAGGCGATGGTGTACTGCAAATGCCAACGATCGCGGCCGATCAATTCGTTCTTGAAGACGATGATGAGCGAGCCTTTGGCGTTGATCGCGATCTCGGGCTCCTGGCCGGCAACGTCGCTGTACTCGCCCAGACCTTTCTTGAGCACCGTCGGCTTTGCCGGCAGCTTGCCGCCGGCGGAAAGATAGACCGCGACATCGACATCGTCGCCGTCGGCGATGAGCTGCGCGCGGTCCTTGACTCCGTCGCCGTTGATGTCGCCGGTCGCTTCGGCGACCACCTTGTCGGCCGCGCGCGCGGCGGGGGCGAGCAGAGCAATCGCCGCAATGGCGATCCATATCGGTTTCATCACAACACCCATAGGAAAAGCGCCAGCGCGATGCCGCCGGCCGCGATGCAATAATACGCGAAGGGATCGAGCGCCTCGAAATCGTGGCGGCCGAAATAGCGCATCAGAAAGGCGGTGCTGGCATAGGCCGTGATGCCGGCGACGATCCCGGCCAGCCAGACCAGCGGCCCGAACCCGCCGCTCGCCGACTGATGATGAAAGAAATGCGGCACTTCGAGCACCGCCGCGCCGAGAATGATCGGCGTCGCGATCAGGAACGAGAACCGCGCCGCCTCCTTGTGCTGCAGCCCGCCGAACAAGCCGCCAACCATGGTCGCGCCCGAACGCGAAATGCCGGGTATCAGCGCCAGGCTTTGCCAGAAGCCGATGACCAGCGCCGTCTGCCAACCCATCTCAGTCGCGGTGCCGAGACCGGCGTCGCGCCGCCGCAGCCGCTCGGCCGCGAACAGGATGACGCCGTTCAGCATCAGGAACCCGGCGGCCAGCTCGGGCGCGCCGAACAGATGGCGCAAGAATTTCTCCAGCGCCGCGCCCAGGACCACAGCGGGAATGGTCGCGACCACGATCAGCCACAACAGATGCCAGCGCTCGCGCCGCTCCTTGGCGCCGCCGACGCCGAAGAACGCGCCGACAATCTGCGCCCAGTCGCGCCAGAAATAGACCAGCAGCGCCGCCGCGGTGCCGAGGTGCAGCACCACCAGGAACGGCAGGAAGCTCGGATCGTTCTCGCTGAAGCCCCAGCCGAGGAGGCGCGGCAGGATTACGGCATGACCGAGGCTCGACACCGGAAACAACTCGGTGAGGCCCTGGAGAATGGCCGTGATCAGCGCCTGAAGTCCCGACATCAATCCGCTCGCTTGGCAACCGTCAGCGTATGCCAGCCTTCTAACGCGATTCGGCCGCGAAGAAAGAGGCCCTGGGCGCGATGGGCCGCGAGCACCGCCGGCGCCTGCCGCGCGAGCAGGCCGGACAGGATGGCGACGCCGCCCGGCGCCAGCACACGCGCGAGGTCCGCCGCCATCTCGATCAAGGGCCGCGCCAGGATGTTGGCGAACACCAGGTCGAACGGCGCGCGGCGCGCGATGTCGCGATGGCGGTAACCGGGCGCGGCCGCGGCGCGGATCGCGCGCGCGACATGGTTGCGGCGGGCGTTGATCCGGGCGACGCGCACCGCCTCCGGATCGATGTCGAACGCGAGCACCGGCCGATGCCAGCGCTTCGCCGCCGCGATCGCGAGAATGCCGGTGCCGCATCCGATATCGAGAATTCGGCGCGGCTGCCGCGCGATCATCTCCATAGCCTGCAAGGCAACCGCGCGTCGTCGGGTGCTCGCCGGTGCCGAAAGCGGTGGCGGCATCGATCAGGATCGGGATCGCGTCGCGCGGAACCGTGCCGCGATAGTGCGAGCCGTGGATGAAAAATCGTCCGGCGCGGATCGGCGGGAAGCCGGCTTGGTTCTCGCCGACCCAATCGCGCGGCGGCACCGATTCGAGAACGACCGCCGCCGACAGATCAAGCAGCACCAGCGACGCTTCGAGCAAGGCCCGGTTCGGCCGGTCGCGCGACAGGCCCTCGACGCGCCAGCCGGCGCCGCGCTCGAACGCGCTGACCGCCTCGCATTGCTCGCCGACCGCCGCCGCGACCGCATCGGCGGCGGCGACATCGTCAAGCTCGACCGCCAGGCGCCACAACGCGACGGTCATGCCGCGCGCAAGGCGAAATCGATATGGATCACGTCGTAGGGCAGGATGACCTGTCCGGTCTTGGTGTGCTCGATGATGCCCGCGTCGAGCATGACATGGACGTCGGCGTGGACCAGGCTGACATCGCGCTTCACGCGGCGCGACACCTCGCGAATGGTCAGCGGACCGGCGCCCATCATCGCGCGGAGGATCTGCCACCGTTTCGGGCGGATCGACTTCCACAGCATCTCGGCGGTCGGGAAGGCGATCAGCGCGCCCCGGCGCGTCGCTGTGCGGACCGGCCCGCGCGGCCGCCGTTTGCCCTTACCCGAACTCGCGAGTGCAATCGTCACGGTCTTCATGGCGTTTCCCCTCCGCGCTCAACGGCGCGCTTGCCAACTCTAGCCGATCCGGCCGTCGACGTCGGCCTTGGTCGACGAAATTGGCGATCACCATCTTGCTGCCGGCCTTGTCGAAATGGATCGAGAGCTTGTCGTCGGAGACCGCGCCCACCGTGCCGTAGCCGAATTTCTGGTGGAACACGCGGTCGCCGGCGCGGTATTGGCCGGCGCCCGCCGGGATCGGTTCGGAAATTCGCGTGGCGCGGCCCTCGATCAGCGGCGCCTTGAACGAGCGCGGCGCCATCACCCGGGTGCGCGGCCAGGAATCGCCGCCGCCGAATTCGGCGAAGCCGCCGCGCGCGCCGGTCGGCAGGCCCGGCTCCGCGACCAGCTCGACATGATCCGCCGGCAGCTCGTCGACGAAACGCGACGGCATCGCCGACTGCCACTGGCCGTGCAGGCGCCGATTGGCCGCATAGGAAATGAACGCGCGCTTGCGCGCCCGCGTCAGCCCGACATAGGCGAGGCGGCGTTCCTCCTCCAAGCCGGAGAGGCCGTTCTCGTCCATCGAGCGCTGGCTCGGAAACAGCCCCTCCTCCCAGCCCGGCAGGAACACGATGTCGAATTCGAGACCCTTGGCGCCATGCAGCGTCATCACGCTGATCATCTCGCCGTTGCCGCGCTCGGTATTTTCCATCACCAAGGCGACATGCTCGAGGAAGCCGTCGAGATTCTCGAACTCGGCCATCGCGGTCACGAGTTCCTTCAGGTTCTCGAGCCGGCCCGGCGCGTCCGGCGATTTGTCGGCCTGCCACATCCCGGTATAGCCGAACTCGTCGAGGATCACCTCCGCGAGCTCGGTGTGCGGCAGCGTGCGCGCGGCCTCGCGCCAGCGGTCGAACTGCGCCAGGAAATCGCCGAGCGAGCGCCGTGCCGCCGGCTTCAGCTCGTCGCTGCCGACGAGGCGCGCCGTCGCCTCGGTCAGCGGCACATGCGCCGATCGCGCCAGCACATGCAGGTTTTCGAGAGTCGAGGTGCCGATGCCGCGCTTCGGCACGTTGACGATGCGCTCGAACGCCAGATCGTCGGCGGGTTGATGCACCAGCCGCAAATAAGCGAGCGCGTCGCGGATTTCCTGCCGCTCGTAGAAGCGCGGCCCGCCCACGACGCGATACGGCAGGCCCAAGGTGATGAAGCGTTCCTCGAACTCGCGGGTCTGGAACCCGGTGCGCACCAGGATCGCGATCTGGCCCAGCCCCTGTCCTTTGCGTTGCAGCGCCTCGATCTCCTCGCCGACCCAGCGCGCCTCCTCGATCACCGTCCCAGAGCGGCTTCAGCACGACCTTGTCGCCGCCCTCGGAGGAGGTCCACAGCGTCTTGCCGAGGCGGCCGGCGTTCTTGGCGATGAGGCCCGAGGCCGCGGCGAGGATCGGCGGCGTCGAGCGGTAATTCTGTTCGAGGCGCACGATCGTGGCGCCGGGGAAATCCTTCTCGAAGCGCAGGATGTTGCCGATCTCGGCGCCGCGCCAGCGAATAGATCGACTGATCGTCGTCGCCGACGCAGCACAAATTCTTGTGCTGCTGCGCCAGCAAGCGCAGCCACAGATATTGCGACACGTTGGTGTCCTGGTATTCGTCGACCAGGATGTAGCGGAAGCGGCGCTGATAGTCGGCGAGAATGTCCTCGCGCGCTGTTGAAGATGGTGAGATTGTGCAGCAGCAGGTCGCCGAAATCGGCGGCGTTCACCTCGAGCAGGCGCTCCTGATAGGCGCGGTAGAGGTCGGGCGCCTTGCCGTTGGCGAGATCGGGCCGGTCCTTGGCGCCGACCTTGTCGGGCGTGAGGCCGCGATCCTTCCAGCGCTCGATCGCGCCGAGCAACGAGCGCGCCGGCACCGCCTTGTCATCGAAGCCGGCGGCCTGGAGAATCTGCTTGGCGAGGCGGAGCTGGTCGTCGGTGTCGAGGATGGTGAAGTTGGGCTTGAGGCCGACGACTTCGGCGTGGCGGCGCAGGATGCGCGCGGCGATCGAGTGAAACGTGCCGAGCCACATGCCCTCGGCGCTGGCGCCGATCATCTTTTCGAGCCGCTCGCGCATTTCGAGCGCGGCCTTGTTGGTGAAGGTGACGGCGAGCATCTGGCTCGGAAACGCGCGACGCATGTAGAGGAGATGCGCGAGCCGCGTCGTCAGCACCCGCGTTTTGCCCGTGCCGGCGCCGGCGAGCACCAGCACCGGCCCGTCCAGCGCCTCGACGGCCTGGCGCTGCGCCTCGTTGAGCGTGGCCAGATAGGGCGGCGCGGCGCGCGCCGGGGCCGGCGCGGGGACCGGCGGCGCATCGCTCTCATGCGTCGGAAAATCGAATTCGGACATCAGGGGCTATATAGCATTCGATTCGGCGAAGACCAGCACCGATTACCGCCCGAACCACGCCACCAATTCCACCTCGGCGGACCACAGGAACTGATCGACGGGAACGACCCGCGTCAGACGATAGCCGCCATCGACCAGCGCACGGGCATCGCGCGCGAAGCTGGCCGGATTGCACGACACCGCGACGACGCGCCTGACGGATGTGCGCGCCAGTTCCTTCGCTTGTGCGGCGGCGCCGGCGTAAGGCGGATCGAACACGACCGCGTCGAACCGGCCGAGTTCGTCGGCGAGAAGCGGCCGCTTATCCAAATCGCGGGTTTCGCCGGCGATCGGCGCGCCGGCCCGGCGCGCGGCGGATTGCAGCGCGGCGATAGCGGCCTTGTCGCCGTCGGCGGCGTGGACCGTCGCGTTCGCCGCCAACGCGAAGCTGAACGTGCCGACGCCGGCGTAAAGGTCGGCGACGTGCTTCGCGTTGCTGATTCCGGCGAGGACGAGGCCGCGCATTGCGGTTTCCGATGCCGTGGTCGTCTGCAAAAAACAATCGGGCGGCAGATCGACCTTGACGCCGGAGAAATCCATTTGCACCGCGCGGCGCTGGACCACCGGCACCGGCGCTTCGCCCGCGGTGCGCCAGGAAAGCCGCGCCAAATCCCGCTCGCTGGCGAAGGCCGCCAACGCTTCCAGAGTCGCGAGATCGGGCGGGCGCCGCAGATCGAGCAGCAGATCGACGCCCGTGTCCGCCAAGGTCAGCGACGCGGTCGCGTCGAGCGCGAGCGGCCGCAGCGCCTGCGCCACGGCAACCGAATGTCGGATCCAGCACGACGCAGCTCCGCAGATCGACGATGCGGTGGCTCGCCCGTGCGTGAAAGCCGATGGCGCTGCGCGTCATCGCCAGCCGCGCGCGGCGCCGCGTCGCCGGCGGCACGCGCACCGGCGGCTCGACGAGCGCGGGATCGAGGCCGCGATGCGCCAACGCCTCACGGACAAAGTCGCGTTTGGCCGCGGCATAGGCCGCGTCGGGAAGATGCTGGAGGCTGCAACCGCCGCAGTCGCCGAAATGAGGGCATGGCGGCTCCTGGCGCGGTCCCGGCGACACGATCTCGATCAGTTCCGCCTTGTCTCGGGTGAGCCGCGCCCGCACGACATCGCCCGGCGCGGTGAAGGGCAGGAACACCGCCCTGCCCTCGTGGCGTGCGACGCCGTCGCCGCGCACGCCAATGCGTTCGATGGTGAGCGTGACGTCGGTCACGCCGAATATCGCGCGCCGATCAGGAATTCGACATTGCCATCGGGGCCGCGGATCGGGCTTTCGGTGACGCCGAGCACGCGCCAGCCCGGCTGCCCGCCGAGCCAGGCGGAAATGCGCGCGCAGACTTCCTCGTGCAACGCCGGGTCGCGCACCACGCCGCCGCTGCCGACGCGGCCCGTGCCGACCTCGAACTGCGGCTTGATCAGCGCGACCAGCTCGCGCCCGCGGCGCTGCGAGCGCAAGCGCCGCCGGCAGCACCAGTCTCGAGGCCGATGAAACTGGCGTCGCAGACGATGAGGTCGATCGGCTCCGGGATCTCGCTCGCGCGTGAGATAGCGCGCGTTGACGCGTTCCAGCACCACGACGCGCGGGTCCTGGCGCAGCTTCCAGCGAGCTGGCCGTGGCCGACATCGACCGCGATACACCTTCGTGGCGCCGCGCGCCAGCAGCACGTCGGTGAAGCCGCCGGTCGACGCGCCGATATCGAGCGCGACCTTGTCCCTCGGATCGACGCGGAAATGGTCAGAGCGCGTGGTCGAGCTTGATGCCGCCGCGCGAGACCCAAGGATGATCGCGCTGCGCACCTCGAGCGGCGCGTCGTCGGCGACGCGCAAGCCGGCCTTGTCGAGCCGCTTGTCGCCGCGACCACACCTCGCCCGCCATGACCAGCGCCTGGGCGCGGGCGCGGCGTCTCGGCCAGGCCGCGTTCCACCAACAATTGATCGAGGCGCTTGTCGGCCGCGCTCATGCGCGGGCGGACGCCGGCATTTCGCGGCCCAACGCACCGAGCGCCGTCTCGACGATGTGCGCGGCGTTCAGCTTCGCGGCTGTCGTATTGCTTCGCGGGCGCGTCGTGATCGAGGAACTGGTCGGGCAGCACCATCGGGCGGATTTTCAAGCCGCTCTCCAGCGCGCCGCTATGCGCGAGGTGATGCAGCACGTGGCTCGCGAAGCCGCCGATCGGCGCCTTCCTCGATGGTGATCAGCACCTCGTGCTCGCGGGCGAGGCGCTCGACCAGATCGGTGTCGATCGGCTTGGCGAACCGCGCGTCGGCGACCGTGGTGGACAGGCCCATGTTCGCCAGCTCTTCCGCCGCCTTCAGACATTCCTGGAGGCGCGCGCCGAAGGACAGGATCGCGATCTTGGTGCCCTCCTTGACGATGCGGCCCTTGCCGATCGTCGAGCACGCGCGCCCCGCGCCGGCAACGGCCACGCCGATGCCCTCGCCGCGCGGATAGCGCACCGCCGAAGGCCGGTCGTCGATCGCCGCGGCGGTCGCGACCATGTGCATCAGCTCGGCCTCGTCGGCCGCCGCCATGATGCACGAAGCCGGGCAGGCAGCCGAGATAGGCGACATCGAACGAGCCGGCATGGGTCTGGCCGTCGGCGCCGACCAGCCCGGCGCGGTCCATGGCGAAGCGCACGGGCAGGCTTTGGATGGCGACGTCGTGCACCACCTGGTCGTAGGCGCGCTGCAGGAAGGTCGAATAGATCGTCGACGAACGGCTTCATGCCCTCGCAGGCCAAGCCGGCGGCGAAGGTGACGCCGTGCTGCTCGGCGATGCCGACATCGAAGCAGCGGTCGGGGAAACGCTCGGCGAATTTGTCGAGGCCCGTGCCCGACGGCATCGCGGCGGTGATGGCGACGATCTTCGGATCGGCCTCGGCCTCGGCGATCAGCGCCTTGGCGAAGACATTGGTGTAGGAGGGCGCCGCCGGCCTTGCCCTTCACCTGGGCGCCGGTCGCGACGTCGAACTTGACGACGCCGTGATATTTGTCGGCGGCGGCCTCGGCGGGCGGATAGCCATGGCCCTTCTGGGTCACGACATGAATCAGCACCGGCCCCTTGTCGTGGCTGTCGCGGACGTTCTTCAGCACCGGCAGCAAATGGTCGAGGTTGTGGCCGTCGATCGGGCCGACGTAATAGAAGCCCAGCTCCTCGAACAGCGTGCCGCCGCCCGCGACCATGCCGCGGGCATACTCCTCGGCGCGCGCCGCCGCGCGACTCAACCCCACCGGCAGCAGCCGCGCCACTCGGCGGCCGAAATGCCGCAGGTTGCGATACTCCTTCGACGACAGCAGCCGCGACAGATAGGCGCTCATCGCGCCGACCGGCGGCGCGATCGACATGTCGTTGTCGTTGAGAATGACGATGAGCCGCGAATCCATCGAGCCGGCGTTGTTCATCGCCTCATAGGCCATGCCCGCCGACATCGCGCCGTCGCCGATCACCGCGATGACATTGTTATTGCCGCCCTGGAGGTCGCGCGCCACCGCCATGCCCAAGGCCGAGCTGATCGAGGTCGAGCTATGCGCGGCGCCGAACGGGTCGTATTCGCTTTCCGAGCGCTTGGTGAAGCCGCTCAAGCCGCCGCCCTGGCGCAAGGTGCGGATGCGGTCGCGCCGCCCCGTCAGCATCTTGTGCGGATAGGCCTGATGGCCGACGTCCCAGATCAGCCGGTCCCGCGGCGTGTCGAAAACATAATGAAGCGCCACCGTCAGCTCGACCACACCCAGCCCGGCGCCGAGATGGCCGCCGGTCACCGACACGGCGTTGATCACTTCCTGGCGTAGCTCGTCGGCGACCGCCTTGAGATCCGACTCCGTCAACCGCCGCAGATCGGACGGATTGTCGATGTCGTCGAGCAAGGGGGTCGAGGTGTTACGAGGATAAGTCGTTTCGCTCGCCATAGGTTCTTCCTTCAGGTCCGGCGTTCGACGACGAAGCGCGCTGTCTGATGCAACAACTCGGTGTTGGCGTCGAATATATCAAGATGTGCAACAGCCTGATCGACCAAAAGTCTCGCCTGCGCCCGCGCGCGCTCCACCCCCAAAATCGACACAAAGGTGGCTTTGCCCGCGACGGCGTCCTGGCCGACCGGCTTTCCGGTCGCCTCGGTCGAGCCCTCCACATCCAAGAGATCGTCGGCGATCTGGAACGCCAGCCCCAGATCGTGTGCGTAGCCGCGCAGCGCCAGCCGCGCCTCATGCGGCGCCTTGCCGAGAATCGCGCCGGCCTCGCACGAAAAGGCGATCAGCGCCCCGGTCTTCAGCCGTTGCAAGCGGGTGATCGCGCCGATGTCGAGATCGGGCCGGTGCTCGGCGATCAAATCGAACATCTGGCCGCCGACCATGCCCTGGCTGCCGGCGGCAAGCGCCAGTTCGGCTACCAGCTCGCACCGCACCGCGGGGTCGCCATGGGTATCGCGGTTCGCCAGCACCTCGAACGCCAGGGTCAACAGCCCGTCGCCGGCCAGCACCGCGGTGGCGTCGTCGAATTGCTTGTGGCAGGTCGGACGGCCGCGGCGCAGATCGCTGTTGTCCATGGCCGGCAGATCGTCATGGACCAGCGAGTACGCATGGACCATCTCCACCGCCGCGGCGACTTGCCGCGCGCTGCGCCTTGCGACGCCGAACAGGCGCGCGCTCGCCATCACCAGGAACGGCCGTAGCCGCTTGCCCGGGCCGAGCGCCGCGTAACGCATCGCCTCGAACACCCGCGCCTCGGGACCCGGCGGCACCGGAATCAGCCGGTCGATCACCGCGTCGACTTCGCGCGCGGCGTCGGCGAGCGCGGTGTCGAACGCCGTGTCCACGGTCCAGGCCTCGCTAGTCAAGGGACACCGGTTCTGCGGTGGGCTTGCCGTCGGCGCCGATCACGATCTTGTCGACGCGCGCCTGCGCCTCGCGCAGCTTCGCCTCGCAGTGGCGCTTCAGAAGCGAGCCGCGCTCATAGGCCGCGATCGCATCGTCGAGCTTGCCGCTGCCGCTTTCGAGTCGCCGCACGATCTGTTCCAGTTCCGACAACGCGTCCTCGAAACTGAGTGCGGCGATATCCGTGGGAATGTTGTCTCCCATCCATTGCCCCCTGCCGATACTTTAGGCAGACCAAGCGTTTGCGGCAAGCCGCTGACTCAGCGCCGCATCAGCGCGGCGACATGGACAGCGGTGCTGGTCCCAAGGGCGGTCAGATCGTATCCGCCCTCCAGGGTTGAAACGACCCGGCCGCCGGCCCAGCTTTCCGCGATGTCGAGCAGCGCTTGGGTTACCCAACGGTAATCGTCCTCTTCAAGCATGAGTTGTGCCAGCGGATCGCGCCGATGCGCATCGAATCCTGCTGATATTAAAACAAATTCTGGCCGAAATGTGGCAAGGGCGGGAAGAATCGTGCGGTCATACGCGGCGCGGAACGGCGCCGAACCCGACCCCGCCGGGAGCGGGACGTTGACGATGTTGCCGACTCCGACCTCGTCGGCGTCGCCGGTGCCGGGATAAAACGGCGATTGATGCGTCGAGGCGTAGAAGAAATCGCCGTCGGCGGCGAACGCCGCCTGGGTGCCGTTGCCGTGATGCACGTCGAAATCGACCACCGCGACCCGGGCGCAGCCGTGATGCTGGCGCGCCCGCGCGGCGCCGATCGCGACATTGTTGAAAAGACAGAACCCCATCGCGCGTTCGGGCTCGGCATGGTGGCCTGGCGGCCGCACCGCGCAGAACGCATTGGCCGCCTCGCCCGCCATCACCGCGTCGACGGCGGCGCAGACCGCGCCCGCCGCATGCAGCGCCGCCTCGCCCGAGCCCGGCGAGATGATCGTGTCCGGGTCGAGCGCCGAATGACCTTCGGCCGGGATCGCGCGCATCACCGCGTCGATGAAGCGCGGCGGATGGATCAGCGCCAGCTCCTCGCGGGTGGCGCGTGGCGCTTCGCGCCGATCCAACGCGCGCGAACCCGTCGCCCGAGAGCGCGTCGAGCACCGCGCGGAGGCGCGCCGGCGATTCCGGATGACGCTGGCTGGTGTCGTGGGCGAAACAAGCGGGGTGCGTGAACAGGGCCGTGGTCATGCCGCGATTATGGCATAGTGCCGCCGACCGGCGATGCTTGATCCTCTCCGCGCGAAAGCCTAGAACAGCCGGCGCGGTCCCCTTCGTCTAGAGGCCCAGGACACCGCCCTCTCACGGCGGCAACACCGGTTC
>CAVSQC010000021.1:0-11275 GCA_963729845.1 uncultured Alphaproteobacteria bacterium
ACTAGGAACGGCTTCTCCCGTGATCCCGTCGCTCGAATAAGAAGAACTGCCCTTGCGCGCCCGCGTCATGAAACAACCCCCGATTGGTCAGGCCCATGGCCTCCACTCGCGCGATAAAGGTGCGACGCTCGGAGGCGGGCCGCTCGTAACAGAACCGGTCGATATTGACCACCGAATACTGGTAGCGCGTCAGACCCCAGAGAATCTGCTCTTCGACAAAGCGCGGATTGCCGATCACAATGTTCGTCGAGAGTGCCAGCGTTCCGATCGGATTGGGCCGTGTCAACGGTGGAAAGAACTCGTTGAGGATGCGGGCCCGGCTGGCGCGCGGCTCATCGAGATCGCGCAGTACCCGATGAAAATGTGCGGCACCGGCATAGCGTCTCTCGTCGATCTCGAAGCCGGTCGTGACATAACCGCTCCATGCGAGCAAAAAAACCAATTGGCCCCAACCGCACCCAACCTCGTGAATTTCGGTCAGTGCAGGAAATCGCGATTTGATCAATTCGACGACGCCGATTTCATAGTTGTTAAAGACCCGGCCCCGTTCGGTAGCCACGCGATAGAATTCAAAGGCACCCGAAGCCTCGACCCCCATCGTGGCCACGCGTTCGCGCATGGCGGGGAGCAGAAGCTCCATCAATTGCCGAACCAAGTCCTGCCCGTTCGAATTTTCCATCAATCATGCTCGCGCATGCTGACGCTCAAGTTCCTTAGTGTGACCGTCTCACCCGCCGAGCCCGCGCCCGCGCAAATATCCACCCAGATCGACTTCGTTGGCGGATAAGCGAGGGCGGCGGGAAAAAACACTTTGCCCGTCAACGTGAAATTGGTTGTCGCACCACCCGAGACTGTTTGGAAGTTGGCGATCGCCAGAGACAACCCGGACGAGGTAACGCCGTTGCCGGGCGCTGCGCCAGTTCCTTGGTACAGATAAAGCGTCGCGGCGCCGTGACCGCCCAATACCGAGGCGATCCCGCTGATCGACACGTCAATGGCCCCGGTGACCGCTGGAGAAATGGTGGACGTGTGTCCGGTGTCCGAGGTCGCGTCTGTTCCGAGTCCTGCCATCGCGCCGCCACCGCCAGCTTGCAAACAATCGGTCGTCGGTGTCAAACCCCTCGGATTATTGGGAACAACGGCAGTGCTGGAGAAGAGACTTTGCCCGCGGTGAAGCACACCGTTGTGATTGATGACGGCATCGTTACGGTTCCATTGACCGATGCGGTCAAATCGCCACTGCACACCGTGGTTGCCGATACCGACAGCGATACCGGCGAGATCGCCCGCTAAATCGACTTTGCGTAGATCGATGGCAAGAAGCTCCGTTGGCGCTCCAAATCCTAGCTCGGTTCCCTCGACCGTAAAATTTCCATTTATCTCACCGACGTCAAACGTGCTTGCCGTGTCCATCATTCCGCGTGTTCGCGCATCCGGTAGATAACCGGCGACCACTACCTGCGACCCGCCCGCGCTGACATTCGGCGCGCCTGCGTTGATCAGGCCGAAAAGATTGTGATCAGCGCTTCCGAGAACAATGGCTATCGCCGCATTGCAAATATATGAGCATTCAAGATATCGGACCTGGTTTGCCGAAAAATTTCCGTAATGGGTTAGCGATCGGCCACTCCCCTCCTCTGCTACATTCGTCGCGCCAAGAACGATCGCCGGTCCTTGGATTCCGGAACCGGTGTTTCGTACCGTCAGAGCATTAATAGTATTGATTTGTGTGTCGTTTGCTTCGTCGAGATTTGGCGTCACGTCGAAGCGGAAGCCTTCGCCGCCGATGCCAACTTCCTCGTCGCCGGAAAAAGCGGACTGGATGTTTGACGTCAGCGCGATTTGTGTTGGACCGATGATCGCCGCGATTTGCGCACCAGGCGCAAACCGACTGAAATTGACCGGTTCGCTGCCGGAAAAGGAATAAGCGATATTTTGACTCAGCGTAATCTTGCCCTCGCCGCCCTCTCCGAGTTTGATATTCGTAATGTGCGCGTTTGCAGGAATGTAGCCGCTTAACGCGACCATCCCCTTGGTAAGGTATCGTCCGCCCGCCACCATCAGAATATTTTGACCGGCCGCGCTGGCGCCGCTCGCTGTCGTCGAGACGTATGACGCCACCGACATGCCGACCGATAGCCCTTTCGTCGTACGCAAATTCAGCAGATTTTGTTTCGCGGCGCTGCGGCCGTTCGCGACTTGGATCGCGGGACGCGGTTCCCATGCGCTCATATTGTAGTAGGAGTAGGCGACGGAATGCACCAGCGCGCCACCGCAGCCCTCGGCGCCGTCGCAATCGAACATGACGCCGGTCCACATGTCGTCGTAAAGACGGCGGCCAGTCGTCCCGGTATCGGACGGCGCGCCGATATCGACCATGTAGAACGGCGTCGCCGACCCGCCCCCGATCCATTTGAAGATGACGGGTGCCTTGGGGACGTCGTTAAACCCGGTGTACCAAACATTGATTCGACTGAGAACTCGCGAACACGCGGGTGCCACAATGATCGACGAGCTGCGCCGCGACGGCGTAAACGCTCGCTTGCCCTGGCACGATCATTTTGCCCCCCGACGTGCAGGCATAAGCAATCGCCCGGTTGATCGCCGCGCTGTCGTCAGCAACCCCGTCGCCTTTCGCGCCGAATTGCTCGAATTGTATTGTCGGCCCGAAATTGGCCTTCCAACTGTTTCCGTCGCCACCGGTCGTGTCGATACAGGCGCCGCCATCGTTGACGAGGTGATTCTCCGCGCAAGTTCCCGTTTGGGGAAGGTAGAATGTGGGCTGCCCAGGCGACGTACGCCAGACACCATTCGAAAATGACGCCGTCGGGGCTGCCGCGAGCGCGGCAATCGACGCAACGGCATCGGCGGTAGACGCTGGCCGATCGAGTGCAAAGGCGCCAATCGCGACCGTCGAAGATGCACCGGCGATTGCGACCAGAACGGCGAATGTCTGTTTCATTGGCTCCCTTCAAGACAAACTCGTTCGCTGCGGCGGCCACGTAAGGGAAATCCGACCGCCGACTGGACGATGATCCCGGATCGTGGCTTATTGGTTTGAGGTTTAAGTATATGATTAAATTTCGTCCGCCCGTCCACCGCCACGCCGCCCCATGAGCGCGTCATCCCCGCCCATCCATTTTCTGCTGCATGTGCCCAAGACCGGAGGCACGTCGATCGAACATCATTTGATCGATCACGCCAAGCCGGGCACATATTGGTATCCGCCGGCGGCATCCTATGCCGCGGCCGCGCTCGGCCGTCCCTATCGTGAATCCGGCATGCCGCCGCCGCAAAACCTTCGCGCGCTCGCGGGACATTTTCTCGGCCGCTCGTTGGAACGGCATTTTTCTGGGCGCGAGATTCGTCGGATCGTTTTCTTGCGCGATCCGGCCAGCCTGCAAGTCTCGCTCTATAATTACCGCATGGTCAAATACCTCGTCCGCGGGCGCGGTATATACGATTTTCGCCTCCATCTGGCCGCCTTGCCCCGAAATTTTATTGCGTATTTTTTGCTGTCGCGCTGGTTGGAGAAGCCTTGGCCCGTACTTCTCGCGATGGCGGACGCCGACAAATATCAATTGATCAATGAGACGCTGCGGCAATTTTGGTTTGTCGGCGCCCATACCGAACGCGACCGCGTGATGGCGGCGATCGCGGGAGATCTCGGCACGCCCGAAACGGTCCGGCACCGGAACACGACCGAGCATTTGCGCAGGAAAGCGGCGTGGCAGCCGCTGACTGTGGGCGATCTCTCCCCCAATTACGCCGCGAGATCGAGGCCAACAATCGGATCGATTATGCCTTATGGGAGAATTGGCGAGGCGCCGGGTTCGATACCGCGACGATCGTTCCGGCACCACTGGGCCGCGGCACCTGCAACGTCTTTCCGATTTACGAATTGATTAGGCCGGCTTTCGAATTGACCCGGCTGTCGCATCGACGTTGGTCGCGCCGGCGCGACCCTGCCGCATTGGCGCAACAAAACAAGAGATGATTGGGTCACGAATGGATAAGTCCGCAATCGACATTATCGGTGAGGCGGCGGCCGCGGGCATCGCCGCGGGCAAAGGAAAACGCCATCCGACGCGCGGCTTGCGTCTGGCCGTCGCCAAGCTTCACGACGCGGCGAGGGCCAATGGCCGCGCTGTGCCGGCGGCGCGTGAGGTGCTTGCGATCATCCGCGACTATCCGCGTTGCGAGGAATTTCAACTGATCGCCGCGCGCTTGCTCGATCAACAGGACGAACGGGAGCAGTCGATCGCGCGTTGGCGGGGCATGATTTCCCGGTTTCCTCACTCGCAAGACGCCTTTTGCGCGCTTTTGGCGACCATCCAGCGCCAATCCGACGCCGTGGAGATGCGTCGGGATTATCGAAGCACGCTACGCGCAATTGCCGTTCGCTTTCGCGCATCTGGTTGCTGCGGCGGCCGTGGCGCGACCGCGGAGCCCCAAGCGGGCGACATGTTCACCGAAGTTGGCGCTGTTGTTTCCGGAGCAGGACGCGGCCTGGCTGGAGACCATGTCGCGTCTTGGCGCGCGGCGCCGGCAGTGGTTGGCGGCAAATCTCCGCCTCAGCAAAAGACTCAGCGACGTCGGCGGCCTCGTCGCCAAGCTGCGGAAGGACCCGCGCGACGGGAAACGGCGCACGCGCGCCGGCATGACGGCGAACTCGGCTCCCTGCTCGAAACGTCGCTGGCGGAACGTGGTGGGACGGATCCGTCGCGGCGGCGCGCGCCCAAATCGGTGATGATGATCGCCGGCTCCCTGGGCGCAGGCGGCGGCGAGCGGCAGTTCGTCTACACCGCGCTGGGTCTCAATTCACGCGATCAGGCGCGACATTTGAGCGTGCGCGTGATCGTTCGCTCTCTTACCTCGCGCGTCGACAGCCTGTTTTTCAGTAAAGAACTCGAGCGGGCGGGAATTCGCGTGCAGGAGATCGGAGATTTTCCCGATTATGGCGGCGACATTGAGCATCGTCCCGCGTGCGACCGGCGGTTCAACCGCTGCAATCGCTCCCGAGCGGCATGCGGCGGACGGTGATCAAGCTGACGGACGAAATCAACACGAGCAAACCCGACATCCTCCATATCTGGCAGGATGGCATGGTTTACAACGCGGGATTGGCCGCCATCCTGGCGCGGGTGCCCCGGATCGTGCTCAGTGCGCGATCGGTGCCGCCCGATCGACCGGCCGGATCGCTACCGGCCAGAATATGATGTCATCTACAAGGCACTGCTTGCCGCCGACAATGTTTCTTTGTCGGTCAACTCGCAATTCGCGGCGTCGCGTTTTGCCGACTGGCTCGGCATCGATCCGGGGCGGATCGCGGTAATCCGCAACGGCGTCACCGCCCTGCCGATGGTGGGCGACACGACCGCGCAGGCGCGATTCGAGCGCTTCGACGCGCGCACCG
Source organism: uncultured Alphaproteobacteria bacterium (assembly GCA_963729845.1). Taxonomy (GTDB): domain Bacteria; phylum Pseudomonadota; class Alphaproteobacteria; order ATCC43930; family CGMCC-115725; genus JAATGI01. The sequence goes on from CAVSQC010000021.1 coordinate 5,417, forward strand.
CACCTAGCTCACTGACGCTTGGCACGGTCATGCGGCTCGACCCGAACAAGAGGCCATTGTTGTGGATCGATGCGGCAGCGAAAATATTAGCAGGAGCGGCCAGATGCAAGGTTCATTCTGGTCGGTGACGGCGTGTTGCGCCACCACGTCACGAGTAGGGTCGCGGCGCTCGGTGTCGCGGACCGTTTTCTATTTGTCGGGTTTGTCATCTTGCGTCGGCTTTTGGCTGTCGAAGATGGACCTGTTCTTGTTGACTTCGGATTTCGAGGGGCTTCCCAACGTTTTGATCGAAGCGCAATTGGCGCGTGTCCCGGTGATTTCGACGCCGGCGGGCGGGGCGCCAGAGGCATTCATTCCTGGTGTGACCGGGCTCGTCACCAGCACCAGTCCGACGCCCGAGGAAATTGCGGCACGCGTCCTGATGTTGACGGCGGTCCCGGAACGGCGCTGCCGGATGGGGGAGATCGGCGCGAAATGGGCCGCGGACGCATTCTCGATGTCGAGGATGCTGGCTGAGACGATAGACCTGTTGATGGAAGGGCGACCTGGCCTCGAAGCGTCTGACGCCGGGGTCCGAAGTTCCGGCTAATCGCCGCCGCCGCTTCGGCGCGCAACTCTTCACCCAATGCGTTCCCGACGAGCGGGCCGGCACGACCGAAATAGTTGTCAATGCCTGGGCGGCGCCGGATTTGTTCCAATCGTTCGACCGCGCCAGCGACGGCCAAAGCCAATCCTTGTCGCGTGAAGAAGCCGCCATTGATCTGCGTGCGGTCGACGGTCACGCGGCGAAACGCGTCGAATAGCGTCGGATCCGGTTCGGTCGGCTCACGCCAGAATCGATCGAGCCCCGCCTGGTAAGTTAGTCCCGGCATGTCGTAAATGGGCCGCGCGAGCGTTACCACCGGTCGTCCGAGCGCGAGGGCGAGGAAACCGGACGTGCTGTTGACGGTCACCACGCCGATGCTGCGCCCGACCAGATCGTTGATGCTGCCACCGACCAGATAGAGCATGCGGTCGGTCACCCCGAATCGTGCCGCGGTTGCGCTTGCGATACCGCTCCAATCGATCAGTTGCGCATCGAGCGGATGTTCTTTGAGCACTAGCCACGTATCCGCCGGGGCATGACGGGCGAATAACTCAATAATCGTCTCGATCGCCGGCCCCAACCCCTTGAACCGAGAGTTGATGCGGAGCTGCGAATCTCCATCGAGTTGCAAGGGCACCAGGTAAAACCGATCATGCGCGCCCGCCAGCGATTGCAACGTCATCTGCGAGCGCCGGCGTGTCACAGGGGCGCGCAACGCACGCCTGATCCAACCCACATACTGTCGCATCGGATGGACCGGGAGATGGGAGCGATAGCCCGGATAACGCCAACCGAACAGCCAGTTGCAGCCATTGTAGATGATGTCCGGAATCGCGCGGTCGTAGAGCGACGCCTCAATAGGGACACCGTCCTGCCACGGCGGCAACGTCGCCGCGGCCTCAAGAAAGGCAGCCGGATCGCGCGGCAGCGAGGAGTTATTATTGACGCCACCCTGCTCCAAGGTGATCCAGTTCGGCCGCAAATAGCCTTCCTCGAACACATGAACCAGAATGCCGCGCAACGCCGCGACGCGAATCGCCGCCGCATGCAACGGGCGCCAATCGCCAAAAAGAATAATGTCCGTGATCCGCCATTCGTTGATGTGCTGCTCTAGGAAAAGCGGCCATTCCCCGAGCGTGCCGCGGAAGGCAACTGAATCCGGCAATTGCCAAAACAACCGATCGCCGGGACTAAAATTGACGCGATGGACGTTGCGCCCGCGTTTAGTCAAGGCGAACCCAAGCGCCGCGAAGAATTGGGTCGCCATGCCTTGCAGGAACAGGTAGCGGCGGGCGTACTGATTTCCGCCGCTCTGATAACGGAAACCAACGGTGGCAGGCCCTGATCCATTGGGGAAAGCGCCGCTTAGCGGCGCCCTAACCAGGTCGGCGATCCTGCCACGCGCCACCCCCAAGTTGCCTCCGTCATTTACCTGTTTTTTTGTGGATCCCAATCTAAGCCCCGTCGCCGCGCCACGTCGAGTTGATTCACCGCCCGTTACGGGGGAAGATTCGCTCCTCCACGAGGGCGCACACGATGTGACCGGCGGCGATGTGGATTTGCTGGACCAGCGGCGTCGCGTCCACCGGAGCCCGCAGACACAGGTCGCAGAGCGCCGGCATCTCGCCGCCGGTCTTGCCGGTAAAGCCGATGGTCAGCAATCCGCTGCCACGCGCCGCGTCGATCGCGCGCAAGATGTTGGGCGAGCGCCCCGAGGTTGAGAGCGCGATCAGCACGTCGCCGGGCCGACCGAGTCCTAACACCTGCCGCTCGAACACGCGCTCGTACCCGTAATCGTTGCCGATCGCAGTGATCACCGAGCTATCTGTCGTGAGCGCGATGACCGCGGCCGGCGCGCGGTCGTAATTCAACCGGGACACAAACTCGCCGGCGAAATGTTGCGCGTCAGCAGCGCTGCCGCCGTTACCCGCGAGCAGCAACTTCCTACCACCGGCAAGAGCCGCCGCAACGCGATCGACAATGATGCCAAGGGTTTGCGCGAAGATCGGGATCACCGATCGCGGCTTGGAATGCGTCGCGCGAACGCGAGAGATAATCCAGGATCGGTCCAGTCGCCATTTCCGGCTACGTCTCCCCGCGCACCGCCCATCGATGCAAGCTCCGTGGTGAAACAACAGTGTAGCACCAATCCGTCCCGTAGAGTGGAACCCAGATTAAATAAGGGCCGCAGATCGCGTTGATCCGAGGCCATTCTCGTGCGGAGCGCTACCCTATTGCAGCGTGCCCACCGCGCCGCTCCGCGCGCCCGGCGCTTCGTTACCGGCGTTCGTATTGCCCCCAAGGCTCGTCGAGCTCTCCGTGCCGCCGCCCACGGGCTTGATGCCCTGGAGATTGACCCTGTTCACCGAGTTCGCGAGCCGAACGATCCGCGGCGCCTTTGGCCGTGACGCCGTTGCTAGCGATACTCGCGGCAACGCTGTTGGACACGCTGAGTTCTGCAGCCGCTGAGATCGATGCGGCGACAAAGCCGTTAGCGGCATTGTCGAAGCTGGCCGTTGGTTGGACGTTAACGCGACCGCAAAAGAGCAGCACTAGGTAGCGAAATCCGAAAATATTTTTTCGTTCGAAATTGGACTACCGAAATAGCGAGGCGCGGTTAATTGGTTGGTGCGTTTGTATGGGCCTACACCGCCCTGCGGCTGTGCGGGGCTTTGTGGTAGGAGTGCAAAATGGCTAATGGCCAAGAGTTATTCTGACGGGCTGTATCTGGCCGTGCGTGGTCGGAAACTAGCGCCTATTGTTTGACACGCGCGACCATCTCGTCGTGACGGTGGTCCTGCTTTTCGCGATTTATCTGGCAATCATTTCGGCAATCGCGTCGAAGCTGAATGGAGAATTGTTCTCTTCGTATAGCCGCGACCGTCGCCCCGTCCCTAATCTTTTCTTAATCTTTTGCCAATCGTCTTTCTTTGGAAATTAATTAGCCAAGTCAGCGGCCTCTATCGAGAAAAACTGATGGTGGATAGCATCTGAGCGCGTCCAGCATCCGACCCCTGAAACCTGGCGCCGGCCGCGGCGGCGATGCGGTTGACGAAAGCGAGCTCGCGAAGCAAAATATCAATATTTGCATATAACCGCAGCATTTCACTGACTTTTCCCCTCATCCGCGTTTTTCACACAAGATTGTTGGATACTCATATTACTTTATATGAAGAATAGCTGGTTCAGGCCTTATGGAGGAGGCAGTCACATGACCTTTTCATCGAAGAGAATGTTTGCCGTATTAATAGCTACGCTGGCGCTGGTAGGCGCTTACGCCATGCCGGTCCATGCGCAAGCTACCCGGACCTGGATATCCGGCGTCGGCGACGATGCGAACCCATGCAGCCGTACCGCGCCCTGCAAAACCTTCGCCGGCGCCATCTCGAAGACAGCCGCCGGCGGTGAAATTAACTGTCTCGATCCGGGTGGCTTTGGCGCCCTCACCATCACTAAAGCTATCACGTTGCGATGCGACTCGGTGGAGGGTGGCGTTCTGGTCGCCGGCACGGACGGTATCGCCATCAGCGCAGGGGCGACAGACGTCGTCGAATTGTATGGACTGGACATCTATGGCCTTGGGAGCGGCCTCAACGGGGTCAATGTGCACGCGGCCGGAATAGTGCGCATCGTGCATTGTCACATTCAGGACTTCACTCAGGCCGGCGTCTATGTTGAGCCGAGTTCGGGAACGGTTTTCGTCTTCGTACAAGACACGTTGATCGGCAACACTAAAACCGGGGTGAAAAACGTGCCTTCTGGCACCGGCGCCGGAAGAATGTCGCTGGACGCCGTGACCATTATCGGCCAGGGCAATCCCAGTTCGAGCGCCGGGGTCTCCGTGTCCGGCGCGAACGCTTCGGTTTCCATGAACAATTCAGCCGTTCTCTTCAACAATGTCGGTCTCTTTGTAGCGAGTGGCGGGCAAATTATTAGCTGGGGCAACAATCGAGTTCGCTCACAACGCCACCAACGGCAGCCCGACCAGCGCGGTCAGTTTGCAATAAGAATCGTTGTGCGCCGTCCCGGTGACCCAACCGGGACGGATCGCCCGATCATTTGATCACTACCGTGTTGGCCGGCGTAGCGATGCCGTTGTCGAGATTGGTCCGCCGGCCACCAGGAAGAACTCGTAGGCGCCGTCCTTGGCGGAATCCTCGGCGCCAACCGGCTTCAGCACGAACTGCTCGCCCAGCGGCAGGCCCAACAGAGGCAATGCCCGCTGACGCAGGGCCTCGGCGTCGATCAGGTTCGACGGCCACGGCTCAGCCGCCGGCGTGTCGGTGCCGGTGGCGGCGACGCGGCTGTTCCAAAGCTATTCGGCCATAAGGAGTCAATTATCGGCTGCGCCGCATTTGTAGACGGAATATCCGAACATTTTGATGCTCGTAAAAGTAGTAATACTCAGAAAGATTTAACGTTTTGGCGCCCCTCGCCATGATGCGCCTGCCGACGAGGCGCGAGTATGTCGGGTCCTCGTGCTTTGATGCCAGTCAGGCGGGCGCGCACAGAAGCGAGTCCGCGATCGGCAGGCCACCGGGATTGCGGGGCTCGACCGAGAGGATTCTCCAGCCGGACTTCTCCAGCAATGTCCGGAGCAGAGCGGGCGTGTAGACGCTAAGGTGGGTGGGAGCTTCGGCGAAATATTCGCGATAGCCGAAATCGCCGTCTTCCAGGCGGGCCGAAAAAAACATGTGACCCTTTTCCTTGATGTGCCGGCGCAGGATACGGAAGATCGCCTGCGCATCTTCCGGAAGCTGGTGGGTGATGACGGAGAACATGCACATAACGTCGAACATGCGATCGCCGACCGGCAGCACGGTGTCCGGCGTCAAGGGGAATCCGTTTGCATTATAGAATGGGTTGCGCGTGTCCATGTGAAAGAAGGACAGACGTGGATCGGTGACGTTCGCCTGGAGGAAATCGAGCATCTCCTTGTAGATGTCGATGCCGACATAGGTTTTCAAAGGAACCTCTCGGTGCGAGATCGTTTCCGCGAAGCGGGCACCACAACCGAAATCCAGAACGTCGCATCCGCCGAGATTCGAAATCCCGATCCGTTCGCACATATACCAAATCAGCCGCAACCCGGTATCGGCCGGAGGCCCCATCGCGATTACGTTGTCCGCGTTTCGATAGAATTCGGTGGGCACCGTGAACATGGATCCAACTATGACATCGCCTGGAAATGCTTCAAGCGCGGGCTACGCGTCCCGGCAGATTTGCTAGCAATACGTAATGTGTAAAGTCGAAGGGAGACGTACATAACACTA
>CAVSQC010000022.1:0-16744 GCA_963729845.1 uncultured Alphaproteobacteria bacterium
CATCATTGCGTCGGCGCTTGCGGGGATGAGCGGGGCAATGCTCGGACCGGTGCTAGTGCTTACACCTTTTGCCGGCACGACTGTCATCGTCAAGGCCTTCGCCATCGTGATTATCGGCGGCTTTGGCAATGTCGAAGGAACCATTATCGCCGGGCTAATCGTCGGGCTGATCGAGAGCTACACCACCCAATTTCTCGATCCTGGCCTCATCGACATTGTCGTTTTTGCACTGCTTCTGCTGATGCTCGCCGTGCGGCCCACCGGCCTTATCGCCGAGAAACGCGAAGAAAATGTCTAGCCCCACAACCACCGAGTCTGCCGGGTATCGGCGACGGCAGCGCCATTCTCTCGTCTCGGCGATTTTGGTTCATCATGGCAGCAATCGTGATTGGTCTGCTGCCAATGATATTTTCCGATTCCTATTGGCGCACCAACTTGATCGTCTGCGCGATCAATGTACTGCTGGCGGTTGGATTGGATTTCGTTCTCGGCTACGCCGGCCAGCTCAATCTCGGCCAATCAGCGTTTTATGGCATCGGCGCCTATGTGTCGACGCTAATGATTATGAAGCTTGGCATGCCGTTCTGGCTGGCTTTTGCTTGCGGAGTCTTGCTCGCGGGACTAGCCGGTATGCTGCTGTCGATCTTTGCCGTTCGCCTGCGCGGGCATTATCTTGCCATCGCCTCACTCGGCTTTGCCGTCATTACATACCAAATTCTTCTTAACTGGATTAGCCTCACCCAGGGCCCGCTGGGAATTTACGCCATCCCGCCGCCGCCGGCGTTGAGAATTCCAGGCTTGCCAGCAATAGAATTCAATAATCTTGCCAATCTTTTCTATCTGACGGCTGGTTTTGCGCTGCTGACCTACATATTGCTTGACCAGTTGGTTCGCTCCCCAATCGGAGAAACCTTGACCGCGATCCGGGAAGACGAGGTCTCGGCCGCCTCGCTCGGAATTACTTGCCAGAAATGGAAGGTGCTGGCCTTCGCCATCAGTTCCGCGGTCGCCGGTGCCGGGGGCTGCTTTTACGCGAGCTTTGTCGGCACGCTGGTTCCGGATGCCTTCTTCATCACGGAGTCATTCACCATTCTCGCGATGGTCATTGTCGGCGGCATGGGAACGCTGATCGGCCCAGTCCTGGGAGCCATATTGCTGACCGTGCTGCCGGAACTGTTGCGTGGAATCGGCGACTTGCGCCTGATCGTTTACGGCGTGTCGGTCACGCTGGTCGTATTGTTCATGCCAGGCGGCATAGTGCAAGCCGGGCGGCGCATCGCGGCGTGTCTGCGGCGACGCACGGCTGCCGGCGATACGATGATCCGCACATGACCCCCACTACCCATTATGTGAACACCGCACCAACCCAGGGCGCCGATAACGTCATTCTGTTTCGGGCCGAAGGGCTGCAGAAGAGTTTTGGCGGCGTGCAGGCGGTACGCGACATTTCGCTGACGATTCCCGCCGGGGTCGTGTTTTCCATTATTGGGCCGAATGGCGCCGGCAAATCGACGCTTCTCAACCTCATAAGCGGCATTTACCAGCCGGATGCCGGCACCATGACATTTGATGGGATCGATCTCGTGGGCATGGGCGCGCACCGGCGCGTGCGCCACGGGCTGGCGCGAACATTTCAGAAAATCCGCCTGTTCAAACAGCTATCCGTCCTTGAGAACGTCATCGCCGGGTTTCATACCCGTCACGATATCCCCGCGTGGCAATATATCGTGCACGGCGCCGCCTTCCGCCGCGACCACAAGCGCTGCCGCGACGAGGCGATGGATCTTTTGACCTTCGTTGGGCTCAGCGGCCGGTCGCAAATGACCGCCGGCTCGCTGTCCTATGGCGAGCAACGTATGCTCGAAATCGCCCGCGCGCTCGCGACCGCACCGCGTCTGCTGATGGTCGACGAGCCGGCAGCGGGCCTGAACGCGGTTGAGGTCGATGCGCTGCTGACGCGGATCGCGAAACTGCGCGAACGCGGTATCACCGTCGTCATGGTCGAGCACAATATGGATCTTGTGATGAAGATCGCGGACAGAATTATCGTCATGGACTACGGCCAGTATTTGTTCGAGGGCGTGCCTGCCGAAGTGCAAGCCCACCGAGGCGTGATAGCCGCCTATCTGGGGGCGGAAATCCAATGACTGCCTTGCTCGCCGCCGAAGGACTTGAATTGGCCTATGGCCAGGTGCCTGCCTGCCGGGACATCTACGTTTCACGTTGAAGAAGGCGAGGTCGTCACGCTGATCGGTGCAAACGGGGCCGGAAAATCGACTACCTTGCGGGCGGTCGCCGGTGCGCTTATTCCGCGCGCAGGCGTGATTCGGTTCCAGGGACGCGATATAACCCGTTTGCGTCCGGACGAACGCACCAATCTCGGCATCGCGCTGGTACCGGAAGGCCGCCATGTGTTCCCATTCCTTACCGTGCGGGAAAATCTCGAGCTTGGCGGCTTCAAGTTTCGTAAAGAAGGCGCAAAAGTGCGATCGCTCATCGAGCAAATGTTCGCCATGTTTCCGCGGTTGAGAGCGCGCGCCTCGCAGAATGCAGGCACGCTGAGCGGCGGCGAGCAGCAGATGCTGGTTCTCGGCCGTGCGATGATGTCGGAGCCGCGTCTGCTGTGCCTGGACGAGCCGTCGCTCGGGCTCGCGCCTATGATTGTGCAGGATATTTTCCGCACGATCCGGTCGATTAACGCTGCCGGCACCAGCGTTCTCCTGGTCGAGCAAAATGCACGCTATGCGCTTGAGACGGCAAGCCGTGGCTACGTCTTGCAGACCGGGTCGATTATCGCATCGGGGTCATGCAGCGCGTTGAAGCAGGATGAGCGCGTCCATCAGGCCTATCTCGGCCGCGCCGCCGTGGCGGCCGGTTCGCAGGCACCGGTATCGCCATGACCCAGCCGGCACTCACCGGGAAGGCGGCGATCGTCACCGGGGCTGGTAACGGGATTGGTCGCGCCATCGCCACCGGTTCGCATCGGCCGGCGCCGCGGTATTGTGTGCCGATATAAATCCCGCCACGGCGGAGGATACGGCGCAAATAATCGCGCGCGCCGGTGGACGTGCACAGGCGCTCGGCTTGCGACGTCAGCCTCGAGGCCGACACCCGCGCCGCCGCCGAAGCGGCGCAGTCGGCTTTTGGCAGAATTGATATTTTGGTCAACGCCGCGGCGACCGATGATCCGAACGGTACCGTGGTCGACATCGAACCCGCCGATGTGGACGCGGGTGTTCGCCGTCAACGTCATGGGCGCCTATCTGATGAGCCGGGCCGTTTTGCCGACGATGATCGCGGCGGGCGGCGGCAATATCATTCATATTGCGTCACAGCTTGGCCGGGTGGCCGCTCCGGCGCGGGCGGCCTATTGCGCCTCGAAAGGCGCGATCATTCAACTCGCGAAGGCCATGGCGGTGGACCATGCCGCGCAAAATATCCGGGTCAATTCGCTGTCGCCGGGCGCCGTCGAGACTCAGCGGCTGGTGCTGCGGTTCGGCGATATGGAAACCGCCCGCCGCGTCGCCGGCCCCAAGCACTTGCTGAACCGGCTTGGCCAGCCGGACGAAATCGCCCAGGCTGCCCTGTTTCTCGCCAGCGATGCAGCAAGCTTCATGACCGGCGCCGACATGCTGGTCGACGGCGGCTACACGACGACCTGAGACGGCGCTTTCAGCTACCGGCCAAGGATCGCCGACACGGTTGCGCGCGGGTCGCGCTTGCGCCAGGCCCCCACATCGACCGTATGGAAAAACTCGGCGATGTGCTGGTTGAAGGCCGCTGGATCTTCGAGATTGATGGTGTGGCCGGCATTCGGCATAACGACAAGCGCGGCGGTCGGAATTGTCCGTTTCATGAGAAGCCCCGGTTCAAGACAGGGCCAATCTTCGTCGCCCGTCATGATCAGCGTCGGCACAGAGATGGTCTTCATCTTGTCCACGAGATCGAACAAAGACGGGCGCCGCTTCTGCACGCCGCGCATGGTGCGCGCCGCGCCTTCGGTTGAATGCTGTTCGAGCTGGTCGGCGAACTCGCGCCAGCCGCGCGGGTCCTTGTTCTGGAATTGCACGCGCGTCGGCCCGAGCGCGTAACCTTCGGCGGCCTTCGTCATGCCCTGTTGCTCGAAATTCTTGGCGGCAGCCTCGGCTTCTTCGGCGAATTGTGCGCGTTTATCGGGGGTAGCGCCATAGCCGCAACCCGCGATCACCAGTGAGCGCGCGCGGTCCGGGTAGGTGAAACCAAAATGCAGAGTCGCAAAACCGCCCATCGACAATCCGACGATATGCGCCTTGTCGATTTTGAGCGCGTCGAGCACGGCACGGATGTCATCACGCGCCCGCTCCTGCGAATAACTCTCTCCGTCATTGGGCACGTCGGATGGCGGATAGCCTCGCGCATTGTAGGCGATGCAGCGGTACCGTTGACCGAAATAGCGCATCTGCATCTCATAGGAGCGAAAGTCGCCGGCGAATTCGTGCACGAAGACGATCGGAATCCCACTGCCGACCTCTTCGTAATAGAGCTTGATGCCGTCGTCGGTTGTCAGATGCGGCATGGTTGTCCTCGCCCGCTGATGTCAGAAATTAAAGCTGCGTGCCGACACGCCGGCGTCAATGGTCACGACCGAGCCGCTGTTATAACTGCAATGATCGGACGCCAGGAACGCGATCATGGTGCCGATCTCTTCCGGCGTGCAGGCGCGGCCGAACGGCAGCGGCTTGAACAGGCTCGCGCCACCCACGCGCGCGCGCGTCAGATCGAGAACGCGCAATTCCGAGAGCGCGGCGGCAGCGGGCGGTTCTGTCATGCGAGCAGCCCTTCCCGGATATCGACGAGATCGCCAATCGCGGCGGGAATGCGGGCGTGCCAATCGGTTTTTTTCTGTAGCCGCGCGGCGAGAGCGATGAGATCGCCGTCGCGGCCCGGACGGCCGATTATCTGCAACGCAATCGGCAAGCCGCGATCATCGAAGCCCACCGGAATCGCCACCGCGGGGAAGCCCAGCATATTGACGAAACGGCAGTAGCGAGCTGAGCGCGTACAGCTGGCGGCCGCTGAAGGAAGGTGACGCAGGATCGACGTCGCGATAGGGCGGCGTGCGGATCGGCATCACCGGCAAAACCGCCGCATCGGCCTTGCCCAAAATCTTGTCCGCGAAATCCCTGGCCAATTGCAGCCGCGCGGCGCGGCTTGCCGACAGCATGGCGTCATCGATCGCCAGACCCTTCGCAAGCCGTTTGCGCAGAAAGGGACTGATCGCCGGATGATCGAGCAGACCAGCGTGGATTCTCACCGCCTCGCCTTGCATGACGCGCAAGGCGTGGACGTCGATCGCTTCGATCGCCGGCAATCCTTCGGCATGCGAAACCGCAATGCCGCAAGCCCGCATGACATCGATACCGTCCTCACAGGCCCGCCGAACAGGCGGCTCTGCCGCATCCAAAGCATCGTGCAAGAGAACGACCCGATCAATCGCGGCGCGCGGTTGCGCGTCTTCCGACAGCACGGCGGCCGCGGGGGCGAGCTCGGCGGCGCTGCGCGCGAGCAGGCCGACACAGTCAAGAAACGGAGCAAGGGGCAATGCACCGGAAGCACTCACCGCGCCCCAAGTCGGCTTCCAGCCGGTCACGCCGCTGCAATGGGCGGGAATGCGTATCGATCCGCCGGTGTCCGAGCCGAGCGCGACAACGGCGGTTCCGCTTGCCACTGCGACGGCCGATCCCGACGACGAACCGCCGGGAATGAAATCCAGATTCCACGGATTGCGCGGATACGCGGAAGTGGAATTGTAGCCGGACGGCTCGTAGGCGAGTTCGGTCATCGCCGTAAAGCCGACGCGGCATGCATCGGCATCGTCGAGGCGCCGCAGAACATCGGCGTAGCCGTCAAAAGCGAGATCGACAACGGCCGCCAGTCCGCCGCTCGGCCGATGCTTTGGCGCAGCGAACAGATCCTTTGCGACATAAGGCAACAAGGCGAGCGAACCGTTCTGCGATGGGCCGACGGATGGGCTTTCGATTGTCACGAATGCGTGCAGCCGCGCTTCGAGCTGGCGCGCACGTGTCGCCGCGTTCTTGGCGATCTCGTATTGTGCTTGAGGCGGCAACCGCGCCCAATCCGAAAAGCGCTGATGATACGCCACTGACAATTTGCTCCTGGCCACGACGGCCGCGCATGTTTGCATCGGCCACGCTTGAAAGCAATTATGCTCCGATCCGGCCGACCGCCGCCGCGACCTCGAAAAGAACAGCTCGCCGACAGCGCAACCGGGAGAGAGCAGTCAAGCCCATCGGCTGCTCAACCTTGCAGTGAGGCAAGGAACAACTTGTAGTGCATATCGAGTTGAAAACCGCACTCGCTCTGCCATGCCGAAAGTGCACATTCTGCTTCGCCATTTCCGGAGCGGATACAAATTAGCGTCCCAAGCTCAACGACAATCGCTTGCAATCGGCAGGCCACCGGAAGCTGGCTCTGCCCCTGTGAACCGAACAGTTGAGCTTGTTGCGATCCCCCATTCGAACAATATATATTTTCTCTTTAGGATTGAACCTTGCGCAAGTGGCTTTTACTATTCGATACATGATGACTCGTCCGCTGGGACATGGACGTGCCGACCCGGGCCGCCCGATTGCCACGCCGCGTGACGCCGCCACACTTATAATCTGGCGTGAGGGCAAGCAGGGTACGGAAGTCTTAATGGGCCAACGAAACCGCGCATCGGCCTTTCTTCCTGGGTTTTTCGTTTTTCCGGGCGGCCGCGTTGATGCGGAAGATTATTCGGTGAACGCGGCGACGCCGCTCGAATCCTTCGCAGTGCTCAAGATGAATGTTGGCAGCGATAGGGCCGCCGCTACGGCAATCGCCATCGCGGCGGTGCGCGAGACCGCCGAAGAAACCGGCTTGATGCTGGCGGATGATGGAGACGTCGGCGCGGCCGCGTCTGCGTTTTGGGCGGACTGGAAGCGTCGCGGCATTGCTCCGGGGCTCAGTCGGCTTACCTATTTCGGCCGTGCCATCACCTCGCCGATTAGTCCGATCCGCTTTGATGCGCGTTTCTTTATCGTTCATGCGGATAGCTTACAGGGCGAGATCGCGGGTTCGGACGAATTGCAAAACCTGAGTTTTCACGCGGTAACGGAGATCCTGTCGGGCACGCAAATCGTCGACGTGACGGAATTCATGCTCAACCGCGTGCTCGCCTATGCGGCAAATCGGCCCGGCTTCGAAACGCAGACACCGCTATTCTCTTACGACGACGATGTTGCCGTGATCCGCTACGAATGACCCGTTTATGTTCGCCGTCCTCGGCGCGATCTATCTGCTCATGCTCGGCCTCGTAGCAATTCTCATGACGCGCCGGGCCGCAGGCGGAAGCGCTGAATTTTTCCGGTCTGCGTCTTCGGCAGCGCCGCGACGAATTTCACCGACCGCGGATACTTGAGCTTCGCGTCCTAAATAAGATCGCTGCCGACACGTTGCAGGGCGTCACTGCTCCAGCAAGCGGCTCGCTCATATGTCCGCCGACCCGCAGGTATCGCACGCTGCGGCAGCCGGCGCGGCCGGGGTCAGTCCGCCGGCATCTTGCAGTCCTTGGCATAGGCGTCATGGTGATCCTTGGCGATCAAGCCGCGCAGTCCCATGATCAGGCGCCCCTTCTCGTCCTTGACGATCTCCGTTAGGTAATAGTCCTGGATCGGAAGTGGTTCGTGTTGAAGTGGAAGCCGGGACGCACCGTATCGAACTTGACGGTCTCCAAGGCCTTCTGGAATGCCGGCTTGTCCTCGATCTTGCCGCCGATCGAATCGAGCGCTGCGGCGATCAGGCGCGGCGGCGTCATAGGCCTGCGCGGCGTTCTCCGAGGGAATTCGTCGGTACGCGGCTTCGAAATCGGCGACGAAATTTCTTGCTGTGCGGGATCGTCATAGGTCTCGGCCCAATAGACCGACGCGAAAGCGCCGAGCGCGGCGTCGCCGATTCCCGGCAAGACGGTCTGGTCGAGCGAGGGACCGGGTCCGTACAGCGGGATCTCGCTCTTCAGGCCGGCCTGCGCATACTGACGGACGAAATTGATCCCCATGCCGCCGGGATAGAAAAAGTACACGCCATCCGGCTTCGCCGCCCGCAACTGGGCGATTTCCGCGGCGTAATCGAGTTGGCCGAACGCCGTATAGACCTCGGCCACGATCTCGCCCTTGTAGAAGCGCTTGAAGCCGGCGATGAAGTCCTTGCCGGCCGGATAATTCGGCGCCATCAAATACATCCGCTTGATGCCGCTTGCTCTGGACGTAGATGCCCATCGCTTCGGCGTCCTGGTCGTTCTGGTGCGAGGTGGAGAAGAAATGCGGATGGCACTGGCTGCCGGCGAGTTGCGAGGGGCCCGCGTTGACGTTGACGAGGAATGTTCCGGAATCGAGCACCGGCTTGGCGAGGGCGAGCAGCACGTTGGAGAAGTTGATGCCGGTGATGATGTCGACGCGGTCGCGCTCGACCATCTTGTCGGCCAGTTGACGACCGACGTCCGGCTTCGCCTCGTCATCGGCCTGAATGACCTCGGCGGGGCGGCCGCCCAATTTGTTGCCGACGCTGTTGAGGCCGAGCTTGAAGCCATCGAACAATTCCTGGCCCAATCCGCCGGATGGTCCGGAGAAGGTCGAAATGAAGCCGATCTTGACCGGCTCCTGCGCCGCAGCCGACAGCGGCGACAAGACACACAGAATGGCAGCCCAGCAAATCGTCCTCACCCTATCCTCCCATGCTTTCGCCAAGACAGCGCGCCGCGACATGCGGCGGTGATCCAATATCTCAGACCGACCACGCCCCGTCCAGTCGCCGCAAAGACATCAATAAGATGGTCCCGCGCTGGGAGCAACACATCGCTCAATTCGATCCGGCCCGCGGCCACTTCCTGATGCAATGGCAATCACGGCCCAATCCAGGATTTTGTTCCTACCGAAATCGCCATGGACGCGGAGCGCGGCCGGTCGGGGCGGCCGCGCAGCCCGACCAAGCTGCGCATGCCTGGGCCAAAAGAGTGTAATAAGATGGGGGCCGAGCGGTGGACGCGCGCGACCGAGCGTGCCCCGCCGCCGCGGCCGCGGCCGCGACGCGGAGAGGGTGCATGTCTATCGCGCTCATCGTTGAACAATTGCTCAACGGCATTCAGTTTGGCGTGATGCTGTTCCTGATGGCGGCGGGACTTACGCTCGTCTTCGGCATCATGAACCTGATAAATCTGGCGCATGGCTCGCTCTATATGGCGGGCGCATTTCGCGCCGCCGCGCTGATACCGACGACGGGCAATTTCGTTGTGTCGCGTGGCGCTCGCCGGTCGCGGTGACCGGCGTGCTCGGAGTGCGTTATGGAAATCGCCGTGCTGCGCCGCTTCTATGGCCGCGACCCATCTCGATCAGGTGCTCGTGACCTTCGGGCTCATCCTGGTGTCTCAACGAGACCACGCGGCATCATCTTCGGCCCGACGCCGCTGCGCATGGCATTGCCCGACGGCGCTGTCGGGCTCGGTCGAAATCTTCCCCGGCGTGCCGTATCCGGCGTTCCGGCTGGCGATTCTCGCGCCGGCCTGGCGGTCGCCGGCGTGCTCTATCTCCTCATCATGCAGACGCGCATCGGCATGTGGGTCCGCGCCGGCGCGAGCGACCGTCCGATCGCCGCCGCCATGGGCGTCAACGTCCCGCTCGTGTTTTCCGGCCTGTTCGCGGTGGGCGCGGCGTTTTGCCGGGCTCGCCGGCGTGATGGCCGGGCCGATCCTTTCCGTTCAGGTCGGCATGGGCGAGCCGATGCTGATTCTCGCACTCGTCGTCACCGTGCATCGGCGGCATCGGATCGATCCGCGGCGCCTTCGTCGCCGCGCTGCTCGTCGGCGTCGTCGACACGTTCGGCCGCGTGCTGTTGACGCCGGCGCTCGGCAGCATGGCGATCTTCATGCTGATGGCGGCGATCCTCCGCCTGTCCGGCCGCAAGGCTTGTTCCCCGCCCATGGCTGACGCCGGACGCCGCTCATCGTCACGGCTGCCGCGCGGCCGGTTCGTCGCGCCGCTGCGTCATCCTGGCGCTCGCGCGCCGTGCCGCCGATCGCCTGGCTGATCGGCGAACCCTTCCTCGTCAAGGTCGCGACGCGCGTCGTCGTCTTCGCCATCGCCGCCGTGGCGCTCGAATCTCGTCGTCGGCTTCGGCGGCCTCGTCAGCCTGTGCCAGGCCGGCCTCTTCGGCGCCGGCGGCTATGTCGTGGCGATCCTCGCCTACCATGATTTCAACGCCGAACCGTCGGGCTGGCCTGGCTCGCGGGCACTCGAACCTGGCGCTCTCGCTGCCGCTCGCGGCGCTGGCCGGCGACGGCTTGCGCGGCGATCGTCGGCGCGATCAGCCTGCGCACGAGCGGCCCCTATTTCATCATGATCACGCTCGCCTTCAACCAGATGCTCTATTATCTCTCATCGCGCTGCAGAAATACGGCGGCGAAGACGGTCTGCAGATCATGAGCACGATTTGCATGTCGCCGGCTACGACGTCAGCCAGCGTGTACCGTTCTACTACCTCGCGTCGCCGTTCTTACCGCGGTCATGCTGGTCCTCGATCGGCTGCGTCGAGAGCCGGTTCGGCATCGTCATGCGCGCCATCGCCGCAGAACGAGAGCGGGTCGTGGCCGTCGGGATCCCGCCGTGGCGCTACCAGCTCGCGGCGTTCGTCGTCGGCGGAACGATCGCCGGCATCGCCGGCGGGTTGCTGGCGGCGAGCCAGCAATTCATCAGCCCGGTCGACATGGCGTGGGACCGCTCGGGTGAATTCGTCGTCATGGTAGTATTGGGCGGACTCGCGACGGTATGGGGACCGGTGATCGGCGCCGCCACGTTCCTCATCTTCGAACTCGTGCTGTCGTCGTTGACCGCAGTTGGCAACTGGCTTCGGACTGCTCATCATCGCGATGATCGTGTTTCTGCGCGGCGGGCTCGCCGATCTCTGGGCGATGGTCGTGCGCCGCACGAGGTCCGGAGCCGCGTGATGGGCGACGTGCTGCTCGAAATTTCCGGTTTGACCAAAAGTTTCGCCGCGGCTCGTCGCGACCAATGGAGTACTCCTGATGTAAGGCGCGGCGAGACGCACGCCATCATCGGTCCGAACGGCGCCGGCAAGACGACGTTGATCGCCCAGTTGCAGGGCATGCTGCGCTCCGACGCCGGCTCGATCCGATTCGCGAGTGCCGACATCACGCAACGAGCCGGCCTTTCGCAGGGCGTCGCGGGGCATCGCCCGGTCGTTCCAGATCACCTCCATTTTCCCGAAATTCACCGCACTGGCCAACGTCGCTCTGGCGGTACAGGCGCAGGCGGGCCATTGCTTCCGGTTTTGGCGGGAGGCGGCGCGCGATCCGCGCTTGATCGGCCGGCCCGCGCGGCGATCGATCGCGTTGGCCTGCTCGACCGCGCCGAGATTGCCGCCGAGAATCTGTCGCACGGCGAGCGCCGTCAGCTTGAGATTGCGATGGCGCTGGCCATGCGTCCGACCCTGCTTTTGCTCGACGAGCCGATGGCGGGCATGAGCCGCCGCGACGGCGCGCGCATGACGCGGTTGCTGTCCGATCTCAAGCAGTCGTATACGATCGTTCTGGTCGAGCACGACATGGACACGGTGTTCTCATTGGCCGATCGCATCAGCGTCTTGGTCGCCGGCCGCACCATCGCGACCGGCCCGCCCGAAGCGATCCGTGCGAACGCCGAGGTAAGGGCCGCCTATCTCGGGCACAAAACTTGAGGAACGCCTATGTTGCTCGAGGTCCGCCGCATCGCAACCTTCTATGGCGTCAGTCAAGTGCTGTTCGGGGTGTCCTTTGTCGTCGGTGACGGGGAAGTGGTGACATTGATGGGCCGCAACGGCATGGGCAAGACCACCACGGTGCGTTCGTTGATGGGCCTGGTTCCGCCGCACGCCGGTGAAATACGGCTTCGCGGCGAGCGCATCGACGGCTTGCTGCCGCATCGCATCGCGCGACTCGGCGTCGGCCTAGTGCCGGAGGGACGGCAGATATTTCCCAATCTCACCGTTCGCGAGAACCTGCTGATGGCGGAGCGGCGCCGCAGCGCGGACCCGGCGTGGACGCTCCAGCGCGTATTTGACTTGTTTCCGCGGCTGTCCGAGCGCGCATCCAATCGCGGCAATCAGCTATCGGGCGGCGAGCAACAGATGTTGGCGATCGGTCGTGCATTAATGACGAATCCGACGCTGCTCATTCTCGACGAGGCGACCGAAGGACTCGCGCCGCTCATTCGCGAAGAAATATGGGAGAAGCTGCGGGCATTGAAGAAAAGCGGGCTGGCGATCATCATTATCGACAAGGATATCGAGGCGCTGTGCGCGTTTGCGGACCGCCATTACATCCTGGAGAAGGGCGAGGTCATCTGGAGTGGTCTTAATGCGGACCTTCTCGGCAACAAGGATGTGCAAGACCGGTATCTCGGCGTATGACGCCTGCGCTCCTATGGTACTTCTCAAAGATCAACTTCGCTGAAATTGCCTCTTACGGCGCTCGCAAATTTCGGCGTGGCGGTGTTATTATCATCCGTTATCGCGAATCCTTTCGGGACGGAGACGTTTTTTTGCGCGAAAAGGAACTCCGCATAGCGCTTGTCTGCTTCGGTGGCGTCTCGCTCGCGGTCTACATGCATGGGATCACCAAGGAAATCCTTAAGCTGGCCCGAGCGTCCAGCGCCGTTCATGCCATCACCGATCGGACCAAGCGGTCGACCGCGACATTTTTTGATATTCGCGACCCCGCCGATGCCGAATACGACACCGAAGCGATCTATTTCGATCTGCTGCGCGACATCGGCCGAACGGTCGAGTTGCGGGTCATCGTCGACATCGTCGCTGGGGCTTCTGCAGGCGGAATCAGTAGCATGATGCTGGCACGGGCGTTGAGTCATGACCTGCCCATGGGTCGGTTGCGCGACCTCTGGCTCGAGAATGCCGACGTCACCGAACTCCTGGCACCGGAAGCGAGAGCTCGCAAATGGAGCAAATGGTTTCTTCGGCCGTTCTTCTGGGCCGCTGGCGTGGCAGGCCTGAAGCTCATTAGCGACCCAGAGGTGCGCTCCAAACTATCCCTGTTCATGCGGTCTCGCTGGTTCAAGCCGCCGCTCGACGGACCGAAGATGGCAGCATTGATGTATGACGCCGTAATCGCGATGGGCGCGCCGCGGGAACGAACATCGTCGTTGCTTCCCTCCGGTCTGGGGCTCGACTTGTTCGTGACCGTGACCGATTTCTACGGCTGTCAACAACTCATACAGATCCACGACCCGCCCGTCGTTCACGAGCGCGAACACCGTCATATGCTTCATTTCAAATACCGCCGTCGCGCCAGCGGAGTCGTCGAGAGCGATTTTGATTTGGCGAATGCGCCAGCGCTGGCTTTTGCCGCGCGCGCGACATCCTCAATTCCGGGAGCTTTCCCGCCAGCGCAGATCCTGGAGATGGACCAACTTGTCAGGGCGAGATCGGCCACCTGGCCGCGCCGCCCGGAGTTCATTGCGCAGAACTTCGAGCACTATGCGCAAATGAACGTCGATGCGGCTTCCGTTCCGTTCATCGACGGCAGCGTCTTGAACAGCCGTCCCTTTCGAGAGGCTATCAGCGCCATCCGGGGCCGCCCCGCGTATCGAGAGGTGGACCGCCGAGTAGTCTATATTGATCCCAATCCTGCGCCCGCGGGCTCACCCGCGCATCATGGCATGCCAGGATTCTTCCCGACGCTGAAAG
The DNA here is from genome assembly GCA_963729845.1 of uncultured Alphaproteobacteria bacterium. Taxonomy (GTDB): domain Bacteria; phylum Pseudomonadota; class Alphaproteobacteria; order ATCC43930; family CGMCC-115725; genus JAATGI01. The sequence goes on from CAVSQC010000022.1 coordinate 13,771, forward strand.
GTGCGTTGTCGGACATTCCGCTGGCCGAACCGGTGACAGATGAACTCAGTTGGATTGCCCGCTTCAACGAACGGACGCGCCGGCTCAGAGCGATTATTGAAGGCGCGCGGCCGCATGTTAGTCGACTTGTTGCCGAGGTTATGGCCGCTGGTCGCGAGGAGCCTGCCAGCGAAGACCAAATCCGCGGTTGGCGTGAGCAGGCCAATATGAAGGCCGCCCGCGACGCGGGCTTCGCACTATGAGGCTTATGTCCGTCTGAAGCTCGCCGCGGCACGCAACTTCGTCAGTGAATTGATCATGGACATCCGCGGCGTTCGTCCGGGATTCTCCATTCGCACGGGCAATCGCAGAGATCATCGACGCCTGGGCAATCCATGCCGGAGCGACGTACGAACCCACGGACAGTCGATCGCTGCAGACGGAAAATGTGACGGGTTTGGACATCCCTCCGAATTGGGTCGCGTTTTTGCTCGCGTTCGACGTTGACTATCGAAAACGCCGCCTGCGTTTCCTGATCGAAGGTCAAAACCGCCTTTACCAGATGCTCGGTTCGCAAGGGTTCGAGGGTCTCGATGCCACTGTTGCCGATCGCCTCAAACGCAAGTTCTACGAATGTCACGAGGCGCTGGAGCGAAGAGAGACCGCCCCCTCCCTCAATGTGGAGACGCGCAATCTGGTCGAGGACATTTTTCGAGTGGCGCCATCGCCGACTGAGGTCAAAGAGATCGGTAAATATGCTCAATCTTTCGTTACGCGACATAAGATTCAGATTGATCTACTCATCGAGCGCCTCGGCTTGGATATCGATCTCAAGGCCAGCACACGAGACATGGACGTTCTTCTTGCTGAAATCGATGGGTGGCCACCCCGCGCAATGCGCGAGGTGCTCGTGAATTATCTCGGGTTTCCCTTCTGGGACGTACTGACGTTTCCAGTCTTGCCATGGCGGGAGGCCGGGGAATTCAACGAGATCCGGGTCGACCGCATCAGCGCGCAAGACGCGATTGGAATCGACAGACTGGGCACATTTCGCCTGAAGGGCATTGCTTTCAATCAATTTGCCGCATTTCTGTCGCGCGCGTATCGCGAGAACGACTACCTACTCGGTCGCTTGCACGCCATCGATCGTCTCATCGATATTGTTTCTGATGCAGCTGGCGCTGAGTTTCGGATGCGATCCGACGTGGCGGCGCTCAAAAAGCGAGGATTCCTTCGGATCCTCGATGCAGAGGAACCGCATCTGCCTACATGCGCGATGATGATCGCGGAGCTTCGCGCCGCGCTCGAAGCAAATTAGCGGCCTGAAATTCTGTAAGCCCGAGATAGTTGCCCCGATGGATGTTCGGTTTGGCCATACAATTCCCACCGCGAGCAAGTACCCGCAGGCGCGGCAGCACTTTTCAGGTGCGAGGACGCTACCGTCGGATTTTTTGTCTACCTCCTGCAAGGACGCCAGGTTGGCATCTACCTCCCGATCGATCTCGGCGATCGCCCTTCGGCCATGCGATTGGCACGACGCGCCGTTCGGAGGACTGATGGCGACGCCCAAAGATGGAAGGCCCATCACGCAGTGGCCCGACATCGATGCCGCCTTTCTCGACGTGACCACGGCTATCAAGGCCGCATTGCGCAAGAGCGGCGTAGCGGCGACCGAACGTGCCAAGCCTGAGGCCGGATCGTCCTCTCCGCACGCGACGGGGCGTCCGGAAGGCCCCCGGTCGAGCAATCTTCGCGTGACCAGCATTTCACCGACCGTGACAGGGATCAGTTCCTGCATGCGGCGTTCGAATTCATGGCGAAGTTCTCTGAAAATTCTCTTATTGAACTCGGGAAGCGAAACCCTGGCATCGAGGGTCTGTTCCGGCGCATCGATGCCAACCAATTCACCGCGATTGCCCACCGTAACGGCGATGCGGTGGCGCGATGCAGCGTGTTTCTTGGGGGCCAAATCGGCTCAATGCCCGGCATCGGCTATTCGCATAATGACGCCGCGCCGCAGGGGAGCTACAATGAAAATCTGACCGTGGAGACGGACGAACACAACGACGCACATGCGCGGCCGGTCACCCGCGCCCGACGAACGGCATCGGGTTGGCCATCACGGTCATGAACAGCACATTGGTGTCGAGCGGCAGGCTCGCCATGTAGACGACGGCGCGGCCGACATGCTCGGCGGCCATCCGCGGCTCGACCATCTTGCGGCCGTCGGGCTGCATCACGCCCTCGCCCTGCGCCATGCGCTCGGTGAGCGGGGTGGCGGCGTTGCCGATGTCGATCTGGCCGCAGCGATTCGTAATTCCGGCAGTCGAGTGCGGTCTATTTGGTCAGCCCGGTGATGCCGTGCTTCGTCGCCGTGTAGGCGGCGGAGCCCGGGCGCGGCGTGTGCGCCGAGATCGAGCCGTTGTTGATGATGCGGCCGCCGCGCGGATCTTGCGCTTTCATGATCTTGATCGCTTCCTGCGTGCACAGGAACAGGCCGGTGAGATTGGTGGCGACCACGGCCTGCCATTTTTCCAGCGGCAGGTCCTCGATCGGCATCGCCGGCGCGCCGATCCGGCATTGTTGAACAAAAGATCGAGCCGGCCGAAGCGCTCCTTGGTCTTGGCGAACAAGGCGCGGATCGAGGCGGGATCGCTGACATCGGTCGGCGCCACCAGCGTCGTTCCGTCGCCGCCGCGCCGCCGCCTCGAGCATCTCCTCCGGCGGCCGGCGAGCACGACCGCGTATCCGTCGCGATGGAGCGCCAGCGCCACCGCCCGCCCAATCCCGGTGCCGGCCCCCGTCACCAATGCGATCTTCTGCGCGGCCATTGCTGCCTCCCTAAGTTCAACTGTCGACGTCCGCCAACGGGTCCGGCCTTCGGCCGGCCCAATGACAGGCTCCGGCGGACGATCCAGTATGCTCAGCCTTCGCCATTATACACGACGGCAGCGATTACTGGATGCCCGCCTTCGCGGGCATGACAACGCGAGGG
>CAVSQC010000023.1:0-190914 GCA_963729845.1 uncultured Alphaproteobacteria bacterium
GCGTTCTACGACGCGGTCGGCGGCAAGCCGGCGGCGAACGGTCTGTTGGCGCCGTTCCAGCGTAGCGCCTTCGGCACCGCGCTCGGCGGCACGACCGCCAAATATTATACCGAGCTCACGGACGCGCTCGGTCGTACACCGCCCTATTTTGCGACCTTCGGCTACGATGTCGGCCTCATCACGGCGGCGGCAGTGACGCCGTCGGACGACACGCGGCAAAGCATTCGCGACCATCTCGAGGCGATCCAGGACTTGCCGACTATGAACGGGCCGGTCAGCTATTCGGCCAAGGACCATACCGGCCAGAATTTCCGTTCGATCACGGTCGGACGGCTCGAGAATGGCGTGGCCGTCGTCGCCCAGTAGCGCCGCTTGACCGGCGGCATCGCGCCGCCGTCCGAATGGTCTTCCCCAAGGAGCAATGCGCGTGGCGGTCTTCTTCCAACTCCTGCTCCCGGGGGTGACCACCGGATGTATTTATGCGTTGGTGGCGCTTGGCTTCGTTCTGGTCGCGAACGTGTCGGGTTTGATCAATTTCGCACAGGGCGAGTTCGTCATGATCGGCGGCATGGCGTCGGCGTGGCTGATGATGCAGGGCGTCGCGCTGATCCCGGCCATCCTGATCGCCGTGGCCATCGGCGCGGCGGTGGCGGCGGCGCAGGAGCGCTTGACCTTCGCGCCGGTGCGCCATCGCGGACACTTCATCCAGATCACCATTACGTTCGGGGTGGCGGCGGCGCTCCGCGGAATCACCTTGATCGTCGCCGGGACCGAACCCTTGAGCCTGCCCGGCTTCAGCGGCGACGGTGCGTTCACGCTGTTCGGCGCCATCCTGTCGCTGCAGAGCCTGTGGGTGTGGGGCGCGACGGCGCTGCTGCTGTTCGGCACGTTCGGCTTCCTACGCATGACCGCGATCGGCCGGGCGGTGCGCGCCTGTTCCATCAATCTCCGCGCGGCGCGCCTAATGGGCGTTGACGCGGAGCGGCTGAGCCTGATCGTGTTCGCGGTGAGCGGCGCGACCGGCGCTTTGGCCGGCGCGGTGATCGCGCCCATCGTGCTGGCCAGTTGGGACGCCGGGATATCCTACAGCATCAAGGGATTCCTCGGCGCGCTGTTGGCCGGCTATCGATCGCCGACCGTCGCGGTATTCGGCGGCCTCGGCATCGGCGTCGTGGAATCGCTGGCCGCCGGGTATTTGTCGTCGGGCTGGAAGGACTTCGTCGTCTATGGCGTGATGCTGGCCTATCTCTTGATCCGCGGCGGCGTCTTCCTGCGCGGCCGGGCCAGTCTGGTCCACTGAACGATGCGCGCGCTCGGTTCTCGCTCCACGATCGCGGGTGTTATCTTCGTCCTGGCGGTGGCGCTTTACCCGTTGCTTTGGTCCGACAGCTATCACGTCGGTATCGGTATCGCCGCCGGGACGCTGGCGATCAGCGCGGTCGGCATGGTGCTGCTGATCGGCTTCGCCGAGCAGCTTGCCATCGGGCAGCCCGCGTTCAGCATGATCGGCGGTTACGCCAATGCCCTGCTGTGCGTGAATTACGGCTGGGATCCGTTCGTCGCGATGGTGCTGGGCGCGGCAACATCGATGGCCGTCGCTTATGTCATCGCCGCGCCGATCCTGAAGCTTCGTGGCTTCGCCTTGGCGATGGCGACGCTCGCCTTGCAGCTCATGCTGATCGTGTTCGCCAACGAAGTCGGCTTCACCGGCGGCCCGATGGGCGTCACCGGCCTGTCGAAATTCGCCGTCTTCGGTCTGGAGATGACCGAGGACCGCGCCTTCTTCTATTTCATCTGGTTGGTCGTACTGGTCGCGGTGTGGATCGGACTCAACATCGACCGTTCGCGCATCGGCCGCGCGTTACGGGCGATCGCCGCCAGCGAGACAGCGGCCGGCTCGGTCGGCATCGACGTCACCCGCTACAAGGTGCAGATGTTCGTGATCAGCGCCGGCATGGCCAGCGTCTCCGGCAGCTTGCTGGTGCACTATCTGCGCGCCATGGACCCGACCGTGTTCGGCTTCGCCTATGGGCTCAACCTTATCACCGGGGTGATCATTGGCGGCCTGTCGTCGATTTGGGGCGGCGTGCTCGGCGCGGCCGTCATTGTCGGTGTGCGGGAATTGCTGCGGAATTTTCGACATCCCGTTGTGGGAATCCGTCATCATGGGTGCGCTCACGGTGATCGTGCTGATCGGCTTTCCGCGCGGTATCGCGGGCTTCATCGGCAACCTCTACGGGCGTCTGGGGGGCCTTCGAACACACGCCCAGGTGACGATCGCGCCGCTCGGCGGCGGTCATCTTCCGGATATCGCGGCGCCGCCAGGCGGCCGTCACCTTCTTGAGGTCGCGCATGCCGACCGCAGCTTTGGCAGCTTGCGCGCCGTGAACGATGTCAGCTTCGAAGTCGCGGCGGGCTCGATCACCGCGCTGATCGGCCCCAACGGCGCGGGCAAGACGACGATGTTCAACCTGATCGGCGGCTATCAGCCGCTCGACCGCGGCACGGTCCGGTTCGCCGGTCGAGATATCGGCGCCTCCTGCCGAACGAGATCGCCGCGCTCGGCATCGCCCGAACATTTCAGAATTTGCAGCTCATTCCCAACATGACGGTGCTGGAGAACGTCATGTGCGGCGGTCACCGGTTCGGTTCCTCGGGCATTCTGGCGGTGTCGCTGGCATGGCCGACGGTCGGGCGCGAGGAGGCCGCCGCGCGGGCCAATGCGCGGCAATGTCTCGGCTTTGTCGGATTGGTCGGCGCCGCCGATCGCCATCCCGACATCCTGTCTTTCGGACATCAGCGCCTGGTCGAGATCGCGCGCGCTTTGGCGCTGCGGCCGAGCCTGCTGCTGATGGACGAGCCGGCGTCCGGCCTCAACGACACCGAAACCGAGCAACTGTCTGAGCTGATTTTGCGCATCGCCGCGCTCGGCGTGACGGTGCTGCTGGTGGAGCACGACATGCGCGTTGTGATGGGGCTTGCCGATCATGTCGTGGTGATGGATCACGGCGAAAAGATGGCGCAAGGATCGACCGGCGAGGTTCGCGCCGATCCCAAGGTCATCTCCGCCTATCTTGGCCAAGAAGCCGATGACCGCGCTGTTCGAGCTTGACGGCGTTTCCAGCGGCTACGGCCGCGCGACGGTGCTGCACGAGGTGTCGTTGCGCATCGACGCCGGCGAGATCGTGGCGCTGATCGGTGCCAACGGCGCCGGCAAGTCGACCCTGCTTAACACGATCATGGGATTGGTTCACCTACAACGCGGCGACATCCGTTTCGACGGCCGCAGCGTCGCACGCCTGCCGACGCCGGCCATCGTGCGCTCGGGTCTGATTTAGGTGCCCGAGCGCCGGCAACTGTTCGGCACCATGTCAGTCGAGGAAAACCTGCGCATGGGCGCTTACACCTCCTCCGACTTAATGGCGATCGCAGCGACGCTTGAAGAGCAATTGAGGCGCTTTCCGGTGTTGCGCGAGCGGCGCCGTCAGCGCGCCGACACGTTGAGCGGCGGTGAACAGCAAATGCTCGCGATCGCCCGCGCGATGATGGTACGGCCGCGTCTATTGTTGCTCGACGAGCCGTCGCTCGGCCTTGCCCCGCTGATCGCCGCGCAAGTTCTCGGCGACATCGCCGCATTGCGCAAGGCGAACGGCACCGTGCTGGTGGTCGAGCAGAACGCACGCGCCGCGTTGACGATCGCCGATCGAGGCTACGTGCTGGAGACCGGGCGCATCACGCTCGCCGGCACCGCCGCCGAGCTGACGAACAACCGCGCCTTGCAGGAAGCCTATCTTGGCGGTGAAGGCAACCGTGACGCCATGGAAGATCGAAATCGAAGTTCAAGAAAAGAGCAATTCTGGGCCGGTGATCCGCATCCTGGCGCAGGCCTTGCGCAAGGGCGCTGGGCCCTGACGGACCGTGACGCCGCGCTCGATAAGGGAGCCGGAAGCCGCGGATTTGATTCAACTGCAGCATGATCGCACCGCGCTCATCGAGGCCGATCGGATGGAAGGTGTTCTTGCCGATATCGATGCCGATCGTGGCGACCTCGGCTTGTACAGACTTGCGTGACATGGGACGTGCTCCTTTTCGTTGCTCAATCCCTGCAACGCTAGCGCGTCACGAGGGCAGGAGCACGGCCGGGCCATCCCATTAGCGGACTCTGGTACCAGGTCGGATGACAATAGAGCTAGATCGCGCCTGCCGTGCGCAAATTTTCGATCTCGTTCCCGAGTGAAACCGAGTTCGCCTAGCACCTCGTCGCTATGTTGACCAATCGTCGCCACCGCATTGTTTCGCACTGGCCCGTCATGCGCGAAGCGGAAGCCCGCCCCGGCGAGCGTCGCCGGCCGATCGAGACCGGGGACATCCGCGGCAATGAAGAAGTCCCGCTCCGCGACATGGGGATGCGACATGGTCTCCAGGAGGTTGCGGACTTTTCCGGCCGGAACTTTTGCCTTGGCGAGCTTGACCTCCAACTCGGACGGCGGACTTGTCGGCGAACGCGCGCTGCAACTCGGCGCGCAAAGCGACCGTGTTCGCCATCCGCGCATCGTCGTCGATGAAACGCGGATCCGTCAGCAGCCATTCCTCACCAAGCACGCGACATAGACCTTCGAATTGCGGCTGCCAGTTCGCGCCGATGCAAATGAACCCGTCGCGGGTCTTGTAGGTGTCGGAGCCGGCGACCATGCGGAAGCCGCGATTGCCGCTGCGCTTCGGCGGCTCGCCGGTCAGGGCAACGCCCGGGATTATCTGACTCATCATGACCATCGCCGCGTCGAGCATGCCGACATCGATCACCTGGCCGGTGCCGGTGCGCGCCCGTTGCAGCAGCGCCGCGAGAATCGCGTAAGCCGCGAGAAACCCGGAAAACGTGTCGGCAATGGGAATGCCGACGCGCAGCGGGTCCTGGTCCGGCTCGCCATTGACCTGCATCAGACCTGAAATCGCCTGGACGATATGGTCGATCGCCGGCCAGTCGCGCATCGCGCCGGTCTGACCGAAGCCCGAGATCGAGGCGTAGATCAGCTTGGGATTGATCGCTTGCAGCGCGGCCGCGTCGAGGTCCAGCTTCTTGGCGACGCCGGGGCGGAAGTTCTCGACCACAACGTCGCTGCGCGCGGCGAGGCGGCGGATCACCTCGCGTGCCGCCGGCGCCTTGAGGTCGAGGGTCATCGACCGTTTGCCGGCGTTGGCGGCGATGAAGGGGCCGCTCATCAGTTTCAAACCGCCATGCGCGGTGTAGTGGCGGAAATCGTCGCCGAATCCAGGACGTTCGATCTTCACCACGTCGGCGCCGAGCAACCCGAGATGATATGTGCAGAACGGCCCCGCCAGCGCGTGGGTGAAGTCGAGAACCTTGATGCCGTCGAGCGGTCTCATGCGGGATCACTCGCTATTTCTTGCATTTCACCACCGGCGCGATGGGCGCCGTACTGTCCGTAACCTGGATCGAGCCGTCGCCGACGGCACGGCCGATATAGCTCGGCTGTTCCGCGTAGCGGTCGACGATGGTCAGCGGACCGTTTGGGCCGGCGATCTTGCCGGCGTCGAGGGCGGCGATGGTCGCCTTGGGATCGCCGTTACCCTGCTTTAGCGCCGCCGCCAGCAACATCATGCCGTTATACGCGTTGACGCTGTTGGCGTCGGGGCTGAACTTGCCGCCGAAGCGTTTGGCGAAGGCGTCGCGGAAGGCCTGGTTGGCCGGGCTTTGGATGGTGGCGAAATAGTTGCCGACCGCGACGATCCCCTTGCCGGACGCGCCAAGCACATGGGCGACCGATTCGAACAGCAGCAGGTCGCCGCGTGGAATCGCCGCGACGCGCGGATCGTTGCCGAACTGCTTGTGGAAGGTCAGATCGTCGGTGCCGACGATGTTGACCAGGATGGCGTCGGGTTTCGCGGCGGCGATCTTGGCGAATTCGGCGCTGAAATCGGCGGTGCCCATCGGCGCGAAGGATTGGCCGACCACGGTGCCGCCCTGGGCCGCGATGGTGGCCTGCGCCAGCTTCATGGTGCCGCGCGGCGTCGAATAGTCGCTGCCGATCAGATAGAAGCGCTTCGCCCCGTTCTTGGCGAAATAGCCGAGGAGGGGGCCGATCATCTGGTTGGAGATCACGCCGTCGGTGATCATGTTCGGGAAGCAGACGTCGCCCGCCGTGCCGGTGGCGGCGACATAAGGAATGCCGGCCTTGAGGGCGGCCTGATTGCAGGCCAGCCGCGCCGGCGTCGGCTCGAAGCCGACAATGGCGGCGACTTTGTCCTGCAAGACGAGGCGCGCGCAGACATCGGCCGAGGTTTTCGGGTCGCCGGCGTCGTCGGTGGTGACCAGCTTGACCGGTTTGCCCGCTAGGTTGCCGGCGTTGATGGCGTCGACCGCCAGCTCGATGCCGCGTGTGCCGGACTCGGACCAGGCGCTGCCGATGCCGCTAAACGAGGCGATCCAGCCGATTTTGTAGGAATCCTGCGCGTGGGCCGCGGTCGCCACCAGCGTTGCCGCGATCATCGCCAACAGGCGCGTCGTCATTTTCTCCATCGTTTCCTCCCGGGTATTTTTTCAGGCCGCCTGCGCATGCGGCGTGACGCTGGACCACATCGCATGGAAGCCGCGACTCGCTTCCAGCGCCTGTTCCTTGATGGCGGGCCATTTCTCCTTTGGCACCAGGGTCAGCAGTTGTGCGCCGACTTCGGCGTGCTCCGCGTCGGCATAGATATGGACGGTAAAGAATTGCGCGTCCCGTTCGCCGATGCCGTAATGTTTCATCAAGCCCTGGCTGATCGCGGCGCTGGCCTCGGGATTCATGGCTTCGAGCGCGCCGGTGACCACCGAGCCGGGCAGAAAATCGTCGGGGTCGGGCAGGGTGCGGCTGGCGCGATCCATCACGGCGCGGGTCGCGGGATTGGGCTTGGCCGTCACCATGTCGAGGCGCGACACGCCCAGCGCTTCGGCCAGACGCAGCAGCAATTCGACATGGCCGGCGGTGTTGCTCAGCGCGCCGTATTCCTCCTCGACGCGATTTTCCCAGAAATGCTTTTTGAACTCGGGCTTGAGCCCGTTGAGCCTCGTGCGCGGCCGGCTATGGGCGCCGCGATGAAAATGGGTCAGGGCGCAAAAGAATTGCTTGCACCATTCGCCGATCTCCGCGCGCGTCGCCTCGCCTGCGGCCACGCGCCGCGAGAACGGGCTGTAGGCCAGCCACAGGCCTTCGCGCTTTTGGATTTCGCGCAGCTCGGCCATGAAAGCGTGCGCCTCGTCGAGCGTCGCCACCGGTTCCAAGAATTCCGACATACCGCCTCCTTCGATCAAATCGTGCCGTCGCGGCGCAGCCGGGCGAATTCCTCGCGGGTCAGGCCGAGCCGTTCGAGAAACCAATATTCGTTGTCGGCACCGAGACGCCGCCCGCTCCATTGCACCGCGCCGGGCGTCCGCGACAATCGGGGAAAGACGTTCTGCATCTTGAGCGGACCGATATCGTCGCTGGGCGCCTCGACGATCAGGTCGCGCGCGCGCAGATGCGCGTCGTTGAATACGTCTGCGATGGAGTAGATCGGCGCCACCGAAGCGCCCGCCTCGGACAGAACGCGCACGATGTCGTCGGAATCGTGCCGGCCGACCCATTCCTGCATCGTTGCGTTGACTTCGTCGATATGGGCGAGCCGCGCCTCGAGCGTGGCAAAATGCGGATGCGCGATCAGTTCCTCGCGGCCCATCGCGGCGAAGGTCCGGTGCGCGATATGCGCGCCGCCCGAAGTTGACACCGCGACGTAGCGGCCGTCCCTGGCGCGGTACACGTTTCGCGGCGCCGACAGCGGCGCCCGGCTGCCCTGCCGTTCCTGAACGAGGCCGAGTTTGTCGAAGGCGGAGGATTGCGGCCCGAGCATCCCGAACAACGCCTCGAAAATCGAAAAGTCGATCACCTGGCCGCGGCGCTCGGGATCACGCTCGCGCGCCCATAACGCCGCCATAACCGAGAAGGCCCCGAGATAGCCGCTGCACCCGTCCGCGAGGGCGAACGACGGCAGGGTCGGCGGCCCGTCCGGGTGGCCGTTGGCATAGGCGAAACCGCTCATCGCCTCGATCTGGGTGCCGAACGTGGCGCGGCCGGCGTAGGGCCCGGTCTGGCCCCAGCCCGTGACGCGCAGAATCACCAGACCGGGGTTGTCGGCATGAAGCCGCGCCGGCGCCAGGCCCATCGCCTCCAATTTTCCCGGCCGATTGTTTTCGACCAGCACGTCGGCGTCCTTGAGGATGCGGCGCAGAATGTCCTGTGCGGCCGCATGCTTGAGGTTGAGGGTGATGGCTTCCTTGTTGCGCCCCAGCAGCCGCCACCATACCGACGTGCCGCCCACGCGCATCGGCGCCTGCCGCGACACGTCGCCGCCGTCGGGGCGCTCTACCTTCAGCACGGTAGCGCCGAAATCGGCGAGCATCATCGCGGCGCTGGGCGCCGCCATCATGCTTGCCATGTCGACGACGAGCAGGCCAGCCAGCGGTCCCTGCGGCGCTTCGCTCATGGTTGCTCGATCCGCGCCGCCAGCGCGCGCAGGGCCTTGGCGAATTCGTAATGCTGTACCATCACCAGCTTGCCGCCGCTCGTGTCGGCGGTCCGTCCATCGCGCAGCCCTTCGAAGCGCGCGATGATTCCGTCGGCCCATGCCAATTCCTCGGCCGACGGAGCGTAGACCGCGTTGGCGATCGCGACGTGATCGGGATAAAGAACGCCGGTGCCGTCGAATCCCAAGGCGCGCGACGCCGCCATGGCGTGGCGCACGGCATCGGCGTTGCGCGGATCGGGCACGACCGGCGCGTCGATGGCATTCCAGCCTTGGGCGCGCGCGACGATCAGCAACTTGTGGCGCAACCAGTGCAATTGTTCGCCGCCGGCGAGCGCGCCGGCGCCGAACAGCAGGGCGGTCGAGCCCAAGGCTAGGGTGAAGTCGATCGGCGCCACCGCCAGCGCGGTAATCAGGGTCGAGCGCCGCGCAATGTCCTCCAACGCCAGCAGCGTCGCCGGGGTTTCGACGGCCAGCGTTATCTCGGGCGGCGTCGCGCTTGCGCCGGCGATGGCCGCCTCCGCGCGGGCAAAATCGTCCGCGCCGTCGGTATGCGGCACGACGACCGACTTGGCGCCGACTGCCGCCAAGGCCGCGACGTCGGCCTCGAACCACCTGGTCCGCGGTCCGTTGATCCGCACGCAAATCTCGCGCGCGCGGAAAGCACCATCTTTCAGCGCCGAGATCACGTTGTGCCGCGCTTGGTCCTTGTCCGTATCCGCCGCGGGTACGGCGTCTTCGAGATCGAGCAGGACGACGTCCGCCGTGAAGTCGCGCGCCTTGGCGATCATGCGATTGACATTGCCCGGCACCAGGATGGTCGAGCGCCGAATTCTCATCTGGTTTTCGCCATCGCCTCGTAGGCGCGAAGGTGGCGCAGCATCCGACGCTCGGCGGCGTTGACGTCGCGCGCGGTTATCGCCTCGACCACGCGGCGGTGTGCCTTGATCAGCGCGGCACGGCCGTCGCGCGACAATTGTGCATCGCGGTCGCCGCCCGGATGCGAGATCGCGGCGGCGATCGACTTCATGAACGCGGTGAGCAGCGGGTTGTGTCCCGCCCTGGCGACGGCGAGGTGCCACTGGGCATTTTCCTCGGCCAGGCGCGGCACATCGTCGATAGCGGCTTCAAGCCGCGCGCCGATCGCCGCGATTTCGGCGAGGTCTGCGGCGGTGCGGCGCTCGGCCGCTAGGCGCGCCGTGGCGCCTTCGAGAACTTCGCGCGTTTCCCGCAAAGTGGCGGAATCGACCCGCAGGCCGCGGATCAAGACCTGAACCGCCTTCGCCACGCCGTCGTCGTTGAACGGCCGTACCCGCGCGCCGCCGTTGCGGCCGGGCCGGCTGACCACGAGCCCCTCGGTTTCGAGGATGCGCAGCGCCTCCCGCACCGTCGCGCGGCTCAATCCTGTCTGCTCGACCAACCGGCGCTCCGGCGCGAAGGCGTCGCCGGGCGCGATCTCGCCCGACAGGATGCTGTCGCGCAACACACCGGCGAGCGTCTCCGGCCCCTTGGCGATCTTGACGGCGCCGACGGTCACCCGTTCGACGGCGCCCTTCCGCGCGTTGACTTGCATGGCGCGAGCATACATTCGGGATCGCGGCATCGTCCACCAATTATTATAATGGTCAGACCAAATAGTCTTTGGTATGCCTTGACGAAATCGGGAGGCAAATCATGGCGGAAACGCTGCAATCCGGTAGGCCCGACCTCGAAGAGGATTTCGATCCGCTGCGCGAGGAGGACGTCGCGGCGAAGCACGCCGACATGCGGGCGCGCTGCCCGGTCGCCCATGTCCGCAGCGGCGCCGCGCATTTCTGGGCGTTGACGCGGCACGCGGATGTGACCGCCGCCGCGCGCGATAGCGTCACCTTCGCGAACGGCAAGCGCACGCGCTTCGCGGGACGAAGGCCGCCGCTCGAATCCGATCCGCCCGAGCACACGATATGGCGGAAATTGCTCAACCCGTTCTTCACCCCGCGGCACGTCGAAAATTTCGAACCGGTGTCGCGCGCGATTGCGGTGGACTTGGTCGCGCCGCTGGTGGCGGCGGGCGGCGGCGACGCGGCGCATGGTTTGGCGCGGCCGCTGCCGCCGCAAGTCTTGTTGTCGTTCCTGGGCCAGGACAAAGCGGATTGGCGCGAAATCAAGGAGCACTGCGAGACGGCCTATCTCGACCGCTCCGACGATCCCGCCGACCGCGCGAAGTTCGCCGCGTCGAACGACGCCCTCTGGGACTATAGCCGCCGCGCCGTCGAGGCGCGGGTGGCCGCGCAAACCGATCCGGCGGGCGACCTGCTCGCCGCGCTGCTTGCCGGAACGCGGGACATGGACGGCGGCACCGAGTTGGTCGCCGGCGTGATGCGTCTGTTGCTCGCGGCCGGTCACGACTCAACCACCAGCGCCTTGTCGATCTGCCTGCATTATCTGGCGCGCAATCCCCGTGATCAGGCGAGTTTGCGCGCCGAGCCGCAGCGTCTGCGCGTCGCGATCGAGGAGATGCTGCGATTCGAAACGCCGGTCATCGCCATGCCGCGTACGGTCGCGCGCGATGTCGAGATGAAAGGCAAGGCGCTCCGGACGGGCGACCGCGCCATGCTCTATTACGCCGCGGCCAACCGCGACCCGGCCGCGTTTGCCGATGCCGACCGCTGTCTCATCGACCGCAGTCCCAACCCGCATCTGGCGTTCGGCATGGGCATTCACGCCTGTATCGGCGCGCCGCTGGCGCGGCAGGAAATTCGCGTGGCCTTGGAGGAGTTGCTGGCCCGCACCAAATCATTCACGCTCGCGGGACCGGTGTCGCGCGAGTTCTGGCATCCCTATGGGCTGCGCAGCTTGCCTCTCCGCATTGCGCCCGCCTGAGCGGTCAACGTTTACAAGAGAGTTGCGGGTTGACCACAGCGCTGTGTTCCAGCACAACGATGGTGCCGTCGGCCTTGGCGCGGCCGATATAGGTCGCCTCGGCGGCGTAGTTGCTCACAATGGAGATCGGGCCGGCGACGCCATCATAATGGCCGTGCGCCAGCGCTTCCTTCACGGCCTTCGGGTCGGTGCCGGCTTGCTTTACCGCCTGTGCCAGAAGACCGAGGGCATTGCTGGCATAAACCGCCCAGTAGTCGGGCGTGACCTTGTCGCCGAATTTCGCTTTCAGCGCGGCGGCGAAGGCGTGATTCGCCGGCGTGTCGATCGCGGCGTAATAGGACGAGGCGACATAGACGCCGTCGGCATCCTTGCCCAGCGCCTTCACCATCGACTCCAGCAGGAAATTGTCGGCGAGCGCGATCGCCCTTGACGCGCGGATCGTTGGCGAATTGCCGGTGAAACGTGACGATGCCGGTGCCCGTCAGGCTTTGCAGCACCGCGTCGGGCTTGGCGGCGGCGATCTTGCCGAGATCGGCGGAGAAGTCGCGAAGTGTCCTGCGGACTGAAGCTGAGTCCGACCACCGTGCCGCCATGTGCCTCGATCTCCTTCTTCGCCAAGGCTAGCGCCGCGCGCGGCGCCGAATAGTCCGCGCCGAACAGATAGATGCGCTTCAAGTTCTGCTTCAGCAGATAGTCGGCGAGCGGCAAGCACGAACTGGTTCGGCACCTGGCCGACATAGAACATGTTGGGCAGGCAGATGTCGCCGGCACTGCCTGACGCGGCGATGTACGGCAGGCCCGCCTTTACCGCTGCCTGGTTGCAGGCAAGGCGCGACGGCGTCGGCTGCGCGCCGACGATCGCCTGCACTTTGTCCTCGAGGACGAAGCGCGCGCAGACCTGCGCCGACGGTCTTCGGGTCGGACGCGTCGTCACCGGTGATCGAGCACGATCTTGCGGCCGGCCAGGTTCTTGGCGTTGGCGCGCTCTACGGCGACCTGGATCGCGAGATTGGCGGTGCCGGCGGTGCCGGACGATGGGCCGCTGAGGCTGGTGATCCAGCCGATCTTGTAGGGTGCGTCGTCGGCGAATGCGCGACCGATGACATCGGAAAAACATCGCCGCCACAAGAAGCCAACTCGCCCGATTTTTCATTGCCGCCTCGCCTCGTTCGATCAACGGACCTTAGGCGAGCGCGACGCGGTCCGTCCAGCTAATTGCCATAATGGTCAGACCAAATCGGCTAGGGCGCCAACTGATTTTCCAGCGTGCCGCGAATGCCGGGGGTGCCAACCGGCGCCTCGAACTGAATCTGGCCCGAGCTTCATCACCGCGACGCGATCGGCCAGCGTCAGCGCAAGATCGATGTTCTGCTCGACCATCAGGATCGTGGTGCCGCGCCGCTCCCGTTCGTGGGCGAGCGCGCCGCGCACCGTCGCCAGCATTGCCGGCTGCAAACCGGCGCTGATCTCGTCGAGGACGATGAATTTCGGTTCGGCCAACAGGACGCGCGCTAGTACCAGCATTTTTTGCTCGCCGCCGGACAGCGTGCCGCCGCGCTGACGCAGCCGACGGCCCAGCACCGGGAAATATTCCAGCACTTCGGCGAGGTGTTCCGCCGTGGCACGCCGCCGCGTGACATTGGCAGCGAGATTCTCGGCCACCGACAATTCGCCGAAAATCGCTTCTTCCTGTGGGCCGTAGCCGATGCCGCGGCGTACGATCCGCGCGGTCGGCCAGGCCGAGATGTCGTCGCCGTCGAGCGTGACCGTGCCGCTGCGCGTGACATAGGCCAGGATCGCCTTCAATAACGTGCTCTTGCCCATGCCGTTGCGGCCGAGAATGGCGACCGCCTCGCCATCGGCGATCGCAAGGGCGAGATTGCGGATCACAACGGCCGAGCCATAGGAAGCGCGCAAATCGGCGACGGCGAGCCTCATGGCGCGGGCGCTCCCGCAGTGCCGAGATAGGCGTCGCGCACGACCGCAGACGCACTCACCTCGGCGAAGGTGCCGGTTTCGACCACGCGCCCGTCATGCAGCACCGCAACGCGGTCCGCGACTTCGCCGACGAAATCGAAATCGTGCTCGATCAACACGATGGTGATGCCGTCGGCGATCAAGCGCCGCAGGATGGTGCCGATCACCGCGCGCTCGGTTCGCGGTCAGGCCGGCCGTCGGTTCGTCGAGCAACAAAGAACCGGGTGCGCCGCGACGCCATGGCGATTTCGAGCCCCTGTTTGAGCCCGTGCGCCAAGCGCGTTGCTGGTCGTGCCGGCGCGGGACGGCGAGGCCGGTCGCGTCGTCAGCACCTCCAGCACCGCAGGCGGCACGCCAATCGAGACGGTGCGCGCGAAAAGGAGGGCCAGCGGCCTCGATGCTCCGCGAGCAGCAGATGTTCGGCCACCGTGAGGCTGCGGAACAAGCGCCGGAATCTGGAACTTGCGCATCAGCCCATGCTGCGCGATGGCGTGCGGCGGCCGGCGGCGGTGATCGCGACCGCCGGATCCGAGATCGAACGTCACGTCGCCGGAAATCGTCCTGCGGCCGTCGGTCAGCACCTCGATCAAGGTCGATTTGCCGGCGCCGTTGGGTCCGACGATGCACAATAGCCGCCCGCGCTCGATGTCGAGGTCGATGCCGCGCAGCACGGTGAGCGCGCCATAGGAGAATGTTACCTCGCGCAGGCTGACGAGCGTGTTGCCGCCGGCTCGGCGCGCGGCGGTGCGGCCTCGGCATCGAGATCGCGATCGGACCGCCCACGATGCGGCGGCGCAGCCATTTCGCCCACGGCGCCACGATGCCGTCGGGGATGAAGACGACCACCGCGACGAACAGCGCGCCGAGCGCTAAATTCCACTGCGCCGGAAACGAGCGGTTAAGCTCCGAGCCCGACGAGGCTCAGCGCGATCGCGCCGACCGCGGGGCCGACGATGGTGGCGCGCCCGCCTACCGCGACCCACACCAACATCTCGGTAGCGAATTGAAATCCGAACAGCGGCGCCGAGATCAAACCGACCACCGCGCCATAGAGCGCGCCAGCGAATCCGGCGCCCGCGGCGCCGAGCGCGAATACCGCGATCTTGACGCGCTCGACATCGTTGCCGAGATAGCGCGCCCGCCGCTCATTGTCGCGGATCGCCGCGATCAACAGGCCAAAATCGCTGCGCACCAGCATCAGCGCGCTCAACATGACCAGCGCGAAGCACACAGCGATGACGTAGTACCAGCCGAGGGTGCCGACAGCCCGTCATAGGCAAAGCCGAAGAGACCGTTCTCGCCGCCGGTGATGCCGGGCAATTGTGTGTAAAGCGGCTGGATCGCGGTGGACGAGCGCCAGGCCGACGATGCCGATATAAAACGGATTGGCGGCGCGCGACGGAAACGAGTACCAGGCGACAATGCCGCCAACGATCCCGCGGCCACCGTGCCCACGATCACCGCCAGCACGTAGGTGATCGCGGTGCCGCCCGCTTCCAGCGACCAGCCCGGTATCCGACACCTGGTGGTCATCAGGCCCGACCGTCAGCGCGCCGATACCGAACCATACCGAATGGCCGAGATCGGGAATGCCGGTATAGCCCCAGACCAGATCGAGGCTCATCGCGGCGATGGCGAAGGTGAAGGCCTGGGTCCACAACTGGGTGCGGTATTCGTCGCCGAGAAATGGCACGCCGCGATCCCGACGATGAGCGCCGTGCCGACCAGCAAAAATTCGCGCCGTCGAGCAGTCATGCGCTGCGCCAGGTGAAGCCGGCAGGCCAGATCCGCAAGATAATGACGGCAACGACAATCACCACGACATCGGCATAGACCGGATTGGCGTAAAGCGTCACCAGGACCTGCGTCGCGCCGAGCAGGATGGCGGCCAGCACCAGGCCGGCCAAATTGCGTCCGGCGATCAGGACCGCGAGAAAGGCCGGGGCCAGAAACGCCACGCCGTATTGCGGCGACAAACCTTGCGTCGGCCCGATCAGCGCTCCCGCCGCGCCGGCGAAGGCGGCGCCGGTGATGAAGGTGAGCTGCCGCACGCGCACCGTGTCAATGCCGACCCCGCGCGCGAGCGTCTCGTTGGTCATCACCATCCGCACCGTCAGGCCGAGGCGGGTGAACCGCATCACCGCCGCCAAGCGCCAGCCACCATCGCCGCGGCCACCGCGACCAGGAACAGGCGATAAGCGGGATAGTCGATGCCGAACACGATGACGCCGCCGGGAATCGGCACCGACAAACCGACAGGCTCGCGGCCGAAAATCCAGGAGATCAGGAGCTGAATCAGAATCAGCGAAATGCCCCAAGTGGCGAGGATCGTGTCGTCGATCGCCCGGCCATAAAGCCGCCGGATCACCACGATATTCAATGACAGCGCCGATCAACGCGGTGGCGATCGTCGCGCCAATCAGCGCGGGCGAAGAAGCCGATGCCCAAATCCGCGAACACGAGGCGCCATATAGACGCCCGATCGCCATCAGTCCGGCATGCGCAAGATTGATGACGTCCATCAGCCCCAGAATGATGCCAAGCCCGAAAATCACGAGCAGCAAGGTCGCCGTCGTGACCCCGAGATCAAGAATCGAGATTCATGAGCCGCTCCCGCCCAACCCTTTTTCCCTTTGTAAACCGCGATCCGCGCCCGGCACAATTCGACGCATGGATGCATTGGAGAAATTGCGCGGATCACTATCGCGAATCGCGAAGCAGAGTTGCGCGCGCGGCCCATCGACCGGCGACAAAGTGGTCGGCTATTTTTCCAATAACGTGCCGACGGAGCTGATTCTTGCGACAGGAATGTTCCCGGTGCGGCTGACCGGCGATCCCCGCGGGACGACCGAAATCGGCGACCGTTACATGGAGGAGTTTCATGACGGCGAGATCCGCTCGATCTTCGACCGAATGCTGCGCGGCCATTTCAATTTCTGCGATCTGATCGTCGTGCCGCGCACGTCGGAGAGCTTTCTGCAGCTTTACTACTATCTGCTCGAGGCACGGCGCTGGGAGCCGGCGCGCGTCATTCCCCGAGCTCTATCTGTTCGATCTCTTGCAGGCGCCGGGCGAAACCGTCGCGCGCTACGATCGCGGGCGGCTGGAACGATTTGCGGCGAACGCTGGACCGGGTCGCGGGCCACGCCATGAGCAACGACGCCGTTCGCGCCGCCATCGCTTCGGCGAACGAGAACCGTGTCCTACTCGCCAGGTCAACCAGCTTCGCCGCCGCGCCTTGTTGAGCGGCGCCGACATGCTGCGCGTCTACGGCGCCGCGGGCTTTGTCGCGACGGATTTTCTTTCGGCGTGCTTGCGGGAGATATTGGCGAGTGCGGATGCGCTGACGGCGATTCCGGGCGTGCGCTGATGGTCAAGGGCAGCCCTCACGACGATGACGGCTTCCACCAATTGGTCGAATCCTGCGGCGCCGTCATTGTCGCCGACGATCATACCGCCGGCGAGCGCGCCTTCGAACGTCGCGTCGCGGAAGGATGGCGACCGATGGCGGCGCTGACCGAGCATTACCATCGTCACTCGCTCGAGCCCGCGCTCGTATCCGCAGGAAGACCAGGATCGCCGCTTCATCGAGCTGGTCGAGCAGGCGCAGGTGCAAGGGCGTGATTTTTTTCCACGATGAATGGGACGACGTGCTGGGTTGGGACTATCCCGGACCAGAAGAAGTTGCTCGATGCGCGCGGCATTCCGTCGGTCTATCCTAAAAAAGCAATCCTATCGCATCGCCCGACCGCTCGGCGCAGCGCGATGCCGTGCCAGAGCTGGTGAGGACAATCGCATGAGCGACGCGGCGCGCAAGACCAGGACGACCGCCTTCCCAGCACGCGGCTCGCCAACGAGCATCAGCGCGAATGGTTCCTCGATTTCCGCCGGCCGGTGATGGAGCAAGCGGCGAGCCCTACGTCATCGCCGGCGCTGTGTCGCCTCATGAGATTTTCCACACCATGGAAATTCCCGTGGTCACGACGCAATGGTATTCGGCGATAATCGCGGCGAAACAACTTTCGCCATATTACTTCGACATGATGGACCGTCTCGGCTGGCACGATGGCCTGCCGCGTTACAGCAGCCTGCCGTTCATGACGACGCTCGACAACAATTCCGAGCGCGCACCCTATGGCGGCCTGCCCAAGCCGATGATGATGGTCGACCGGGTGCGCGGCGATTTCGGCCAGCGCATTTCGGAGCAATGGGCGCGTGCCTACGACGTGCCAGATTTCATCATCGATTGCTCGTCCTCGACGCGGCTCATGGACCGGTGGCACGAACGCGCGCAACACGGTTGGGAGGAACTGTACGAAACGCATCGGCTCGATTTTCAGGTCGAGCAGCTGAAGAACCTGATCGACGTAGCGGAAAAGTTGAGCGGCCGCAATTTCGACCGCGCCGAATTCGCGCAACAAATGCATCGCGTCAACGAAGCGGGCGAAGTGGTGGCCGCGGTGCGCGACCTGATTGCGCGGACGCTTCCTTGCCCGGTGCCACTGACCGAGCAGCTCAATAATGTCATGGCCGCGACCTGGAGCCGCGGCAGCCAATGGGCGATCGACCATTTACGCCAATATAAAAACGAGGTGCAGGAGCGCGCGGAGCAATGGCGTCGGCGCCTGCGCGAACGAGCGTTACCGGTTGCTTTGGCTCAATAATGGGCTTGTGGTTCAACACCGAGCTTCTATCGCGCCTTCGAGCAAAGCCACGGCGCGGCGTTCGTCTGGTCGATGTACACCAACTTTTTTTCCGACGGCTATCGCAAGTATTTTTCCGGCGATCCACTGCGCGCGCTGGCGGCGCGTCACGTCAGCATGAACGAGCAGCTTCACCTTCCGCCGTGGATGGCGGACTGGATCATCCATCAAGCGCGCGATTTCGGCGCGGACGGCGCCGTGATGCTGGTGCCGGAGGCGGACCGTATGTCCGCCTACGGTACACGCTTCGCCAAGCTGGCACTGGAAAAGCCGGCATTCCCGTACTGGAGCTTCACGCCAGCATCGTCGATGCGCGGCTTTGGAATAACGAAAAAATGACGCGACAAGTCGTCCAATTTCATCGAGGATCGTCTCATGTGACAATGGTCCCGGCTACCGGCGCGGAAAGTCGGTCAGGCTGGCCCAGGTATGCCGCAAGGTGTGAAATGTGAATTCGGGATCGAGCTTGGCGGCTCTTACCGCCTCTTTGAATGGACGGAATTGGTGGTCGCGTTCCCAGCGTGAGCCGTCGGCCTTTCAACAGTCCATTGGCGTTCGTCAGTGTTCGCCGAAGTCCGGCTTATCAAAACGGGACGCGCGCAACGGCTCGCGCCCGAACGTCCTAGGCAGCGCGCTGACTGCCGTCCTTCAGGTCGCTGCCGATCAGTTCGGCGAGCTCTTGTTCCGTCAGCGTCTCCTTTTGCAGCAACGCCTGGGCGCCGCGTTCGAGAACGGCGCGCCGTTCGTGCAGAATCTTGCTCGCCGTGACGAAGGCCGCCGCAACGGCATCGCGGACGGCGGCGTCGATCTTGCGCGAGGTTTCTTCGCTGTAATTGCGTTCGAACCAGGGTTGCTCCAGCGTCGGTCCGGTCAGAAACGCGGCGCGCGGCGGTTCGTAAATGACGGTGCCGAGCGTCTCATCCATGCCGTATTGCGTCGCCATGCTGCGGGCGATCTGCGTCGCCTTCCCCAGATCGTCGGCGGCCCCGGTGGAAATCTGGTCGAACACCAGCATCTCCGCGGCGCGGCCGCCGAGCAGCACCGCCATCTTGTTTTCCAGCTCGGGCTTGGTCATCAGGAAGCGGTCTTCCGTCGGCCGTTGGATGGTGTAACCCAGCGCGCCGACGCCGCGCGGGATGATCGAAACCTTGTGCACCGGCTCGCTGCCGGGAAGGGACAGCGCGACCAGCGTATGGCCCATCTCGTGATAGGCCACGGTTTCCCGCTCGTGCGGATTGAGGATCCGGTTCTTCTTCTCGAGACCCGCGACGATGCGCTCCACGGCGTTGGTGAAATCGGCCATGGTGATCTCGGTCGCGCCGCGCCGCGTCGCCACGATCGCCGCTTCGTTGACCAGATTGGCAAGATCGGCGCCGGTGAAGCCCGGCGTCAGACCGGCGACCGCTTCGGGCGACACGTCGGCCGCGAGCTTTATCTTCTTGAGATAGATCTTGACGATGTCGATACGGCCCTTGCGGTCGGGCCGGTCGACCAGGACCTGGCGGTCGAAGCGCCCGGCGCGCAGCAGGGCCGGATCGAGGATCTCCGGCCGGTTGGTGGCGGCGAGCAGGACGACCCCGATGCTGGGGTCGAAGCCGTCGAGTTCGGCCAGGAGCTGGTTCAGGGTCTGCTCCTTCTCGTCGTGGCCGCCCGACTGCGGATAGATGCCGCGCGCACGGCCCAGCGCATCGAGCTCGTCGATGAAGATGATCGCGGGCGCCTTTTGGCGCGCCTGCTCGAAAAGGTCGCGAACCCGCGCCGCGCCGACGCCGACGAACATCTCGACGAATTCCGAGCCGCTGATCGAATAGAACGGCACGCCCGCTTCGCCGGCGACCGCGCGCGCCAACAGCGTCTTCCCGGTGCCGGGCGGTCCGACCAGCAATACACCCTTCGGGATCCGTGCGCCGAGCCGGCCGTACTCCTGCGGATTCTTGAGGAACAAGACGATTTCGCGGAGCTCTTCCTTCGCTTCGTCCACGCCCGCGACATCGTTGAAGGTCACTTTGGTGTCGGTCTCGACATACACCTTGGCCTTGCTTCGGCCCACCGTCATCAGGCCGCCCATGCCGCCCTGGACGCGCTGGAACAGGAAATACCAAACACCGAAAAAGAACACGACGGGGAGTATCCAAGACAGAAGATTGGCCAGGAAATGGCTTTCGTGGACGCCGGAGAACGTCACGCCGTATTTGGACAACTCACCGACCAGCGCGGGGTCGACGCGCGCGGTCACGATCTGTTTCTTGCCGTTGGGCAACGCCTCCTTGAGCGTGGCATAGATATATTGATCCGACACCGAAACGTCGGCGAGCTTGCCTTGCTTGAGATCGTTCTCGAACGCGCTGTAGGGCAGGGCTTCGACTTGCTCCGCCTGCGACAGAAAATACTGCAGCGCAAGAATCCCGAGGACCGCGACGATGACGTACCAGAAGTGAAACGCGGTTTCGCGTTTCATGATTTCGCTCCCGCGCGGGGCATCAATGGCGCCATTCGATGCGGACGAAATCGCCGTCCTTCTCGTAATGCTCGACGGCGCGGCCGCCATACGCCTTCTCGACCGCGCGGGCAAGCCGCCGCGGCAAATGAATATCCGTCGTCTTGACGATCAAGGCGCCAGGGTCGACCCGTTCGAGCGTCATGATTCGGTTCAGGGGATGCCGCGATTTTTCCGCTTTCTCCTGATGCCGAAACAGCCGCTCGATTTCGTCGGCATGCGCCGCGACCGCGTCACCCTCGAGATGCAGAATCCCGGCCGGAAAATCGTCGTTGGTGCGGCGGCAGGCCTCGCAGAGCGTCTTTTCCGCGCCCTCCGGGACCGCGGACCACTGCCAGCGGCCACGGTGATACACCGCGCCGCATTGCGGACACGCGGTCGGCTCGGTCAACTTCTTGGTCGAAATGTACGCGTCCTTGCGTACGCCGCTCTGGGCGCGGCCCCAGTGCCGCGGCGCGCGATTGCCAGGCTTGTTGGCCGAACGGTCTGCCATGGTCGAAATCCCTTTCCAAACGGAACTACAGAATACGATCCGCCGAACTTGCGGTGTTGATCCAAATCAAAGGCGATCGATCCGCGTCAAATCTGTGTCTTGGTCAGAACGCCGATCCCCGCAGCCAAGCTCATCGCGATGGCGCCCCACAGCAGCACGCGCGCCGCTCCTCTGCCGACGTTCGCGCCGCCGATATAGGCCGCCAACCCACCCAGAATTGCGAGCGACGCCAACGCCGCGACAGCGACCGGAATGACGACCGCCGCCGGCGGCACGATTATAACGACCAAGAGCGGGATCGCGGCTCCGATCGTGAAGCTGGCTCCCGACGCCGCCGCGGCCCGCAACGGCCGGGCGCGATAAGCCTCGCTTATCCCGAGTTCGTCGCGCGCGTGGGCCGCCAGCGCGTCGCGCGCCATGAGTTGGCGCGCCACCTCACTGGCCAGTCTCGGGTCGAGACCCCGTTTGACATAGATCGCCGCCAGCTCGGCAAGCTCGCCGGTATTGTCGTCGCGGAGAGCGCGGCCTTCAATAACAAGATCGGCGCGTTCCAGGTCGGATTGAGAGCCCACGGAAACATATTCGCCGGCCGCCATCGCCATGCCGCCGGCGACCAGTCCCGCGATCCCGGCAATGAGGAGTTCCGTCCGCATCGCACCTGCCGACGCGATCGCGATCAGCAAGCTGGCGTTCGATATGATGCCGTCGTTCGCGCCCAACACCGCCGCGCGCAGCCAGCCGGTGCGGTGAATATGATGAAATTGTTCGTCCGGCATAATCGTCTCAGCCTGTACTCCCGATCAACCTACGCTTCACGCGCCAACCGGAAAAAGCAAAAGAACCTTGTTCGATGTCGGCGACATTGATTGAAATCAAGGCGACATTGCGGTGGTCCGCGATAAAAAATTCCTATATGAAAAAGCGGCGTCAGACCTCGGCGCCTTGTTCGCCGCCCTACCCAATCCCGAATGAATGCCGTTTGACCGAAGCCGGAGAAGCAAAATGGGTATCGTTAGGTTTGTCGCCGTCGTCCTCTGTGGGTTGGCGGCCACGCCGGCTTTCGCGGGAAATGCGGAATCGGGAAAGCGCCTCGCCAATCGCTGGTGCAGCGGGTGCCATTCGGTGGAGAAATCGCAAGAAAAGCAAAACGACGTGCCGACCTTCGCGGCAATCGCCGCGAAACACGGTCATGACAAAAGTTGGATCCGGGCCTGGTTGATGACGCCTCATCCCGCCATGCCTGACATGAATCTGACACGCGCGGAGATCGACGACGTCAGCGCGTACCTCGAAACCTTCCTTTCTTCCAAAGCCGAGTAAATCGCTTCACCCGCTATTGGGACACTTGCGCCGGCGTATGCGAAAGCCCGAACGGATGCGACGGCCGTTCCAGATTGGCGAGCGCGAGCATGAGAGAGAGGATGCCGCCGAAGATCGCCGCATAACGTAGCGCCTGAACGCCGTCCCGCCGAAGGAACTCTTGTCCGTGTCCGCATGATTGCCTCCTGAAATACCGGGTTCTTCTAGCCGTCGCCCGCTCGGCAATCCTTGACGCAGATCAATGTTCCCAAGCTTCTGAACCGGGCTATTGGGAACGCATAACTTGGCGGCTAAGATGCCGCATCGACGAGACCATCATGACCGGCAGCCACAACATGGAACTCCGAGCCTCGGACCTGGCAGGCGCGGAAACGGGATGGAAACCGGGCGAGGCGCTGCCGGTCCCGCTGCTGCGCCGGGGCGCCGAATTCGGCGATCTCAAATTCGCCACCACCGACGATCTCGCCGCGCTACCGGGATTGGTAGGGCAGGAGCGCGCTGTCGAAGCCGTCGAGTTCGGCATCGCGATGCAGCGGCCCGGTTTCAATGTTTTCGCGTTCGGGCCGAGCGGCAGCGGCAAGCGAACGCTGGTGCAACAATTGCTGGAAAGCCGCGCGGCCAGCCAGCCGACGCCGCCGGATTGGTGTTACGTCAACAATTTCGAGGATTCGCGCCGGCCGAAATGCCTGCGCCTGCCGACCGGCCGCGCGGCGCCGCTGCGCGACGCCATGAAGCATCTCGTGACCGAATTGCGCATCGTCCTGCCGGCCGCCTTCGAGCGCGAGGACTATCGGTCGCGGCGTGAAATCATCGATCAGCAATTCAAGCATCGCCAAGAGGAAGCGTTCGGCGGTCTCGAGCACAAGGCGGAGGGAAAGGGCATCGGCCTGCTGCGTACGCCGATCGGGTTGGCCTTGGCTCCGGTTCGGAACGGCGAGGTGGTTCCGCCCGACGTCTTCAAGCGCATGCCGGCCGAGGACCGGCAACGCATCACCGGCGACATCGCCGCGCTGCAGGCCGAGCTCGAGGGAATCGTCCGCCAGCTGCCGGATTGGGAACGCGAGCATCGCGAGCAGGTCAAGAAACTCAATCGCGATACCACGTCCGCCGTGGTGAACGATCTGCTCGCCGAGATCCGGCATGGCTTCGCCGATCTGGCGGACGTGATCGCCTATCTCGATGCGGTCCAGCGCGACATTCTCGAACATGCCGACGATTTCATCGTGTCGGAACGTCCCGAAGCGCCCGCCGGCATTCCGCCCGAAATGGCCGCCGAGGCGCCGTCGTTCAGGCGCTATCAGGTCAATGTCGTGGTCGACAATTCGCAAACCAAGGGCGCGCCGATCGTTTGGGAAGATCAACCGACCCATCAAAATCTGGTCGGCCGGATGGAGCACATCGCGCGGTTCGGCGCCTTGACGACCGATTTCAATCTCATCGTTCCCGGCGCCCTGCACAAGGCCAACGGCGGCTATCTCGTACTGGATGCGCGGCGGCTGCTGATGGCGAGTTTCGGCTGGGAAGGATTGAAGCGCGCGCTGCGGGCCGGCGAGATTCGAATCGTCACGCTGGAGCAGATGCTGAGCCTCACCAGCACGGTTTCGCTCGAACCGGAACCGGTTCCGCTTCAGGTCAAGGTCGTCCTGATCGGGGCGCCGCTGATTTATTATATTCTGACCGACGCCGATCCCGATTTTCTCGATCTGTTCAAAGTGGCCGCCGAATTCGAGGATCGCCTCGACCGCAGCCCCGATATCATGGCGCTCTATGCGCGCCTGATCGCGACCGCCGCGCAGCGCAACCAGATGCGGCCGCTCGACCGCGACGCCGTCGCGCGGGTCATCGAAGAGGCGGTACGAATCGGCGGCGACGGCGACAAGCTGACGACCCAGATCGCCACGGTGAGCGATCTGATGCAGGAGGCGGATCATCTCGCCGCCGGCCTGGGCAAGACGGTGATAGCGGCTTCGGATATCGAAGCGGCGGCGGCGGCGCGGCGGCGCCGCGCGGATCGGCTCTATTGGCGGTTCCAGGAAGAAATCACGCGCCAGACGATCCGCATCGAAACCGATGGCGAGCGCGTCGGCCAAATCAACGGTCTCTCCGTGTTCGCGCTGGGCGGCATGAGCTTCGGCCATCCGACACGCATCACGGCGCAGGTGCGTTTTGGACGTGGCGAACTTATCGACATCGAGCGTGAGGTCGCGCTGGGCGGGCCGATCCATTCCAAGGGCGTGTTGATTCTGTCCGGCTTTCTGGGCGGACGGTTCGGCCGAAACGGTCCCTTGTCGCTGACCGCCAGCCTGGTGTTCGAGCAATCCTACGGCATGGTCGAGGGCGACAGCGCCTCCGCGGCGGAACTGTTCGCGCTGATGTCGGCGCTGTCCGAAACGCCGATCCAGCAATGTTTTGCCATCACCGGTTCGGTCGATCAGCTTGGCCGCATTCAGGCGATCGGCGGGGTCAATGAAAAGATCGAGGGCTATTTCGACGTCTGCCGCGCGCGCGGCTTGACCGGCCGGCAAGGCGTGATCGTCCCCGCCGCCAATATCCGTCATTTGATGCTGCGATCCGACATCGTCGCCGCGGCGGCGGCAGGCCGGTTTCGGATCGTTCCCATCGAGACCGTCGATCAGGGCCTGACGCTGCTGACCGGCGTGCCGGCGGGCGAGGCGGACATAACCGGACAATATCCCGAGGGCACGCTCAACCGCCGCGTCGCGTCCCGCCTCGCGGCGCTGGCCCGCCAGGCGCGACCGCCGTCGCGCGACCGCGAGCGGAAGCGCCGGCCAGAGGAAGACCGTGACCGCCTTTGAGATCAGGAGCATCGTCATCGCCTGTGACGCCGCGGCCGACATGAGTCTCGCCGTCGCCGACGCCGCGGCTCTTGCCGCGCGCTGGGGGGCGACGCTGAACGGCATTTTTTTCGAAGACGAGAATCTGCATCGTCTCGCGGAATTGGAAATCGTCGCCCATATCGGCCTGGCGCGGGACCAATCCGCCAATGCGCTGACGGGTGAGGCGCTCCAGGAACTGTTGAAACTGTCGAGCGGCGGCATGCGGCGGGCGATCGAAGCGGCGGCCGTCGAGCACGGCTTGTCCTGGTCCTTCAAGACGCTGCGGCTTTCCCCCGCCAGTTCGTGGCCGGCGCTCGACGGCGATATTGTGATCGTCGAGGCGAGTGCGCGGCCGTTTGCCGGCGGCTGGCGACCGCGCTCGCCGTGGCTGGCGGCGGCGCTGGAAGCGCCCACAACCACATTGCTGCGGCGGCGCCGCGACGGACACGGCGTCGCGATCGTCCTGCCGGAGGAAGCGGCCGCGCGCGAGCAGATCGTCCGCGCCGCGCTCGCGTTTGCCGATAGCGGCGAGCCCGTGGTGGTTTTGTCTTCCGATCCGCGCGCGGCCGAAATGATCCCTCCCGACCAATTGCGGCGCCAGTTGCGGGTCGAAACGCTGGCCCCCGACCGGGCCGACCTGACGGCGCGGTTGGCGCGCCTCGATCCGGCTTTGCTGGTCGTCAGCGCCGACGAAAGCGCCCTCGCGCTGCGCCAAATCGCCGAAACGAGCGAGTGCGATCTGCTGATCGTGAAGTGACGCGGATGTCGCCGTCCGCCAGGTAAGTAGAATCCCTTAAGTATATCTCCCGATTCTCCGCGCGACGCCGATGCGCCATCGTGCCGGCGGTGAAATTCAAGTCGGGGAGATGAACATGGGAGCCTTGATCTGCAACGACGACGGCCAGCTCCGTCGCGTCGAAAGCGCCATCGCCGCCATCGAAGCGGCGCAACCCTGCCAGCGTCAGAACAAGCTTTCGCTCCTCATGGCGCTGGAGGCCGAGCGGGCGGAACTGTTGTGCTATGCCCGTCCTCGGCGCGGCAAGGCCCGTGTCGCCGTCCAGGCGATCGCGGCGTGGCGCTCCGATTGATCTGCCTCAATTCGCCCGGACGGTCGGTTGCGTAGGGTAAAATCGAATTATCGGGACGAGATCCATGACGATGCGCCGAATGTCCGAAATCCTCCGCGATCAGAAGCCCTTGGTGCTGCCGCCGACGGCGGTGGTCAAGGAAGCCTGCCGCCAGATGCGCGATCGGCGCGTTGGCGCGGTGCTCGTTGCGGGCGATGACCTGAAACTGCTCGGAATCTTCACCGGACGCGATGCGGTATGCCGCATGTTGGCCGAAGGCCGCGATTGGGGACGACCAGCCTCGCCGAGGTGATGACGCGTGAGCCGCGCACCATGCCGCCCGACCGGACCGCGATCGATGCGCTGCGATTGATGGAGGATGGCGGGTTTCGCCATGTGCCGGTGGTCATTCAGGGCAAAATCGTCGGGGTGGTTTCGCACGGCGATTTCCGCGGGCTCGAGCAGGCGCGGCTCGACGAGGAAACCGATTTCTGGGAACGCATCTGATCCCGGCCGATGACGGACATCGCTCCATCGGAACGGCGCGCCCTGGTTCCCGTGCCCCCCGCGGCGATGCGGTCGATCGCGGCGCCGCCGGCCATCGGCGAGGAACTCGATCCCACGGCCGCCCGCGCCGAAGTTGTGGACCGGTTGCTCCATGCCTCGCAGGCCCGGCTGACGCAGTCTCTGTCACCGGCGGCGCTGCTGCTGCCGTTTGCCGATTGGGCGTTCCACCTTGCAAACGCGCCCGGCAAACAGGCGGCGCTGTGGGAAAAAGCGCTGCGGAAATGGGTAAGACTGTACCTTTATCTCGGCCGCGCCGCGGCGGGCGAGCAAACCGCGCCCTGCATCGACCCCCTGCCTCAAGATCGTCGGTTCGACAATCCGATCTGGCGCCAGCCGCCTTTTGACGCGATCTACCAGGGCTTTCTGCTCCAGCAGCAATGGTGGCACAACGCAACCACGGGCGTGAGCGGCGTCGCCCGTCAAAACGAGCGCGTGGTCGAGTTCGCCACGCGGCAGCTCCTGGATATTTTCTCGCCGTCCAATTTCATTCTCACCAATCCCGAGGTGCTGCAGCAGACGATCGCCGAGCGCGGCGCAAATCTGCTTCGCGGCGCCTCCGACCTGATCGAGGACTGGGAGCGCGCGGTCGCGGGACGCAAGCCGGTTGGATCGGAAGCGTTCGAGGTCGGCCGCAATCTCGCGGTCACGCCGGGCAAGGTCGTCTACCGGAACGAGCTGATCGAACTGATTCAGTATCGGCCGGCCACCGCGACGGTGCGCCCCGAGCCGATCCTGATCGTGCCGGCCTGGATCATGAAATATTACATTCTGGACTTGTCGCCGGAAAATTCGCTGGTGCGGTATCTGGTGGAACGGGGGTTCACCGTCTTCATGATCTCGTGGCGCAATCCGGTTCCGGAACAGCGCGATCTCGGCCTGGACGACTATCGGCGCCTGGGCATCGCCGCCGCGCTCGACGCGATCGGCGTCATTTGCGGACGGCAGCAGGTACACGCCTGCGGCTATTGCCTGGGCGGTTCGCTGCTGTCGATTGCCGCCGCGGCGATGGCGCGGGATGGCGACGACCGGCTGAAGACGATGACCCTATTCGCCGCCCAGACCGATTTCACCGAGGCGGGCGAACTGACCCTGTTCACCAGCGAGGCGGAGATCGCCTATCTCGAAGATTTGATGTGGCAACAGGGCTATCTTGACGCGCGGCAAATGTCGGGCGCGTTTCAACTTTTGCGATCCAACGATCTGATCTGGTCGCGGCTCGTTCGCCAATATCTCGAGGGCGAGCGGCCGCCGCTGACGGATCTGATGGCGTGGAACGCCGACGCGACCCGCCTGCCCTATCGCATGCATTCCGAGTATTTGCGCGGCCTGTTTCTGAATAACGACCTTGCCGAAGGGCGTTACCTGGTCGCGGGCCGTCCCATCGCGTTGACGGATATCGACGCGCCGATCTTTGCGGTATCGACGCAGACGGACCATGTCGCCCCGTGGCGCTCGGTTCATAAGCTCCACCTCCTGACCGAGACCGAGATGGATTTCGTTCTGACGTCGGGCGGACACAATGCCGGGATCGTGAGTGAGCCCGGTCATGAAGGTCGCAGCTACCAGCACAGCCATCGCGCCCGGCAAGGCCATTATATCGACCCGGAGGGCTGGGCAGCCGTCACGCCGGTTGAGCAAGGGTCGTGGTGGCCGGTGTGGGCGACCTGGCTCGAAGCCCACTCGGCCGCGCCCATCGAGCCCCCTCGGATTGGTGCGACGGAACATGGCTTGCCGCCGCTCGAAGACGCGCCCGGCCGCTATGTGCTGGACGCTTAAATCGACGACGGCGGGCGCAATTCGTGAACGTGCCGCCGAAAATCCGCATCCGCGGGCTGCGAATAGGCTTTGGCGCCCTGGCGGTGCTGACCGGGGTCGATCTCGACCTGCCGGACGGCGGCAATCTGGTCCTGTTCGGCGCTTCCGGTGCGGGCAAGTCGGTATTGGCGAAGTGTGTGTTGGGGCTGCTGATCCCGGACAGCGGATCGATCGAAGTAGACGGCCGGGAAACCACGCGGCTCGGGTCGCGGGCCCGGGACCGGCTGTTGCGCCGGTTCGGGGTGCTGTTCCAAAACGGCGCCTTATTCGACTCGCTGCCGATCTGGCAAAACGTATCGTTCGCGCTGATCAACGGCGGCGATCACGTGAATGCCGCGGGTGCCCGGGCGCGCGCGGTCCATTCCCTGGCGGAAGTCGGTCTTGACGCGGACGTCGCCGATCTTTTGCCCAACGAACTTTCGGGCGGAATGCAGAAACGCGTCGCGCTCGCCCGCGCGATCGTCGGCAGTCCGGAATTCCTGATCCTCGATTCGCCGACCGACGGTCTCGATCCGATCGTCACCGCCTACATCGATCAGCTGCTGCTCCGCACCTTCAAGCGGCTGAACGCGACCACGCTCACCATCACCCACGATATCGAGAGCGCGCGGCGCATCGGCGACCACGCCGCCTTCCTCCATGACGGACGCATCGCCTGGCAGGGGCCGATGGCGGATTTGGACCGGTCCGGAAACCCGGAGCTCGAACGCTTCGTGCATCGGAAAATCTGAGCAATTTGGCCCGTTTCGCGAGCTTGATCTGCGTCAAACCGCAATCAATACAATGCGATAGGATGGGGTCGTTATTTTTTGCCGCCGACGTGTAACCAAAGGTTTTGTTGATGCCGCAGGATGAGACGGGCCAAGATACCAAGATCGAAGGGGTAGGCGGCTCCGATCGGCCCGGAATGGTCGTTCCCGCGCAAACCCGGCTGCCGGCGACAACGTCGGCCGTGACGGTGAGACCCGGCCGGCGCCGCCTGTCGCGGCTTGCGCTCGCCTTGCTCGTGCTGATCGCGGCGGCCGGCGGCGGCTATTACTGGTGGAGCACGCGACCCGCGGGATTGCCTGTCGGCATCGCATCGGGCAACGGCCGGCTCGAGGCCGACGAGATCGACATCGCCACCAAGTTTCCGGAGCGCATCGCCCGTCTCTTCGTCGATGAAGGCGATCTCGTCAAAGCCGGACAACTGGTCGCGCTGATGGACGTGCAGGATTACGAGGCGCAGCTGCGCAAGGCCAAGGCCAACGAGCAGCTAGCCGAAAAGACGCTCGCCGAGGCGGAAGCGAACGTCAAACAGCAACAGACGCAAGTGGTGTTCGCGCAGCAGGAATTGGCCCGCGCGCGCGATCTGGTGGCGAAACAATTCATGTCTCGGGAGACGCTCGATCAACGCGTCCAGCAATTGGATGCCGCGAACGCCGCGCTGGTGGCCGATCAGGCCCGAGTCGGGCAGGCGGAACGGGCCCTCGACGCGGCGAAGCATGACGTGGAATTGCTGCAGATCAACATCGCGGACAATCGGCTGGTCGCCCCGGTCGACGGCGTGATCCAGTACAAGATCTCGAATGTCGGCGAAGTCCTGCCCGTGGGCGGCAAGGTCTTCACCATGTTGGATACGTCCTATGTCTACATGGACATCTATCTGCCGACCGCGGACGCCGGGCAGGTGCGCCTCAACGACGACGCGTTGATCGTGCTCGACGCGCTGCCGGGTCTGGCGCTTCCCGCCAAGGTCGTGTTCCTGGCCACCGAAGCGCAATTCACTCCCAAGGTCGTCGAAACCAAGACCGAGCGCGACAAGCTCATGTTCCGCGTCCGCGTGCGGATCGACCCGGACCTGCTGCGCGCTCACCAGCGCGACGTCAGGACGGGACTGCCCGGCGTCGCCTATGTGCGGTTCGATCGGTCCATCTCTTGGCCGAGCTGGCTGCAGACGAACATCGTCAGATGACCGGGCCGGATCAAGTCGTCGCGCGCCTCGATCTTGTGTCGCATCGCTACCGCGCCGTTCTCGCTCTCGACCAGGTCACTCTCGCGCTTCCCGCGCGGCGCATGGCGGGGCTGATCGGACCGGACGGCGTCGGCAAGTCGACCTTGTTGGCGTTGATCGCGGGCGCAAAGAAAATCCAGACCGGCGGCGTTCGGGTGCTCGACGGCGACATGGCGGATGGCGATCACCGCGCCGAGGCCTGTCCGCGCATCGCTTACATGCCGCAAGGCCTCGGCAAGAATCTCTATCCCGACCTCAGCGTCCGCGAAAACATCGAATTCTTCGGCCGCCTGTTCGGACAGAACCGCGCCGAACGCGACCGGCGCATCGCGGAGCTGCTTCTGAGCACCGGATTGGCGCCCTTCATCGATCGCCCGGCGGCGAAACTGTCCGGCGGCATGCGGCAGAAACTGGGCCTGTGCTGCGCCCTCATCCACGATCCCGATCTCCTGATCCTCGACGAGCCGACGACCGGCGTCGACCCGTTGTCGCGGCGGCAATTCTGGCAGCTCATCGCGCGCATGCGCCGCCGCCGCCCGGAGATGAGCGTGCTGGTCGCCACCGCTTACATGGAAGAAGCCGAGGCCTTCGACTGGCTTATCGCCATGGACGGCGGCCGCGTGCTGGCGACCGGCACGCCGGCCGAGCTCAAGGGCGCGACGCGCACGGAAACGCTCGAGCAGGCGTTCATCGCGCTTCTGCCCGAGCAGCGCCGCGCCGGATATAAGCCGCTGGCGATTCCGCCGCGCACCCTGTCCGAGCATGAAATTGTCATCGCGGCGCGCGACCTGACGCGCCGGTTCGGCGATTTCACCGCCGTCGACCGCGCCAGCTTCGCCATCGAACGCGGCGAGATTTTCGGCTTCGTCGGCTCCAACGGCTCCGGCAAGACCACCACCATGAAAATGTTGACGGGGTTGTTGCCGGCAAGCGGCGGCGAGGCGCTCCTGTTCGGCAAGCCGGTCGCCGCCGGCGACATGGCGGCGCGCCGGCGCGTCGGCTACATGTCGCAATCGTTTTCGCTCTATACCGAGTTGACCGTTCGGCAAAACCTCGTTCTTCACGCCCACCTCTTCCATCTGACCCGAGAGAACGCGCGGCGGCGCATCGACGAGCTGATCGAGCGCTTCGGCCTGCGCGATTTCGTCGACCAGCGCGCCTTGGACCTGCCGCTCGGCATCCGCCAACGCCTGTCGCTCGCCGTCGCCATCGTGCACGAGCCGGAGCTGCTGATCCTCGACGAACCGACCTCCGGCGTCGATCCGCTGGCGCGGGACCGGTTTTGGGAGCTGTTGATCGATCTGTCGCGCAATCAGGGCGTCACGATTTTCGTCTCGACGCATTTCATGAACGAAGCGGCGCGGTGCGACCGCGTTTCGTTGATGGATTCGGGCCGCGTCCTGGCGACCGATGCGCCCTCGGCGCTCGTGACCGCGCGCCGCGCCGCCACGCTGGAAGACGCCTTCATCTCCTATATCGAGGAAGCGAACCGAGTGGCCGCCGAGCCGGCGGCGGCCGCCGCGCCGCCAATGCAAGACAATGGCGCCGGGCCGGTCGCGACCGTGCGGCGGCGCCAGCCCACTTCCTTCAGCCTGCGCCGCCTGTTCGCCTATTCGATCCGCGAGGGCTTGGAATTCGTGCGCGATCCGATCCGTATGGGCTTCGCGCTTTTCGGCACCGCGTTTCTGATGCTGATCTTCGGCGCCGGCATTTCCACCGACGTCGACAATCTTTCGATCGCCTTTTTCGATCGCGACAACACGCCGGAAAGCCGCGCCTATCTGAATGAGTATCGCGGCTCCCCTTATTTCATCGAAAAGGCGCCGATCCGCAGCGACGCCGAGATGGAGCGCCGCCTGGTCGCCAGCGACGTCCGCGCCGTCGTCGAAGTGCCGCCGAATTTCGGCCGCGATCTGCGCAAGGGCGTGCCGACCTCGATCGGCGCCTGGATCGACGGGGCGATGCCGTTCCGCGCCGAGACGATCCGGGGCTACCTCATGGGCGTGCACGCGCAATATCTCAACGATGTCGCGATGCAGATGAAGGGCACGACCGGGCCGCCGCCGCTCGCCGATCTGGAGACGCGCTTTCGCTACAATCAGGACTTCGAAAGCGTCTACGCCATGGTGCCCGGCACCATGGCGCTGCTGCTGGTGGAAATTCCGGCGATCTTGATGGCGCTCGCGGTGGTGCGCGAGAAGGAACTGGGCTCGATCGTCAATCTCTATGTCACGCCGGTGACACGGCTCGAATTCCTGCTCGGCAAGCAGCTTCCCTTCATCGCCGTGTCGATGGTCAATTTCTCGATCCTGCTGGCGATGGCGACGCTCGTGTTCGGCGTGCCGCTCAAGGGCAGCCTTCCGACCTTGGCGCTCGGCGCGCTCCTCTACGTCGCCGCGACGACCGGCATCGGAATGTTCATCTCGTCCTTTACCCGGTCGCAGATCGCGGCGTTGTTCGGCACCGCGATCCTGTCGATTTTGCCGGCGGCGCAATTCTCCGGCATGTTGGTGCCGGTGGCGTCGCTCAGCGGCTTGCCGGTCATTTTCGGCCGCACGTTCCCGGCGATGTATTTCCTACATATCAGCGTCGGCACCTTCACGAAGGGGCTGGGTTTCGCCGACTTGACCCCGAGCCTGCTCGCTCTCGCCGTGTTTCCGCCGGTGCTGGTCGTCCTGAGCCTGCTCTTCCTGCGGAAGCAGGACCGCTAGCATGCGCCGCTTGGCCAATATCTTCTGGCTTGGCGGGAAGGAGCTGCGCAGTCTGTTCCGCGATCCCGTGCTGTTGGCGCTGATCGTGTGGGGCTTTTCGCTCAATGTCTATCTGCAGGCCGCGAGCACGACGCAGGAGCTCCATAATGGCGCGATCGCGGTGGTCGACGAGGACCGTTCCGCGCTGTCGCGGCGCATCGTCGCGGCCTTCCTGCCGCCGTTCTGGAAGCCGCCGCAGCAGATTGCCGAGCGCGACATCCTGCCCGACCTCGACCAGGGCAAATACACGTTCATCCTCGACATTCCGCCCAATTTCGAGCGGGACGTGCTGGGCGGCCGGAATCCGGGCATCCAACTGAATGTCGACGCCACCGCCATGATCCAGGCCGGGCTCGGCTCCGGTTACGCCCAACAGATCATCGACACCGAGATCGCGAATTTCGTGTCGCGCAACGAGGGCGCCTTTCTGTCGCGCTCGCAGAACATACCGGCGTCCCCGGTGACGCTGGCGGTGCGCATCGCCTTCAACCCCAACGACACCACCTCCTGGTTCACCAGCGTCATGGGCATCGTCAACAACGTCAACCTGCTCGCGATCATTCTTGCCGGCGCCGCGATCGTGCGCGAGCGCGAGCACGGCACCATGGATCATCTCCTGGTCATGCCGCTGACTCCGTTCGAGATCGCCATGTCCAAGATCTGGGCCAACGGGCTGGTGATTACCGTGGCGGCCGGCCTGTCGCTCGAACTCCTGGTTCGCGGGGTGCTGCGGATTCCGATCGCCGGATCGGTGCCGCTGTTCATGGCCGGCGCGGTGCTTTATCTGTTTTTCGCCACCTCGGTCGGAATCTTCCTCGGCACGATCGCGCGATCCATGCCGCAACTGGGCTTGCTGTTCATCCTGGTGGCGTATCCGCTCATGATGCTGTCCGGCAGCAATACGCCGCTTGAAAGTATGAACCCGATATTGCGCACCGTCATGGAAGTCTCGCCGTCGACGTATTTCGTCTCCTTCGCGCAGGAGATTCTGTTTCACGGCGCCGGGATCGGCGTGGTGTGGCCTCAATTCCTGGCGGTAGCGCTGATCGGCGGGTTGTTTTGCGGATTGGCCCTGCTGCGCTTCCGCGCGGCGGCGGCGCAGACGACATAGCCGATGGCGCCGCCGCGATGACCCCCGCCACGGCACCCGAGCGGGAAGCCGCCTTCGCCGAATCGCTCGGGCTGCTCGGCACGCGGCGCTTCGGCACCTTCGTCTTTGCCAGCCTGTTGTCGAACATGGGCACCTGGGCGCAGCAGGTCGCGGAGCCGTGGCTGCTGTTGACGCTGGGCGCCTCGTCGCTTCTGCTC
Organism: uncultured Alphaproteobacteria bacterium; assembly: GCA_963729845.1. Classification (GTDB taxonomy): domain Bacteria; phylum Pseudomonadota; class Alphaproteobacteria; order ATCC43930; family CGMCC-115725; genus JAATGI01. The sequence continues at coordinate 34,746 of CAVSQC010000023.1, forward strand.
GGCCTCAATTCGTTCGCGACCAGCGCGCCGGTTTTTCTGCTGACGCTGATCGGCGGCGTCATGGCCGACCGCGGCGACCGCCGCCGCATCATCGCCTTCTTCCAGTCGATCCAGATGCTCTGCCCGATCGGGCTGGTCGCGTTGCTGCTGACCGGCACGGTTGAGCCCTGGATGGTCATCGCCTTGTCGTTGATTGTCGGCGTCACCGATGCGCTGTCGATGCCCTCGTTCCAATCGATCGTGCCCTCGATCGTGCGGCACGAGCAGATCGCGCCGGCGCTGGCGCTGAGCTCGACGCAATTCAATCTGTCCCGCATCCTCGGTCCGGCGCTCGCCGGCGTGGTGATGGCGAGCATCGGCGCGGTCGGCTGCTTCGTCTTGAACGCGGCTTCCTACATCCCGTTTATCGGCGTCGCGATTTGGATCCTGCCGCGCCGGGGCCCGCGTCAGCCGGCGCGCGAGCGCTTCGACCGGCGCCATCTCTTCGCCGGCGCCCGATTCATCGCGCGCGATCCGTCGTTGCGCGGCGCGCTGGTGACGGTGCTGGTCACGAGCATCTTTTGCGGACCGTTGATCACCTTCGCCCCGATCCTGGTGAAAGAGGCGATGCATCGCGATGTCGGCGATTTCAGCCTCGCGATCACCGCCTTCGGTCTCGGCGGCCTGGTCGGCGCCATCGCGCTTCTCGGCGTCGATCCGAAGCGCGACCGGCGGCGGCTCAGCTCCTGGGCGGCGGCGGGTTACGGCGCCGTTATCGCCCTGGTGGCGTTCGATCCGTGGTTCTGGGGGTTGCCGCCGCTTCTGGTGATCGCCGGCCTCGCGATGACCATGAGCAACACCTCGGCGAACACGCACGTGCAGTCGACGGCGCCGGCATTTCTGCGCGGTCAAACGGTGAGCCTCTACATGCTGGCGATGCGCGGCGGCATCTCATTGGGCGGCTTGCTGACCGGCGTCGCGATCGCTCTCTTCGGCGTCAGGCAGACGTTGATGGCCGACGGGCTGATCGCGCTCGTCCTGCAAGTCGCCATCGGATGGCAATGGGTGCGGGCGCCGGCGGCGAAAGCGCCCGCGGCTCCGTCCGGCGACCCGTTTCCGCAACCGGCGCCGCAACATCAGCCGCCGGCATGACGCCAGCGAGCAACCCCCATCAATCGGCGGCGCGCAGCCGGTAGCCGACGCCCGGCTCGGTCTGGATGAGTTGCGGCCGCGCCGGGTCGGCCTCGATCTTCTGGCGCAAGCTGCGGATCGCGACCCGAAGATATTGCGCGTCGTCGGCATGGGCCGGCCCCCAGATCTGGGTCAGCATCTGCCGGTGCGTCAGGACCTTGCCGGCATGGGTGACCAGGAGCTTGAGCACATCGTATTCGCGCGGCGGCAGCTTGATCTCCTGCCCGCGCAGCTTCACCACGCGGCGCACCAGGTCGACGGAGAGATCGCCCGAGACGAACACCGGCCGCTCCCCCTGCGCCTGGAAGCGGTGGCGCAGCGCCGTGCGCACCCGCGCGATCAACTCCTCCATGCCGAACGGCTTGGTGATGTAATCGTCGGCGCCGAGATCGAGCGCCTCGACCTTGCCGCGCTCGTCGTCGCGCACCGACAGGATGACGATCGGCAAATCGTTGCCGGGGCGGATGCGGCGGATGACCTCGGCGCCGTCGAGGTCGGGAAGGCCGAGATCCAGGATCATCAGGTCGGGTTTCTCGCGCGCGACGGCGGCCAGCGCGGCGGCGCCGTTCTCGGCCTCGACGACGGCGTAATCCTGCGCCGCCAGGCTGGTGCGCAGGAACCGCCGGATGGCCGGCTCGTCATCGACGATCAGAATGGTCGTGCGCTTGTTCATCGAGTGCGAAAGCCGGGTTCGCGACGGCCGGCAAGGTGATGATGAACGCCGCGCCGGAACGGTCGGCGCGGTTGGTCGCCGCGATGGTGCCGCCCATCGCCGCGATAAAGCCTCGGCTGATGGCGAGACCGAGGCCGGTGCCGGCGCGCTGCCGGTCCTGCGCCTGAACGCGATAGAATTTGTCGAAGATATGCTCGAGATCGGCCGGCGGAATGCCGGGCCCCTCGTCGAGCACGGTGAGCGTCACGGCGCCGCCGGCGAAGCGCGCGCGCACCGTGATCGCCGTCCCGGCCGGCGCATATTTCGCGGCATTGTCGAGGAGATTGAACAGCACCTGCTCGAACAGCAGATAGTCGAGCCGCAACATCGGCAGGTCGGGCGCCAGATCGATCTCGACCCGATGATCCGCCAGCAAGCGATGCGCGCGTTGCAAGGCGGTGCCGACGATCTCGCCGAGATCGACCGGGACCGGCTTCAAATTGACCGCGCCGGACTCGAGCCGCGTCATGTCGAGGAGATTGCCGATGAAACGGTTGAGCCGCTCGGCCTCCGCCTGAATCGTCGCCAGCAATTCGTCGCGCACCGTCTTGTCGTAGCTGTCGCCGAAGCCGCGCAGGCTGGTCAGCGCGCCGATGATCGAGGCGAGCGGCGTGCGCAAATCGTGGCTGATCGAGGTCAGGAGGGCAGAGCGCAGCCGCTCCGTCTCCGCCGTCATGCGCGCCCCGGCGATGTCGGCGGCGAGCGTGATGCGCTCGATGGCGATCGCCGCCTGGTCGGCGAGCGCGTCGAGGAGACGGCGGCCGTCAGGCGTCAGCAGCGGGCCCGGTTCCTCGCGGTCGATGCCGAGTACGCCGATCGGCCCGCCGCCGGTCTTCAAGGGCAGAAAGAGGCGCTTGGCGCCGGGCAAGGTGTCGGCGCCGCGGCCGGCGGCGCGGCCATGTTCCCAGGTCCAGCGTGCCGCCGCGAGATCGGCCTCGTCCAGCTCATCCTCCGGCGGATAGCCCGCCTTGACCTCGATCCCCTGCACGGACGGCATCAGGATGACCACGTGCAGCCTCAGCATGTGGGCGATCTGATAGACGGTCGCCCACAGCAGATCGTCGAGCGAGCCGATCGCCGCGAGCTTGCGGCTGAAACCGAACAGCTCTTCGTTGGTGCGCGCCCGCGTCCGCGCCGAAACCAATTGATTGCGCGCGCGGCCGCCGACGTTGCTGGCGATGACCGCGACGATCAGGAAAAAGAACAGGGCGACGACGTTTTCCGGATCGGCGATGGTGAAGGTGTAGATCGGCGGCAGGAAGAAAAAATTGTAGGCGAGCACGCTGACCGCGCAGGCGAACAGCGACGGGAACAGGCCGAAGCGCACCGCCGAAATCAGGATGCCGGTCAGGAACACCAACGAGATGCTCGCGACGCTGAGGAATTGCTGGAGCGCCATGCCGATCGCGACCGCCGCCGCCACGAAGCCGGCGGTAATGGCATAGGGAAGCGGGTCGAGATTGGGCGCCTCTTGCGTCGCGACCCGGCCCTCCGGCCGGGGCGGTCCCGTTTCGCCGCTGATGACATGGACGCTGATATTGCCGGTGCGGCGGACCAGCTCGTGCACGACGGAGCCGTGCAGAATCTCGAACCAGCGCGGGCGCTCGGACTTGCCGATGACGATCTGGGTGATGTTGTTCTCGGTGGCGTAGCGGACCACTTCGGCGGCGATGCGCTCGCCCGGCAGGGTCAGGGCGTCGCCGCCGAGCTGCTCGGCGAGGCGCAGCGCCTCGGCGATGCGGTCGCGCGCCGCCTCGGTCAGATGCCGCGTCCGCGCCGTCTCCACATACAGCGCGGTGAACGGCGCGTGCATGCGGTCGGCGAGGCGCTTGGCGTAGCGGATCAGCCCGGGGCAGCCGGGATGCTCGCTGACGCAAACCAGAACGCGATCGCCCGCCGCCCACGGGCCGCTGATGGCGTGCTGCTGCATGTAGCGCAGCATCTGATCGTCGACGCGCTGCGCGGTGCGGCGCAGCGCCAGCTCGCGCAAGGCGGTGAGATTGCCGGGCTTGAAATAATGGCGGATGGCGCGGTCCGCCTGATGCGGGACATAGACCTTGCCTTCCCTGAGCCGCTGAATCAGCTCGTCCGGCGCGAGATCGATCACCTCGATATCGTCGGCGCGGTCGAGGATGCCGTCCGGCACCGTTTCCCGCACGCGGATGCGCGTGATCTGCGCCACCACGTCGTTCAGGCTCTCGACATGCTGGATGTTCAGCGTCGAATAGACGTCGATCCCTGCGCCGAGCAACTCTTCGACATCGAGATAGCGCTTGGGATGGCGGACGCCCGGCGCATTGGTGTGGGCGAGCTCGTCGACCAGGACGAGCTTCGGGCGGCGCGCCAGGATCGCATCGAGATCCATCTCGTCGAGGGTGCGGCCCTTATACTCGACGCGCCGGCGCGGGACGATTTCGAGGCCCGCGAGCAGCACCTCCGTCTCCCGCCGGCCATGAGTTCTCGACCACGCCGACGACGACGTCGACGCCATCGCGCTTGCGCGCCTGCGCGGCGGTCAGCATCTCATAGGTCTTGCCTACGCCGGGCGCGGCGCCGAGGAAGATCTTGAGCTTGCCGCGCCCCTCGTTCGCCGCCGCCTCGAGCAGCGCCTCGGGCGACGGGCGCTTTTCCGAAGGCGCGCCATCGAGATCGTTCATTCGGCCATGTTAGCGCGAATCAGCCGCCTTGGAGAGCGTCCAGTGCCAGGTTCAGCTTCAAGACGTTAACACGCGGCTCGCCGAGAAAGCCGAACGTCCGGCCTAAGGTCGCCGCCGTGACCAAGGCACGGACCCGATCCTCGCTCAGGCCGCGCGCCTTGGCCACACGCGGCACCTGGAAGGCCGCCGCGGCGGGGGAAATGTCCGGATCGAGCCCGCTGGCCGAGGTCGTGACCAAATCGACCGGGATCGGCGCGTTGGGATTCTCCGCTTTCAGCTTCGCCGCGTCGTCCTTCATCCGGTCGATCAGCGGTTTCGCCGTCGGCCCCAGATTGGAGCCCGAGGAATTGTCGGCGGCATAGGGCACCGCGATCGTCTTCGACGGATCCTTCGGATCCGGCTCGGTCGTGGCGGAGGGCCGGCCGTGAAAATATTTGGCGCCGGTGAAGTTCTGGCCGATCAGCTCCGAGCCGACGACCTTGCCGTTCTTCACGATCAGGCTGCCGCCGGCCTGATAGGGAAAGATCGTCTCGGCGATGCCGGTGATGGCGAGCGGATAGGCGAGGCCGGTGATGACCGTCATGACGACGATCATGACGATGGCGGGACGGATTTGCTTGAGCATGGCGGTCCTCCTCCTTTAGGCAAGACCGATGGAGGTGATGACGAGGTCGATGAGCTTGATGCCGATGAACGGCACGACGATGCCGCCGGCGCCGTAGAGCCACAGGTTGCGGCGAAGGATGTTGGCGGCGCCCGTCGGCCGGTACCTGACGCCGCGCAGGCTGAGCGGAATCAGCGCGATGATGATGAGCGCGTTGAAGATGATCGCCGACAGGATCGCGCTTTCGGGCGTCCGCAGGCCCATGACGTTGAGGATGGCGAGCTGCGGATAGAACGCCAGGAACATCGCCGGAATGATGGCAAAGTACTTCGCCACGTCGTTGGCGATGGAAAAGGTGGTCAGCGCGCCGCGCGTCATCAGCAATTGCTTGCCGATGGCCACGATCTCGATGAGCTTGGTCGGATCGCTGTCGAGATCCACCATGTTGCCCGCCTCGCGCGCCGCCATGGTGCCGGTGTTCATGGCGACGCCGACATCGGCCTGCGCCAGCGCGGGCGCGTCGTTGGTGCCGTCGCCGCACATCGCGACCAGCTTGCCTTTCGCCTGCTCGTCGCGGATCAGCTTGAGCTTGGTCTCCGGCGTCGCCTGCGCCAGGAAATCGTCGACGCCGGATTCGGCCGCGATCGCCGCCGCGGTCAGCGGATTGTCGCCGGTGATCATCACCGTGCGGATGCCCATCTGGCGCAGCTCGGAAAAACGCTCGCGGATACCGCCCTTCACGATGTCCTTCAGGTGGATGACGCCCAGGAGCTTGCCGTTCCGCGCGACGGCGAGCGGGGTGCCGCCGCTCTTGGCGATGCGCTCGGCGATCGCGTTGATATCGCGCGCGCTGGCATAGACGCCGACATTGCGTGGATCGAGCGCGATGTTGCCTTGGCCCGCCGCGGCGACCAGGCCGGGCTGCGCGTAGGCGAGAACCGCGTCGACCGCGCCCTTGCGGATCGACAGCCCCTCGGCGTCGATGCCGCTCAGCCGCGTCTGCGCCGAAAACGGGATGAACCGCGCGTTGAGCGGCGCCATGTCGCGGCCGCGAATGCCGTATTTCTCCTTCGCCAAAACGACGATGGACCGGCCCTCGGGCGTCTCGTCGGACAGCGAGGCAAGCTGCGCCGCGTCGGCGAGGTCGCGCTCGTCGACGCCGGGAAGCGGCAGGAACTCCGTGGCCTGGCGATTGCCGAGGGTGATCGTGCCGGTCTTGTCCAACAGCAGCGTGTCGACATCGCCCGCGGCCTCGACGGCGCGGCCGGACATGGCGAGCACGTTGAAGCGCACCAGCCGGTCCATGCCCGCGATGCCGATCGCCGACAGCAACGCGCCGATGGTGGTCGGGATCAACGTCACGAACAACGCGATCAGCACCACGACCGACACCGCGCCGCCGGCATAGGCGGCGAAGCTCGGGATCGTGACCGTGGCGAAGACGAAGATGATCGTCAGGCCGGCGAGCAGGATGTTGAGCGCGATCTCGTTCGGGGTCTTCTGGCGCACCGCGCCCTCGACCAGGGCGATCATGCGATCGAGGAAGGTCGAGCCCTGCGCCGCGGTGATGCGGACCTTGAGCCAATCCGAGGTGACGCGCGTGCCGCCGGTCACGGCCGAACGGTCGCCGCCGCTTTCGCGGATGACCGGCGCCGATTCGCCGGTGATCGCGGATTCGTCGACCGAGGCGACGCCTTCGATCACGTCGCCGTCGCTCGGGACATAGTCGCCGGTCTCGACCAGCACGATATCGCCTTGCTTCAGGGCGGCGGCGCCGACCATTTCGAACTGATTGATCCGCACATTGGTCAACCGCTTCGCCATCGTCTCCGTGCGCATGCGCCGCAGCGTGTCGGCCTGTGCCTTGCCGCGGCCCTCGGCCACCGCCTCGGCGAAATTGGCGAACAGCACGGTGAACCATAGCCACAGCGTGATCTGGCCCGAAAACAGCGGATGCGTGCCGACGACGGCGGTGCCGCCGGTGATGAGATCGCGGATGAAAATGATCGTCGTCACCACCGACACGATCTCGACCACGAACATCACCGGATTCTTCATCAGGGTGCGCGGATTGAGCTTGCGGAAGGCGCCGCCGATCGCCGGCACGATGAGATTGCGGTCGAACAGCGGCAGCGGTTGCAGGCTGCGCTTGTACAGCATCGGCTGCGACGGGTTATCGGTGCGGAGCGTCATGACGGAGTGTCCTTCGACGGATTGATTTGGTTCACGGGCCGGCGTAGAGCAACGGCGTGGTTCATCGCGACCTGCTCGACCACCGGGCCCAGCGCCACGGCCGGGAAATAGGTCAAGCCGCCGACGATCACGATGACACCGACCAAGAGGCCGACGAACAGCGGGCCCGTGGTCGGAAAGGTGCCGGCCGAGGGCGCGACCAGCTTTTTCGAAGCCAGCGAGCCGGCGACCGCCAGCAGCGGAATGACGAAGATGAAGCGGCCGATGAACATCGCCCCGCCCAGCAGCGTGTTGTAGAACAGCGTGTTGGCGCTGATGCCGGCAAAGGCGCTGCCGTTGTTTCCGGTGGCTTCGGTAAAGGCGTAGAGGATCTCCGCTAAAGCCGTGCGGCCCGGTGTTGCCGAGTCCGGCGAGGCCGTTGGGATTGACCACCGAGATCGCGGTACCGAGCAGGATCGAGAACGGCAGGAACAGGATGGCGAGAATCGCCATCTTCACTTCCTTCGCCTCGAGCTTCTTGCCGAGATATTCGGGCGTGCGCCCGACCATCAGCCCGGCGACGAACATCGCGACGATGGCGAAGGCGAGCATGCCATAGAGGCCGGAGCCGACGCCGCCGAAGATGATCTCGCCGAGCATCATGTTGATGAGCGGCACCATGCCGCCGAGCGGCGTGTAGCTGTCGTGCATCGAATTGACGGCGCCGCAGGACGTGTCGGTGGTCACCACCGCCCACAGCGACGAGTTGGCGATGCCGAAGCGGACCTCCTTGCCTTCCATGTTGCCGCCGGCCTGCGTCGCGCCGGCATGCTGATCGACGTTGAACTGCGCGAACGCCGGATTGCCGGCGGACTCCGCCCAATAGCAGGTCCCGATCCCGACCAGGAACAGGATGCCCATCGCGGCGAAGATCGCCCAGCCCTGGCGCTGGTTGCCGACCATGCGGCCCAGCACGTTGGTCAAGCCGGCGCCGATGCAGAAGATCAACCCCATCTCGATCAAATTGGTCAGCGGCGTCGGGTTCTCGAAGGGATGCGCCGAGTTGGCGTTGAAGAAGCCGCCGCCGTTGGTGCCCATTTCCTTGATCACTTCCTGGGAAGCGGTGGGGCCTTGCGCGATCAGCTGTTTCGCGCCCTCGAGCGTCGTCGCCTCGGTATAGGCGCCGAGATTCTGCGGCACGCCCTGCCATACCAGGATCAGGGCCACGACGATCGAAATCGGCAGCAGGATGTAAAGCGTGCAGCGGGTCAGATCGACCCAGAAATTGCCGACGGTCTTGGTCGTGCGCCGCGCGAAACCGCGGATCACCGCGATCGCCATGGCGATGCCGGCTGCGGCGGAAACGAAATTGTGCACCGTGAGCCCCGCCATCTGCGTCAGATAGCTCATGGTGGTTTCCGGCACGTAGGATTGCCAGTTGGTGTTGGTGACGAAGCTGATCGAGGTGTTGAGCGCGGAGCTTTGCTCGATCGCGCCCTGGCCTTGGGGGTTGAAGGGCAGCATGCCCTGAAGCCGTTGCAGCCCGTAGAGCGTCAGGAACCCGACCAGCGAAAAAACCAACATCGCGAAGGCATAGCCGAGCCAGTTCTGCTCCTCGTTTTCGCGGACTCCGCACAGCGCGTAGATGCCGCGTTCGACCGGGCGCAAGACCGGCGTGAACAAGGTGCGCTCGCCGTTGAAGACGCGCGTCATGTAGCCGCCGAACGGCCGCGTCAGCGCGATCACGATGACGCTGAACAGCGCGATTTGCAGCCAACCATTAACGGTCATGGCCCCTCTCCTTGCAGGCGGGCAAAAGTCGACACCAAAGACGAAACCCCTGGGCTGCCCGGCGGGCAGCTATCGCGGCATTAGAATCGTTCGGGCCGGATCAGCGCGTAGACGAGATAGACCATGATCACGATGGTCACGATGCCGCCGAGGATGTAGTCGATTGACATGGTTCACATCCGATCGCAGAGCACGGCATAACCGCAGGCCGCGGCGAAAATGACGATCCCCAAAGCGACAAATATCGTGTCGAGCATGGCTTATCCTGCCTTTCGGCAACTATTTATCAGTCCGCAGATAAAAGGGGCTTGATCCATATCAAATCCATCCGGATTTCCGCGCCGCCATATAAAAATTCCATAAACAAATGGGCGGTTTGGCCGCGGCGAACGAGTGTTCCGTCAGTCGTCAGATCAGATTCGCCGCATTCGCATCTGGCCGGGATTTCAAGAGTCTACGGTCCTATCGCATAAGGCAGGAACAAATTCCCATCCCGCGACCCCGCTCACCGAACGAGAAACGCCACCGGAGAGATCGCCTTTTGAAATAGCGCGCCCATCGCGTTGGAAATGTCCTCGCCGGAGTTGACCTGGAAATACAGTCCCGGCGACGCGCATTGCTCCAGGTCGGAAGCGATCTGCGGCTGGAACGGCGCGACGTTGGTATTGTAGAAATCGTTCGTCGGCAGCGGCAGATAGGTCGTGTAGAGAACCGCGATCCGGATCCCCCGATTCTTGATCGTCGTGCACTGCGCCGGATCCATGAGCGAGACCTGACGATTGCCGCTGACATTCTCGTCTTCGACGCCGTCGGTCACGAAGAACAGGACTTCCTGCGGCGAATCGCCGGGACTGTTGGTGCCGTGCCCGGGCGGCGGCATGAGCGAATTTATGTCCGTCATGGCCTGATCGAAATTGGTGTCCGCGTCCCCGTTCTGAAGCGTCGACGTCAACCACTCCTGCTTATAGACCTCCAAGAGCTGGATGTTGCTTGTCCCGGATTTGACCGACGTCAGATTCGAATTCAGTTTTTCGATGGTGTTGAAATTGTAATCGAAGGTGTAGATCGCCATTCGATAGGCGGCACCCGACGACAATTCGGTGCTCTGCGCGGTGGCGACGAGGTTCGCCGTCGCTTGCTGCAGCATGTCGATGCGCAACGTCACGCCGAGATCGCGGGCCAAGGCATAATTGTCTTCGCCGTTCGGGTTGCCGAGATTGTCGGCCGCCGGATTCGACTCATGACAAGCGAAGGCGCAGCCGCCTTGCTGCGGCGTGTTGTTGACCATGGTGGTGATGCCGGCGGCGGTGGCGGCGATCGCCATCGACGGCGAATCGTCCAGCAGCAGGTAAAAGTCGATGTTCAGCGGCATGATCGCCGCGACCGAGGTGGCCGAAATCTGGGCGGTCGGCTCGACCACGCGGAGCAGCGTGGTGTCGATCGTGCCGGTCGCTCGAACCGTTACGCCGTAGCCATACTGGCTGTTGACCGTGATGGGGGCGAGCGTGACGTTTGGCGAGATATTTCCGTCATGGGCGGGCAGGCCCGCGACAGCGGTGTTGAAATAGTTGGTGGCGGTCGCGGCGGCATTGTCGCCCGACACGGTATCGAAATAAACGGCGGCGCCGGCAAGGGCGGCTGCGTCGGTAATAGTTTGAAGTTGCGTCTTGAATTGCTCGATGCGGGCATAATCCACAGCGGCGCCGATGGACAGGATGATCGGCACCGTCAGCAGCGCGTATACCATCGCGGCCGCGCCCTTGCGGTCCCTGACCAACCTTGCGATCGTTTGCGCAAACAAGTGATCCGTCTCCCAAGCGGCTCGGGGTTGGAGCCGGCGGGAGCGAGGCTAGTGGATCGCGCCTAACGTGGCGGTTGCCCGCGAATTACCGTTTGGAAATGCGGCGCGATCGACGCGCGGCAGCGCCATGACGGCGCGCAACCCGGGCCGCGCATCCTCCAGGGACAAGGACCCGCCGTGCAGATGGCAAATCGCGTTTACGATCGCCAAGCCCAGCCCGTTGCCGGGACGGGTGCGGCTACGGTCGAGTTGGTAGAAGCGCCCGACCACGTTGGCGCGTTCGTGCGCGGGGATGCCGGGACCGTCATCCTCGACGACGATCGCCGCCGTATCGGCATCCTGCCGCGACCGGATGGTGACCGTGGCGCCTTCGCCGGCATATTTGAGTGCGTTGTCGACCAGATTGGCGGCCGCGCTCGCCAATAGGTCCCGGTCGCCGAGAGTCGAGGCGCCGCGGTCGATATCCGCGACCAGCCGCACCCTATTGGCCTCGGCCGCGGCATCGTAGAGGTCCGCGACGTTGGTGACGATTTCGCCGAGCGTCACCGGCTGGAACAATTGGCGCCGCACGCCCAATTCGGCTTCCGCGATTTGCAGCAGCTTGTCGAACACCGCGACCAGATCGTCGATGGCGCGGATCGCGGCCCGCGTTCGATCCAGGCGATCCTCGGCGGCGATGGTCGGCGCCACGGACTCGTCGAGCAAACCGCGAATGCGGGCGAGCGGCGTTCGCAAATCGTGCGCGATCGCGTTGGAGACGTCGCGCGCGCCGTCCATGAGACGCTGAATCCGGTCAAGCATGCGATTGATGCTGTGATTTAGCCGCGTAAATTCGTCTTCGCCGTCCGACTCCGGAATGCGGCGGCTCATGTCGCCGGCCTCGATGTCTTGGGCGGTGCGGCGAATTTTCGCGATTTTCTCCTCGAGCTGGCGACGGAAGACGAGCGCGCCCGCGACCGCGAGAACGAGCGCGATGGCGCCGCCGACCAACAGCGCGCGCAGGACCAACTGTTCGATTTCGTTCAAGTCCGCCAAATCGCGGCCGACGATCAGCATATATCCGTTCGGCAACGGATGCCGCAACAGCCGGCTGAGCGAGGGGCGGCCGTAGCGGATCACCCTCCGATCCGCCAGCTGTTCGGCGGGCGTGACGGGCGGCGGCGCGATATTGCCGATGACGCTCGTTCCGCCGGGCTTGAGGAGAAGGTAGACCTCGGTGTCCTGGTCGGCGTTGTCGGTCAGCAGTTCCTGGATTTCCTGATGCAGATCCTCGACGCCGCCGCTGCTAAAGCTGGCCAGCAACTGCTTCGAAACGGTGTGCAGTTTGATGTCGATTTCGCGATCGATGACCCCGACCGTGCCGATATAAAGGGCGGCGGCCACCGCCGCCATCGCCCCGACCACCAGCGCCCCGTAGCCGACGGCAAGCCGGAACGCGACGCTGCCGCGAAGCCTAGGCATCGATTGCGATCATGTAGCCGGCGCCGCGCACGGTGTGCAGCAGCGGCGGCGCGAAATCCTTGTCGATCTTCTGGCGAAGGCGGCTGACCTGAACGTCGACGACGTTGGTCTGCGGGTCGAAATGATAGTCCCAAACCGATTCGAGCAGCATGCCGCGCGTCACCACCTGGTCCCGGTGGCGCACCAGATATTCGAGCAGTCGAAACTCCCGCGGCTGGAGCGCGATCGGCTTGCCGGCGCGCTCGGCGCGGCGCTTTCGCAAGTCGAGCTTGAGATCGGCGATCCACAATTCGGCGACGTCTTCCTGGCGGGTCGACCGGCGCAGCAACGCCTGGACCCGTGCCAGCAGCTCGGACAAGGCAAAGGGCTTGGTCAGATAGTCGTCGCCGCCGCTGCGCAGCCCGCGCACCCGTTCGTCGAGGCTCGCCAGCGCGCTCAAGACCAGGACCGGCGTGGTCTTGCCGAGAGCCCGCACCGTTTCGACGATTTTCAGGCCCTCGACGCCGCCCGGGAGCATGCGGTCGAGGATGACGACGTCCCACGCTTCGTCCGCGGCAAGGTGGAGTCCGTCGGCGCCGCTGCGGCACCATTCGGTGGTATGGCCGGCCTCGCTCAGCCCGTTGCAGATATACCGGGCGGTATCGCTTTCATCCTCGATGATCAAACACCGCATTGGTACGACTCCTTCGGCTTCCGCGCCCGATCGCCGGCTCGATCGGACTTTGTCACTGTGCTGCGGAGATTCTCAAGAAATCGTCAAGCGACTCGGCGCGGCGATGACGAGCCCGACATTGCCGGAACATTGCCAAACGGCAATGCGGCATTCGCGCCTTCGCGCGCCGCCGGCGGGTCGGTTGAGCGCGGCGCGGCCCGGGGTATAGTCTCGCCCCTGTTCTGTCGGAGGCGGCACGATGAAATTCCCGAACACGCCGAGCTTCGCCGGGCCGATGGCGCCGGTGCGGATCGAGGCGGACATCGCCGATCTCGAGGCCGACGGCGACGTGCCGCGCGATCTCGACGGCGCCTTTTACCGGGTCCAGCCCGACCCGCAATATCCGCCGCGGCTCGGCGACGACATCGCCTTCAACGGCGACGGCATGGTGACGATGTTCCGCTTCAAGGACGGGCGCGCGTCGGTGAAGCAGCGCTGGGTCCACACCGACAAGTGGGCGCTGGAGCGCGCGGCGGGCAAGTCCCTGTTCGGCGCCTACCGCAATCCGCTGACCGACGATCCGGCGGTGAAGGGGCGCTATCGCGGCACCGCCAACACCAACGTGTTCTTCCATGGCGGCCGGCTCTTGGCCTGAAGGAGGACAGCCCCGCCGTGGCGATGGACGCCAACACGCTCGCGACCCACGGCTATTGGGACTTCGCCGGCCAGGTCACCAGCCCGACCTTCACCGCGCATCCGAAGATCGACCCCGCGACCGGCGACATGTGCGCCTTCGGCTATGCCGCGAAGGGGCTCCTCACCAAGGACATGGTCTATTACGAGATCGGCGCCGACGGCCGCAAGAAGCGCGAGGTTTGGTTCGAGATTCCCTATTACTGCATGATGCACGATTTCGGCCTGACCGCGGATTACGCCATCTTCCACGTCGTGCCGATCGTGTCGTCGTGGGCGCGGCTCGAGGCCGGCCTGCCGCATTTCGGCTTCGACACCACCAAGGAGATCCACCTGGTAGTGCTGCCGCGCCAGGGCGAGGCCAAGGACATCAAGATCTTCACCGCGCCCAACTGTTTCGCCTCGCATGTCATGAACGCGTTCAACGACGGCACCAAGATTTATTTCGACACGCCCGAGGCAAAGAACAACATGTTCCCGTTCTTCCCCGACGTGCACGGCGCCGCGTTCAACCCGGTCGAGGCGCAGTCGCGGCTGACGCGCTGGACCGTGGACATGGCGTCGAACTCCGGCGCGTTCGAAAAGCGCGAGCGGCTGACCGAGTTCGTCGGCGAGTTTCCGCGCATCGACGAGCGTTACCTGACGCGGCCCTATCGTCACGGCTGGCTGTTGGCGTTCGGCATGGGGCCGGGGTCACACGCGGCGCTCGGCCATCTCGATCACGCCACCGGCGCGGTCGAGAGCTGGCAGGCCGGGCCGGGCATGATGCTGCAAGAGCCGTGCTTCATCCCGCGGCGGCCCGGCGCCGCCGAGGGCGAGGGCTATATCGCGCAGGTGCAACAGCACGCCGCGGGCGGCGCCTCGGACCTGTTGCTGTTCGACGCGCGGCACGTCGCCGAGGGGCCGCTCGCCACCATCCACGTGCCGTTCCGCATGCGCTTCGGCCTCCACGGCAATTGGGTCGCGGCGCGCAACTCGCCGCCGCCGCGCGATGATCCCTCTCCTCATTGAGGAGAGGGCGGGGCCATAGCGGAATATCCCTCTCCTCAACGAGGAGAGGGAAAAATGCTATGTCGAAGCAGTCTGTCAGAACGCCACAGGAGACCAACCATGACCGCGATCCTCGCCGCGCAATCGGGCCTCACCGTCGAGGAGCGCCTCGACATTCAGGAGCTGTTCGCGAATTACTGCTGGTCGCTCAACACCGGCGACGCCGACGGCTATGTCGAGTGTTTCGCGCGCGACGGCTGGCTCGAGCATTTCCCGCCGAAGCGCTACACCGGCCGCGAGGAAATCCGCGCGATGCTGCCGAACCTATGGTACGGGCGGCCGCACGCCTTCATGGGGCGCCAGCATCATCCGCATAATTTCCTGATGGAGCGCGCGGACGGCGAATTGGTCCTCGCCAAGGTGCAGGCCTCGGTGACGCGCCTCGACCAGACCAACAACACCTACAGCGTCTTTCTCTTGGTGCATTGGGACGTGACCTGCGCCAAGGAGGACGGGCGCTGGCGCTTCAAGACGATGCGGATCACGCACTGGTTCCGCCACGAGGCGCCGTGGGTCGGCGACCCCAAGGCGCGCCTGGTCCTGCCCGGCGACGACACCAAGCCGAAGGGGCAATTTTGAGTAGCTTTTCTCCCGCGAATCGGCAAACCATGCGTGCATGCCAACGCTGGACTTCAAAGGCAAGCCGTTTGCCTATTCGCACCATCTTTCGGTGCCGTTCCGCGAACTCATCGTCGACAAGAAAAAAGAGCTTTCCCGGCGGCAATAAGGCCTCCCTCGACGATAATCTCATCATCCACGGCGACAATCTCGAAGCGCTGAAGGCGCTACTACCGCGCTACGCCGGCAAGGTCGATGTTATTTACATCGATCCGCCCTACAACACCGGCAACGAGGGCTGGGCCTACAACGATAACGTCAATTCGCCGCTGATGAAGGAGTGGCTCCATAAGGTTGTCGACAAGGACGATCTGGAACGACACGACAAATGGCTCTGCATGATGTGGCCGCGACTGCAGTTGTTGTGTGAATTGCTTTCAGAGGACGGTTCCATATGGGTGTCGTGTAACGACATAGAGGGCGCCCGTCTGAAGGTTGTTATGGACGAAATTTTCGGCGAACAAAATTTCGTGTGCTTTTGCATTTGGCAAAAGAGATTTTCTCCGTCCAACGACGATCCCTACATTTCCGAAACGCACGACTACTTGGCGGTATACGCAAAGAAGAAGCCAGGATGGACCCGTAACCTACTGCCGCGCACAGCCAAGCAAGACGCTCTGTACTCAAATCCGGATCGCGATATCAGGGGTGATTGGGCTTCCGACAACTACGTTTCAAACAAGTCAAAAGAGGAGCGAAAGAATAGTTGGTTTCCAATTGTTAGACCGTCAGACGGGAAAAAGATTTGGCCGTCGCCGACCGCAGTGTGGCGCTATTCTCTCGAACAGCATGAACGAAACGTCAAGGAGGGAAGAGTTTGGTGGGGCGAAGACGGCATGAACGACGTGCCGCGCTTCAAGAGGTTCCTTACTGAAGTAAGCGGTGGCGTCGTTCCTCAAACCTTATGGTTTCACGGGGATGTCGGGCACAATCAAGGCGCCAAACAGTTTCTGAAGGCGCTCTTTAATGATCGAGAGGACATTTTCCAGACGCCCAAGCCCGTCGAGTTGATCGAGCGAGTCCTGACAATTGCCGGGGGAAACAGGCTTTAGTGCTAGATTCATTCGCTGGTTCCGGCACGACGGCGCATGCGGTCCTGGAAAAAAATAAGGAAGACGGCGGCAGCCGCAATTTCATTCTTATCGAGACTGAAGACTACGCCGACAACTCACGGCGGAGAGGGTGCGACGCGTCATTAGAGGCGTACCAACGCCAAGGATGAAACCCTAAAGGAAGGTCTCGGCGGTTCCTTCACCTATTGTGAGCTTGGCGAACCGGTCGATCTAGAGCGGTTCTTCCAAGGCCAAAGCGCGCCGAGCTACGAACAGGTCGGACGCTACATCGTCTATACCGCGACCGGCCATTCGATCGCGGAAGCGCCGTTCGAGCCGCGCAAGAATTGGTTCGTCGCCGAGGCCGCCGGCTACCGCATTCATCTGATCTACAAGCCTGATCTCGATTTCATGCGGGGCAACGACGCGGCGCTGTCGAACGAAACGGCGCAGGCCATCGCCAAATCCGCTAAAGGCAGGCCGATTCTCTTGTTCGCCGCCGCAAAATTCATGTCGCAAGCGGCGCTGAGCAAGATCGGCATCACCTTCTGCCAACTGCCCTATTCGATTCATCGCGTGCTCGGCGAGGCACCGGATGCGTCTTAAGGAATATCAGACCGAAGCCCTCGATACGCTGTCCTCCTATTTGAAGATCGTCGCTTCCGAGCGCGACAAACGCGCGACGGAACTCGCTGACATCGAAAACCTTCCGCCCGCCACGCGCGAAAAGGTCAGAGCCATGCTCGGCGACCCGGTAGCCGAGGCGTGGAAAGAGGCGCAAATGCAAGGGGTCGCCGCGTCGCCCGAGCCGTGGCACGAGTTAAAGGATGGCGCCGGGCGTTCGGTCCCCAATGTCTGTCTTAAGCTGCCGACCGGCGGCGGCAAGACCTTGCTCGCCGCGCATGGCGTTGACCGCATTCTCGTCAGCTATTTCCGCCAGACCTCGGGCTTCGTGCTCTGGATCGTGCCATCGGAGGCGATCTATACCCAGACCAAGGCGCAACTCGCCGACCGTTCGCATCCGATCCGTCAGACGCTGGACCGCGCCAGTGGCGGCCGGGTCAAAATCCTGGAAAAACTGGATGGCTTCACCCGGCAGGATGTTGAGCAGAAGCTCTGCGTCCTATTGTTAATGTTGCAATCGACCGGCCGACTGAACAAGGACACGCTGAAAGTCTTTCGCGAGTCCGGCGACTATACGAGCTTCTTTCCGCAGGACGATCCGCCGGCACGCGCGGCCCTTTTGAAGGCCGTTCCCAACCTCGACCAGGTCGACTTGGCCGAGGCCGCCATAGGCGGCGCTGGGGCAGCCTGGGTCAAGCAAAGCTTGGGCAACACGCTGCGCGTTATCCGTCCCGTCATCGTTTTGGACGAGGGCCACCGTGCGTATTCGGAGATCGCTCGCCAAACGCTGGCCTCGTTCAATCCGCGATTTCATGCTGGAACTGTCGGCGACGCCGGATCGCGCGCAATCCAACATCCTCGTCAACATTTCCGGCCGTGCGCTCAAAGACGAGGAAATGATAAAGCTGCCGATTCGGTTGGAAGTAGCCCAGAAAGTCTCGTGGCAGACCACGCTGCAAAACGCCGTGGACCGGCTGAACGAATTGGACCGCCAAGCGCGCGCGTTGGAACCTTACATCCGGCCGATCATGCTGATCCGCGTGGACCGCACCGGAAAAGATCAGCGCGACGTCAAGGGCGGCTTGATTCATTCCGAGGATGCTTTCGACTATCTGACGCAAAAGGCCGGCATGCCGCCGGAGGCGATCCGGCGGCAAACCGCAGAGCTTAAGGAGCTGAAAGACGACGACCTGCTGTCATCGTCCTGTGGCGTGCGCGCGATCATCACCAAGGATGCGTTGCGGGAGGGCTGGGATTGTCCGTTCGCTTACGTGCTGGCGATCTTGAGCAAAGGCACAGCGGAGCGGGCGTTGACGCAGATGATCGGCCGCGTTTTGCGCCAGCCCCATGCCGCGCGAACGGGGGTCGAGGCGCTCGACGAGGCGCATGTGTTTTGCGCCGATGTCGCTGTCGCCGATGCGGTGGCCCGGATCAAGGATGGACTTGAGGCGGAAGGCATGGGTGACATTGCCGGCGACATCGTCACCGGCGGCGCCGGAGCCAAACGCGACGAAGTTACGGTTCAGTTTCGCGGGCCGTTTCGCGGCAAGCGCATCATGGTGCCGCGGGTTCTCCACCGCGAGGGCAAACGAGGTTTCCGCGACCTCGACTACGAGGCCGACGTGCTCCGATACGTGGAATGGGAGTCCCTGACTTACCGCAGGGCTGGCGAGTTCCAGGTGGCCGAGTACGATGCCGCCACGCGGCACAGCTTCGCCATCGACATCGCCGAGGCGGACCAATTCGAATTGGAACGCAAGGCCGAGGGTGCCAGCGAAGCCGTCGCGCAAACCCTCGACCGGCCGGCGCTCATTCGGCGCATGCTCGACGTGATTCCCAATCCCTGGCAGGGCGCCCGGATTCTCGACAAGGCGCTTGCGGTACTACGCAAGCGCGCGACCGAGCCGGAGATCATCGCTTCCCGGCTAGAGCTCGTTAATCACATGAAGGATGATTTGCAGGAGCAGATCGAAGCGGAGACCGAACGAATTTTTCGCGACAAGGTGGCCAACGGGGACATTGTGTTCAAGTTGTTGGCCGCACCGTTCGACGATCTCAATTTCGAGTTCAAGGAAATATTCACGACCCATATCGCCAACGCGGACGCGGCGACGCCCCTGTTTCATGCGAACGGCCAAACGCTGCATCGGGCGCTCTATGAGCCGGCCTTCAAATCGAATTTCAACCGCTTCGAAGGCGATATGGCGCTCTATATCGACGACAACGAGGCGGTGAAATGGTGGTGGCGCATCGCGGCGCGCCGCGACTGGGGCTTGCAAGGCTGGATGAGAAACAAGGTCTATCCGGATTTTCTGGTGCAACTGGAATCGGATGGCGAGACCGCGCGCCTTCTGGTTATCGAAACCAAAGGCAAGCATCTCGAAGGCAGCATCGACACGGAATTCAAAACCAAATTTTTCGAACTGCTGGAAGGCGCCTACACACTGGGCAAGGAAGCCGGCGAAGTGGAACTATTCGCCGATGCGCCGGAACTCGATGCGCTTCCGAATCATTTTTCAGGAGACTTCCTGGAAAGCCGAGACCGAAAACGCGCTCGCAACTTGACCAGCCGCTTTTTTCCTTGACTTTAGTTCTTGTTTTGTTCTAAATTTCCACGGTGCGCTGGCAATTGGGAGGGTGTGGCTTGGCTGTGCGGCACACCTAAAGATAGAATTGGCTGCAAATTCCCTGCAGAAGCAGCAAACGGGGACCCGGATGCGGGTGGGGTGGCGATGGCTAGATATGGATGCAAGGCGCGGCGGGGAGCCGGGCGGCCGGACCGGGGCGGATGTTAACGTATCGCCTGTTAATTCCCTGCAGAAGCAGCAAATGCGCGGCGGCGGTGACGGGGGCGGGCCGGGATGGCGGCACCATAAAAAAATTCCGGAACGAACCCAATTTCAGGCCGCGGCGGCGCCGGCGGCCGTGCCTCGGCGCGGGGCGGGTGACGGGGCGCTCTTGATTTGGCCGGGTGCTGCCCCTATAACCCGCGCTTCCCAACGGCGCTTTGGCGAGTCAGGTCATGAAGGAAAAAATCCATCCCGATTATCACGAGATCACCATCGTGATGACCGACGGCACCAGCTACAAGACCCGCTCGACCTACGGCAAGGCCGGCAACTCGCTGCGCCTCGACATCGATTCGAAATCGCACCCGGCCTGGACCGGCGGCCAGCAGCGCCTCGTCGATGGCGGCCAGCTCGCGCGCTTCAACAAGCGCTTCCAGGGCTTCGGGGGTACTACCCCGAAGAAATAAGGTTCGCGCCCAAGTGGGCGCGCGCGCCGTTAGGCACGAAGCCAAGCGACGCTGACGCGTCGCGCCCGGCGTCCGAGGGCAATAAGTCACAACCGACGCAATTTTTCACCACCAAGGCACAAAGACACCAAGAGAGCGAAGCTACGGCTCATCGTCGTCACGTTCATCTTGGTGCCTTGGTGTCTTGGTGGTTCAAGTTTTTCTGGTGTCTTGGTGGTTCAAGATTGCAGCGGTCGGTCGGCGCCCTTGATCCAGGGTCTCGCCAAACTATATACTATTCGTCCGGGCGCCGCCTCGCGGGTCCGGACGCCGATGCCCCGCATGACGCGGCGGCACGGCCCCCATCCATGTTGCTCATCGGAGGATATGGTCATGTCCGAATTCGATTTCTCTCCCCTGTTCCGTTCCACCATCGGCTTCGACCGCTTGATGCGGCTCGCCGACGCGGCGACGCGCGTCGATAACGGCGGCTATCCGCCCTACAATATCGAAGCCACCGGGGAGAACGCCTACCGCCTCACCATGGCGGTCGCGGGCTTCGGCCCGGACGAACTCGATGTCGTCGTGAAGGAGAACGACCTCACCGTCACCGGCAAGGCCAAGGCCGAGGGCGACCAGGCGAAATTTCTCCATCGCGGCATCGCGCGCCGCGCGTTCGAACGCCACTTCCAGCTCGCCGACCACATCAAGGTCGCCGGCGCCGGCCTCGCCAACGGCATGCTGAGCGTCGACCTGGTCCGCGACGTGCCCGAGGCCGCGAAGCCGCGCAAGGTCGCGATCGCGACCGGCGCCGCGCCGCAGCCCATCGAGCAGAAACAGGCGGCGTAAGGTTGGTACCCCCGTCCCTCCCCCCTTGCGGGGGGAGGGTAGGTGGCTGTTTTTAGTGCTTCACTCTGCCGACGGCGCTCGACAGCACGATGTAGAGCTTGCCGACATCGGCGGTGACGAAGGCGGCGCCGAGGACCTCCAAGGGGTCGCATTCCTTGGCCTGGGCCAGCAAGGTTTCGAACTGGTTCACGTAGCGCAGCACGTGCTCGCGGAACGCCGGGTCGTCCTCGAATTTTTTCTTGATCAGGGATGACGAGTTCGGCTCCTGCATCTGGAGCAGCTGCCGGGTGAAGGCGCCGCGGTCGCCGGAATGGAACCGCCGCCACACCGCGTCGGAAATGACTGGGCTCCAGCACCGGCTGAAGATCGACCGCGATCGAGTTCAGCGTCTCGATGATCAAGGTCGCGGCCTTGAGGAAGGTCTCCTGCTGCGTCGCCGCGGCGGCGTCGTGCAGCTTCCGCGCCTCCTGCGCCGCGGTTTCCCGCAGATCTGGGCGTCGGCGCTGATCGCCTCCCGCATCTTCTGGGCGTCCTGCGCCGCCGCCTCCCGGAGCCGCTGCGCCTCGGCTCCGGTCGCCTCCCGCAGCATCTGGGCATGGACCACGGCGGCCTCCCGAGCCGCTTCGCCTCGGCGGCGGTCGCCTCGCTCAGGTTCCGGGTCTCGGCGACCACGTCGCTCGCCAGCTTCTGCAGCGCCTCGGTGCGGCTCTCGAACGCCGCGGTGATGGTGGTCGCCTTGGCGCCGGCCTCGTCGCCGGCCTTGTCCGCCGCCTTGATCAGCGCCTCGGTCCGGGACGCGAACAGCTGCGCGATCTGGGATGCCCGGCCGCTCGCGTCCTCCGCCGCCTTGTCCGCCGCCTTGAGCAGTTCCTCGGTGCGAGCCGCGAACAGTTGGGCGATGTCGTCGACCTTGGCCCGGGCCCGGTTGCCCGCCTCGTCGGCGGCGGTCAGCAACTGATTGGCCTGGAGCTCGAAGGATTTCGCCAAGTCGCTGGAGCGGGCGTTAGCCTGTTTGGCGGCGTCGTCCGCCGCTTGCAGGATCGCCTGGGTCTGCTCCTCGAACAGATGCACGATCGAGCCGGCGCGGTCGCTCGCCGCGGCGCCGGTGGCTTCCGCCGATTTCAGCAGCACGTCGGTGCGCTCGTTAAACAGCCGGGCGATGCCGTCGATCCGCGCCGTGGCCTTGTCGCCCGCTTCGTCGGCCGCCTTCAGCAGCGCCTGGGTCCGCGCCTCGAACAGCCGGGCGATGTTATTGGCCTTGAGGCTGGCCTGGTCGCCGACCTCGTCCGCCGCCTTCAACAGCGCGTCGGTCCGGGACGCGAACAGCCGCGCAATATTGTCGACCTTGGCGCCGGCACGGTCGCCGGCCTCGTCGGTCGCCTTCAGCAGGGCATGGGCCTGCGCTTCGAACAGCTTCGCCATGCTGTCGGCCTTGGCCCCGGCGACGGCACCGGCCTCGTCCGCAGCTTGCACCAACATTTGCGCTTGGTCATGGAACAGTCGCGCCAGCTCGTCGGCCCGGGTGCCGGCGCGGTCGCCCGCCTCGGTCGCCGCCTGCAACAGCGCTGCGGTGCGTGCCTCGAAGGTCTGTGCAATAGTGTCGGCCTTGGCGGTCGCCTGCTCGCCCGCTTTGTCGGCCGCCGCCAGCACCGCCTCGGTGCGGATCGCGAACAGCCGCGCCACATTGTCGATCTTGGCGCGGGCCCGGTCGCCGGCGTCGTCGGCGGCTTTGAGCAGCGCCTGGGTCTGCGCCTCGAACAGCGCCGCGACATTGCCCGCCTTGGCGCGGGCCTGCTCGCCGACTTCCTCGGCCGCTTTCATCAACGCCTGGGTCTGGGCCTCGAAGATCTCGGCGATATTGCTGGCGTTGGCGCGGGCCTGATCCCCGGCCATGCTGCCGGCGCGCAGCAGGGCCTGGGTGCGCTCCTCGAACAGCTTCGCGACTTCGTCGGCCGCGACGTTGGCTTGCTGGCCCGCTTCCATCAGCGCCCGGGTCTGGGCATGGAAGAGGTCCGCAATGGTCTCGGCCTTGAGGCTGGCGCGGTCCCCCGCTTCCACCAGCGCTTGGGTCTGGGTATGGAACAGCTGCGCGACACTGCCGACCTTAGCGCTCGCCTGGTCGCCCGCCTCGGTGACTTCCCGGGCATAGTTGCGCACGCCCTCGACAATGGTGCCGACCCGCTCAAGCGCCCGCTCGGCGACGCCGTCGAGTTGCAGCGCGTGATCGCTCAGCGCGGCGCGGGTCGCGGAGAGCTCGCGCGCGGTTTCCTGCGCCGCGGCCGCCAGTTCGCGCAACTGCTTCAGCAGCGCCTGATTGGCTTTCTCGCCGGTCTGCGTCGTCGCTTCGAGCGCCTGCGCCAAGAGCTCCGCTTGGCGTTGCGCCGCGTCGTCGAGATCGCGCAGCCGCGCCGAAATCGCCTCGCTCGCCGACGCGATCG
This sequence comes from uncultured Alphaproteobacteria bacterium, assembly GCA_963729845.1. Taxonomy (GTDB): domain Bacteria; phylum Pseudomonadota; class Alphaproteobacteria; order ATCC43930; family CGMCC-115725; genus JAATGI01. Next base: position 58,325 of record CAVSQC010000023.1, read on the forward strand.
AGGAGACGCGGTCGCTGAATTGCTTGCTGGCGTCCTGCAGCCGCGACGCCGCCTCGTCGGCGGTGAGCGCCAACGTCTCGGTGCGGTGCTGGAACTGTTCGCCGATTTCGGTGAGTTTGAGGCCGGCTGCGGCCATCTGTTCGCCGCGCTCGCCGAGCCGCTGGACGGTGCGCTCGGCGGCCTGCTCGGCGGCCACGGCATGGCGTTGCAGCGCGGCGCCGCTGGCTTCGAGGTTGCGCGTCGCGTGCTGGCTGGCGTCGCCGACCGCCAGCGCGCGTCGGGTGAAGGCGTCGCCGAGATCGTCGATCCGCGTCGCCGCGCGTTCGGTCGCGTCGCTGATTTCCGCCGTGCCGGTCTGGATGGTGTTGTTGATGGTGTTGGTCAGCGACGAAAGCGTATCGGCGACCCCGTTCAAATCGCGCAGCTGTCGCTGCAGCACCGCACCGATGGTTTCCGCCTGCTCGCTCGCCTCGCGAGCCGCTTCGCGCAATTGGAAGGTTTGATCGCGGAAGGTTTCGCCCACCGCCGCCGACCGGGTGATCGTGCGTTCGGACGTCGACAACAGGTCTTCGGTCTGCTGCTGCAGTAGGACGCGCATCTGGTCCGCTTGAGCCGCGACGTCGCCGCGCGCGGCGTCGAGACGGGTCAGCTGCGCGGCAAAGGTCTCCTGAAGTTGACCGAGGCGCAGCGTGGCCTGTTCGGCGCTCACCTTTATCCGCTCGATCTCCTCGCGCATCGCGTCGCCGGCGCCATGGAAGTGTTGCGCCGCGTCCGACGAGACGCCGCCGAGCCGCGCCGTGTACTGCTCGAGGCCTTCGGTCGCGAGGCGCGTGCGCGCCACCAACTGATCGACGCCGGTCTGCAAATCGCTGGCCTGGTGTCGAAGATCGGTCGCGGCGTTGTCGATGCGCGCCAGCATCTGATCGGTTGAGATGGTCATCGCCTGACCCTGGTCGCGGAATTCCTCCACGATGCGATGCAGCGACACGATATTGCCTTGCACCACGTCCGACAATTCGCCGCCGCGCTGGCGCATGCTTTCGCCGACGGCATCGATCCGGGTGGCGGACTGTTCGCTCAACGCCATTACGTCGCGGGCGCTGATATGCAATGCATCGTTCGCCTCGACGAGGCGCGCGCCGGCCTCGCGAGCCGCTGCCGTCAGCTTTTCGCTCTGCACGCCGAAATCGGTACCGGTCTCCTCGAGCCGGGTCAGTGCTTCGGCGGCAGCGACGCGCAGATCCTGGGTGTGCCGCAGCAGCATCGCGCCGAGCGCTTCGGCTTGAACGGTGGTTTGCTCGGTGTGGCGATTGATCTCGCTCGAATAGTCCCGGAACGTGTTGGCCAGCGCCTCCGCCTGCACCGCCGCCTTCTTCCAGCCGACGAGCAGCGCATCGGCCGCGCCGGTAAGCATCTCCGAGGAACGTCGCGCCGTCATGCCAATCTGCGCCGAGGCGCCTTCGAATTGCGTGGTTGCGGCAAAAAGTTGCTGTTCGAGTTGAGCGGACTGCTCGCCGATGCGGTCGCTGACGGCGCCGACGGTGCGGGTCACGACGCCCTCGAAATTGGCGATTTCGCTGGCGACGCGGTCGGCGGCCGTGCCGGTCTCGCGAGCAAGTCTGGCGCCCACCCGGCCGAGCTCGTCGACGGACCGTTCCGCGGTCCGTTGCAAGGTCTCGACCAGCCGCGCCTCGATCTCGCTCGCGCGTTCGGTGACGCGATCGCCGCTGGCGGCGAACGCGCGCTCGATGACGGCTTCGACGACAGACACCTGCAGCGCCAAGCGCTCCGCGGCCGACGCAAGGTCGCGCCCTGCCGCGCGCTCGACGGTGGCGGCATGGGTCGCGATCGATTTGGAGAGACGGCCGATCTCCGCGGTGGTGATCTCGAGATTGTCCCGTGTGTCTTCGGAGCGCTGCGTCGCCTCGATCACGAGATTGACGGAATCGGCGAGCTGATCGCCGAGTGCCGCGGTCGCGCGGTCCAGCCGTTGCGCGACAATTTCCGCGGTGGAGGCGAGGTCGACCGCGCGGCGCCGCAACGCCTCGCCGGCTTCCTGCGTCGACGCATCAAGCGGATTGCCCTGCGCGCCGATCGCGCCGATCCTTTGCGTGAGGCGGCGCTCCAACTCGATCAAATCGTCGGTGCGGCGCTGCGAATTGGTCACGATCCAGATGAAAACGAGCGGCACGGCAATGCCGAGGATCGCGGTGGCGATTTCCTGCGGCAGCAGGCTGGCGAGCGTCGACCAGCCGACTTGGGTCTGGATGTACAACAGGCAAATAACAATCCAGGCGGTTCCAAGAACCGGCCAAGACAAGACCGCTCGCCATGATTTCGACAAGGCCCGCCCCTCGCTTTTTAACCTTGTTGCTTGGGCCTAAACTCGCTCATCGAATCCAACGCGTCAACTAAACTGTCACGGCGGCTGAAAGAAAAGGGAAATTGCCGTACATCTACGCGAGCGCCTCAAGTTTGGCCGCCGCGTCGCAACGCGCCGCTATCGAATAGACCCTTGCTATCGCTTGCGGGCATATCGCGGCTCGGCCACAAGATAAAGCTATTGCGCGACCCAGCCGCCATCCATCGACAGCGCGGCGCCGGTGGTCGTCGCGCCGTTCTCGCCGCAGAGAAACGCCACCATGCCGCCGATCATTTCAGGTGTGGTGAATTGCAGAAGCTTTTGTTTCTCTCTCAAGAGATCGGCCTTCGCTTGCTCGATCGCCAATTTGAAATCGCCGGCGCGCGCCGCGATCTGGCGCTCGACCAGCGGGGTCAACACCCAGCCGGGGCAGATGGCGTTGCAGGTAATGCCGCTCGACGCCGCTTCGAGTGCCGTCACTTTGGTAAGACCGACGAGCCCGTGTTTCGCCGCGACATAGCCGGACTTGTCCTCGCTCGCGACCAGGCCGTGCGCCGAGGCGATGTTGACGATGCGTCCCCAGCCGCGATTGCGCATGCTCGGCAGCACCGCCTTGGTCGTGTGGAACGCCGCGCTCAAATTGATGGCGATGATCGCGTCCCATTTCTCGTCGGGGAATTGCTCGATGGGCGCGACATGCTGGACGCCGGCATTATTGACCAGAACGTCGACCGGGCCGAGTTGCGCCGCTGTGGCGGCAACCATCGCCCGGATCTGATCGGGCTTGGCCACATCGGCGGGATGATGGCCGACCTTGACCTCGTGGCGATGGGCAAGCTCACGTCTGATCTTTTCGATTTCTGACGGTTCGCCGAAACCGTTGAGCATGACGGCGCAGCCTTCTGCCGCCAGGGCATTGGCGATGCCAAGCCCGATGCCGCTGGTGGAGCCTGTGACGAGCGCTGTTTTTCCGCGTAACGACACGCAATCCTCCACTATTTCCGTTTGAACAGCGCTTCGGCGCCGCCGCGCTGCGTGCGCTTGGCGACGATATCGGCGCGGACCCGCGCGATCTCTTCCTCGAGTTCGCCGATATAGGCCTCGAGTTCGGCGATCGACAGCGGCGCCAGATTCTTTTTTTCCGGCCGCTTGGTCCGCGGCAAAAGATCTTCTTCGTCCATGACGCGTCTCCCGTTGCCAGTGTGGCGCGATCGGGCTAGAGGTGCAATCGACGAGGCCAACGATCGAGGCAAGAATGGCACTCCCCGACACGATGACGGCTATCGAAATCACCAAGCCGGGCGAGCCCGATGTGCTGAAGCCCGGCGTTCGGCCCATGCCAAAACCGGGCCAGGGCGAAGTGTTGATCGAGGTCGCGGCCGCGGGCGTGAACCGGCCCGACGTCATGCAGCGCAAGGGCATGTATCCGCCGCCGGCGGGCGCGTCGGACATTCCCGGCCTCGAGATCGCCGGCACGGTCGTGGCCGTCGGACCGGGCGCGTCGCGCTACAAGGTCGGCAGCGCGGTGACGGCGCTGGTCGCAGGCGGCGGCTATGCGCAATATTGCGCGGCGCCCGAGCCGCAATGCCTGCCGGTGCCGCACGGTTTTTCGATGGAGGAAGCGGCGGCGCTGCCCGAGACGTTCTTCACCGTCTGGCACAATCTCTTCGAACGCGGCGCCTTGGCGCGGGGCGAGAGCGTGCTGATCCATGGCGGATCGAGCGGCATCGGCACCACCGCGATCCAATTGGCGCGGGAATTCGGCGCGAGCCAAATTTTCGCCACCGCCGGCAACGCCGAAAAATGCAAGGCGTGCGAGCGGCTCGGCGCCACCCGGGCGATCAACTACAAGAGCGAGGATTTCGTCGCCGTCGTGAAAGCAGCAACCGCCAATCGCGGCGTGGATGTCGTGCTGGACATGGTCGCGGGCAACTACACGCAGAAGAATCTCGATCTGTTGGCGATGGACGGGCGGTTGGTCATCATTGCCTTCCTGCACGGCACCAAGGCCGAGATCGATTTCGGCGGCGTGTTGCGGAAACGGTTGACCATCACCGGCTCCGGCTTGCGGCCGCGCCCGGTGGTCGAGAAAGGCGCCATCGCCGACGGCTTGCGCTCCCATGTCTGGCCGCTGCTCGAGGCCGGCAAGGTCAGGCCGGTGATCGACAAGATCTTCCCACTAGCCGAAGCGGCGGCGGCGCACCGGCAGATGGAGAGCTCGGCGCATATCGGCAAGATCGTGCTGAAGGTTTGACCCGTCATGCCTGCGCACAAAGCCAAAACCGACAAGGCTTTCACGCTGCATTGGGGCAGCGGCGTGATCGAGGAAGAGGTGCAGATCGAGACACGCTATCACCGGCCGACCATCCAGCTGCTCAAATTCACCGTCGGCGCCGCCGCGGGCACGCGGGAATTGCGCTTCTGTCATTACGATCATAAGGGCCGGTTTCAGCGTTCGCCGTTGATCATCTCCGAGGAAGACCTGCCGGCCCTACGAAAGGCGCTCGCCACCGCACCGCGGCTCAGACGCATGCTGGCGGAGCTCGTATAGGGGGTTCCGCTTCGGCCCGCGGCTACGCCTGGGCTTCGTTGGGATGTGCTGGGGCTGATGATTGCGCCGATGATCGTCCCCGTGGAAAGCCCTTTCCCGGGCGCGGCCGAATGACTATATAGCGACCATCCATTTCAGTTTTGTCGCTTTTGTCAGGGTCGGTGTCTGGCCCGTTTGGCGCAGTCGATACCGTCCAGGAGGAAATGAATATGCAGCCCTTAATGCCCAAGGCGACAGCGGTGTGGCTCGTCGAAAACACCGGCCTGACATTTGATCAGATCGGCGAGTTCTGCGGCTTGCATCCGCTCGAAGTGCAGGCGATCGCCGACGGCGAGGTTGCGGTGCAGATGATCGGCATCGATCCGGTCGCGAACGGCCAGGTCTCGATGGAGGACATCGAACGCTGCCAGAAGGATCCGACGGCACGGCTGACGCTCATGAAGACCGCGCACCCCGAGGTTCTGGTCAAGCACAAGGGGCCGCGCTACACGCCCATTGCCAAACGCCAGGACAAGCCCGACGCGATCGCCTGGCTGCTGAAGAGCCATCCGGAATTGAGCGACGGGCAGATCTCGAAGCTCGTCGGCACCACCAAGCCGACCATTCAGGCGGTACGCGACCGCACCCACTGGAACGCGTCGGGCATCAAGCCGCGCCATCCGGTGGCGCTCGGCCTGTGCACCCTGCAGGAGTTGGAAGAAGCGGTAACCCGGGCCAACCGCGGCAAGAAGACCGCGACCGGCGAGCCGGTGGTGATCACGGTCGAGGCGCCGACCTACGACACCGAGGACACGGCGGCGGAGTAAACGCCGCCTTACACGTCCAGCCCCAGATCCAAGATCGGGGCGCTGTGCGTGATCGCACCCGACGAAATATAGTCGACGCCGGTTGCGGCGATCTCGCGCACGGTCTTCTCGCTGACCCGGCCCGACGCCTCGGTCAGCATCTTGCCGCCGACCATCGCCACCGCGCGCTTCAACATGTCGGGCGCCATGTTGTCCAGAAGGACAACATCGACCGGCAACGCCACCACTTCTTCCAACTGCTTTAGGGTATCGACCTCGATCTCGATCTTGACGAGATGGCCGATGGCGGCGCGCGCGCGGTCGACCGCGGGTCGTATCCCGCCTGCCACCGCGATGTGATTGTCCTTGATCAGCACCGCGTCATCGAGGCCGAAGCGGTGATTGACGCCGCCGCCGGCGCGCACCGCGTGTTTCTCCATAAGGCGCAGCCCCGGAGTGGTCTTGCGGGTGCAGACGATGCGCGCCCGGTGCGGCTTTGCGGCCTCGACCAGTCGCGCGGTCGCGGTGGCGACACCGGAAAGGCGGCAAAGAAAGTTGAGCGCCACCCGCTCGGCGGAGAGGATGCCGCGCGCCGGGCCCTTGACCCGGGCCACGATGTCGCCCGTCGCGACCGGCGCGCCATCGGGCTTTTCGATGGTGACGTCGATCGCGGGATCGAGCAGGCGAAACGCCAGCCGCGCCGCCTCGATGCCGGCGATGGTGCCGGGCTGGCGCGCCGCGATAACACCGTCGAAGCGCGCAGTCGGCGGGATCACCGCGTCGGTCGTGATGTCGCCGGCGCGGCCCAGATCCTCGATCAGCGCCGCGCGTACCAGCGGCTCGACCAGGATCTCCGGTAGCGGCTCGATCATCGCCGCCGCGCCATCGGCGTGGCGGCGAGCTCGGTTGCCAGCGCGCGTGCCCGGTCGAGCGTGATCTCGCTCGATCGCGCCAGTTCCGGTCGCGCGGTCGGATAGTCGCTGCGGAAATGACCGCCGCGGCTTTCGCGCCGCAGCCATGCCGACGCCGCGATCGACAGACCGACGGTCGCGCCCGCGTCAGCCGCGAAGGCCGCGATGGCGGCGGCAAGACCGGCCTCGTCGCGAATCACGCCGAGCCATTGATCCATCCGGCCGCGAAGCGGTGCGGCACCGGCGGGAGCCGACGCGTTGGGGAGTTCGACCGGCCGCGCTGTCTTGCCAAGCGAAAGTTGACGAATGTCGGCGCTGATCCACTTGGCGAATGCGAGCGCTTCCAGCAGCGAGTTGCTGGCGAGCCGGTTGGCGCCATGCAGGCCCGTGGCCGCCACCTCGCCGCAAGCCCACAGGCCGGCGATGGTGGCGCGCCCGCGCCGGTCGACCTTGACCCCGCCCATATGGTAGTGCGCCGCCGGCCGCACCGGGATCGGCGCCGCCGCCGGGTCGAGCCCCAGGTCGCGGCACATCGCGGTGACCGAGGGGAAGCGCGCCGCGAAATTCTTGATGGCGCGGCCGTCGAGATAAACGCGCTCGCCGCGCTGCAATTCGCGCCAGATCGCGCGCGCCACGACATCGCGCGGCGCCAGCTCGGCGCCGGGCATGTCGGCCACGAAGCGCTCGCCCGTGCCGTTGATCAGCACCGCGCCTTCGCCGCGCAGCGCCTCGGTGGCAAGGGGCATCGGGTCGCGGCCGAGATCGACCGCGGTCGGATGGAACTGCACGAACTCCATGTCGCGCATCAGGGCGCCGGCGCGCGCCGCCATCGCGAGGCCCGATCCGACCGCGCTCAGGGGATTGGTGGTATGCGCGTAAAGCCCGCCGATCCCGCCGGTGGCCAGCACCACCGCGCGCGCCGCGAGATACTCGAATTCGCCGCCGCGCCGCGCCATCACCCCGGCGATTGTCCCGTCGCGGTCGCGCACCAAGGATTCCGCGCGAGCGTCCTCGACGATGGCGACGGACGGCGTCGCGCGCGCCGTCGCGATCAGCGTTTCGAGAATGGCGCGGCCGGTGCCGTCGCCGCCGGCATGGACGATGCGGCGGCGCGAATGCGCCGCTTCGAGGCCCAGCGCCAACCGGTCCGCGGCGTCCCGGTCGAACGGCGTGCCGAGGTTCGCGAGCCATTCGATGGCGGCGGGCGCCTCTTCCGCGACCGCTTTCGCGACCGACGGATCGCCGATACCCGCGGCGGCTTTGAGCGTGTCGGCAGCATGGAGCGCGGGCGCGTCGTCGCCGCCGATCGCCGCCGCGACGCCGCCTTGCGCCCATACGGTCGCGGCGCCGGTCGAGAGCGGCGCGCCCGCGAGCAATGTCACGGGCAACGGCGCCAGCCGGATCGCCGTCGCCAGGCCGGCGATGCCGCCGCCGATGATGACGACGCGGTCTGTCATCACCGCACCGCCAGCATCCGCTCCACGGCGGCACGGGCGCGTACCGCGAGATGCTCCGGCACCGTCACTTCATAGCGTCATGGTTTCGAGCGCATGGCGGATTTTCGGCAAGGTGGTCCGCTTCATGTGCGGGCAGAGATTGCATGGCCGCACGAATTCCAATTCGGGATGCGCCACCGCGACATTGTCGCTCATCGAGCATTCGGTGATGAGCGCGACCCGTGCCGGCTTGTACTTGCCGACATAGTCGATCATGCCGGCGGTCGAGCCGGTGAAGTCGGCGACCGCGACCACCTCGGGCGGGCATTCGGGATGGGCCAGGACGGTGACGCCCGGATAGCTCTTGCGCAGCTCCGCGATGTCGGCCGGGGTGAAGCGCTCATGTACCTCGCAATGACCCTTCCAGGCGATAATCTCGACCTTGGTTTGCTTGGCGATGTTCTGGGCCAGATATTCGTCCGGCAGCATGATGACCTTCGGCGCGCCGAGCGATTCCACCACCTTCTTGGCGTTGCCCGAGGTGCAGCAGATATCGCTCTCCGCCTTCACCTCCGCCGAGCTGTTGACATAGGTGACGACCGGCACGCCCGGATAGCGCTCGCGGAGCAGGCGCACGTCGGCGCCGGTAATCGATTCCGCCAGCGAGCAGCCCGCGCGCGTATCGGCGATCAGCACCGTCTTCTCGGGATTGAGCAGCTTCGCGGTCTCGGCCATGAAATGCACGCCGGCGAGCAGGATCACGTCGGCGTCGGTATTCACCGCCTCGCGGGCCAACGCGAGGCTGTCGCCGACAATATCGGCGACGGTGTGGAAGATCTCCGGCGTCTGATAATTGTGCGCCAGAATGACGGCGTTCCGCTCGCGTCTTGAGGCGCAGGATCGCTGCAATGTCGCCGGCATAGGCCGGCCACTCGACGGCCGGAACGTGATGGCGGACGCGCTGGTAAAGCGCTCGGCAAGGGCAGGGCTTCCGGCACCATTTCATTCAGGGACATCGCCGTCTCCTCCGTATATGCTCATTTTGAGCATTTCTTCCGACAATTAAAACCGGATGGAACTATCCGGCAAAGCTTATGCTACGATTGAGTATAATTAAGAGGCCGACGCGCAACGGTCAAGCAAGAAACAAACATGACAGAACTGCAAAACGTACCCGCAGCCCCCGGGAGGCTTTTACTTTGCCTTTTCGTCTGCCGCTATCGGTTTGGAATTTGCCGTACAGGCGTCCATGTCGGCATACCACTGCCTTGTGGCGTCGTCGTCGCTGGCGGCGGCGTGGGTAAGATATACGGGGAGCAGGCCCAGCCTCTCCACGTTCGCCTGGGGCGGCGCCGGATGCTGCTTTGCGCATTGCGCGATGACGTGGATGTCGGGCCCTCCGGTTCCGCCCATCATGCCGCATCCGCCGAGCGCCGGGAGAACGATGATGATCGCTATCCGCTTCATATTCGGCCGTATGTTGGCACGATTCCCCGACAAAGACAGGCGCCGGATTCGAATCGGATCGGGTGTCATCCCCGCCGCATCGCCGGGAGGCGGACCCCGGGCGCCAAACGTTCGACCAGCACCTCGCGGCGATAGCGCATCAGCCGCGCCGGGCGTCCGCCGGTTTCGGCGCGGGTCTCGCCGGTTTCCTCGACCAAGCCCTGTTGTTCGACGAGGCGGCGGAAATTCTGCTTGTGGAGCCGCACCCCCGACAGCGCCTCGACGACGCGCTGCAATTCCGACAGGGTGAAGGTCGGCGGCATCAGCTCGAACACCACCGGCCGGTATTTGATCTTGCCGCGGAGGCGCCCGATCGCGGTCGCCAGCACACGGCGATGATCGATTGCCATCGCCGCGCCGGTGATTGTCTCCGGCAGCGGGTCGCCCTCGCCGCGGTCGCGCCGGCGCTCTGGCACCAGCCCGGCCTCGTACAACATTTCGTAGCGTTCCAGCACGCGTTCCTCGTTCCAGCGCGCGCCGCCGAGACCGAAATTCAAGCGCAGCCGTTCCTCGCCGAGCTTGCCCCCCTGAGCCGCCCAATGCCGCAGCCGGGATTCGATCGCGTCGATCTGCGCCGGCCGGCCGCCGCGCCAATCCTCCCACGGGAAATAGCGGTACCAGCTTTGCCATGACGCGTCGGCGGCGCCGGCCGGGCGCGCCGCCCGCACCAGCGCCAGATAGGCCATCGACAAGGCCCGCCCCGCGCCTTCGCCGTCGGTTTCGCGCCGGTCGCGGTCGCCGAACGTATAGAGCTGCTCGACATAGCCCAAGGCCTGATGGGTTTGCCGCTCGACCCAGTTCCGAAGGCCCTGTTCGAGCGTGCGGTGCCGCGCCTCGAATGGACCTGAGGGCAGGGCGTCGGTGCCGTTGGGCGTGCGCACCACCAGGATTCGCGGCTCCTCGCCGGTCGCCGCGACGATGGCGGCGCACAGGCCGATGGCGAGCGCCGCCGGCTCCGCGATTTGTTGCGCGACGTCGCTCATGCTTCCGGCATCCCCGCCTCGCGCATGCCGGCGCGGCGGCGGGGTAGGGTAAACTGAGCGCCGGCAGAATCGTGGCGAGCTTGCGGGTTTCGGTCACGGAAGTCCCTCGGCCACGAGGATAGCATAACGCCTCGACCGGCAAACGCGTTGCACCGCCGCGCGGGATTTGCTCAAAACTGGCTCACATCCGCGGAGGACACACGATGGCGACCCGGGCAAAAATGAACGTTCGGCCGGACGGCGACTGTGCGGCCACGCTGCCCGATCTGTTGCGCACCGGGTTAGACATCGTCTTCGTCGGCATCAATCCGTCGCTCTACTCGGTCCAGCAGGGTCATTACTTCGCGCGCAAGATCAACCGGTTCTGGCCGTGCTTTTCGCGCTCGGCGCTGAGCGCGGCGGCGCGGCGCGGGCTCGGCGTCGCGCCGCTGGAGCCGATCCATGACCGGGCGCTGCCAGACTATGGTTTCGGCTTCACCGATCTGGTGAAGCGCCCGACCGCGAACATCAGCGACCTTCGGCCCGGCGAGCTCGCGGGCGGCGCGGCGGCGCTGATCGAGAAGCTGGAGCGGTTTCGCCCGCGCGTCGTCTGCTTCCATGGCGTGACCATCTATCGCGCGGTGGCGCCTGCGCTCGGTCTGCCGGTGGCCGATTTCGCGCTCGGGCCGCAGCGGCACCGGGTTGCGGCTTCGGCCTTGTTCGTCGTGCCCAATCCCAGCCCCGCCAACGCGCATTTCACCCCGGCGCAACAAGTGGAATGGTATGACCGGTTGGGCCGATCCCTTTCTTGACGCGATGCAGGAGCGTCAATAAGGTCATAGAAAATAAGCACGCCGGTTCGGCCAACGACCGTATCGGCGTGATCGTTTTTTAACCGGGAGGCATAGTGACCCGTCTTTTCCGCGCATCGCGGCCGCCGTCTGCGGCCTTGCTCGACGAATGACCGATTCCGGCCCCCTGCTGCGCACCGAGGCGCTGACCAAATCGTTCGCCGGCTTTGTCGCGGTGAATAACATCAGCCTCGACGTCAAGCGCGGTACCATCCACGCGCTCATCGGCCCCAACGGCGCCGGCAAGACGACGTTCTTCAATCTTCTGACCCGGTTCCTGGCGCCGACCAGCGGCAAGATCTTTTACAAGGGTCAGGAAATCACCAACAGCCGCCCGCACGAGATCGCGCGGCTCGGCGTGGTGCGTTCGTTTCAGATCTCCGCCGTGTTCCCGCATCTGACGGTCCTCGAGAATGTCCGCGTCGCGCTGCAGCGGTTCCGCGGCGACAATTTCTCGTTCTGGAAGTCGGACACGGTGCTGAACGAGATGAACGACCGCGCGCGGGCGATTCTCGTCGATGTCAGCCTCGAGGCGCAGGCGAACCTCGTTGCCTCGGACCTGCCGTACGGTCGCAAGCGCGCGCTGGAGCTAGCCACCACGTTGGCGTTGGAGCCCGAACTGTTGCTGCTCGACGAGCCGACCTCCGGCATGGCGCATGAGGATATCGGCCGCATCGTCGATCTTATCCGCCGCGTTGCACACAACCGCACCGTGTTGATGGTCGAGCACAATCTCTCCGTCGTCGCCGATCTGTCGGACCGTATCACGGTGATGCAGCGCGGCGAAATCCTGGCCGACGGCACCTATGCCGAGGTGTCTAAGAACCCGGCGGTAATCGAGGCCTATATGGGCACCGTCCATGCCTGACGCTGTACTCGAAATCGCCGGTTTGCAGGGGTGGTATGGCGAATCCCATGTGCTGCACGGCATCGACCTCAAGGTCGAGAAGGGCGAGGTGGTGACGCTGATCGGCCGCAACGGCGTCGGCAAGACCACGACGCTGCGCGCGATCATGGGTATCCTTGCCAAGCGTAGCGGCTCGGTGAAGGTGATGGGTGCCGAGACGATCCGCATGCCGCCGGAACGGGTTGCTCGGCTCGGCGTCGGCTATGTTCCGGAGGAGCGCGGCATTTTCGCCAGCCTCACCGTTACCGAGAATCTGATGCTGCCGCCGACGCTGGCGCCGGGCGGCCTGAGCCTCGACGAAATCTATCGGCTCTTCCCTAATCTCAAAGATCGGTCGCGCAGCCAGGGCAGCAAGCTCTCCGGCGGCGAGCAGCAGATGCTGGCGATCGCGCGCATCTTGCGCACCGGCGCGAGCTTTCTGCTCCTCGACGAGCCGACCGAAGGGCTGGCGCCGGTGATCGTGCAGCAGATCGGCCTGGTGCTCGAAACCATCAAAAGCAAGGGGCTGACTGTCCTCTTGGTCGAACAGAATTTCCGCTTTGCCGCCAATGTCGCCGACCGGCACTATGTGATGGAAAGCGGCAAGGTCATCGACATGATCTCGAAATCCGAGATCGCGGGCAAAATGGAACGGCTCGAGGAATATCTCGGGGTGTAGCGGAAGAGGGAGTGCTCGGCCATGTCGGCCATGGCGCTATTCGGACAATTGCTGCTGGGCCTGATCAACGGCTCGTTCTACGCGATGCTGTCGCTGGGCCTCGCCATCGTGTTCGGCTTGCTCGGCATCGTCAACGCGGCGCAGGGCGCCTTCTACATGCTCGGCGCGTTCTTCGCTTGGATGCTGGGACAATATCTCGGCATTGGCTATTGGCCGTCGCTGCTGCTGGCGCCGATCGGCGTGGCGCTGTTCGGCATGCTGTTGGAGCGCACCATTATCAAGCGCGTCTACAATCTCGACCATCTCTACGGGCTGTTACTGACGCTGGGCTTGTTCCAGATCATCCAGGGCATGTTCGTCTATTGGTACGGCACCTCGGGCCAGCCTTACGATTATCCCGAGGCGCTCGCCGGCGGCCATAATCTCGGCTTCATGTTCATGCCGAATTACCGCGCCTGGGTGGTGGTGGCGTCGTTGATCCTGTGCTTCGGTACCTGGTTCGCGATCGAGAAGACGCGGCTCGGCGCTTATCTCAGGGCCGCCACCGAGAACCCGACGCTGGTGCGCGCCTTCGGCATCAACGTGCCGCTGCTGGTGACGCTGGCTTTCGGCGGCGGCGTTGCGCTCGCCGGCATCGCCGGCGTGCTGGCGGCACCGATCTACCAGGTCAATCCGCTGATGGGCGGCAACATTCTCATCACCGTATTCGCGGTGGTGGTGATCGGCGGCTTCGGCTCGATCCTTGGCGCCATCGTCACCGGACTGGCGCTCGGAGTGCTCGAGGGCTTTTCCAAGGTGTTCTATCCCGAGGCCTCCAACATGGTGATCTTCGCCATCATGATCGTGGTGCTGATGGCGAAGCCGCAAGGCCTGTTCGGACGGGAGCGGTAAGATGGCGCTCGAAATCAGCGGTATCTCCGCCAGCGAGGCCGGCAAAGGCCGCACCTTCGAATGGGTGGCGATGGCGATCGGCGTGGTGATCCTGATCGGCGCGCCCTACGTCATCTATCCTGTGTTCCTGATGGAATTGTTGTGCATGGCGCTGTTCGCGTGCGCCTTCAATCTGCTGATCGGCGGCGGCGGGCTGCTGTCGTTCGGCCATGCCGCCTTCTTCGGCGGCGGCGCCTATATCGCCGCGGAAACCGCGAAGGAATTCGGCTTCCCCTTCGAGCTGGCGTTGCTCGCGGGCATCGTGACCGCGACTTTCCTCGGCTTGATCGCGGGCCTGGTCGCGATCCGGCGCAGCGGCCTGATTTTCGCGATGGTGACGCTGGCGCTGGCGCAGGCGATCTATTTCCTGGCGCTGCGTCTGCCTTTCACGCATAGCGAGGACGGCATCCAGGCGGTGCCGCGTGGCTGGCTGCTTCGGCGTCGTCGATCTTCGAGACAACATGGCGATGTATTACGTCACCGCCGCGATCTTTTTCCTCGGCTATCTGCTGGTGCGGCGGGTGTGGAAGTCGCCGTTCGGCCAGGTGCTTGCGCGCCATCAAGGACAATCAGCCGCGCATGATCTCGCTTGGCTTTCCGGTCGATCGCTACAAGCTGATCAATTTCGTGCTGTCGGCGGCGCTCGCCGGGGTCGCCGGCTCGCTGAAGGCGATCGCGCTCGGCTTGGCCACGCTGACCGACGTCGATTTCACCACCTCGGCGGCGGTGGTGCTGATGGTGCTGCTTGGGCGGGCTCGGCACGCTGATGGGGCCGGTGGTCGGCGCCATCATCACCGTGTCGATGGACGAATATCTCGCCGGCATCGGCATTCCGGTGCCGGTGGTCATCGGCGTGATTTTCGTGCTTCATCATCCTGGTGTTCCGCCGCGGCATCGTCGGCGAGTTCCTCTACTACGTGAACCGCTGGCAGTCGCGCGGCGCGCGCTAGCTCTTTTTGTCGAGCACCGCCCGCACCGCCGCGGCGTAATCGTCGAGCGTCGGTTTCTCGCCCTTGAATTTGTCGCGCGGGATGCGGTCGGCGATCCATTGCTGGCGCTCGGCCGTCGCCGCCGTCATCAGCGGCTCCAAGCCGATCTCCGCCACGGTCTTCGCCGCCTCGCGCATTTCGGCGGCGCGGCGCTCGCCGTGCTCGACCACGCGGCCGAACATGTATTCCGCCTGCCAGCGCCAATCCTTGCCCTTGAAATATTCGTCGAGCGACGGGATCACCTGATCGACCACATCGTAGGCGACCGAAGCGGTCATCGCCTCGATCACTAGCGATTCGATGCCCTTGATCATGACGCTGCGGCACATTTTCATCGCCGAGACATAGCCGATCTCGCGCTCGAACACTTCGATGCGGAAGCCGAACGGGATCAGCCGGTCGGCGACCGCGCGGCCCCATTTGCCGCCGACCGCCATCGGCACCTTGATGCCGTAGGGCGGCACCGGCGCCATCACCGCGACATCAACGAACTTGCCGCCGGCGCCGTCGATGATCGCCGCCGCCTCGCGCTTCTTGCCTGGTGAGACCGAGTTGATGTCGAGATAAAATTGGTTGGGCTTGATGTAGGTGGCGGCGGTGCGCGCCGCCTCGACGGACGCGCTGGCGGTCAACGCCGCGATGATGATTTCCGACCCCGCCGCCGCTTCGGCCGGCGTCGGCGCCGGATGCACGCCGGCCGCCTTGGCGCGGTCGATCATCGCCGGCCCTTCTTCCGTGTTGAACTTGATGTCGTAGGTGGCGACGCTTTGCGCCCCAGCCTTCACCAGGCCCGCCGAGAGGATCGAGCCGGCCTCGCCGAACCCGATCAGCGTCGCCGATAGCGAGGCTTTCGCCTCGCTCATTGCGCCGCCATCAGTTTCTGTTCGGCGCCCGCCCACACCCGGCGCGGCACCAGCATGTTGCCCTCGAACAAACGGCGTGCCGTGCGCAACAGCGAGGCGCGCACGATCTCGCCGCTCTTCATCTCGAGCTGCACCGTGAACTCGCCGGTCGGATGTTCGACGGGGAGGATTTTGGTGTCGCCGGGCGGCACCACCGCGATATCGTTGCCGACCGCGCCGGGGATCACACACGCGGTCGCCACCGATACCGCGCCGAGCACGCCGATCGCCTCGTGGCAGACATGCGGGATGAAGGTGCGGGTCGCGATCGAACCGCCTTCGCGCGCCTGCGCGATCATGGTCAGTTTCGGCACAACCTTTTTGGTCACATCGCCGAGATTCATCTTCGGCCCGATTTGCAGCCGGATCAATTCGAGCTTCGCCTTGAGCGCGGCGTTGTTGTTGAGCTGGTCCGGCGCTTCGTATCCGGTGATGCCGAGGTCCTTGGCGCACATCACCACCACCGGCATGCCGTTATCGATCGCTGTCAAGGCCACGCCGTCGACAATGTCGCGCACATTGCCCGTCGGCAGGAGCTTGCCGCAGGACGAGCCGGCAATGTCGTTGAAGTCGAGCAGCACCGGCGCCGAGGTTCCCGGCACGCCGGCGATCCGCGCGTCGCCGTCATAGGTCACTTCGCCGCCGGGCGTCTTGATGCGCGCCGTGCACAGCGACTTGGTGTTGACCATGTAGATGCGCACCGAGGTCTCGCCGTCCCGCGCCGGGAACAGCCCTTGCTCGATGGCGAACGGACCGATGCCGGCAAGAATGTTGCCGCAGGTCGGCGCGGTGTCGACCCGCGCCTCGTTCACCACCACTTGCGCGAACAGATAGTCGATATCGGCGTCGGGCCGCTTGGAGCGCGACACGATGCCGATTTTCGAGGTCAAGGGATGGGCGCCGCCCATGCCGTCGATCTGGCGCGGATCGGGCGAGCCCATGCCGGCGAGCAGCACCTGGTCGCGGGTCGCGGCGTCGGCGGGCAGGTCGGAGGCCAGGAAATAGGCGCCCTTCGAGGTGCCGCCGCGCATCATCACACAGGGAATCCTTGTTTGTGTGCTCATGGTTAGGACTCCGGTCTAAGAAACGTTGAACCACCAAGGCACCAAGACACTAGGCTTGTTTCGCCGCGCTTTGCGCGGCCGTCTCGCTTCTTGGTGTCTTTGTGTCTTGGTGGTTTCACTTTTTTCTATTTCGCCTCGGCGAGCGCCGTCTTGAATTTCTTGAGCAGCTCGGGGTCCGCCAGCGTCGTGTCCTGGCCTTTGACCGGGTCCTTCACCGCGTCATAGAGGCTGTGCGCCCATTTCCACTCGTTGCCCGGGCGCACATGACCGTCGCTGCCAACCTGATCGAGGCCCCAATAGATTTCGAGGCGATGGCCGTCGGGGTCGCGGAACTCGACCGCGATCTGCACGCCGGCGCGGCGGCGGCCTTCGAAATCGACCTGGACGTTGTGCTTGTGCAGGTGGATCGCGGCGCGAAGCACTTCGTCGAGCGTGCCGACCTCGAAGGCGAAATGGTTGAGCTCGATGCTTTTCGACACTTCCTTCATGCCGCCGACCAGCGCCACCCCGTGATGGTCCGAGTTGAAGCGCATGAACACCATGCCGCCCGGCATCATGTCTTCCTTGTAGACGTCGGACACTTTCATGCCGAGCACCTCGGTATAGAACTTCACCGAGCGGTCCATGTCCGTGACGTTCAGCACGACGTGGCCGACCTTCTGGATGCGGAACGGCGTCCCGTCCCTCCGTGTGTAGGATTTGAGTTTTTCGGGATTGATGGCGGACATCAGCTTGCTCCTGACGATTTAGCTTTGACCATAACGTAGCCGGTGCCGCCGTGGCGCGCAAACCGGGCAAACCGGGGTTGCGCCCGCCGACTGCCCTAGCCGACCGCCCGCCAGGCAAGCCAGACGAGCGCGGCAAACGTGGGATAGGCGCTGAGCGCAAACCCGAAGGCGCGGGCGGCGGGAGCAATCTGGTAGCCGATCCAGAACAACGCCCGGCCGGTGACGAAAACGATTGCCATCGCCGGGATGATCCCCAGCATCTCGTGCGGTACGGCAAGCGCCAGCCCCGCCCAGGCGATCGCCGCAAGCACCGTCTGCTCCAGCGTGTTCTGGTTGTAGCGAAGCGTGATCTCGATCAGCCAATTCTGCGAGACGCGTGCGCCCTCGATGGCATCGGCCACGAAGAATCGCTGATTGGCGATCACGGCGATTCCGGCGAACAACGCCAAGCCCGGAGCAAGCAACCAGCGCGCGGCGAAGGCAAGCCGCGCGGCGGGGCCGTCGGCGTCGGGCCGCGGCATATGCAGATTGGGCAACTGCCACCACAGAATAAGCAGAACCACCACCGCTGCCGCCATGCCGATGGCGACGAAAATCTGCTTGCGAAGCATCGGGCTCCCCCATTCCGCGGGCGACGATCCGCCGGACCGTCTCGCCGCCCATGATTAGGACGGCACCGCGATCTTCGCCAGCGTGACGAACCGGGAATCGGCCCTAGAATTGAACCATGAGCGCGCCCGTCATCGCCCTGACGCTCGATTCCGAGCCGCCGGGCAAATATTCGAAGACCCATCCCTGGTACGCGATCCGCGAGAATTATTGCGACGCGGTGGCCCGCGCCGGCGGCTTGCCGGTGCTGCTGCCGCACGAGCCCGACCGGGCCGCCGACTATCTCGCCTTGATCGACGGGCTGATCGTCACCGGCGGCGCCTTCGACGTCGACCCGGCGCTGTTCGGCGCCACGACCAAGCATGCCTCGGTCACCACCAAGAAGCGCCGCACCGCCTTTGAGCTGGCCGTGACGCGCGGCGCCATCGCCGCCGACAAGGCCGTGCTCGGCATTTGCGGCGGCATGCAATTACTCAACGTGGCGCTGGGCGGCACGCTGTTGCAGCACATTCCGGACGAATGGCCGAACGCGCTGGCGCACGAGCAGCCCAACCCGCGCACCGAGCCGGGGCACACGGTGAAGGTCGAGCCGGGCACGCTCTTGCATCGCGTGACGCGCATGGACGAGATGCCGGTCAACTCGGCGCATCACCAAGCGGTGAAGGACGCGGGGCCGGGCCTCGTCATCGATGCACGCGCGCCCGACGGTATCGTCGAGGGCATCGAGGATCCGCGGCGGCGTTTCGTGCTCGGCGTCGAGTGGCATCCCGAATATGCGCTGTCGCCAGGGGACACGCGCATTTTTGCCGCGCTGGTCGAGGCCGCGTCGCACACCAGGAAATGAGCGAGCGCATCGCCAAGGCATTGGCGCGCGCGGGCCTGTGCTCGCGCCGCGAGGCGGAACGCTGGATCGCGCAGGGCCGGGTCGCGGTCGACGGCGCGGTGCTGACCAGCCCGGCGCGCGATGTCGACGAGACCAGCCGCATCGAGGTCGACGGCAAGCCGCTGCCACAGCGAGAGCCGACGCGCTTGTTCCGCTATCACAAGCCGACCGGCCTGGTGACGACGCACAAGGACGAGCAAGGCCGGCCCACCGTGTTCGAAAAATTGCCGGCGGGCTTGCCGCGCCTGATCTCGGTCGGACGGCTCGATCTCAATTCCGAGGGGCTGCTGCTCTTGACCAACGATGGCGGGCTGGCGCGCGCGCTGGAATTGCCGAACCGCGGCTGGCTGCGGCGTTACCGCGTACGCGTCCATGGCGCGCCGACGGCGGCGCAATTGGCGTCGCTGTCGGGTGGTCTCGTCATCGACGGCGTCGAATACGGGCCGATCATGGCGACGCTCGACCGGGCGCAAGGCGCCAATGCCTGGATCACCGTGGGTTTGCGCGAGGGCCGCAACCGCGAGATCCGCAAGGTGATGGCGCATCTCGGCCTCGACGTGACGCGGCTGATCCGTGTCGCGTACGGTCCCTTCCAGCTCGGCGACCTGCCGCGCGGCGCCGTCGCCGAAGTGCCGCGCGGCGAGATGCGCATCGCGTTGGGACGCGACCTGGTGCCGCCGCTGCCGCATCGCCGCGCCGGTCAGCGCGGCGGCGAATAGCAATCGGCGCCGGCCGGGGCACGGCGCAGCGCCAGCGCCGCCTTGACGGCGGGCCGCGCGGCGATCCGCGCGATCCAGCGCCGCGTCGCGGGCGCCGCGTCGACCAGCTCCGGCAACAATCGCGGCAGGCTGTGGCAATGCGCGAACGCGGCGATGTCGGCGATCGAGTAAGCGTCGCCGGCGAGCCAATCGCCTTGCGCCAGGCGCCGCTCGATCCGCGCCACCGCCTGACCGATGCGCTCGCGCGCGTTGGCGAGCTGGTCCTCGTTCGCCTCGGCGTCGGCCCAGACCGCGGCCCAGCCGGCGGGCGCCTGCCGTCCGGGCACGGCGGCAAGCCTTCGCCGGTATTCGTCGCGCGCTTCGCGGGTCGTCGTCTTCATCCAGCCCAGCAAGCTGACGGTCGGGCCGAGCGCCACGTCGAGCGTGGCGATCCACGCCTGCGCGTCATACCAGCCCGCCGCATCGGCTCGGCGCCAGGCGCGGCGGATAGGCCTCGGCCAGATATTGCAGCGCGAACGCGGCCTCGGTCATCGTCTCGGCGCTGTCGATCAGCACCGGCAACTGGCCTTGCGGCGGCGCGAGCTTGCGGTGCGCGTCCGACCATTGCTCCAGCGCCGCCTCGTCGACGTAACGGCTGGTGAACGCGAGCCCCTTTTCCACGAGGGCGATCGTCAATTTCAGCGTGTCGGCGGTCGGCTCGCCATAATGCAGAGTTAACATGTCACGCCTCGGCCTCGATCTGCTTGGCGACGTCGAACGCGCGTTTCGCCAGCGACCGCGCCATGCCGAACGCCGCCATCGTCGCCGGCCGGCGATAGATGCGTCGCAGCCAGTCGAGATAATGCGGCGCGTTCTTGGCGTTGGCGTATTCCGGCACGGTCAGCGGCAGGGCGTAGAAATTGGCGAAGCACACCAGGTCGGCGACGGAATAGGTCGGGCCGGCGAGATAAGGCGATTCGGCGAGGCGGCGGTCGATGGTCGTGACCCAGGCGCCGACCCGCGCGCGGGCGTTGGCGAGCTGCGCCTCGGTGAAGGTCGCCTTGGCCGCCGTCTGCCACGCGATGCGGCGCTCCTTCGTCGGGATCCGGGCCAACAGCCGCTCCAGCTCCGCCGGGTCCTTCTTGCGCACCATCGGTCCCATGAAACTGTTCCAGCCGAGCACGCTGAGCGCGCCCGAGTTCAGATCGGTCTGGCGGCACCAATAGCGCATGCGGTAGCGCTCGGCCGGGTCCTCGGGGACGAAGGACGGGCCGGGAAAGGCGGCGCTGATATATTCGCAAAGCGGCGTCGAATTCGGTGAAGATCTTGCCCTGGTGAATGAAGGTCGGCACGGTGCCGGCTGGATTCAGTTTCAGATACTCGGGATCGTGCTGCTCGAAATCGGTGAGGTTAATGTAGTGATAGGTGAAGTCGATGCCCTTCTCCTTGAGCGCGAACAGCGGCTTGCCCGAATTGGAATTCGGCTCCCAGGTATAGAGTTCGAAATCGCTCATGCGTTTCCCCGGATCGCGTATTTCCCCGCAGTTGACGACACATCGAACGGATACTCAACGTGTCTTTGAGCCATGCGCATCATCGCCGGCAAGCATAAGGGCCGAAACCTCGCCGCGCCGGCGGGGCGCGAGGTGCGGCCGACCGCGTCGCGCGCGCGCGAGGCGCTGTTAGATATTCTCGCCCATGCGCGCTTCGCCGAACGCGAATTGATAGAAGGTGCCCGCGTGCTCGACGCCTTCGCCGGCACCGGCGCGCTGGGGTTGGAGGCGCTGTCGCGCGGCGCCGCGCACGCGAGTTTCATGGAGCGCGACCGCGAGGCGCGGAAGCTGCTCGCGGACAACGTGAAGGCCTTGGGCGAGCAAGCGCGTGCCAGCGTGCTCGCCGCCGACGCGCTGCATCCGCCGCGCGCCGCCGCGCCGTGCGATCTCGTCTTCATGGACCCGCCCTATCGCGAAAAGATCGCAGCGGCGGCACTCGAGGCGCTCGCCGAACAAGGCTGGCTCGCCGATGGCGCGATCGTGTCGCTCGAACTGCCGGGCAAGACTGATTTCGACCCGCCCCACGGGTTCGCCCTGCTCGACACGCGGCGCTACGGCAAGGCCCGCATCGTGTTCCTGAGCTTCGGCGGTTAGATAGTTCTCCGCATCGCACGCATTTATCTCGCCCGAGCCGAGCCTAAATCGTCTTGGTCGAGCCGCCTTCCATGTCGATCAGCGCGCCCTGCAACAGCGAGCCGCGTTTCGAGACGATGAACGCGACCAGATAGGCGATGTCCTCGGGCTCGCCCATGCGCGTGATCTTCTGCGCCTTGACCATGCGCGCGATCATCTCGTCGACGTGATGCCCTCTTTCTTCGCGGCGGCTTCGATGCCGACGATCTGGCGATCGGTCCTGACCGGGCCGGGATTGACGGCGTTGACCTGAACGCCGTCGGCGGTGCCCAGTTCGGCGATCGCCTTGGTGAAGGAGAGGCACGCCGCATTGACCGAGCCGCCGATAGCGAAATGCGCGCCCGGGGTGCGGCCGCCGGCACCGATGACATTGACGATGGAGCCGTGGCGCTTCTTCAGCTCCGGCCACGCCGCGCGCGTCAGCCGCACCGTGCAATAATATTTGAGCGCGAAGCCGTCGATGAACTGCTCGTCGGTGAGCGACAGGAAATCGCCTCGCTGCGTCGCGCCGGCATTGTTCACCACGATGTCGATGCCGCCGAATTGCTTCACCGTGGCGGCGGCAAGTTTGGCGGGCGCGTCCGGCTGGCGCAGGTCGAGCGCCTCGAACGCCGCGACGCCGCGCCCGTTCTTGATCTCGCCGACGGTCTGTTCGCACATATTGGCGTCGCGCGAAGCGATCATCACCGCCGCGCCTTCCTTTGCCAGCTCGCGCGCGACGGCGCGGCCGATGCCGCGGCTGCCGCCGGTGACGATGGCGATTTTTCCCGAGAGCTCAGGCATGGCGCGATCTCCCTCTAGTCGCTTGCATCCTAGCCGAGACCGGGAAGGGACAGGAATGCGTCTTCGAGCGCGTGGGATTGCGTCTTGGCGTCGAACCGTTCGACCATGGTGGCGCGCGCCGCAGCGCCGAGCCGCGCCCGCGTGTCGGGCTCGGCGATGAGGCGGCGCATCGCGTCTGCGAGGGCGCGCGCGTCGCTCGGCGGGACCAGCATGCCGTTCGCGCCATCGTCGATCGCCTCGACGATGCCGGAATGGCGCGAGCCGATCACCGGCGCGCCCTGCGCCATCGCTTCGAGCACCACCGTCGGCAAGCCTTCCTCGTCGCCCGACGCGGCGGTGACGCTCGGCACGATCAGCGCGAGCGCGCCGCGCATCCTGCGCCCGCACCTCGGCCGGCGCCTGCCAGCCAAGAAATTTGATACCCGGCAGCGCCGCCGCGTCGCGCCGCAGTTCGCCGCCGAGCGGCCCGTCGCCGATCAGCACCAGCTCGGTCGCGTCGCCAGCCTCGCGCAGGAGACGCATCGCGTCGAGGAGATGCGCGGCGCCCTTCTTCTCGACGAAGCGGCCGACGAACAGGAGATAGGGACTTGTCTCGCCGGCGGGCGGCGCCACCGGCGGATCGGTCTCGATGCCGAGCCGGATGACCCGCAGCTTCTCGGCCGGAAAGCCGCGCGCCGCCAGAACGTCGCGGATATGGTCGGAGACGCAATGGAACAGCACCGCCTCGCGCATCAGCGCGTGCAGGCGGCGCTGATAGATGGTGGGAACAGCGTGGCGGCGGTAATGCGTCTCCTTGGTGGCGTCGCCGCCGTGAAAAGTGACGGCGAGCGGCACGCGCAGCGCCCGCGCCAGCGGCAGAGCCAGCGCGCCGCCGCGGCCGAAATGGGCGTGGATCAACCGCGGATTGAGCACGCGCAGATCGGGCCGCGACGGCACCCTGCCGAACTGCTTGAACAGCGCGCGGTCGAGCGCGCCGTTGCCCAGACGCATGGTCGGCGCGCCGAGCGCCGAGGCGCCGGCCTCGACATGGCAGCCGAGCCACACCGGCGACAGCCGGTCGAAGCCCGAATACATCCGGCGCAGGAAAGACACTTCGGAGCGCACGCCGAGACGGTCGCGATAGATCAGGATGTTGCCGTCGCGACCGCCGCTCACAGATCGACGATCACCCGTCAGCTCTTGTTGTTGCCGCCCAGCAGGCTGCCGAGCACGCCGCCGACCACGGCAGCGGTCGCGGCGCCCGCCGCGGCGTTGCCGATACTGCCGCCGGCGGTGTTGCCGGACGGTGCTGGCAGGTAGTACGCGATCTCCTCGGCGAGGTTCATGATCGGCATGCTTTGCAGCACGACATGACCGGGCCCGGTCACGGTCGCGAGGAACAGGCCCTCGCCGCCGAACAGAATATTGGAGAAGCCGGGCACCATCTGAATGTCGAACTGGATGGTCGGGTCCATCACGCCGACATGGCCGGCATGGACCAGGAGCTTTTCGCCCGCCGCCAGATCCTTCTCCACGATCTCGCCCGAAAGGTCGAGGAACACCGTTCCCGGCCCCGTCACTTTCTGCAGGATGAAGCCTTGGCCGCCGAACAGGCCGGCGCCGATATTCTTCTGGAACGACACGGCGAAGGTCACCGATTTTTCGGCGGCGAGGAACGTCTCCTTGCGGCAGATCAGCGACTGGCCGGCGGCGAGCTGCACCGGCTTGATGGTGCCGGGAAAGCGCGGCGCGAACGCGACATGGCCCTGGCCCCGCGCGGTGAAGTTGGTGACGAACAGCGAGCCGCCCGACAGGCTGCGCTTCAAGCCCGAGAACAGGCCGCCGCCGGTGTTGGTGGCCATGTCGATCTGGTCGTTCATCCAGCACATGCAGTTGGTCTGGCTGTAGACGATTTCGCCCGGCGTCAGGTCGATGGCGACCGTCTGCATCACCGCGCCGGTAATCTGATACTTCATCGCGTACCCCCTCGAAAAGCCGACACCGCCACTATAGCAGGTTCAAGGGAAGGGGCGCGCGATCACTCCGTACAAGTGAAATTGGCAGCGTCCTCCGGGTTGCCCGAGCCTTTGTATTGCGCGGTGTTGCGGCCAGGCACAGAGGGGGGAGGCATCGAAAAAGAATGGCGGTGGTATGCGCCGACGGCGGAATCCGTGGCGTGCCCTCTCGCGCCGCCCGTCCGGGCGGGGTCTCAGTTTGAAACGCGGTGCTCGGGACGCCCCGCCGTCACCGCTTGGGGTTCGGACATGCTTGGCGCGGACCGTATCGGCTTCGGGCGGGCACCGGACCGCGCCCTTATTTTTAGCGCCGATTTTGCCTGTGGGCGGCTTCGCACCGGCTTGGCCGCGTCAATTTGCATCGCGTGCCCTCGCCAGGTCACGCGATCGCTCCAATAGCTCGCGGCAATTTCCGCGACCGTCAGCACGTCGCGCACCGGAAGAAGCATCGTCGACACGATCGAGGACGGTCTTGGCATTCGGCGCCGCATAACGCCTTCGATACCGATCGCAAAAATCGCGCGCATTAGCCAAGCGCCCATGAAATACGCGACGTACCGGCGCGCGCCTCCGGAAAGGGCGGCCGCGACGGCCGCCCAGAACAGCGGGTATTGCACAACGGAGAACGCGAGCGCCCGCGGCACCAACGAGCGGATCGTGCGCATCCAGCGGATTTCGTGCGACCACAACGACGCGAGCGAGCCCTCCGCGACGTTCGTCCACGGCACGGTGCGGGCGAGACCAACCGACAAACCGAGGCGACGCACCCGCTGCGCCAGGACATTGTCTTCGGCGAGGCAATCGGCCAACGCAGCCATGCCGCCGGCCTGTTCGAGCGTCGCGCGCCGAAGCATCATCGTGCTGCCGAGGCAATCCTGGCGTCTGAAGGCGCGGGCCAGCAAAAGACTGGGCAGGAAACAGTGATTGATAAAGCACGCGCCCAGTCGCGCCGGCCATCCTGGCACGACCGCACGACCCAGATAGGGAGCCGTCACCAGGCCAGTTCCCGGCACCTCCAGCGCGGCCACCAGCCGGATGAGATAATCGCGCGGCAAATGCAGATCGCTGTCCGAGATCGCGAGCAAGTCGTACCGCGCCGCCGGCAGCATGTTGACGAGATTCGCCACTTTGCGGTTCGCGCCATGTCGCGTCGAGTTCGACGACGACCACGATGTCCCGGCGGGGATATTGTCGCCTGACCTTCGCCACCGTCGACAACGCCGCGTCGGCCGGATCATGAACGCCGATTACGATTTGAAAATCCGGATAGTCTTGTGCGCAACACGATTGGAGTGCCGCCTCCAGCATCGGCTCGTCGCCGCAAAGCGGCCGAAAATCGTCACCGGCGGGTAAGCGCGGGGCGGCGCGGATCGCCGGCTCGCGAAACGGATCGCCGCGATCACGGCGGCAAGGCCGCCGAGCAAGCCCAGGGCGGCGACGACGGCCGCCGCCTCGCTCAATATCGTCATCGCCGTACCGTCACGACCGCGGGCCGCGGCGCTTCGCGCATATCGACCAGCAGGATCGGCGGTGCCTTGGCCCTGGCGCCGCGCCACCAGTGCGCATACCGCAGCCAGAATTGGCGGGCCTCGATCGCTTGCCACAGCAAGAGCGACGGTACGCCGACGACGAGATCGCGACCCCGCTTCAGGAACGACAGTGCCAAGGCGCTTTCGGGGCCCAAGCCGAACACCGCGCCGAGCGCGACATAAGCGCCTTCCTGAACCCCGATCGCGTTGGGCACGATGAATGCGGCGCCGTTGACCGCGCTGAGCAAGCCTTCGAGCGCGACGACAGACCCGACGTCGAGCGAGACGCCCATGAACCGAAGCGCCAGCCATATTTCCACGGCGCTGGCGATCCAGCAGGCCAAATGAAGCAGAAAGCCGGCCAGCGGCCGCCAACCTTGCCGGTAGATGCCGTTGATGCGCCGCTGCACCGTTTCGGCTTGCGCGAACTGACGTCCAAAAATGTCGCCGAGGAGCGGGCGCGCGATGCGGCCGAGCAAACCGACATGCCGCCGCTGCATTGCGTAAGCGATCGCGGTGCCGCCCAGAATTGCGAGCAGGCCGACGGTCACCGGTCCGATGATCGTGGCGTGCCGGTCGTACCATGCGAGCAAACCGAGCGCGATGACCGCGAACGCAATCTGCGCCGCGATTTCAAGCGTGACGTCGACAATCAGCGACGCCATGGCGCCGGCGCCCCACGCATTCTGGGCGGCGAGGGCGCGGGCGCTCATGAGATAGCCGCCGATCGCCGAGAACGGCAGCAGCTCCGATCCGGCCTCGCGGATCAGCCGCGCGCCGACGACCGGCCACGGCGAATGTCCGGGGCGAAGCATCACCAGCCACCAGGCGACCCCGGCAAGGGCCAGCACCGCCGCTTAAATCGCCGCGATCAGCAAAAACCGCCACGCGCCGACCGCCAACGCTTGCGCGGCGACGGCATGAAATCCGTAATATGCCAGCAGCGCCGTCGCGCCGAGCAGGCCGCAGAGAATTGCGGCGATCATCGCCGCCATCCGGTATCGCCGCATTGTCGATGTCAGAGCGACGTTGCCGGAAGCGACGGCCGGTTCAGACGAGGTTCCGGGGCGGCCAGCCGCGCGCCGATCCCGAAAGCGGCGAGCCGCTCCGACAATAAGAGGCAGCCGAAGGCGACTCGCCGCCCGACAGGGCCGCTTCCGGTCGGCGACCAAGCGACGAAAACGGTCGTGAAGGCAATAAAGACTGCGAAGCGCTTCATTGGATTTTCCCGAGACGCGCGAACCGGTCACGCGGCCTCGTGGTAATCGGGTCACATTACCGTTGTCTGACGACGGGCCCGGCACTAGGCGATCTGCGGGATCTCGAAGCGGAACACGGCGCCGCCGTCCGTCGCGTTGGCGACGCCCAGTCCACCGCCGTGGCGGTTCGCGGTCTCCTTGGCGATGGCCAAGCCAAGGCCCGATCCTTTGCCGCAGCCGTCGCCGCGCCAGAACGGCTCGAAGACATGCGCCACGGCGTCCGCGGACACGCCGGGACCATGATCCCGAACCTCGATCACGCAGCCGGGCGAGACCGCGACTTCGACGGCTTTCCCCGGCGCGGTAAAGCGTAAGGCGTTATCGACAAGGTTTCGCACGGCGTCGTCGAGCGCCTGCGGATTGCCGCGAACGAAAATCGGGGCATCGTCCGCCGACAGCACGACGTCCTTTCGCTGGGCGATCGCGAGCGGCGCGATGGTCGCGAGCGATTCGCGAATTCACGCGCACCAATTCGTATCGCGTGTCGAACGCGACATGCTCGGACTGAAGCCTCGCCACCGCCAGGAGGCGGTCGACCAGGTTTGAAACGCGATCGAAATCAGTCAGCAGGCTCCGTCGCGCGGCACGATCCGTCAGGCTCTCGATACGCGCGCGCAGGATCGCGAGCGGCGTCCGAAGTTCATGGGCGATGTTCGCCATCAACCGTTGTTGCTCGCGCAGCGCCATTTCGACGCGGTCCAAGGCGCCGTTGGCCGCCGTGACGACGGGCCGGATTTCTCGCGGGAGCGCGTCCCACCCGAGGCGCCTGCCGGTGAAGCCCCTCGTGATGCCCTCGGCCTCTTCGGCCACGCGGCGCAACGGGCGCAAGGACGAGCGCAAGGTCAGCCACGCGATCAACAGCGTCGCCGCGGTGAGCGGGAGGAGCACCGGAAAGGCTTCGTTGCCGAGTTCGTCCCAGATCCATTCACGGGCCTCGGTCGCGCTCTTGCTCCGGTGGCGGAACTCGACCGCGAAACGACCCGCCGGCGTGTCGATCGCCCGAACGGCGGAATAGAATGTGTTGCCGTCGCGATCCCGAAGGAAATAATCGCCGTCGAAACCCGCGGGCGGCCGCGCGTTCATCGCTTCCCAAGGCGACGCCGGCATCGTCGACCCCGCGATCTCGCGACCGGTGCCGCGATCGACCACCGCAAAGCCGAGATCGCCGAACCGATCGATCCTCGACCGCAGGTCGGCCGGGATGTCCAACACGCGCGTACCGTCGCGGCCGATGTGGACCGTATCCGCCAGCGCGATCGCCGCTTGATCGACATCGCTCGCGACCTCGATGTGGCGGAACGACCACGCCAAGACGCCATAGATCGCGGTCACGATCAGCAACGTTATGACATAGAGCCCGCCGAGACGCAGCATCAGCCGCCGTTCGAGCGAGAACCCGCCACTTGTCGCGGGCGACACGGCCGCGGCGGCCGTCACGAAAGTTCATCCGCGATCATGTAGCCGACGCCGCGGATAACGGCGATGCGCGCCGAGCTGCCGGCGTCGCGAAAATGGCGGCGCAATCGGGAGATGCTGGCGTTCGACGGCATTCGAATTCGGCTCCTCCTCGAAGCCGTAAAGTCCGTCGAGCAATTTGTCGCGGGTCACGACGCGTCCCGCCGACCGCATGAGCAATTCCAGCGTCGCCAGTTCGCGCCGCGGCAGCACCACGGGCATTTCGGCGACCCGCACTTCGCGCGTCGCGATGTTGTAGGCAACGTCTCCGACCCGGAGATCGCGGCCGAGCGAGCCGCCGGGCCGCCGCAAAATTGCGTTGACCCGCGCGATCAGCTCTTCGATCGCGAACGGTTTGACGATGTAATCGTCGGCGCCCATGTTCAGGCCCTCGACGCGATCCTCGATCGCGTCCCGCGCCGTGACCACGATGACGCCGATGCCGACATCGGCGTCGCGTAAACGGCGCAACAGCGTCAAACCGTCCTCGTCGGGCAGTCGGCGGTCGAGCAGCATCACATCGTAAGGCGCCACCTCGAGGCAGGCCTCGGCCTCGGCAACGCTGCCGGCGATGTCGGCGGCGAAGCCGCGCTGCGCAAGATTGTCACGAAGGAGAATTGCGAGTTCCTTCTCGTCCTCGACGGCCAATATCCGCATGGTGCTCCCCTGGGCATGGGCACGGGTCAAGCCAATGCTAGCACGAAGCGCCGCCGGGATTGTGTGCGACCTCTCCGCTCAGTCGAGCGAATGCAAATCACAATCACGCGCAACCATTTCGGCGACGAGCGTCGCGCGCGCCGCTTAACGCGACCGCACCCGGCGAAGGGGTGTCACACCTCCGCCGGGTGCTTGGGATCAGCGTCGATGGCCGCCGCCGCCGCCGCCGCGTCCACCACCGCCACGTCCACCACCGCCGTGGAAGCCACCGCCGTGGAAACCGCCGTGGACCATCGCGGCGCCGCCGCGGAACGTGCCGCCGCCGGCGAAGCCGCGACCGCCGACGCGGCCCGCGGCACCGAACTGCCGCCCGCCGCCGGCGAAGCCGCGGCCATGAACGCCGCGGCCATAACCGCCATGTCCGTAGCCGTGGCCATAGCCACCATAGCCACCATAGCCACCGTAGCCACCGTAACCATAGCCACCGTAACCATAGCCGCCATAGCCGCCCCAGGCGTAGGGATAGGCATAGCCGTAATTGTCATAGCCGTAGTTCGCGCAATACGGCGAGTAATCGTATGGATCGTAATAGCCGCAGTAATTGGGCGCATAGGCATAGGGATAGACCGGCGACACCGCGACTTGCGCCGTGGCCGCCCCGGCGAATGCGATCGGCGCTGCCGCGAGCGCCGTCACCGCTAAAATTCTTTTTAAGCTGGTCATGTGAGGTCTCCTCTCTAGACCCTGTCGATGGTTTCTATGGGTCGGTCGAGAGGCGCGTGCCTGCTGCTGGAATTAATCTTAAGTTTAAGACAATGCCAGCGCCGCGCTAGCGGCGTCCGAACAGCCGTTCGATATCGGCGAGGCGGAGCTCGACATAGGTCGGGCGGCCGTGATTGCACTGGCCCGAGTGCGGCGTCGCCTCCATCTGGCGCAGCAGCGCGTTCATCTCCGCCTGATTGAGGCGCCGGCCCGGCGCGCACCGAGCCGTGGCATGCCATGGTGCCGCACACCGTCTTCGAGTTTTTCCTTCAAGGCGAGCGCGTCGCCGAGCTCGGCGAATTCGTCGGCGAGGTCGCGCACCAGGCCTTTGACATCGGTTTCGCCGAGCAGGGCAGGGACCTCGCGCACCACCACCGCGCCGCGGCCGAATTTTTCCAGCACCAGGCCGAGTTCGGCCAGTTCGGCGGATCGCGCGGCGAGCCGGTCGGCGAGCGGATTCGTCGAGCTCGACCACTTCGGGCAGGAGCAGCATCTGGCGGGCGACCCCGGTCGCGGCCATCGCTTCTTTCATGCGCTTCGTAGACCAGACGCTCGTGCGCGGCGTGCTGGTCGACGATGACGATGCCGTCCACGGTCTGCGCCACGATATACGTGTCGTGCAGCTGCGCGCAGGCGGCGCCGAGCGGGAAGTCTCGCGTCCGGCGCGTCCTGCGCGACCGGCGCCGAGGGGCGCGGCCCCGGCTCGTAGAGCGCGATCGCCGCCTCGGCAAGCTCGGCGCCGAAGGACGGGCGCGGGGCCGGATAGGAAAAATTGCCGTGGCCCGAATGCGGCTCGGGACGGAGCGCGGCCAGCGCCTGTTCCGCCGTGTCGGTCGAGGCGCGGTGGCCGGCGCCGCCGATGGCGTGGCGCAGCGCGCCGACGATCAGGCCGCGCACCAAAGCCGCGTCGCGGAAGCGCACCTCGGCCTTGGCCGGGTGCACGTTCACGTCGAGCTCGGTCTCGGGCAGTTCGAGAAACAGCGCCACCATGGCGTGGCGGTCGCGCGCCAGGAAATCGGCATAGGCGCCGCGCACCGCGCCCGTTAGGAGCTTGTCGCGCACCGGCCTGCCGTTGACGAAGAGATACTGGTCGCGCGCCGAGGCGCGGTTGAAGGTCGGCAGGCCGGCGAGGCCGGTGAGGATCGCGCCCTGGCGCTCGGCCGAGATTTCGAGCGCGTTGTCGGTGAAGTCGCGGCCGAGGATCGCGGCGAGGCGCTCGCGCCGCGCGTCCTGCGGCAACAGGCTGGGTGCGACCGCGTCGAGACGGAAGAGCGCGCGGCCGTCGTCGCCGGTGACGGTAAAGCCGATCGCGGGATAGGCCATGGCGAGCCGCGTCACCGCGTCGACCGCGGCGTCGCGCTCGGCCCGCGCCGATTTGAGGAATTTGAGCCGCGCCGGCGTCGCGAAAAACAGGTCGCGCACCTCGACCCGCGTGCCGGGATTGAGCGACCCAGGCTCGACCGCGCCCTTGGCGCCGCCTTCGACCGAAAGCCGTACCGCGTCGCCGCCGCGCACGCGCGTGGTGATGGCGAGGCGCGACACCGCGCCGATCGACGGCAGCGCCTCGCCGCGAAAGCCGAGCGACTTGATGCGCAGGAGATCGTCGTCGGGGAGCTTCGAGGTGCAATGCCGCTCGACCGCGAGCGACAATTCCGCCGCCGACATGCCGGACCCGTCGTCGCTGACCGCGATCAGCGCCTGACCGCCTTCGCGCAACGTTATGTCGATATGCGTGGCGCCGGCGTCGATCGCGTTCTCGACCAGCTCCTTGACCGCCGCGGCCGGCCGCTCGATCACTTCGCCCGCGGCGATGCGGTTGACCATGACGGGCGGCAATTGGCGGATGGGCATGGCGCATTGTGCCCCGCCGGTCTCGCTGCGCCAAGACTCGGTGCGACTCTGGGGGAGCAATGTGAGAGAGGCGATTGACGCGGCGCCGCCGCGCCGCCACGTTGGCGCGCCATGACTGCGACGCCCGACATCGCCGGCCGGCCGCGACTCGCGCGCGCCGGGTTCTATCCCTTCGCGCTGCTGATCCTCGCCAGCCTGTTCTGGTCGAGCAACTGGGTGGTCGGGCGCGGCATCCACGAGATTTTTCCGCCGGTGGCGCTGAGCTTCTATCGCTGGCTGGTCGCCATGCTGGTGCTCGCCCCGCTCGCGATTCCGCGTCTCAAGGGGCAATGGCATCTGGTGTTGCGGCATTGGAAACTGTTCGCCGTTCTCGGCGCCACCGGCATCGCCTGGCCGCAATGCATCACCTATATCGGCTTGAACTACACCACGGCGGTGAACGGCTCGCTGCTAACCGCCGGCAATCCGTTCATGATGGTGCTGATGGCGTGGCTGTTCGACGGACAGGTGGCGACGCCGCGCCAGTTCCTGGGCATGACGTTGTCATTCCTCGGCGTCGTGCGTGATCGTGTCGCACGGTTCGCTCGCAACGCTGATGCAGTTCCATTTCAATCCCGGCGATCTCCTGATCGTGCTGTCGATCCCAATCTGGTGCGCCTATTCGGTGCTGCTGCGCCGCCGCCCGCGCGACATGGACGGCATGGCGTTTCTGTTCGTGCTGACGCCGATCGGCCTGATCTCGCTGGCGCCGGCCCTCGCCTATGAGGCGGCGTTCGTGCGTTCGCCGCATTGGAGTTGGGAAATTCTCCTGACCGTGGTGTATGTCGGCGTCACCGCCTCCGCCGGCGCTTACATGCTGTGGAATCGCGGCGTCGAGCTGGTCGGTCCCAGCCGCGCGGCCTTCACCCTGCCGTTCCAGCCGCTGTTCGCCTCGCTGCTGGCGGTGCTGCTGCTGGGCGAGGAATTCCATGCCTACAATGCGGTCGGCTTCGCCGTGATCATTTGCGGCTGGTATCTGTCGAGCGGCCTCAAGCTGCGGGCGCCGTCATGACCGCGACTTAAGGCGCGGCCGCGCGCCTGGATTGGCGCCACGCCGCCTATCCCTACATGCTGCTGCTGCTCGCCAATTTCTTCTGGGCGACCAACTGGATTCTCGGGCGCGGCATCCACGAGGCGTTTCCGCCGGTGGCGCTGAGCTTCTACCGCTGGCTCGCGGCGGGACTGATTCTGGCGCCGTTGGCACTGCCGCGGCTCCGGGGCAAGTGGCATTTGGTGCGCGAGCATTGGTGGCTGTTCCTGATTCTGGGCGGCACCGGCGTCGCCACGTTCCAGGCGATCATCTATGTCGGGCTCAACTATACGACCGCGATCAACGCCACCATCCTCAACGCCGCGACGCCGCTGATCATGGTGCTGATGGTGTGGGGGATCGAAGGTCAGGCGGCGACGCGGCGGCAATGGCTCGGCATGGCGCTGACCTTCCTCGGCGTGCTGCTGATCGTGTCGCGCGGCGAATGGCAAAATCTGCGCGACTTTCCGTTTCAACATCGGCGACATCGTCATTTTCGTGTCGCTGCCGATCTGGACGTTGTATTCGGTCCTGGTGCGGCGGCGCCCGATGGCGATGGACGGGGTCGGTTTCGCCTTCGTCCTGACGCTGATCGGCCTGACGGCGTTGTCGCCGGCTTTCGCCTATGAGGAAATCTTCGTGCGCACGCCGATCTGGAGCAGGGCCATGGTCGGCGCGGTGCTCTATATCGCGGTCAGCTCGTCGATTCTCGGTTATCTGTTCTGGAACCGCGGGGTCGAGCTGGTCGGCGCCAACCGGGCCGGCTTCACCTATCCGATGCAGCCGGCCTTTACGGCGATCCTGGCGGTGATCCTCTTGGGCGAGCCGTTCCGGCTGTACAACGCGCTCGGCTTCGGCATCATCCTGGTCGGCTGGCTCCTGACCACGGAGTTGGGCAAGCGATGACCGCGCCGCCCAAGGCTTTCGTGTCGTGGAGCTCCGGCAAGGACAGCGCCTTCGCCTTGCACGAGGCGCGGCGGAGCGGCCTCGCCGAGATCGTCGGCGTGCTCACCACCACCAACGAGATGTTCGACCGCGTCGCCATGCACGGCGTCAGGAACGAATTGCTCGATCGCCAGGTCGCGGCGCTGGGTCTGCCGTGCATCAAGGTGCCGCTGCCTTATCCGTGTCCGAACGAAATCTACGAACAACGCATGGCGGCCGCGGTCGAGCGGATCAAGGCGCAAGGCGTGCGCCATATGGTGTTCGGCGATCTGTTCCTCGAGGACATCCGCGCCTACCGCGAGGAAAAGCTCGCGGCCGCCGGCATGGTCGGGCTGTATCCGTTGTGGCAGCGCGACACCGCGGCGCTGGCGCGCGCGATGATCGCGGCCGGCATGGTCGCGCATCTCGTCTGCGTCGATCCGAGGAAGCTCGACCGCAGCTTCGCCGGACGGCGTTTCGACGCGCGACTTGCTGGCGGATCTGCCGCCGGGCTGCGATCCCTGCGGCGAAAACGGCGAGTTCCACACCGTGGTTTCGGCGGGGCCGATGTTTTCGGCGCCGATCCCCGTTACCATCGGCGACATCGTCGAGCGCGACGGCTTCGTGTTCGCCGACGCGATTCCGGGTGAGGTGCGATCGTTCCCGTAGACCTCTTTCGTCATCCCCGGGCTTGACCCGGGGGTCCAAAGCAAGCGGCGGGACGATCCGTCAAATGGCCGTGGATTGCCGGGTCAAGCCCGGCAATGACGAAAAGGGGTGCGAAGGGAACTGTGATGAAACGAACGTTATTCCAAATCCTCGCGCTGCTTTGCAGCTTCGCCGCGGGCGCCTACGCGCATGAGGCCGATCTGACGCATCTGCCGCTAGGCGACGGCAAGATTTCGCATGCGTCGAAGCAGGGCTGGATCTGGGCCTGCCGGATCGATCCCGATGCCGGCGGCGCCTGGCGCGACGGACCGTGGATCGATAAGCAGGCCGGCACTTTCGACTACACCAAGAAGGCGATCGTTCCGGGCGACGTCCACTGGCCAAGCCATTACGTCATCACCCTCATGGGCGCGGTGCGCAACTTCACCACCAACGATCTGCCGAATCACGGCACCGGCGTCTTCCCGATCCCGTCGGACAGCGAGGCGTTCCAATACGACCGCAACCCCAACAACATCCTGCCGCAACACATCTCGATCGATCTGCCGGCCGACCCGGCGCCGGCGGCGAAGCCGTCCTGCGCGCCGAGCGCGATCGGCATCCTCGTCACCGGCGCGGTGCTGTTCAACGCGCTCGACGCGCCGGGCCGCGACGCGGTGGCGCACGAGACCCAGGACAAGTGCCAGGGCCATCCGCCGCCGGGCGGCGTCTATCACTATCACTGGATTACGACCTGCATCGACGATAAGCGCGAGGCCGACGGCGCGTCGGCGATCGTCGGCTACGCGATCGACGGGTTCGGCATCACCGGCCATTACGGGCGCGGGCGGCAAGGTCATGACCGACGCCGACCTCGATGAATGCCATGGCACGGTTTCGGAGATCGCCTGGGACGGCAAGCGCGTCCGCATGTACCACTATGTCGCGACCTGGGAATTTCCCTACACGATCGGCTGCATGCGCGGGACGTTCAAGCGCGCGGACGTGATGAAGATCGCCGGACCGCCGCCCGGAATGTTCGGCGGGCCGCCGCCGCGGAACTAGCCGCTATACGGTCATCCCGGCGAAAGCCGGGATCCACCGGGATTGTACGTTCCATGGACCCCGACTTTCGTCGGGGTGACGCCAAAAGGCGTCACTTGGTCGCCGTCACCAGCACCGGGTTGGCGCGGTACCATTCCGGAAACATCGTCTTGAGGTTCTCGATCTTCGGCAGATCGTTGTAGACGATGTAGGGATAGTCCGGGTGCAGCGTCAGGAAATCCTGGTGATAGCCCTCGGCCGGGAAGAAGTCCTTGCCGGGCTCGATGGTGGTGACGATCGGCGCGTCGAAGACATGGGCCTTGTCGAGCTGCGCGATATAGGCCTTGGCGACCTTGCGCCTGCTGGTCGTTGCGCGGGAAGATCGCGGAGCGATACTGCGTGCCGTGATCCGGCCCTTGGTAATTCAGCTCGGTCGGATCGTGCGCGACCGCGAAATAGATCTGCAAGATGCGGCCGAAGGTGATCTGACGCGGATCGAAGGTGATGCGCACGGATTCGGCATGGCCGGTGGCGCCGCTGCCGACCACTTCGTAGATCGCATGCTCCTTGTCGCCGCCGGTATAGCCCGAGACCGCGCCGGTGACGCCCTTGACGTGCTGGAACACGCCCTGCACGCCCCAGAAGCAGCCGCCCGCCAGCACCGCCGTCTCTGACATCGCATTCGCCGCGACGGTTTCGTCGAGCACGGGCGGCGGCACCTGATGCGCCGGCTCGGCCGCGCTGGGCAGAATCGTCCACGCGCCGGCGGCCAAAACCGCCGCAGCCGCGACCGCGAGAATCGAGCTATGTCTCATGTCCGCCTCCTGCCAGTCGGTAGCCATAATATGGTGCGGTCGGCGTTCTTGCGCCGTAACAATCGCGTGCGGCGGGCGTGACCCGAAACGCAAACGGCCCCCGAAACCGGGGGCCGTCACGCGACATTGTCCTAAATCCGGGTCAGCTTTTCGCGCCCACCTTCTTGAGGCCGGCGGCCGGCGCGGGATCGCGCAGCACATAGCCACGTCCCCACACAGTCTCGATGTAATTGTCGCCCTTGGCGGCGGTCGACAGCTTCTTCCGGAGCTTGCACACGAACACGTCGATGATCTTCGGCTCCGGTTCGTCCATCCCGCCGTAGAGATGATTGAGAAACATCTCCTTGGTCAGGGTGGTGCCCTTGCGCAGGCTCAGCAATTCGAGGATGCCGTATTCCTTGCCGGTGAGATGGAGCGGCTTGCCTTCGATGTCGACCGTGCGGCTTTCGAGGTTGACCGTCAGCTTGCCGGTGCGGATCGCCGATTTGGCATGGCCCTTGGCGCGGCGCACGATCGCCTGGATGCGCGCCAGCAATTCGCGGCGCTCGAACGGCTTGGTGAGGAAATCGTCGGCGCCGAAGCCCAGGCCCTTCACCTTGTTGTCGAGGCCGGAGAGCCCCGAAAGAATCAGGATCGGCGTTCGCACCTTGGCCGAGCGCAGTCGGCGCAGCACCTCGTAGCCGTCGATGTCCGGCAGCATCAGATCGAGGATAATGATGTCGTAATCATAGAGCTTGCCGATCTCGAGACCGTCTTCCCCAAGATCGGTCGTGTCGCAGACGAAGCCTTCGGCCTGCAGCATCATCGAGATGCTGGTGGCCGTCGCCGAATCGTCTTCTACCAGAAGAACCCGCATGACCCCCTCCGCCGAGGCAGAAGCGTTAACTCGCTAAAATGCAAGTATAACGGTTCTTAATCATCGTTACCAGAACTGTTAACGATGGGCCATAAATCTCTGGCCGAGGCGGGAAATGGCACCCGGTTAGGTTGTACTAGCGGCGTTCGCCGGCGCGGTAGCTTTGGAGCCGAGTGACGCGCAGGCCGGGGACGCCGTGCTGCTCAACCAGGGTCTGCCAGGTGAAGAATTCCTCGGTCGAGAGCTTGTACCGCTCGCAGGCCTGTTCCAGGGTCAGCATGCCGCTTTTGACGGCGTCGACAACCGCGGCTTTGCGCCGAATCACCCACCTTTTGGTGTTGGGCGACGGCAGTTCGGCCTCGCCCGAATCGTAGTCGGTCGAGAACGGCGATGCCGGGGTCGCAAGCGGAAACGGCAGCGAGGTTACGGGCTTGGTTGCCATGCCCTCAAATCTATCGCCAACGGTGTTAACAAAGACCTAAAAGCGGCGTTGGGACGGTGGCCGAATCGGCGAAAAACCACCCGCTGCTGGCGACCGCCCGGGCAGGGCGGGAAGGCAATTCGAGGCAAATCCCCGGCGAATCGGGCCGCGGGGCATCTCTCATGAGGGGTATTCCGCCGCCACGAATCGCATGGATTTTCAAGCTTCTCGCGCGGCCACGTTCCGCTTGAAACTCCGGCGGGTCGATTCATATACTCCGCCGCGCTTCCGGATGCGGAAGCGTGTTGGGGCAGTCAGTTCGGGGGTCGCTGCAGTGTTGGTGATACGGCCCGTGCTTCCGCCGGATTATCGTCCGTCCGAGGACGAAGAGTTCATGAACCCGATGCAGCGTGAATATTTCCGCCAGAAACTGTTGCGCTGGCGGGCGGAGCTGCTGGCCGAATCCTCGGAAACCCTGCAGCGCATTAAGGACGACAGCCTCGCCGAGCCCGACCTCAACGACCGCGCCACGCTCGAGACCGATCGCTCGCTGGAGCTGCGCACCCGCGATCGCGAGCGCAAACTGGTCTCGAAGATCGACGCCGCGCTGTCGCGCATCGAAGACGGCAGCTACGGTTATTGCGAAGTGACCGACGAGCCGATCGGCCTGCGCCGGCTCGAGGCGCGGCCGATCGCGACCCTGAGCCTCGAGGCGCAAGAGCGTCACGAGCGCCGCGAACGCACCCAGCGGGACGACTGAATACGCCGGCATGTCGATCGGGCGTGCGTCGCGAAGCCGCCGCCGCCCCGTGACAGAAATCGAATCGTGATAGAATTGGTGGCGTGACCATCGAAACACTCTTGCCCGCCGGCGGGATCGGCGAAGAGGACGAGCTCACGCCGATCCAGATGCCGTCGTGGCTGCGCCGGTTGCGCGTGGCGGGCTTCCTCTTCGGCGGGCTTGGCGCCGTGCTGTTCGCTGCGATCGGGTCGGGTCTTCTGACCGGGCGGCCGGTGCTGGCGGGCGCCTTGTTCTTCGCCCTGCTGGCGCTGATGAGCGCGATCGCCGTGTTCGTGTCGCGCATGGGCACGCACGAAGTCGCGGGCCGCGCCGCGCTCCTCAGCCAGGCGATCGCGGCCTCGCCCAACGCTCACATCATCGTCGCGCCCGAAGGCTCGATCACCTACGCCAATTCCGCGTTCCGCCGCTTCTTTCCCGAGATCCGGACCCTACCGCTCGAGGTGATCGCGCTGAGTCTCGCCGGCGACGAAGCCGCCAAGGAGTTTCATCGCATCGAATCCGAGGCGGTGGAGCGCGGCCGGGCCAGCGGCCGGCTCGCGATCCGGCGCAGCGCCGGCGCCACGCTGTGGTTCGTCGCCTCCGCCAGCCTGTTGCCGCGCAGCCCCGGTTACATGCTGTGGAGCTTCGAGGACATCACCCAGCGCCAGGAAATGGAGCTGGCGATCCAGGAAGAGGAAACCGCGCCGGCCGAGTTTCTCGACACCGCGCCGACCGGCTTTTATTCGGTCGACGGCGACGGCCGCTTCCTGATCGTCAATCAGACATTGGCCGACTGGTTCGGCCGCACCCCCGGCGATCTGGTGGAAAGCGGCGCCAAGCTGACCGATCTCGTGGTCGCCGACGGGCCGCTGCGCGGTCCGCCCTATGCGCCGTTCGGCAACGGCGGCACCGGTACGCAGCGCGGCGAACTGGTGCTGCGCGGCGCCGACGGGCGGCTGATCTACGCCTCGGTGAGCCAGAGCGTAGTGCGCGCCGGCGACCAGCTCCGCACCCGCTCGGTGGTGCGCGACCTTACCTCGCAGCATGAATGGGCCGAGGCGCTGAAACGCTCGCGCCTCCGGTTCCAGCGCCTGTTCGCCGACGCGCCGCTCGGCATCGCGCTGTTGGGCACGAACGGCCGCATCGAGGAGGCCAATCGCGCGCTCGGCGCCCTGCTCGGCACTGCGGCCGCCGACCTCATCGGCCGCGAGCTCGCCGATTTCGTCATCGGCGAGGATCGCGAGCAGGTCCAGACCCACATCGCCGAGGCCGCCGCCGGCCGCGCCGCCGCGCGGCCGGTCGATGTCCGGGTGCTGGCCCCGCGCGAGACCTGGGCGTCGCTGTTCATCGGCCGGCTCGAGGGCCAGGCCGAGGACGAGCCCGGGCTGGTGCTGCACGTCATCGACACCACCGAGCAGAAAAGCCTCGAGGCGCAATTCGCGCAAAGCCAAAAGATGCAGGCGGTCGGCCAGCTCGCCGGCGGCGTCGCGCACGATTTCAACAATCTGCTGACGGCGATGATCGGCTTTTGCGATCTGCTGCTGGTGCGGTTCAAGCCCGGCGATCCGTCCTTCGCCGACATCATGCAGATCAAGCAGAACGCCAACCGCGCCGCCAATCTGGTGCGCCAGCTCCTGGCGTTCTCGCGCCAGCAGACTTTGCAGCCGACGGTGCTGAACCTGACCGAGGTGCTGGCGGAACTGTCGAACCTGCTGCGCCGGCTGATCGGCGAAAAGATCGAGCTGCGCGTCATCCACGGCCGCGACCTGGGTCTGGTCGAGGTCGATCAGGGCCAGATCGAGCAGGTCGTGATCAACCTCGCGGTCAACGCGCGCGACGCCATGCCGAACGGCGGCGTGCTCACCATCCGCACCGCCAACGCCACCATCGCCAGCCCGCTGCGCCGCGGCGTCGAGGTGATGCCGCCCGGTCCCTATGTGCTGATCGAGGTCGAGCGACACCGGCATCGGCATCCCCAAGGAAAATCTGGCGCGCATTTTCGAGCCGTTCTTTTCCACGAAGGAAGTCGGCTCCGGCACCGGCCTCGGCCTCTCCACCGTCTACGGCATCGTCAAGCAGACCGGCGGCTTCGTCTTCATCGACAGCGAGCCGGGCAAGGGCGCGCAGTTCTCGATCTATCTGCCGCGGGCGCAAGGCAAGGCGGCGGCGCCGGTGCGGCCGATCGACGGCGGCGAGGACACCGCCGACCTCACCGGCACGGCGTCGATCCTGCTGGTCGAGGACGAGGACCCGGTGCGGCTCTTTTCCGCGCGCGCTCTCCGCAACAAGGGCTATCGCGTGATCGAGGCGAAAAGCGGCGAGGCGGCGCTCGAAATCGTCGAGCGCGGCGCCGAGCAGATTGATCTCATCGTCTCCGACGTGGTGATGCCGCGCATGGACGGGCCGGAAATGGTGGCCAAGATCCGCGAGCGGCATCCCGACATGAAGGTGATCTTCATCTCCGGCTATACCGAGGAGGCGTTCCGCGACCGCCTCACCCACGATGTCCATTTCCTGCCGAAGCCCTATAATCTGAAGCAACTCGCCGCCAAGGTGAAACAGGTCCTCGAGGCGGCGTAGGGAGGGAACCCATGCGCTCGCTCATTACCGGCGGCAATCCGGTCGCTTCGCTGCTGACATTCTTGGTCGTGGTGCTGGCGGTGCTGTCGGCGTTGGCGGCGCGGGGCGGCGACGTACCCGCCCTTTACGCCGTCACCGTCATTCTGGCGATTATCGCGGTGCTGCTGCCGCGCACCGTGAAGATGGCGAACCAATGGGAGCGCGCGGTAGTGCTGCGCGTCGGCAAGCTGCAAGGCATCCGTGGCCCCGGCCTGTTCGTCATCATCCCGTTCATCGACGCGGTCGCGGCGATGCTCGATCAGCGCATCCAGACCACCGAGTTCAACGCCGAATTGGCGCTCTCCAAGGACACCGTGCCGGTCAATATCGACGCGGTGATCTTCTGGCAGGTCCATGACACCGAAAAGGCGGCGCTGGAGATCACCGATTTCCGCTCCGCCATCGCGCGGGTGGCGCAGACGTCTCTGCGCGAGATGGTCGGCTCGTCGTATCTCGCGACCTTGCTGTCGGATCGCAAGCAGGCGGACGAACTGT
The DNA here is from genome assembly GCA_963729845.1 of uncultured Alphaproteobacteria bacterium. Classification (GTDB taxonomy): domain Bacteria; phylum Pseudomonadota; class Alphaproteobacteria; order ATCC43930; family CGMCC-115725; genus JAATGI01. The sequence continues at coordinate 100,205 of CAVSQC010000023.1, forward strand.
TGCGCACCGAGATCGCGCGCAAGATCGCCAATTGGGGCATCACGGTTCACTCCGTCGAAATCCGCGATGTCGGCATTCCGATGGCGCTGCAGGACGCGATGAGCCGGCAGGCGCAAGCCGAGCGCGAGCGCCAGGCGCGCGTGCTGTTGGGTCAGGCCGAGGTCGAGGTGGCGCAGAAATTCCTCGATGCCGCCGAGACCTATTCCAAGAACCCGGCGGCGCTGCAATTGCGCGCCATGAACATCATCTACGAGACCACCAAGGAGCGCGGCGCCACCATCCTGATTCCGACCGCCATGGTCGATGCGATGAATCCGGGCGGGATTTTAGGCCTGGTCGCGGCGGCGCCCGCCGGGGCGGGACGGACGCCGTCCGTCAACGCGAAATAGGCCGCGTCTCCGGCAATCCGAACAGCACGACCAGCGCCGCCGCGGAGCCGACTGCGCACAGGCCGATGAAGCCCAGCGTGTAACCGAGAATGTCGACGGCCACGCCCGAGGAGTAGAGGCTGGCGGACGCCCCGATACCCTGCATCGTGCCGACCGCGCCGAGCGCAAGATTGTAGCGGCCGGTGCCGCGCACGGCGTCGGCGACGATCAGCGGCATCATCATCGCGAAAATGCCCGCGCTGATTCCGTCCAGCAACTCGACGCCGATCAGCCAGAAGCCAGCGACGGCCTGACACTGAGGAAACAGGCGACGACGATCGCGACCGTCACCGCCAGGGATTTGAACAGCAACGCGCGGTTGATTGCGGCGGGCGGCGCGCTCGCGTCGAACCGCGCCGGCGACAGGAACTCGCGACGCCACCCCAGCGCCACCACGATGACGATGATCGCCAGTGCCGTCGCCGCGACCGGCGCCAGCGCCGCCGCGAAATCGCCATAGGCGATGCGCGAGAAGCTGCCGATCATCATGTTCTGCGGATTGCCGGTGATCGTCGCGGTGCTGCCGGCGTTCGACGCCATCGCCAGCGCCAGGAGATAGGGGACGGGGTTGCGCTTCAGGCCGCGCGCCGTCTCGACGACCAGCGGCGTCAGCATCAGGCACACCGTGTCGTTGACCAGCACCGCCGACAGGATGCCGGCGACCGCGGCGATGCCGATCAACAGCGCCGCCGGGCGATGAGCATGCGCCGCGATAAAGCCGTGGCATAGGCCGAAAAACCCGGCGAGGCGAAGATTGGCGACGACGATCATCATGCCCAGGAGCAGCGCCAACGTGTCGAGATCGACGGCGCGATAGGCCTCGGCCGGCGCCAGCGCGCCCGTCGCCACCATCAAGGCCGCGCCGATCAGCGCCGCGCCGGCGCGGTCGAGCCGCAGGCCGGGCACGCGTCCGATCGCGACCACGACATAGGTTGCGATGAAAATCAGGATGGTCGGGATCATGCCGGCATGCGGTTCTGTTCCATCCAACGTACCGCGAAATCGACCATGTCCCGCTGTCGCATTAGCCGCGCGTGGGCCTGGCCGACGCGGCCGATGCGTTCGTGTCCCGCCGCACCGAACGCCTCGCCCAAGGCTGCGAAATCCGTCGTATCGAACTCGATATCGTCATAGACCGCCCACACCCGTTCGCCTTCGCGCATGATCGGCCCGCCTTTTTGCTCGCGCCGCCGGGTCGGAAATTCGGTGCGGTATTCGGCGAGATGAATCGAGCTGTTATTGCCATGCCCGACGCCGAGCAAAAGAATTTGCGCGTCGCGCTCATAGAGCCGCGCCAGCGGCGACGCCTCGCCGAGACTGTCGCCGAGCCCATGCGCTTCGGCGATCGCCGCCGCCTCGGGCCCGCGCGCCGCGAACGAGACATGCGGATGGCGGCTGCGCCGCGTGCCGGGCAGGGTGCGGAACAGTTCCGGGATCGCGCCCATGATCCGCGTCGGCGTCGCCGCGGGATCGAAGGCCGGCTCGTGCGCGCGGATGATCGGCCACCAGGCCGTCGGCACCGGCGGCGCCACCCAGCTCGCGGGATCGGTCAACTGCCCCGAGAAGGTCGGCATGACGAGGGTGCCGCGCGGGCCGAGCACGCGCTCGATCGCGGCGATGACGGCGACCGGGCCGCCGACAACGTAGCCGAGCGATTTCAGCGAGCTATGCACGATCGCGACGCCGCCCGGCGCCAGGCCGAGCATGGCGAGATCGCGCGCCAGGCTGTCGACGGTCGCGGGCGGCCCAGCGGTGGCGGCGATCGTGTCGGTCTCGGCCATGATGTCATTTTAGCGGCAAAATAATCGTCGTGCGTCCCTCGACTGCTCCCGCCGGACTTCGTCCGCCGGGATCGGGCGAGCAGTCGAAGAGCCTGCCCCCGCGCAGGCGGGGGACGCGCCGCGCAAATCCCATGCCTTTCGTGGCACTGGCGAAACTATGCTAAAAACGTCCGCATGAGCGACAAACCCCGACGCGGCTTGTTCGCCGACCCGGGCGATCGGGTCGCGCGGCCCGGGATCAAATCGGTGCCGAAACCCCGGGTGCGGCGGGGCGGCGCGGAGTCGGGCGGCGGCGGCAAAAAACCGCCGCGCGCGCGAAAAGCGAAGCCGCTCGGCCAGCGCTGGTGGCACTGGGTCGCCTTTGTCGCGGTGTGGGCCGTCGTGATCTTCCTCGGCGTGCTCGCTTATTTTTGGATGACGCTGCCGCCGATCGACGATCTGACTGCGACGACGCGGCGGCCCTCCGTCACGCTCCTGGGCGACGACGGCAAGGTCATCGCCACGTTCGGCGATCTCTTCGGCCAGCCGGTGAAGCTCAAGGATTTGCCGCCCTATCTGCCCGAGGCGGTGATCGCAACCGAGGACCATCGCTTCTATCATCATTTCGGCGTCGACTTGGTCGGACTGGTGCGCGCCGCGGTCGCCAATCTGCGGGCCGGCCATGTCGTGCAAGGCGGCTCGACCCTGACGCAGCAATTGGCGAAGAACCTGTTCCTCTCGCCCGACCGCAACATGACCCGGAAAATCCAGGAGGCGCTGCTGGCGGTCTGGCTCGAGCGCCGCTTCACCAAGGACGAGATTCTCGAAATCTATCTCAACCGCGTCTATTTCGGCGCCGGCGCTTATGGCGTCGACGCCGCGGCGCACCGCTATTTCGACAAACCGGCGCGCGACGTGACGCTCTATCAGGCGGCGACCATCGCCGGCTTGCTCAAGGCGCCGACGCGCTTCAGCCCGGCGCGCGATCAACAGGCGGCAGCCGAGCGGGCGCAACACGTCCTCGACGCCATGAAGGACGAGGGCTATATCACCCCGCCGCAGGAGCAGGCCGCGCTCGACGAGCAGAAACAGCTCGCGGTGGCGCAGCGCGTGCGGCCCAGCAACCGCTATTTCGCCGACTGGGTGTACGAGCAGATTCCGGAATATGCCGGATTGGGCGACCGCGATCTGGTCATCACCACCACGCTCGACGCCAAGATGCAGCAGGCCGCCGAGCAGGCGATCGCGACCACGCTCGACCAGGACGGCGACAAGGACAATGTGAGCCAGGGCGCGCTGGTGGCGATGACCCCCGACGGCGCGATCCGCGCCATGGTCGGCGGCCGCAGCTACAACGGCAGCCAATTCAACCGCGCGACGCAGGCGCTGCGCCAGCCCGGCTCCTCGTTCAAGCCGATCCTCTACGCCGCGGCGCTGGAGCACGGACTGAGCCCGTATCAGCACTTCAACGACCACCGCATCACCATCGGCAAGTGGCAGCCGCGCAACTACGAGAACGAGTATCGCGGCGATGTCAGCGTCGCCGACGCCGTCGCCTTTTCGATCAACACCGTCGCGGCGCAGGTGATCGAGCGCACCGGCGTCAAGAACGTCATCGACATGGCGCGCCGGCTCGGCATCACCACCGATCTCCAACGCGACGCCAGCCTCGCGCTCGGCACCAACGAGGTGACGCTGATCGAGCTGACCTCGGCCTACGCCGCGTTCGCCTCGGACGGCGTCGGCGCCTGGCCCTACGGCATCCTCGAGATCAAGGATTCGAGCGGCAAGATCGTGTATCGGCGCGAGGGCTCGGGCCCCGGCCGCGTACTCTCGGCCGACATCGCCGGCGAGATGAACGAGCTGCTCACCGGCGTGATCGAGCGCGGCACCGGGCGCGCGGCGCGGCTCGACCGGCCCGCCGCCGGCAAGACCGGCACCACCCAGGATTTCCGCGACGCGCTGTTCGTCGGCTATACCGCGCAACTGGTCGCCGGCGTGTGGTTCGGCAACGACGACAATTCGCCGATGAAGCGCATCACCGGCGGCACGCTGCCGGCCAAGACCTGGCGCAATTTCATGATGGCCGCGACCGCCGGCATGCCGGCAAAGCCGCTGCCCGGTCCGCCGTCCGGCTCGCCGCTGCTCGCCGGTCCGGCCCCGGAAAAGCCGCAGCTTGCCTCCGGCCCGGCGCCGGAGCGCGGCGGCCTCGACGGGCTGCTCGACCGGATTTTCGGCGGCGGCCGATCGGCGCCGGCGGACCATCCGCCGCAGCAGAACTATTACGTGCCGCCAGCGCGGTACCGTTAGGGTCGGATCGCCCTTGATGGAAGCGTGGACGCGATTCCATCAGCCGTGAATCCGCCCCTGATTTAATGATTAGAGTGCGATTTCACCGGTCGGACGGAAGCATGGGTGCTTCCGTCCGACCGGATCGCACTCTAGGCGTTCGCCACGGCGCCATTGGCGCGCCACGCCACCAGCTCGCGATAGAAGCCGGAGAGCACGCTGGCGCCGAGCGCCGCCAGCAGCATGTCGGACACGGCCTCGATCACCCCGATCAGGATGACCAGGCCCACCGGCGGCGCGACCGCGGCGTCCGGACCGTCGGGCATGGCGATCCCGAGCACCATGGCGGTGAGGACGAACGCCAGGATTTTGAGCGGCAGCGCCGTCACGATCGATGCCCCGATCAGACGCCAGCTGTTGCCGCGCATGAGACGCCAGCGCGGTGCCGATGCCGAGCGGCTTGCCGCACGCCGCCGCCGGAAACACCAAGGCGCAACGCGCCGTCGCCAGCAGCACCAGCCAGCACGAGATCAGCGCCGCCAGCGCGATCAGGCCCGTGGTGGCGGTGCTGCCGGCCATGGGCTGCATGCCATCAGCATCACCGACAGAATCACGCCGAGCACGGCATAGAGGATGCAGCCATAGACGAGGAATCGCGCCCAGCCGCGCAGAAACAGCGCCGACGGCTGGCGACGCGGATCGCCGAGCAGGATCAATTGATGCCAGCGCACGGCAAAGGCGCTGATGGCGAGCAGCGCCACCGCGAGCTGGACATAGTCGAGCGGATCGAGACGCAGCATGTCGCCCGCGACCGGGCCGGGAAGCAGGAGCCGGGGCACGATCGCGACCGCCAGCAGGGTCAGCAGCATGATCCAGCCCAGTTCCGGGATGAGCCCGAGCCGTCCGAACACGCTGCGATACGCGAACCGCACTATCGCTCCGATCGCCACGGTGCGCAGCTTCGCCGCCTCGTCCATGTCCGTCCCGCCGTCAGCCGAAAACGCGCGAGAATGCCCGCGCGATGCGGCGGGGGCAAGTATCGCGGGTCCGCTACCGCCGATTGATGCACATCAATGCGTCGGACGCGGCGCGGCGCCACGGTGTGGTTCGATTTTCATTCTAATACGCGAGCCATGAACCTGACCCGATCGATCGCCACGCTCCTGGTTGTCCTATCCGCTGCCGCCTTGGCGGCGGCTTCGGCCGCGGAGGCAGCCGGCTCGCGTGGCGGCGGCAACTATTCCGCGCCGATGTCGCACACATATCAGCCGAATACGTATCAGCCGCATACCTATCAGCGCAGTGCGCCGCCGCGAAGTCCGGTGTTCGGCCCCGGCGCGCCGGCGCGCATGCCGCGGGTCAACACGGCGCCCAATCTGTCGCCGCCGGCCCGGAACTCGCGGGTCACGGCGCCAAATCGCGGAACGGCGGCAACGACGCGCGGCCCGGTGCACGATTTTCGCGGCCGGGATTTCAGTCGCCTCAACGCCGACGATAAGGCGTTATGGACTCGCGGCCGCTGGCACCATGGCCGGTACCACGGACTATATGGCTGGTGGTGGTTCGCCGCCGGCTATTGGTATTGGTATGAGGAGCCGACCTTCCCTTATCCCGATTACGTTTCGGAAGAGGTCGAGCCGGAGACCGACGAAGAACAGCCGGCGGAGGCCACGCCGCCGGAAGGTCTTACCGGCGACGTCTACTACTATTGCACCGACCCCGACGGCTATTATCCCTACGTCTCAACCTGCAACGTGCCGTGGGGAGCGGTGCCCGCGGCGCCGTCCCAGTAAGCGGCGGCGGTTAGTGCGCCGCGGTGTCGAGCGCGTAGCCGGCGGCGCGGACGGTGCGGATGAGATCGGGACGGCCGCCGTCGTTCAACGCCTTGCGCAGCCGCCGGATATGGACGTCGACGGTGCGCAGCTCGACCTCGGCGTCGCGGCCCCACACGCCGTCGAGCAACTGCTCGCGCGAGAACACGCGGCCCGGCCGCTCCATCACGAACCGCAACAGGCGGAACTCGGTCGGGCCGAGCCGAACCGGACTGCCGCCGCGATTGACGCGATGCCCAGCCAGATCCATCACCACGTCGGAGAAGCCGAGCGTTTCCGCCGCGCTGGCGGGGCGGGCGCGGCGGATCACGGCCCTGAGCCGCGCGATCAATTCCGACGGGCTGAACGGCTTGACGATGTAATCGTCGGCGCCGCTGTCGAGGCCGCGCACCCGGTCGCCTTCCTCGCCGCGCGCGGTGAGGATGATGACGGGAAGGTCGCGCCACGCCGGCACCCGCCGAATTTGGCGGCAGACTTCGAGGCCGGAGACGCGCGGCAACATCCAATCGAGCAACACCGCGTCGGGCGCCGCCTCACGCAGCTGCATCAGCGCTTCCTCGCCGTCATGCGCCTCGGCGACGGCGAAGCCTTCCTTTTCGAGATTGTAGCGCAGCAGGGTGACGAGCGGCGCTTCGTCTTCCACCACCAGAACGCTGGGATGCTGCATCAATTGATTTCCTCCGGCTTATGGTCGTCGCCACCTGGCTGGGTCTGCATGCTGGTGCGGTCGCGCTTTGGCCGCATCTGCGTCAGCGGCACGCCATGGACGAAGAAATAGATGGTTTCGCCGATATTGGTGGTGAGATCGCCGATCCGTTCGAGGTTCTTCGCCATGAACAAGAGATGCGTGCATGCCGTGATGTTGCGCGGATCCTCGATCATGTAGGTCAACAGCTCGCGGAACAGGCTCGTATACATTTCGTCGAGCTCTTCGTCCCGCAGCCACACCGCCATCGCCCTGTCGGCGTCGCGCGCGACGTAGGCGTCGAGAATGTCCTTCACCATCTGCTGGCAGAATTGGCCCATGCGCGGAATCGCGTGTACCGGCCGCACCGGCGGCGACAGAGACAAGGCCAGCGAGCGCTTCGCCACGTTGGCGGCGTAGTCGCCGATGCGCTCGAGATCGGACGAGATTTTGAGCGAGGCGACGATCTGGCGCAGGTCGCGCGCCATCGGCTGGCGCAGCGCCAGGAGCCGCACCACCAGCGTCTCGACCTCGCGGTCGAGCTCGTCGATCTCGACATCGCCTTCGACCGCGCGGGTCGCCAGCATCGTGTCGCGCTGCGCCACCGCTTCGATCGCGGTGGCGAGCTGACTTTCGGCCAAGCCGCCCATCTGCGTGATGGTGTTGTCGAGCTTGGATAGATCCTCGTCGTAACTCTTGATGATGTGTTCGGATGCCATTGCCTTGCGCCTCAGCCAAAGCGGCCGGTGATGTAGTCTTCGGTCTGTTTTTGGCTCGGATGCGTGAAGATCGCCGCGGTCTCGTCGAACTCGATGAGCGAACCGAGATACATGAAGGCGGTATAGTCGGAGCTGCGAGCCGCCTGCTGCATATTGTGCGTGACGATCACGATGCAATAGTCGGACTTGAGCTCGGCGATCAACTCCTCGATGCGCTGGGTCGAGATCGGATCGAGCGCCGAGGCCGGCTCGTCGAGCAGCAGGATTTCCGGCTTGACCGCGATGGCGCGCGCGATGCAGAGGCGCTGCTGCTGGCCGCCCGACAAGCGAGAGCCCGCTCTGACGCAGCTTGTCCTTCACCTCGTTCCACAGCGCGGCGCGCTTCAGCGCCTCCTCGACGCGTTCGTCGAGCACGCGCGAGCGCAGCGTCTCGTACAGCCGGATGCCGAAGGCGACATTGTCATAGATCGACATCGGGAACGGCGTCGGCTTCTGGAACACCATGCCGATCTTGGCGCGCAACAGATTGAGGTCCTGGCCGGGGTCGAGGATGTTGCGGCCGTCGACCAGCACCTCGCCGGTGGCGCGCTGATCGGGGTAGAGCTCGTAAATCCGGTTGAGAATCCGCAGCAAGGTCGATTTGCCGCAACCCGACGGGCCGATGAAGGCGGTGACGCGCTTGTCATGCAGCTTCAGGTTGATGCCCTTCAGCGCCTCGTATTGCTTGTAGTAGAAACGCAGATCCTTGAGCTCGCACTTGACCGCGAGCGCCGGGGCGGTCGACGCCGCGGCGTGCGGAACCGCGACTTGCGGCGCCAGATTGTGGGCGGGCTTGGTCTGCGGCGGCATCGGCTCTGACATGGGTACTACCGGCACCGGCGTAAACGCCGGCGGCCTGGGTCTTGTCGCATCAGAATAATCCATTGTCATGGCGTTTGGTTACTCCAACTGACGAGCGTGCGCGCCAGAATGTTGAGGATCAGGATCGTCATGGTGATCAGCAAGGCGCCGCCCCAGGCCAGCATCTGCCAGTCGCTGTAGGGGCTGAGCGCGAACTGGAAGATCACCACCGGCAGATTGGCCATCGCCGCGTTCATGTTGGTCGCCCAGAACTGGTTGTTGAGGGCAGTGAACAGAAGCGGCGCGGTCTCGCCCGCGATCCGGGCCACCGCCAGCATCACGCCCGTCAGCATCCCCTGCAGCGCGGCGCGGTAGATCACCTGCACGATCACCCGCCATTGCGGCGTGCCGAGCGCCGAGGCCGCCTCGCGCAGGCTGTTCGGCACCAGCTCCAGCATGTTCTCGGTGGTGCGGACCACGACCGGAATCACGATCAGCGCCAGGGCGATGCTGCCGGCCCAGGCCGAGAAATGGCCCATCGGCACCACCACGATCTGATAGACGAACAGGCCGATGATGATCGACGGCGCCGACAACAGAATGTCGTTGACGAAGCGCACCACCGAGGCGAGGTGGCCGGTCTTGCCGTATTCGGCGAGGAAGGTGCCGGTCAGCATCCCGATCGGCGTGCCCACCAGCGTCGCGACAATGGTCATCACCACGCTGCCATAGATCGCGTTGGCGAGGCCGCCGGCATTGCCGGGCGGCGGCGTCGCCGCGGTGAACAGCGTGCCGCTCAATGCCGGGATGCCGTTGCGCAACAGCGCATAGAGCACCAGGAACAGGAAGATCAAGCCGATCGCGGTCGCGGCGAACGACATGCCGAGATAGATCCGGTTGGCGACGCGGCGGCGGGCGTAGCGGCTCATGATCGGCTCAGCTCCCCGCCTGCTGCTGCAGCCGGATCAGCATGAACTTCGCCGCCGCCAGCACCACGAAGGTGATGACGAACAGGATGAAGCCCAGGGCGAACAGCGACGAGATATAGAGCTTGGTCACCGCCTCGGTGAACTCGTTGGCAAGGGTCGCCGAGATGGTGGTGCCGGGCGCCAGCAGCGAGGCGTGGATCTCGTGCGCGTTGCCGATGACGAAGGTGACGGCCATGGTCTCGCCCAAGGCGCGGCCGAGGCCCAGCATGACGCCGCCGATGATGCCGGTGCGGGTATACGGCACGACGATGCGCCGCACCACCTCCGAGGTGGTGGCGCCGATGCCGTAGGCGCTTTCGCGCAAGACCGAGGGCACGGTGTGGAACACGTCGCGCATCACCGCGGTGATGAACGGCAGCACCATCATCGCCAGGATGAAGCCGGCGGTCAGCATGCCGAGCCCCAGGGGCGGCCCCTCGAACAGCAGGCCGATGATGGGAATGTCGCCGAACACGTCGATCAGGAACGGCTGCACCGTCTCCTGAAGGAACGGCGCCAGCACGAACAAGCCCCAGATGCCGTAGATGATGCTCGGCACCGCCGCCAGCAGCTCGATCATGGTGCCGATCGGCCGGCGCAGGAACGGCGGGCACAGTTCGGTCAGGAACACCGCGACCCCGAGCGCCAGCGGCACGCCGATCAGCATCGCGATCAGCGACGTCACCAGGGTGCCGAAAATCGCGGGGAGGGCGCCGTAATCGTCCTGAACCGGGTTCCAGGCGCTGCTGAACAGAAAGCCGACGCCGAAATGGGAAAAGGCGGGCCAGGCGCCGACGCCCAGCGACACCATCACCCCGCCCAGCAACAGCAGAACCAGGACCGCGAACCCCCGCGTCGCGTTGCGGAACAGCACATCGAAGACGCGCTCGCGACCTAGCTGTACCGAGACAGTCGCAATCGCCATGTTTTGGGGTGCCTTCCTCGACCGGGGAAAGCTGTAACAATCCTGTGTTACAGGTTTATGACAGACAAGTCGGGCAACTGTGGATAAGTGAGTTCTCCCTCTTCCCCTCGATGGGGGAGGTCGCCAGCAGCGGAACGCTGCGAGCGGGGTTAGCCGGCCGCGGTGGCCGGCGTATGGCGATTGCTGCCGCCCTTGCCCTGCGGTTGCCGCTGTTGCGGCCGGCCGCGGGACGGCCGCCCGTGATGCGGATGGTGCGGGCGATGCTGGTGCGGCGGCTGTGCCGGCCGCCCGGTCTCGTGGGTCTCGGCCGGGGCGCCGCCGGTGCCGGCAAGCTTCTGGCGCGTCAGCCTTTCGATATCGCGCAGGAACGGGCGCTCGGACGGATCGCACAGCGAGATCGCGATGCCCGCGGCGCCGGCGCGCGCGGTGCGGCCGATGCGGTGGACATAGCTTTCCGGCACGTTCGGCAGCTCGAAATTGATGACGTGGGTGATGTCGTCGATGTCGATGCCGCGCGCCGCGATGTCGGTCGCGACCAGGACGCGGATGTCGGCCCTCGCGGAAATCGCCGAGCGCGCGCTGGCGGGCGTTCTGCGATTTGTTGCCGTGGATCGCCGCGGCGCTGACGCCGCTCGTCTCAAGATGACGGTGGACGCGGTCAGCCCCGTGCTTGGTGCGGGTAAAGATCAGCGCGCGCCGGATCGCCGGGTCCTTCAGGATCTTCGACAGCGTCGAGCGCTTCTCGGCGGCGGCGACGAACACGATGCGCTGCTCGACGCGATCGACGGTGGTCGCGGGCGGCGTCACCTCGACGCGCACCGGGTCGCGCAGCAGGCTTTGCGCCAGATGCTCGATCTCCGCCGGCATGGTCGCCGAGAACAGGAGGGACTGACGCGCCTTCGGCACGCGCGCCACGATCTTTTGGATCGGACGAACGAAACCGAGATCCAGCATGCGGTCGGCCTCGTCCAGCACCAGCACGGTGACGCTGTCGAGCCGGACGTGACCCTGCTCCATCAAGTCGAGGAGCCGCCCCGGCGTGGCGACGACGATGTCGAGGCCGCGGCGTAGCGCCTCGACCTGACGATGCTGGCTGACGCCGCCGAAAATCTCGGCGCAGCGCAGCGGCGTGTTGCGGCCATAGGCGCGGAAGGAATCGCCGATCTGGATCGCGAGCTCGCGGGTCGGGGTCAGGATCAGCGCGCGAACGCCGTTGCGCCGTGCCGGCGCGCTTTGGGCGGCGAGATGCTGCAGGATCGGCAGCGCGAACGCGGCGGTCTTGCCGGTGCCGGTCTGGGCGATGCCCAAAAGGTCGCGGCCCGCCAGAAGATGCGGGATCGCCTGCGCCTGGATCGGCGTCGGCTGATGGTAATTTTCGGTCTGGAGAGCACGCAGGAGCGGTTCGGCCAAGCCGAGATCGGAAAAGGAAACGGTCACGGGATATGACGCTTTCGAGTGCGGCGGGTCGGTGTTACGTCGCGATGCGATGAAGCACCGCCGGCCTGGTTTGCGGCCTGCCCCGCGCGCGTCGAGGTGCCATTGTTATCGGGGTTATATCTCGAAATGCTGTTCCGCCGCCTTGATGTTGCGGCGCACATCGCGCGATCGCGAGAAAGATAAGCGCAAGATATATGGATTGTTGCGGCGCAAAAGTCAAGATCGAGGCGCTCGACCGACGGCGCCGTCTTGTAATTGTGGCCCGCGAGGCCCTTATTATGGGGACATTCAACCAATTGTCGGTCGGCTCGATGCCGCCGGATGGCGGCGGCACAATCCCGTTGTGCCCGTTCGGCAAGGAGAAAAACGATGTTCAAACCGAACTACGGTCAACAACGCGCCGAACGGAAGCGCGCCCAAGACGCGCGGCGCGAGCAGAAGCTCAAGGAGCAGCAGGAGGCCACGGCGCGGCGGCGCGCGGCGAAGGCTGAAACGGAGACGTCGCCGGCGCCCGCGCCGAAGGCCGACGGCGAATAAGGAAGAAACCGATGGCAATCAGAAAAAGAACCGAAAGCAGCTTCGTGGCGTTCGACGTGGTCTATGAAGACGGCGCGCGCAGCTCGAACCGGCGCGTGCCGATGACGGCGCTCGGCGGCTTCGACGGCGACGAGCCGGCGAAGGCGATCCTCGAAGCGCAAGATCGCGACATTGCCGCCGCGTCCGGCCGTCCCGCGCGCGGCCCGATCAAGTCGATCGCGCGTTCCGCGCGCTAACCGAAGGACACGACATGTTGCAATCGAAACGAGACAAGTTCGCGAGCGCGAACTCAGCACGCCAACGAAAAATTCGCGAAGGCCGCGGCGCGCGAGGCGGAATTCCTGCGCGAAAAGGAAAAGCTGTTCCAGGCCGATGCCGCGAAGACGGCGCGATTGCGCGCGCTGCGTCTGGCGAAAGAAGCCGCCGACCGCGAGGCTCTGGCCAAGGAAACCGAGGAAAAGCGCGCGGCCGCTGCGGCGGCGCGGCTTGGCCGCCGCGCGCGCAAGCCGGTGCCGAATCCGTAACCGGCGCCGGGAATCGTCGCGCGCCGGCCGCGCTCGCTTTGACCTCTGGCTGCGCGCCCCATAAGATTGCCGCCTGATAATCAAGGTGGCCGTCATGGATCAGACGATCGTTCGGGTGACCGAGGAAGAAGCGCTGCAATTCCACAGGCGCGGCACCCCGGGAAAGCTCGAAATCTCGCCGACCAAGCCGCTCACCACCGCGCACGATCTCTCGCTCGCCTATTCGCCCGGCGTCGCTTTTCCCTGCCTCTCGATCGAGCGCGACCCCGCCGCCGCCTACGACTACACCGCCAAGGGCAACATGGTGGCCGTGATCTCCAACGGCACGGCGGTGCTCGGCCTCGGCGATCTCGGCGCGCTCGCGGCCAAGCCGGTGATGGAAGGCAAGGCGGTGCTGTTCAAGCGCTTCGCCGGCATCGACGCGGTCGATCTCGAGATCGACACCAAGGATGTCGACCAGTTCGTCAATTGCGTGCGCTATCTGCATCCGGCTTTCGGCGGCATCAATCTCGAGGACATCAAGGCGCCCGACTGCTTCGTCATCGAGGAGCGGCTGCGCGAACTGATGGACATCCCGGTGTTCCACGACGATCAGCACGGCACCGCGATCATCGCCTCGGCGGCGTTGATCAACGCCCTCGACCTCACCGGCCGCGAGCTCAATTCGGTCCGCCTGGTGGTGAACGGCGCCGGCGCCGCCGCCATCGCCTGCGTCGAGCTGGTCAAGTCGATGGGCCTGCCCAACGCCAACGTCATTCATGTGCGACACCAAGGGCGTGGTCTATCGCGGCCGCACCGCCGGCATGAATCAATGGAAATCGGCGCACGCGGTCGAGACCGACGCCCGCACCCTGGCCGAGGCGATGGTTGGCGCCGACGTGTTCCTCGGCCTCTCCGCCAAGGGCGCCGTCACGCAGGACATGGTGAAGTCGATGGCGGCGCGCCCGATCATCGCGGCGATGGCCAATCCCGATCCCGAGATCACGCCCGAGGAGGTGAAGGCGGTGCGGCCCGACGCGATCATGGCGACGGGCCGATCCGACTATCCGAACCAGATCAACAATGTCCTGGGTTTTCCCTATATTTTCCGCGGCGCGCTCGATGTCCGCGCCTCGACCATCAACGAGGCGATGAAAATCGCCGCCGCCCAAGCGCTGGCCGCCCTCGCCCGCGAGGACGTGCCCGACGAAGTCGCGGCGGCTTACTCGGGGCAGCGGCTGCGCTACGGCCCGGACTATATCGTGCCGACGCCGTTCGATCCGCGGCTGATCTGGTCGGTGGCGCCGGCGGTGGCGAAGGCGGCGATGGAATCGGGCGTGGCGCGCAAGCCGATCGCCGATCTCGACGCCTATCGCACCAGTCTGCGGGGCCGGCTCGATCCGACCGCCGCCTATCTGCAACTGGCGTTCGCCAAGGTGCGTGCCAATCCGCGCCGCGTCGTCTTCGCCGAGGGCGAGGAGGAGCGCACCATCCGCGCCGCGCTCGCGTTCCGCGCCGCCGGCTACGGCACGCCGGTGCTGATCGGGCGCGAGGACCGCATCGCCGCGACCATGCGCGGGATGGGGCTGGTGCCGATCGAGCCGTTGGAGATTCACAACGCCGCGCTCTCGACCGCCAACCGCGCCTACACCGATTTCCTTTATCAGAAGCTTCAGCGTCACGGCGCGCTCTACCGCGATTGCCAGCGCATGGTGAATCAGGACCGCAACATCTTCGCCGCCTGCATGGTGGCGTGCGGCGACGCCCACGCGCTGGTGACGGGCGCCACGCGCAACTATTTCACCGCCTTCGAGGAGGTGACGCGCGTCATCGGGCCGAAGCCGGGACAGCGCGTCTGCGGCTATTCGCTCTTGGTGTCGCGCGAGCGCTCGGTGCTGGTGTCCGACACCACCGCGCATCCGACGCCCAACGGCGAGGAGCTGGCCGACATCGCGATCCAATCAGCCGAGCGCGCGCGCGGCATGATCGGGCAGGAGCCGCGCGTCGCGCTCCTGTCCTATTCCACCTTCGGCAACCCGATCCGCGCCGACGCCGACCGGGTGCGCGACGCCGTCGCCATTCTCGACAAGCGCAAGCCCGATTTCGAATATGACGGCGAGATGAGCGTCGAGGTCGCGCTCAACCACGCGCTGATGCGCGAGCGTTACCCGTTCTGCCGGCTCACCGCGGCGGCCAACGTGCTGATCATGCCGGGGCTGCACACCGCCAACATCGCCTCGCAATTGCTGGAGCAGATGGGCGGCGGCCGTCACGTCGGGCCGTTGCTGATGGGGCTCGACAAGCCGGCGCAGATCATCGAGATGGGCGCGACCGTGTCCGACTATGTCAATCTCGCGGCGCTCGCCGCGCACGAAGCCACGGGATGAATCCGCGCTGGTTGGTGGCGGCCCTGCTTCGCGCCAGCCCCGCGCTGATCGCCTTCATCGTCTTGGCTTGGACCGGCGATCTCGCGCCGGGTCCCGCGGCGCTGGCGGCGATCCTGGTGATCCTGGCGCTGGTGCTGTTGACGGCGCCGATTTATCTCGGCTTGGCGCGGCTGCGCGCCGCCATCGATCTGATGGCGGAGAACGACGCGGCGCGGCCCGAGGTGGAAAGCGCCTCGCCCGCGATCCGCGATTTATGGCTCGCGATCACGCGCTGGGCGCGGGCATCGCGGGCCAAGGCGCAGGCGCGCGAGATGGAGATCGATACCGCGCAGCTGGTGCTGCATCATCTGCCCGATCCGCTCCTGGTGCTGGACGAGCGGCGGCGCATCGCGCGCACCAACGAGGCCGCCGACACGCTCTTGGGGCCGAATCTCATCGACCGCGATCTGGCCGTGGCGCTGCGTCAGCCGGCGCTGTTGGCGGCGGCTGACGCGGTGCTGCGCGGCGAAGGGGACCGGTTCGTCGAGTTCGATCTCGCCAATCCGGTCGAGCGTCATTTCTCGGCGCGGATCGTGCCGCTGACGCCGGCGCGCGCCGACGGCAGCGCCGTGCTGATCCTGCACGACATCACGGTGTTGAAGCGCAGCGAGCGGTTGCGCGCCGATTTCGCCGCCAATGCCAGCCACGAACTGCGCACGCCGCTGACCTCGCTGATCGGGTTCATCGAGACGCTGCGCGGTCCGGCGCGGGACGACATGGCGGCCCATGACCGGTTCCTCGCCATCATGGCGGAGCAATCGACACGCATGGGGCGGCTCGTCGAAGACCTGCTGTCGCTCGCCAAGATCGAGATGAACGAGCATCAGACGCCGACCGACCGCGTCGACGTCGCGGACCTGCTGAACCGCGTCACCAACGGCCTCGACCAGCGCGCCGCCCGCCGCGACATGACCATCCGCGCCGTGGTTCCGTCCGACCTGCCGCCCGCGCTCGGCGACGCCGACGAACTGGCGCAGGTGCTGCAGAACCTGATCGACAACGCCATCAAATATGCCCGCGCCGGCACCGTCATCACCGTCGCGGCGGCGCCGTCGGCGAAACGCCCCGGCGCGCTCGCCATCGCCGTCAGCGATCAGGGCGAGGGCATCCCGCGCGAGCATCTGGCGCGGCTCACCGAGCGGTTCTATCGCATCGACACCGCGCGGTCGCGCGAGCTGGGCGGCACCGGCCTCGGCCTCGCCATCGTCAAGCACATCGTCAATCACCATCGCGGCGTGCTCGAGATCGAGAGCGAGCTGGGCAAGGGCTCGGTGTTCACGATCCATTTACCCATGGCCAACGCGCCTACCCCCGCGCCGGTCTAGCCGCTACACTGGCGCCATGCCGTCCGCAGAGGCGGCGACCAATCATCGGGGGAACGCATGTCCGACATTGTCTGGCTGGTCATCGCCGTGATCGTGGGGATGCTGCATCTCGGCATCACCGCGCAGATGGCGCAGAAATACCGCACGCCCGATTGGGGCTTCGGCCCGCGCGACACGGCGATGGAAACCGGCGGCACCGCGGCGCGCATGGAGCGCGCCTATCGCAATTTCCTCGAGACGTTTCCGCTGTTCGCGGCGGCGCTTTTGGCGGTGGTGCTGCAGAACAAGTCGGGCGGCCTGTCGCATTGGGGCGCGATCCTCTATGTCGTCGCGCGCATCGTCTACATCCCGCTCTATGCCTTCGGAGTGAAGTACATCCGCACTCTGGCGTGGTTCGTTGCCACTGTCGGCATCATCCTGCTGATCGTCGCGGCGCTGATCTAGCGGCGATGTGCTTCTCCTTCTCCTCCCTTGAGGGGAGGAGAAGGTCGGGATGAGGTGGGGACTCCAGGGCGCATGTCCCACCTCACCCTCCCGCGCCTCCGGCGCAGGCCCCTCCCTCTCCTCCCTTAAGGAAGGACAGGGGAAAGAATTGCTGATTGCCGCCGCGTTAAAAATCGGCGGCGCCTCTCTCAGTTGCCCTTCAAAATAACAGCGCCACTCCGGCGAACGCCGGAGTCCACCGTGCCAAGGCTGCGGCCCCGACCGGCATGGACCCCCGGCGTTGCGCCGGGGTGGCGAGATGGCGGGGAGGCGCAATTCTGTCCTTGACAAAGTTCTCGTTTTGTTCTATGAAGAAGCGACACGCCGAGGAGGGGCGATGGCGTTGGTGGCGGGCAATGGGTGGGCGGAGCTGGCCCTCGACGGGCAAGAGCCGGAAAGGCCGTTAATCTTTGTTAACCATTGGCTATTCTTTCGCTGCAAATATCAGCGGGAACAGCCAGCTCTCCGGCGCCGGCGATCGGACCCTAAATGTCGATGACCAGGATGTCCGACAGAGCGCGCGAGACGCAGGGGGTGAAGATCTTGCCGCTCTCATGTTCCTGCTTGGTCAGGATCAGGTCGCGGTGATCCGGCACGCCCGAGACGATGTTGGTGAGGCAGGTCGCGCACACGCCTTGCTCGCACGACACCGGAATGTCGATGCCGGCGGCGCGCAGCGCTTCGACCACCGTCTTGTCGGCCGGAATCGTCACGAGCTGGCCGGTCTTCTTGATCTCGATCAGGAATTCGCGCGCGTCGCCCGGCTTGGCCTCGACCCCGGTGAAGCGTTCGAGATGGACCTGGCTGTCAGGCCAGCCCTGCTGCTTCGCCAGCTCGACGACAATGTCCATCATCACCGTCGGGCCGCAGACATAGAGATGCTTGCCCGGCGTCGGCTCGCCGATGAAGGCCGACAGGTTGGGGCGCTGTTCCTCCGGCCCGTCGTCTAAATGGAATTTGACCCTGTCGTTGTATTCGGCGCCGGCGACGTGATCGTGGAACGCGGTGCGCGCGCGGCTCCGGGTGCAATAGTGAAACACGAAATTGGCGCCGAGGTCATGAAGGCGCTCCGCCATCGCGAGGATCGGCGTGACCCCGATGCCGCCCGCCAGGAGCACGCTCTCGCGCGCGTCCGCCGCCAGCGGAAAGAGATTGTGCGGGCCGCGGATCACGACCGTGTCGCCTTCCTTGACGGTGTCGCAGAACGCCGCCGAACCGCCGCGCCCGTTGAGCTCGCGCTGCACGCCCAGCACATAGCGGTGCCGTTCGGCGGGCGAGTTGCTCAGCGAGAACTGGCGGATCTTGTCGCCGATCTTGACGTCGAGATGCGCGCCCGCCTCGAACGCCGGCAACTCCTTGCCCTCGGGATCGACCAGTTCGTAAGAGAAGATGCCGGTCGCTTCCACGCGCTTCGCGGCGACCCGCGTCGAAAACCAATCCGAACTCATACCTGCTCCAGAAAGTCGTGCGTCAGCCCGCTTCGGTGTCGGGCCGGTCCGTTGCAATGCCATGAAGCACGAGACGGATCAATTCCTCCGCCACCCGCTTCATGGCGCCGCCCGGTTCCTTCCCGGGCCAATGCGCCGCGTGATTGCACATGCCCAGGATGGCGTCGCGCGCGATCTGGATGTCGAGATCGCGGCGCATCTCGCCGGCGGCGATGCCTTGCGCCAGAACGCCCTCGACGATGCTCTCATAGTGCCGCGCCAACAGGCCGATGCGGCGCCGGGCCTCCTTGGGAAGGAATCGCACTTCATGTAGATAGGCGCGCAGGCTGGCGCAATTGTCGGCAAGCGGCTCGACATGGCGGCGCATGATCGCGGCAAGGCGCTCGGTGGCCGTGCCCGGCCCGGTGGCGATGATCTCGGTGTCGCCGATAATGTTCTCGATGCCGCGCTGGCAGACCTGTTCGAGCGCCGCCTCTTTCGAGGTGAAATAGTAATAGAGGCTGGCCTGGCGCATGCCGAGCCGGTCGGCGATGTCCTGGGTCGAGGCGCCGTGAAAGCCGCGCTCGGCGAAAACGGCGGCCGCGGCCTCGAGCACTTCCTCGGCGCGGCGGCGGGGGCCAGCGCCGACGCGGCGGAGGTGAAGTTCGGAATCGCCGACGGTGGCCGGGCGGGCGCGCGTTCTTGTTGTCTCGTCGCTCATTGGCTCGCTCGCTGAATTTTCCCCCGCCGGACCGGCATCATTAAGTCTGTCGCCGCCGCCGCGCCGGCGTCAAGCGCCCCTTGCACAACCCAGATGGGCAGTCCGCGGGGCGCCGCACGCGGCTGGAAAAAATTTGCATAAAAAGTGACTGGAACAAGCCCGAGTCCCGGTTGTTCCCCATCTTCGCCACATTTTCGCCGCGCGGCGGGCACGTTTTCGCCGCGATCGCCGGCGCTTTTCGCGAAAAGACGCGCGATTCCGGGGATTTGTCCCTGGCCGCGACTATTAGGAATTGCGGCACCGATGCCTGGAATGGGGCGGCGGAAATCACAATCGGGCCATACCCAGACCCAATTCGCACAGCACTTTCGAGGTCATTGGAACGCGTCATTCGCGGCGCGGGACCTCTCGAAGCGGAGGAGGAACAGATGATCGTCAGTGGGACCCGTTATTCGCATCAGGCCAACAGCGTCGTCGCGCAATTCGAGGACTGCGTGCTGGCCTTCGAAATGCCGCGCGGCGCCACCTTTGCCGACCTGGCCGAGCGCCTCGCCAGTTTCGAGGAACGCATGGACGAAATGCCGATCAGCGTTGCCGTGCGGCCCGCGGTCTAGGCGCCGCCCTCGGCATGATCGACCCCGTTCCGTTCAGTGAGGAGGATTTAATGACCCCGACCAACACCGGTTTTGCCCGCCAACTTGGCGAGAAGATGCCCGATCTGCGCCGCTATGCCCGCCGCCTCACCGGCAATGCCGCGGATGCCGAGGATTTGCTGCAGGATTGCTTGTTGCGGGCCATGGTGAATTGGCACCGCTTCCAGCAAGGCACCAATCTGCGCGCCTGGCTGTTCACCGTGATGCGGAACCTCCACATCAATTCCTACCGCCGGCCGGCCCATCATGAAGTGGCGCTGGCGCCGGACGAACTCGCGATGGTGGCGCCGGCGCGGCCGCCCGCCCAGGAAGCCGCCGTGGAGATGACCGATTTCCTCCGCGCCTTCGGCCGGCTCAGCCAGGCCCGTCAGCAGACCATCCTGATGATCGGCTGGGACGGCATGAGCTACGACGATGCCGCCTCGCGCCTCGGCGTGCCGACCGGTACGGTGCGGTCCCGCCTGTCGCGAGCCCGGGAAGAACTGCGCGACGCGTTGCGCGGCGATCAACTGGAGCGCGCGGCATGACCGACAAGGAGAAGGCCGCCGCCGAAACCGATGTCGCGCAGCTCATCGCCGACGTGCAGTCGTTGAAGCGCGACCTCGCGTCGCTGGCCGAACATTCGGGCAGCGCGGTCCGGTCGACGGCGAGCGACACCGCGAACGCGCTCGGCACCGAGGCGCAGCGTCTGTACAAGGATGCCGCGGCACAAGGCCGGCGCCAGGTCAAGGCGCTCAGCGACCAGGTCGAGGAACAACCGCTTCTCAGCATCCTCATCGCGTTCGGGATCGGATTCCTGGGCGGCCGCATCCTGCCTCGCTAGAGCGGGGGCGGGCGGCCATGGACAAGCTGCTGCGCGCCGCCTTGGCGGCTACGCAGTTCAACGCGATCTATGGGCGCATCCGCGCCGAAGCCCGGAGTTTGCTGATCGCCGCGGTGGCGGGCTGGATCGCGCTCGTCTTTGCGATACTGGCGTTGCTCTGGTTCGACGCCGCGCTGTGGTTTTATTGCGTGCCGCGGCTTGGTCCTGCGATTGCCGCGCTGATTGCGGGCGGCGCCCTCCTCTTGGTGGCACTTGTCGCGGCGCTCGTGATCGTCTGGTCGCGCTCGCGTCCGGCGAGGGCCGTGCCCCCGCCGCCGGCAAACTTGGCGGCCGCCAACGCGATTCACGAGCTGAACGGCTTTGTCCGCGAGCATAAGGGGTTGGTGCTGATCGCAGCGGCCCTGGCCGGGGTGGTGGTCGGATCGACGCCGCCGCGACGCCCCTAGATTTCTTACGCCGCCATGCGCACATTTGGTGGCATGGCCAAGCACAAGCCCCTTGCCGAGCAATCGCAGCGCCAGTTGCGCGTCGGCGAGGAACTTCGCCACGCGCTGGCGCGCCAGTTCGAGCGGGGGCATTTGCGCGATCCGGGACTGACCGGCGTTGCCATCACCGTTACCGAGGTCCGGGTCTCGCCCGATCTCAAGCACGCCACGGCGTTCGTGATGCCGCTGGGCGGCGCCAAGCTCGCCGACGTGCTGGCCGGGCTCGCGCGCTCCGCCGGCTATCTGCGCCGCGAACTGGCGCGCGAAGTCCGGCTCCGCCACGCGCCGGAATTGGCGTTCGCCGCCGATACCAGTTTCGAGCATGCCAGCCGCATCGACCGGTTGCTTCGCCAGCCCGAGGTCGAGCGCGATCTCCGTCCCAACGAAGGCAGCGAGCGCGATGACGCGTAGGCGAAAAGGACAGCCGGTCCATGGCTGGGTGATTCTCGACAAGCCGCTCGGCCTCAGCTCGGCGCAAGCGGTCGCGAAGGTGCGCCGGCTCTTCGACGCCGCGAAAGCGGGCCATGCCGGGACGCTCGATCCGCTCGCTACTGGCGTGTTGCCGATCGCGTTGGGCGAGGCGACCAAGGCGGTGCCCTACGTCATTGCAGGCGACAAGGTCTACCGGTTCACCCTGCGCTGGGGCGTCGCCACCGATACCGACGATGCCGAAGGGCGAGCGGTCGCAGTCAGCGACGCGCGCCCTGGTCGCACCGACATCGAAGCTGTCCTGCCACGGTTTATCGGCGCCATCGATCAGATGCCCCCGGCTTACTCGGCGGTAAAAATCGAAGGCGAGCGTGCCTATAAGCTCGCGCGGCGGGGTGAGGCCGTCATGGTTAAGGCGCGCCGCGTCGCCATCGAATGCCTGGGGTTGGTCGAAACGCCTGATCGCGATCATGCCATTTTCGAAGCACGGGTCGGCAAAGGCACCTATGTCCGGGCTTTGGCGCGGGACTTGGGCGAGGCCCTCGGCACCGTCGCTCACGTCACGGCCTTGCGGCGGCTGGCGGTCGGGCGGTTTCGCGCCGAGCGGGCGATTTCCCTGGAAAATCTCGCCGTTATCGGGCATAGTGGGGTTGCTTCCGAGCATCTGCTGTCGGTCGAGACCGCGCTGGACGACATCCCGGCGCTGGCCGTGACCGAGGCAGAGGCGGCTTCCCTCCGACACGGACGGCCAGTGACAGGCGCCAGCGAGGCGTTTTGTCGAGGTCTGGGCGAGGGCACCACCATTCGCGCCGTCAGCGGCGACCGGCTGGTGGCATTCGCGCAAATCCGTGACGGCGGCTTGCGGCCGATCCGTGTTCTCAATTTCGACTAAGGAGAGATCGATGTCGATCACCCTTGCACGCAAGCAAGAGATCATTGGCGACTACGCCCGCAAAGCCGGCGATACCGGCTCGCCCGAAGTGCAGATCGCGATTTTGAGCGAACGCATCCGCAACCTCACCGATCATCTGGCGACGCATAAGAAGGATTTCCATTCGCGCCGCGGCTTGTTGGTCATGGTCGGTCAGCGCCGCAGCCTGCTGGATTATTTGAAGCGCGCCGATCACGCCAAGTACGAAAGCGTGATCGAGCGTTTGGGACTCCGCCACTGATCCACCGAGCTACGATCGCGCACTCGCCGCGATGCCCGGCATCGCCGGCGACGGCTGCGCTTCCTTCGCTAATTTTTTCGGCGCCGGGCGCGCGAAGCGCGCCCCGCCCAAACCTGTTCCTAAGAGAGAGAAAGCAGAGAGAACGATGTTCAACAAGATTACCCGCGAGCTGAACTGGGGCGGCCGCCGCCTTACGCTCGAAACCGGTCGGATCGCGCGCCAAGCTGACGGCGCGGTTCTGGCCACTTACGGCGAGACCAGCGTGTTGTGCACCGCGGTCGCCATGAAGCAGGCCAAGCCCGGCCAGGATTTCTTCCCGCTCACCGTCAACTACCAGGAAAAGAGCTTCGCCGCCGGCAAGATCCCGGGCGGCTTTTTCAAGCGCGAAGGCCGTCCCTCGGAAAAGGAGACTTTGGTATCGCGCCTCATCGATCGCCCGATCCGGCCGCTGTTCGCGCACGGTTTCCGCAATGAGACCCAGGTCGTATGCACGGTCTTATCGCACGATCTCGAGAACGATCCCGACATCGTCGCGATGATCGGCGCGTCGGCGGCGCTGACCATTTCCGGCATTCCGTTTCTGGGCCCGATCGGCGGCGCGCGCGTCGGTTATATCGACGGCAAATATGTGCTGAATCCGCAACTGGACGAAATGGACAGTTCGCAACTCGACCTCGTGGTCGCCGGCACGCAGGAAGGCGTGCTGATGGTTGAATCCGAAGCGAGCGAGCTCAGCGAAGAGATCATGCTCGGCGCGGTGATGTTCGGCCATAAGCACTTCCAGCCGGTGATCGACGCGATCATCGCCCTTGCCGAGCGCGCGGCCAAGGAGCCATGGGAAATGCCGCCGGTATCGTCCGAGGCCGACGTCATCGAGGAAAAGGTCCGCAGTGCGGTTGCGGGCGAGCTCGCCGATGCCTACGCACAGCAGCAGAAGCAGGTGCGCAGCAGCATGATCGACGCCGCCAAGGCCATGGTCGCCGCGCTGTTCGAAGACCCGGCGCAACGTCAGCATGCCGAGAACGTGTTCAAGGAAGTCGAAAAGGAAATCGTGCGCGGCGCGATCATCAAGGGCGAGCCACGCATCGACGGCCGCGACACCAAGACGGTGCGGCCGATCCAAGCCGAGGTCGGCGTGTTGCCGCGCACTCACGGCTCGGCGCTGTTCACCCGCGGCGAAACCCAGGCGCTGGTCGTCGCGACCTTGGGCACCGGCCAGGATGAGCAGATCATCGACGCGCTCGAGGGCGAATATCGCTCGCATTTCATGCTGCACTACAATTTTCCGCCTTACGCCACCGGCGAGGCGGGCCGCATGGGCACGCCGGGCCGCCGCGAGATCGGACATGGCAAGCTTGCCTGGCGCGCGGTGCGGCCGTTGCTGCCGTCGAAGGAATCCTTCCCCTATACGCTCCGCGTCGTGTCGGAGATCACGGAGTTCGAACGGTTCATCCTCGATGGCGACGGTGTGTGGCTCGTCTCTGTCGCTGATGGATGCGGGCGTGCCGCTGAAGCGGCCTGTCGCGGGCATCGCCATGGGCCTCATCAAGGAGGATTCGGGCTTCGCGGTGTTGTCCGACATTCTGGGCGACGAGGACCATCTCGGCGACATGGATTTCAAGGTCGCCGGCACGGAACAAGGCGTTACCGCCTTGCAGATGGACATCAAGATCACCTCGATCACCGAGGAGATCATGAAGGTTGCGCTGGCGCAGGCGCGCGACGGTCGCTTGCACATTCTCGGCGAGATGGCCAAGGCACTGACCCGGTCGCGCGAGGCGGTGAGCAACAACGCGCCGCGCATTACCAGCTTCACCATTCCGAAGGACAAGATTCGGGAAGTGATCGGCTCCGGCGGCAAGGTGATCCGTGAAATCACCGAAGTCACGGGCGCAAAGGTCGATATCGAGGATGACGGCACCATCAAGGTCGCGGCGGTGGACGCCACGGCGGCGCAGGCGGCGATCGACTGGATCAAGGGCATCGTCGCCGAGCCGGAGGTCGGCGTAATCTACAACGGCAAGGTGGTGAAGACGGTCGATTTCGGCGCCTTCGTCAATTTCCTCGGCGCCCGCGACGGCCTCGTCCACATCAGCGAGCTGGCGCCGCAACGCGTCGGCAAGGTGACGGACGTGGTCAAAGTCGGCGACCAGGTCAAAGTCAAGGTGCTGGGCTTCGACGATCGGGGCAAGATCAAGCTATCGATGAAGCGCGTGGATCAGCAGACCGGCGAAGATTTGTCGGCCAAACAGGAAGCGGCCCGGCAGGCGCAACAGCCGGCGCCGGCGCAGTCGGCATCCTGAACGTCGGCCTGCCTTCGGGCGCGGCCGGATATTTGCTTCTCGTGGCCGAACGCCATAGATTCATCGCTCGGGATTTGGGGCTAGGGAAGACGTGAAGGCGCTTAAGTCGCTGGTGATCTCGGGACGCGAGGTGCTGCCGCTTGTCGAAGGCGGCAAGGGCATCTCGATTTCGAACGGCGAAAGCTCCGGCGCTTGGGCGGCGCAGGGCGGCGTTGGCACGTTTTCGGGCGTGAACGCCGACTTCTTCGATACGCTCGGCCGCATCGTGCCGCAGATCTATCACGGCCGAACGCGTCGCGAGCGGCATGAGGAACTGATCGCCTATTCCATCGCTGGCGGCATCGAGCAGGCGAGGGTCGCCTACGAGCGCTCGAACGGCGACGGCCGCATCCATATGAACGTGCTGTGGGAGATGGCGGCGGCGGAGCGCATTCTTCACGGCGTGCTCGACGGCGCGAGAGGCCTGATCAACGGCGTCACCTGTGGTGCCGGCATGCCGTACCGCATCGCCGAAATCTGCGCGCACTACAATGTCTACTACTATCCGATCGTGTCGTCGGCGCGCGCATTCCGCGCTTTGTGGAAGCGCGCCTATCACAAATTCGCCGGCTGGCTGGGCGGCGTCGTTTACGAGGATCCGTGGCTTGCGGGCGGCCATAACGGCCTATCGAACGTCGAGGACCCGGAAAAGCCGGAGCCACCATTTCCGCGGGTGCGCGAATTGCGCAACCTGATGCGCGAGTTCGGCTTGGCGGAGACCCCGATCTTCATGGCCGGCGGGGTGTGGAATTTGCGCGAGTGGGAGGATTGGATTGACAATCCCGAGCTCGGTCCGATGGCGTTTCAGTTCGGCACCCGGCCGCTTCTGACCAAGGAAAGCCCGATCTCCGATGCCTGGAAGCGCCGACTGCTCGAACTGAAGGAGGGTGACGTCTACCTCAACCGCTTCAGCCCGACCGGATTTTATTCCTCGGCGGTGCGCAACGTTTTCCTGAACGAGCTGCACGAGCGCTCGGAACGGCAGATTTCTTTCTCGGTCGAGGCGGTCGGCGATCATTCGGCGACGCTGGCGATCGGCGCCCGCGGCCGCATCGTCTATGTCACGCCGCACGACCGCGAACGCGCGCAGGGCTGGATCGCGCAGGGTTTCACCGAGGCGATGCGCACGCCGGACTCGACGCTGGTGTTCGTGACGCCGCAAGGTTCGCACGATATTCGCCGCGATCAGGTCAATTGCATGGGTTGCCTCAGCGCATGCATGTTTTCGAACTGGGCGCAGAACGAGGCTGGCACCACGGGCAAGCTGCCCGACCCACGTAGCTTTTGCATTCAGAAGACGCTGCAGGCGATCCGCCATTCCGACGAGGTCGATACGCAATTGATGTTCGCGGGCCATAACGCCTATCGCTTTGCCAGCGACCCCTATTACGCCAACGGCTTCATCCCGACCGTGCGCGAATTGGTCGAGCGGTTGAAGACGGGAGAGTGATCTTTCAAACCACCGCGAACGGCTTATATTAGACCCGCCATGGACGATAATCGCCCGTTCGCCAACGCCATCGAAATGATCCGCGCCGCGCATCTGCGGCCGACGCGTCAGCGCCTTGCACTTGCGCGCTTGTTGTTCGAACGCGGCGATCGTCACGTCACGGCGGAGCAACTTCACAACGAGGCGCTCGCGGCGCAGGTGCCGGTGTCGCTCGCCACGGTCTACAATGCGCTGCATCAATTCGTCGCCGCGGGGTTGCTGCGCGAAGTCGTGGTCAATCCCGGCCGCTCTTATTTCGACACAAACATCAGTGACCATCATCACTTCTTCCACGAAGAGAGCGGCCAACTCACCGACATTGCCGGCGACCGCATCGAGGTCAAGGACCTGCCCAATCCGCCTCCCGGAACATCCGTGCGACGGGTCGATGTCATCATCCGTGTCTCTCAAAAAGATAAGCAATAACAAACTTATATCTGATTCTTTATAATTAATATGAAATACTTGACGGGTCGCGCGAAAGGGCGCATATAGGGTTTGCGCCCAGGCGCAGTTCCAACCTTTTTTCGTGGAGGCCCGCGATGCCAGCCCTCAAAGGCTCGAAAACCGAAACCAATCTGAAAGACGCGTTCGCCGGCGAAAGCCAGGCCAACCGCCGCTATCTCTATTTCGCCCAAAAGGCCGACGTCGAAGGCCATAACGATGTGTCGGCGGTGTTCCGCTCGACCGCGGAAGGCGAGACCGGCCATGCGCACGGCCATCTCGAATATCTCGAGGAGGTCGGCGATCCCGCCACCGGCAAGCCGATCGGCGACACCAAGCTGAATCTCGCCGCCGCGATCGCCGGCGAGACGCACGAATACACCGACATGTATCCCGGCATGGCGCGCACCGCCCGCCAGGAAGGCTTCGACGAAATCGCCGACTGGTTCGAGACCTTGGCAAAGGCCGAAAAGTCTCATGCCGGCCGCTTCCAGAAGGCGCTCGACACGCTCTAAGTCGTTACGGCGTCGCGCCCACTTCCAACCCTCTCCCGTTTGCGGGGGGGAGGGTCGGGACGCGAAGCGTCGAGGGTGGGCGCTATATTTTCTCTGCTACGGAAGAGAGCTGAGGCATGCGCGAAGGCAGTCTCGAAGCGCCGACCCGCCACGTCATCGATTGGCAGAATCCTGACTTTACCGATCCGGAAAAGCTCGATGCCGAAATGCGCCGGCAGTTCGACGTCTGTCACACCTGCCGGCGCTGTTTCAATCTGTGCGACTCGTTTCCGCGACTGTTCGATCTGATCGACAATTCGTCGAGCGGCGAGCTCGACGCGGTGCCGAGCGACAAGCTCGGCACGGTCGTCGAAGCCTGTACGCTGTGCGACATGTGCTTCATGACGAAGTGTCCTTACGTGCCGCCGCATCCCTTCAACATCGACTTTCCGCATTTGATGTTGCGGGCGCGCGCCGCGGATTTGAAACGCGGCAAGAGCGACTTCACCGCGAAGCAATTGAGCGAGACCGACCGCAACGGCAAGATCGCCGGCGCCGTGGCGCCGCTCGCCAACTGGGGCAGCGACGTCAAGAACCATCTGACGCGGCCGGTTGTCGAGGCGTTGACCGGCATCGATCGCCGCGCCTATCTGCCGAAATTCCACGGCAAGACGTTCGCGATGCGCGCCAAATCGGCCAAGCCGCCGCGTGACGAAGCGGCGCCGGCGGCGGCACGAAAGGCCGCGATCTTCGCTACCTGCTTCGTCAACTACAACAATCCGCGCATCGGCGACGGCGCTGCTGGCGGTTCTGGCCAAGAACGGGGTCGAGACCGACGTGGTCTATCCGGGCTGCTGCGGCATGCCGCTGTTGGAGCGCGGCGACCTCGCTCGCGTCGCCGAAACCGCGAGGAAGACTGCGGCGCATTTCGCCCCGTGGCTCGACCGGGGCTTCGACGTGGTGGCGCCGGTGCCGTCCTGCGCCCTGATGCTGAAATTCGAGTGGCCGCTGATCGTGCCCGACGATCCGGCGGTGAAGCGGTTGGCGCAGGCGACGTTCGACGCCAGCGAATATCTCGTCGACATTTCCAAGAAGGAAGGATTGGCGTCGGGACTCGAGCCGTTGCCCGGGGGCGTCACCGTGCATCTCGCTTGTCACGGCCGGGCTCAGAATGTCGGTGCCAAGGCGGCCGAGCTGTTGCGTTTGGTGCCGCAAGCCGACGTCGCGGTGATCGAGCGCTGTTCCGGCCATGGCGGTTCCTGGGGCGTGCTCAAGGCCAATTTCGATACCGCGCTCAAGGTCGGCGCGCCGGTGGCGCGCCAGGCCGTCAAGAACGACAAGATGTTCGTGGCCTCGGAATGCCCGCTGGCCGCGGCGCATATCCTCCAAGGGATGGAACGCGTCGACGACGGCTCGAAAGCGCCGGCGGAGTCCTTCCATCCGATCGAACTTTTTGCCCGCGCTTATCGGAGTCCTCCCATGAAGCGTGAAATCACCCGGGCCGACATCATCGATATCGACGACTACGCCAAGAACCGGCGCAAGCACAAACGGCGCGTCAGCGAAATCAAGAGAAACCGGCGCGTCGAAGTCGGACCGTTCGCCACCTTCTATTTCGAGAATTTCGACACGATGTGGCATCAGGTCCATGAGATGCTCCATATCGAGCGGGGCGGCGAGGCGCAGATCAAGGACGAGCTCGACGCCTACAATCCGCTGATTCCGCAAGGCGACGAGCTGATCGCGACGGTGATGTTCGAGATCGACGATCCGAAGCGCCGGGACACGGTGCTCTCGACCTTGGGCGGCATCGAGAGCCGCACTTATCTCTCGGTCGGCGGCGAGCGCATCTTCGGCGAGGCCGATCCCACCCGCGAGAACACCAGTCCCGAAGGCAAGGCGTCGGCGGTGCAGTTCATCCGCTTCCGTTTTTCGCCGGCGCAGATCGCCAAGTTCCGCGATCCCGCCACCCAAGTGCTCGTCGGCGTCGACCATCCGCGCTATGGCCACATCGCGGTGATGCCCGACGCCGTGCGCGCCGCCCTCGCCGAGGATTTCGCGCCGGCGAGTTGAGCCCGGCTATTGGATCGTGAACGGCACCGTCTTGGCGAGCTTGTCGCCGAGATAGATCTCGACCCGGTATTTCCCGACCGGCCAGCCGTTATTGGGCTTCGAGATGTGGAACGATCCGTGCTGATCGTCCGTGATCTTCAGCGACGCTTCGTCGATCTTGTAGTTCGGCGGCGCCACCTTGCCGACATCCTCGGCGATCCAGACCGACTTCACCACTGTCTCGCCGTCGACGCCGTCGGTCGTCCACGCGCAATAAATATTCGGCGTATCGACCGCGAACTGGCTCGCGGGCTTGGTGATCTGGAAATTGGCATCGACGGCCGTTCCCATCGCTGCCTCGGTTATCGTGGCCTCCGCCCGGGCGGCGATCGGCGCCGCGGCGAACAGAATGCCTACGCAAAGCGCTGCCAAAGCAAAGAAACGCCGATTCATGATTACCCCCTGTGCGTGAGATTTCGGTTGGACAACGGCGTTATCGATCCAAATATTTCGCCAGAAATTGCGGCACGCGTCGGAGCGCGTCGCGTCGCGCGGCGGGATCGGTGCCGAGAATCGGCACGACATTTTTCGGCTGGGCAAAGGCCGGGAATTTGACCGGCTTCAGATGCGGCGCGTCGAAAGCGTGATACGCGCGCGGATAAACCCGGAGCGTGATATCGGCGCCGCGCGTCCGGGCGCCGGCGACGAATTCCTGGCATTGCTTGGCCGGGTCCAAACGTCCCGGCCACCGTCGAGGATCAGCGTCGGCACACTGCTGGTCCATTGCGGCGTGTCGGTGTCGGTCCACGGCTTCACGAAATATTTGTCGGCGCACAACGCGGGATAGAGCGCGACCGCGGCGCGAAAATCGCCTTTCGGCAAGGCGGGCGGCTTGACCAGGCCGACCTTGGCGATGGTGAGGAACACCACGCCGCCGCCGGCATCCCACCCCATCAGGGCGACACGGTCGCCGCGCACGTCGGCGCGGGTCTGCAGATATTCGAGGGCGCCGTAAGCGTCGTTGATGCGCCGCAAATAGAGCGGCAGCTGGAAGCTCTCCGACGAGCAGATTTCCTTGAGGCCGCGCGGCGTATTGCTGTCCACCATCAGCACATCGTTACCGGCCGCGTTGAGCCGGTCGGCCCATTGGCGCTGCACTGCCGAGATCGCGCCCGGCGCGTCGAACATCCCGTAGCAGCCGTGCAGGAACACCACCGCCGGACGCGGTCCAGGCGTGGTGGCGGCGAAGAAATAGCCGTCGAGCGTGGTCGGGCTCTTGTCGGCGCCGTTATCGTAGAACGATAGGAATTGCACTGTCTCTTGCGCCGCCGCGCCCCCGGCCGCGACCAGCAATACGGCCACGAGCGCCAAAGCCTTCCACAATCGCATCGTCTCCCCCCGTACGCGAAATCTCAGAACGGCAGTTTCAAGCCCGGCGGCAAGGTCAGTCCGCCGGTCAGTTTTTGCATTTCCTCGGCAACATGGGCGTCGAGCCGCGTCTTGGCGTCGTTGAACGCCGCCATCAACAAATCCTCCAGCACCTCGACCTCGTCCGCGACCATCAGCGACTTGTCGATCTTGATGCGCTTGACCTCGCCCTTGCCGCTGAGCGTGACCTGAACCAGCCCGGCGCCCGAGGCGCCCGCCACTTCCGCCGACGCGAGCCGTTCCTGCATTTCCGCCATGCGGCCCTGCATTTCCTGGGCCTGCTTCAGCATCTGGCCGATATTCTTCATGCCGGAAATCCTCCTTCGTCATCCTCGGCATCGGCCGCCGCCGGCGCCGACTCGTCCGCCGCAGGGACCGCGATGTCGCGCACCGCCTCGATGCGCGCGCCGGGAAAGGCGTCGAGCACGGCGCGCACCAGCGGATGGCGCGCCGCCTCGCCGCGGATCGAATGCTCGCGCGCCTCGTCCTGTTCCTTCAGGCTGGGCTGGCCGCCCTCGCTCGCGATGCCGACCAGCCAGGTCTGGCCGGTCCACTCCGACAGTTTTTGCGCGACGCGGTTGACCAGGTCGCGCGGCGCCGCCGGATCGAGCCGCAACTGCACCCGGCCCGGCTCGAACTGCACCAGATGGACATGGGCGTAAAGATGCGCACGCAGGATCGCTTCCTTGTGCTGCTCGAACATTTCGAGGAGCTCGCGGAAACTGGTCGGCGACGGCGCCTTGTTGGGTGCCGCGTCCGGCTGCGGCACGGCGCGGGCCGAGACGGCATTGGCGCCGCGATTGACGGTTGCGGGAATGGCGGCGCCCGCGCTTGAACCGGGACCGCGCGGCGCCGACGCGGGTTCGCGGCCTTCGCTCGCAGCCCTGACGACATCGCCCGGCGGCGGCAGCTCCGCGACATAGGCGAGCCGCACCAGCACCATCTCGGCCGCCTCGAGCGGTGAGGGCGCGATCTGCGCCTCGCCGATACCCTTGAGCAGCATCTGCCAGGTCCGCGTCAGCACCGGCATGCCGAGCTTTTCCGCCAAAGGCAGGCCGCGTTCGCGCGCGCCCGCCAAGGTCGGATCGTTCTCTCCCGCGGCCGGAGTGAGCTTGAGCCGCGTCAGGAAATGGGCGAGCTCCAGCAAATCCCGCAGCACCAGAACCGGATCGGCGCCGCCGTCATACAAGGCCTCGAGCCGCGCCAGCGCGTCCGGCGCGGCGCCTTTCATCATCGTCTCGAACAGGTCGAACACCAGATTTCGATCGGCGATGCCGAGCATGTCGCGCACCGCGACTTCGTCGATCGCGGCGCCGGCGCCGAGCGCGATCGCCTGGTCGAGCAGCGACAGGCCGTCGCGCACCGAGCCGTCGGCGGCGCGCGCGATCAGCGCCACCGCCATCGGCGCGATCGCGATGTTCTCGGCGGCGGCGACGCTTTGGTAATGGGCGATGAGCTGCTCGATCGGCACGCGCCGCAGCGAAAAGCGCTGGCAGCGCGACAGCACCGTCACGGGCACCTTCTGGATTTCGGTGGTGGCGAAGATAAAGATGACGTCCGGCGGCGGCTCTTCAAGCGTCTTCAACAGCGCGTTGAAGGCGTTCTTCGACAGCATGTGCACTTCGTCGATGATGTAGACCTTGTAGCGCGCGGCGACCGGCCGATAGCGCACGCCCTCGAGTGAGCTCGCGGATATCGTCGACGCCGGTGCGCGACGCCGCGTCCATCTCGATGACGTCGACATGGCGGTCCTCGGCGATGGCGCGGCACGGATCGCACACGCCGCACGGCGCCGCGGTCGGCCCGCCCTTGCCGTCGGGCCCGACGCAGTTCAAGGCCCGGGCGAGGATGCGCGCGGTCGAGGTCTTGCCGACGCCGCGCACGCCGGTAAGGATGAAGGCATGGGCGATGCGCCCGGTGGCGATGGCGTTGGTCAACGTCCGCACCATCGCTTCCTGGCCGATCAATTCGGCGAAGCGTTGCGGCCGGTATTTCCGCGCCAACACGCGATAGGCGCCACCGGACTCGGTCATGGCATTACGGGCTCTGTCATCGGAAGCGGCGGGAGACTGGACAACGACCCAGACCGAAACTCGTTACGGCTGCTTCCTTCCGGACCTGACCGGGTTGGCGAGGGACCTGTCCGCCGCCAGCCTCCCAAGGCCACTATATCAGCCTCCACCCCGAGAGTCGCAAGCGCGAAGCCGTCGCCCGCACCGCTTCCGGATTTCCCTGCTTCTGCAGGGGATTTACAGGTAATTCTATCTATGAGTGCGGTCGTCGTCGGCGCAATTTCTCCTAATGAGGGTGGTCGCGACCAATAGGAACACAATAGGAACATTTGCTTTGCCTGTCAAGCCCGGTATTGAGAACCGGCGCGGATTTTCCGTGGCGCTGCGCCGTTATAAAACCAGCGTGCCGTCCGTTACCGCTGGCGCGATCCAATCCATCTTATAATCGACCATGTCCGAAGCGGCTCCCCAAACTTTCGCGGCCAGACTGGCGGCGCGCATGTCGCGCCCGTTTGCCAGGCGCGATGCCGCCCCCGCCGAGCCGGCGCCGATCCACGAACAAGGCCGGCGCGCCGTCCGCACGCGCGTGCGGGCGCTGCTCCGGTCCTTCAGCCGGCGGCAGCTCCGCAACAACGAAGTTGCGATCATTGTGCTCGCGGGCCTGATGGGTTTTGTCATCGGTCTCAGCGTGGTTGCCGTGCGCGGGATCATGCAATGGATGCACGAAATCAATTTCGGCATTCCCGCGGACCAGCTGCTCAGCGAAGGCATCAATCCGATTCCCTGGCGGATCGTGCTGGTTCCGATCCTGGGCGGGCTGGCGGTCGGCGTCGCGGCTCTTGTGATTCGCCGCTTGCGGCCGCACGAAATCGTCGACGCCATCGAAGCCAACGCCCTATATGGCGGGAAAATGTCGCTGATCGACAGCGTCAATCTCGCGTTGATGACGTTGCTCTCGGGCGGTTTCGGCGCGTCGGTCGGGCTAGAGGCCGCGTATACGCAATTGGGCGCGGGCTTCGCCTCGAACTGCGGCGAGGCGCTGCGCGTCCGTCGCCAGGATTTGCGTACGCTGGTGGGTTGCGGCGCCGCCGCCGCGATCGCCGCCGCGTTCAACGCGCCGCTTGCGGGCGCGTTTTACGCCTTCGAACTGGTGATCGGCTCCTATTCGCCGAGCGTGCTGGCGCCGGTCGGCGTCGCGGCGCTGGCCGGGACGTTCGCGGTGCGGGCGACCATCGGTCCCGAGCCGCTGTTCCTGGTGACCGACCGGATTTCCATCGGCAACTGGGACTATCTTTGGTTCGCGGCCTTGGGGTTGGGCGCGGGCGCCCTGGGCATCGTCACCATGGTGGGCGTGACCTCGACCGAACGGCTGTTGCGCCGCGGCCGTATCCCGGCTTGGCTGCGCACCGCCTTGGGCGGTGTCGTGGTCGGCCTGATCGCGCTCGAGTTTCCGCAGGTGCTCGGCAGCGGACACGGCGCGGTACAGCATGTCCTCGCCGGCGACTTCGTGCCGCTGGCGCTGCTGCTCTTGATGCTGGCGAAGGCGCTCGGCTCGGCGGTGTCAGTCGGAGCCGGCTTTCGCGGCGGCCTGTTCAGTTCCTCGCTGTTTCTCGGCAGCCTTTACGGCGGCGCGGCCGCCGGGTTGCTCGCCTGGGGCCTGCCGGGCGCCCATGTCGATCACATCGCCTACATGCTGGTGGGCATGGGCGCGGTGGCGGCGTCGATCGTCGGCGCGCCGGTGACCATGATCCTGCTGATCCTCGAACTCACCGCCGACTTTTATGTCGCGATGGGCGTGATGGTCGGCGTCATCGTGGCGAGCCTGATGACGCGGCTGACGTTCGGCTATTCCTTCGCGACCTGGCGCTTTCACCTGCGCGGCGTGCCGATCCGCAGCGCGTTCGACGTCGGCTGGATCCGCGATCTCACGGTCGAAAAGATAATGCGTCGCGACGCGCAGACCGCGCCCACCGACACGCCGCTCGCCGAGCTGCGGCAGAAATTTCCATTGGGGGGCACCAAGCGCATCTTCCTGGTCGACGCCAACGGCGGCTTTGTCGGCGTGGTCAATACCGCCGACCTATACGATCCCGATCTCAAGACCGACGGCGGTACCGCGGCGGCCTTGGGCAAGGGCGGCAACCAGTTCCTCCTGCCGCAGCAGAATATCCGCGTGGCGCTCGACCGGTTCGCCAATGCCGAGCTCGAAGTGCTTCCGGTGCTGGCGGGCACCGCCGACCGCAAGATTCTCGGCTTCGTCACCGAAGCCTATGCGCTGCGCCGCTACAACCACGAGTTGGAGCGCGCGGGCGGCTCCAACGTGGGCGACAGCCGCCTGTTCGGTCCGGACTGAACCGGCCGCCCCGCCGCGCTCTATCCAGCTATAAAAAAGGTTGTTATCCCGCGCCTTTGCTGGCACCTTTCCGCCATCTCTCCGTCAAACGGAGATGCCCGCGTCAGCAAGGCGAACAATCAAGGCGTCGGGGAGGATGATGTTCGGGCTGAGGATTGCACCACCAGGGGTGTCGGCGGGCCGCGTGCCCGCAGAAAAATCGTGCGGCGCAATGCCGCGCGCGCGACATCCAGCCCGTGACCGGCGCGGCGACCGACAAGACCCGGTAAGACATGAACAGGAGGAAGGATGATGAAACGTCTCATAATGGCGGCGGCGGTCGCTGCGCTATTGCCTATTGGGGGCATATGCGCAGTCCGACGCGGACCTCGCGAAGGGCGATACCAACACCAAGAACATCTTCTACGGCGGCGGCTTCAGCCAGAACCGCTATAGCCCGCTCGAAAAGATCAACACCAAGAACGTCCATGAATTGGTGCCGATCTGGGCCTACCAGCTGTCGAACGACAAGGCGCAAGAAGAACAGCCGATCCTTTATGAAGGCGTGTTCTATTTGGCAGATTCCGACGCGACCATGGCGGTCGACGCCCGCACCGGCAAGCAGCTGTGGAAGAACCAGCTCAAATACGCCGACGATCTGGCGAAGGAAATCTGCTGCGGCCAGATCAGCCGCGGCGTCGCGGTCTATGAAGGCATGGTGTTCCGCAATTCGCTCGACGACAACCTCTATGCTTACGACGCGAAGTCGGGCAAGGAACTGTGGAAACAGAACGTCTTCGACTACAAGCAAGGCTACGCCATGACCGGCGCGCCGACGGTAGCGAACGGCGTGCTGATGACCGGCATCGCCGGCGCCGAGTACGGCGCGCGCGACTTCATCGACGGTTGGGACCCGAAGACCGGCAAGCATCTGTGGCGGACCTACACACCGGCTTGCGCGCCGGACGCGGGCGGCGACACCTGGGGCCCCGGCGACGCCTGCAAGCGCGGCGGCGGCTCGACCTGGATCACTGGCAGCTACGATCCGGAACTCGACCTGGTGTACTGGGGCGTCGGCAATGCCGGCTCCTGGTTCGTCGGCGACCGGCCCGGCGACAATCTCTATACCTCGTCGGTGATCGCGTTCCATCCCAAGGACGGCAAGATCGTCTGGCACTATCAGTTCTCGCCGCATGAAGGCATGGACTTCGACGGCGTCAACGAAATGGTGCTCACCACCCTCAAGGTTGACGGTAAGCCGACCAAGGTGCTGATGCATGCCGACCGCAACTCGTTCTTCTACGTCATCGACCGGACCAACGGCCATCTGATCCAGGCTTTCCCCTTCGCCAAGCAGAACTGGGCGGAGAAGATCGACCTGAAGACCGGCCGTCCGGTGCTGACACAGACGGCGAAGGACTATTACGACGGCAAGCCGGAAGCGCTGTGGCCGTTCTTCTACGGCGGCAAGAACTGGAGCCCGATCTCCTATGACCACAAGACGGGCCTGGTTTACATCAACACCCTGAACTACGGGTTCAAGGCGG
Source organism: uncultured Alphaproteobacteria bacterium (assembly GCA_963729845.1). GTDB lineage: Bacteria > Pseudomonadota > Alphaproteobacteria > ATCC43930 > CGMCC-115725 > JAATGI01. The sequence continues at coordinate 137,212 of CAVSQC010000023.1, forward strand.
CGCAGAAGAAGCAGGCCTATCATGCCGGCGACTTCTATTTCGGCGCCGACTTCCTCGGCCCGGTGGACGCCCCGGACACGACCGGCGGCTTCCTGAAGGCGATCGAGCCCCTGACCGGCAAGGTCCGGTGGTCTCAGCCCTCGTTCATCCCGCGCTATGCCGGGGTGTTGACCACGGGCGGCGGGCTGGCGATCACCGGCGCGCTGACGGGTGAGGTGCAGATCTACGACGCCGTCAACGGCAAGCCGCTGTGGTCGTTCCATGCCGGCTCGGGCGTCGAAGGCCAGCCCCTGACCTACGAGTTGGATGGCAAGCAATACATCGCCGTCACCAGCGGCAACGGCGGTGTGCTGACTGCGGTGGTGAACGATCCTCGCCTCGCCAACGTGCCGCGCGCCGGCACGCTGTGGGTGTTCGGCCTCTACGGCTCGCATCCGCAGGCGATGGAAGACATGAAGAAGTCCGGAAAGATGTAACGTCGGACTGTAATCGAATTCGGGCCGCCCCGGTTGGGCGGCCCGCTTTTTTGGTGGCGGCATTGGTGGGAGAGAAATGATATCGTTTTTATATTCGGCCGCGTTGGCCGTGTTGCTGAGCATCGCTTTGACGCCCGCGTCGCGGGCGGACGACACCAAGCCCGTGGCCCCAGTCGCTGCCGCGGCGGCGGCGCCGGACCAGATTCCGCCGGACCTCGGCCCCAACGGGCCGGCATCGGCGCCGACTGGCAAGGAATGGCCGAAACCCACGCAAGCGCAATTCGACGAAGGCAAGCGGATTTTCCAGAATCGCTGCGCGCGGTGCCACGGCTGGAACATGGTGAATCTGGGCTCGATCGCGTTCGATCTGCGCCAGTTCCCGCACGACGACGCGGTGCGTTTTTTCCACGACGTGCGCTACGGCAAGAAGGCGATGCCGGTGTGGAAGGACATCCTGTCGACCCAGGAGATCGCGGATGTCTGGGCCTATGTCCGCATGGGAGGCAAGATGTGATGCGCGCCGGTTTTGCTATGTTGGCCGCGGCCTTCGCCGTCGCCGGCGCGGTGCGCGCCGAGGCGGCCGGGACCCTGACCGTGTGTCTCGAGGGCGATACGCCGCCCTTTTCCTATCACGAGGGCAAGAAGGCCGGCGGCTTCGACGTCGCGGTTGCCGCGGCGGTGGCGCAGCGGCTCGGCCGCGATCTCAAAATTCAGTGGTTCGAGATCTCGAAATCGCCCGACGAGGACGAGCCCGATCCGGCGCGCGCCGAGAACGCGATGCTCCATATCGGGAAATGCCAACTGGTCGGCGGCTTCCCGCTGATCGCGAACGATCTCGCGCCGCCGGAGGATAAATCGCGGCTGCCCGATTTTCCCGGCGAGACGCGCGACCAGCGCAAGGAATGGGTGCCGATCGGCAATTTGATCGCCAGCAAGCCCTATCACTATTATCCCTTCACCGTGCTGCTCGGTCCCAAGGTGGCCGCCGACCGCAAGATCAAGTCGCTGGCCGACTTGGAGGGGCTGCGCATCGCATCCGAGGACGGCACGCTCGCCGACGCCATGCTGATGTGGTACGGGCACCGCCGCTATTTCCGCCAGATTACGCATTACACGCCCGCGAAGACCATCGAACATGGCGGCGGCCTCTTGGAGCATCTCGACCACGGCGATTTCGACGCCACCTTGGTGGCGCTGCGTCGCTACGACGTGTACCGCGCGGAACACCCGGACACCAGGATCGTGGCGAGCGGCTTTTACTATCGGCTCGGCTTCAACATCGGCTATGTCGGGAAGGCGGACGACGCGGCGTTGATGGGTCAAGTCGACGCGGCGATCGCCGACCTGATGGCGAAGAACGAGCTGCCCCGGATGGCGAAAGCGGACGGCATGACCTATGTTCCGCCGCGCCCGCCGGCGGTCACAGGCGGCGTCACCCTGGGCCAGCTCAGCGGCGACGACGAAAACTGAGCGCGCTTACTCGCCCATCTCGCGGTTCATCACCGCGAAGCGGATCAGCTCGGCGGTGCGCTTGACCCCGAGCTTCGCCTTGATCAGTCCGCAATTGTTGGCGACGGTCTTGTAGCCGAGGCCGAGCGTGTCGGCGATCTGCTGCATGCTTTGCCCCTGGCCGAGCAGGCGCAGGATTTCAAGATCGCGCCGCGACATGTCCTTCAACGGATGGTCCGCCGCGCGCGAATTCCACAATGCCAGTTGCTGCGCCAGCTCGTCGCCGACATAGGTTTGGCCCTTGGCGAGGCGGTCCACCGCCTCCAGGATTTGTTTCGGCGGCGCGTTCTTGCTGACATAACCGTCGGCGCCGGCTTCGAGCGCGCGCATGGCGAAGATCGGATCGTCGTGCATGCTCAGGACCAGAATGCGCGGCCGCGGCTTGTCGCGCACCAGACGCGCGATGATGTCGAAGCCGCCCATGCCGGGCAGGTTCAGATCAAGGATCACCAGATCGGGCTGGCCGGTCCGGACCAGGGCAAGCGCCTCCTTGCCCGACGCGGCCTCGGCGATCTCCATGCCCGGTTCCGCCGCCAACAGGCGACGCACGCCGGCGCGCACGATCGGATGATCGTCTACGATCAGTATTTTCATGCCAGCGAGCTCTCGGCCGGGGCGCGCACCGGCGGCGACGGCAGCACGGCCGTGACCGTCAGGCCGCTGCCGGGTTTGCTGTCGATCGACAAGCGGCCGCCCACCGCCTTCACCCGCTCGGTCATGCCCAAGAGCCCATAGCCCAATGCCGCATCGTTTTCGATGCCGCCGCCATCGTCCTCGACCCGCACCACGATCGGCCCTTCCACGGCACCGCGCTCGACGGCGACGCCGACGCGCGTCGGCTGGCCGTGCCGGATCGAATTGCTGAGGCCCTCCTGCACGATCCGAAAGATCACCAGGTCGATGGTCTCGCCGAAACTCTCGACGCCGTCGGCGATGTCGACGCGATAGCGGATGTCCGGATTCCGGCGCCGCCAGAACTCGACGAGATTGTCGATCGCGGCGGCGAGCCCGAATTCCTCGAGGCCGATGGGGCGCAACCGGCCCAGCATGTCGCGCACCTGTCGCTGCATATGGCCGACCGCGTCGGTGATCGAGCGCAGATGCTCGGCGATCTGGCCGGCGCGGCCGGCTTGGACCGCGCGGGAAATATTGGCGACGTCGACGTTGATGCCGAACAGGAACGGTCCGACCTCGTCGTGAAGATCGTGCGCGATGTCGCCGCGCTCCTGCTCCTGCAAGGTCAGGAGTTCGCCGGTGAGGCGGCGGTTCTGCTCCGCCATCCGGCTCAGCTCGCCCGACATGCGGTTGAAGCTGTCGCGCAGGCGCGAGAGTTCGGGCGGCAGCCGGCCTTCGACACGGACGCCGTACTCGCCGCGGCCGACCGCCGCCAAGGCCGCGCTGAGCCGGCCGAGCGGCCGCAGCGCCTGCCCGACGAAAAGGAAGATCAGCACGATGGTGGCGAGCGAGAACAGCGCCATCGTCAGCAGCAATTCGCCGAACGTGTCCCAGTTCTCGAGAATTTCGTTATGGGGCACGGTCTCGACCAGGATGGTGCCGCGCGGCTGGCCGTCGATGATCACGGAAATCCGCGCCGCCTCGCAACTCGACGCCGATCGCGCGCTCGAACCAGCGCGGCACCGCGCCGACCGGCGGCGATTCGACGCTCGGCCGCGCCACGACGCCGTCGCCCGAGAGCGAGACGCGGAGATGCCGGTTGCCGGCGAACGACGCGACCAGCCGGTCGAGGTCGCGGCGCCAATCCGGCGAGCCGTTGGCGCTGGCGATGCCGCTTTCGACGGTCTGGCGCGCCACGGCAAGGGCCGAGTTCATTTCGGTCGCGACCGATTGCCGGGCATTGAGCCAGGCGAGCGTGCCGCCCAGCGCCAGGCTCAGCGCCAGCGCGAGTGCCACCAATGCGATGAGGCGGATGCGCAACGACATGGGCGGATCATAGCATCTTGGCCGATTTTGCCAGCCCTGACGTGATTCGGGAAAAATTCCCGCGACATTCGGGAAGTCCCGCCCTGGCTATCGCGCGCCGCCTCAGGTCCAAATGGCGGATTCGATCGCGGGTAAGGTCGATGTCGGGGGAGCCGTGCTGGGGTTCAAGGGTGCCTGCGTCACCGCTGTCTGTGTTGCTTTCTTGGCGGTCCATCCGGCCGGCGCGCAGGCGCCGGCGGCCGACAATTCCCCTGCGAACTCCACGGGGGCTCCCCCGATTTTCTTGCCGAGCCTGACGATCATCGGCAACACGCCGCTGCCGGGCAGCGGCGTCGATCTCGACAAGGTGCCGGCCAACGTCCAGACGCTGAGCGGCGGCGCGCTGTACCGCGACGGCGCGGACGATCTCGTGCCCGGCGCGGCCGCGCGCAATCTCTCGAGCGTCAATCTCAACAGCGAGCAGGGCAGCTCCTATCAAACCGATTTCGTCTATCGCGGCTTCGAGGCGTCGCCGATCTCCGGCGTGCCGCAGGGTCTCGCGGTGTATCAGAACGGCGTGCGCATCAACGAGGCGTTCGGCGATATCGTCAACTGGGAACTGATCCCGCAATTCGCGGTCAATCGGATGACGATCCAGAGCAACAACCCCGTGTTCGGCCTCAACGCGCTCGGCGGCGCGGTGACGCTGGACATGAAGAACGGCTTCAACTTCCACGGCACCGACGTGCAGGCCTCGGGCGGCTCGTTTGGCAACGTGACCGGCTTCGCCGAAAGCGGGATGCAGATCGGCGATGTCGGTTTCTACGGCGCCTTCGGGGGCGTCCATGACGATGGCTATCGCCAGCTCGATCGCAGCGGGATCGCGCAGGGCTATTTCGATCTGGGCTGGGAAAGGAACGACTTCACCATCCATATTTCCGGCTCGGCCGCCGACAGCACCTTGGGCGCCACCGGCCCGACGCCGATCGAGCTGCTGCAGGCCAACCGCGCCGGCATCTTCACGTTTCCCCAAACGGTCCAAAACCAGGCGCAGCTCCTTCAGCTGACCTCGACCTACCGGCCGGCCGACGACATCCTGTTGAGCGGCGACGTCTACTACCGGCATTACCATCAGCATCTGATCGACGGCAACACCACCGACGTCCGGCCCTGCGCCAACGACGCCGCCTTTTTTTGCCTCGAGGGCGCCAACCTCTATCCCGCCGACGTGCTGTTCGATTCGCACGGCAACATGGTGCCGACCAGCGCCATCGCGGTAAGCGCGGTCGACGCCTATGGCGAGACCGATTTCACCACCACCGACACCAACACGGTCGGCGGCGGCCTGCAGGCTAAATTCACCAATCCGATCTGGAATCACGACAACAATCTCGTCGTCGGCGCCACCGTCGACTACAGCATGACGAATTATTCCGCGATGGGCGTGCTGGGCGCCATGTCGCCCAGCCTCGACGTCACCGGCTCCGACGTCGTCATCGACCAGGGGCTGAAGTCCGACCGCGTCGCCGCCGATCGAGCAGCCCGTCAACGTTTCCGGCACCAACACCTATTACGGATTTTACGCCACCGACACATTCGACGTGACGCCGCGGCTTGCCCTGACCGCGAGCGGCCGCTTCAACCTGGCCGAGATCGGCCTGGCCGATCGGACCGGCGCGGCGCCGGCGCTCAGCGGCGCGCACACTTATGCCCATTTCAATCCCGGCGGCGGCCTGACCTACAAGCTCGCCGACAATGTCACGCTCTATGGCGGGTGGTCCGAATCGAACCGGGCGCCGACCCCGGCGGAGCTATCGTGCTCGAACCCGGTCAATCCGTGCCTGCTCGACGCGTTCCTGGTGGCCGATCCGCCGTTGAAGCAGGTGGTATCGCAGACCTTCGAGTTCGGCGCGCGCGGTCATTTCGAGACGGCGGCCGTGCCCGGTCAGTTCCTGTGGCATCTCGGCGCCTATCGCACCGACAGCGACAACGACATCCTGTTGCTGGGTACGGCGATCAATGGGTTCGGCTATTTTTCCAATGTCGGCGTGACGCGGCGCCAGGGGATCGAGGCCAGCCTGGCCTGGCATTGGGATCGCCTGCTGCTCTCCGCGAATTACAGCTATCTCGACGCGACGTTCCGCGAAAACCTGGCGCTGTCGTCGAACAGTCCGGCCGCCGACAGCAATGGCCTGATCTTCGTCCACCGGGGCGACCATATTCCGCTGATGCCGGCGCATCGCCTGGTCCTCAACGCCGAGTACGGCCCGACACAACATTGGAAAGTCGGCGCCGATCTGCGCTTGGTGTCGAGCCAGTACCTGGTCGGCGACGATTCCAATCAGGAATCGAAAATGCCGGCCTATGTGACGGTCGATCTCCACACCTCCTATCGCATCTTCGACCGCGTCACGCTGTTCGGCGAAATCGACAACGTCTTCAATTCGCAGTACTTCACCTACGGCACGTTCGCCGCGCTCGACGGGCTGCCGCCGAGCGTCGATCTCACCGATCCGCGCACCTTCACGCCCGCGCCGGGCCGCGCGTTCTACGCCGGCGTGAAGGTCAGCTTCTGACGAATCGCATCGCCGACGAGTCGGCAACGCGACTCGCGCGCGAAATTTTTGCAATTCCATTCGACTTTCATCGTCGCATCGAATATGATGATCCCGTTTCGTCGGCACAGGGGGTTGACATCATGGCAGCGAAGAAGAAAGCAGCAGCGAAGAAGAAGCCCGCGAAGAAAGCGGCGAAGAAGAGATAGCTTCCGGCATCACGCCGGACTAACAGAAGCCGCGGCAGCGCATGCTCCGCGGCTTCTTGTTTTTCCGAGATCAGCGCGACGTCAATTTCAGTTCGATGCGGCGGTTGCGCGCCAGCGCGTCGGGCGAGCTGCCGGCGTCGACGGGCTGGAACTCGCCGAACCCCGCCGCCGACAGCCGGTTCGGGGGAATGCCTTGCGCAATCAGGAATTTCACCACCGAGACGGCGCGCGCCGTCGACAATTCCCAGTTGGAATGGAATTGCGGCGAGTTGATCGGCTGCTTGTCGGTGTGGCCCTCGACCTGCAGGACCCAGTTGATGTCGGGTGGAATCTTGGCGGCGATTTCCTTCAAGGCGTCGGCCAGGGGCGTCAGCTTGTCGAGGGCGTCGAGCGTCAGGTCGGCGCTTCCCTTGGGGAACAACACCTCGGATTGAAAGACGAAACGGTCGCCGACCACCTTGATGTCGTTGCGGTCGCCCAGAAGCTGGCGTAGGCGGCCGAAAAACTCGGAGCGGTAATTGGCGAGCTCGGCCACCTTGGTCGCCAGCGCGGCGTTGAGCCGGCGGCCGAGATCGGCGATCTGCACATTCGCCGTCTTGTTCTTCGCCTCGGATAGATCGAGCGCCGCCTGAATCTCCTGGAGCTGCTTTTGCAGCGCCGCCAATTGCAGCGTCAGCCGGTCCAGCGCCGATTGCTGGGTCTGGAGTTTCGTCTCGCGCCCGGCGACATCCGCCTCGGCCTGCTTGCGCTTAGCGGTTTCGGCGTCGAGCTGCTGTTGCAGCGCGGTCTGCGCCAGCGCCAGGTCCTGCTTCTGCTTGTTGGCGGCGGCGAGCTGGGATCGCAACTGTCTGGCGGCCGCGGTCGCGGCGGCCAGATCGGCCTGCGACTTGGCCAGCGTCGCCTTTTGCTCGGCAAGCTGGTCGGACAAGGTGCCGAGCTGAAGCTGCAGGTCGGCGCTGGTCTTGCGCTCCATCGCCAGCATGTCCGACAGGGCGTTGATGCGCTCGGTCAGCTTGGCGAGTTCGGCGTCGCGGCCCGACAGCGCGCTGGAGAGATAGAATTGCCCCGCGGTGAAGACCAGCACCACGAAGATGATGATCATCACGAGCTGCGTCAGCGCATCGACGAAACCCGGCCAGATGTTGAGATTTTCACGCCGCTGCCGACGGGACGAGATCGGCATTCTAGCCGCGTTCCGGCGCCACCGGGGCTTCGGCCAGCGCCGCCAAGGTGCGCGCGATCAGGCGGATCTCGTTGCGGATTTCATGTACCGCCTCGCCGCGGCCTTGCGCCACCTCGTCGTTGAGGCGGGCCAGCTGCATTTCGATGTTGCGGAGATGGTTGCGCGCTTCCTCGGCGGTCTCGTTGGTGCCGCCGCTTTCCGCCAGCCGCTGCAGCACCGGGCGCAGCGCGTTCTGCTGCTCGGCGAGGCGCAAGAGGATGGTCTGCTCGGCGCGCATCTGGTCGGTGAGGAGCGAAAGCCGCTCGGTCAGCGAGGACAGGTTGGTGTTGGCCGCGATGCGGCCTTCCTCGCCGCGCGCCATGATGCGCTGCAAGTTCTCGAGCCCGTCCGCGGTCTGCTCCAACAGCGCCTGGATGTAGGCGGGGATCGGCGCGTCGCCGTATTCCGAGCCGGTGCGCCGCCGCCGGAAATGCGGGTGAAGCCGGACAGCCACTCCTCCAGATCCTGGTAGAATCGGTTCTGCGCCAGCCCCGCCTGCAAGTCGAGAAACCCTAGGACCAGCGAGCCCGCGAGACCGAACAGCGAGGCGCTGAAGGCGGTGCTCATGCCGCCCAAGGGCGAAGCGAGGCGCGATTTCAGTTCGGCGAAGGCCGCCGCCGGGTCGCCGCCGCCGGCGCTGAGGCCGCTGATGACGCCGCTCACCGAGCCGACCGTTTCCAACAAGCCATAGAACGTGCCGAGCAACCCCAGGAACACCAGCAGCCCGATCAGATAGCGCGAGGTCTCGCGGGTTTCGTCGAGGCGCGAGCCGATGCCGTCGAGCAGCGTGCGCATGCCCATGGCCGACAGGCTGACGCGGCCGCTGCGGCGGTCGCCGAACATGGTCGCCATCGGCGACAGCAGGCGCGGCATGCGATCGGTCGAGACCGAGGCCTGGTTGCGGCGGAAATTCTCGATCCAGTTGACCTCGGGATTGATCAGCATGACCTGGCGGACAATGTAGATGATCCCGGCCAGGAGAATGCCGAGGATGACGCCGTTCATCGCCGGATTGCCGAGGAAAAACCGTTGCAGCTCCGGCTCCGCGAACAAGGCGGCGGCGGCGACCGCGAGGATGAAGATCGCCATGCGGATCAGGTAACGTCCCGGTCGCGTCATCGACCGTTTACCCCGCTCATTTGTCGAGGAACACGATATCGACCCGGTCGACGGGCTTGCTGCCGTCCGGCCGATTTCCCAAGGCTCGGACGTCCATGCGCGTGTTCCGCACGCCATGGTCGATCAGATAGGCGCGGACATTAAGCGCGCGGGACAAAGAGAGGCGACGCGCCTGATTGGCCTCGTCGGCCGCGCCGGTGGCGTAGGCGACGAGTTGCACGCGCTTGTTGTCGTCCGAGCCGAGCGTCTTGGCGATGGCGTCGAGCGCGCTCCGCGCCTCGGGCGTGAGATCGGCAGCGCCGACCGCGAAATCGACATGCGGCATCGCCGTCGGGGCGCTTTTCTCGAGTGCCGCCGGCTTGGGCTTGACCGGCGCGGGGGGCGGCATTTGCGGCGGCGAGGCGGGCGGCGGCGACACCGCGGCGATCTGGCCGGACTGCGTCTTCGGCTTCGTCGGTTTCGGCTCCGGCGGGGTGTCGGGTCCGGGGCCGGGATTGGGCAGCTCGCTCGCCGACTTCACCGGCGCGGGCGCGGGCGCGGCGCCGCGCGCCGCTTCCTCGATCTCGGCCTTGGCCTGGCGCATGCGTTCGGCCTCTTCGCGCTTGATGCGCGCCATCTCCTCGTGCTCACGGTCGGCTTGCCCGCGTTTACGGTCGGCTTCCTCGTGCTTGCGGTCAGCCTCCCAGATCGCGTCGTCGCGCGCGGCTTGGTCCTCATCCTCGCGCAGCTCGTCGCGATCGGCGGTGCGGTGCGATTCCTTGACGGCAGCCCGTTTCACCGGACGGGCCGGCTTGACCGCCGCCTTTTTCGCCGGCCGGCTCGGTTTCCTCGCGGCGGCGCGTTCGGGCTTCCGTTCCGGCGTCGCCACCGTCCGCTCGCCCGGATGATGCAGCGTGACGTCGCGATGGCGCGGCGCCTGCGCGTGGTCAAGCGAATTGAGCACGTCGAGATCGACGGTCACTTCCGGCGGGCCGGCCACGCCGGTTTGCGCCAACGCGGCCCCACCCGTCGCGCCGAACCAAAACACGGCGGCGCCGACGACGGCGGCCACGCCAAAGAGCCTGATTGTCGCTGAACCAACGAACCGAGATACCGTCATGTGCCATTCCATCGCCGGGCCGTGCCTCGGGCCAAGCGTTTCTCGTACGCCGCAAAATACCGCATGTCAGGCATGCCCCGCCAGCGCAACCTTCCGGAGGGTTAATTGGCGGCCGCCGCGGCGCCCATCAGCAAGTCGCGCAGCGGCTGGGACAGCGGCTGATTAGCGGCGACGATGTCGCCGCTAATCATGAAGTCACCGTCGCTCAACGAAGCCGCGGTGCCGCCGGCCTCGCGGATTAGAACGAGCCCCGCCGCGATATCCCAGGGCTTTAGGCCAAATTCCCAGAAACCGTCGAACCGGCCGGCGGCGACATAGGCGAGATCGAGCGACGCGACCCCCATTCGCCGCACCCCGCTGGTCGCGCCCATCGCCGCGGCCAGCGTTTTCAGGTAACGAGGATGGTCGCCATGGCCGCGGAAGGGAATGCCGGTTCCGATCACGGCTTCTTCGAGGTTGCGCCGCGCGGACACGCGCAGGCGCCGATCGTTCAGATAGGCGCCCCGGCCTTTTTCCGCCCAGTAAATCTCGTCCGCGACCGGATGGTAGATCAGGCCGGCGATCATCTCTCCATCCTCTTCGAGGCCGATCGAGATCGCGAAATGCGGAATGCCGTGGAGGAAGTTGGTGGTGCCGTCGAGCGGATCGACGATCCAGCGATGCCGCGCGTCGCGGCCCGGCGTGACGCCGCTTTCCTCCATCAGGAAACCGAAACCCGGCCGCGCCTTCGCCAACTCTTCCTTGAGGATTTTTTCTGCTTTCAGATCGGCGGTCGAAACGAAATCGCTCGGCCCCTTGACCGAGACCTGCAACTGCTCGACCTCGCCGAAATCGCGTTTCAGTCCGCGCGCCGCCTTGAGCGCCGCGGCCGACATCACATGATAAAGGGCGGAGCGGACCGCCATGGGCCGCTTCCTTTGCTTCAGTCCTTGGCGCGCTCGATGTAAGAGCCGTCGGCGGTGTTGACGACGATGCGCGTGCCCGCCTCGATGTGCGGCGGGATCATGACGCGCCGGCCGTTGTCGAGCTTGCCGGGCTTATAGGAGGACGACGCGGTCTGCCCCTTCACCACCGGATCGGCCTCGACCACGGTGAGCGTGACGCTCTGCGGCAATTCGACGCCCAGCGCCTGGCCCTCGTAGAGCTTGATGGTGCAGATCATGCCTTCTTGCAGGAAGTCCGCCGGCTCGCCGATCAATTCGCGGTCGACCTGGATCTGCTCGAAGGATTCGTTGTCCATGAAATTGGCGAAATTGCCGTCGAAATACAGGAATTGCATGTCCTTGTCGTCGAGTTGCACGCGCTCGACGGTTTCCTGGGTGCGATAGCGCTCGTTGGTCTTGGTGCCGGTCTTCATGTCGCGCATTTCGACCTGGGCGAACGCGCCGCCCTTGCCCGGCTGGATGAGCTCGCGCTTCAGCACGATCCAGAGCTTGCCGTTCTGTTCGAGGACGTTACCCGGCTTGATATCGATGGCATTGATCTTCATGCGCGAAACCTTGAGGCGGCGGGGCGGAGGCAGGATAGATGGGGTTGGAAGGCGCTGTTTCCTATCAGTTAGGCCCCTCGATCCGCAAGCGAAATGAGGTCACCGGTCGGCATGGTGCAAATGCGCGAGCCGGCTCATTTCGGCATCCAGCAGCGCGCCGAGCAGCGCCGCATAGGCGCTGACATAGAACCACATCAGCAAGACGATGACCGCGCCGATGGAGCCGTAGGTCTTGTCGTAGGAGCCAAACCGGGCGACGTAGACGGAGAACAGCACCGAGCCCAGCAGCACCAGCAGGGTCGCCACCCCGGCGCCGACCAAGATTCGGGTCCACAGCGCGTGCGGCCGGTAGGGACCGTATCGGTACAGCACCACGAACGCGACGGCGACAAAGGGAGCCAGAATCGGCCAGCGGATCAGCGACAAGAGCTGCGCCGCCTCGGTGCTCAGCGGCAACCAGCTGAGCAACGCGGGCACCACCGCCACCGACGCCAGCGCGATCAGGCCGAACGTCAGACCGCCCAGGGTGAAGGCAAAGGCGATGCCGTGATAGGTCAGGAGGCTGCGCTCCTCCTGGGTACGGTAAATGCGGTTCAGCGCCTCCATGATCGACGCGGCGGCCGAATGCGCCGACCACAAGGCGATCACCAAGCTGACGATCAGCCCCAACCCGATCTGGCGGTTGGGCGCCGTCACCAGCGATTTCAGCTCCTCCGCGATCAGCCGCCACGCCTCTTCCGGCATGATCCCGTGAAGGCCCGACATCAGCCATTGCACATAGCCCGGATCGGCGAGGAGGGCGAAGCTGGTGATGATCACGACCAAGGCGGGAAACGTGGCGAGCAGGCCGTAGAAGGCGATCGCCGAAGCCAGCAGCGACACGTTCGTGCGCCCCATCTCGCGAAACAAATGACCGATGATCCGCCACAAGCCGAGACCGCGCAGCGGACCCCATAAGGAGGTATGATGCGCCGCCGGGGTCGACGGCTCCTTGCGCTCGCCCGTATTCACGGGCATGTAAGCTGCGTTCCGGTTGACATTGGGCAGGCTAGGCTCAGGTCGCGGTCATGAATGAACCATGGTGGCGGCGTGAACAGTTCGAACGGCGGCGCGACAATCTCGCGGCGCGAGGGCGCATCATAGCCGCAATTCGTGCTTTTTTCGCCGGCCGCGGTTTTGTCGAGGTCGAGACGCCGGCGCTTCAGGTCAGTCCCGGCATGGAGCCGCATCTTCAGGCCTTCGCCACCGAGTTGCGCGCGCCGGGCGAGGCGCCGCGGCCCCGCTATCTCCACACCTCGCCCGAATTCGCGATGAAAAAGCTGCTGGCGGCCGGGGTTCCCAAAATCTTCCAGCTCGCCCGCGTGTTCCGCAACGGCGAGCGTTCGCGCACCCATCACCCCGAGTTCACCATGCTGGAATGGTACCGCGCCGACAACGGCTATCGCGACCTGATGTACGACTGCGAAGCGTTGCTGCATGCCTGCCTCCAGGCCGCGAACGTCAAGTCGTTCCGGTGGCAGGGCAAGAACTGCGACCCGAGCTGGCCGTTCGAGCGGCTGAGCGTCGCCGAGGCGTTCCGCCGCTATTGCGATCTCGACCTTCTGGCGACCGCGCCCGACCCGATGGCGCCGGACTTGGCGCTGCTCGCCGAGGCGGCGAAGCCGCTCGGCGTCGCGCCGCATGAGGGCGACGAATGGGAGGATTTGTTTTTCCGCCTGTTCCTCGAACGCGTCGAGCCGCGTCTCGGCATCGACGTGCCGACCATCCTCTACGATTATCCGATTTCGCTGGCGGCCCTGGCGCGCGCCAAGCCGGATGACGCGCGGCTCGCGGAACGGTTCGAGCTCTACGTCGCCGGTCTCGAGCTGGCCAACGCGTTCAGCGAGTTGACCGATCCGGTGTTGCAGCGCGCGCGCTTCGTCATGGACCAGGAAAAGAAGCTGCGCCGCTACGGCACCACCTATCCCATCGACGAGGATTTCCTCGCGGCGCTCGGCCAGATGCCGGAAAGCGCGGGCATCGCGCTTGGCGTCGACCGCCTGGTCATGCTCACGACCGGCGCCGCGCAAATCGACGACGTGCTCTGGGCGCCGGTCAGCTAGCGGCGGCAATCGCGCGCCCAAACGCCGTCACCGCGGCGGCCGGACCGGCGGGGTGGTTCCACACCGCGGAGATCACGGCCAGGAAATCGGCGCCGGCTTCGACCAGCGGCGCGCAATTCTCCGGCGTGATGCCGCCGATGGCGACGCAGGGCACGGTGAAAATCTCGCTCCACCATTCGAGTATGTCCGGCGACGGATGGCCTTTCGCGTCCTTGACGGCGGTCGGGAAGAAGGCGCCGAACGCGACATAGTCCGCGCCGGCTTCCGCGGCGTCCATGGCGAGATGACGACTGTCGTGACAGGTGACGCCGATGATGCGGCCCAAGCCCAAAATCTGCCGCGCCGTCTGGTAGCTCGCATCGTCCTGGCCGATATGGACGCCGTCGCAGCCGGTCTGCAACGCCAGATCGGGCCGGTCGTTCATGATGAAGGCGCGGTCGCGGCTTTGCACCACCGGCCGCAGCGCGTCGGCGGCGCGGCGGATCGTGTCGTCGTCGCAATCCTTGAGACGCAACTGCACCGAGGCGACGTCGCCGGCGTCGAGCGCCGCCGCGAGCAAATCGGGAAAGGTCGCGAGATCGAGTTTTGGCGGTGTGATGAGATAGAGTCGGCAGGCCATTGCCCTAACAATCAACCATCCTCGTCATTCCCGCGAAAACGGGAATCCAGGGCAACTGCTCGTACGCTCGCCCCTGGGTCCCTGCTTTCGCGGGGACGACGAAAAAGCAGCAAGTTGGCGATAAACTAAGCCTCGTTCTTGTAGATGCGGATGACGGTGTCGAGCATTTTGAGCGCCTCGGCCTTGGGGCGTTGGAACGTGTTGCGGCCGATGATCGAGCCGTTGCCGCCGCCGTCGCGGATGGCGCGAGCCTCGCCGTAGACGCCGTCGACGTCCTTCGCCTCGCCGCCGGAGAAGATCACGATGCGCTTGCCGTTGAAGCAGGACTGCACGACATGGGCGATGCGCTTCGCCGGCGTCGAAATGTCGATCTTTTCGTAGACCTTCTTCGCGGCCTCGAGCTCGACATGCTCGGTCGGCGGCTTGACCTTGATGATGTGTGCGCCGAGGAGCGCGGCCATGTGCGCGGCATAGGCGCAGATATCGACCGCGGTCTCGCCCGCCTTCGACAGGCTGCCGCCGCGCGGATAGGACCAGACCACGACGGCGAGGCCGTAGGATTTCGCCTCGCGGCCCAGCTCGGCGATCTCCTCCATCATGTCGTAGGCGGCGTCGGAGCCGGGATAGATGGTGAAGCCGATCGCCGAGCAGCCGAGGCGCAGCGCGTCCCTGACGCCCGCCGTCACTGCTTGCGACGGCGCTTCCTTCGACCGCGCCAGCGAGTTGGCGGAGTTGAGCTTGAGGATCAGCGGAATCGAGCCGGCATAGGTCGCGGCGCCTTGCTCGATCATGCCGAGCGGCGCGGCATAGGCGTTGAGACCGGCGTCGAGCGCCAGCTGGAAATGATAGTGCGGATCGTAGGCCGGCGGGTTGGGCGCGAAGCTGCGCGCCGGCCCGTGCTCGAAGCCCTGATCGACCGGCAGGATCACCAGCTTGCCGGTGCCGCCGAGCCGGCCTTGCATCAGGATGCGCGCCAGATTGGCCTTGGTCCCCGGATTGTCGCTCTCGTAGTGGCCGAGAATGGTCTTGACGGTTTGGCTCAGCTCCATGACGGGTCTCCGGTGGTGCGAACGCGGTATAGCAAATGTTAATCAGGCGAAAAAGGCCCGGCAGGATGCCAGCGGGTCCTTACAATCCAGTAAATCCAGCGTGTCGGCCATGACCGCGCCTTCGACCGTTGCGCCGAGCTGCCGGGCGATGTCATCGAGCCGAACGCGCGCATCCTCGGGTCCGGTGAAGCGCACCAGCTTGAAGCCGCAACGCAAGGCGGCGAGCGCGGTGCCGGCTTCATCGGCGCAATCGAGCGCGGCGGTCACGCTGGCTTGAGGATAGGACGCGGCGGCGTCATCGACCAGCGCCTTGAACCAGAGCGGCCCCATGAATCCGGCCATGCCGCGCGCGCTCATCAGGATCACCGGCCGCGCCGCCGCCGCGTCGAGCGCCGCGCGCGCTTGGTCGAGGGAATAGACGATGATGCGCTTCATTTAGCGCTCAAACGCCGCGCGGCCCGCGTCCGCGGGCCTTGGCTTCGCGCCATTCGGCGCGCGGCCGCAGTCGCGGCCGGTTCTCATTTTACGCGGCGAGCTTGCCGACCAGCGCCGCCGCCTCGACCATGCGGTTGGAGAAGCCCCACTCATTGTCGTACCAGGCGAGCACGCGGGCGAAGCGGTCGCCAATCATCGTCGTCTGGGTCAGGTCGAAAATCGCGCTGTGCGGATCGTGGATGAAGTCGACCGAGACCAGCTCCTCGTCAGTGACGCCGAGAATGCCCTTGAAACGGTTGGAGACGGCCGCGTCTTTCATCAGCTTGTTGATCTCGTCCTTGCCGGTCTTGCGCGCGGTCGTGACGACGAAGTCGATCAGCGACACGTCGGCGGTCGGCACGCGGATCGAGGTGCCGTCGAGCTTGCCGTTGAGCGCCGGCAGCACCAGCCCCATCGCCTTGGCGGCGCCGGTCGAGGTCGGGATCATCGAGACCGACGCGGCTCGGGCGCGGCGCAAATCCTTGTGCAGCGTGTCGACGGTGTTCTGATCGCCGGTGAAGGAATGGATCGTGGTCATGAAGCCGTGCTCGATGCCGATCCCTTCGTTCAGCACATAGGCGACCGGCGCCAGGCAATTGGTGGTGCAGGAGCCGTTGGAGATGACGGTGTGCTTGCCGTTGAGCTGGTCGCTGTTGACGCCCATGACCAGGGTGAAATCGACGCCGTCGGCCGGCGCCGACACGATGACGCGCTTGGCGCCCGCCTCGAGATGTTTCGCCGCCGCCTCGCGCTTGGTGAACAGGCCGGTGCATTCGAGCGCGACATCGACCTTCAGATCCTTCCACGGCAGCTTCGCCGGATCGCGCTCGGCGATGACGCGGATCTTGCCGTGGCCGACATCCATCCAATCCGGGCCGGTGGCGATGGTGCCCGGGAACTTGCCGTGCACGCTGTCGTGCTTCAGGAGATGCGCGTTGGCGTGGACCGAGCCCAAATCGTTGATCGCCACGACCTCGATATCGTCGCGCCGCGCCTCGTGGGCGGCGCGCATGACAAGCCGGCCGATGCGGCCGAAACCGTTGATGGCAACACGAACCGTCACTGGTGTTTCCCCTCGATCTGTTTGACGGCCGCCTCCGCGACAGCGTCCGATGTTATACCGAAATGCTTAAACAATTCGGGCGCCGGGCCCGATTCGCCGAAACTGTGCATGCCGATAAAGGCGCCATCGGCGCCGATATAACGGTCCCAGCCGAAGCGCGCCGCGGCCTCGACGCCGACGCGCGGCGCCGTGCCCAGAACCTGGTCGCGGTATGATTGATCTTGCGCCTCGAACAAGGCCCAGCACGGCATCGACACGACCGCGGCGCGCACGCCCTTAGCGGCAAGGGCCTTGCGCGCCTCCGTTGCCAGCGACACTTCGGAGCCGGTGGCGAGCAGCGTCACTTGGCGCGCGCCGCCCTCGGCCTCGGCCAGCACGTAAGCGCCGCGCGCGGACAGGTTGGCGTCGGCCTGGTCGCGCAGCGCCGGCCAACCTTGGCGCGACAGCGCCAGCACCGACGGCCCGTCGGCGTGGGTCAGCGCCAGCTCCCAGCATTCCGCCGTCTCGATCGCGTCGGCCGGGCGGTAGACATGCATGTTCGGGATCGCGCGCAACGCGGCGAGCTGCTCGACCGGCTGATGCGTCGGTCCGTCCTCGCCAAGGCCGATCGAATCGTGCGTCATCACATAGATGACGCGCTGCTTCATCAAGGCGGCGAGGCGCATCGCCGGCCGCGCATAGTCGGAAAAGATCAGGAACGTGCCGCCATAGGGCACGATGCCGCCATGCAGCGCCATGCCGGACATGGCCGACGCCATGCCCTGCTCGCGGATGCCGTAATGGATGTACTGGCCGCCGAAATCGCCAGGCGCGATGACCTTCTGTCCTTTGACCAGCGTATTGTTCGAAGGGGTCAGGTCGGCCGAACCGCCGACCAGCGTCGGGATCGCCGGCACGAGAGCACCGAGCACGTCGCCCGAGGCCTGCCGCGTCGCGATCTTGGGCTTGTCGGCAACGAACTTCGCCTTCACGCCGCCGAGCGCATCTTTCCATCCGCTTTTCAAGACGCCAGTGGTGCGATGCAGGAACACGGTCTGCTCGGCCTGCGGCTTCGCGGCCATGCGCTCGCGCCAGGCGGCATGCGGTGCCGCGCCGCGTTTTCCGACCTCGCGCCACCACGCGGCGACATCGTCGGGAATGACGAAGGGCGGATATTCCCAGCCGAGCCGCCGGCGCGCGCCGGCGATTTCCTCGGCGCCGAGCGGCGAACCGTGCGCCGCGGCGGTGCCCGCCTTGGTCGGGGCGCCGAACGCGATCACGGTGCGGCACGCGATCATCGAGGGCAGGGGCGTCTCCTTGGCGCGCGCGATCGCGGCCTCGACCGCGACGGCGTCGTGGCCGTCGACCGCGGCGACGTCCCATCCGGCGGCGGCGAAGCGTTCGAGCTGATTGTCGGCGGTCGAGAGATCGGTCGAGCCGTCGATCGTGATGCTGTTATGGTCCCACAACGCGATCAGCTTGCCGAGCCGCAAATGCCCGGCGAGCGAGATCGATTCGTGGCTGTGGCCCTCCATCAAATCGCCGTCGCTGACGATCGCGTAGGTGCGGTGATCGACCAGATCGGCGCCGAACCGCGCCGCCAGCACGCGTTCCGCGATCGCCATGCCGACGGCGTTGCCGAGGCCCTGCGACAGCGGGCCGGTCGTCGTCTCGATCCCGTGCTCCAGGCAATATTCGGGATGGCCGGGCGTGGCGCTGCCGCCCTGGCGGAAATTTTTCAACTGCTCGATAGTCATGCCCGGATAGCCGGTGAGATGCAGCAGCGAATAGAGCAGCATCGAGCCGTGGCCCGCCGACAGCACGAAACGGTCGCGATCCGCCCAGGCCGGATCGGCGGGATCGAATTTGAGGAACTTGCTCCACAGCACCGTCGCGACATCGGCCATGCCCATCGGCATGCCGGGATGGCCGCTGTTCGCCTTCTCGACCGCGTCCATGGCCAGGGCGCGAATCGCGTTCGCCATGCGGCGCAGCGTGGGATCGCTCGGCTTGGGCAGCGGCGGCGCGGTCTTGGCGTCGGTCTTGTTGGAAGTAGCAGTGCTCATCAGCGGCGATCTCCGCGAACGGGTTGCACCTTGCCGGGGCAGGCCGATGCCGTCAACCGGCATAACCGAATCGAATATGGGGTCGTTCCCGGATTCGTCGAGCGCTTGGGTTGGAGCTAGACTGGCGCCAAACAACCAACCGGGAGGCAACCATGTCAGCTCGAACCAAGCCGCCGTTCCGCGCCGAGCATGTCGGCAGCCTGTTGCGCCCGCCCGCCGTCAAGAAAGCGCGCGAGGATCGGGCCGCCGGCCGCATCGACGACGCGGCCTTGCGCAAGATCGAGGACGATGCGATCCGCGACGCGGTCAGGATGCAGGAGCGCGTCGGCCTCGAGGTCGCGACCGACGGCGAAATGCGGCGGCGTCATTGGCATTCCGATTTCATCTACGCGCTCGACGGCTTCACCAAGCGCGATGATCTGTTCAGCGTGCCGTTCCACCGCGCCGGCCAGAGCGACGTGACGTTCACCCAGGAACAGGTCGACATCACCGGCAAGATCAAGCTGAACCATGTGATTTTCGGCGACGATTTCACCTTCCTCAAATCGGCCTGCACGACCGCGGTGCCGAAGCTCACGATTCCGTCGGTCAACATGGCGACGCTCGCGATCTACGCCGGCGATATTTCCAAGGTCTACAAGCGGCGCGAGGACGCCGAGGCCGACACCATCGCCGCCTACCGGGCCGAGGTCGCGGGCTTGGCCAAGCTCGGCTGCACCTATCTGCAAATGGACGACGTCTCGTTCGCGATGCTGGTGGACAAGGATTGGACCGGATTTATCTACGGCAAGACCGGCCTGCCGTACGAGCGCGTTCCCGCCTTCAACGTCGATCTGTTCAACGCGTCGCTCAAGGACCGGCCGGCCGGCATGACTATCGCGACGCATACCTGCCGCGGCAATTTCCAGTCCGGATGGGTCACGACCGGTTCCTACGATTTCGTCGCCGAGGCCTATTTCGGCGGCCTGGCGGTCGACGCCTTCTTTGTCGAGTATGACGACGACCGCTCCGGCGGCTTTGCGCCGCTGCGCTACGTGCCGAAGGGCAAGATGGTGGTGCTCGGCATCGTCACCTCGAAGACGCCGCGGCTCGAGGCCAAGGACGCGTTGAAGCGCCGCATCGACGAGGCGGCGAAATACGTGCCGCTCGACCAGCTCTGCCTGTCGCCGCAATGCGGCTTCGCCTCGACCCAAGAGGGCAACGCGCTGACGCCGGAACAGCAGGAGGCGAAACTGCGGCTCGTCGTCGAGGTCGCGCGCGAGGTGTGGGGATAGGCCCTTTCGCGACGGGCCAAATTACATTAGCTCTTGGGCCCAGCGCGGGCGCCGTCCGGCCCCGCGCCTCCGGTGGGGCGTAGCCAAGAGGTAAGGCAGCGGATTTTGATTCCGCCATTCGGAGGTTCGAATCCTCCCGCCCCAGCCAGCCAGTCTGGTCTCCTGCCCGATATCGTGAGCCTCTACCAGAAAACCCCGCTGTCACGCGCCATTTCCGCCAGTCATGGTCAGTCTCTCCACGGCAAATGGCGGGGAGCCCTCCATTAACGGGGGTTCGTCTCCGAGGGCCGTTTTTTGGTATCTCGTTTTTGGGCGGAACGGCCCCGCAAGGTTCGGCTAAGACCGGCACTAGAGCTCGCCAAATATCCGGCGCTGGTCATCCCAAGCGACGGGGATTCCGGCGGAGCAGGAGCTTCACGGTTAGGGAGCGACGCTGGCGCCCTTCGGCGATGGCTTCGACAATGTCAGGCGCGAGGAACGCGAACCGCATCAGCCGGCGAACATGCGCCTCGCTCAACTTGAGACGCCGCGCGATCTCCGCGGTATCGGCGTAGTCCCCCAGGGTTAGGCCGCGAAACCAAAATCGGGCCCGCGCCAGCGGCAAGACCAGCGCCCCGTCGACCTGACGCTTCTCCGACTTGGGCCCGGGGACGATGATCTTGCGCCGTGCGCGGCTAGCGTGCTCGACCATGTGTTTTTCCCCGACAGTGGCGGCATCTCGCGCTGTATGGCATGAACCGCAATCCCCGGCTCGTGCCAAATGTTGCCCGCGATCCGTCGCGCCGGCCGAACTCGCGGCTGTCACCATCAGCGCCATACACGATAGGAGAATGGCACGGCTTCGACGCGGCCGGATCATGTCGTCAACCCGCGTGACTTGTTCAACACACGAGCTTCGCCGGAGTTGGCGGAGACACCGAACGGCGGTTGCCCCGCTAAAGGCCGCACTCGCTTCGATGACGGGTTAGGACGTACCAAGGGACCGATGTTCACCAGGGCTGATCACTTGGCGACCCAGTTGATGCCATAATAGGTAAGGAATTTTTCGTCGTAGGCACGGTCAACCGTGATGGACGGATCGTATGCCGGACTGTCTTTGACCTTCTGACGAACGAGACCAAGATTCACCAGCTCGTCGGTCCAATCGATCTCGCGTATCGACCGCGGAGAGATCAGGACCTTCTTTCCGGGCCACCAGTTCTTGGTGTCGACCAAGAGATAACGGATGCTCCAATCGGCCTCCTCCACGAGGAAGTCGTCAACATGGCCGATCTCTCCGTCGCTGGCATGGATATGGTAGCCGGTGACCGCTTCCGTGCTGCGCAGATGCGGATCGCCGTCGTTTCGCGCATCGGCACCATGCTCTTCGCGACGCGTTGATCCCAGGGAAGGCGATGCCAATCCGAGGCCGCCGATATAGTCAACGCCGCTCATGGCGCCGGAGCCGCCCGTATAGCCGGCGCCGCCCATGTAAAAGCCGGTACCCCAATAGGGACTCCAGCCATAGTAATCATAAACCTTGGTCTCCATCTGGCGCGATACGGATTGTTCGGTATCGATATCGGGGCTGTCCTTGACCTCCTTCATGGTCAATCGGACGGAGAATTCTTTTTCCTTCGGATCGAGGTGTCCCAAGACCGAGACGGGCAGCAGAACTTTGCGGCCGGAAAGCCATTTGCCCGTGTCAACGACCACCCAACGCACCAACCACGTGGCGTCGTCGAAAAGAAAATCGCTCACGGTGCCGAGCGAGCCGTCGCTTGCCGCGATGGCGTAACCTTTGATTGCCGATGCATTGCGCAACATGGCGCGCTCCTCTTGCGTTTACCAGTGCCCTCCGACGAAGTTATCGAAGACCGGATCAACCTTTGGAACTGCCGGTGCTTATGTTCGAGAGGTGCGTCTTCCAGTAGGCATCCACCTTCTGACTCTCCCGATCGAAGTGACCGTGGATCGCGAATTCTTCGTAATTCACCGCCGGTGCCGCCGCCATCGTGCCCTTGGTGGCGTCGAGCACGAGCAGGCTCACGCTCGTAGTTACCTTGAAGTCCGCCCAGGGGACCGGGACGTATGAATTCGCCAATGCCGAAAATCCCGCCCCTGGCGATCACCAGATAGGCGATCTTGCCGGTCGTCGGACTCATCACGATGTCATCGACGCTGCCGAGAGCTTCGTCCTTCGGGTCGCGCACTTCGATGCCGATCAACTGGTCGGATCGGAGCGAGGTATTCTTATCCGTAACCGGTTTCGCCGCGGCGATCTGCTGCTTGCGCCATCCCGGCACGTCCGCCATCGGTACGCGCCCGCTGTGCATGTCGGCGACATAGACTTTGTAGATGCCGCGGGTCGTGGCGAGCACGTCCTCGCACGCCTGCTGTTGGCCGTGTCGCGCGAGGATGTTGGCGGAGGCGACGAGGATTCGGACCTCGTAGCCCGGCCGCACATTGTGGTAACCGGCCGCGGTCGCCGCCGGGGATACACCCATTCCGGCCTCCACCGGATGATCTCCGATCGGGGGCGCCGCCGGATGTTCGCCCATCGGAAGGCCGTAGCCGTAGCCGAACCCACCGTAGCCGCCTATCGGATAGCCGTAGCCATAGCCGGTCGCACCCAGCCAGTAGCCGTCCTTCTGCATCTGACTATCGAATGTGCGCAGGTCGCTCAGACACGTTGCCGCCGGTTTGATGGCGGAGGCATTCCGCTCGCCGGGAGAAACCTGATTGGCCGCCGTCGTCGCCACAGGCTCGGCCGCGAACACGGGAGCGGCCATACCAAGACATATGCAAGCCGCGAAAGGGACCGCCAGAGAGGAGCGTTTCATGTGATCTTTCTCCTGTTGCCATAATCGACCCGGCGGACAACCGTGCGGGACTGACGCGTTCGATGTTACTTGTCGCGGGCTCGCGTCGGCAAATTCGGGAACTACCTACTAATTCCCCGGAGGTGGGTGCGCGTCGCTCACTTCTGCAGATCTTCCGGCCGGTTGGGCATTTGCTGGGGCGCTGTAGCGGCGGCGGAAATCGTCGGCATGACTTCGGGAGCCGTGAGTTCGCCTTGGTGGTCGCCTTGCCTTGCCTGGTGATAGAAATTGGCCGGATAGGTCCCACCGAGCGACTCGATGAAGGCGACGATCTTCCAAATCTCCTGGACCGGCAAGGCGCCGCCCCAGGCCGGCATGCCACCGGGCCGCCCCTCGTAGATCGACTTGAAGACTTGGACGGGCGTACCGCCGTAGCGCCAATACTTGTCTGTCAGATTCGGACCCATGCCGCCGGCGGCGTCGTAGCCGTGGCATCCCGCGCAATTCATCTCGATGAACCGCCGATGGCCCTCGGCGACCGCGCCGGGCTGGCCTTGCAGCGGATTCGGCACATCGTCGGGAAGGTTGAGCGCGTACGCCCCGGCGGCTTCGCCGAGCGGAATGAGGGCGGGCAAACCCTCGGGTGGCGTGAGGGGCGGAATTTCCAGTTGCGCGATCGGCTTCTCGTCGGCCACGCTTGTCTGTGCGCGGGCCGGGCCGCACGCGATCAGCGCGAAAGCGCCCAATGCGGCCCAACCGTATCCCGATAATTTGCGACGCATGGCGTGCTCCACGATTACTGGCGGCCGGTATTCGACGAATCCGGAATGGGCGCGGGGGCGGTACTCTCGGTGGTCTTGAGTCCGGGACCGGTTTCGAGTGACGCGCCGTCGATCGAGAAGACGTAGAGCGTGTTGCCGCGAGCCGGAAATCCTTTCATCTTCGCGCTCACCATTGCCGCGCCTCCCACCCCGGAGGCGACGGCGACGTACTGGCGCCCGTCGGGCCCTTGGTACGTGATCGGCTGGGAGATGACTCCCGAACCGAGTTTCTGCGACCACAACACCGCTCCGGTGCGCGCGTTCACCGCGCGGAACCAGCCATCGACCGTACCGTAGAAGACGAGATCGGTCGCCGTCGCGAGGGCACCGCTCATCGTCATGAATTTCTCCTCGATCGACCATACCTTCTTGCCGTGCACGGGATCCCAGGCCATGAACTCGCCCCAGTTGCCGCCGGGACCGGCATGACGCTTCATCTCCATGCCGTCATAGGGCGTTCCCGCGATGTAGGACTGCTCGTGATCGGTCAGATCCATGCAGATATTGAAGATGCCGGCGTAAAGCAGCCCCGTCCGCGGCGAGAAGGCGGAAGGCTGCCAGTCCTTCACGCCGATATCCGTCGGGCAGATGTTGGGGACCTCGACGCCGAGCTTCGGCCGCTTGTCGGGGTTGATGATCGGCTGACCAGTCTTCATGTCGATGCCGGTTGCCCAATTGATGTTGCCGAACGGCTTGGCGACCAGCACCTCGCCCGTCTCGCGGTCCAAGGTGTAGGCGAAGCCGTTGCGGTTGAACTGCACCAGTGCCTTATGAATCTTGCCGCCGATCGGCACGTCGATCAGCACGTTCTCGTTGGTGGCGTCGTAGTCCCACTGGTCGTGCGGGGTGAACTGGAACGCCCATTTGGCCATGCCGGTATCGGCGTTCGCGCGCGAAGACGGTGGAACTCCACAGATTGAGGCCGGGTCGCTGCGACGGCACGCGCGGACTCGGATTGGAGGTGCCGTAATAGATCAGGTTGAGGATCGGGTCGTAGGATATCCAGCCCCAAACCGCGGCGCCGCCATGCTTCCACGCGCCGGCCGGCCATGTCGTGACACCCAGATCTTTCCCGCGCAGCCACGGATAGAACGGCTTGAAGTCCGGCCCGATCTTGACCTGATCGTCGGGCCCCGCGCTGTAGGCGCGCCACAATTCCTTGCCGGTATCCGCATCGAGCGCGGCGATCCAGCCATAAACACCCATCTCGCCGCCGCTGTTGCCGACGAACAGCTTGTTCCCGACCACCATCACCGGCATGGTCATGGTGGCGCCGCTGGCAATATTCGACATCTTGATGCGCCAAACCAGCTTTCCGGTCTTGGCGTCGAGGGCGATCGTGTGTCCGTCGAGGACATTGTAGATCAGCTTGCCGTCGGCATAGGCCCAGCCGCGTAGCACCGCGTCGCAACACGCCTTGCCGACCGCCATCGGCGTCGGGTCTGGATCGAAGCTCCATTTGATCGGCGCCCCGGGCTTACTCAGATCGAGCGCGTAAGCGATGTTGGGAAACGGCGTCACCAGGTACATGGTGTCGCCGACGACCAGCGGGGCGCCTTCGTGGCCGTACTGGGTACCGTCGGAGAATGTCCATGCCACGCGCAGCCGGCCGACATTTTCCTGGGTGATCTGGTCGAGCGTGCTGTACCGCGTGTTGGCGTAGTCGCGCGCCTGACGGCGCCACTCGCCCGGCGGATCGTTGGGCGCGAAGTTCGCGGTGGCCCCGGTCGGCTGGAACGAAGCCAGCGCCGGGGCGCTTTGCGCGGCGCCCGCGCTTGTCGCTGTCAGGGCAAGCAGAAGGGTGGCGGCAAAAAGGCGGCGCGGCTGTGCCCGACCCAACGATGGCTCACCGCAGCGTATCGAGGTAGGCGGTAATGTCTTCTGCATCTCGGTCACTCAACTCCATATTTGGCATTGCATTCCCCGGCACTACGCTCTGTGGCGCCTTGAGCCAGCGCACCATGTTGCCGGAGGTATTGGGCAACAGGCCGGCGATGAACGTGCGCTCGCCGATATTGTCGAGCGGCGGCCCGACCAGGCCGTGTGCGTTGTCAATGCCGGGAATCGAGTGACAGGCGCCGCAGCCGAGCTGCCCGATCAGCATGGCGCCGCGATGGACGTCGGCGCGCAGAGCGCGATCCTGAGCGGCGCCGACGCCAGCGTGAAAAAATAGCGCGAACGCTACCACGACCACCGCCGATCCGGCGCCTAGCCCAGGCATGACGGCACCACCAACAGAGCGATCGTGTCGAAGATCGTCGCGCCGCAAAAGCACAGCGCGGCCGCCCCTCCCCAACTCGCCAGGAAGCGGGAGCGTCCTTCGATCCGCTGGACGCTTTCGGTCGTGCCGCTCGCCTGGCCATCACGCGCGACGCGGCAATTCGAATAGGAGGAAACGGCCGCCGCCAGGCTTAGCGCGATCGCGATCAGATTGACGACCAGAATCGCGATCCAGGCCGGGTGGATCGCCCCCGACGTGGCTAGCGGCGTCGCGGCCGGAAAACAGGAATGGCTGGCGAGACTGTAGGTCACGAGAAGCTGCGCGTACCAGGCGAACGGCCCGGCGATGAGGCCGAAGAACAACAGCGTCACGCCGACCTGGCTGCGGTAGCGCCGCGGGCGCGTTGGCATGGATTGTTCCGCCGACATCGCCATCGCGCTCACCACAAATAGGGGGTGATATAGAACGTGGTGAAAACCACCAGCCAGACGGCGTTAACGAAATGCCAATAGACCGACGCGATCAGCACCGGCGCGCTGCGCCGGGGACTGAAATAGCCCAGCGCCGACCAGGTCAGAATCGTCAGGAGCACGATCAATCCCACCACGATATGCATCAAGTGGAATCCGGTGATGGTGAAATAGAGCGAGTTGTATCCGCCGGAGCGCCAGGCGAAGCCCTTGTTGCGCCATTCGAAGCCTTGCACCACGGCGAAAATGATGCCGAGCAACAGGGCGAGCGAAACCCCCGTCAGCAATTGGCCGCGGGCGCCGCGCCTGACGCCGCGATCGCCCCACCACATCGCGACGCTGCTCAGCAGCAGGATGACCGTGTTGGGCGCCGAGAGGCGAAACGACGGTAGCGGATGGGGAAACCAGCTTTGGTCGTGCTGGACCGCGAAATAGTAATAGGAGAACAGAAGATAGCCGAAGAGAGCGCCCTCGGTCGCGATCAGGCACAACACGCCCCACCAGCCGAGCCCGCGCCGTACCGTCGGCCCGACCGGCAGCGGGCCGGTGCGTTCCAGGGGCAACGCCGCGTCGGTCATGCGCGGGTCTCCGCCACCTGGTCCAATTCCCGCTCGGGCCACAGCCACAGCAGCAGCGCGGCCAGGATCGCCACGCCGCTGACCGGCACCACCCACCACCAGTGCAGCAGCAGCGCGATGAACAACACCGTCATGCCCAGCGTCAAAATGAACGGCGCGTAGGAATCGCCCGGCATTTTCAGGATCTGATCCGGCTCACCGTCGAGCGGCGTGGTGGCGATGGTCTCCCGGCCGTGATCGAGCACCATGCCCCGCGTCACCGAGGAGCGCACGGCGCCGTCCTCGGCCAGCCGGTCTTCCCACAACGGGTGGCGGCTGGCGACGCGCGGGATGACGGCGAAATTATAGGGCGGCGGCGGTGATGACACCGACCATTCCAAGGTTGGTGCATCCCACGGATTAGCGCCGGCAATCCTGCCGCGCCGCAGGCTCGCGATCAGGTTCACGAACAGCAGCAGTACGCCGAACGCGAACAGGAACGAGCCGACCGTGGTGATGAGATTGAGCCAATCCCAGCCCATGCCTTCGGCATAGGTGTAAACGCGGCGCGGCATGCCGCGCAGCCCGCTCAGATGCATCGGCAGGAAGCCGAGATTGAAGCCGATGAACATGGTCCAGAAATTCCATTTCCCGAGCTGCTCATCGAGCAGGCGGCCGGTCATTTTCGGGAACCAATAGTAGAGTTCCCCCACCACCGGAAAGACGTTGATGCCGATCAGCACGTAGTGGATGTGGGCGACGATGAAATAGGTATGGGTCAGTTGCCAATCGACCGGCACCGAGGCAGTCATGAAACCGGACACGCCGCCGATCACGAACAGCACGATCATGCTGGAGAAGAACAGGAACGCCGTCGTGATGACCGGACGGCCGAGCCAGATGGTCGTGGTCCAGGCGAAGACGGCCACCGCGCTCGGCACGGTGACGATGAACGAGGCGCCGCTGAAAAAGGACAGCGCCAGGTTCGGCAATCCGGTCGCGAACATATGATGCACCCAGACACCGAAGCCGAGGATCATGGTGGCGACCGTCGCCAGCGCTACCACGGTGTAACCGACCAGGGGCCGGCGGCAGAACACCGGCAGCCCATCGGACACCATGCCCATCGCCGGCAGCACGACGGCGTAAACCCAGGGATGACCGAACATCCAGAACAAATGCTGCCAGAGCAGTGGCTGGCCACTTTGGGCGACATCGAAGAAATGCGTATCGAATTGGCGGTCCATCCAGAGCAGGAAAAAGGCGAGGCTGACTGCCGGCACGACCAGCAGATTCGCCGCCGACGCCGTGAGCGTGCCCCAGATCATGATCGGCAGGCGATCGACAGACATGCCCGGCGCGCGGGTGCGCAGCACCGTGACAATGAAATTCGCGGCGCCGACACTGGTCGAGATACCGAGGAAGATCATGCCCAGCGAATAGAAATCGATGTTGAGGCCGGGATTATAAGGACGCGTGGAATAGGGCACGTAATTGAACCAGCCGTCGTTCGGTCCGGCGCCGATCGCGAAGCCGGCATACATGAACAGGCCCGCGGCGACATAGACCCAATAAGAAAACGCGTTGAGGCGCGGAAACGCCATGTCGCGGGAACCGAGCAGCAACGGCCAAATGTAATTGCTGAAACCGGACAGAATCGGCATGGAATAGAGG
The DNA here is from genome assembly GCA_963729845.1 of uncultured Alphaproteobacteria bacterium. Taxonomy (GTDB): domain Bacteria; phylum Pseudomonadota; class Alphaproteobacteria; order ATCC43930; family CGMCC-115725; genus JAATGI01. Next base: position 165,980 of record CAVSQC010000023.1, read on the forward strand.
AAGATCATCGTCATGCCGTGCATCGTGAACAGTTGATCGTACTGCTCCGGCGTCAGCAGATGCTCACCTGGCCGGGTCAACTGCGCTCGCATGAGCAAGGCTTCGATGCCGCCCGCCGCCAGAAAGGCGAAAGCGGTGACGATATAACGCTTGCCGATCTCCTTGTGATCGACCGTCGAGAAAAATCCCGCGATGCCCGGCGCGGTTTTCCAGCTCCGGTCGAGCGGCCGGTCGAAGCTTGTCGCGGCGATGGCGATCTCAGGCGTTCGTTCGACTTCTGAAGACGTCACGGCGCGCCCTCACTTCAAAGTCAGGAGAAAGGATCGGATGTCGTTGAGTTCCGGTCCGGAGAGATAGACGATCGGCATCAGCGTTCCCGGCTTGATTGCTTGCGGATCGGCGATCCAGCCCGACAAACTGCCAACATTGTTCGGCAGCGTTCCGGCCGCGATCGTCGCCCTGCTCATGAGGTGCGTCAGATCGGGCGCGATCGCGCCGCCCGCCTCGGTGCCGCGCACCGTGTGGCACGCTCCGCAGCGATAGGTGAAAAGCGCGGCGCCGCGTTCAATGGCGGGCGGTCCGGCCGTCGCCGCCGGCGTCAACTGCGCGCTCCACCAGGCGTCGAACTCACGTGGGCTTTGCGCCACGACCTCGAAGCCCATTTGAGCGTGCTGCACGCCGCAAAATTCGGAGCACAGGCCGCGATAGCGTCCGGGCCGGTCCGCTTCGAGCCAGGTGACGTTGGTCTGGCCCGGAAAGGCGTCGGTCTTGCCCGATAGCAGCGGAACCCAGAAGGAATGAATCACGTCGGCACCAATCAGCTCGATGCGAACCGGTTCTCCCGTCGGAATATGGATTTCGTTGGCAGTGGTCAGAATCCGGGATGGATCGTCGCTAAGGTAACGCACCTTCCACCACCATTGCTGTCCGGTGACTTCGATGGTCAGCGCCGGTTTGGTCGGCGGCTCATTGATGGCCGCGAGCACGACGACAGTCCAGACCAGCGAGCCGAGCAGGACGACGCTCGAAATGCCGAACTCCGAGCCCCACCCAACCCGTACCGCCGCCGCCGCGCACCAGCGGGATCGCCGCGGTGATATGGCTGGCTTGGCGCTTCAGCAAGATGCCGCCCAGCACAAGGGCCATGACGATGATGCAGACGACGATGGAAATAATCAGCAACCCCCAAGTCAGGGGCGTTATGGCATGGGCCATGGCACCGAAGCCGCGCAAATAGCCTAGCGGCGTTTCCGCGTGTACCGGCGCCGTGACAAACGCCATGGCAAGGAAGATCGCGCTTGCGATGACGCGGTTGACCGACCGGCGGCTTTTGGGAACGGGCGGGACCATCGCTCCGATCATGGCTCCGAAGGCAAGAGCGGCCGTTGCACGCGATCGCCGATCAGCGACCACAGCACAATCATCGCCATAGCGAGGAAGATCACGCCGCCGGGAACCCACATAATGGCGCCGCCAAGCTGCTGATCCTGGAGCTGTGTCAAACCCCAATTAATCGTGGTCAGAATGTGGGGTGAATAGAGCGGGTGGGGCGCGAAGGTGATCACCGCGCCGAGCAGACTCATTTGCGTCGAGGTTATCAGTCCGGCAACGAGCGAGGCCACGGCACGGTCCCGCCGCCGGTCGAGCAGCACATGCCACAGCCACAGGGCGCTTCCGATCATGCTGACATGCATCGACCAGTAGACGATGTCGCTGGCGAAGGTAGCCGCATAGGGCCCGGGCGAATGCCAGAACCACAGCAACGCCGCGTACAATCCGGTCGCGCTAAGCGCGCCGGTAAAGCCGCTTCCCGCGACAATTTCCGCCCGTCGATATCCGAGCAGCCCGGCGATTACCGTTTGAGGGCGTCCGGCAATGATCAAGGGTGCCGCGATCAGGACCAGGATCATGTGCTGCGCCACCCGCGCGGCGAACAGCGAGACCGACAGCGGACACAACGGTGAAATCAGCGCGACGGCGAGAACCAACCAACCGGAATAGAACAACGATTTTTGACGGCTATCGATATTGCCGGCGCCGCGCGAGGCCCAGCCATAGCCAAGGGCGCCCAAAACCAGAAGCGCGATCAGCACCGGATCGAGATTCCAACGCGACCAGAGTGCATCCGGTGAAACCGGCAGACCGCAATAGGGGATCGGAACCGTTTCCAGCGTCAGCGCCATTGCCGTTTCTCCTCCCCGAAGTTCGTCTGGGAGACCGGCGGTGCCAGAACGGTTCCCAGACCGACAAAGTTTTGCTCCGAGCACGCCAACATCGCAGCGCGTATCGCTGTTGGGGAGCTTTCAGAGTTTCGCAATCGCGAAATTGGCCCAATTCGGAAGGCGATGGGTACCCTCGGAATCTACTCAATACCCCTGCGCGAAAAAATCGGCATTGGCGGGTGAGCGGTTTAATTCCACCGCTGCCCCTTCAATTACGCGACCGCGGCGGCGTGCGCTTCGTCGGCTTCCCTTGCGGCGGAAAGCGTCGCCTGCGCGGGCTCAAAGCGGACAACAACGTGGCAAACAAGAGCCCGTCAGTTAGGTAATTCCCGAGTTTGCTTCGGCCGCATCGCTGCTCGGTAGTCTGTGGTCGTCGTCCTTAACATGATGAGCACGACATGACGACGGTGGGACGCCCCCCGCCATTTCTGGAAGGAAGACTTCGAATGATCCGCATAATTTTCGCCTCACTCGCCTTAACGATGCTGATCGCCGCCACCCCGGGGGTGGCGCAAACAGATGTCGATGAGCACGGAGATACGATGAACTGTCGGGACGAAATGGCCAGATCCGAGCCGGCGATGAACGCGATGAGCGACCCGACCAAGAGGGCGGCTGCCGCGAAAGAGATGGGCATGGCCAAGGAAGCACTACGCAAAAATGACGAGACGATCTGCATGGCACACGTGTACAACGCCATGAACATAATCAAGTGAACCGAACGCCGGTCGGGGGGAGCCGATTTTGCGTCGTTGCGTTCTCCGATCTGTCGGCGTTAGGCATCCGCCCGGGCGATCCGGATGATTTCTTTAGCGATGTCCTCGGGTGAAAGGGCAAAATCGACACAGCCGCTTGCGATGGCGCTCGCCGGCATGTCCGGCTGTTTGGCCGTGTCCAGCTTCTGCGCGATGGTTACGCCCCCCACCTCCCTAATCCCGCATAGTGCGGCCGCGCCATCGCCATCGTAGCCCGAGACGATAACGGCGATCAGCTTGCCGTTCCAATGTCGTGTGAGAGAACGCAAAAACACCGTAATCACATCAGGCCAGCCTCTCGGTTTGGAGATAGGCTTGAGCCGAAATTCTCCATCGAGAACGTGCAAATCATGCTGCGCCGGGATGATGAACACGTGATTGGGCCGGAGCACCAATCCTTCCGTGATCACCTCGACCGGCATGTCGGTGTGGCGCGGGAGAATCTCATGGAGCTGGGTGGCCACGATGCGCAAGTGATTGACGATAACGATTGCCACGCCCATATCGGCCGGCAAGTGGCGTAGCAAGCGGGTATAGGCGTCGAGCCCCCTGCGGAACCGCCGACGCAAACCACAGGAAAGTCGTTTGCGACCCTCTCCGCCTTCATCGAGAACGCTCGCCTTCGAGTTTGCGTCCGTCACAATCGTCACGATGGCAGAACGGCGAGGGCAACACTTGAGACTGCCCCGGGGCGGCCGCTGTCTTGGCCGGCGATCAGATCATGCCCCAATAGGGCGTCATCCCATAAAACTGGTCGATACGGTTGCCATAGGTCCGGTCGGACCAGTTCGGCGATATTGCTCGCCGTATAGGTCGGCGCTTTCTTGAGCTGGCTGCTGTCGAGATCGACGACAAACCCGCCGCGGCGCGTATCGTAGGTGAGCACCCGCCAGGGCAGCGGATGGTAACTCTCGCCCATGCCGAGGAAACCGCCGAAAGACATGACGGCATAGGCAACATGGCCGGTAGAACTTATCGACCATGAAATTATGCACCGTGCCGAGATGCTCGTCCTGGCGATTATAGACTGCCGTGCCTTCGACCTTATCGGAGGCAATAAGCCGATCCGTCTCGTCGATCGCGGCTCCACTGGTGGTCGTGACTCTGTCGGTAGTCGTGGCATGGGTATCCATAGTGTTCTCCGTCAAGAGATGGTGATGAAGCGCATGGCCAGGTTATCGCCAACGGCGATAACCCCAATAACCCCCACCGCCGAAGAGCAGAAAGAGGACAACGATAACGAGAATAAGGGTCATATTTTCCTCCAGAACATGTGAGGTTGGGTTGCTCCTCAAGATGTGAGGGGAAAAGTATATTTCACCACCGTCGGAATCTACCCATCGCGCGGCAGAAGCCAGCAATGGTAAGGGCTCAACCAGTTCAAACCGCCGAATTTCTCAAAAGGTGTTCCAATATCGACTCGCTATGGTGCGCTCTTCGGTTCCAACTGCGTCCGCGTAAATCGCCGTCGTGGTCCGTCTGCTGCGTCCCAGCCACTTCATCCAATGCCCGACGTTTAGTCGAAGTTTTTCGGCTCCTGAGAGGCCAGGTGGCCTAAATCGCAGCGAATTCCCTGATTAACAGGGTAATTGTTCGCCGAGACTGGTTTGAACGTGACTACCAGCACAGCCAGCCAGTCCGGGCATTGCCCCGTTCTCCGGGGGATGTCGCGAAAGGCGCAGCAAATTCGCTCCAAGGCGCTCCAGAGCCGTGTCGCCGCGGTCCGCGGTCCCTGAATTTCGCGACCGGTTTAATCTCCCGAAGGCCGACAGTGCTGAGATCGGGTTTCCGCAATGACCGACTTGATTCAGATCAATGCCCGGCTTGGCGCCGCGCATAGTTTGTTCAATTGAAGCCGGAGGATCTCAACAATGAAGCACGGGATGAATTGGCTGGGCGCCACCGTCGCAATAACAGCAGTTATAGGCGTGATCGCCAGCAGTCCGAGCGCGAAGGCATTTCCGGGGTCTGTGGCTAAGTCCACGCCCGTGCTTAGCGCGCCGATCCCAATCGCGCAGACTGACGCACACGGAGCGGCGCATCATGTGCAGGACCGGATCGCGGAGCTTCGAGCCAAACTTCATATCACCGCGGCGCAGGAGCCCCAATTCACGGCGTTGGCCGATGTGATGACAGCTAATGCTCAATCGTTGGCATCACTTCTACAGCAGCGGGTGCAGGATAACGACGCATCGGCGGTGGCCTCGATGCGCTGGTACGAGCGCCTTGTCGAGGCTCATGCCGACGCCCTGAAGAAGTTCGTTCCGGTGTTCGACCAACTTTATACAAGCCTGTCGGACGAGCAAAAGAAGACAGCCGACGCGGTGTTCGAGCGGTTCGGCGGGCGCCCCCGCCACGGTCACCGCCACCACCATCGTTCGGAATAGCGGCACGGCGAAGCTCTTTCGGAGGCTACGATGAATCGAGCACGATCGCTGGCCGGGAGAATCTGGCTGGTTCTCGGTGTCGGCTTCACTCTGTCCGGCGCGGCGTTGATCCCGTCAGCGGAAGCTCAGGATGTCTGTCCGCCGGGCTATTATTACGACCCGGCTTACGACTGTGTGCCTTACAGCTACCTGACGTGGCCTTACTACGCTTACCCAGACTACGGCTTCGGCTTTTTCTATGGTCCGGGTTGGGGCGGCGGGTGGGGAGGTCGTGGCGGTAGAGGCTATCATGGCGGTGGGGGGTATCGAGGCGGCGGTCATGGCGGCGGCGGTGGCCGTGGTGGCGGCGGTGTACATCACTGATCCTGCGTCATCCGGATTCGGCCGCACGCCCGCAATTCGCGGCACGAGTTGACTTTGGCGGCCGAGCCCGGCGCCCCGCAGGCTGCGATGCGTTTATGGTTCAGGTCAGTTTTGCGGTGGCATGAACTCGGCGACCCGCGCCACCCGTCCTCGCCGTATCGCGTCATAGAACGCGTCGCCCATCGCGAGCGCACGCAAGCCTTCGGAGGCGGTGGTCATCGGCTCGCCCTGGCCCTCGATCGCGCGATTGAATTGCTCGATCTCGAGCCGGAAACACTCCGTGGGCGGATAGTCCCGCGTGCCGCTGCCGGTTTCGTTGACGATCGTCAGTCTCGGTGTCGGGTTGTCGCCGGCGCCGGTCAGATATACGAACGAGTTTTCGACGATCAGTGATCCTTTGGTGCCGTGAATCTCGAAGGGGCGCCGCGCGAATGGCGTCGTGAAGCTGGCTGCGGCGTAGCCGATCGCCCCCTTCGACAGCTTCATCAACATGCCGCCGACACGATCGCTTGGCGGAACATTCTGCGTCGCGTCCGTGAAGGCCGATACTTCCTCGATGTCCTGGCCCAGCATGTAGGCAAGCGTGTCGCATGCGTGATCGCCAATGCTCCCGACAATACCGACAGACCGCATCTTCGGATCGGCACGCCAATTCGGTGCGGTCGGCGCGGGCGATGGCGACGAAATACGAAGCGGGATTTGCACGCTGGCGAGCTTGATTTCTCCGATCTCGCCTTGAAGCGTCAGCCGGCGCGCTACTTGATGTACTTCTTCGTGTCGTTGATTGAATACGACACCGATCTTTACGCCGTGACGGCGACCGGCCGCCACGACTTGCTCGCCTTCCATCACCGAAACCGCGAGCGGCTTCTCGATCAAGGAATGTTTACCCGCCCGCGCGGCTTCGATCGCATGCTGCGCATGGAGCCCATCCGGCGTCGCATCGTAGAGCGCATCGATGTCGCGGTCGCGGAGTACGTCATCGAAGGAGGTGAGGACTTTCGCGATGCCGTGTCTCTTGGCGAAGGCTCCTCCGCGCGCGCCATCGCGGCTCATCACCGCAACGAGTTCCGTGCCGGCGGCTTTTTTCATTTGCGGGACAACGCTTCTCTCGGCGTGCCTGCCAGGGCCGAGTAAGGCCCAACGGATGGTCATGGTAAGACTCCCCTCATTTCCTAACGGAGCAGATGAACCGCCACCAGCGGCGGATCGACAACTCTCTGACCGGAAATCTACTACGCCGGCATCCCGGGGTGGAATTCAGTCGAGCGCCCCTCGATGTGATATGATTCCACCGCGAAGTCGGTTGAGGATGCTGATGCGCGGCCGTAGAAGGCTGACCGGTGATTCGCGGATCGCGACACTGGCGGCTGCCTTAGGGATCATGGTTGGTTTCACGGTGGCGGCGCGCGACGCTCTCGCTTATACCGACATTGGGGACCGGGTCTTCGTGTCGCCCGCCGAGATACCGCCGATCGCACCTGGCGATGAGTTCTATTTCTGGGGAACGAGCCAGCCGATGACCGGCGGCGGCGACGTCAGCAATTTCAATTTCAGGCTGATGAAGTCGATCACGGACCGGCTCGGTGTCGAGGCGGTGGAGACGTACACCCGCATCGGCGTGCCCGGCGGGCCGCCGCATTTCGGCTGGGCCAATCTCGACACTACCCTCAAATACCTCGCGATCGAGGATCAACCCGACGAATTTCTGTTGAGCATCGGACTCGATCGCGAATGGGGCGGAACCGGGGCGCAGCGCGTCGGCGCTTATCGCTCCGGCGCAACGACGCCGGAGGTGCATGTTCGGCAAGGGCTTCGGGGATGTCGACGCGCCGTATCTGCGTCCGATCGCGATCCAGGGCTTTATCGGAAACCAGATCGCCGATTACGCGCCTCGGCCCAATCAGATCACCGCCGGCGTGACGCTCGAATATTCGATGCCGTACCTGGAATCGAAGGTGCAGAGCTTCGACATTCCGGATTTTTTCCGCCGTCTAACGCCGCTGCTGGAGGCGGATTTCACCATCCCCGAGGGGCGGAGCTACGGGGTGCGGCCCACGGCGCTGTTTGGCCCGGGCGTGAGCTATGCCGGTGAGGGGTGGGAATTTCTGGTCGAGGCGCTGGTGCCGGCGAGCCGATACACCGCCAGCGGAACCGGGGTCGTTGCCCAGTTTCATCTGTCGCTCGGCTTTCTGTTTGCCGATACGATCGGTCGGCCGTTGTTCTCGAATCCCTAGCCGGCGGTGGCGATATGGCGCGATGGATGTTTCGGTTAGGGCCGCTCGCGGGCGCGATGGCCGCTGCCTCGCTGCTGCTATCCGCCGGCGCCGCGACGGCCGCGACGGTGGGAACCGTCGCGGCACTCAACGGCGACTGCTTCGTCGAGCGGCTGGGTGCGCGTACACCGCTGAAGCTCGGGCAGCCGCTCGACGTCGCCGATACGGTCGAGGCACCGCCAAACGCCCAGGTCAAACTGCGCATGAGCGACGGGTCGGTCATCTCCGTCGCTTCCGGCACCGAGATGACGATCGCCGCCTATCGGATCTCGAGCACGGGACAGCGGCTGGAAGCGGTGCTGAACCTCCGGCGCGGGCTATTGCGGACCGTGGTGACGGAGGCTGCGCCTGCGGCGACGTTCGAGATCAAGACCGCGACGGGCTCCGCCGTGGCCAGTTCCGGCGACTGGTTCACCGAGACGGGATCGAATCGGATCGGCGTTCTCAGCGGTCGCGTCGTCGTCACCAGTGCCGCCACCCGGCGCAGCGAGACGATCCCGGCGCGCTGGGGCGCCCGCGTCGAGCCGGATCTCGATCCGGTTCCGGCGCGCCCCTGGAGCCAGGCGGAATTCGAGGCGGTCATCGCCCGTACCAATGTGAAGTAGAACGCCGCCGGGTTCGGAGCGGCCGCACTCAAGGCGCGCCCGCTCTCACCACGCGGAACCCGTTGTTGCCGCTTCGCGCTTGCGGCTCGTTGAAGGCGCGATTCGCCACGCGAAGGTCGCGCGGTACGTTGACCCAAGACCCGCCGCGGAGCACCCGCGCCTTGCAGCCTTGTGTCTCGACCGCGCTGCCGTCGGCCGGCGCATGCTGGTAGCTCTTTGCGTAGCAATCCGAGACCCATTGGGAAACGTTGCCGAGCATGTCATAGAGGCCCCAGGCATTAGGCTTGAACGACCCGACGGGCTCGGTACCGGCGTATTTGCGGTAATGACAATCCACTTCCAGGGCCCCGGCCACGAACTGCTTCAGCGGCGCATCCGCCATCTTGGCGTATGCGCAACCTGACTCGGGGGTCGCCCCCCAATAATACGGCGTCGTCGTTCCGGCGCGCGCGGCATATTCCCATTCCGCCTCGGTCGGCAGCCGGTAGGTGTTGCCGCCGAACCAGGACATCAGGCGGACGAACCACCAAGCGTCGTTCCAGCTGATCTGCTCGACCGGCTGCCGATCGCCCTTGGAATAGGCCGGGTCCGCGTTGAACGGATAGATCATGACCTGACGCCACTCCCATTGCGTGACGTCGAATTTGCCGAGGGCGAATGCGTTCAGGCACACGCGGCGCAACGGCTCTTCGTTGGGAAAACGGCCTGCTTCGGTGTCGGGGCTACCCATTTGAAAGCAGCCCGCCGGGATCGGGACAAAAACCTGGTTCGCGGCCCATTCGGCCTCGACCCGGCGCACCCCCGACCACACCAACGCCGCCCAGACCAGAACGGCAAGCAACGCCAGAACCGCCGGCGCGGCCGAAACCATTCCGGCCACGCGAATCACGCGCCACCGCGCGGCGCGGCGCGAGGCGGCGATGAATTCACGGAGCATCGACGGCAATTCGCTGCCCCAACGGACGCGCAACGACCGCGCCTCGGCAAGCGCCAGGCCGGCAATGACCCGGCCCCGCCTCTCGCGCGAAGTGTGCGCGGCCTGCCAACGTTCGGCCGCCTCTTCGAGCCGGCCGCGCAAGTCGAGATCGCGCGCGTCGGCTTCGATCTGCGCCTTCGCCCGCGGCCAATGGGTCAGCAATGCCTCGTGAGCGAGGCGCAGCTGCGCGCCGCCGCCGTCGCCTGCGCCCTTCGGCTCAGCCCCTTCGGCGTGCGGCGAGGCCGGCCCCCGCTGCTCCGACATCGGGTCGAAATTCACCAAGAGCCGCGCCCGCGGATGGCGCAGAGCGTCCACCAGGACGCGCCGCGGCGAGCCGATGGGGAAGGATTCGAGCGGTGCCGCGCGGGCGGTGGCCATCGTGCCGCGTACGGTGACGAGGGCGCGCAGCAGCGGAACCAATTCGGGCCGCACCGCCTCCGGTTGGGCGAGAAAGACTTCCTCGGCACGGCGCCCGATTGCGCCTTCGAGCCCGCCCAGCTCGTCGTATGCGGCAAAGGTCAAAACCCCCACATCCGTGCGCCGCTGCCACAGCTGATCGAGCAGAAAAGAGAGAAGCGGCAGGGCGCCGCCGTCGCTGACGGCGGCCAAGCGGATCGTATCCGCCAGATCCACGCCACGGGCGGGATCGCGCTCGAAGCGCAGTCCCGCTTCCTGTGCCGGCTGGCGGATGATCTGGCCGATCTCGGCCTCGTCCGGCGGCAACAGCAGATAGCGGCCCTCCTCCGAGAGCGCGGCCAATGTCGGCAAGGTCTCGAGGCGGTCGAAGAAGTCGCTGCGCATCGTGGCGACGACCCAGACGAGGCCGGACTTCGCGAGCGCGGCGAGTGCCGCGACAAAAGCGCCGCGCCGGTCGTCGCTCAGATCGTCGATCGTGAGAATCTCTTCGAGCTGATCGACGACCAGCACCAGCCGCGTCGTCGGCGGCTTCGACCAGCCCGGCAGCCTTGCCGGCCGCGGCAAGGCCTTGCTCGATCGGAACCGCCGCTTCTTCCGGTATCTTGCGCAACAGCGCCGCAAGTCGTTCCGCCGTGTAGTGCTGTCCTTGGAGCTCGGGCAGGGCCGTCGGCGACAATATCGCGGCGGCGAGCGTATCGAGCGGGTCGCCCGGACCGTCGGAGGGCCGTATCATCGCCCGGCGCACCAGCGCGATGCGGCCGATCATACCCGGCAAGGCGAGATCGGGCAGCAGCCCGGCCTTGACCAGGGAAGACTTGCCGGAGCCGCTGGCGCCGAAAACGAGGACGAAGGCCGAACCGCGATCGATCTGGCGGACCAGCAGCTCACGCAATTCGTTGCGCGCGCGGGTGCGGCCGAAAAATACCGGCGCATGCTCGTATTCGTAGGACAAGAGCGCGCGGAACGGCGCGTCGTGCCAGCGGATCACCCCTTCGGCCACCGCGCCGCCGGCCCGGCGCGCCAGCAACGCATGGAGATGCTCATAAAGCGCCTGCTCGAATTCACCGGTGTCGGTAAAGCTGTGCGAGGCGGCGGACAGGCTCTGGTCGCCGGCGCCGCGAAACCAACGGGCAATGAACGCCTCGACAAGATCGAGCTGGGCGGCGCGCTCGAGCAATGCTTCGCGCGTACCGCGGCCCTCCGGCTCGGCCACCTTGCGGTACAAAAGGAGGTGCGGCACGCCCGTCTCGCGCGCACTGGCGAGCGCGTCTTCGAATTCCCACTCCGTGCCGGTCACGGGCGAACGCCCCGACACCGCGCCGCGGTATTTGTCCGCGGGCAGGACCACGCCGAGACGCGACCACAAAATCACGACAACGATGTCGCAGCCATGCGGCGGCGGGATGTTTTCGGGATCCTGGAAATGATGCGTCGCGACCAGCGGCTCGCGCTCCCACAGCAGCGGCTCGACATGGAAGTGATAGGCGAATTCGCGGTCGAGCCGCGCCACGATTTGCTCGGCCTTGAGCCGCTCCGGACGGACGTCCGCGGGCGAGGAGATGAAGATGCGAACGGTGGTTTGGTCGGGCATTTTCTTATGTTCAGCATATCACCGGCGGCGCTCTTATTCAGCGCATCTTGGCCTACGTTCTCAATTCTCGTATCGGCGGCCCGGCCACCAAGGCCGCCACCCAAGGTTTCGGCGGCGTCGAGGAGAATGGCTAATCGGGGCTCAAGGGCGAACGGAGGTTGCGCCGTCGCGCCGATCCTACATTGGTGCTGCCGAGTTCCGCGGCGATTCCGTCGCTGGTCGCCGCCACCGATCTGATTGCAACCTTGCCCTACTCCGCCGCCTCCTTTGCGGCCAAGCCCTGGGGTTCCTTTGCGTGGTGCGGATGCGGCAGGAACTCGGCATAGCGCGCGCAGATTATCAACACGATCGCGACGCCGAGATAGGCGACAGCCACGGTGGTCGATTGCCCGATCCCGATCGCTTCACCGTGGATAAAACCGAAGAAGGTCAGGATCGCGCCGGCGACGGCAAAGGCAGCCGCCTTCTCCAATTGCCGGTCGATAATGAAGACGGTGATCGCACCCAGGATGATGCCGGCCAGCGTCGCGCCGCCGCCAAGAATATCGAGACCATGGTAATTGACGCCGTTCTGCAGCAGATGATCGAAGCCGACGGCATGGGCATTCGTGCCGGCGGCACCTAGGGCGTTGTCGATCTGGCCTTTGCCCCAGGCCGCGATCTGCGGCAGAAAGGCGAGCACGATTGCCGGCGCATGCGCCTTCGGCGATTCCTGAAAGGCCTGCGACCCGATCAGCATGCCGATATAGAGCAGAATCGGCAGAATCGCGACCACCGGGATCGCCGCCATCATCACCGCGATGATGCCGAACCAGGACAGAATTAGAATCATGATCCCGGTCAAAGCCGAATAGCCCATGCGGCCACCCATCGCCTTCCATCCGGGATGGCCGATATAGACGGTGTTGATAAACGGATTGCCCATCAGGCAGCCGATCAAGCTGACGACCCCGTCGGCGGTGAGCACACGCGTCGTCGGGAATGAATCGCCCGCGGCGTGCGCACTCTCGACGTTGTCCATCGCCTCGACGAGATCGTAGATGCCGAACGGAATCGCGGTGACCAGGATCACCCAGAGATATTGAAAGCCGTGAAAGACATGGCCGACTTCCGGCACCGGGAATGAAAAGCCGAAGCTCGACACCGAGCCCGCGAGATTGCCGAAGCTCAGCCCGCCGAAATTCATGCCGAAAATGTTCGAACCCCAGGCAATAGCGCTGCCGACGAGGATTGCCACTAAACCGCCCGGCACGCCGCCGAAATACTTCACGCCGCCGAACCAGTTGGCAAGAATTACGGCGAAGCACACCACGCCGATCACCGGCGTCGAGAAAATCTGCGCCGCTGGGCTCATCGAAATGAAGGTGATGGAGATGCCGGCGAGCGAACCGAGCAGAGCGGCGCGCGGCGTTATCTTTCTGACCCACGGCGCGATAAAGCCGCCTGCCATCAGCACAAAGCTCTGGATGAAAACCCAGGTCAGTCCTGCTTCCCACGCCTGGATCGGATCGTGTGTCCTGGCGAGGATCGGCAGCATGATGACAAAGGTAACGACGAACATGTGCGGCACGCTGATGCCGGAGGGCAGCGCGCAGACGTTGGCGCGGCCTTCTTTCTTGGCCAGGCGGTAGGCCAGCCAAGCGTAGTACATCGTGGACAGGAACAGCATCAGCCCCGTCGCGGGCAGGATGCGGCCGAACACGAGCTGGTCCGGCATTTTCAGCACGAAGCGCAACAATCCCGTCAAGACCAGAACGTTGACCAGGATGTTGGTGCCGAAACCGAAAAATGCATTCAAATCGCCGGCGACCCAAAGCTTGGGCCGGAACCCAGTTACGCTATCCGACATGGCCATGGCTCAAACCCCTCATTGGTTGCCGCCCGCCACTCCTCCCCAGATTTTTTGTCACCTTCCAAATTGCTCGCCATCGTTGCCGAGCATGTCGCCGAAGCCGCCAAGCCCGAGAAAATCGCGTTGCATGTCGATGATCGGCAGCGCGCCGGCGTCGTCGCCAAGGCATGGGATTCAGCAGCAACCGACCGCGCCGTCTCGCTGGCCATATCTCCCCCAATCCGATTGATCGAATAGCAATTCCGGTGCCATCACGGGTCATTGAGAAGAATCCGTGACGGAACAGAAAATCTTAGCGGTGAATGGACAAAGATTGGGCGGGACCAATGGGCGGGATTCAAACAGTCTTGGACAAATTGTATGCAATCCGGAGGGCCCACCAGTGCAGTGACCGGGACACATCCGCCGTGGGTGCGGCGGGCCGGGCGTTAACCATGAATGATAGGAACCGCCGCGAATTTGCCGTGTTGATTTTCGGGCGAGAGAGATTGGCATGGCGGAAATCCTGCTGATTGACGACGAACCGGCAATCCGCGATCTGCTCGCGGAAATACTGACCTCCGCGGGACACGGCGTGGAACAGGCGGCGGATGGCGTGGCGGCGCTGGAAAAATTCGCCGAGCGGCCGTTCGACATCGTGATCGCCGATATTTTCATGCCGGGCGAGGACGGGATCGCGACAATTCGCAAGATTCGCGACCAGGATCCTTTTGTCGGTATTGTCGCCATCACCGGCGGCGCCAGGCGCGAGGGCTACGACGTGCTGCGCATCTCGGTGGAATTGGGCGCCGATTTCGGCGTGGCGAAACCGATTGCGACCGCGCGGCTGCTCGCCGTCGTGGCCGAAGCGGACGGCCGCCGCCGGCTCCGCTGCGCTTAGCCCAACGCATCTCGATCCGTTAACGGATCATTAAGTGACAGACCGCGTCCAGATGCGTTTCATTCCATGGATGAAACGGCGTGGCGTCAAACCAAATCCCAATATCGAAACGGTGCTGCATCGGCGCCCGGTAGCGGGGATGATCGACGGCATCCTGCTCAATGAGCTGCGGCAAATCACCGACCTCAAGGAATTTGCCGCCGCGGAGCGGGTTGCCTTGCAGGTGTCGTGGCACCTCCACGCCGTCATCGCGCAGAAAATCCCGAGAATTTAGCGGCATTAACCGCGACGTCAGGCGTGTCCCGGCCCGTCGGGTCGCGGGCGCAACACGCCGGTTGAATGGCGTGCCTGTGCCGTAACCGCGCCGTGTCGTGGGGGCCTGCTAACAGATTCTAGAGGATTTGCACCTACCCTTTTCCCGACCGAGGAAGGGGTTTGTTGCAATGCGCTTTTTTTGTTCGGTTAAGCTAACCGTTCTGGCGTTCGCAATTCAGGCGGCCGCCGTCAGCGGCGCCTTCTGCTTCCCTCATATGCCGCCGACGGACACGGTTCCGGCCACGATAACGATCGACTACGACGGCGGCGGCGATGTCGACGCCTACGAAGCGCGCGTCGACGCCGCGGTCGCGTCCGGCGCTTTGGTGCGAATTCCCTATTACGCGGTCTGCATCAGCGCCTGCAATCTTTGGCTCGATCAACGCCTGATCGCGGCCGGGCATCTGTGCGTCGACAACGACGCCACGTTCAAGACCCATGAAGTACGCCGGGCGCCGGCGCGAGGCTATCTGGCCAGCCAGTCCAGCCGATCGGACGCCCGCACCGCCGAATTCGAGGACCGGCTGGCACCGGCCATCCGCGCGATGTTCGACAAACTCGGGGCTTTCGCCGGGCCGTGGCTGAGCGCGTTCAGCGGCGAGCTCGTCAGGGACGCAAGCCCCTCGATCCCGCAATGCTCGGCTGTGCCCGATACGCGCGAGGCCAAGGCGCCCGCGACGGATGATGTCAAGACGGCGCGCATGTCTGTCGCCGCGACGTTGAGCCAGGCCGGTCTCGCTATCGAAGCCGCGGCCAACGATGCAAACCCGCGGCCGCCTGTCTCGGCCGGCGCGTCCCTGGTGATGGCGGCCAATGTGATTTCGCAATTCGAAGAGCGCGGCCGCTAGCCGCGCTCTTCGCCGTTCCGCTTATTCCTGCTCGGGCTTTTCTTCCTTGGCGCGCGAGCGATTGATCGCGGCGCCGAGAATGTCGCCGAGGCTGGCGCCGGAATCGGACGAACCGAACTCGGCCATCGCCTTTTTCTCTTCCTCGACCTCGCGCGCCTTGATCGACAGCGTCACCTTGCGTGACGATTTGTCGATCGCCGTGATCTTGGCGTCGACCTTTTCGCCGACCGCGAACCGGTCGGGCCGCTGTTCGGCGCGGTCGCGCGACAGTTCCGATTTGCGGATGAAGCCCGGCATGCCGTCGCCGACCGTGACTTCGACGCCGCCGTCGGTGATCGCCGTCACCGTGGTGGTGACGATGTCGCCCTTCTTCAGCGCCGCGAGATTGAACTCGAACGGATCCGATTCGAGCTGCTTGATGCCGAGCGAGATGCGCTCCTTCTCGACATCGACGTCGAGCACGCGCACCTTGACCACGTCGCCCTTGTTGTAGTCCTTGATCGCCTCTTCGCCCGGCTTGTTCCAGTCGAGATCGGAGAGATGGACCATGCCGTCGATGTCGCCGGGCAGGCCGACGAACAGGCCGAACTCGGTGATGTTCTTGACCTCGCCCTGAAGCTCGGTGCCGGTCGGATATTTCTCCCGGAACCCTTCCCAGGGATTCTCCATGCACTGCTTCAAGCCGAGGCTAATGCGGCGCTTGGCCGGATCGACGTCAAGCACCATCACCTCGACCTCCTGGCTGGTCGAGACGATCTTGCCCGGATGCACATTCTTCTTGGTCCAGCTCATTTCCGAGACATGGACCAGTCCCTCGACGCCCGGCTCCAATTCGACGAACGCGCCGTAATCGGTGATGTTGGTGACGCGGCCCTTAAGCTTGGTGCCCGAGGGATATTTATTCTCGACGCCTTCCCACGGATCGGCCTCGAGCTGCTTCATGCCGAGCGAGATGCGGTGCGTCTCCGGATTGAAGCGCACCACCTGCACCTTGACGCTCTGGCCGATATGGAGCGCCTCCGACGGATGATTGATGCGCCGCCACGCGATGTCGGTGACGTGCAATAGACCGTCGACGCCGCCCAAATCGACGAACGCGCCGTAATCGGTGATGTTCTTGACCACGCCGGTGAGGACCTGGCCTTCCTTGAGGCTCGCGACCAGCTCGGAGCGCGCCTCGGCGCGGCTCTCCTCGAGCACGGCGCGGCGCGACACCACAATGTTGCCGCGCGAGCGATCCATCTTGAGGATCTGGAACGGCTGCGGCGTGCCGAGCAGCGGCGTGATATCGCGCACCGGGCGGATATCGACTTGGCTGCCGGGCAGGAACGCCACGGCGCCGTTCAGATCGACGGTGAAGCCGCCCTTGACGCGGCCGAAAATGGTGCCGTTGACGCGCTCGTTGCCCTGGAAGTTCTTTTCGAGCAGGGTCCAGGCCTCTTCCCGCCGCGCCTTGTCGCGCGAGATTTGCGCCTCGCCATGCTTGTCTTCCATGCGCTCAAGGAAGACTTCGACGACGTCGCCGGGCTTGATGTCGGCGCCGCGTCCCGGTCCTTGGAATTCCTTGAGGGGCACCCGGCCCTCGGCCTTCAGTCCGACATCGATCAGAACCGAGTCGTTCTCGATCGCGACCACGGTGCCTTTGATGACCGTGCCTTCGAGCCCGGCGCTAGCGCCAAGCAATTCATCCAACAGTGCGGCAAAACTTTCCTTTGGCTTCTCCGCGTAATCAGTGACGGCCATGCGCTCTCCACTTTGCTCCCGAAGGTCTGGCAGTGCGGATGCGCGGGAGACGCGTCCGAAAGGTCCGCCGCAGAGTCGGGCGCGGCGGCGATGCCCGGTATTCGTCGTGGATAGGAAAGCCGATTGCGCTTACCGTTTTGTGACGGCGAGTTTGTCGGCGATGGCCGCCAGCGCCGCGGCGAACACCGCATCGGCATCGAGCGTGCTGGTATCGATCACGATAGCGTCGTCGGCGGGAACCAACGGCGCCGCCTGACGCACGCTGTCGCGCGCATCGCGGGCTTTCATATCCGCAAGAACGCGCTGGTATATAGACCCGCCGGCCTCCCCCTGCAACTCCCGGGTACGGCGCAGGGCCCGCGCCTCGGGGGTCGCGGTCAGGAACAGCTTGGCGTCGGCGTCAGGACAGACCACGGTGCCGATGTCACGGCCGTCCAGTACCGCGCCGCCCGGGCGATGGGCGAAATCCCGTTGGAAATCGAACAGCGCCGCCCGCACCGCCGGGATCGCGGCCACCATCGACGCCGCCGCGGTCACCTGCTCGTCGCGCAACCGTCGGTCTTCCAAAAGCGACAGATCGAGCGCCTTGGCGGCACGCTCGGCGATCGCGGGATCGGCCGGATCGCCCAGCGCCAGCGCCTCGAGGGCGACGGCCCGATAGAGGCTGCCGGTGTCGAGATGGGCGATGCCGAAATGCAGGGCGATACGCCGCGCGATGGTGCTCTTGCCGGCGCCGGCGGGACCGTCGATGGCGACGATCATGTGGCGCCGATCTTGGCGCCGGCGCCGTTTATGAGCTCGGCGAAACCCGGGAAGCTGGTCTCGATGGCGGCGCCGTCGTCGATCCGCGTCGCTGCCTTCGCCGCCATGCCCATGACCAGGAACGACATGGCGATGCGATGATCGAGCTTGGCCGCGATCGCGGCGCCGCCGGCGGGCGGCGCGCCGGTTCCGTCCACGATCAAACTGTCGCCCTCGACCGCGACCGCGACGCCGCACGCCGCGAGGCCGGTCGCCATCGCCGCCAGCCGGTCGCTTTCCTTGACGCGCAGCTCCTTCAAGCCGTGCATCGTGGTACGGCCTTTCGCAAACGCGGCCGCGACGCCCAGGATGGGATATTCGTCGATCATGCGGGGCGCGCGCTCGGCCGGCACGGTGACGCCCTTGAGCGCGCCGGCGCGCACGACAATGTCGGCGATCGGCTCGCCGCCTTCGACCCGGCGGTTCTCATACTTTATATCAGCGCCCATTTCGGCCAGCGTCTCGAACAGGCCGGTGCGCAGCGGGTTGAGTCCGACGCCGGCGACGGTGAGAGCCGAGCCCGGCACGATCAGCGCCGCCACCAGCGGGAACGCGGCCGAAGACGGATCGCCCGGCACCGTCAGGGCCGACGCGACCAGCTCCGGCTGGCCGGCGACGGTGATGCGGCGCGCCGTCCTTCCCGTCCGATACCGCGACCTGGGCGCCGAAATGGCGCAGCATGTTCTCCGTGTGGTCGCGCGTCGGCTCCGGCTCGATCACGCTGGTCTCGCCCGGCGCGTTGAGGCCGGCGAGCAGCACCGCCGACTTCACCTGCGCCGATGGCACCGGCAAGCGATACTCGATCGGCAGCGGCTCCTTGGTGCCGATGACGGCAAGCGGCAGGCATCCGCCCTCGCGGCCGACGAAGCGCGCGCCCATCTGCACGGAGCGGGGTCGTGACGCGCGCCATCGGCCGGCGGCACAGCAATTCGTCGCCGGTGAAGAAGCTGGTGAAGGGATGGGTCGCGACCAGCCCCATCAAGAGGCGCGCGCCGGTGCCGGAATTGCCGAGATCGAGCACCGCTTCCGGCTCGGCAAGGCCGCCGAGCCCGACACCGTGCACGGTCCACGCGCCATCGGCGCTCCG
This sequence comes from uncultured Alphaproteobacteria bacterium, assembly GCA_963729845.1. Classification (GTDB taxonomy): domain Bacteria; phylum Pseudomonadota; class Alphaproteobacteria; order ATCC43930; family CGMCC-115725; genus JAATGI01. The sequence continues at coordinate 185,098 of CAVSQC010000023.1, forward strand.
CTCGATCGGCACGCCGAGACGGCGCAGCGCCCGCGCGGTGTTGAGCACGTCCTCGCCCTCGAGCAAGCCCGCTATGCGCGTGGTCCCGACCGCGATCGCGCCGAAGATGAGCGCGCGATGCGACACCGACTTGTCGCCCGGAATCGCGATGCGCCCCGACAACGCGCGGGCTTTCGCGGAATGAAGCGGCAATGCGGCAGTTGCGTTCATCGAGAACAATGTCCATATCGCGGGCGTCGGCAGCGAACGATAGCCGACGGCGCGGCCGGTGCCACGCGATTTTGCTTTTGACAGGATAGTAGGATCGTGGCAATTGGCCGCCATCTGCGAGATCGCGGCAGCGCGGAGGGAATAATTGGCTAAGCCGGAATGGGGATTGAAGCGGCTGTGTCCGAATTGCGGGATGCGCTACTACGACATGCGGCACGATCCCATTGTCTGTCCGAAATGCGGCACGCATTTCGATGCCGAGGCGGTGGTGAAGACGCGGCGCACGCGCGCCGCCGTGGTGACGGAGACGGCGCTCGGCCCGATCGTCGCCGAGGAGGTCGATCCCGAATTGGTCGCCGCCATCGCCAGCGAGGACGTGCCTGACAATCTGCCGCCGGAAGGCGCCGCCGAGGTAGAGACCGAAGAGGAAGGCGAGGCCGATTCCGAGACCGAAGGCGAGGAGGAGGCCGAAGAAGAGCAGGAAGTGCTGGAGGACGCTTCGGAACTCGGCGAGGACGAAGACGACATGGCCGAGGTGATCGAGAATGTCGACGAGGAAGAGGAGCGTTGACGCCGCCGCGGCGCGCGCGATTGGCGTTTCCCGTCGGATGAATATATAATCGGGATAACGACTTTCCCGGGGTCATAGCTCAGCTGGGAGAGCGCTACAATGGCATTGTAGAGGTCGCCGGTTCGATCCCGGCTGGCTCCACCAATTCGAAGGGCTTGGCCGGCGACGGCCAGGCCCTTCTGGTTTTTCGCCGCCGCCGTTCTAAGTATGTAGGCAACCCCACGGACAGGGAGTTCCGTCATGCAAAGTGAAAAACGGTTTTTCGACGATCTCGCCAAGGTCGCGAACGGCGCCTTGAACAATCTCGCCGGCTTCGGCAGCGAGATCGAATCCCGGCTCCGGGACCAGGCCGAGAAAGTGCTGGCGCGCATGGATGTGGTGCGGCGCGAGGAATTCGACGCCGTCAAGGCGATGGCGGCGAAGGCGCGCGAGACTGAGGAAGCGCTCGAAGCCCGCGTCGCGTCGCTCGAGGCCGAACTCGCGGCGCTGAAGCTCGAGCGCGACACGCGCTAGAAGCCGTAAGCAGATAAAGTTTTCACCACCAAGACACCAAGGCACCAAGAAACTTAAGCGGTCGCCACCCCGGCGAAAGCCAGGGTCCACGGCGCAGCGACACGGTGGATACCGGCTTACGCCGGTACGGCGCCGTGCGTCACTTGGTGTCTTGGTGTCTTGGTGGTTCGTTGTCGTTGGCATGACGGGACTCGACGCAGCGACTCGCGCGGCGCGATTTCGTCCCCACCTTTTTCAGTTCCGATTCGCTTCAATGCTTGCGCCGAGTCGCGAAACCCCCCAGGCTACCTATAGGTGGTCGGGCCAACGTAACCGCTAAATATCGCAAAAATGGCCTGACCGCTGGTTTGTGGAAGGGGGAATGATGACCTCTTTGTCGGTGGGCGGCGGGCCGACCCTCGGTAACCCGATCGATCTCGCGGAAGAAATCGTTCAGGCCAATCAATGGGCGCATGACCGCGCCAGCGACGAGGAATTGCTGGTCGAGATTTCCGGCAAATGGTCCGACTACCGGCTCCTGTTTCTGTGGCAGCGCGAAATCTCGGCGCTGCATTTCTCCTGCAGCTTCGACATGAAGGTGCCGAAGGCGCGCCGCGTCGCCGTCCTCGAATTGCTGGCGGCGATCAACGAGCGTCTGTGGCTCGGCCATTTCGATCTGGTCAGCGACGATCTCTCCCCGGCCTTCCGCCAGGGCGTCTTGCTGCGCGGCTCCGGCGGTGCCAGTGTCGAGCAGCTCGAGGATCTGGTGGATATCGCCGTGACCGAATGCGAACGCTTCTATCCCGCGTTCCAGCTGGTGGTGTGGGGCGGCAAGCCGGCCGAGGAGGCCATCGCCGTCGCCATGATCGATCCCATCGGCGAGGCGTGAGCGCGCCCGTCGCGCTTCCGACGTTATTGCTGATCGGCTGCGGCCGCATGGGCGGCGCGCTGCTTCGCGGCTGGCTCGAGCGCGATCTCGCCGAGCGCTACGTCGTGGTCGAGCCGGCGGTGGGCTTGCGGCCGCAAACCCTATCGCCCGCATGTCGCTTTTTTCGCGTCGCCCGACCATCTCGATCCGGCGATCAAGCCCGCGGCGGCGGTGATCGCGGTCAAGCCGCAGGTGATGGCCGAGACGCTGCCGCATTACCGCGCGATGGCGGCGGCCGGCACGCTGTTCCTGTCGATCGCGGCGGGGCGCACCTTGGGCTTCCTCGCCAGCCAGCTCGGCCCCGGCGCCGCGCTGGTGCGCGCCATGCCCAACACCCCGGCCGCGATCGGCCACGGTATCAGCGTCGCCTGCGCCAACGCCAAGGTCGACGCGGCGGGCCGCGCCCGCGCCGACGCGCTGCTGTCGGCGGTCGGCGACGTGGCGTGGATCGACGACGAGGGGCTGATGGACGCGGTCACCGCCGTCTCGGGCAGCGGCCCCGCCTATGTCTTCCTGCTGATCGAATGCCTGACCAAGGCCGGGGTCGAGGCGGGATTGCCGGAACCGCTCGCGGAAAAACTTGCGCGCGCCACGGTGGCGGGATCGGGCGAGCTGGCGCGGGTCTCGCCCGAGCCGGCGAGCGCCTTGCGCGAGGCCGTCACCAGCCCCGGCGGCACCACCCGCGCCGCGCTCGACGTGCTGATGGCGAAAGACGGGCTCGAGCCGCTGCTGAAAAAAGCCGTGCTCGCGGCCGCCAAGCGGTCGAAAGAACTCGCGGGCTAGCGCAATATCATCAGGCGAGATCGAAGCGGTCGGCGTTCATTACCTTGGTCCACGCCGCCACGAAGTCGGCCACGAATTTCCCTTGCGCGTCGGCGGAGCCATAGACTTCGGCAAGGGCGCGCAGCTCGGAGTTCGAACCGAAGATGAGATCGACGCGGGTGCCGGTCCAGGTCAATTTGCCGGACTTGCGGTCGTGCCCCTCGAACACATTTTCATCCGAGGTCGCCTTCCACTCCGTGCCCATATCCAAGAGATTCACGAAGAAGTCGTTGGTCAGCGCCTCTGGCCGCTTCGTCAAGACGCCGTGCTGCGACTTGCCGTGGTTCGCGCCCAAGACGCGCAGGCCGCCGACAAGAACCGTCATCTCCGGGGCGGTCAAGGTCAGGAGTTGCGCCTTGTCGACTAGAAGCTCCTCTGCCGATACGGTGAACTTGGCCTTGAGGTAATTGCGGAAGCCGTCCGCGACCGGTTCGAGATAGGCAAAGGACTCGACATCGGTCTGTTCCTGCGACGCATCGGTGCGGCCGGGCGCGAATGGAACGGTCACGTTGTGTCCCGCCTTTTTCGCAGCCTGCTCAACGGCGGCCGAGCCGCCGAGCACGATCAGATCGGCGAGCGACACTTTCTTTTCGCCTTTCGCCGTGCCGTTGAACGCCTTCTGAATGCCCTCAAGGGTTTCGAGCGCCTTCGCCAATTGGGCAGGCTGACTGACCTCCCAATCCTTCTGCGGCGCGAGACGGATGCGCGCCCCGTTCGCCCCGCCGCGCTTGTCGGAGCCGCGGAAGGTGGACGCCGAAGCCCAAGCAGCCCCGACGAGTTCGGAAATGGAAAGTCCCGAGGCGAGAATCTTGGCCTTAAGGTCCGCGATGTCCTTAGCGCCGATCGGCTCGTGATCGACGGCGGGGACAGGGTCCTGCCAGATTAATTCCTCTTCAGGAATCTCCGGGCCGAGGTAGCGTGCGCGCGGACCCATGTCGCGGTGCGTGAGCTTGAACCACGCTCGAGCGAAGGCATCCGCGAGTTCATCCGGATGCTCGTAATAGCGCCGAGAAATCTTTTCATAGGCGGGGTCGACCCGCAGCGAGAGGTCGGTGGTCAGCATGGTCGGCGCGTGCCGCGTCGACCGCGTCGAAGGCATCCGGAATCGTGGCGGCGTTGCCCTTCGCCTTCCACTGATAGGCACCCGCCGGGCTCTTGGTCAGCTCCCATTCGTAACCGAACAGGTTCTCGAAGAAGCTGTTGCTCCACTTGGTCGGCGTTGTGCTCCAGGTAACTTCCGGACCGCCCGTGATGGCGTCTTTGCCTTTACCGGTGCCGTACTCGCTTTTCCAGCCGAGGCCCATCTGCTCGATCGGCGCTGCCTCGGGTTCGGGGCCGACCAGCTTCGCGTCGCCGGCGCCATGGGTCTTGCCGAAGCTGTGCCCGCCAGCGATGAGCGCAACCGTCTCCTCGTCGTTCATCGCCATGCGCGCGAAGGTCTCGCGAATATCCTTGGCCGCGGCGAGCGGGTCCGGCACGCCGTTCGGCCCTTCCGGATTGACATAGATGAGACCCATCTGCACGGCGGCGAGCGGATTCTCGAGCTCGCGGTCACCGGTGTAGCGCTTGTCAGCCGAGCCAGGCGTCCTCCTTGCCCCAATAGACGGCTTCGTCAGGCTCCCATACATCGGCGCGACCGCCGCCGAAGCCGAATGTCTTGAAGCCCATCGAACTCCAGCGCGACGTTGCCGGCGAGAACCATAAGGTCGGCCCAGGAGATTTTCCGGCCGTATTTCTGCTTCATCGGCCACAAGAGCCGGCGCGCCTTGTCGAGGTTCGCGTTGTCCGGCCAAGAGTTGAGGGGCGCGAAGCGCTGCTGGCCGGCGCCCGCGCCGCCGCGTCCGTCGCCGACGCGGTAGGTGCCGGCGCTGTGCCAGGCCATGCGAATGAAGAGGCCCCCGTAATGGCCGAAATCCGCCGGCCACCAGTCTTGGCTGTGCGTCATCAGCGCGGCGAGGTCTTTCTTCAGCGCCTTGACGTCGAGCTTCTTGAATTCTTGGGCGTAATTGAATGCCGGGCCCATCGGATTGGACAGGGACGAGTTCTGGCGGAGGATTTTGAGGTTCAACTGGTTCGGCCACCAGCCGCTGTTCGATCGCATGCCGAGGCTGGTGGTCCCGTGCACGACCGGACAATTGCCCGCGCTCATGTCGTCAGTCTTCGCGTCCATGGTCTCTCCGATCGTGTTTCGGTTTTTGGTTTAGTTATATTTTCCCCGATTGCTCGCAGATGCCCTTTGACATGGATCAAGCAAGGTCGAGAAGGCGTCCCATCAAACGCCTGGGGCTCGCACGTTAGCCCTTGACATTAGTTCTTGTTTTGTTCTAGCATGCAAGGCATCGGTGCGACGTTGGTTAGCAACCGGTACGGGTGTCGGAGTGGGTTGATGCTCGCTTTGACCTGCAAACCGCCTGCAGATGCAGGCGCTGTCACAGGGAGGCGGGTTGGCGGAAGGGGCCTAAATGCGGTTCGGACCCGTCGCGGATATTGTGGGGGTGAGCAGGCGGGCGGCTGGGCGGACCTGATAATCAACGGCAAATTTCAGGGGAACAGGTGAAGCGGAGGCGGGCCGACGACGCAAGATATATGAAATTTCCAAACGAACCCAATTTTGGCCGGCGGGCTAGAGCAATGTCTGCGCGGATCGCCACACTTCATCCGTCATTCCCGCGAAAGCGGGAATCCAGGGTCAGCGCTCGTCGCCTGCCCTGGGTCCCCGCTTCCGCGGGGACGACGATGAACGGGCGCGCTTCGACTTGCGTGGACGGCGCCCTAAATCGCCGGCACTGGCAGA
>CAVSQC010000024.1:0-81971 GCA_963729845.1 uncultured Alphaproteobacteria bacterium
CCCTTGTGGAAGTTGAGGTGGCGGTCCCCCGCCTGACGCCTGCCATGCTGGTAGGTGTTCGGGCGTCCACCAAGACATCCGAACAAGGAAAGGGACCACCACCAATGAACAAGAAGATACCCCTCGCGCCGGCTACGCCGCGGGAGGTTGAAGCGGCGAGGTTGGCCAAGCTGTCCGTGCAGCCCAGCCTCGCTCATGGCCGACTTGCAAGGCGCGATCAAAGAGGGGCTGATGGCCTTCTCGTGCGCCACGGGCCTGGTCGTGATCGCCGAGATGATGCAAGAGGAGCTGGCCCGCGTCGTCGGGCCGAAAGGCAAGCACGACCCCGACCGGGTGGCCGAGCGCAACGGCAGCGCTCCGGGCTCGGTCGTGCTGGGCGGCCGCACGGTGCCGGTGCGCCGTCCCCGGGCGGTACGCACCGACGGCAGCGGCGAGGTCGGCCTCGACACCTACGCCGTGTTCTCCTCGAGCGACCTTTTGACCCAGGTCGCCCTGGAGCGCATGCTCGCCGGGGTGGCCACCCGCCGCCACGACCTGGTGGCCGAGCCCATCGGCGAGGCGAGCTGGAGGCGGTGGCCCGGAGCGGCTCGAAGTCGGCGGTCTCCCGGCGCTTCAAGGCGGCGACCGAGGCCAAGCTGGCCGAGCTGGTGGCCCGGGACCTCTCCGAGCCTCGACGTGGCCGCCATGATGATCGACGGCGTCATCTTCGCCGAGTGCTGCATCGTGGTGGCCCTGGCCATCACGACGGACGGGACCAAGGTACCCGTCGGGCTGTGGGAAGGCGACACCGAGAACACCACGGTCGTGAAGGACCTTCTCGCCGACCTCGTCTCGCGCGGCCTTTCCTGCGAGGCCGGCGTGCTGTTCGTCCTGGACGGCTCAAAAGCGCTGGCCGCCGGCGTGGGGCGGGTCTTCGGCGACCGTGCCCTTATCCAGCGCTGCCAACTCCATAAACGCAGAAATGTGGGCGGGTACCTGCCCAAGGGCTACGCCGCCAGCGTCGACCGCCAACTGGCCAAGGCGTTCGCCGACACCGACCCCGAGCGTGGCCTCAAGGTCGCCAAAGGCATCGCCGCCCAGCTCGACGAGCGCTACCCCTCGGCGGCGGCCAGCCTCAGAGAGGGCCTGGACGACATGTTCACCGTTCGCCGCCTCGGCCCGTCGGCAGGCCTGGCCCGCTCGCTCACCTGCACCAACGCCGTGGAGTCGATGATCTCGGTCGTGCAGCGGCTCTGCGGGCGGGTGACGAACTGGAAAGGCCCCAGGATGACACGGCGCTGGGTAGGGGCGGGCATGCTCGAAGCCGAGCGGTCGTTCCGGCGCATCTGGGGCTGCAGGGACATGCCTGCCTTCACGGCAAAGATCCGCGCCGAGGTCGCCCGCCGGCGCGACCAGGCCGGCAACGGAGCCCGAAATGCCGTTGCGTAACGGTCCCGTAACGACAACCTGCACCGTGTGCGGCGACCCTCTCCCTTCGGGGAGGCCCCGCACCACCTGCAGCGACGGTTGTCGCCAAAAGGCATGGCGTCTCCGCCACCAGCCCAGTCCCGAGATCCCAGACCTACCTGCCGGCCGGTCCCGCAAGGACCACACCGTCTACCAGTGCCCCGACTGCGAGGCGAGACAGGTCGGTTCTCAGCTCTGTGAGGACTGCCACACCTTCATGCGCCGCCTTGGCGCTGGAGGGACATGCCCGACCTGTGCCGAGCCCATCACTTTCGAAGAGCTCCTCGACGCCTAAATAAATAATCAAGCTGATGACCCGTTCAAACCGCCAAAATGTCACACCAAAGGCGTATTATCAGACCGCCTGCAACAGTGGGGCCGTCACCCAAGTTCCACAAACAACGGGAGTGCGCACAGTGATCGGGAGGGGTGACGTTGATGAAGACGTGACCTGACTCGATCTGAAGCTCGTCGTCGCCAGCCGGTGCAAGTCCGGTCCGGGTAGCTGCCAGGAGGCCCGGTAGCAGGCTGGCGGCTCGGCCTGGAAACGGGCCGGGTCGAAGCCCAGCGTCGAAAGCCCTTCAAGGGGGAGCGACTGAGCGGTCCGTAGCATCACGCGAAGCCTGCCGCGCCGTGAATGTGCCCGCGCCAGCGGGACAAGGGAGAGCCGAGCCCCGTCCCTCAGGGCGAAGGCCATGGAAGCGGTGAAGACCCTGGATCACAGCCGCAAGGAACTCCCCGGCGTAGAGGGCTCGGAACGTTCGGAAGGTGGCGACGGGAACTGTGGAGGCCCTCGCTGGCCCGGTGACTGCGAAGTCTCACCGGAGTGTGGCGTCTTATAACCCGAAAGGGGAAGTGGGCGACCAGTCAGCAGGGAGTCGGAGGCGGCCATACTACCGATCAAGCCGGACGGACAACACAACCGCCGGTGATGGGAAGGGCCGCTGCTTCGTCCATGCGTGCGCAAGAAGGAGAGGCCGGTGAGTGCCCCTGTGGCTAGTCCCACCCCTGGTGCCGAGGATGACCTCGACGCGGTCCGTGCCTTGCAGCGCAAGCTTTACCGGGCGGCCAAGGCCGATCCCGGACGACGGTTCCATGCGCTCTACGACAAAGTCCACCGCAGGGACGTGTTGTTGAGGGCGTGGGTGCAGGTGTGGCGCAATGGTGGCGCACCGGGCATCGACCAGACCACCATCGCTGATGTCGAGCGTTACGGGGTTTCCCGGTTGCTCGACGAACTGGAAGCGGAGTTGCGGGAAGGTAGGTTCAAGCCGCTCCCGGCCCGACGGGTGTACATACCCAAACCGGGCCAGGACGAGCAGAGACCGCTTTCGATCCCCGCGGTCCGCGACCGCGTTGTGCAGGCCGCCGTGAAGATCGTGCTTGAGCCGATCTTCGAGGCGGACATGCTGCCGTGCTCGTTCGGGTTTAGGCCCAAGCGGTCGGCGCACGACGCCCTGCAGGTCGTCATCGACGAGTCCTTCGGGGGACGGCGCTGGATTGTCGAGTCGGACATCGCCAACTGTTTCACGGCGATCCCGCACGAAGGTTTGATGTCGGCACTTTCCGAGCGTGTCTGTGACCGCAGGGTCCTCGCACTCATACGCGCCTTTCTGCGCGCCGGGGTGATGGAGGACGGAACGGTCCGGCGGTCGGTGTCGGGCACTCCCCAGGGAGGGGTGATTTCACCCATGCTCTGTAATGTGTACCTCAACCGGCTAGACCGGGCCTGGCGTCCCGCCTATGGGCGCCTGGCCCGATATGCCGACGATCTGCTGGTGGTCTGCCGGAACCGGGGCCAAGCTGAGGCCGCCCTGGCCAGGCTGACCATGCTTCTCAACGGGCTCGGCTTGCAGCCGAAGCCTGAGAAAACACGGATCGTGCAGCTTGTCGAAGGTGAGCCGGGGTTTGACTTCCTCGGTTTCCACCATCGGCTCGTGCGCTCAAGAACACGCCGAGGTACCGACGGGTATGTGTTTCTGGCCCGCTGGCCCTCCAAACGGGCGGTGCAGCACGCCCGCGACCGCATCCGGTTCCTCACGATGCGGGCTCGGCTGGTTGCACCGGTCGAACAAGTGGTGGGAGAGCTCAACCTCTTCCTCCGCGGCTGGGCCGGGTTCTTCCGTTTCGGGAACTCGGCCTGGGTGTTCGACGAGATCAGGAGCTACGCCGTGATGCGGGTCGCGCTGTTTACTGCCAAGCAGCACAAGCACGGCCGGTCATGGGGGTTCGCGCAGGTGTACCGGTCTTCGGACAGCCTCGGCCTGGTCTCCCTCAATGGCATCGTCGTCGCCCCCAGGCCGAATAGGCCCTGGCGGGCTCCGGCCGAACACCGCAGGTGAAGGACGTCGGTGAGCCGGGTGCGGGCGAACCGCATGCCCGGTTCGATGGGGGGGAGTTGGAGAAGGAGCCAGCTACGGCTGCTGATCACGGCGGCCCTCGGGAAACCGAGGGACCTGAGCCCAGCATCGCCTACAGCAGGTCACCTCGCCAGCTCCCTACCCGACCATCCTCGATGCTCCCAGCTCAGACGGCGTGAAAACGCGGAAAAGGCGAGGCTAGGCGATGAGCTAACACCCGCCACCAACGGAAGTGTGATCTAAAAATGAGATGGCCAAGAGCCCAGCGGCTGAAGGCGGTAGCGCTGTCCGTCATCATGACAGTGGGGGTCACGTCGGGGCTCATGGTCGCGGCTACTACCCCGTCCTCCGGCCAGTCCGCCGCATTACAGGCATGGGTCGACAATACTCTCAATCCCGATCTGAACGTCCTAGACCCGGATGTCTCGACCGTCCAAAGCTGTGAGCAAGGAGACGACGAATACCCCTGCGAGCAGCAGGGCTACGCCCTCCAAACGGACGCGTGCACAATCTAACCGGCAGTAGCCCTGAGGCGCCCGATCCTACGATCCAGAGGGATTGGGCCGACTGCCTCTCGGACTTCTTCCAAATCGGCACAGCGGCTTACGATGTCGGCGTCGGGGACGTGGAATCGGCGATTCACACTTTAGACTTGACGAGTCTCAGCTTGCCACTGACCTCGGTGCAGACGGAATTACCGACCCCACGATTCGGTCCGTCGCATCGTCCCCGCCAACAACGCCCGCCCCCGCCACAACGACGCCACCGGCCGTGACGACGCCACCCACGCCTGGGGCCCGGAGCCCCACTTCTTGCCGTCCTCTCGGTCGATGCCACGCCTACGCCGCTATCGGCCAATGGCGGCATGGCGGTCGTTACAGGCAGGGTCAGGGACGCAACCAGCTGCCAGCTTCAGCTCCTCTTCCGGCAGTCACTGGCTGTGGATTATTCTCGTAATCCAAAGGACTGCGCAAGCGGCACGTTCACGGCCAGGGTCTTCATCGGGCGTAACCCAGGGCTGGCGGCCGTACCGTTGGCTTTGCGCTTATAGCCCGCAACCACGTTTCCGCGTGCTCCGGGTAAGTTCTACATCGCCGTGGCGGGCATCCCTCGGGCCACAGTCCTATCTGTTAGTGCTGCTCCGGGTACAGTACCGGCATCCGGCGGAACGACGACGATAAACAGGCGACGTGCGTAACGCCGCTACCTGCCGGCTTTGGCCCCTCTCCAGTCAGTCATTCACAGTTACCTATTCTCGTAATCCGAAGGTCGTGCGAGAAGGGTATCTTTTCGGCGAGAGTCACTATTGGTGCAAACAAAGGTGATACAGATCGCACCGTAGCCTTTCAGCTCATCGCTACGAACGCCTTATCAACAGCCTCAAGGACGTTCTACGTCGCGCTAAGTGCCTGGGTGACCCCTATCGTAACGCTAACACCTAGCCTCGCTGTTTCACGCAGGCGCACCGACGTCGTGACCGAAGCCTGTAAAGCACTTCCCAGATCAGCAGAGGCGCCGTCCATGGCGAAAAGCCGGCTGGGGCCCCGTCGTCGCCCGTTGGTGGGCGCCTCCGGGTGGCTATCGGGGACAGGTCAGCCATTTTTGGGCGCGTCGGGGCCCGGTGTGCGATAGGCGGTCCCGGGGCAAGGAGCTCGGTTTCAGCCGAAAGCCGCCCGTAGGCGTGAAAATCCCCTGGCCAGCACCTTGGACCACGCCCAGGTGCGGTCTAGGCGCAGGTACACGGCCCGGGCCGAGCGGGTGAGCCGTGCCGCCATATGCAAGATGGCGTAACGGAAAGCGTCGATCTCACAGTGGGTGATGACGGGCTCGTCGGAAAAGCAGATGAGCTTGGACCAGCACACCAGGTCGGCGGCGGCGAGAGCGCACTCCATCCAGGCTCTGTTCTCGTCCGCGCCCTCGCAGGGGAAATTGTTGAGCCCAGCAGCTTTTGATTGGCGGATGCGGTCCTCGACGCGGGCGTGGAGGCGGTGGCGCAGCTCGAGCCCGGCGATGCCGTCCGGCACTACAGCCCTTCCCGTGTCGGTTATAAAAGCGGTGTAACGCCAGCCGTCTTGGGCCTCGAAGAGCGTCAGCGCGGCGCCGGGGTGCGGGCGTTCGCAGCGCACGATGACCCGCGAGCCCTCTGGCCAGGGCGAAAGGTTGAGCATACGGGTGAGCTCGGCCAGGAACGCACCTGGTCTGGGCTCGCCGTCGGCTTCCACGGCCGGCTCCCAGATGTCCTCTGGGACAAGGGTAATGTCCAACCTGACCTCTTCGGTCACAGGCAAGCCGAAGCTGAACCCGACGCCTCTTTGGCGGCAAGCGGCGGCAAAATCGTGGGTGGCACCGCCAGAGTCCGCCCGGGCCAGCAGCTTGAGGCGTCCCTCGGCACCGGGGCGGGCCTCGGGGGGCAGGCTCTGCAGCGCCATGTCGAGCACGGCGATGTGGTCGGCGGCGGTGTTGGAGCCGGCGTTGCCCGGGCGCAGCAGCCCGGCCAGGGCTTCGCCCGAAGAGACGTCGGGGCGGTCCAAGAAGCAGTAGAGCGGGTGAAAACCAAAGTTGTGCTTCCAGGTTGGGGCAGCGTCTTGTTTCTCGGAGTGGGCTATCACGACCGTGGCGTCGAAGTCGAGCACCAGCTCAGTTGAGAGATTCTGGTGCCGCACCAGCCGCCCAGGCAGCAACCCTGGCCTGGGCTCGGCCCGCTCGCAACAACGACAGGTGCCCCTCAGACACCTTGTCGAGTGCCCGCCACGCTGTCGGGGTCGAGGCCACCGGGCCGAACAAGCCGGGCTGGTCCCGCAGCGCCCTCAAGCCCGAGATCGACGTCGCCCCGTCTGCGATCGACACCGCCAGGTCGGAAAGCACCTGGCCGGGGAAGTGAAAGGGCAGGCCAGAGTAGGTGCCGATGAGCGACTTGTCCCAGGCGTCGACCAAGCCGGTCGCCGCCGCCAGCTCTCTCAGCAGCTCGCAACCGGCATGAGAGGCCACCCCGGCACCGTCGGCGGAAACTTTCATCTTGGCCCAACGTGGGCTACGCTTCTTCACTTAGAAAGTGCCTTCCTGTGAGGGCGATGGAGTCTTCAGCAACCCCAGTTTCCCTTACAGGACAGGCACTTTGGCGGATGCTCCCAGCTCAGACGGCGTGAAAACGCGAAAAGGCGAGGCTAGGCGCACATGTGGGGTAGCTCATGGCATGGAAGGGACGCTGCCGTAGGTCTCGCCGTGAGGTAAGCATTCAGCTCCCCGATCGCGCGTAGGGTGAGGATCCACCACTCAGGGCCCACCGTCGGTTAGAACCGTATGGTGTGGCCGAGGGCTCGTTGCGAGAGAAACTGCGAGAAGCGCTCAGTACTATTGAGCTATTGCAGGCAGAGAACGAAGCGCTTCGGGACATGGTCTCCCGTTTGGAAGCGCTGCTCAAAGCGGGCTCCTCGACCACGGGCAAACCGCCCTCGTCTGACCCGATAGGGCCACGCAAGAAAAGGGCAGAACGCCGTGCCGAGGCCAGGGCCGAAAAGCGCAACCGGGGGAAACAACCCGGTGCCCCGGGGGCGAACCTACAGCGCCGGGAGCCAGACGCCGTGGCCGAGCATGCCCCGGCGTGCTGTCATTCGTGCGGAGCCGACCTCGCCGGTGCCGAAGTCGTGGGCAAACAAGTCCGCCAGGTCATCGACCTCCCGCCGGTCATGCCTATCGTGGCTTCGGACCACGTGTGCTACCGGCTGCGGTGTGCGCGCGGCGCGGTATTCGTCTTCGAGGCGGGCGACCAGCGCCGCGACCGGCGGCGCGTCGTCGATGCTGCCGACGCCCTGCCCAGCGCCCCAAATGTCGCGCCAGGCCTTGGACGGCCGATCGGTGGCGAAGCTCATCGTGCTCTTGTCGGCGCCGGGCAAATTCTCGGGATCGAGACCGGCGCGCGCCACGCTCGGCTTCAGATAATTGCCGAGAATGCCGGAGAACAGCGAGGTGTAGACGATGTCGGCGGCTTCGGTGTCGACGATCATCTGCTTATACGCGGCCGGCGCGTTCGCCTCCTGCGTCGCGATGAAGCGCGTGCCCATGTAGGCGAGATCGGCACCGATCGCCTGCGCCGACAGGATCGCGTTCCCCGTCGCGATCGCGCCGGAGAGGATGATCGTGCCGGGGAAAAACCGCCTCACCTCCGGCACCAGCGCGAACGGCGACAGCATGCCGGCATGGCCGCCGGCGCCGGCGCACACCAGGATCAGTCCGTCGACGCCCTGCTCCGCGGCCTTGCGCGCGTGGCGCATCGAAATCACGTCGTGGAACACCACGCCGCCATAAGCATGCACGGCCTTCACCACGTCGGCAGGCGGGCGCAGGCTGGTGATGATGATCGGCACCTGATGGCGCACGCAGACCTCGACATCGTGATCGAGCCGGTCGTTGGAGGCGTGACAGATTTGGTTGACCGCGAACGGCGCGACCTTCGCCCCCGGATGCGCCGCCTGATACGACGCAAGCGTGTCTTTGATCCGCACGATCCATTCTTCGAGCTGTTCCTTGGGCCGCGCGTTCAAGGCAGGGAACGAACCCACGATGCCGGCGGTGCATTGCGCGATCACCAGCTCCGGCACCGAGACGATGAACATCGGCGCGCCGATCGCCGGCAGCCTCAAGCGGTTTTGCAATAATGACGGCAGCGCCATGGTCCCTCCTGATCAGCCTGCGGCGCCGGCGGCGGCGCCCGGTTCCGGCGTACCCGCGCGGGATACCATGCCGAGAACCAAATCGCGACGACAAAGGCGGCGACCGTCACCGCGATCAACACGGCGACCGGCACCGAGGGCAGATAGATCGCGACCGCGTCGCACGCCGCCGAAATCATGAAATTGATCGCCCAGACGCCGGTGATGATGTCGTTGGTGCGGATGAAAATCGGATGGTCCCAAAATTCCTTCGGCACCAACTCCTTCGCGTACTGCAACGTGAAGGGACGGTGGATCGCCAGCGAGATCAGCACGATCAGCGCCAGGCCGGCATCGACCGCGAGCCGCACCCCGGCGATGCTCCAATCCGGATGGGCGACGAGCGTGTAGAGCGTCAGAACGCCGAACAGGATCAAGCTGCCGATTTCTAGAATCTTCAGGCTGACGCCGCGCAGCGCGCCACGGCCCATCAGGATCGCCGACAACGCCGTCGCCGCGGCCAGCGCGACGAACGGCGTCGACAGCCGCATCAGAATGAAGAACAGAATGAACGGGGTCAGACCCAGAAGGATGCTCATGGCGATGTCTAGCCCTGCCGCCAATTGCCGTGAAAGCCGTGGGGCACGCGATGCGACAATTCCGCCACGGCAATCGGCCCCTTGTCCAGTTGGGCGGCGTCGAACACGGCGAGATCGCTGCGCTTGTCGGCGCCGCGATAGACCGTGGCGAGCAGCCAGCCCTCGCCTTCCGGCGCCGTGGCGGCGCGCGGCACGAACACCGGCTCCGAGGTGACGTCGCCGGTCGGCAATTGGTAGGCCGTGCGCTTGCCGGTCGCATGATCGAGATGCACCAGCATGTCGAACCCGTCGATTGAGCTATCGCCGCTCGCCGCGAAATAGCCGTGCCGATACGGCAGGCCGGCGAAGCGCTCGTCTAGGCGCGGGAATTCTCCCGAGAGATCGTCGATCCGTTCGCGCTTGATCGTGTCGGTGTTGGCGGCGAGGTCGAAGATCCAGCGCGTCAGCCGCGCATCCTGGTTGCCGGTCGTCACGGGCTTGCCGTCGGGATCGGGAAACAGCGGCGCCACCTCGTACTGCATCACGTCGGCCACGATCTTGTCGCCGTACTCGTAGGCGTTCATGGGATGGAAGACATAGCAGGGATCGCATTGGAACCAGCGCATCGACGACACCGGCGCGTTGCGCTTCATCACGCCGACATGCGCGCCCTTTGCCGGCTCCCAGGCGAAAGCGGGCTTGCCCGACATGGCGCGCTCGAGACTGCCGGTCAGCGGCAGGATTGGGAACAGCACATAGTTCTGCGTCACCAGGAAATCGTGGACCATCGCGCTGAACGGCGCCTCGAATTTGTCGAGCCGCGTCAGCTTGCCGGTCTTGTCGACGACGCCGTAGAGCATCGTCTTGGTGAAGAACCCGCCGGCCGAATAGGCGAAGAACACCATCTCGCCGGTTTCGGGGTCGAGCTTCGGATGCGCGGTGACCTTGCCGCCCTTGAGCGCCCCGGCGAAATCCCAGGCACCGTCGGTCGCGAGCGTCAGGGGATCGAGCGCCTGCGGCAGATGCGCCTCTTCCAGCGCCAAGAGCTTGCCGCCATGCCACACGATGTTGGTGTTGGCGGCGCCGCCGCCTTCCTTTCCGAGCACGGACGGATCGGTGGTCATGGGATTGCCCCAGGAGCCGAACAGCGCCCGATGCGCGTCATGCTCCATCTGCCATTTCGGCGTATGGACCCAACGGTTGCGATAGGCGACGCGGCCATCCTCGATGTGAAAGGCGTGGATCATGCCGTCGCCGATGAACCAGTGATGATTGGCGTCGCGCGGCGCGAATTGCGGGTTGGGCCCGTTGCGGTAAAGCGTGCCGTGCAGCTCCTTCGGCAGCGCGCCGCGCACCGGCACATTGTCCGCCTCCGCCTCGAAGGTGATCGGCCCGAAGTTGCCGCGAAAATACGTCGTGTCGGGAAAAGGCTGGCTCATGACGCTCTCCTCTTTTCCAATTGATTCACGGCTTGCGCGCCGCGCGCCAACAGACTCATCGCGGTGCGGTGCAGCGCGGCGAAATCGGGCTTCGGCTTGAGCTTGTCGGCGAGGTGCAGGACGACGAGCCCATGCACCATGGCCCAGAAAATCTGGCCCAGCATTTCGGGATCGCCGGCAAAGATGCCCGCCGCCACCAGCGCCTCCATATACCCCGTCATCGTCGGCCTAGCGCGCTGTCCGGCGCGCACCAGTTCGGGAAAGCGCTCCTCATCGGGTTGTGATAGGTCGAACATCAGTATGATAGGCATGCGGCTTGCGCGAACGCGAAATTCGAGATAAGCGCGGCCGACCGCGTCGGCGCGTTCGGCGGCGTTCCCGGGGGTGCGGGCCGCCTGCTCCAGCGCGGCGGCGAAGGCGTCGAAGGCGTTGCCGCGCACCGCGGCCAGGATCAATTCCTTGTCTTTGAAATAGCGGTAGGGGGTCATGGCGCTGACGCCGAGCTCGCGCGCCAGTTCGCGCATCGTCATCGATGCCGGCCCGCGCTCGGCGAACAGCCGCTCGGCCACGGTACAAAGCCGGCGCCGAAACGCCGCGACCTCGTTGGGCGACAGGCTTCTGGGCATCTATTTACATTGTATATTTACATTGTATCGCCGTCAAGGCGGCGCGGATGATCCGGGACGCGGCCTGTCGTACACTGCATCGTACAGAGGGACTCCATCATGATTTTTAGCCGGCCGGCCTCCATCCTTGCCGCGACAATCCTGGCGTCGCTGGGCATCCAGGCGTCGGCCTGGGCCGACGATTTCACTGACCAGCTCGACCGGGCCCGATCCGCCTATGGCAATCACGATCTGCGCGGCGCGCAGAAGTCGCTCGACAACGCCGAGAACCTGCTGCGCCAGCAACGGCTGACGCAATGGAAGGCGGTGCTGCCCGACGCGCTTGACGGCTGGAAAGCGGAAGATATCGAAGGCACGGCCGCCGCGATGGCGATGCTTGGCGGCGGCGTCAGCATCTCGCGGCGCTATCGCAAGGACAGCAGCAGCGTCACCATCGAGTTGATCGCGGACTCGCCCATCGTCACGTCGGTCGCCGGCATGTTCAAAATGTTCGCCGCGATGGGCGCCGAGACCTTCATGGTCGGCAATCAGAACGCGGTCTACCGCAAGGACGACCACTCGGTCACCGCCATCGTCGCCGACAAGGCGCTGGTCACGGTGAAAGGTCAGAACGCCAGCGAGGACGACCTCAAGGCCTATTTCAAGTCGATCCGCCTCGCCGAGATCGAGAAGCTGGTGAAATAGCCGCGCAACGGGTCACGGCGCGCTGAGGAAATCCCGCACCCATTTCAGGTCGCCGCCCATCGCCACGTCGAATGGGACGATGACGGATCGGGCGTGAGCCTGGTCTGGCCGCGCTTCCGCCCCGCGGTTTCGACCGTGACCCGGCCGCGCACGCGGAAAAATCGTTCCGGCCGCCATGCCGCGAGCACGGCGATGGAATCGTGCGGAAAGCAGCCGTCGAGTCCTTCCCATTCGATGTAGTGATCCATGTACCGCATGTGCGCCGCGACGAGGAGGCGCATCAGCCGCGAGCGATCGGTCTTGAGATAGGAGCGCACCGTCGCCCGCGTCAGCACCACCTTGCGGCAGATGTCGAGCGGCACGAAAGTCACCGGCACGCCCTGCGCCAGCACCGCGCGCAGCGCATGCGGGTCGGAATAGGCGTTGAACTCCGCGTGGGGCGTGATGTTGCCCGGATCGAAAAAGGCGCCGCTCATCAGCACGATGCGCGCGACGCGGCGCCGGCCGTATAGTTCGACCAGGCGCGGAATGTTGGTCGCCGGCCCGATACCGACGATGGTGACCTGGCCGCGCGCCGGTATCACCGTGTCGAGCGGCGGCGCCGGCGTGGCCGCGATGCGCTTCAGCAAACGCCGGTCGAGATTCTTGGTCGCGCCGCCGAGCCCGTCGCTGCCGTGGATGTGGCCGGCGTTGCGGACATGCCCGTCGCGCGCGCACGCGGCGCCCGCGACCACGGCGAACTTCGCCTTCGGCAGCAGCGCGCGGAGCACCAAGGCGTTGCGGGTCGCGGTCGCGAGCGGGACATTGCCCCACACCGCTGACACCATCCGCAACTCCGCGCCAAACACGCGGTTGGCGGTGTGTAGCGCCAGCGCGTCATCGACCCCCATGTCGGTGTCGATGTGGTAATAGGTCATGGCGCCGGCGCGGACTGCATCGAGTGATTGTTGTACACAGGCCTCGGCAGCGTGACCATACGACGCCATTTCGGGAGAACGGGTCCATGAAAAAGAAACCGGTCGAACCGCGGATCGTGAAGCAAGCCGACATCAAGCCCGGTTCGGTCAAGGCCAAGGCGCTTAAGGAAATGCCGATCGCCGCGGCCGATCTCGACACGCGGTACGATTGGTCGCGGCCGATCCCGGCCCTGGGTCCGATGGCCGTCGATTTCGAGGAGCGCGTCGATTTCCGCCGCCTCCACCGCTATCGCATCGCGCGCACGCGGCGGGCGCTCGCCGCCTCGGGCCTCGGCGCCCTCCTCGTCTTCGACCAGTACAACATTCGCTACATCACCTCGACGGTGATCGGGAACTGGGCGCGCGACAAGTTCACCCGCTATGCGCTGCTGCCCGGCACCGGCGAGCCGCATATCTGGGATTTCGGCTCCGCCGCCAAGCATCACCGCCTGTTCGCCCCGTGGCTGCATCAGCACAATTGCCATGCCGGGATGCTGGGCTTGCGCGGCGCCGTGCACCCGCGCATCGGGCTGATGAAAAGCGCGGCAGAAGAGCTGAAATCGATCCTCGACGAGAACGGCGTCGGCGACATGCCGGTCGGCGTCGACGTGGTCGAGCCGGCGATGCTGTTCGAGCTGCAACGCGCCGGCATCGACGTGCGCGACGGCCAGCAGATCATGCTCGACGCGCGCGAGCTCAAGAGCGCCGACGAGATCGCGCTATTGAACATGTCCGCCTCCATCGTCGACGGCACCTATCAGACCATCGCCGAGCATCTGAAGCCCGGCATCCGCGAGAACGAGATCGTCGGCCTCGCCAATCATCGGCTCTACGATCTCGGCTCCGACGATGTCGAGGCGATCAACGCCATTTCGGGCGAGCGCTGCTCGCCGCATCCCCACAATTTCACCGACCGGCTGATCCGCCCCGGCGATCAAGCGTTCTTCGACATCATCCAGAGCTTCCAGGGCTATCGCACCTGTTACTACCGCACCTTCAATGTCGGCCGCGCCACGGACTCGCAGCGCGACGCCTACATGCGCGCGCGGGAATGGATCGACAAGGCCATCGACCTGGTGCGGCCGGGGGTGCGTACCGATCAGATCGCCGCGTGCTGGCCAAAGGCGACCGAGATCGGCTTCACCTCGGAGATGGAAGCGTTTGGGCTGTTGTTCGGGCATGGGTTGGGGTTGGGCTTGCACGAACGCCCGATCATCTCGCGGCTCAATTCCTTCGACGATCCGCAGGAGATCAAGGAAGGCATGGTGTTCGCGCTCGAAACCTATTGCCCTGCCAGCGACGGCTATTCCGCCGCGCGCATCGAGGAGGAGGTGGTGGTGACGCCCAAGGGCGCGAAGGTCATCACGCTCTATCCGGCGGAAACGCTGCCGATCGCCAATCCGTATTGAGAAAGATGTTGAACCACCAAGACACCAAGGCACCAAGTTCAAAAAATGGGTGCGCCATACCGGCGAACGCCGGTATCCACGGCAAAAGTGGACCCCGGCTTTCGCCGGGGTGGCGCCTTCTTTTTCTAGGAAAGAACTTGATGTTTTTGTGTCTTGGTGGTGCAATTTTTTTCGCCTTCCCCGCGCACGCGGCGAGCATCGAGGGGTATTGGTACGGCGAAGGCTATCAGCCGCTGTGGCACGAGAACGCGCAATGGCTGATGCATCTCGCACCCGGCGGCGGCTACGACATCGAGTTCCGGCAATACCGATATTGCAAGCTGGTGCTGGACCAGGCCGAGACGGGCACCTGGACGCTCGGCGAGCGCTTCGTCACCGTCACCACCCGTGTCAACGGCGCGCCGACCCACTACGAGAACGACTATCGCGTCGGCGCATTGACCGACGAGGAGTTCGACATCACGCATATCGGCACGGGACAGGCCTATGTCGAAAAGCGCGTCGGCGCCAATTTTCGCATCCCGCCGCCCGCCTGCCCGGTGAGCTGACCGAAATCTTGCGCTTGCCTGGCGCGCCATCCAAACGATAAAGACATCCGCGCGGTATCGGATCGGACCCTATCGGTGAGCAACAACCCCGTGATCATCGCCGGCGGCGGCATCGGCGGCCTGGCGACGGCCCTGACGCTGCATCAGATCGGCGTGCCCTGCATCGTCTTCGAGGCGGTGCGGGAGATGCGTCCGCTCGGCGTCGGCATCAATCTCCAGCCCAATGCCGTGCGTGAGCTCTACGATCTCGGCATCACCGAGCGCGATCTCGACCGGGTAGGCCTGCCCGCGAAGGAATGGGCGCTGGTCGGGCTCAACGGCAACGACATCTATGCCGAGCCCCGCGGGCTCCTGGCCGGCTATGCCTGGCCGCAATACGCGGTCCATCGCGGCCTGTTCCACATCCTCCTGTACCAAAAGGCAGTGGAGAGGATCGGCGCGGGGTCGATCAGGTTGGGAAGCCGGGTGACCGGCTACCGGAAATATCCCGGCTGCGTGACCGCCCTCATCGAAGAGGCCGACGGATCGAGCGGCGAGGCGAAAGGCAGGCTGCTCATCGCCGCCGATGGCATTCATTCCGCAGTGAGGGCCCAAATGCATCCCGACCAGCCGCCGATCCACTGGGGCGGCGCGGTGATGTGGCGCGGCACCAGCAAGGGCAAGCCCATCCGCAGCGGCTCGTCGTTCGTCGGGCTCGGCACGCATCGCCACCGCATGGTGTTCTATCCCATCTCCCATCCCGACCCGCGGACGGGCCTCTCGACGATCAACTGGATTGCGGAGGTCACGATGGATAATGCCGAGGGCTGGAACCAGGACGGCTGGTTCCGTCAGGTGCCTATCGGCGATTTCATCCATCATTTCGACGGCTGGGTCTGGGACTGGCTCGACGTGCCCGACCTGATCCGCCGTGCGGACACAGTGTTCGAAAATCCGATGATCGACCGTGACCCCGTGGCCACGTGGCGGGACGGTCCGGTGCTGCTCCTCGGCGACGCCGCGCACGCCATGTATCCGACCGGCTCGAACGGCGGTAGCCAGGCGATTGTCGATGCCCGTATCCTGGGCGCGGCCATGATCGGTCATGGCGTCACGGAAGACGCGCTCGCCGCCTATGACGACAGGCTGTGCGGGCCGATCTCGCAACTGATCCTGCGCAATCGCGGCGCCGGGCCGTTCGGGTTGCTCAACATGGTCGACGAGCGGTGCGGCGGCACGTTCGACAATATCGACGATGTCATCCCGCCCGACGAGCGGGCCAACTTCATGGCCGGCTACAAGGCGGCGGCGGGCTTCGCCATCGAACAGCTCAACAAGGCGCTGCCCACGATTCCGGCGGGCGCCCGCGTCCGGACCGCGGAAACGGCCTAAAGAGGCGCCGGTTGCGCGCAACAGCGTCGCCGGTCGGCACTAGGCTTCGCGCCCGCCGTCGCTATGATCGCCGTTGCGCGAACCGGGTATTTCCCCACCCCCTGCCCTCGGCGAACGGGGGCGATGCGAGCAACATGGAAGAGCGGACATGACCAACCTCACCTCGCACACCATCGGCTGGATTGGCACCGGGCATATGGGCTTTCCCATGGCCGAGCGTCTCGCCAAGGCGGGCGCGGGCCTCACCGCCTATAACCGCACCCGCGCCAAGGCCGAGCCGCTGACCAAGTCGGGCGCGAAGCTCGCCGACACGCCGCGGGCGCTTGCCGGCCACGATATCGTCTTCACCATCGTCACCGCGGACAAGGACGTGCTCGCGGTGACGTCCGGCCCAGACGGCGTGCTTTCCGATACGGCTCGCAAGCCCAAGGTGCTGATCGATTGCTCGACCATCTCGGAGGAAGCCTCGGCGACGCTGCGTGCGTCGTGCGAGAAGCGTGGCGTCGCCATGCTTGCGGCGCCGGTCAGCGGCAACGGCAAGGCGGTGCGCGCCGGGCTGATGAGCATGTGCGCCTCCGGTCCGCGCGCGGCGTTCGACCTGGCGAAGCCCTACATGGATGCGCTGGGGCGCGGCGCCTATTATGTCGGCGAGGGCGAGCTCGCGCGCACCATCAAGATTTGCCATAACGTCATGCTCGGCATCGTCGCGCAGGCGATGGCGGAAATCACCGTGCTGGCGGAGCAATCGGGCGTGCCGCGCCACGCCTGGCTCGATTTTCTCAACAACAGCGTGATGGGCTCGATTTTCACGCGCTACAAATCGCCGGCCTATGTGAATTTGGATTTCGCGCCGACCTTCACGCCGGTCTATCTCAGGAAGGATCTTGAGCTGGGCCTGACGCAGGCGCGCAAAGTCGGAACCGTCATGCCGCTCACGGCGGCGACGCGGGAGCTGGTGCAGGGGTTGATCGGCCGCGGCCACGACAAGGAGGATTTCGCCACGTTCCTGGTACAGTCGGCGGAAATGTCGGGCCTCAAGCTCGTGCCCGAGAACGTCAAGGTCGATGACGGGCTGAGCCCGCGCGGCTGATGGCCGAACCCGCCGATCAGGGGGACGTCATCGCATTCCTGTCGCGCGGCGACGCTTATGGCCGGCCCGGCGACACGGTCGAGCGCATCGACACTCACGCCTCGGTGGTATTTCTTGTCGGCGACCGAGCCTGGAAGCTGAAACGCGCGATCCGCTTTTCCTATCTCGACTATTCCACGGTCGCGAAGCGCGAGGCGATGTGCCGCGCCGAGTACGAACTCAACCGCCGTACCGCGCTCGCGCTCTATCTCGGCGTGCACAAGGTGACCCGCGAGCGCGGCGGCGATCTCGCGCTCGACGGCGCGGGCGCGGCGGTCGACTGGCTTTTGGAGATGAAGCGGTTCAGCCAGGGCGCGCTGTTCGACCGGCTCGCCGAGCGCCACGCGCTGACCCCGGCGCTGATGCGCGACCTCGCCGACGAGATCGCCGCGTTTCACGCCAAGGCCGAGCCATGCCGCGGCAGCGCGATGCGCGACGTCGCAAACGAGAACCTGGACAATCTGCGCCGCACCGCCGAGGCGCTCGACCAAGCGAAGATAGCCGATCTCGCCGCACACACCGAGGCGGCGCTCCACCGGCTGGGGCCCGTGTTGCAGACCCGCGCGGCGCGGCGCGTGCCACGGCGATCTGCATTTGCGCAACATTGCGCTGTTCGACGGCAAACCGGTCCTGTTCGACGGCATCGAGTTCAACGATGCGTTCATTTGCATCGACCCGCTCTACGATCTCGCCTTCCTGTTGATGGATCTCAACCATCGCGACCTCGGACAATCTCGCCGGCATCGTCTTCAACCGCTATCTCGACCGGACCGGCGACGGAGCGGGCCTGGCTCTGTTGCCGCTCTATCTCTCGATCCGCGCCGGCGTCCGCGCCCATGTCTCGATCGCGGCTCTGGTGCGCCAAAGCGACGACAGCGCGAGACGGGAGCTCGCCGCCGCCGCGCGCGCACTATCTCGACGCCGCGCTGCGGTTCTTGGAGCCGACGCAACCCCGCCTGATCGCGGTCGGCGGTTTCAGCGGCACCGGCAAGTCGACCGTGGCACACGCACTCGCATCCAAACTCGCGCCTGCGCCCGGCGCGCGGGTGTTGCGCAGCGACGTGATCCGCAAGCGCCTCTTCGGCGTTGCGCCCGAAACGCGGCTGCCGCCAGCGGCCTACGACAAGGCGACCAACGCGCGCGTCTATCGTGCGCTTTACGATGAAGCGGCGGCGACGTTGCGCGCCGGCTATTGCGCCATCGCCGACGCTGCGTTCCTCGATCCCGCGGAGCGCGCCGCCGTCGCCGCGGTGGCGGCGCAGGCGAACCTGCCCTTCACCGGATTGTGGCTCGAGGCGCCGGCGGAAACATTGCGGCAACGCCTCGCGGCACGGAAGGACGACGCCTCCGACGCCGACCTTCAGGTGCTCGATTTTCAGTTCGGCCTCGAGCTCGGGCCGCTCGATTGGAACCGGTTGGACGCCAGTGCCGGGGCCCGAACCGTTATCGCCAAGGCCCGTGACATGATCGGCCTCTCGGATCGAGCGGAAAGGTAAAACTTTTAGGGACCCGCTATTTGTTTTCCGGCGGCGTTCCTTTAGAGTTGCCGCGATGAGAGGTGCAAATTCTTCGTCCGGCGCGGCTACCCGCCCGCGGCCCGTTGTGCTGTGTATCCTCGATGGCTGGGGCCATCGCCGCGAGCGCGCCGACAATTCCGTCGCCTTGGCGAAGGCGCCGAACTGGCATCGTTTCCTGCGCGATTGTCCGCACGCATTGCTCGAGGCGAGCGAGACGTTCGTCGGCCTGCCCAGCGGCCAGATGGGCAACTCCGAGGTCGGGCACATGAATCTCGGCGCCGGGCGCGTCGTGATGCAGGATCTGCCGCGCATCGACAAGGCGATCGCCGGCGGTTCGTTGGCCAAGAACAAGGCGCTCGCCGGCTTTGTCGCCAAGCTGAAAAAGAGCGGCGGCTCCGCGCATCTCCTTGGCCTGTTGTCGCCGGGCGGCGTGCATTCGCATCAGGATCACATGGCGGCACTGGCGAAGTTGCTCGATGCCGCCGGCATTCCGGTGGTGTGTCACGCCTTCCTCGACGGCCGCGACACGCCACCCAAGAGCGCGCTCGATTTCATCGCGCGCTTCGCCGCCGCAACCAAGAACCTGAAGCGGTTCCGCCTCGGCACGATCGGCGGCCGCTATTTCGGCATGGACCGCGATAAGCGGTGGGATCGCGAGGAATTGGCGTATCGCGCGCTGGTCGAAGCGCAAGGCGAGAAAGCGCGCGACGCGAAGAGCGCGGTCGAAGCCGCCTATGCGCGCGGCGAAAGCGACGAGTTCGTCAAGCCCACCGTGATCGGCAACTATGCCGGCATGAAGGACGGCGACGGGCTGGTGTCGGCGAATTTCCGCGCCGACCGCATCCGCCAGATCCTGACGGCGTTGCTCGATCCGAAATTTTCGGACTTCAAGCGCGGCAAGGTGGTGCGGTTCGCCGCGGCGCTCGGCATGACGCAATATTCGGAGCAACTCGATCCGCTGCTCGCGACCGTGTTCCCGCCGGAGCGGCCCGACGAGACGTTCGGCCAAATCGTGTCGGAAGCGGGCCTCAAGCAACTGCGCATCGCCGAGACCGAGAAGTACGCGCATGTCACGTTCTTCTTCAACGGCGGGCGCGAGGAAGAATTTCCCGGCGAGACGCGCATCCTGGTGCCGTCGCCCAAGGTCAAGACCTACGACTTGAAGCCGGAAATGTCAGCGAACGAAGTCACCGACAAGCTGGTCGCGGCGATCGAGGCCGGCACGTTCGACGTCATCGTGTGCAATTTCGCCAATGCCGACATGGTCGGCCATACCGGCGAACGAGGCGGCGGCGATCAAGGCGGTGGAGACCGTCGATCATTGCCTCGGACGCATCGCCGACGCGGTGACGCGCGCCGGCGGCTGCCTCCTCATCACCGCCGATCACGGCAATGTCGAGCTGATGCGCGATCCGGAGACCGGCGAGCCGCACACCGCCCACACCCTCAACCCGGTGCCGATCATTCTGGTCAACGGCCCGCCGGGTGCGCCCAAGCTCGAAAACGGGCGGCTCGCCGACGTCGCGCCGACGTTGCTGGCGCTGATGGGCTTGAAGCGGCCTGCGGCGATGACCGGCCACCCGCTGTTTCACGCCGCGGATGCGCGCGCCACGGTCTGATCTCGTGCTCCTTCTCGGCGCCGCCCTCGTGGCGGCGGGCGCGATCGCGATTCCGGGGCGCGCCGACAGCCCGGTGCAGAAGCTCTACACCGTCGAGCAAAGCGCCGCGCAAAGCCGCGCCGAGCGCGACGCGCTGGCGCGGACCGCGGCGGCGCTCGCCTCCGAGATCGAAGGCCTGCGCCAGCAAAGCGTTTCCGCCGCCGAGGCGATGCAACGCCACGAGGCGGCGCTGTCGACGCTGGAGGGCCAGGTCAAATCGCTCACCGCCGAAGCGGCACGCAAAACGGCGGAATTGAAGCAAGACGAAGCGCAGCGCGGCGGCTTGCTGATGGCGCTGATCGCGCTGGCGCACAATCCGCCGGAGGCGCTGGCGCTCGCCTCGCCCGATCCGGTGATCGCCGAGCGCAGCGCGCTGGTGTTGGGCAACGCGGTGCCGCCGCTCGACCGCGCGGCGCGCCGGCTCGGCAACGACCTGAAGCAGCTTACGGCGCTGCGGCTCGCCATCCACGACGCGCAGGAACGGCATCGCGCCGAGCAGAATGAGCTGAACACGCAGCAACTGCGCCTCGCCGATTTGATCGCGCGCAAGGCGGCGCTGCAACACCAGGCGCAGATCGGCACCGAGCAGAGCGAGGAGAAACTCGTGGCGCTCGCCGCCGAGGCCGCCAACCTCAAGGACCTGATCGACCGGCTCCAGGCGGCGCGGCAACGCAGCGACGCGGCGGCGCGCTCGGCGCGCCGCGCCGTGACCGGCGAGGCGGTGCACATCGTCGCCTTGCCGCTGACGAGACCGGAGACGAACGCCGCGCCCAAGCCGACGCCGGTCGCCGCCCCCGCGGTGGCGCCGGCCGATCCCTCGAAGCCCGCGAAGCTGCGAAGCTTCCTCTACGCGCCGGGCAATTATTTGACGCCGGCGAGCGGCAAGCTGGTGCAGGCGTTCGGCAAGACGAACGAGGTCGGGCTGACGAACCAGGGTCTCGCCTACGAGACGCGGCCCGGGGCGCAAGTGGTCGCGCCCTATGACGGGCGCGTGCTGTTCGCCGGGCCGTTTCGCGGCTATGGCCAAATCTTGATCATCGAACATGACGACGGATATCATTCGCTGTTGGCGGGCCTGACGAGGCTCGACGTCTCCGTCGGACAATGGCTGATCGCCGGCGAGCCGGTCGGAATCATGCCGAAAGGCGAGGAAAAACCGCGTCTTTATCTCGAGCTGCGCCATGAGGGGCAGCCGATCAACCCGTTGCCGTGGCTGGCGACCCCGAATGAAAAGGTCAGTGGATGATGCGTTACGGTCTTTCCCTCGCCGCGACCGCGCTCGTTGCCTGGTTTGCGCTTAGCCCCGCGATCGCGGCAGAGACGCCCGCGGCCGCGCCCAAGACGACGTCCGACACGTATCGCCAGCTCGATCTCTTCGGCGAAGTGTTCGAGCGCGTGCGCGCCGACTATGTCGAGAACGTCACCGACGAGCAGCTCGTCGAGGCCGCGATCAACGGCATGCTGTCGTCGCTCGATCCGCATTCGAGCTACATGAACGCCAAGAATTTCGGCGAGATGGAAGTGCAGGTGCGCGGCGAATTCGGCGGCTTCGGCATCGAAGTGACGATGGAAAACAGCGTGGTCAAGGTGGTGTCGCCGATCGACGACACGCCCGCCGCCAAGGCCGGCATCAAGCCGGGCGACAACATCCTCGCCATCGACGGCGATCCGGTGACGAGCATGACGCTGAACGATGCCGTCACCAAGATGCGCGGCCCGGTCGACAGCGAGATCAAGCTGACGATTCAGCGCGGCACCGCCAAGCCGTTCGACGTCAAGCTCAAGCGCGCGGTGATCAAGATCCAGTCGGTCAAATACCGGATGGAAGGCGACGATGTAGGCTATATCCGCATCTCGAGCTTCAACGAGCAGACCGACAGCGGCATCCACGCCGCGTTCGATTCGTTCCGCAAGACCGGCCACAAACTGGTCGGCGTGGTGCTGGATCTGCGGAACAATCCAGGCGGTTTGCTGGACCAGGCGATCGCGGTCTCCAACGACTTCATTGCGCGCGGCGAGATCGTTTCGACCCGCGGTCGCCATCCCGAGGACGCGCAACGCTATGACGCCAAACCCGCCAACGACATCTCCAACGCCGTGCCGCTGGTGGTGCTGATCAACGGCGGCTCCGCCAGCGCGTCAGAGATCGTCGCGGGCGCGTTACAGGATCATCACCGCGCGGTGCTGCTCGGCACGCGGTCGTTCGGCAAGGGCTCGGTGCAGACCATCATCCAGCTTCCGGGGCACGGCGCGATCCGCCTGACCACGGCGCGCTACTACACGCCGTCCGGCCGCTCGATCCAGGCGCGTGGCATCGAACCCGACATCGTAGTCGAGCCGGCGAAGATCGAGAAGATCGCGCAGCCCGAATTCCGCCACGAAGCCGATCTGAAAGGCGCGCTCAAGAACACACAGGCCGAACCGGCGGCCGACCATCCGGCCGGGAGCGGCGACAAATCCAAGCCGGACGAGTCGAACGTCGACCAGGACAAGATCGGTTCCGCCCAGGACTACCAACTGACTCGCGCCGTCGACTTGTTGCGCGGCGTTTCGATGTTCAACAGCCACGCTTCGAATTAAAATTAGGAAGCGCGTTTAGACGCGGGCATCGACTGGGGGAACCGTGGAGCACGCCGGACCGGGGGCAACGAGCGTCACGCCGACGCGGCCTCGCTCCGGCGCGCGGTTTATCGCCGCGATGTTGCCCGTGATCGGCCTGGTCGGAACGGTCGCCCTCATCGCCACCAGCGGATTCCAACCCGGCCCGCCGTCCCGGCCGATGCCGAACCGCTTGGTACAGCAGGAAAAAATCGCCCCGGCGCCGCATCGCACCGCGACGCGGGAGCGGCGCCGCGACGCGCCGATTCCGGTGGCCATAATCATCCGCGGCTCGGCGCTCGATCCGGTGGCGCGCGCGACCGCGCCCGGCGTCGCCGCCGACGGCAGCCTCCACGTCTCGGCTTCGCTGATCGACTCGACCGTCGGGGCCACGCCGCCGGTCGAGGCCAAGCCGGTCGATTCGCCGGGAACCGCGCCGGCGTTGGTGCGCGCCACACCGAGTCGCGACTCGCAGGCACGCGTCGAGCAGGTCGCCTCGCTCAACCCAGTGGACCCGCCGGCGCTACCGAATCCGGCTTGGCGACTCTACGCTCAACATTTCGACGCCGCCGACACACGGCCGCGCATCGCGCTCATCGTCGCCGGAACCGACGACTACATGGACGCGGCGATCGAAGCCTTGCCGCCGGCCGTGACCTTGGCGCTCGATCCCTATGCGCGGCGGTTGCCGGAATGGATCGAGCTGGCGCGCGCCAAAGGGCATGAAGTGCTGCTGACGCTGTCGACGCCGCCGATCGGGCGCGGTCAGCGCGATGCGGGGCCGATGGCGATTCTGTCGTCGGTCGATCCCAAGGAAAATCTGGAGCGGCTCGATTGGGCGCTCGACCGCGCGGCCGGTTTTGTCGGCGTCGTCGACATCGTCGGCAACCGTCCCGCCGCCGAGACCGATCCGATACTGGCCAAGCTGGGCGAACATGGGCTGATGCTGGTGAGCGGCACCGCCGTCCGGAGCGAAACCGCTTCGGTTCCGCTGGCGACGGGCGACGTCGTGATCGCGCCGAACGTGCCGCGCCGCGAACTCGATCGACGGCTCGCGCAACTGCAAGACAAGGCGCGGCGCGATGGCCAGGCGGTCGGCATTGTCGTCGCCGACCCGGCGCTGCTTCATCACCTCGCCGCGTGGCTGGCGAGCCTGCGCAATCAATCAATCGCGCTGGCGCCGGCGACCGCGACGATCGCCGCCAAGCCCACCGGAATCGCCAAGGAATGAACGGCCGCGGCCCCGGCGCCTATCGGCGGGGCGTGGGAGTCATGTTGCTGAACCGCGACGGCCTGGTATTCGTCGGGCGGCGCATCGATCAAAACGAGGAAGCGTGGCAGATGCCGCAAGGCGGCATCGACAAGGGCGAGACGCCGCGCGACGCCGCGTTTCGCGAATTGAAGGAGGAGACCGGCATCGACAAGGCCGAGATCCTCGCCGAAACGGCCGAGTGGCTGCGCTACGACCTGCCCGGCGCGTTGCGCCGCCGGCTGTGGCGCGGGCGCTATGTCGGCCAGAAGCAGAAATGGTTCGCGATGCGCTTCCTGGGGCGCGACAGCGACATCGACCTCGCGACGCACCATCCCGAATTCAATGCCTGGCAATGGGTCCCGCATCGCCGGCTCGATGCGCTGATCGTACCGTTCAAGCGCCAGCTCTACCGCGACGTGGTCGCCGAATTCGCGCATCTCTGGCCGGATTAGGACGCAGTTCCCAAACCGCGTCGCTTGTGCGAGGATTCGCATAAAGGGCGAGGAGATCGGGCCATGGCACTCACACACGAACAGAACGAACTCATCTGCCGTACCAATCGCGGCACGCCGATGGGCGAGATGCTGCGCGAATATTGGATGCCGGCGATCCATTCGGCGTCGCTGGAACGCGACGGCGCGCCGAAGCGCGTGCGGCTGATGGGCGAGAATTTCGTCGCGTTCCGCGCCACCGATGGCCGCGTCGGCTTCGTCGACGAAGCCGTGCCCGCATCGCGCCGCGTCGCTGGCCTTGGGGCGCAACGAGCAAGGCGGTCTGCGCTGCATTTTCCACGGCTGGAAGATCAGCCCCGACGGCAAGGTCGTCGATACGCCGTGCGAGCCGGCCGACCGCCGCGCCGCGTTCGCCGCCGCGCAGAAAGTGCGCGCCGTTCCGACCCACGAAGTCGCTGGCGTGGTGTGGGTCTATCTCGGCAAGCAGGAAGTGCCGCCCCGCTTCCCCGAGTTCGAATTCACCAAATTGCCGCCGAGCCACGTCGATATCCGCCGCGCGCCGGTTCACTACAATTGGGTGCAGGGGCTCGAGGCGCACATCGACTCCTCGCATGTCGGCGTGCTGCATTCGGGCTTCATCTCGCGCGGCGTCGGCGACGCGCAGCTCTTCGATCTCAACCTCACGATCGTCAATACCGCGCCCGATTTCGAAATGGACGTGACGAGTTACGGCTTGCGCGAGGGCGCGCTGCGCCCGGTGCCGGGCGACCGCGTCTATGCGCGGATCCGCCAGATCGTACTGCCGTTCTTCACCTTCATCCCGGGCGCGAAGGGCGATCCGTGCTCCGGCCGCGCCACCGTGCCGATCGACGACGAGTGGGATGCCGAGTGGTACATCGTCTACGACCCCGACAAGCCGATCACCGCGGAACGCCTCGCCAATCTCTATCGTGGCGCCTCGCAAGACCCCGAGAATTTCGCCGCCAATCTCGGCACGCCGGAAAATCTGTGGCACCAAGACCGCGACGCGATGAAGGCGGGGCACTGGAGCGGCCTCAACCGCAATATCCCGTTCGAGGATTTCATCGTGCAATCCTCGATGGGCCCGTTCGTCGACCGCAGCAAGGAACAGCTCGGCGCCGCCGACGCAATCATCGTCAAGGTGCGGCGCCTGTTGCTCGACGCGGTCGAGGAATATCAGCGGAACGGCACGATTTCGTGGCGCTCCGACGATATCGATTTCAACGCGATCCGCGCCCTCGCCGTCACCTTCCCCCAAGGTCAGGATTGGCGGCAATTCTCGCCGGACTAT
Organism: uncultured Alphaproteobacteria bacterium; assembly: GCA_963729845.1. GTDB lineage: Bacteria > Pseudomonadota > Alphaproteobacteria > ATCC43930 > CGMCC-115725 > JAATGI01. The sequence continues at coordinate 25,985 of CAVSQC010000024.1, forward strand.
CTCGCGCATAAGGCCGCCGCCGAATAACGGCGGTCATTCCGATGTTGCATCGGCGGCGATTCATCGCGTCCGCGGCGGCGACAGTTGCGGTCACCGCGCCGCGGCTGGTCCGCGCCGCGCGATATACCGGCCCCGGCGTCAGCGAGACGGAAATCCGCATCGGCAACACGATGGCCTATAGCGGCAACTCGGCGCCCTACGGCGTCACCGGGATTTCCGAAGCCGCCTATTTCGACATGATCAACCGCCAGGGCGGCATCAACGGGCGCACGATCAAGTTCCTGTCGCGCGACGACGCGCTGACCGCGGCGAAGACGGTGGAGCTGACGCGGCAGTTGGTCGAGCAGGACAACGTGCTGGCGATGTTCAGCATTCTCGGCTCCGCCACCAACCATTCGGTGCGCGCCTATCTCAATCAGCGCCGCGTGCCGCAATTGTTTTGCGCCTCGGCCGCGGGCATCTGGGGCGACTACGAGCACTGGCCGTGGACCATCGGCTGGGCACCGAGCTATTTCATCGAGGCACATGGCTTCGCCGCGCAGATCCGGCGCGAGCGCCCGAACGGCAAGATCGCAATCCTGCACGAGAACACCGATCTCGGCCGCGACGCCATCGCCGGCTTGAAGGACGCGCTCGGCGCCGACTATCCCAAAATGGTGATCGCGGACGCGACCTACGATCCGCCCGACCCGACGATCGATTCCCAGATCGTATCGCTTTACGGTTCCGGCGCCGATGTCTTCGTCAATATCAGCACTGCGAAATTCGCCGCGATGGCGATCCGGAAGGTTTACGAGATCGGCTGGCGGCCGCTGCACCTTTTGACCGCGACCTCGAATTCGGTGGCGGCGGTGCTGGCGCCGGCGGGGTTCGAGCGCACCAAGGGCATCGTCAGCACGTCCTACATGAAGGACCCGACCGATCCGCAATGGTCGAACGATGCGGGCACCAAGGAATGGCGCGCCTGGATGGCGGCCTACAACGGCCACGCCAGCACCAACGATTTCTCGACAGTCGGCGGCTATTCCTACGCGCAGACGCTGGTCGAGGTGCTGCGCCGCTGCGGCGACGACCTCTCCCGCGCCAATGTGATGAAGCAGGCGACGAGCTTGCAACATCTCAAATTGCCGATGTTGCTGCCGGGCATCGAGATCAACACCGGCCCGACCAATTACCACCCGATCCGCCAACTCCACATGATGCGCTTCGACGGCGCGCGCTGGGTGCTATTCGGCGATTTGGTGAGCGGATAACGCCGCCCCGGTTACGCCGCCTTCTTGGCCCTCGCCGCCTGGATCGCGCGCCAAATTTTCAGGGGCGTCGCCGGCATGTCGATGTGCCGGATGCCGTAAGGCGACAGCGCGTCGATCACCGCGTTCATCACCGAGGCGAGCGAGCCGACCGAACCCGCCTCGCCCGCGCCCTTGATGCCCATTACGTTGGTGGTGCAGGGCACGTTGTTGAACGAGATTTCGAACGGCGGGAAATTGTCGGCGCGCGGCATGGCGTAATCCTGGAACGAGCCGGCCAGAAGCTGGCCCGATTGCGGATCGAACACCGTGTCTTCCATCAGCGCCTGGCCGATGCCCTGCACGACGCCGCCGTGGATCTGGCCCATCACGATCATCGGATTCACGATCAGGCCCATATCGTCGACCACCGTATAACGCACGATATCGGTCGCGCCGGTGTCCTCGTCGATCTCCAACTCGCAGACATGGCAGCCGTTGGGGAAGGTGTTGCTGTTGTTGTTGCAGTTGCCGGTCTCGTCCAAGGTCGTCGGCATGCCCTCGGGCAGGTTCTGCGCCTCGCGCGTCCGCTTCGCCAATTCCATGATGTTGATGAAGCGGTCGGTGCCGGCGATGGTGAAGTTGCCGTCCTTGAACTCGATGTCCTGTTCGGACGCTTCGAGGAAATGACCGGCGAGCTTCTTGCCCTTGGCGATGATTTTCTGCGACGCGTCGATCATCGCGGTGCCAGCGACCAGCAGCGAGCGAGCGCCGCCGGTGCCGGTGCCGGACTTGACCCGGTCGGTGTCGCCGAAGACGAGATCGATCTTGTCATAGGCGACGCCGAGCTTGTCCTCGATCACCTGCGGGAACGCGGTCTCGTGCCCCTGCCCCGACGGGCCAGCGCCGATGCCGAGGAAGACGCGGCCGTTGGGCTCGAAGCGGATCTCGGCGGCCTCCGCGCCCGCGGCGGTGACTTCCATGTAGTAGGACATGCCGATGCCGCGCAGCTTGCCGCGCCTGGCGGATTCCGCACGCCGCGCCGCGAAGCTCTTCCAGCCCGAATGCTCGATCGCCAGGTCCATGTTGGCGAGGAAGTCGCCGCTGTCGAATGTCGCCATCACCGGCGTCTTCCACGGCATCGCCGAGCGCGGCACGAAATTGCGCCGGCGCAACTCGTCCGGCGACATGCCGAGCTCGCGCGCCGCAGTGTCGACCAGGCGCTCGACGACATAGGCCTGCTCCGGCCGGCCGGCGCCGCGATAGGCGTCGACCCAGTTGGTGTTGGTGAAGACGCAGCGCACGCGCGTGTGCCCGGCCGGAATCGCGTAGGCACCGGTAAGCAGGCGCGAGCCCGCGATGGTGGGAATGAACAACGAGAATTGCGAGAGATAGGCGCCCATGTTCGCGATCACGTCGGCGCGGATGGCGAGGAATTTCGCGTTCTCGTCGAGCGCCAGCTCGACATGGACATTCTGCTCGCGGCCCTGCGTGTCGGTCACGAAGGCCTCCTGCCGGTCGCTGTTCCAGCGCACCGGCCGGCCGATCTGCTTCGCCGCCCACGGCACCAGGAAATGCTCGGGAAAGCCGAAGCCCTTCATGCCGAAGCTGCCGCCGACATCGTTGGTGACGACCTGCACCTGCTCGGGCTTGACGCCGAGCGTGCCGGCGATGGCGCCGCGCACCGAGTGGACGCCTTGCGTGCCGAGATGCACGACATAGCGGCCCGCCGCCTTGTCGAACTCGCCGACCACGGCGCGCGGCTCCATCGGCGCGATCACCACGCGGTTGATCGCGATGTCGGTCTTGACGATCTTTTTCGCCTTGGCGAACGCCTCCGCGACCGGCTTGGGATCGCCCAAGGACCAATCGAGCGCGACATTGTCGGTCTTGCCGTCATAAAGCGTGACGCCGCCGGTCTTCGCCGCCGCGACCGGGTCCATCACCGTCGGCAAGGGATCGTAGGAGACCTCGATCAGCTCGGCCGCGTCTTTGGCGTGAGCGAGCGTGTCCGCCACCACCATCGCCACCGGCTCGCCGACCTGGCGCACGCGGTCCGAGGCCAGCAAGGTGCGGCCGGGATTGAACGGCGCGCTGCCGTCGGCGTTTTTGATCGGCGCCATGCATTTGATCGTGCCGAGATTGGCGGCCTTCACGTCGGCATAAGTGAATACCGCCAGCACGCCCGGCGCCTTCTTTGCCGCCGCCACGTCGACCGTGCCGAGCCGCGCATGGGCGTGAGGCGAGCGCACGAAATAGGCGAAGGCCTCGCCGGGGCGATGGTAATCGTCGGCGTATTGCCCCTTGCCTTCGAGCAGGCGGAAATCTTCCTTGCGGCGGACCGATTGTCCGATGCCGAACTGACCCACGGATACACCTCTTTGGATTGACGCCCCGGTCGCAGGCTGAAACCAACCACGCTTTAGCGAATTTGTCGAGCATGCCGGGCGGGGATGAACCGCCACGCGGCCCCTTATGAACTAGGCGAGGCGCGGACGATAGGTCGCGCCGCCCCATGAAGGGAGAAAGCATGATCAAGCTTGCAACCGTGGCCGCCGTCGGTGTTGTCGGCGCGGGCATGATGGCGGCTCCCGTGGCGCCGGCCCAAGCCCATGTGTTCTGCGGCCCGCTTTTGCCGTTGTGCGTTGCCGGCGCCGTGGTCGGTGCCGCGACCGTGGCGACCGTGGCGACGGCGGCGACCGCGCCCTACTACGCATCGCCGCCGACCTATTATCCCGCGGCGCCCGCTTATTACGCGCCATCCGCCTATTATGGCCCAGCTTACTATCCCGCGCCGGCGGTGCGGTATGGGTATGGCCCTTATTGGCACGCCCGTTATTGGGGCCGTCCCTATCATCGGCGCTGGCACCCCTACTAAGCGATTGACGGACGTGCCGCTCGTTCTCTAACGCGCGACAATGAGGCACAGGCCGGCGAGGACCAGAACCGCGCCGGCCAACGCCCGTCCGCTTAAATCCTCGTTCAGCACAAAATAGCTCGCGCAGTACACCAGCACGAAGCTCAACACGGTAAACGGATACACTACCGACAGCTTTTCGTGCGCCAGCGCGTAAAGCCACAACGTGGTGGAAACGATAAAGGCGGCGAGGCCGCTCACGACATAGAGATTGACGAAGGCGAGCACCGTGGTGTTGCCCGCGGCGCCCCATTTGAGCAAAAGCTGGCCGATCGCCGCAAACACGCTGCTGACGATCACCACAAACATGATCATGCGCCATCATGGCGCGCGTCGTGCAACGCAGCCAGATGAAAATGGCCTAGCTGATCATAAGCAAGCTTACTATAACGGTGCGCCTTCGGAGTTCGCGGATGTCCCCACCCTTTCGCGCGCCACGCCTTTTTTCGTGCCTGCTTTGCCTCGGCATCGCCGGAGCATCGGCCGCTTGCACCATGGGGACGAACTTCCAATCGCCGAAGCCACCGGCGGAGACCGCCTATCGCAAGGACACGGCGACGACGCTGCCCGCCGGCGGCAGGGACAAGAGCCAGCACATCGGCACCGGGCAAACCCTGCGCGAGGATTGGTGGGCGCTGTTCCGCTCCCCCGATCTCGACGCCACGGTGCAAGCGGCGATCGCGGGCAACCGCACGCTGGTGCAGGCGCGCGCGACCTTGGAGCAGGCGCTGCAAGTGGAAATCCAGGCGGCGGGCGGACTTTATCCGCAGCTCAACGTCGCCGGCGGCGCCGACCGCCAGCGCCTGAATTTTGCGGCCCTCGGCATCAAGCCCAATCCGTTGTTTCCGCGCTTCAGCGAATTCAACGTTTTCACCGTCGGGCCACAGGTCAGCTACGCGCTTGACATTTGGGGCGGCACGCGCCGGCTGATCGAAGAGCGCGAGGCGCAGGCCGAATATCAGGCCTATCAGATGGCGGCGGCCTATCTGACCTTGACGAGCAATGCCGTCACCGAGGCGGTGACGATCGCATCGGTCCGCGCCCAGATCGCGGCCGCCGACGACATCATCGCCAACGACGAGCAGAACCTGGCCTTGGTGAAACGGGAGGTGCAGGCCGGCGAGGCGACGGAGATCGACGTCGAAAGCGCGCAGAGCCAGCTCGAAAACGACCGCACCTTTCTGCCGCCGCTGCGCCAACAACTGAGCGCGGCGCGCAACGCCCTGTCGCTTCTGGTGGGGCGCGCCCCCGCCGACTGGTCGCCGCCCGACTTCGATCTCGACCGGATGGCGCTGCCCGCCGATTTGCCGGTAAGCCTGCCGTCGGAGCTGATGCACCGCCGTCCCGACATCCTCGCCGCCGAACAGCAGCTGCGTGCCGCCAACGCCGCGGTCGGCGTCGCCACGGCGCAGCTCTTTCCGCAAATCAACGTGACCGCCGCCTACGAGCAGTTGAGCACGTCGGTCGGCAATTGGTTCGCGCTTCAGAACAACGCCTGGAACATCGCCGCCAACCTGACCGCGCCGATCCTTCACGGCGGCGAGCTGACGGCGCAGAAAGAGGCCGCTCGCGCCGCCTTCGACGCGGCGCGCGCCGGATACGAGCAGACCGTGCTGCAAGCCTTGAGCCAGGTCGCGACGGTGCTCGACGCGTTGCAGCACGATGGCGAGTTGGTCGACGCGCAGCACCGCGCGCTCGACGCGGCGCAGCGTGCGCTGAAACTGACGCGCGACAGCTACCAGGGCGGCAATGTCGGCATTCTCTTCGTGCTCGACGCGCAGCGCCGCTACGAGCAGGCGCGGCTCGGTTATGTCCGCGCCGTGCAGCAGCGCTATCTCGATACCGTGCAGCTGTTCGCCGCGTTGGGCGGCGGCTGGCGCCAATGGCAACAAAACCAGATGCCGCAGGAAGCGCCGGCATCCGACCCCGAGCAAATCCTCCACACGTTGTTCAGTCCGTAACGCCGCGCCCCGGGGTTTCGCCGCGTGCGGCGCGATCGCCCCTGAAGTCGTCGCGACCGCGACGACGAAGCCAAACCGGCTTCATTCGCGTGTAACCGGCGGCGCGTAACCTGCGGCGGTGAAGCGACCGTTGATCCTGACCGGCTGGACGGGCGTGGCCGTGCTCCTCGCCCTGACCGTGGCCGCGGAAGTCCGGTACGACGCGAGCGCGCCGTCAACATTCCGCGATTCGCATGCCGCGACCGGCGACACCGTGCGATCGCCACGCCGCGCCGCCGCAGCCGGGGCACCGATCGCCGTGGACGACGCCGGGATCCTGTCACGGCCGCTGTTTTCGCCGAGCCGGCGGCCGCCCGCCGCCGAGGGAAGCGCGGATGCCGCGATAGCGAGCGACGACCTGCCGCGGTTGACGGGCATTGTCATCGACGACCCGATCCGGCTCGCGATCTTTCAGCCGAAAAAACCGGACAAAGCGATCGTGCTCGGCGTCGGCGATGCGATCAGTGGACAGCGCGTCACGGAGATCGACGCGCGCGAGGTCGTGATCGTGGGATCGCTGGGCGAGCGGCGAATCCAGCCTGTCCCGGAATTGTCGCTGGCCGCGGCGACCGTCGCCGCGCCAACGCCGCCGCCGATCTTGATTCAACCCACGTCGCCGCAACATGCCGGTGTGCCGCGGCCGCGCGCGGGCGTGTTCCGCGAGGAAACCGGATTCCGCGAGCTTGCAAAATAGCGTTGCCAACAGACGATTTCATTCAACCGCCATCGCGCCGTCATCGCGAGGCAATCGGCATCGATTAAAGGTGCGGTCCTCCACAACCGGTGAAAGGGGTGCGCCCGATGCGAACAAGACCATTCGCACGAAAACTTGCTGCCTGCGTCGCGTTGACGGCCATGGCCGGCTATTTGCTTGTGCCGCTTGCGGCGACAGCGCAGTCGGACCCGGTTCAGGTCAAAGCGAAAAACGACGGTAAGACACAAACGCCGATTAAGCACGTCATCGTCATCATCGGCGAAAATCGCAGCTTCGATCATGTCTTCGCCACCTATAAGCCCAAGCCCGGCAACACCGTATGGAACCTGCTGTCCGAGGGGATCGTGAGAGCCAACGGAAAGCCGGGGCCGAACTATTCGATGGCCTATCAGCCTTCCGCCAACGATATCGGGCCGAATCCCTACAGCATCAGCCCCAACGGCAAGTCCTTGCCGGCAACGCTGCCGCCACCCCTGGTCGGCGGTCCAAAAACGCCGTTCTTTTCCACGGTCGCGCAAGCCGAAAGCGCCGAGAACGGACTGTCGCCCGAATATTACGGGTTCTTGACGACGGGCGGCACTGGCCAGACCGCCGGGACGCCCGATCAACGTATCTCCTACGACGGCAAGTCGGTGACCAACCTGCCTCCAGGGCCGTTCCAGTTGACCTCCGACACGATGCCCTACGACGCTTACACCGCGAGCCCGGTTCACCGCTTCTATCAGATGTGGCAACAGCTCGATTGCAGCCCCGGCAACGCCACCAAGACCAACGCCTCCGGTTGTCTCGCCGACTTGTTCTCCTGGGTCGAGATCACGGTCGGCGCCGGCACCAACGGTAAGCCGCGGCCGACGCCCTTCACCAACGAGACCACGGGCGAAGGCTCGACCGCTTTGGGTTTCTACAACGTTTCGACCGGCGACGTACCTTACTTCAAGTCGTTGGCCGACAATTTCGCGATGAGCGACAATTTCCACCAGGCAGTGAATGGCGGCACCGGCGCCAATCACATCATGCTGGGCCATGGCGACGGCATTTGGTTTAGCGACGGCAACGGCGTTCCGCTGCCGCCGCCGAACAACGTCGAAGTGGCGATCGGAACCGCGAATCAAGGCATCGTCGCCGAGATCGAGAATCCGAACCCTGTCGCCGGAACCAACAACTGGTACACCGAAGACGGTTACGGCGCCGGCTCGTTCGGATCCCCGTCCTCGGGCGGCGGCTCTTACAGCAACTGCTCCGACAATGATCAGCCGGGCGTGACCGCGATCGTAACCTATCTGAAAAAATTGAAGCCGAAGATCGACCCGCGGTGCCTGACCGGCGCTTATTACCTGCTGAACAATTACAATCCGGGTTATTTCGGCGACGGTTCCGACGCCTTCACCGACCCGAACAACAACAATACCGTGTTCACGATCCCGCCCTCCAACGTGCCGTCGATCGGCGATACGCTGCTGGCGGCGGATGTTTCCTGGGCCTATTACGGCGACCAATGGAATCGGTACGTCGTCGATCCCTACGATCTCAACCCGCTCGATGTGTATTGCAACATCTGCAATCCGTTCCAGTACGAAACGCAGATCATGGCGAACGCGTCGGTGCGGAACGCGCATATCGCCGACACCGCCAATCTCTACGACGAGATTGCCAAAGGCAAATTGCCGGCGGTTTCCTTCGTCAAGCCGAGCGGTCTCGTCGACGGCCATCCGGCGTCGTCGAAGCTCGACCTGTTCGAGGGGTTCGTGAAAAAGATCGTGGACGCCGTCCAAGCGCAACCGAAGCTGTGGGCCGAAACAGCGATCTTCATTACCTTCGACGAAGGCGGCGGCTACTACAACTCGGGATATGTGCAGCCGCTCGATTTCTTCGGCGACGGCACGCGCATTCCGCTGATCGTGGTGTCGCCCTACACGCGGGCTGGCCACATCTCGCATGTCTATGGCGATCACGTGTCGATCTTGAAGTTCATCGAGCGCAACTGGTCGCTGCCCCCGATCACGAACCGGAGCCGCGACAATTTCCCGAACCCGGTAACCGCGATCAACAATCCCTATGTGCCGTTGAACGCCCCGGCGATCTCCGATCTGTTCGACCTGTTCGACTTCCCGATCTAAATCCGTTCGGGCAAAAAATGACCGGGAGGAACCTTGTTCCTCCCGGTTTTTTTAGCCCTAAGACCGCGAAGCGGCTCGCGCGCTACATCGGCGGCTTCAAATTATCCCGGCCGGCGACGATTTCGAGAGCGTGAAGGTCGCCGTCGGTATCCTTCTGCACCACCGTCACCGTGTCGGCGCCCGGCTTCAGCACACTGACATCGCCGGGAACAAAAGCGACGATCGGAGCGTCGCGGGCGATATCGATGTCGGTCCAACCCTCCTTGCCGGTCGCCTTGCTTTTGTAATGCAGCGTCACGTTCGCGCCGTCAGCCGAAGGCGATATGGCCGCGACCGCGGCGTTGATGCTGGCGCTGCCCCGGCCCTCGCGCCCCGGAAAGTGACCCTCGCCGGTGCCGCGCATCAGCTCGGGGAAAATATAGACGCGGGTGGCATGCAGTTTTCGATCGGTCCCTTGCATCGCGGTCACGCCGATATAGTCGTTCGGCTTGATGTCGGCGAGCCGGCGCGGGTCGACGGTGGCGAAACCGGTCTTCTGCGTTAGTTCCAGCGTCAGCCGGTCCCCTTTCTCGGTCCGTACCGTCACCAGGTGCCGGTCGAATTTCTCGATCGTCGCGCGAATGCGGACGGGCATCCGCGGCGCGGCCGACGCGCTGGCTTGGGCGAGTGTCGGTGTCATCGCCAACAGCAGAGCGGCCGCGACCGCTCCTCGGGGCTGCTTCATGCGGTCCTCCTGTTCGGGTTGGATGGCGAACATTTTCGGCGAAGACCGTGACGCGATGATGTCAGAGCGGATGCGAAAAGGGGTTGGAGACGATCGCGCCTAACCCCGTTCAGCCATTGCTTTTTGAAACTCCGCGATACGCCATGAAACAACTCGTTGGCCGGATTCCCTGCAAAAATAAGGGAATTTTGTGCCAGCGCGTCCTCACGTTTGGGCGGATCGGTTCGTCATTGCCCCAGCGAAGGCGCGCTACGAAGATGAGCCGTGATGCCGGCCTCGGCAGGTTTCCGAAATCACTACGGGCATCGTTCGATGGCGTGCGCCCTTGGGACCCGCCATGACGAACTTGAGCAGATGGCGCATTATCGTCGTTCTGAGCGGCTGCAAGAGCCAATCGCGCCAGCGCCGGTAGGGATTTCACGCCTGTCCTCTTCATGATCGAGGCGCGATGGTTCTCGACCGTGCGTTGGCTGATGCCGAGATCGGCGGCGATATTCTTGCTCGGGTGGCCGGCGAGGACCAAGTCCATGATCTGACGCTGGCGCGCCGTGAGGCCCGCGACGTGGTTGGCCGCATCCTCTCGCCAGGCCGACAGTTTGCCGGCGTCCCGCGACAATTCGAGCGCCCGCTCAATGTCGGCGAGTAGGTTGCCGCGGGTGATCGGCTTCTCGATGAAATCCAACGCGCCTGCTTTCATGGCTTTGACCGCCGTCGGCACATCGCTGTTGCCGGTGATCATGATGGAAGGCAGGCGATCGCCCGCATCATGGAGCCGTTGCAACAATTCGAGTCCGCTCATGCCGGGCAGGTACGCGTCGATCAGCAGACAGGACTCGCGGCCGGGCCGATAGGCTTCGAGGAAGGCTTCGCAACTCGCGTAGTCCTCGACGATCCGGCCGTCTTCCTCGAGTACGTTGCGGATGGCCCCGCGGACCTGACTGTCATCGTCGACGACAAAGATAACGGGCGGTCCGGACTTGTGAACTGGCTCGGCGGGATGCGGCGGCTGACGCGCTGTGGATTGGGGCGGCACGAGGAGACGCTGGATTGCTCGGGTCAGCTCATTCGACTTCACCGGTTTGTGGAGCTGCACATAGTCATGGCGCGCGATATCGCTCAATGTTTCGGTCGAGATATCGCCGGTCAGAACGATGACCGGGATCTTACGATGAAGTGTCTCCCGCAGCTTCACGGTGAGTTGGAGCCCGTTCACCCCGTTCGGGAGGATGTAATCCGCGAGGACGAGATCCGGCCGGATCGCGCCTTGCGTTACCAATTCGAGAGCCACGACGCCGTCAGGCGCGGTTGTCACCTGATAGCCCTCGCCCCTGAGAAAGAGTTCGATAAGGTCCCGCATGTCGGGATCGTCCTCGACCACCAGGATTGCGCCGATACGGCGAACGCCCTCGACGACGCCGTCGTCCACGCCGTGCCGATAATTTTCTTGTCGCGGCGCCGTTCCGCTTTGGGGTTGCATGATCTCAATGGCAAAGGCGGAGCCTTTGCCCGGATGCGAGCGGACGTGGACGCGATGACCGAGCAATTTCCCCAGGCGTTCCACGATGGAGAGACCGAGGCCGAGGCCGCGGGTCCGTTCGCGCGCGGCATTGTCGAGCTGATAGTACTCCTCGAAGATCGCCTCAAGTTCCTCAGGGGGAATGCCGATACCGGTGTCCCAGACTTCGACGCTCAACATTCCTTCATGCCGGCGGCAACCGAGCAGCACTTTGCCGTGCTCCGTGTATTTCAAGGCGTTCGAGAGCAAGTTCCGGATCATCTGCTCAAGGAAGCGCGGATCGCTGCGGACCGACAGGCTGCACGGCAGGACGCGCAAGATCAGCCCCTTGGCCTGGGCGTGATAAGTGAATTCTTCTCCCAGCCGGTCGAGCAGATCGTTGATCGGAAAATCGACCATCTCGGCGCGAACGATGCCGGCATCGATCTGGTTGACGTCGAGCAGCGCGTTCAGCATGCCGGACATCGCATCCAATGTCTGGTCAAGCAGCGCCGTCAGTCTGGGCGCGACCTTGCCCTCGACCTTCTTCGCCAATAACCCCTGGAGCATGGCGAGCGTTTGCAGCGGCTGGCGAAGATCATGGCTCGCTGCGGCGAGAAAGCGCGACTTCGCGACGTTGGCCCGCTCGGCTTGCCGCTTGGCGTCCTCCAGCGCGTCCGCCGCGTGATGCCGCTCGCTGATATCGACAAAGGTAATGACGACGCCTTCGACCCCGGCGTCCTGGGTGCGGTACGGCAGGATGCAGCGGACATACCAGGCGCCGCTCCGCGCTTCGATCTCTCGCTCGATCGGGACGAGGGTCTTCAGCACCGCCCGTGCATCCGTCAGAAGCGCGCCATCGGCGGCCAGCGAGTTGAGGTCCGCGAGCGGCCGCCCAACATCGCTCGGAATGACATTGAAGAGCGACGTGGTGGCCGGCGTGAAAAAGCGGATGTTGAGATCGGTGTCGAGGAACACCGTCGCGACGTTGGTGCTGTAAAGGACATTCTGCAGGTCGTTGGCGGTCGTCCGTTGCCGCTCCAGCGTTTCCTGGAGCTGTCCGTTGAGGGCGGTAAGCTCCTCGTTGAGCGATTGCAATTCCTCCTTCGACGTTACCAGTTCCTCGTTGGTCGATTGGAATTCCTCGTTGACGGACAGAGCCTCTTCGTTAATCGCCATCTGCTCTTCGCTGGAAATCTCCAGGTCGCGGATGGCACCCTGGAGCTCCGTTCTCGTGGCTTCGAGCTCCTGCTCGAGTTCGGCGACCCGCGCGACGTCCGCCGGGGGAACCGGGCGATCTCGCCGCTGGGCGTGTTGCGGCTCGTCGACAAAGCAAATCAACAGCAGTTCCTCGCCACCGCTCGGAACGGGGCGGACATCGATGTTGAAAAAGACCGCGGCGCCGTCCGGGCCGGTCCGACTGCCGCCGACGATAATTCGCGCGTTCTCCCGACGGGCCTGTTGGATTGCGGAGCGCAACTTGGTTCGCAACTGCGGACGCGCGATGGCGAGCAAATCATGCGTCGGGGGCCCTTGCGCCATACGTAGATAGCGATCGGTCGGCCCAAGAGAATAGATGCATTCATGTTTGCCGTTGATCAGGACCGCCGCCGGGGCGTAGGCCTCGATGACCAAGCGCCGACACAGCTCGGCGAGAACGGTTTGGCGCGCGGGCGCGTGGCCCAGTCCGGAGCGATCGGGGACGCGGGCGCCGTCACCGGCGCTCAACGAAAAACCGAGTTCTCCCGGGCGGACGCGGCCAATATGCCGATAGAGGCGGTCCGGCTTGGAGATCGCCTCGAAGCGGCCCTCGGAATCGGCGATCGTCTCCGAACTGCCGAGCAGCAGCACGCCGCCCTCGCGCAGCGCGAAATGGAACAGCGAGATGATTTTCGCCTGCGCTTCGGGACGCAGGTAAATCAAAAGGTTCCGGCAAGAAACCAGATCGAGCCGGGAGAAAGGCGGATCGGCCAGCACATCCTGCACCGTGAAGACCACCGCCGCGCGCAGCTCCGGCAAAACCCGATAGCCGTGATCTTCCTTGGCAAAGAAGCGGGCAAGCCGTTCCGGCGAAATGTCCGCCGCTATCGATTCCGGGTAAAAGCCTTCGCGAGCACGGGCAACCGCCTCCGGATCGACATCGGAGGCGAAGACCTGAAGCTTGACGTTCCGTTTCGCCGCCGCGATCCGCTCATGGAAGAGCATGGCGAGGGAGTAGGTCTCCTCGCCGGTGCTGCACCCGGCGATCCAGATGCGGATTGGATGATCGGGCGCTTGGCCGTCGACCAAGTCCGGGACGATCTTCTCCGCCAGGAAATCGAATACTTTCGGATCGCGGAAGAACCCGGTGACATTGATGAGCAGGTCCTTGGCGAGAAGATCGAGCTCGCCGGCGTCGCCGCGCAGAATTTCGAGATACCGATTCATGTCGGTGCCGATTCCCGCCATCGCCATGCGCCGCTCGATCCGGCGTTGCAGGGTACCCGGTTTGTAAAGCATGAAATCGTGGTCGGTCTTGGTGCGCAGGAGATCGATGATCTCGGCCAGCCGATCGGGAGCCTTGTTCCCCGAGACCGCGCCGTCATGGCCGCGGGTGACGGCGATTCGCCGGCCGAATTTAACCAACGCCTCCGGAATCTTGGCCGCAGGCAGCACGAGGTCGACCGCGCCCGTTGCGATCGCGCTGCGCGGCATGCCGTCAAAGCCGGCCTCGTCGGGGTCTTGGGCGATGACAAGCCCGCCATTTTCCTTCACGGCTTTCAGGCCAAGTCTGCCGTCGGACCCGGTTCCCGACAGAATCACGCAGACCGCGCGTACTCCGGAATCCGCCGCCATGGAATGCAGCAAGAAGTCGAACGGCAGACGCGCGCCGTGACGCGCTTGAGGCCGCGAAAGGTGAAGGGCGCCGTTGGCGACGGCTAGATAGGTTCCGGGTGGAATGACATAGAGGTGGTCGCGCTGGATCGGCATTCCGTCCACTGCTTGCCGAACCGTCATCGCGGTGTGACCGGCTAGCAAGTCCACCATCATGCTTTCGTGGGTGGGGTCGAGATGCTGGATCAGGATGAAGGCCATGCCGATGTCGGCCGGCATGGCGTCGATAAGCTTTCGGCACGCGTCCAGCCCACCCGCCGAGGCGCCGATGCCGACGACCGGGAAGTTCAACGGCCCGCGAGGCGGGCCGCGCGCGGGCGCGGAATTCCGGTTAGATCGCGGCTTGGCCGCTTTGGCCCGCCGCGGATGATTTTTCAATTCTGCCATCATTTATATCATCCGCCCCATTTTGCTGCCGTTCAACAGATAACATATTGATTTATATACATGAAATTAGTTATTTCAGCTGCTGTGGGCTTTCACCCATTTAGACCTGGAAGCGCTTAAAGATTTTGGGATGCGCTTAGCTCTGGTTGACAAACGACCTAATTACGTCAATTTTACGAGAAATGAGTAAGATGCTCGTGTGAGGTCAGCGATGAGTGAAACATTGAAACCTGACAAAGGGTTGACGCGCGGAGAACGACTTCAGATCATGCTGGCGCCCGAAGAGTTGGAGGTTATCGACGACTTCCGATTCAAATGGCGGATGCCGAGTCGTGCCGCGACGGTCCGAGAACTGCTGAAGCGCGGACTCGCTGCCGAAGGCTATACGGGCATCCTGGAAAAGAGCTCAAGAGGTTTCGGCGTGATCGATCGCTAACGGCCGCCGTTGGACTAAGCCTTGTTTACATAGTCCTTCTCTAGTTGCGTTACGCCGGTCGGCGAAGATCCTAGCCGGCGGCAAATCCACAAACCGCTCATAGCGAAGGCGGTGCCTGACAAGCTTCGTGCGAGCAGCGAAGCTGCCGCGTGCGCGGGTTGACGCGGACGTGGCGGATCGGCGGAAAACGCCGTGAGTAAATTCCGATCCTACCGCCGCCGATATAGTCGCCACACATAACCCGTGAGCAGAAATCCGAGATGACCTCATCTGGAGTTTGCGCTTCGCTCACCTCGGTCGCGGCCTTGTCGAACAAAGCCGGCGGACAGTCGGAGCGCGTGCCACACGCGATCAACCAGAGAGAGATGCCAAATGACACGTATCATGCTTCTTGCCGCCCTCGCGATATCCGCCGCGGCATGCTCCGCGCCGCAGCAGGACCGCGTTGCGTACAATTCCGCCGAACTAGTCGGCCCCCGGGGCGACACCGGTCCGACCGGTCCCGCCGGTGCGCAAGGTCCGACAGGTGCTATGGGTGCGCCGGGTTATGCCTTGAGCGGCCCTCCAGGCGAAGCCGGACCTGCAGGCCCCCGAGGTCCGCAGGGCAATACCGGAGCGACAGGTGCTTCGGGTGACGTTGTTATCGGCGCTCGCGGCAACACCGGTGCCGTGGGTCCCGCCGGCGCGACGGGCAATATCGGCGATACCGGTGCTCAAGGCCCGAGCATGGCGGGTCCCATCGGCCCCGCTGGTCCTCCGGGTCCCGTCGGCGCGCAGGGTTACGTGGGAGACACGGGTCAACAGGGTGCTACTCTCGTTGGCCCAACTGGCCGAACCGGCCGTGTTGGTGCCGCCGGGGTGCAAGGCCAGAGCGGACAGACGGGTGAACAAGGCTTCGCCGTCGCTGGCGTAGCCGGCAATGCCGGACCTTCCGGCTATCAAGGCGGGCAAGGTGAGCCGGGACAGACCGGGGCCCAAGGCGTCGTGGGTATCGTCGCAAATTGGACTGCTTATCGTGAATTCCATTTCGATCGTATGACGGCAAACGTTCGCGATTCCGAGATGGGCAGGATTTCCGAGATCGCCGCGTATTTGGCGCAGAATCCGTCCCTCGAGATCGGCATCGACGGCAGCGCGGATGGGCGTGACGGTGGGCTCAACGACCGCCGCGTGGCATCGGTCCGTGACGCGCTGATTCAAGCCGGCGTGCCGGCGTATCAGATTCGGGTCGGTACGTTCGCCAATCCGGATGTTCGTCGTTACGGCCAGGTTGAGGTACTACTCAAGACACGGGGATAACCGGAACCGGCACTGGCTCGCACAATAGTCAGTAGAGTCACCGCCCGATTTTCTTCGCGTCATTCGCGAGGAAAGATCGGGCGGTTCGGCGAGTAGCCTTTCCCAGTCACCCCCTAACTGAGTGGTTTCTGACCCTACTTCGGGCGATCTCCCATCGGCTATTAATGACACACCGATTTGCCGAGCCGGAGACCCGTCCACGCTACTCACCGGGAACACGCTGTCCGAAAACATCCAGGCGCAATCCGTTGTCGCGTCGGAACCGCATCCGAAATCTCGAAAAACAAAGGCATCGGCCAATGGAACCCATAAGCGCGCTCCGAATCATGGTCGTCGAGGACGAAGCCACAATCGCCATGCTGTTGGCCGAAGTGCTCGAGGGGATGGGCCACGATGTTTGCGCGATCGAGGCCACCGAGGCCGGCGCGGTGATCGCCGCTGTCGGGTGCCGACCCGACCTGATGATCGTCGATGCGTGGTTGAGAAAGGGCAGCGGCGTAGCGGCTGTCGAGGCGATATTGCAGACCGGGTTTGTCCCGCACGTGTTCGTCAGCGCCGATATTTCTAGGGTCCGGGCGCTTCGTCCGGGCGCGGTGATGATCCAGAAACCTTATCGTGAGTCGGACCTCGCCTCCGCCATTCAACGTGCGCTGAGCGCCGGGACACCCACTCCATCGCCTCAATAAAGGACGCGCGGAGGAGCTAAGTAGATCCCGAATCTGCCGCTGCATGCCGCCGTGCAATAGAGTTCGGCTTCGGCAGCTCCAATTGGCAGCCCTTCACGCCTCAGTGTCGGTCCCGTGTGTTCGAAAGGCCGGCGAAATTCGGTGGTCTAAATGACGCGCTCTGCTTCGGTTTTCCGCCTTGCGTCCGAATTCGACGACTTTTTATTCGCGCCGATCGACGACGACGGGAACGGAATGCTGCTCAGCGTTCTTTCGGCGCTGGCGCGACTGAATCTCGACCCATGGCAGGAAGCCGCCGACTTGGCCCGGCTGCCGAGAGACACGGCAACGCGGAGATTGGCTTCCCTGATCGAGGAACTACCGATGCGGCCATCGGCGCATCGCGATGCAGAAGCTATCGCTGCTGGCTTAATCGCGCTGTTGCCACGTCGGGTTGGCACCGGTAATTCGGCGAGCAAGACATCGCCTGGCGCTAATGCGTTCACCAACGCTACGGTCATGACACGGGTGATTTTCTACGTGATCGTTATGGCTGCCTTCTTGGGCGCCCAATCTCTTATCGCAAGCCATCAACCGGCAGCACAAGCTGGCCATGCTCACGCGCCAGCCCCCAGCAGCATAGTATCCCCGCAAATGACAGCACCGAGTCCGGGCCGTTCACGCGGCGGCGGACTCGGGTAACAGGAGAATACGATGACCGATACGAAGGCGTTGGCGAAATCGGATGGACCGAACGAAGCGGGAAATGCCGGAACAGGAAAGCCGCAGCAGGCGGGTCAACAACCAGCGCAGAGCCAAGCGAGCGCCGCGGCCCAGCCGAGGCAGCGCACGACACCGGGCCGGAAACCGCTTTTCCGCACCTGAGAAAACCCGAGAAAGCCAAACCCGATGATCGCTCAGAACTGATTCCCCATCCGCCGACTTGAGTAGTTTCCGAGGCCTGACTCCGATCATTTGCGGTCCTAGGGTGACACTATTCCGCTTCGCCGCCCACGAGCGGCAAAGCGGGCAAAATTACCATTCGCCGACAAAACTCCAGAAAGGGCACCCCCATGTCACTTCTTTCCCATCGCATCCCCATTACCGCTCCTCTTGCGCGCTCGGTTGCGATCGCCGCGCTGTTGGGCGCGACGTTCCTCGTCAGTCCGATCGTTTCGGCGCGCGCCGACAGCGTGATTCACGCGCCGATCCAGTTGGTCCAGGCCGACAAGACCCAAGCCGCCGTGGATACGACGGCGACCAAGGCGGAGACCCTCGACGAGCGGATTGCCAATCTTCATTCCGCGCTGAAAATCACCTCGGACGAGGAGTCGAAATGGAATGACGTCGCGCAGGCGATGCGCGACAACGCCGCCGCCATGCAAAAGCTGGTCGCGGAGAAATCCGCCCAGTCGCCACAGAGCATGACGGCGTTGGACGATCTGAATACCTACCAGAAATTCGCCCAGGCGCATGTCGACGGGTTGAAGAATCTGACCGCGTCGTTCCAGACGCTCTACGAATTCGATGCCCGATGCGCAGAAGAAGATCGCCGATCAGGTGTTCCAGGATCGCGCGGCCGCGCGGTCGCACAGCTAGCAAGGCGAACGATCGCGTTCCGCGGTCGCCGCACCATGCTCATTTAAAGGAGGTCGCCATGACCTACACGATCGACACCAAATCGAAACGCCACTTGCCGGCGACGCTCGCGGCAGGGCTCGCAATCTCCGCCTTTCTCGCGCTGGGGACGTTTGTCGCGTCGGCTAGCGCGGAAGAGCACCACGGCGGCGGCGGCCGCGGCGGCGGCGGTCACGCCGCCTATCATGGCGGCGGCCATCGCGGCGGCTATGGCGGTGGCTATGGCGGCTGGAACGGCGGTTATTATGGCGCTCCGCCCGTGGTCTATGGCGCGCCTTACTACGACGCGCCGCCGGTGATTTACGGTCCGGGCATCGGCATCGCCCTGCCGGGCGTCGGCATCAGTATCAATTAAACTGATCCGATCGGAAATGGCAGCGGCCGGCAGCGATGCCGGCCGTATGCTTTAAGGGATGTCGTCATGAAAGCTCTTGTCTATCTGGGGCCGGAAAAGAAGGCCTTGCAGGAGTGTCCGAAGCCCGGAATTTCGGCGCCGACAGATGCGATCGTCAAAATCGCCAAAACGACCATTTGCGGCACCGATCTGCACATCCTGAAGGGTGATGTCCCGAGTTGCCGGCCCGGCCGCATTCTCGGCCATGAGGGCGTCGGAATTGTCGACACGGTCGGGCCCGCCGTCACGTCGTTCAAGCCGGGCGACCGGGTCTTGATCTCCTGCATCAGCGCCTGCGGAAAATGCACGTATTGCCGGAAATCGATGTACTCTCATTGCACCACCGGCGGCTGGATCCTCGGCAACAGCATCGACGGTACGCAGGCGGAGTTCGTCCGGATTCCTCATGCCGACAGCAGCCTCTATCCGATTCCCGACGGCGCCGATGAAGAGGCGCTGGTGATGCTCAGCGACATTTTGCCGACCGGCTTCGAATGCGGCGTGCTCAACGGCAAGGTTCAACCGGGTAGCATCGTGGCGATCGTCGGCGCGGGGCCGATCGGGCTCGCCGCACTGCTTACCGCGCAATTCTACTCGCCGGCCGAAATCATCATGATCGATCTCGACGATGGTCGCCTCGATATGGCGAAGCGCTTCGGCGCCACCGCGACCGTCAACAGCGCCGACGGCAACGCCGCCGAGGCCGTGATGAAGATGACCGGCGCGCGCGGCGTCGACACCGCCATCGAGGCGGTCGGCATTCCGGCGACCTTCGAACTTTGCGAAAAAATCGTGGCACCTGGCGGCACCATCGCCAATATCGGCGTGCATGGAACCAAGGTGGCTCTCCATCTGGAGAACCTGTGGGACCGCAACATCACCATCACCACGCGCTTGGTCGACACCGTCAGCACCCCGATGCTGCTCAACCTGCTGCGGTCCCGCAAGATCGACCCCAAGCTCCTGATTACCCACCGCTTCAAGCTCGACCGCATTCTCGATGCTTACGAAACGTTTGCGCATGCCGCCAACACGCGGGCGCTCAAAGTGATCATCGAAGCGTAGCGTCAAATGATTTCCGTCCGCTGGATTGAGCTTCTCCGCGGGTCCGTGCATGAGCGGAACATGCGGTGCTTGCGCCATGTGGCCTAGATGATCCTCAGACGTCGGAAAATCGGAACCTTCACGAGTTCGAGCACGAACGCGAAGACGACTGCTGCCCCGAGGGTGCCGAGAACGACAGCGATCGGCAACGGCGTCATCAGGATGCCGGCGGTAGCCAGGATCGATGCGACCGAAATATCGACGACGGACGAAGCCGTGAGCCAGACGCTGGGGCGAGTGGACCACAGGCGGGGGCGGCCCCGATTGGTATAAGTCGCGGCCTGATTGCCAAACACGATGAGGATAAAGGCCAGCGTCTGCAGCGTCGCGATGTCGAACCCCATCCGATAGGTGCCGAAGACCAGCACCGCCGTGCAAAAACCCAATTCTGCGATTCCAATAACAATGCCGGCGGCTGTCAGACTGCCGATGCGCCAGGCATTCGGTGCCGGGGAAGGCCGTACATTATCGGTCGTCAACGACATGCCCAGGAAATCGCCGGTGACCATGATCAGGACCAT
This sequence comes from uncultured Alphaproteobacteria bacterium, assembly GCA_963729845.1. GTDB lineage: Bacteria > Pseudomonadota > Alphaproteobacteria > ATCC43930 > CGMCC-115725 > JAATGI01. The sequence continues at coordinate 46,500 of CAVSQC010000024.1, forward strand.
CAGCAACGGGGTCAGGATCGCGTGCCCGGTCAGAATCAAGCCAGCCACCAGGAACAGCACCTGCACGACCTTTTTTGTGATGGAGTTGAGCGTATAGGTCAGGATGCGCTGAAAAATCACGCGGCCTTCCTTCACGGCGGTGACGATACCGGCGAGACCCGGCTCGGTCAGCACCATGCCGGCGGCCGATTTGGCGACATCGGTCGCGGTCGAGACCGCGATTCCCATCTGCGCTTGGCGCAGCGCCGGCGCATCGTTTGCGCCGTCGCCGCACATGCCGACCGTATGGCCGCCGTTCTGAAAGGCCTTGACCAGCTTGTATTTGTCCTCAGGGAGTACGCCGGCGAAAACCGCGTATTGCTCGGGATGCACGGCGTCGGGGATCGGCCCGGGCGGACAGACCGCATGATCGAGCCCGACGGCGTACGCCACGATGGCGGCCGTGGCCGGCGCGTCGCCCGTCACCATCACAGTGCGGACGCCCAGCTTAAGTAATTCAGTGACGAGCGCGGCCGAGTCCGCGCGCGGCGGGTCGCTGAGCGCGATCAGCCCGACGAGCTTCATCGCGTTCGGCGGTCCGGCCGCGACCGCCAACACGCGAAAACCTTGTCCTTCGAGTTCCTTGCCCACCGCCGCCGCGGTTGGCGACGGTTGCGCGAGCGAAACGATCGCGGCAAACGCGCCCTTGACGATGCGCTGCGTGCCGCCGCTGGGGTCGCTGGCCGTCGCTTCGGACATTTTCGTCGCCGGATCGAACGGCACGAACTTGATCAGAGTTCGGCGCGCCGGAGATGGTCGCGTGCGACGCGGCCGCGCGAATGGCGCCGTCGACCGGGTCCTGGCCGCCGTCCGAGCTGGCCAGCGCGGCAAACACCAATACATGCGCCTCGTCGCTGCCGGGCATGGCATGGACGCTCGTCACCGTCAGCGCGTTCTGGGTCAGCGTTCCGGTCTTGTCGGCGCAGAGAACGTCCATCGACGCCGCCTCGTCGACGGCGGAGAGGCGGGTCGGCAGCACGTTGAGCTTTGCCAGGGCACGCGCACCGAGCGCGGACGCCAGCGTGAAGGTGGCCGGGAGCGCCACCGGGATCGATGCCAGGATCGCTGTCAGGACGAGCGGGACGATCTCCGCCAGGGCCAGCCCGATGTAATAGGAATAGGCTGCGAGCAGCACGATCAGGACGCCGTTGAACAGGGCAAGATTGCGCACCACGCGCAGCACCGCCTTTTGCTGGGTGCTCACGACATGAGCGGTACGCACGAGCTCGGCGGTGCGGCCGAACTTGGTGCGCGGACCGGTCGCGGTGACCTCGGCCACCGCCTCGCCGCGCCGCACGAGCGCCCCGGCATAGGTCTGCACGCCCGCGCCAGCCTCGATCGGCACGGATTCGCCGGTAAGCATGGATTGATCGAGCAGAATCTCGCCGCCGGTCAGGCGCACATCCGCGGCAACCACGGCGCCGAGCGACAGCTTGACCACATCGCCCGGTACCAGGTCGGCGGCCGAGATGGTTTTCCACGCGCCGTCGCGCCTAACGGACGCGTTGAGGGCCAGCCGCGATTTCAATGCCGCCAGCGTCGCTTGGGCGCGGCTTTCCTGGAAAAACCCCAGCGCGGCATTGAACACCAGAAGACCGGCAATGATCGCACCCTCGATAAATTTGCCGAGCGCCAGCTGGAGCACGATTGCGGCTTCGAGCATCCACGGCACCGGCGCCCAGAATTTTGCCAGCGCCATCCGCAGTGGGTGCGCACTGGTATCGGGCATCGCATTGGTACCGAATTTCGCCAATCGACGGCGAGCCTCATCGCTTGTCAGCCCGGCCGGCAAGGTATTGCTCGCAGGCATGACCGATTTGGCGGGCAAGGCGCTTGCGGTCGGTGGCGTCGTCGCTGTCATGAACTGTTCAACCTCGCGCGAACAGGCGGGCGATAGCCGTCTGCGCCTCTCGCTGAACTTGCCGCAGATGATCTTGGCTGCGGAAACTCTCCGCGTAGATTTTGTAGACATCTTCCGTGCCGGACGGCCGCGCGGCAAACCATCCATTCTCCGAAATCACCTTGATGCCACCGAACGGCGCACCGTTGCCCGGCGCGGCGGTGAGGGTCGCGCGGATCGGTTCGCCGGCAAGTTCGCGTCATGCCGAACCGTTCGGGCGAGAGCGTCTTCAGCAGCGCCTTTTGTTCTTGGGTCGCCGGCGCGTCGATCCTTTCGTAAAACGGCGTGCCCAATTCCTGCGTGAGGCGATCATAAGCCTCGCCGGGGTCCCGCTTGGTCCGCGCCGTGATTTCGGCGGCAAGCAGCCCGAGAATGATTCCGTCCTTGTCCGTGGTCCAGACCGATCCGTCCCGGCGCAGGAACGACGCGCCGGCGCTTTCCTCACCGGCGAAACCGAGTCGCGCCGCGGCCCAGCCCATCGACGAACCATTTGAAGCCGACGGGCACCTCGACGAGCTTGCGGCCGAGCTTCGTCGCGACGCGATCGATGATGCCGCTGCTGACGATGGTCTTGCCGATCGCGGCGTTGCCGTTCCAGCCGGGACGATTGGCGTAGAGATACGAGATCGCCACCGCGAGGTAATGGTTGGGATTCATCAGGCCGCTCGATCGCGTCACGATGCCATGCCGGTCGGCGTCGGTGTCGTTGGCGAAGGCGATGTCGAATGTGTCGCGCAGGCCAATCAGCCGCGCCATGGCATAGGGCGAGGAGCAATCCATGCGGATCTTGCCGTCCCAATCGACCGTCATGAAGCGAAAGGTCGGATCGACCGCGTCGTTCACGATCGTTGCCGCAAGACCATAACTGTTCGATGATCGGTTGCCAATAGTGGACGCCGGCGCCGCCCAGCGGATCGATTCCGATCGTTCACTCCGGACGCGCAGATCGCATCCATGTCGACGACGTTCGCGAGGTCGGCTACATAGGGGCCGATATAATCGTGGCGGTGGACGTGGGGGGATATGCGCGCGCGTTCGTAAGGGATGCGGCGCACGCCGTCGAGCTTCTTTTCGAGCAACGCGTTCGCCGCGTGCTCGATCCAGTCCGTGACGTCGGTATCGGCCGGTCCGCCGTTCGGCGGGTTGTATTTGAAGCCGCCATCCTCGGGCGGATTATGCGAAGGCGTGATGACGATCCCGTCGGCAAGACCGCTTTTGCGATTCTTGTTGTAGGTCAGGATCGCGTGCGAAATGACGGGCGTCGGCGTGTATCCGTCGCGCTCGTCGATCATCACATCGACCTCGTTTGCGGCAAACACTTCAAGCGCGCTGGCCAGGGCGGGTTCGGACAGCGCGTGCGTGTCGATGCCGATGAACAGCGGGCCGGTGATGCCGCTGCGGCTTCGGTGACGGCAGATCGCCTGGCTGATCGCCAGGATATGCGACTCGTTGAAGGCATTGTCGAAGGCGGATCCGCGATGACCCGAGGTGCCGAAGGCAACGCGCTGCGCCGCGATCGCCGGGTCGGGCTGGCCGGTGAAATACGCCGTCACCAGCCGCGGCACATTGACCAGCATCGACGGCTCGACCGGTTTGCCCGCGAGCGGACTTACATTCTCCGGCATGCATGTTCTCTTCCTCGAATTCAGCCGAGGACGATCCGCACACGATGGGTCGCGCCGTCGTCCACCAAAGGAATGCGCGCTTCGTTGCCGGGCAGTGCCACGCCGTCGAGTTCAGCGCGGACAATGCCGCGGCTGACGCCGGTGGGGTTCTCCACCGCGATGTCGTAGCGGCTGGAGCGGTATCGGAAGTTGATGCCGAAGCCGGGCCATGCCTTCGGGATGCAGGGATCGAGGAGCAGCGCACGTTCCCCGCAGACGGAATCCGAGAATCCACTCAAGGCCGGCCCGGTACATCCATCCGGCCGAGCCCGTGTACCAGGTCCAGCCGCCGCGCCCGACATGAGGAGGCATCGGAATAGAGATCGCCGCACATGACGTAAGGCTCGACCTTGTAGCGTTGGACGGCGTCAGGCGTACGCGCATGGTTGATGGGATTCATCATCGCGAACAGCTCCCCGGCCTTGTCGCCGTCGCCGAGCATGGCGAAGGCGATCACCGACCAGACGGCGCCGTGCGTATACTGGCCGCCATTCTCCCGGATGCCGGGCGGATACCCTTTGATATAGCCGGGATCGAGCGGCGTCTGGTCGAACGGCGGGGTGAACAACAGAGCCAAACCGTCATCGCGGCGGACAAGATGTTGGTCGACCGCCGCCATGGCTTGCGCGGCGCGGGTCGGATCGGCCGCCCGCGAGATCACGCTCCAGGACTGCGCGATTGAGTCGATACGACATTCGTCGTTCGCGGCGGAACCAAGCGGCGTGCCGTCATCGAAATAGGCACGGCGATACCATTCCCCGTCCCAACCGTCGCGCTCGAGCGCTTCTCGCCAAGACCGCCGCATGCCGCCGCCAACTCGCGGCGCGAGTCTGCTCGTTGCGGCTATCGGCCAGTCGCGCGAAATCGGTCAGGGCGGCGTACAGAAACCAGCCGAGCCAGATGCTTTCGCCCTTTCCCTGCTCGCCGACCCGGTTCATGCCGTCGTTCCAATCGCCGGTGCCGATCAGCGGCAAACCGTGGCTGCCGACCGCGAGACTCTGATCGAGTGCGCGCGCGCAGTGCTCGAACAGCGTGGCCTGCTCATCGGACAGCATGGGCTGAAAGAAGGCGTCGTGCTTCGCCGTCGCGCAGGGATCGGCCCTTCGAGAAAGGGGACGATTTCGTCCAGCACGGCGAGTATCGCCAGTGACCTCGACGTAATGCGCGACGACATACGGGAGCCAGACGCGGTCGTCGGAGATGCGCGTGCGGATCCCTCGCCCCGTTTCCGGCAGCCACCAATGCTGCACGTCGCCCGCGACGAATTGCCGCGCCTGCGGCGCGCAGCAGATGCTCGCGCGCGACATCCGGCTCTCGACACGCAAAGCGCCATCACATCCTGAAGTTGGTCGCGAAAGCCATAAGCGCCGCTCGCCTGATAGAAGGCCGAACGCGCCCACACCCGACATGCGAGCGTCTGATAGAGCAGCCAACGGTTCAGCAAAATATCCATGGCGCGGTCCGGCGTCGTCACCTGCACCGTGCCGAGTGCGTCGTCCCACAGACGCGTGACGGCGCCGAGGACGGCATCGAGATCGGCGGCTCGGTATTTTTTCAGCAGCGATTGCGCTTCGGCTGGCGTCGCCGCCTCGCCGAGCAGGAAAACGATCTCGGTCGTGCCGTTCGCCTTGAGCTCCAGCCGGGTTTGGAGAGCGCCGCAGGGATCGAGACCGGCGCCGACCCGATTGGAAAGAGGTGCCGTGCGGGCGAGGGCGGCCGGCTGATCGAGCGTGCCGTTACGGCCGAGGAACTCCGTTCGGTCGCCGGTCCATGAGAGTCTGCCGGCCGGCGAGGTCGGCAAACGCCACGCGCCTGCCGAAATCCTTGTTCCAGGGATTCCGCGCAAGCATCGCCCCGGTTGCCGCATCGATCTCGGTGACGATGAACGGCGCGGCGCGCTCCGCGGGACGCGCCGAGCACCCACTCGACGTAAGCGGTAACGGAAAGCCGCCGCGTTCGTCCGGAACGATTCGTGAGTCTTCAGCCGGGATATCTTGATCGGATCGTCAACCGGCACGTATTGCAGCAGCTCGAGCGAGATGCCGTGCGAGACGTGCTCGAACCGGCTATAGCCCTGACCATGTCGCGCGACATAGGACGAGCCTTCCTCGCGGATCGGAAGCGCCGTCGGGCCCCATAGATCGCCGCTTTCCTCATCGCGAACGTAGATCGCCTCGCCCGGCGCATCGCTCACAGGATCGTTCGACCACGGGGTGATGTGGTTCTGCTGACTGTTGAGCGACCAGGTAAAGCCGCTGCCCTCGACCGAACGTTTGGAAGCCGAAGGAAGGGTTGCAGACGACGTTGATCCATGGCGCCGGCGTCCATTGTCCCGCCTTCGAGCGTCGCTCTGTATTCCCGTCCATTGTCGGCGAAGCCGCCGAGACCGTTGAAAAACTCCAAGCGCCGGGCGCGGCGGCAGCGGCCGGCGATCGGCGTACCTGCCGGCAAACGTCTTGGCGGCGGCGCCGACCGGCTGGTGGCTCCGGCACTCGTCTCACTTGCTCGGCCAGGCTCCCGCGATCGACCGACCAGTACCGCTCGCGCCGCGGTCTGCAGCAGGTTGCGCACCTCGACCGAGACCAGGTCGGCACGCAAGATGAAGACCGCGCCGCGCGCAGCCTTCCCCCGCCGGTATCCGCCGCGATTGATTGGCCCGCAACAGCGCCTGCAGAGACGCCTCCAGATTCCTGCGCGTATGACGGCGGTCGCTCATTCAAGATCACGAGATCGACGGACAGAAGCTTCATCCGCCAATATTCGTGGGCGAGCAGCAGCTGCCGGACGATCATCGAGATCGGCGGTTTCATCGATGCGGACCAGGACGATCGGCAGGTCGCCGGAGATTCCCTGTGGCCAAAGCAGTCGAGGCCGCGCCGCCACCTCGTTTGAGCGTCTCGGACGGCGGCCGTAACGTGGGGTCGCTATAAAGCACGCGATTGGCGAGGCGCTGGAAGAGGTGCGCGTCGTCGGCGCCGATGCCGAGATGTTGCAGCTGCACTTGCGCCTGGGTCCAGGCCAGCGTGGTCGCGCGGTCGAACGCCATCGCCTCGTGGTGCTTGTCCGCCAGATCGAGCGCTTCCTCGCGGGAGGGAGCGATCAATGTCCAGAACGCGACGCGCGCGGTTGCCTGCGGCGGGACCCGAACGCGGCGGCGAAGGCTGAAGATCGGATCGAGCACGGCGCCGACCGTGTTGGAGAGCGGCGCGTCGCGAGACCATGGCGATCGGCGTCCGAATGTCCGCGTCCGCGGCCGAGGAAGCGCGCCCGATCGGTCTCGAATTGCACATCGCCGACGGTCTCGCCTTCGACGACGGCGAGATGCGCGGCCCAGAGCCTGGGTCTCGCCGGGCGACCGCCGCCGCCGCGTGGCCAGAATGGCGCCGACATCGGCAACGAACTCCGTTTCGACGAACAGCTTCGAGAATGCTGGGTGCGCATCGTCGTCGGCATGCGGCGCCAATACGATTTCAGCATAGGAGGTCAGCTCGATTTCCCGGATCTGGCTGCCGAGATTGGTGATCGACACGCGGCGAACCTCCGCGTCGTCCTCGGATGAGACCGCCACTTCCAGCGTCGTCGTGATCGTGCCGTCGTGCCTGACGATTTCGGCCCGGCCCTCGGAGAAAGCGACCTCGTAACGGTCCGCGTTCGGCGCCGCTCGGTTGATAGCCCGCCGACCATGACGGCGCCGCTGCGCGTATCGCGAAGGAAAACGTAAGTGCCCCAGCCGTCGCAGGTGACGTCCTCCCGCCATCGCGTGACCGCAATATCCCGCCAGCGGCTGTATCCCGAACCCGCCGCGGTGATCATCACCGCGTATCGGCCGTTCGAGAGCAGGTGGGTGCGCGGGGTGAGGTCGTGCGGGGAGATGAATCGGCGCTGCGCCGAAGACACCGGCTCGTCGGCCTCGCCGGCGGCGTTCCACGTCTCGATCCGGGGCTCGGAATATCGCCACATCGTGCGGCATCCGTTCTTGCAGCAGGAGTTCGGTCGCTTGGATGATCGGCTCGGCGTGAAAACGGCCGCGCATCGCGCCGTCGTGAAGCGCGTCGGCGATCGCGATCACGCTCATTCCCTGGTGATGCGCCATATAAGTGCGCACGATGGCGACATCGGTACCTTCGGGCAGACGCGTCTTGGTGTAGTCCAGGGCCTCGTACCAGCCGTACCGTCCCCGGCCGCCGACTTCCGCCAGACGGGTGAAGTTGCGCGCCGCAGATCGCGGATCGACCATGGCCGCAAGGGCCGTCGCATAAGGGGCGATGACGGTGTCGTCGCCGAGCCCTCGCTTGAGACCCAGATCCGGAATGCCAAAGCTCGAATACTGATAGGTGAGTTCGAGGTCGCGCGCGTTGAAGGCGGATTCCGATGCGCCCCACGGCACGCCGCGCTGGACGCCGTATATCATCTGCCGGCGTACGACCTGCTGGTTCGTCTGCTCGATCAAGCTGCCCGCGGGCGCGCGCATTACCAACGAGGGCATAAGATATTCGAACATCGACCCGGACCACGAGATCAACGCAGAACCGCCGCTAACGGGCGCCAGGGCGCGTCCAAGCCGGAACCAGTGGCGGGTGGGTATGTCGCCCTTGGCGATCGCGACGAAGCTCGCGAGGCGCGCTTCCGAAGCAAGCAGGTCGTAATAGCTGGGATCGAGACTTCCATCTGCGACCCGATATCCAATCGACAGAAGCTCGCGCTCCGGGTCGAAAAGAAAGTCGAACGCCATCGCGTCGAACAGCTTCCGCGCAAACGCTCCCAGGGCCGCGAGGCGGTCGTTAAAGGAGGTGGCCGCTTGAGCCGAGCGGTTGAAGCTGTCGACCAGCGCGTCGCGTTCGGGCTGCGCGGTTCCACCTAATGCGGCGTTGTCGGCCGATGCCGCGGGCCGATGTGTCAGGAGGGAAATTGCCGCCTCGCAGAAATTCGGCAAATCGGCGATTTTCGGCATGACCGCGAGTAGCGGCGCCAATGCACTGTCCGCGAGCGCGTCGTTGTCGATGAGTTCCGCCCATGGCATCATGAAGTCGAGGTCGCGCTGATGACTGAGCACCGACGCGCCGATCGCATCCACCCATATCAGCGCTTCGGTATCGGCGCACTTGCTTTGCTCGCCCGTCAGTTTTCGCACGGTGACAGCGAGTTTCGCGGCCGCGCGCGCAAGCTCCTTCAACCTTGCCGCAATACCGACCGGCGTGGCAGGAGGTTGTTGGAGCAACGCGGCGAAATGGTCGAGCGCTGGGTCCAATTGTTTTCGCGTCAGCGTTTCAGCGTCGCCGACGCCGGACAAGGATTGGCGCAGAAGGTTGAGCGCATCTTCGATCCCGGCCTGCCATTGCGATCCGATCACGGGACGCCTCGCCATTTCCGCGCAAGCGTTCCAAAGTGTGATCAAGTGTCCTGCAAGATTCCCGCTATCGACCGTGGAGACGTATTTCGGCTCCAGCGGCCGACGATCGAGCGTACCGTACCAATTATAGAAATGACCACGGAAGCGTTCGAGCTCGCCCATCGAATTGAGCGTTGCCTCCAGGCGATCAACCGTCTCGATCGTTCCGAGCCAGCCGAAATCGCGCGCGGCCACGAGGGACAAAAGATACAGGCCGAGATTGGTCGGTGAGGTCCGGTGCGCGACTGTCGGCGTGGGGACTTCTTGAAAATTGTCCGGCGGCAGCATGTGATCGGTGGCGGTCACGAACGTGTCGAAGAACCGCCAGGTGCGACGCGCGACGAGACGCAGGAAGCGTCGGTCCAAGTCGGCGACCGGGCGCCCGGTCGATGCGGCCGGCGGCAGGCTGATCCAGAGCGCGACAGCGGGCGACAACAGCCAAAGAGCCAGGAAAGGCGTGGCTACTGGCCACGAGTTCGGCTCGGCCCAGGCAACCAGAATCATGGCCGCAACGGCGAGGGCGACACCGCCCGCCATCTGCCGATAGAATCCGATCAAATTGAGCCTTGGACCGACCTTCGCCTGGGCGGCGGTGATCCATTCGAGCAGCATCCGATGCGACACGAACAGGCGAAACAAAGTCCTCGCGATGGCGTCGGCCATTAGCCAAGCCTGGTAAGGCAGAAGCGTGACGACGAGCGCGATCTGCGCTGACGCCGCCTTGAGGTCCAGGGCGATCGCGCGGACCCGCGAACGCGGCGAGATTCCGGCCCTGTGCAGCACGACCCCGACGAACAACGGAATGAGAGCGGGGGTCGCGACGGTCGCTAGGACGAAGCCGGTCCAGATTTGTGCGGAGGCCGACGGCAAAGTCCAGCCGCCCAACAAGGCAACGAAGGCCGCCGGTGCCGACAACGACCGACGCAGATTGTCGATCATTTTCCAGCGCCCGATCGCCGGAATGCCTGACAAGCGCCGGCCGTCCGATGAAGATGGCCTGCGGCCGAAAATCCAGGGTAGCAATTGCCAATCGCCACGAGCCCAGCGATGCTGGCGCGCGGCCGCGACGTCGTATCGCGAGGGGAACTCTTCGACGACCTCGATATCGGAAACCAGCCCGGCGCGTGCGAAGGTTCCCTCGAATAGATCGTGGCTGAGCAGCGTATTCGGGGGGATGCGGGTATCAAGCGCGGCTTCGAAGACATCCACATCGTAGATGCCCTTGCCGGAATACGAGCCTTCGCCGAATAGATCCTGATACACATCCGAGACCGCGAACGCATAAGGATCAAGACCGCTGGCACCCGAAAAGATGCGTTGGTAGAGCGAGCCCTCGCGGCCGGTCGGCATCGACGGCGATACGCGCGGCTGAAGCACGGCATGCCCGTCGATCACCCGCTTGGCCCGAGGGTCGAGAGTCGGATGGTTCAGCGGATGCGCCATTTTGCCGATCAATCTTTTGGCGGCTCCCCTCGGCAGGCGCGTGTCGGCGTCGAGGGTGATGACGTAACGGACGCCGGCGGGCGCGGTCGGCGGACGGCCGTCCGTCGAGACAAAGGTCGTGTCGGTCGCGCCTCGTAACAGGCGATTGAGCTCATGTAGCTTTCCCCGCTTCCGCTCCCAGCCCATCCAACTTTGCTGCGCCTCGTCCCAGACGCGCCTGCGATGCAGGAGGAGGAAGCGATCGCCATGCGCGGCGGGACCGTATTGTTGATTCAAGCGCGCGATTGCCTTGGCGGCCGCGGCGAGAAGCTCGCCATCGTCCGGCGCATTTTCGGTGCCGGCGTCCATCCAGTCGGAGAGAAGCGCAAAGCAGAGATCGGCATCGCTATTCGCCAGATGATGCACCAGCAGCCGCTCGACCTGCTCCGCGATCGCGATGCGCGACGTCAGCAGCGTCGGCATGACGATCATGGTGCGCAGGTTCGACGGCACCCCTTCGGCAAGCTCCAGACTAGGAAGGATGATCGCGCCGAAGCGGCGGATGACGTTGCTATTCACGAGCGCGATGGCGGCATCCAACGCGGGCATAATCGCGAGCAGCGCAAACATCGAGAAGACGCCGTTCCCGCGTGGCAACCCGACCCAATTCAATATCAATGCGACGATAACGGCGCCGGCGATCGCGACAATTCCAAGATATCCGAAAATCCCGACCGCTGCATTCGCGCGGGCGAGCCACTCCTTCATCGGAACGCGAAAATTCAGCTCCCGTTCAAATGCGGTGCGACCATTGCCGATAAGGTAGTGTCCCGGATCCTGCTCGCGCGCGGTGCCGATGGTCGTTCACGATTTCGGACGCGTCGGTCGCCCGCTTCGCCGCGAGGAGGGCGAACCGGGCTATCTCGATTTCGCTATGCGTCGAACCTCGCGCCAGCTCTTCGATCGCGCGACGATAGAGATCGCGCGTCGAGAAATCCATGGCGGCAAAATCGCTTCCGGCGCGCAATACCGCGTCGACGGGACTGACGCTTTCGAATAGTACTTTCCAATCGATGCCGGACATCAAGCGCATACTCGTGATGACGTTTCGCACCGTCACATTCGTCGCGCCTTGCCGCTGGTGCTCTTCTTGAACGATGTCATCGGCCGTCGTGCCCTGGGCCGTCAGACGTCGATCCAGCCAGCGAAGTGCCGGCATGATTTTCGTGCCCTGATCGCGCAGCCGCCGCACCAACTGAAACGCGAAGGCAGGCGGCAAACGCACCTGATCGATGCGGCGCAGGACTGTGTCCGCCGGCTCGGCCTCCCGGCTGCCGACGCCCAGCAATCGGTCGGCCAACGCGTTGGCTTCTTGACGCGCGACACGGTTGCTGACGATGGCTTCGGCCAGGCGCCGCAGATTTTCCACGAGCACAATCCGTAATGTGATGGCGACAGCCCAGAGTTCGCCGATCGTCAGCGGTTCGACGCGCTGATAGGCGCGGATGAAGCGGCCGAGCATTTCCGGGTCAAATCGGCTGTCGGTATGCGCGACGAATGCCCAAGCCATACCGAACACGCGCGGATACCCCTTGAGGGGTCCGTCCGCCAGCTTGGGCAATTGGCGATAGTAGCCGGGCGGGAGATCGCCTCGAATCTCGTGAACCTGCTCGTCGATAACATGAAAATTATCGACCAGCCAATCGGCGGCGGGACTGACGGTGCGTTCCTCCTGAATTGCTTCGGCGATGGTGACATAGCAGGCGCGCAACACCCGGTCATTGTCCCGAAGACGCTTCGCCAATCGCCGGTCTGTCGTGAGTTTAGGCGCGATACGCTGGGCAGCCGCGAGACTCTCGCCGTGCTGCTCGAGCCGCTCGACGCTAAATAGCTCGGCGCGGATCGGTTCTTCCGGCTCAACAGGGAAAGCGGCAAAGCAATTCTTGAAGACGCGAACGATGGAATGACTCAATATCGCGCCTGCCCTGCCAAAGATGATCGATCTCGGCGACAGCGCGCCGTCAATCTTGTCCAGCTCGCCTTGCATGGACGTGTGCGCCTAATTGTCTTCGCCGATCGGGCGGCGGAGAGTGTATTAATCAATGTAACGCCTAAGCGGCTTGGGGCGACACCCTCGGAAACTACGCAGACGAGCCGGAGACACGGATAGTCTATCGTCGTATGCGGTCGATTCGTGACCCGGCACGCGACCCGTTGCCGCCAACGTGAATTCGCGGCAACGGCCGCCGCGCTGTATATCGCCGAGCACTCCAACGAAAGTGCTTCCGTTGCCGCCGCGGGTGGCAGATAGGTAGTTTCCGAGTTTGTTTCGGGCGGCTGAGTTAGCGTCATCGTTCGTTGTGCCGCCCTTCCCCCAAGAGGCGGTTAGTGACCTTAAGGACGCCAGCCCCGCCACTTGGGGCTGGTGTCCGTTTTCATTTCACGTCGATTTTGTTCCGTAACCGAACCGAGAGGCGCATGAAAAAATCATCTAAATCGAGCAAGACGATCCGCGCCAACAAGCGCAAGGGCATCCGCAGAGCAAGCATGCGCCGTCAGCGTGCCCGCGCTAACGGTTAGCGCAGATCAGGTCAGGATAGGCGATAAGACGTGGTTGCGTCACCTCCTCGTGTTTCCGTCGCGATACTCACGCAGCGCCTCGTCCAATAGCTCGACGACCTTCCACCATCCGGTGATCAGGCGATCGCAGGTCTGGGTTTCCTAGGATGGAGCGATTCCGTCCTGTGTCTGAGCTGGGCATTGAGTTCATCGTCGGAATTTGGCGCCGTGTTACCCCAGCGCCAGCCCCGACATATCAAGGGGCTAGGAAGCTTATCCTAACCCCTTGATCTAGTTGGCTCCCCGGGCCGGATTCGAACCAGCGACCCAGCGGTTAACAGCCGCTTGCTCTACCACTGAGCTACCGGGGATCAAGGCGCCGCCTTATAGCATACAAGTTCGGCGCACAATCCCAATTCACCCCGTATGGAGGCCGGAAGCGGAATCGAACCGCTGTACGAGGATTTGCAGTCCTCTGCATAGCCACTCTGCCATCCGGCCGGGGGACGCGGATATTGGCGGCACCGGCCCCAAGGGTCAAGGCGCCGCGCCGAGGTCTCGCCCGCGCCGAGACGCAAGCAGCCGCTCGAGCACAGTGACGATCTCGCGGACGACTTTGTCCGGATCGCCGGATACCGGGTCGATCGTCACCAACGGGTCCAAAAGCCGCGACAGAACGGCGATGTGATAGCGCTCGCCGGCGCCAACCGCCTCCAGCTCCCAAGGCACTTCGCCGGACTCCAGGAACAGCGGAACGCACCGGTCGTGGAGCAGCGCGCGAAGCGTTTCATTCTTCGGCATCGCCGCGAACACCGCGATGAGAAACGGCCGAGCATAGAACAGCGGATCGTTGTCGGCGACGAACAGCAGCACCGGCGCGGCACGGTCGCGTATCTCCTGCACCGCCGCCTCGTTCCAGCGTCGCCACAGGATGCCGTCGTCGGGAAAGGTCTTATCCGTCACAGATCGCCCCAATCCAACCGACGTGAAAGCGGCGCCGGCTCCGGGAGATATTGGTAGCGCCGCGTCCAGGGCCGCGTCGCATAGCCGGTCGCTTCCGGCTTGACCGACAGCGTCTGGTACAGCGACAGCCAGCCGCGATCGAAGGCCAGCGCCGAGCCGGCCATGTAGATGCGCCAGATGCGGAACTTCTCCGGCCCGATCAACGCCTCCGCTTCGGCTTGCCGCATTTGCAGGCGCCGCACCCAATGCAGCAGCGTCTGGGTATAGTGCGGGCGCAGGCTTTCCATGTCGATGACGTCGAGCCCGGCGACCGCGGTCTCGCGCACCATGCGCGAGACGTGCGGCAACTCGCCGCCGGGGAAAACGTAACGGTCGATGAAGCCCGAGCCGCGCGGCGCCAACGTACCGCTGTTGAGATCGCCGGTGGTGATGCCGTGATTCATCGCCATGCCGCCGACTTTGAGAAGCCGATAAAGGCTACCGAAATACACCGGCAGATTGGCGAGGCCGACATGCTCGTACATGCCGACCGAGACGATCTTGTCGAACACACCCTCGCCCGCGATATCGCGATAGTCGCGCCGCTCGATTGTGACGCGGTTGCCGAGGTCCGCCGCGGCGACGCGGCGGCGCGCTTCCTCGACCTGGCGTTCGCTTACGGTAATCGCCACTACTTCCGCGCCATATTTCTGCGCGGCGTAGAATCGCGAGCCCACCCCAGCCGCAGCCGATATCCAGCAGCCGATCGCCCGGCGCGAGGCGCAACTTGCGGCAGAGATGGTCGAGCTTCGCCTCTTGTGCCGTGTCAATGTCCTCGTCGCCTGTGATGAAGTAGGCGCAAGAATAGACCATGCGCCTGTCGAGCCACAGCGCGTAGAAATCGTTGGAGACATCGTAGTGGTGGCTGATCGCGGCGGCGTCGGCGGCGCGGCTGTGGGTGAAGCTGCGAAGTTTCGCAATCGGACCGAGTGCGCGGCCGATCCAGGCGAGCCGGCCCACGCGTTGCGCCAGATCGATGCCGACGCCGACGATGTCGCTGAGCCGGCCCTCGACTTGCAGCGTGCCGGCGACATAAGCGTCGCCCAGCGCGTCGATATCGCCGCGCATCAGGCGGCGCAGCAACGCCGGCGTCGTCAGAACGATGGTGATTTTCGGTGCCGGACCGAGATCGAAGCTCTCGCCGTCCCAGAATTTGAGCCGCAGCGGCAGCCCTTCCGGCCCCAACCGCGCGCGCAAGAACCGCAAGATGCGGACCCGTAACGCCATCTCCCGAACTCTCCCGTTTGCAATGTACCGGGCGGAAAGGAACGTGCTAGCGTTATTTGTCGCACCATCCGGAGGCGCCCGATGGACCATGTCGCTTGCTCATCCCATGTCGCCGTGCCGATCAACCGCCGGCGGTTTGTCACGATGGCCGGGGGCGCCGCGCTGTTCGCCCTTGCGGCGCCAAGCATCGTGCGCGCGGCAGGAGGGACCGACGCGCTGCTGTTGAATTGCATGGATTACCGCCTGACCGGCAAGACCACCGACTACATGGCCAGTCAAGGATTGGCCGGCAAATACGACCAGGTGATCCTGGCGGGCGCGTCGCTCGGCGCGGTGACACACAAGTTTCCCGACTGGGGCCGCACCTTCCGCCAGCATCTCGATGTCGCCATCGACCTGCGCCATATCCATGAGGTGATCGTCATCGACCACCGTGATTGCGGCGCCTACAAGGTGATCCTTGGCAAGGATTATGCGGGAGACCCCGTGGCCGAAACCAAGATCCATGCCGAAATGCTGCACAAGCTGCGCCGGGAAATTCTTCACGCGCATCCGAAGCTCGGCGTGCGGCTTGGCTTGATGGCACTGGACGGCACCATGGAGCCGATCGCCTGATGTCCGACGGCGATCTGGTCCAGCTCGGCCAAGCGCTGACGCGGGCGCGGGTGGTGTGCGTCGGCGACGTCATGCTCGACCGTTTCGTCTACGGCCAGGTCGAGCGCGTCTCGCCCGAGGCGCCGATCCCGGTTCTAGCTGTGGCGCGCGAGGAGGCAAGCCTCGGCGGCGCCGGCAATGTGCTGCGCAACCTGGCGGCGCTCGGCGCCGACGCGTGTTTCGTTACGGTCGGCGGCACCGACGCGGCCGCGCGCGAAATCGGCGGACTTCTCGCCTCCCTCGGCCACACCGAGGCTCATCTTCTTACCGAGCGCAACCGCGTCACCACGGTGAAGACCCGCTATATCGGCGGACAGCAGCAATTGCTGCGCGCCGACCGCGAACAGGCGGCGCCGCTCTCCGCGGCAGTGCGCGCCGACCTATTGAGCGTGTTCCGCCAATCGCTGAAGGGGCGTCAGGCTACGGTGATTTCGGATTACGCCAAGGGCGTGCTCGCGAACGGCGTTGCCGCCGAGTTGATCGCCGCGGCACGTGCGGCGGGTCACGTCGTGTTGGTCGATCCCAAAGGCACGGACTACGCCGTCTATCGCGGGGCCAACCTCATCAAGCCCAACCGGCGCGAGCTCGCCGAGGTGACGCGCCGGCCGGTCGGCAGCGATATCGAAATCGCCACGGCCGCGCGGTTCCTGATCGAGCAGCACGCACTGGGTGCGGTGTTGGTCAGCCTGTCTGAACAAGGCATGTTGCTGGTCGAGGCGTCGGGCGCGACCCATCGCCTGCCAACGGTGGCGCGCGAGGTCTTCGACGTCTCCGGCGCAGGCGACACGGTGATGGCGGTGATGGCGGCAGCGCTCGCCGTCGGCGCATCGGCACTCGAGGCGGCGCGGCTCGCCAACATTGCCGCCGGCATCGTGGTCGGCAAGATCGGCACCGCAGCCGTCCACGCGCGCGAGTTGCTCGATACGCTAATGGACCGCGACCAGGCGCAGGCGCGAAAGATCGTGCCCTTGCCGTCGGCGCTCGATCAGGTCGCGCGCTGGCGCAAGAATGGGCTCAAGATCGGCTTCACCAACGGCGTGTTCGACATTTTGCATCCGGGCCACATCTCGTTGTTACAGCAAGCGCGGGCGGCATGCGAGCGGCTGATCGTCGGGCTCAACAGCGACGCCTCGACCACCCGGCTCAAGGGACCGGGCCGGCCGGTCAATCCCGAAAGCGCGCGCGGCGCGGTGCTGGCGTCGGTCGCCGCGGTCGATCTCGTCGTCGTGTTCGAGGACGACACGCCACTGTCGCTCATCACCGCGATCAAGCCCGACGTGCTGGTGAAAGGCGCCGATTATCGCCTCGACCAAGTCGTGGGCGCGGCCGAGGTTCAGTCCCATGGCGGCAAGGTCATTCTCGCCGAGCTGGCGCCCGGCCACTCGACCAGCGCCACGATCGGGCGCCTGGCGGCGCCGAAATCGCTATGAAAAGGATGGCACTTCTGGTCGCACTCGCGATCTGGCTGGGGCCGGCGATGTGGAGCCATGCCGCGCCGGAGGATAGCGCCGCCGGCGCCACCGATCTCACCGGCCAGTTGCTGATTGCGGCGCCCGGCATAGGCGATCCGCGCTTCGACGGCGCGGTGATCTATATGATCCATCACGACAAGGATGGCGCCGTCGGCCTCGCCATCAACCGCCCGGTCGGACAACACAAGCTTGCCGAACTGCTTGAGGCGCTGGGCCAGGACGCGAAAGGCGTCGGCGACGCCAGCGAGCGCGTCTTCGCCGGCGGGCCGGTGCAGCCGGAAATCGGTTTCGTCCTGCATACCAGCGACTACAAGGACGACCGCACCATCGCGGTCGATGCGCGCTTTGCCGTCACCTCCGACACTAAGATCCTGCGCGCCATCGCCGCCGGCAAGGGGCCGAAGAAAAGCCTGATCGTGTTCGGTTATGCCGGCTGGGGTCCGGGCCAGCTGGAGGACGAGATGAGTTCACAACGACTGGTACGTGACCGCGGCCGACGCGGCGTTGCTGTTCGACGAGGATCGCGACGCCGTGTGGCAAAAGGCCTACGACAAGCGGACGCTGCGGCTCTAGCCATGTCGGCCGACACGCTCGATCCGCGCGCCGCGGGAGCGCGGCGCCTCAAGGACAAAGTGTGCGTCGTCACCGGCGCGGGCCAAGGCATCGGCCGCGCCACGGCGCGGCGTCTCGGCGCCGAAGGCGGCCAGATCGTGGTCGCGGAGCGGATCGAGGCGAGCGCGGCGGAGACGGTGCGGCAGCTCACCGACGCCGGCGTCGCGGCCATCAAGATCGTCGCCGATGTCGGCAGCTACGCCGAAGCGCAACGATTGATGCGCGAGACGGTGGCGCAGTGGGGACGCATCGACGTGCTGGCCAATGTCGTCGGCGGCACCATCTGGTGGCAGCCCTATCATGACTATACCGAGGAGCAAATCGAGCGCGAGCTGGAACGCTCGCTCTATCCGACGCTGTGGTGCTGCTCCGCGGTGCTGCCGATCATGATCGCGCAGAAATCGGGCGCGATCATCAATGTCAGCTCCGGTATCGTGCGCGGCGGGCTTTACCGCACGCCCTATGCCGTGGCCAAAGGCGGCGTCGAGGCGATGACCCGGACGCTCGCCAACGAATACGGGCCGCACGGCATCCGCGTGAACGCGATCGCGCCCGGCAGCACCGCGGTGCCGGATCGCGTCACCTCGCGCCTGACCCTGCGGCCGGGCATCCTCGCCGACCCGACGGCGAAGATGGAGGACTACGTCAAGGAAGGGCGGGGCGATCTCACCAAGATCGCGCTCGGGCGGCAAAGCCAGGTCGAGGAACAAGCCGCCGCCATCGCCTTTCTCGCCAGCGCCGACGCGTCCTACATCACCGGCCAGATCATCAACGTCGTCGGCGAGCCTTAAACCTTCCGCGTCGCGATGTCGTAGAGCGCCACCGCCGCGGCGTTCGAGACATTGAGCGAATGCCACGGATGACGCGTCAACAGCCGCACCAGCACGTCGCAGCGCTCGCGCGTCAGGCGGCGTAAGCCTTCGCCCTCGGCACCGAGCACCAGCGCCACGCGCGGCGCCAGATCAAGCGACGCCAGTTCCTGGGTCGCGGCACCATCAAGGCCAAGGCACCAGAAGCCCGCATCTTTCAGTGTCTCCAGTGCCTGCGCCAAGTTGACCACGCGCACCAGCGGCACCACTTCGAGCGCGCCTGACGCCGCCTTGGCGAGGGCGCCGGTGACGGGCGGCGCGCCATGCTCGGGCACGACCACCGCCGCCGCACCGAAAGCCGCCGCCGAACGCAGGATGGCGCCGACATTGTGTGGATCGCTGACGCGATCCAGCAACAGCACGATCTGGCGCATGCCGACAGCCGGCGCTACCGCTGCAACGTCGTCGAGACGCGGTTCGGGCAGTGGCTCCGTCGCCATCGCCCAGCCTTGATGCACGGCGTCGCGTGGCAGCAACTCCTCGAGCCGCGCGCGATCCAGAATCTCGACTTCGCCAGCAAGCCGCGCCGCCGCGTTCGCCGCGAGCGCGCGAAGTTCGACCGATGTCTCCGCCATGCCGACGAGACGGCGCACGCGGCGCGCCGGATTGGCGAGCGCCGCCGTGACCGCGTGCCGGCCATAAAGCCAGGCGCCGCCCCAAGCGCCTTCGGACTTCCGCGGTTCGGCCCGAGGCGGCGGACGGCGATGGCGCGGCGGCGGATGTTTGGGCATGTGGCGCAATCTAGATGGCTTGCGTGGTTCCCGCCATCCCGCCGACGCCGGGCTGGCGCCCGTCACATTTCGTCCGCGGGACCGCACCAGCCGGGGAGATAGTCGGCGGCGCGGTCCTTGGCGAGATCGAGCGCCTCTTCGAGCGCGCGCGAGAAATCCCTAACAATGCGCTTCCGCGCGACGCGACGGCGCAGATAATCGGCCCAGAGAAATTCGCTGAACGGCGTCGTTTCCTTGGCGAAGCCGCCGACGCGCCGCAGCTCGCCCGCCAGCGAGCGATAGGGATCGTCCACCAGGCCGGATACCGATTTCGGCAAGTCCCCATAGCCGCGTCGCCGTCCTTTGTCGTCGAACGGATGTGTCCAGCGGCGGCAATCCATGGTGAACCAGAATGATTCGGTGTCGAGGCCGCTCAAATCGGCGATGACCTCGACTAGCAGTTCCTTGACGCCATCCAGATGCAACGCCAGCGCCAAATGGTGATGGTCGGTGATGTAGTGCCGGTCCTTCGGCCCACGGATCACCGGAATCGCGTGGGTGCCAAGATAGGTCCCGGCTTTCTTGCCGCGCTTCTCGTGCCAGCGCCGCCGCCGCTCGGCGACTTCGCGCATGCCGACGGTAATCTGCGTCGGCCGTAGCGCGGCGATCGGCACCGGATTCAGAATTGGTTCTCGCCGGTCGCTCATCTCTCCCTCCAGGTTGCGTTGGTGCAATATGCTAGATTGAACTTGGGGATTCGATGATTGTCTTCCGTTCCTTCGCCGGATGGCGCTTCGCCGATCTCGGCCCCGATCTGGCGGCCGGCCTGACCTTGGCCGCGATCGCGATTCCGGAGCAGATGGCGACGGCGCGGCTGGGCGGCTTTTCGCCGGTGACCGGGTTCGTCGTGTTCATCGCCGCCACCCTGGGTTTCGCGGTGCTGGGATCGAGCCGCGTCTTGTCGGCCGGCGCCAATTCCACCATCACCCCGATTTTCGCGGGGTCGCTCGCGGTGCTCGCGGCCGCGGGCTCGCCCGCCTATCTCGGCCTGGCAACCCTGTTGGCCTTGATGACCGGCGCGATCCTGGTGATTGCCGGCCTGTTTCGGCTGGGCTGGATCGCGAACCTGCTCTCGATTCCGGTGATGACGGGTTTTCTCGCCGGTATCGCAGTACACATCGCCGTATCGCAATTGCCGACGCTGCTCGGCGTGGCCGCCGGCGAAGGCAATCTGCTTCAGAGCCTTGTCGCGGCCCTCGGCGAGCTCCCCGACACCAATCCTTATTCGCTGGCGCTCGGCGCCGGCGTATTTGGCGTGATCTTCGCTGTCGAAAAGATCGACAGCCGCATTCCCGGCGCTCTTGTCGCGCTGGTCGGCGCCACGTTGCTGACCTTGTGGTTCGGTTTCGAGCAACGCGGGGTCGCCGTTATCGGCGCGGTGACAGTCGGGCTTCCCGGCTTTGCCGTGGCGATGCCGGACGTCACCGACATCGTCCATCTTCTGCCGCTCGCCCTGATCGTGGCCGCGGTCGTGATGGTCCAAACCGCGGCCACGACACGCGCCTTTGCGAAGAGCGGCGATTCGCCCGATGTCAGCCGCGACTTTGCCGGGGTTGGATTCGGCGGGATTCTCTCGGGCCTTGCCGGCGGTTTCGCCGTGAACGCCAGCCCGCCGCGCACCGGCGCGGTGGTCGAGACCGGCGGCCGCTCGCAAATGGCGGGGTTGGCGGCGGCGGCAATCGTCGCAGCCTTGCTGCTCTTCGGCACTGGGCTGCTCGCTCATGTCCCCACCGCGGCGTTGGCCGGCGTGCTGTTCTTCGTGGCGCAGCGCATCGTGCGCGTGTCGACGATGGCGACGCTGTGGCGTCAGTCGCCGCGCGAATTCCTGCTGGTCGTCGCTACCGTCGCGGCGATCGTGCTGCTGCCGATTCAGACCGGTGTCGGCATCGGAATTGTCTTATCCGTGCTCCATGGTCTATGGACCATCGGACTGGCTCGGCCGATCGAGTTCGAGCACGTCCCGGGCACGACGATCTGGTGGCCGCCGAATCCAAAAATTGCCGGGGAGCGGTTTCCCGAGGTGATGGTGCTGGCATTCCAAGCGCCGCTGGCTTTTTTCAACGCCGACATTTTCGAGCAGGGTGCATTGCAGATGATCGAGAATCGCCCGGGCTTGAAGCTCGTCGTGCTGGAGGCGGGCACCGTCGTACACATCGATTTCACGGCCGCGCAGAGCCTAAAGCGGATTCTGCTCTTTTGCCGCCGGCGCGGCATCGATTTCGCGGTGGCGCGACTGGAGTCCGAACGGGGACAAGAATCATTCGACCGCTTCGGCCTGCGGGCGCTATTGGGTGACGATCATTTGTTTCTCAGCGTGCATGACGCCGTCGTCACGTTGGCGCCAACTTCCCAAGCCCGATAACGCGGACGGCGACCGCGCCGTCCTGCGCTTGAAAACCGATGTAATCGTAGTGCAGATCGAACGCGGCGACGGTTTCCTGCCAGGCGTGGAACTCGTGCCGACGCCAATTCGGATAGTTGAAATATTCGTCGAAGCGGATAACGGTGCCGACCTGAAAGCGGTCGGCGAGATTGGCGAGCACGAAGCGCGCCGACGAATAGATGTCGCAATCGACGTGAAGAAACCCGATCCGATCGGGATGCGCCGCCTTCCACGCCGGCAGCGTCGCGTCGAACCAGCCCTTATGCAGGGTCACGTTCGCCGGCACTTGGGGCAGCTTGCCGCCTTGGTTGAACGCACCGCGCATGATCAAGTGCCCGGTCCAATGCTCAGGCAGACCTTCGAAGGAATCGAAACCGTGGACCTGCTGTCCCTTCGCCCGCGCGGCGATGGCGCGGATCGTGGCACCGCCGGCCACGCCGAATTCGAGGATCGCGCCGGCGGGCGCTTCCTCGAGACAAAACCGCAGCAGCGCGCCGGGCTTTTCGAAGATCAGCGCGTCGGTCATATGCGACTGGACATAATCCGCCGCCTCGGCGCGCGCCCGCATCTGCAACTCGTAGAGCAGATTGCGCGCGAAATATTTGTAATAGACCCGGCGGATCAGCCGCTCGGTCAGCGATCGCTTCGCCAATTGCCCCTCCCCTTGCCCGATTTGACCCGATTATGTCGCCGATGTGAATGGCGCTTGCGCAGGCGGCGATGCGCCACTATCGCTGTGCGCCATGACCTCCCTCCCCGTCACGCTCGTGGTCGCCGTTGCGCTGATCGACGCCGACGGCCGGGTGCTGTTGGCGCAGCGGCCCGAGGGCAAGGCGATGGCCGGCTTGTGGGAATTTCCAGGCGGGAAGGTGCATGACGGCGAGACCCCCGAGGCGGCGCTGATCCGCGAGCTCAAGGAAGAACTTGGGATCGACACGCATGAATCCTGTCTCGCGCCGCTGACCTTCGCCTCGTACCGCTACGAGGCGTTTCATCTGCTGATGCCGCTTTATGTATGCCGGCGCTGGCAGGGTATGGTCACCGCGCGCGAAGGCCAGCGCCTCGCATGGGTGCGGGCCGAGCGGCTCGACCGCTACGCCATGCCGCCCGCGGACAAGCCGCTGATTCCAGTGCTGAAGGAGTTGCTCTAACTGGCGGTCACGAAATTGCGGAATTCGAGCGGCCGCGAGATCATGTGGAGCGGCTCGAAGCTCGACCCGGTGCCGCGAATCAGAATGTCGCCGTAATCGAAAATGCGGCCGAGCACCGATTGATTGACGTGAACGCTCTCGACCTTGTTCATGTTCATCTCGAACGTGTGGCGGCGGATGAAGCCGCGTTTGTAGACGATGCGATTTTCGGTAACGGTGACTTCCGTGGTGAGACGGCGCCACCAGGCGCGAAGCACACTGAGCAGGCCGAATACCACGCCCACCGCGATCGCGATCAGCGATGGCACGTTCCCGCTGTCGGTCACCGGTCCAAAGCGCTGCAGCAGAATGCCAACTGCGAAACCCAAGACGATGAGCACGATCCCGGGAACGTAGATGATCCAATGAATCCGGCTGTGAAAGCGGACCGTCTCTCCCGGCTGCAGTACCTTCTCCGTGTACGTCATCGAACTCCCCCAACCAAAGCGGCCGCGACCGGAAAGCGCGAGCATCCACGCTTTTGGCATTCATGCAAGCGCAACACCGTGACCGGAAACGGACCGGTTCCACCGCGACCGCCGTTTTTCGCAGCGGCGCCTGTGCCCGAGAACTACCACCTGAACAAGAAATTTTCGGAAAGAATAAGTTATCAGAGAGCAGATCAAAGAAACGTACGTCTCTCGGTCGTTTCCACAAAATCATGGTTAAACGTTGAGTAAATAGCTTGGTTAATTTTACCCAAACTCTCGTGGTGTTCGATTGCCCGCGTGGTTTCGTCGCCTCGTCAACGCAGAGCGAGAGGCGCGAACCATGGATTTCCTCGGCTTCTACAATATCTTCATGGCGCTGGCGTTCGCCGGCGCTTGTGGCGGCGCGTACAATTGCGATGAGGCTCCCGATTACGGCCCCGATTCCGCCTACATGGCCGACGATGGCGGTGCGTCTAACCTGCCGCCGGCCTACGCGATCATAAACCGGCCCCCGACCCAAATCGACAACGGCTATAACCCCGCGTTCTATTGGAATCAGCCCCACGACGAAGACAGCGACGAGGCCGACGCCGATTACAGCTACGGCGCCCGCTATTCGAACTATCCCTACTATCCCGCCTATCCGAGCTACACCCGCACCTATCCGGCCTACGTCTATAACACGGCCGCCGGCCTCGGCTACGCGCAGGCGACCGGCGGCGATTACGACAACGACGGCACCGATTACGACGCGAGCTATTACGACCGTCCCTATCGTGCACGCCACGAACGGCACAGTACGATGGAGCAGAACGATCGCGATCATGTGCGCGCGACGATGGACCGCGACATGCCCGCGTACGAACGTCACGACGCCGATCGCGGCACCCACCCCGTCAGTGCCGGCTACAACGGCCACGACCGTCACATGTTCGACGGCGACCACCGCGCGGCGAAGCCCGCCGACAACCAACTCCATGCCCCGAACCGGGGTGACGTGCGACAGCGCCCACAAGAATAGAACAGCCCCCGCCTCTCGCAGCGGCCTGGGGCTAGATGGGCCGGTTGGCGCCTCGCGGCGCCGCCGGCCCATCGACTTTTACGCGGGCTGTCTTACTTGTTCAGCGCCAGTACCTGGCCCGCGAGATAGAGCGAGCCGCAAATCAGCACGCGGCCCGGCGTTCCGACCGCCGCCTGTTTGAGCGCCGTCTTGAGGTCCGGACGCGGTCTCGACGGCGGCGATGCCGGCTTCGCGCGCCGCCGCCGCCGCATTGTCGGCGCTGCGTGTCGCCGGTTCGCCCGGCACCGCCACCGTAACGACGCCCGCAACGCTCGGCACCAGCGATTTCAGGAACGCGACGGCGTCGTGACTTTCGAGCATGCCGAACACCAGACGCAGCGGCTTCTCCTGCCATTCGCGCGCCATCGCCCCCAACGCGGCGCCGCCGGCCTGGTTGTGGCCGCCGTCGAGCCACAGTTCCCAGCCCGAGGGCATGGCATCGACCAGCGCGCCGCGCGTCAGATGTTCGAGCCGCGCCGGCCATTTGACCCCGCGGATTCCTTCCGCCAGGGTGCCAGGCCCGAGCACGAACCCCGCGCGATCGAGGCAAGCCAACGCCGTGCCAGCATTGTCGTATTGATGCCGCCCGAGCAGGCCCGGCGGCGGCAGGTCGAGCTTCCAGCGCCGGCTTTCGTAGTGGAGGCCCGCCGTCGAGGGCCAGGCGCGCCATTCCTGGCCGAAGCGGAACAGCGGCGCGCCGATTTCGGTGGCGCGCGTTACCAGCACGTTTTCCGCTTCGGGCATTTGCGGCGCCAGCACCGCCGGCACGCGCGGCTTGAAGATGCCGGCCTTCTCGAACGCGATCTTAGCCACGGTGTCGCCCAGGAAATGTTGATGATCGAGCGACACCGGCGTGATCGCCGTGATGAGCGGATGCGCGAACACGTTGCTCGCGTCGAAGCGGCCGCCGAGCCCGGTCTCGATCAGCGTCACGTCGGCCGGCTGACGCGCGAAGGCGAGGAAGGCCGCCGCCGTGGTGATCTCGAAATAGGTGATGCTCCGCCCGGCGTTGGCGCGCTCGCATTCCTCAAGCAGCGACGCCAGCGACTCATCGTCGATCAATTCGCCGGCGATACGGATGCGCTCGTTGAAGCGGACGAGATGCGGCTTCGAGAACACGTTGACGCGTTTGCCGGCGGCTTCGAGGAAGGCGCGCAAAAACGCCAGCGTCGAGCCTTTGCCGTTGGTGCCGGCGATATGGATGACGTTCGGCATCGCGTCTTGCGGTTCGCCGAGATCGTGGAGGAGGCGCTTCATGCGCTCCAGCGATAGGTCGATCAGTTTAGGATGCAGGCCTAGAAGGCGCGCCAGAATGGCGTCGACCTTGGCCTCGGATTCGACGGTCACGCCGCGCTCGCGCTCCGCCGCCGCAACAAGCCAACGATGCGAATCAGGGTTTCACGCAGTTCGCGGCGATGCACGACGAGATCGACCATGCCGTGCTCCAACAAATATTCGGCGCGCTGAAAGCCTTCAGGCAGTTTCTCGCGAATGGTTTCCTCGATCACCCGCGCGCCGGCAAAGCCGATCACCGCGCCCGGCTCGGCGATGGCGATGTCGCCCAGCATCGCGAACGACGCCGAGACGCCGCCGGTGGTCGGATCAGTCAGCACCACGATGTAAGGCAGTCGCGCCGCTTTCACCATCTCGACCGCGATGGTGGTGCGCGGCAGTTGCATCAGCGACAGCACGCCTTCCTGCATGCGCGCGCCGCCCGACGCCGGCACCACGATTAGCGCCGCCTCTTGCAGCACCGCGAGCCGCGCCGCCGCCAGCAACCCCTCGCCGACCGCGACGCCCATCGAGCCGCCGAGGAAGCTGAAATCGAACGCCGCGATCACCGCCGGCGCGCCGCCGAGCGTGCCGTGAGCCACCAGCAGTGCATCGCGATTGTCGCCGCCGGCCTGCGCTTCCTTGAGGCGGTCGGCGTAACGCTTGCGGTCGCGAAAGCGCAGCGGATCGACGATGGTCTTGGGCAACTCGATGGTCTGGAAATGCCCGCCGTCGAACAGCATGGCGAGGCGCTTCTCCGGCGCCATGCGCAAATGGCAATTGCAGCTCGGGCAGACGAACAGGCTAGCCTCGAGGTCGCGGCTGAACAGTAGCTGGCCGCATTGCGGGCATTTGGTCCAGAGATTGTCCGGCACCTCCTTGCGCGCCGGCACCACCGCGCGGATTTTCGGCAGGACGAAATTGCTGATCCAGCTCATCGCGACGGCCTGACGAGGAGTTCCCCTCCCCCCTTGAGGGGGAGGGTGCGAGACGTCGAAGACTTCGAGCAAGTGAGGGGTGAATGCCGCGCGACACCCCCCACCCGGAACATCGCTCGCGAGCTCGCGATATTCCTTCCCTCCCCCTCAAGGGGGGAGGGGATTACGAGGGGGGTGTTACCGCCGAGCATTGCGGACGCCTTCGGAGAGCGCCTTTCACATCCGCCAGCACCGCGTCGATGAGGTTCGGCTCGCCGATATTGGTGGCAAGCCGATCGACCAGCGCCGAGCCGACCACCGCCGCGTCGGCGACACGCGCAATCTCGGCCGCTTGTTGCCGGCGTCTTGATGCCGAAGCCGACCGCGATCGGCAGCGCCGTATGTTTCTTAAGCCGAGCCACCGCGCGGGCGACGCCGTCGTTCGCGGCGGAACGCGTTCCGGTAATGCCGGCGATGGCGACGTAATAGAGAAAGCCGGAGATATTGGTCAGCACCGCCGGCAGGCGCTTGTCGTCGGTGGTCGGCGTGGCGAGACGGATGAAATCGATCCCCGCGCCGTGCGCCGGGAGGCACAGCTCGTCGTCATGCTCGGGCGGTAGATCGACGACGATGAGCCCATCGACGCCACCCGCTGTCGCGTCGCCGAGAAACTTCGTCACGCCATAGCGGTAGATCGGGTTGTAGTAGCCCATCAGCACGACCGGCGTCGCGTCGTCCAGCGTCCGGAATTTTTTTACGATGGCGAGCGTCTTCGCCAGCGTCATGCCGGCCCGCAGCGCGCGCAGTCCCGCCGCCTGGATCGACGGGCCGTCGGCCATCGGATCGGAAAACGGCATGCCGATCTCGATCAGGTCGGCGCCCGCGCCCGGCAATTTCGCCAGCAGCGCGGCGAAGGTCGCGGCGTCGGGATCGCCGCACATCAGAAACGTGATCAACCCGGCGCGGCCCCCCTGCTTCAGCTCGGCAAAGCGCGACGCGATGCGGCTCATAATTCCACGCCGAGTTTTTTGGCGACGGTGTAGATGTCCTTGTCGCCGCGGCCCGAGAGATTGACGACGAGAAGATGATCGTTGGGCAGTCGCGGCGCGCGCTTGCCGGCTTCGGCAATGGCGTGCGCGGATTCGAGCGCCGGGATGATGCCTTCGAGCCGCGTCAGCAGTTGGAACGCGTCAAGCGCCTCGCCATCCGTCACCGCGACATACTCGATGCGTTTCACGTCGTGCAGCCATGCATGTTCCGGACCGATGCCGGGATAATCGAGCCCGGCCGAGATCGAATGCGTGTCGACGATCTGGCCGTCGCTGTCCTGCAACAGATAGGTGCGGTTGCCGTGCAAAACACCGGGCGCGCCGCCATTGATCGAAGCGGCATGGTGCCCGGTCTCGATCCCCTCGCCCGCTGCCTCGACGCCGACCATTTTCACCGACGGATCGTCGAGGAACGGGATGGAACAGGCCCATCGCGTTGGAACCGCCGCCGACGCAGGCCATGAGCGTATCGGGCAGTCGGTTCTCGGCGCGCTGCATCTGTGCCTTCACCTCATCGCCGATGATGCATTGGAAATCTCGCACCATTCGCGGATAGGGATGCGGCCCGGCGACGGTGCCGATAAGGTAATACGTATCGGCTACGTTGGCGACCCAGTCGCGCAGCGCCTCGTTCATCGCGTCTTTCAGCGTCGCGGTGCCGGAACGGACGGCACGTACCTCGGCACCGAGGAGCTTCATGCGGAAGACATTGGGCTGCTGCCGCTCGATGTCGACCGCGCCCATATAGACGACGCAAGGAATGTCGAACAGCGCGCACACGGTCGCTGTCGCGACGCCGTGCTGGCCCGCGCCGGTCTCGGCGATGATGCGCCGCTTGCCCATGCGGCGCGCCAGCAGGATCTGGCCCATCGTGTTGTTGATCTTGTGCGCGCCGGTATGGTTGAGGTCCTCGCGCTTCAGATAGAGCTTGGCGCCGCCCCATTGCGCGGTGAGACGCTCGGCGAAATAGAGCGGCGACGGCCGCCCGACATAATGCTCGAGGTAATAGGCGAGCTGTCGCGCGAAGCCCGGGTCCTTACGCGCGGCGTCATAGGCGCGCTCGACCTCGAGGATCAGCGGCATCAGCGTCTCGGCGACGAAGCGGCCGCCATACATGCCGAACAGGCCACGCTCGTCCGGCCCGGCGCGATAGGTGTTGGGGGAAGACATGGGGTGCGGAGTTTACAGCGAGGCGGCCATCTTCAGAAAGGCCGCGATCTTGGCCGGGTCCTTGACGCCGGGTCGGGCCTCGACGCCGGACGAAACATCGACCGCGACCGCATGGGTGGTAGTCACTGCCTCGGCCAAATTATCGGTGTTGAGGCCGCCCGACAGCATCCACGGCACCGGCCAATTCCGCGCGCCAAGCAATTGCCAATCGAATGCCAAGCCGTTGCCGCCGGGCAGCGCGCCGGTCATGTCGCGCGGCGGTTTGGCGTCGAACAGCAGCCAGTCGGCGATGCCGAGATAGCGATCGGCGATCGCCACGTCGGCCGCCGCCGCGATGGGGACCGCCTTCATTACCGGCAGGCCGAAGCGGCGCTTGGCTTCCGCGACGCGTTCGGGCGTTTCTGCCCCGTGGAACTGCAACAGGTCGAGCGGCGCCGCCAGCGCCGCTGCGATCGCCGCATCGTCGGCATCGACGAACAGGCCGACTTTGGTCACGCTCGCCGGCACTCGTTCCATCAGCCGTTTCGCTTGCGCGGGCGATACGTTGCGGGGGCTTGGCGGGTAGAACACCAAGCCGACAAAGCGCGCGCCGCCTGCGATCGCGGCGGCGACGCCGGCCTCGTCATTGAGGCCGCAGATCTTGGCGGCGACAGCCATCACGGTTCCTTGGCGGGCGCGGGCAAGCTCTTGCTCATGTCGCGCTGCAGCCGGTCGATGCGGCGGCGCAGGTGCCTGCTCTCGCGCCGGTGCTTGCCGGCGCCGAGCCACGCCACCAGCGCGCCGACGATGAAACCCAGCGCCACGGCGACAATTACAACGAGATAAAGCGGGGCTTGGATTTCGGCGGGCAGCGGGAACAGGGCCAGCGCGACCACAGCACGGTTCGAGACCGCGAACACCACCCCCCCCAGCGCAACCAGCGCTGTGATGAACCAATATACGAATTTCACAGCCCCTCGTTAAGCCGTTCGCGCAATTGCTTTCCGGTCTTGAAGAACGGGATGTGCTTTTCCTCGACCTCGACGCTGTCGCCGGTGCGGGGATTGCGGCCGGCGCGCGCGTCGCGCTTTTTCACCGAAAACGCGCCGAAGCCCCGGAGCTCGACCCGGTCGCCGCGCGCCAACGCCTGCCCGATCTCCTCGAAGATCGCGGTGACGATACGCTCGACATCGCGCTGATAGAGATGCGGGTTGTTCTCGGCAAGCTGTTGGATGAGTTCGGATTTGGTCATGGTCCGGTGCGTGTTGCCGCCGGGCGGAACCCTGCCAAACCCTTGATCCAGCGTCAAGTTGTCACGGGGCGCCGTCCACCCTGGCAAATCGCCTCGAGCCGCGACAGACCGTGGCGCAGGATGGCCACGCCGACCAGCCAGCACGCATCGGACAAAGCGAGCTCGGCAACGATGCCGGAGGTGAAATTCGCGGCGCCGCCCAACGTCGGCGTCGCCAGCAGCAGCAGCGCTTCATAGACGATAAACGCCGCGGCGAAGCCAATCGCGATCCGCGACCATAGCGGCCAGGCGCGCGCCGCGCCCATCACCGCGGCCGCGCCGATCGTGGCCGCAAGCGCTGCGATCCCGATGGCACCGCCCCATGCGAACGTCGTGCCGTCGAGCGGATAGCCCAACGCGACGAAGCCCAATGCCTGGTTGACGAGCCAGATCGCCGCGACCATTGCCAGCGCGCGCGGCAGCGTCATCGTCGCCGCGGCCAGCACGGCGAAGGCCGAGAACGGCGTCACGCATTCGAATGTGACGCCGCTCAAAAGCGCCGCCGCGATCAGCAGAGCCGGCCAGGTCCAGGCGGCACGGCGGTCGCGCGGCGCCGTCGGCGGAAACAAATCTGCGAATGCCATTGCGTCGTTCCTCATTCTGGCGCGGGGGCGCCGTCCTCGATTGGTGACTATAGCGCGTCGAGGCGCCCGACCCCAAGGGGCCGGTGCCACATGGGGCCAGCGGGTCAAGGCGAGCCTTAACGGCGGCGTCCGTGCCATCGGCAGCTTCGGCCGGCCGCAAATCGGCCGGCGACGGCGATGCTGCTTTCTCATGGCGCCGCCTTGGCGTCGAAGGCGACGCGCAAGCCGGCGAACACGCCAAGCCCCGGCCGCAAGAAGCCGACAACGTCCTCGTAACGCTCGTTGAGCAGGTTTTCGATACGGGCGAACAACGCGACCGACGGCGTCAGCCGATAGCTGGCGTCGAGATTGACCAGGTAATAAGGGGCGGCCAGCGCCGGCGCCGTGCCGCTGTAATTAATATCCTCGCGTGACCCGACATAGATCGCCGTCATCGCGAGCGTCACCTGCTCCATCGGCCGCCAGCTCGCGGTGACGCTGGCCTTGTGCTTCGGCCGGCGGATCAACGCCTGCCCGGTGTCGTCGTCCATCGCCAGCGTATAGGTGTAGTCGGCGCGCAGATCGAGCTTGGGCGTCACCGCGAACGTGACGAAGGTCTCGGCGCCCTGCGTCGTCGCGTGCCCGACATTGATCAGCGTGGTGAAGGTGTCGTTGAACTGGATCAGGTCGCGGATATCGTTGTGGAAATAGCTCACGCCGAACCGCAGACGATTGTTCCACACCGGCTGCTCGAAACCGGCGTCGAAACCCAAGCTCCGCTCCGGCAACAGGCCGGGATTGGAGAAGAAGCCGAAGGCGGGAATGCTGACGAATAGTTGATTTAAGGTCGGCGCCTTGAAGCCGGTGCCGGCGCTGGCTTTGAGCTGCGTGCCCCAATCGGCGATGGTGTAGGTCGGCGCCGCGTGCCAGGTCACGACCGAGCCGAAACGGTCGTTATGATCGTAGCGGACGCTGGCCTGACCGAACAATTGGCCGACGATGCGGCCCTGCCATTCGACGAAGCCGCCTTCATCGCCGTTCGCCGCGGTGATCGGGCTGTCGATGATCGAATCCTGTTCGGCGTCGGCCCCGAACAGCAGCTTCTCGTCTGGCGCCAGCACGTATTTCGCCTTCCAATCCTCCATGACACGATGGCCGATCGTGTCGGTCACGGGATTGTCGCCGATCTCCGGCGCGGTCGGGTCGAACTCGCGCTGGTGATCCTGGGTGTAGGCCAGACCGATATGGTTATCCAGGGCGCCTTCGAGCAGCGTCACCCGCATCTCGCCGCGGGTATAGAGCTGATGCTCGTTCTGCACGGCTTCCGCCGCGGCGGGCAAGGCGGAGAGGTCGTCCTGACCCTGAAACTTCAGGAGCGAATCGGTGTAGCGCGCAATCAGGCTGGCACCGAACATCTGCGAAAAATCCGCGCCAAGCCGCGTCGACAGCGAGAGATTGTCGTACAGATCGTCGTGCAGCGGCACGCCCGGCGGCAACAAGCCGCTTGGCGTCACTTGCGTGTCGTCGGCGTGGAAATGCTGAATGTTGAGGGCGTAGTTGACCTTGTCGCCGGCGCCGCTGATGCCCGCGGTCTGGTTGACGGTGCCGAACGAGCCGCCCTCGACCGAGCCGGTGACGCGCGGCGGGCCTTCGCCTTTCTTGGTCTCGATCAGGACTACGCCGCCGATCGCGTCGGAGCCGTAGAGTCCGCTTTGCGGACCGCGCAGCACCTCGATCCGCGCCACGTCGGAGATCAGCACCTGGCTGAAATCGAAGGCGCCGTTGGGCGTCGCCGGATCGGTGACGTCGACGCCGTCGATCAGCACCTTGGTGTGATTGGCGTTGGCGCCGCGGATGAACACCGCGGCGGCGGCGCCGGGTCCGCCATTCTGCTCGACCACGACGCCGGGCACCGCGCGCAGCGCGTCGGGCAAGGTGCGCCATTGATTGCGCGCGATGTCCTCGGCGGTGATAACGGTAACATCGCTGCCGAGCTCCGACGGGGGCGTCGGAATCGCGGTGGCGCTGATTACCATCGCCGGCAGGGCGAATTCGGTTTGGGCAACGGCGACAACAGGCAGAAGGCCGCACAGCGCGGCAAACAGCATAAGACGGGACATAGCGAGACCTCGCGGCAACGTGACACGTCACCGCGAACCGAAGCCGGCCGATCCCGATAAAAATCCCCCGGGCGCGACTAACTCCCCGCCGGCTCACCCCGTCCGACGCGCTCGCGCGTGACCACGCAACGGTGGCAGGTCTCCTGGCTCGCGGGTCTCGGTGCGCTTCCCGCCTTCCCGGGGCATTTGCCCCAGTGGCGACATGGGTCGCGCGCTCGCCGCTTACAGTTGCGGGGGCAGCCGCGGCGTTACACCGCGTTCCCTATTGATCCCCGAAGGGAACCACCGCAGCGGACGCTAGAGGCAATTCGCCGAAGCGTCAATCGCCCCGGCGATCGGGTTACATGCTCTTGTGAAGCTGCTCCTCGTTGAGCCGCTTGGTCTCCATGCGCTCCTTGGCATCCTCGCTCATGGTGCCGTGCATGCGATGGTGCATGGCATGATGTTCCATGTGCTCGTGATGCATCGCGGCATGGTGATGGATGGCGTGGTGGTGATGATGCGCCGGATGGTCCATGGACTTGTCCATGTCCTTGTCCTGGGCGAAGGCGGGCGCGCCGATCGCCAGCGCCGCGGCGACGGCAAAGGCGCTCAATACGATTTTGACGGTCATGACGATTGGTCCCCTTGGCAGAGAATGGGCGAATCCGACGTTAGCACTATGGCGACGATTCGCGCCGAAATCCAAGTCCGAATCGGGACCGATCGCGGGGCGGGATGGTGGAGCTGAGGGGGATCGAACCCCTGACCTCGACATTGCGAACGTCGCGCTCTCCCAACTGAGCTACAGCCCCGCCAAAACGCATGATTTGCGATGGGCCGCGACTATGGTTGCCGGTCGGAATCCTGTCAAGCCGCGAGCCGGCGCCGAACCGCGGCATTGGCTGAGAAACCGGCCGCCCGCCGGCCTTGCACCCCTGCACCCGCGCCGTTAGGTTACGCCGGCCTTTTTCACCGACGGGAAGTCCAAGCGTCATGGGCGTGTTTTTGGTGCCGATCCTCCGGATCGTGCTGTTCATTCTCGAGGTATATACCTGGATCATCATCGCCTATGCGGTGATGAGCTGGTTGATCTCCTTCCGCGTCATCAACACCTACAGCCGCCCGGTGTCGATCATCAGCGACTTCCTCTACCGCGCCACCGAGCCGTTGCTGCGCCCGCTGCGCCGCCTCTTGCCGAATTTCGGCGGGCTCGATATTTCGCCGGTGGTGCTTCTGATCGTCATCTGGCTGATCCGGATGGAATTGGAAAACGTGGCGATTTACGTTTATCGGATGTAGCGCCATTCCGCTGTCGTCGCCGCTATCCGTCACCGCCGAAGGCCTGCGGCTCGCGGTCCGCTTGGCGCCGCGCGCCGCGGCGGACCGCATCGTCGGATTGATCGAGAATCGGCCGGGCGAGGCGGCGCTCAAGGTCGCCGTGACGGCGCCGCCGGAGGCCGGACGGGCCAACGACGCGCTGTTGCGGCTGTTGGCACGCCGCTTCGGCTTGCCGGTGCGCGATTTCGCCGTCTTGCGCGGCGCCGCCTCGCGCCACAAGCTGATCGGCATTTCGGGCGATCCGGCATTGCTCGCGGGACGCATCGAGGAGGATTTGAGACCGTGGCTGAAACCAAACTGATCGACGGCAAGGCGCATGCCGCCGCGCTGCGCCAGCGCATCGCCGACGCCGTCACCGAGCTGAAGAAGAATCACGGCGTCACGCCCGGCCTGGCGGTAGTGCTGGTCGGCAACGACCCGGCCAGCGAGGTCTATGTCCGCAACAAGGGCAAGCAGACTGTCGAGGTCGGCATGCTGAGCTTCGAGCACAAGCGGCCCGCCGATACCAGCGAGGCCGACTTGCTGGCGTTGGTCAACGATCTCAACGACGATCCCGAGGTCGACGGCGTCCTGGTGCAGTTCCCGGTGCCGGAGCAGATCAGCCAGCACAAGGTCATCAACACCATCGATCCGGCCAAGGATGTGGACGGACTCAATCCCATCAACGCCGGACGGCTGTGGAGCGGCGAGGCGGCCTTGGTGCCGTGCACGCCTTATGGCTGCATCGTGCTGCTCAAGGAGGTGCTGGGCAAGCTCGCCGGCGCCGAAGCGCTGGTGATCGGCCGCTCCAACCTCGTCGGCAAGCCGATCGCGGGCTTGCTGCTCAACGAGAATTGCACCGTGACCATGGCCCATTCGCGCACCCGCGACCTGCCCGACGTGGCGCGCCGGGCCGACATTCTGATCGCTGCGACCGGCCGCGCCGAAATGGTCAAGGGTTCGTGGATCAAGCCGGGCGCGACCGTCATCGATGTCGGCATCAACCGCATCTCCCTGCCCGACGGCAAGACGCGGCTCATCGGCGATGTCGCTTTCAAGGAGGCGCAAGGCATCGCCGGCGCCATTACGCCGGTGCCGGGCGGCGTCGGGCCGATGACCATCGCCTGCCTGTTGCGCAACGCGCTGGTCGCCGCGTGCCGCCGCCGGAA
>CAVSQC010000025.1:0-32533 GCA_963729845.1 uncultured Alphaproteobacteria bacterium
TGTTGGACGAGGCGATCGCCGCCTACGCGCATTATCTCAGCATCTTCTGCACGTTAGCGCTGCTGGTTGCGGAATTCGCCTTGTTCCGCCCGCGCATGGCGGCCGCAACGGTGCGACTGCTGCCGCGCCTCGATCTGCTCTATCTCGTGGCGGTCATCGCGATCGTCGTCACCGGCCTCCTGCGTGTTTTCTTTTTCGCGAAAGGCGCCGCTTTCTACGCCGCGAGCGAATTCTTCTGGGTCAAGATGGCGCTGTTCGCGATCGTCGGGCTGCTGTCGCTGCCGCCGACCTTCGCGTTCATCGCCAACCGCAAGGCGGCGGCCGGGGAGGCGGCCCTCGATCTCGCCCCGGAGCGCTTCCGCCGCATCCGCGCGTTCATCGTCGCGGAGCTCGCCGTGTTCGCGCTGATCCCGTTGGCGGCGGCGCTGATGGCGCGGGGTCTCGCGCTTTAACCATTCCGGCCGTTGGCGGGTTGCAGACCGGCGCGAACCCTGTAAGCTGCGCCGCGAGCGAATAATTTTTGGGCATCGCGCCGCGCGGGTGGGGGTATGGCGGGACACGGGGACGAGTTCGACCGGCGCGGCACGGCATCGCAACCCGAAAGCCGTGTGGTACGCGAACGCCGGGTTCGGCAGCGAGATGCCGCCCCTGGCGGAGTCGGTCGGCTTTCTGATTCGCATCGTTCAGCTCCAGAGCTTCCAATTGTTCTATCGCCGGTTCGAGGGCTCGGGGTTAAGCACCGGCGCGCTGATTACGCTTGGCGCGATCCACGCCAATCCCGGCATCCGGCACGGCGTGCTGGCCGACGCGCTGATGATCAAGCGGCCCAACTTCACCAAGGTTATCAACGGGCTCGAGCGCGACGGGCTGATCAGCCGCGAGGCGCCGCGCGGCGACAAGCGCACCACCGCCCTGTTCGCGACCAGGAAAGGCGTGCGCAAGCTCGAATCGCTGCGCGACGGTATTCTGGCGATGCACGAGGAGACGGTGGCGCCGCTATCGGCCGCCGAGCGCAATACGCTGCTTGAGTTGTTGCGGCGCCTCTCCGATCACCTGAAGACGCTGCTCGAGCGGGCCCCCGCGTCGGAACGGCCCAAAGTTCGGGCGTTGATGCCCGTAAAATAAGCAGCTGTATTACTGCCTAATTCATAGGCGATTATCCCGGACATTGTATGCGGGCACTCGGCCGGCTTGGTCATAGCCATGGCCCGGATTTTGCTCCCTCTCCGCCGCTAGGGGCGCGAAGCCCCCACTGAGACAGAGAGGGTTGGACATGAAGGCTAAGGAAAAACTGGGAGCGGTCGCGTTCGCAGGCGCGCTCGTGGCGACGGCGGCGTGGGGGCCGGCGCAGGCACAGGACACGATCAAAATCGGGGTACTGCATTCGCTGTCGGGCACGATGGCGATCAGCGAAACCACGCTTAAAGACACGATCCTGATGATGACCGCCGACCTCAACAGCAAGGGCGGCCTCTTGGGCAAGAAAGTCGAGGCGGTGGTCGTCGACCCGGCCTCGAACTGGCCGCTGTTCGCGGAAAAGGCCGCGGAGCTGCTCGAGAAAGACAAGGTCGTGGCCGTATTCGGCTGCTGGACGTCGGTGTCGCGCAAATCGGTGCTGCCGGTGTTCGCGCGCGACAACGGCTTGCTGTTCTATCCCGTCCAGTACGAGGGAGAGGAATCGCAGACGCGGCGTGTTCTATACCGGCGCCGCGCCGAACCAGCAGGCGATTCCGGCCGTCGAATATCTGATGGGCAAGGAAGGCGGCTCGGTGAAGCGCTGGGTGCTGGAAGGCACCGACTACGTCTATCCGCGCACGACCAACAAGATCCTGCGCGCGTTCCTCCATCTTCACGGCGTGGCCGACGCCGACATCTTGGAGAACTACACGCCGTTCGGTTTCTCCGACTGGCAGACCGAGGTCGCGGCGATCAAGAAGTTCGGCTCGGCCGGCAAGAAGACGGCGGTGGTCTCGACCATCAACGGCGACGCCAACGTGCCGTTCTATAAGGAACTGGCCAACGAAGGCATCAAGGCGACCGACATTCCGGTGGTGGCGTTCTCGGTCGGCGAGGAAGAACTCTCCGGCATGGACACCAAGAACCTGGTCGGGCATCTCGCCGCGTGGAACTATTTCGAGTCGGTGAAGACGCCGGAAAACTCCGCGTTCATCAAGGAATGGCATACCTTCATCAAGAACCCAAAGCGCACCACCAACGACCCGATGGAGGCGCATTATATCGGCTACAAGATGTGGACCCAGGCGGTGCTGCAAGCCGGCACCACCGACGTCGACGCGGTGCGCCAGGCGATGATCGGCCAGAAGGTCAAGAACCTGACCGGAAGCAGGGCCGAGATGCTGCCCAATCACCATCTCACCAAGCCGGTGCTGATCGGCGAAATCCGCCCCGACGGCCAGTTCAACGTGGTGTGGAAGACGCCGAAGCCGGTGCCCGGCGAGGCGTGGGCGGCGAAGTATCTCGCGGAGGACAAGGGCAAGCATGCCGATTGGCTGTTCCCCTGGGTCTGCGAGAGCTGCAAGACGCCGACCTACGGGAGCTATGTGAGCTTTCCCTGATCGCGAATTCGGTGAGACCGGCCCTCGTTAGGGCCGGTTTCGTCGAATTCGGTTTCGATGTTAAAGCA
Organism: uncultured Alphaproteobacteria bacterium; assembly: GCA_963729845.1. Taxonomy (GTDB): domain Bacteria; phylum Pseudomonadota; class Alphaproteobacteria; order ATCC43930; family CGMCC-115725; genus JAATGI01. The sequence continues at coordinate 2,645 of CAVSQC010000025.1, forward strand.
AGGTTCATGATCCGCCGGTTGAGCTATTTTTTCTTGGCCGCAATGCTGCTCGTCCTGGCGCTCCCGCCGACGATGGCGGCACCGGTCGAGCCGCCCAAGGACACCGCGGAGCTGCGCGCCCTGGTCGACAAGCTCGGCGGGGACGATTTCGACGCCAAGATGGACGCGATCGGCAAGCTCAGCGCGCTGCCCGATCCGCGCGTCATCAAGATCCTCAATGAGCTGGAGAACGGCGACCTCTACGTCACCAGCGACAACAAGGTCGTGTTCGCCCAGCAGAACGGCGACAATTTCGATCTGTTCGATCCGCTCTCCGGCGACAAGCTGGGCTCGGCGGCGTCGGACGCGGTCAACCAGATCATCGTCAATAACCGGGTCCGCTCGGTCATCGACGCGGCGCTCGGAACCCTCAATCTGTTCAGCGACGACCGCGCCGCGCGGCTCGCCGCGGCGCTCGACCTGATCAAGCACCCGTCGCCCACGAGCATTCCGGCGATGGAAAAGGCGCTGAAGGCGGAGACAGGATTCCGAGATCCGCCGCGATTTGACGCTGGCGCTCGCCGGCGCGCGCCTCAATTCGTCGGACAAGAAGGCGCAGCTCAGCGCGATCGCGGAACTGTCGGGCTCGACCGATCCCGACATTTTCAACATCCTGTCGGCGCTGCACGACGAGCCCAACCTCGATCCCGACGTCAGGAAGGCGGATGAAAGCGCGCTCGCCTCGATCTCGCAGCGCCTGCAAATCGTGCGGTTCGGCATGACCCTGTTCGAGGGCCTGTCGCTCGGCTCGATCCTGCTGCTGGCGGCGATCGGCCTCGCCATCACCTTCGGCGTGATGGGCGTGATCAACATGGCGCATGGCGAGATGATCATGCTCGGCGCCTACGCCACTTACGTCGTGCAGGAATTGTTTCAGTCCTTTCTGCCGCCGGCATGGCTCGACGCCTATCTGATCGCGTCGCTGCCGGTCGCCTTCATCGTCACCGGACTGCTCGGCATCGCCTTGGAACGCAGCATCATCCGGTTCCTCTATACGCGGCCGCTCGAGACGCTGCTCGCGACCTGGGGCGTGAGCCTGATCCTGCAACAGCTCGTGCGCACGATTTTCGGCGCGCCGAACAAGGCGGTGGCCAATCCCTCCTACATGACCGGCGGGTTCGAATTGATCGGCGGCGCCTTCATCACTTGGAACCGACTGGTGATCCTGGTGTTCTGCTTCGTCGTGCTGGGCTTGTTGGGCCTGCTGTTGAAGCGCACCAGCTTCGGCCTCCATATGCGCGCGGTGACGCAGAACCGCGACATGGCGGCGGCGATGGGGATTCCGACCGCGCGGGTCGACGCGCTGACCTTCGGCCTCGGCTCCGGTATTGCCGGTATCGCCGGCGTCGCGCTGTCGCAGATCGGCAACGTCAGTCCCAATCTCGGCACCATCTACATCGTCGACAGTTTCATGGTGGTGGTGTTCGGCGGCGTCGGCAGCTTGTTCGGCACCTTGGCCGGCGCGATGAGCCTCGGCATCGTCAACAAATTGCTGGAGCCGGTTTCCGGCGCGGTGCTCGGCAAGGTCGTGGTGCTGGTCGCCATCATCCTCTTCATCCAGCGGCGTCCACGCGGCCTGTTCGCGCTGCGCGGCCGCGCCGCCGAGAATTGACGATGTCCGTGGACTCAAGAAAAATTTTCATCGTCATCCCGGCGAAAGCCGGGATCCAGGGCGACCGCTCGTCGCTATCCTTGGGTCCCCGCTTCCGCGGGGACGACGAAAGTTGTTGACGATGGGCTCGCTTCTCGACCGCCGCGGCTGGATCGGTTTCCTCGGCGTCGGGCTGATTCTCATCGTCGTCGTACCGCTCTTGAACACGCTGCCAGACGATTCGCCGGTTCATCTCGCCGACTATCTGGTGCCGCTGTTCGGTAAGTACGCCTGCTTTGCGCTGCTGGCGTTGAGCCTCGATCTGGTGTGGGGCTATGCCGGCATCTTGTCGCTCGGCCACGGCGTCTTCTTCGCGCTCGGCGGGTACGCCATGGGCATGTATTTGATGCGCCAGATCGGCACGCGCGGCGTTTATCAGAATCCGATCTTGCCGGATTTCATGGTGTTCCTGAACTGGAAGGAGCTGCCCTGGTACTGGTACGGCTTCGACCATTTCGCCTTTGCCGCGCTGATGATCGTGCTGGTGCCGGGCATTCTCGCCTTCGTCTTCGGCTGGCTCGCGTTCCGCTCGCGCGTCACCGGTGTCTATCTCTCGATCATCACCCAGGCACTGACCTACGCGTTGTGGCTCGCGTTTTTCCGCAACGACATGGGGTTCGGCGGCAATAACGGCATGACCGATTTCAAGGACCTGCTCGGCTTCCCGTTGCAGAACGGCGATACCAGGCGCGGGCTCTACATCGTGTCCGTGGTGACGCTGGGTCTCGGCTTCCTCTTGTGCCGCTACATCGTGACGTCGAAGCTCGGCCGGCTGCTGCTCGCGGTGCGCGACGCGCAGAGCCGCGTGCGGTTCCTGGGCTATTCCGTCGCGCATGCCCAGGTCTTCGTCTTCACCATTTCGGCGGTGCTCGCCGGCATCGCCGGCGCGCTCTACGTGCCGCAGGTCGGCATCATCAACCCCAGCGAATTCTCTCCCGCCAATTCGATCGAGGTCGCGATCTGGGTCGCGGTCGGCGGCCGCGGCACGCTGGTCGGCGCGGTGCTGGGCGCGATCGTCATCAACTACGCCAAGACCTACCTCACCGGCTCGTTGCCCGAGCTCTGGCTCTATTTCCTCGGCGCGATCTTCGTCCTGGTGACCCTGGTGTTTCCGAAGGGAATCGTCGGGCTGGCGGGTCAGGTGCGGGCCATGCGCCGACCGCCGGCGCCGACAAAGCTCACCGACGAAAAGGTGGCGCCATGAGCGTCGAGGCCTCAACCGTCACCACCTCGCCCGAGTTCACCACGTCGCTGCTCTATCTCGATGGCGTGACCGTCAGCTTCGACGGGTTCAAGGCGTTGAACGCGCTGTCCTTCATCATCGACCGCGGCGAGCTGCGCTGCATCATCGGCCCGAACGGCGCCGGCAAGACCACGATGATGGACGTCGTCACCGGCAAGACGCGGCCCGACGAGGGCACGGTGCGGTTCGACGGCAAGGTCGACCTGACGCGGCTCGACGAGGCGGCGATCGCCAATCTCGGCATCGGCCGCAAATTCCAGAAGCCGACCGTGTTCGAGAATCTCTCGGTGTTCGCCAACCTCGAGCTGGCGCGCAAGACGGTGCGGGGCATCACCCGCACCCTGTTCGCGCGTCTCGACGGCAGCGCCCGCGACGAGATCGACGCCATGATCCGCCGCATCGGCCTCGCCGGGCGCGAGCAGGTCCTGGCCGGCGCGCTGAGCCACGGCCAGAAGCAATGGCTCGAGATCGGCATGCTGCTGATCCAGGACGCGCAGCTTCTGCTGCTCGACGAGCCGGTCGCCGGCATGACCGATCGCGAGACCGAGGCCACCGCCGAGCTGGTGCGCTCGCTCGCCGGCAAGCACACGGTGGTGGTGGTGGAGCACGACATGGAATTCGTGCGCAGCCTTGCCTCGCGCGTCACGGTGCTGCACGAAGGCTCGGTGCTGGCCGACGGCTCGATCGACTTCGTCCAGAACCATCAGGGCGTCATCGACGTCTATCTGGGGCGCTGAGGGGCGATGCTGTCGGCCGAGAACATCGAGCTCTATTACGGCGCCAGCCACATCCTGCGCGATGTCAGCGTCGTCGCCGAGCCGGGCAGCATCACCTGCGTCATGGGGCGCAACGGCGTCGGCAAGACCAGTCTGATGCGCGCGTTGATGGGACTGCAGCCGATCCGCTCGGGCAAGATCATGTGGGAAGGCGCCGACATTTCCGGCTTGAAGCCGCACGAGCGGGCGCGGCGCGGCCTGGCGCTGGTGCCGCAGGGCCGCGAGATTTTCCCGCGCCTCACCGTGCAGGAAAATCTTCAGACCGGACTGGCGCCGCTGCCCCGCGCCAAGCGCTCGATCCCGGACGAGATATTTTCACTGTTCCCAGTGCTGAAGGAGATGCTCGGGCGGCGCGGCGGCGATCTGTCGGGCGGCCAGCAGCAACAGCTCGCCATCGGCCGCGCGCTGGTGACGCAGCCGCGGCTCCTGATTCTCGACGAGCCGACCGAAGGCATCCAGCCTTCCATCATCAAGGATATCGAGCGCGTCATCCGCGAGCTGGCGCGGCGCGGCACGATGGCGATCTTGCTGGTCGAGCAATATTTCGAATTCGCGCAGGCGCTGGCCGATCGCTATGTCGTCATGGAGCGCGGCGAGGTGGTATTGTCGGGCCAGGCCCGCGACATGGTGGAGGACGATGTCCGCCGCTACCTCACGGTTTGAGGTTCCGAACGCGCTTACGTCGCCGACCGCATCGCCGCACCAGCGCTGCGACGGCGCGGCCGAGGTCGCGTTCGCGCGGCGCGGCGCGGCGACCTACGTGGCCCGCCTCTATCACCGCGCGCCGTGCCGGGTCGAATTTCCCCATGCCGCGACGGGCGAGCCGCATCTCGCCATGCTGCTCAACACGGCGGGCGGGTTGACCGGCGGCGACCGGGTCGCTGTCGCGGTGACGGCGGAAGCCGCGTCGTCCGCGACGATCACCACCGCGGCGGCGGAAAAAATCTATCGCTCGCTCGGGCCCGATTGCGGCGTCGCGGTCGAGCTCGCGGTGGGCGACGGCGCCTGGCTCGAATGGTTGCCGCAGGAAACCATCCTGTTCGCGCGCTCGCGGCTGCGCCGGCAGGTGACGGCACGCGTGACCGCGACCGGGCGCCTCCTCGCGGCGGAGATGCTGGTGTTCGGCCGCGTCGCGCGCGGCGAGCGCTGGACCGGCGGCGCGTTGCGCGAGCGCTGGCGGATCGAGCGTGCCGGCGATCTCGCCTGGTACGATGCGATGCGGGTGGACGAAGCCGCGATCGGCCATCACGCCGGTTTCGCCGGCGCCGAGGCCTTCGCGACCGTGCTCTATGTCGGCGCCGATGCCGCGCGTCATCTGGCGCTGGCGCGCGCGGCCGCCGATGCCGCATCCTGCCGCGCCGGCGCGACCTTGGTGAACGGCATGCTGCTCGCGCGTTTTTTCGGCGCGGCGACCGACACGCGCGCGGCGCTGGCGCATTATGTCGGCGCGTTGCGTCACGCGGCGGCGGGCTTGGCGCCGCAGGCGCCGCGCGTCTGGAACATATAAAAGGGGAGGGTCATGAACCTGACACCACGGGAAAAGGACAAATTACTGGTCGCGATGGCGGCCAATGTCGCGCGCCGGCGCCTGGAGCGCGGCGTCAAACTCAACCACCCCGAGGCGGTGGCGCTCATCACCGACTATGTCGTTGAGGGCGCGCGCGACGGGCGTTCGGTGGCCGAGCTGATGCGCGACGGCGCGTCGGTGCTGAAGCGGGCGCAAGTCATGGACGGTATTGCCGAGATGATCCACGACATTCGGGTCGAGGCGACCTTCCCCGACGGCACCAAGCTCGTCACCGTCCACCAACCGATCCGGTGAAGCGATGATCCCCGGCGAAATCATCCCGATGGACGGCGAGATCGAATTGAACGCGGGCCGCGCCACGGTGACGCTCGAGGTCGCCAACACCGGCGACCGGCCGATCCAGGTCGGCTCCCACTATCATTTCTTCGAGACCAACGAGGCGCTGCGCTTCGACCGCGCCAAGGCGCGCGGCTGCCGCCTCGACATTCCGGCCGGCACCGCGACGCGGTTTGAGCCGGGCCAGACGCGCACCGTGCGCCTCGTCGCCTACGACGGCGCGCGCAAGGTGTTCGGCTTCAACGGCAAGATCGGGGGCGCGCTATGAGCACCCGCATCTCCCGCTCGCTCTACGCCGACATGTTCGGCCCGACCGTCGGCGACAAGGTGCGTCTCGCCGACACCGAACTGGTGATCGAGGTCGAGGAGGACCGCACCGTTTACGGCGAGGAAGTGAAGTTCGGCGGCGGCAAGGTGATCCGAGACGGCATGGGCCAGAGCCAGGTCGGCCGTGCCCAGGGCGCGGTCGACACCGTCATCACCAACGCGTTGATCCTCGACCATTGGGGCATCGTCAAGGCCGACATCGGCTTGAAGGACGGGCGCATCGCCGGCATCGGCAAGGCCGGCAACCCCGATGTGCAGCCAGGTGTGGACATCATTATCGGCCCGGGCACGGAAGCGATCGCGGGCGAGGGGAAAATACTCACCGCCGGCGGCATCGACGCGCACATCCATTTCATCTCGCCGCAGCAGATCGACGAGGCGCTCTATTCCGGCGTGACGACCATGCTCGGCGGCGGCACCGGCCCGGCCTCGGGCACGGCGGCGACCACCTGCACGCCCGGCCCGTGGCACATCGCCCGCATGATCGAGGCGTCGGAGGCGTTTCCGATGAATCTCGGCTTCTTCGCCAAGGGCAATGCCGCGTTGCCGGACGGGCTGGTCGAGCAGATCGAAGGCGGCGCCTGCGGCATGAAGCTGCACGAGGATTGGGGCACGACCCCGGCCGCGATCGACAATTGCCTGACCGTCGGCGACCGCTATGACGTGCCGGTGTCGATCCATACCGACACGCTCAACGAATTGGGCTTCGTCGAGGATACGATCCGCGCCTTCAAGGGCCGCACGATTCACGCGCTTCATGCCGAAGGTGCCGGCGGCGGCCACGCGCCCGACATCGTCCGCGTTTGCGGCGAGCTCAACGTGCTGCCGTCATCGACCAACCCGACGCGGCCCTACACGGTGAACACGCTCGATGAGCATCTCGACATGCTGATGGTGTGCCATCATCTCGATCCCAGGATCGTCGAGGACGTCGCCTTCGCCGAAAGCCGCATCCGCCGCGAGACCATCGCTGCCGAGGATATTCTCCACGACCTCGGCGCGATCTCGATGTTTTCGTCCGACAGCCAGGCGATGGGCCGCGTCGGCGAGGTCATCATCCGCTGCTGGCAGACTGCGGATAAGATGAAGCGCCAGCGCGGCGCGCTCGACGGCGAGACCGGCGACAACGACAATTACCGCGCCAAGCGCTACATCGCGAAATACACCATCAATCCCGCGATCGCGCAGGGCATATCCTCGCATGTCGGCTCGGTCGAAAAGGGCAAGCTCGCCGATCTGGTGCTGTGGTCGCCGGCGTTCTTCGGCGTGAAGCCCGACCTGGTGCTGAAATGCGGCAGCATCGCCGCGGCGCCGATGGGCGATCCCAACGCCTCGATCCCAACGCCGCAGCCGGTGCATTACCGGCCGATGTTCGCCGCCTTCGGCCGCGCCATCGCGTCGTCGTCGGTGACATTCGTCAGCAAGGCGGCGGCCGATGCCGGGCTGGCGAAGCGGCTCGGCATGGCGCGGCTGCTGCTGCCCGTCGCCAACACGCGCAGCGGCATCGACAAGCGCAGCATGATCCATAACGGCGCGCTGCCGAAAATCGAGGTCGATCCCGAAACCTACGAGGTGCGCGCCGACGGCATGCTGCTGACCTGCGAGCCCGCCACCGTGCTGCCGATGGCACAACGCTATTTCCTGTTCTGACCAAAATAGGCCTTGACAATGTTCTCTTTTTGTCCTAAAAATAACATTTGGGCAAAAGCGCACCGGTGCGCCCGGCGATGCACTGCGGGACCTGTAAATTCCCTGCAGAAGCAGCTGAATCGGGCGTGAAATGATGCGCCGCACAATGCGATGCGAAAGGGCCGGGCATTGGCCGGCCGGAGAGGCAAAGGGAACCGTCACGCTGGTGTTCGACGATCGTCATCGCCGCCGCATCAAATTACGGACCGACGAAGGCACGGACTTTCTGCTCGACCTTGCCGAGGCGACCGTGTTGAACGACGGCGACGGGCTGGGGCTCGACGATGGTGGCTGGATCGCGGTGCGCGCCGCGCCTGAGGCGCTGATGGAGGTGACGGCGCACGGGCCGGAGCAATTGGCGCGGGTCGCCTGGCATATCGGCAACCGGCATTTGCAGGCGCAGATCGGCGGCGACCGCATCCTGATCCGCGAGGATGCGGTGATCGCGGACATGCTCGCCGGCCTCGGAGCGCATGTGCATCGCGTGACGGCGCCGTTCTCGCCCGAAGGCGGCGCCTACGACGGACACATGCCGGGCTATGCGCACGATCCCGACGGCAAGCCGCATTCGCACCACGATCACGCGCACGACCATCATCACGGCCACGGCCATGACCACGACCACCACTGACGCCGCGCTTTATCGGCTGATGACGTGGCTGTCGCCGGCCTATCCGATCGGTGCCTATTCCTACAGCCACGGCATCGAATACGCCGTTGAGGCAGGAATTGTGCGCGACCGCGACACGTTGGTCGATTGGATCGCGCACGCGGTGCGGCATGGCGCCGGCCTCACGGATGCCGCACTGTTGGCGGCGTCGTGGCGCGGCGACGATTGCAACGAGATCGGCGCTTTGGCCAATGCCTGGCGCGGCAGCGGCGAGATGGCGCTCGAATCGCGGGCGCAAGGCGCCGCATTCCTGGCGACGACGCGTGCCGCCTGGCCGCATCCGACGCTCGATGAATTGGCGCTGCGCTGGCGGGGCGAGATCGCGTTTCCGGTTGCGGTCGGCGTGGCGGCAAAGGCGCATGGCGTGCCGATCGACGCCACGCTCATGGCTTACCTTCACGCCTTCGCCGGCAATCTCGTTTCCGCCGGCGTCCGCCTCATACCGCTGGGCCAGACCGAAGGGCAGCGCGCCATTGCCGCGCTCGAACCCGCCATCGCCGACGCCGCGCGCGCGGCGCGCGACGTGCCGCTCGACGACATCGGCACCGCTTCACCGATGATCGACTGGTGCTCGATGCGTCACGAAACCCAATACACGAGGCTGTTCCGCTCATGAGCGCTTCCCCTCACGGCCCGTTGCGCGTCGGCGTCGGTGGCCCGGTCGGCTCCGGCAAGACCGCGCTGGTCGACCGGCTCTGCAAGTCGATGCGCGACCGCTACAACATCGCGGTCGTCACCAACGACATCTACACCAAGGAAGACGCGGAGTTCCTGATGCGCTCCGGCGCCTTGGCGAACGAGCGCATCGTCGGCGTCGAGACCGGCGGCTGCCCGCACACGGCGATCCGCGAGGACGCGTCGATCAATCTCGCCGCCGTCGCCGACATCAATCACCGTTTCCCCGACCTCGATCTCGTCTTTATCGAATTGGGTGGCGATAATCTGGCCGCGACGTTCAGCCCGGAGCTCGCCGACCTCACCCTCTACGTCATCGACGTCGCCGCCGGCGACAAAATCCCGCGCAAGGGTGGGCCCGGCATCACCCGGTCCGATCTCCTCATCATCAACAAGATCGACCTGGCGCCGTTGGTCGGCGCGGACCTCGGCGTGATGGACCGCGACGCCAAGAAGATGCGCGGCGCGCGGCCATTCATCTTCACCAACCTCAAGGAGAACAAGGGCGTCGCCGACATCGCCGGCTTCATTGTCGAAGTGGGCGGTCTCTAGGAGCCATGTCCGATTCGCTAGCGTTCCTCTTTCTTCGTCATTCCCGCGAAAGCGGGAATCCAGAGCAAACGCATGGGTCCCTGATTGCGCAGGGACGACGAGAAACTTTGTGTTTTGGGGAGAATCCGAAATGACGAACCGCGTTCTTCGCATTTTGGACGATGCATCGCCGGCGCTGCGGGCCAAGATCGTTGCGCTGTATGTCGTGCTGGTCGCGGTCAATCTCGCGGTCTGGGCCTGGGCGCTGATCGCGTTCCGGCATCACCCGCTGCTGCTCGGCACGGCGTTCCTCGCCTATGGCTTCGGCCTGCGCCATGCGGTCGACGCCGACCACATTGCCGCCATCGACAACGTCACGCGCAAGCTGATGCAGGACGGCAAGCGCCCCGCCGCCGTCGGCCTTTTCTTTTCGCTCGGCCATTCGACCATCGTGCTGGGTGCGTCGTTCTTGATCGCCGCGACCGCGGCCGCGATGCGGTCGCGCTTCGATGCGTTCAAGGACACTGGCGCGCTGATCGGCACCGGCGTTTCGGCGCTGTTTCTGTTCGCCATCGCGATCGCCAATCTGATTGTGCTGCGCCAGGTCTACGCCGCCTACCGGCGCGCGCGGCGCGGCGAGACGATTTCCGAGACCGATCTCGACATTTTGCTGTCGCGCAGCGGCTTTCTCGGCCGCCTGTTCCGGCCGCTGTTCCAGCTCGTGCGCGCGAGTTGGCAGCTTTATTTCATCGGCGTCCTGTTCGGTCTCGGCTTCGACACCGCGACCGAGATCGGCCTCTTGGACATTTCCGCGGTCGAGTCGGCAAAGGGCTTGTCGATCTGGTCGATCATGGTGTTCCCGGCGCTTTTCACCGCCGGCATGGCGCTGGTCGATACCAGCGACGGCGTGCTGATGCTCGGCGCGTACGGCTGGGCGTTCCGCAATCCGCTACGGAAGCTGCACTATAACGTCACCATCACCTTCGTTTCGGCGATGGTGGCGCTGTTGATCGGCGGCATCGAGGCGCTCGGACTGGTCGGCGACAGACTCGGTCTGGAAGGTGGGTTCTGGGCGTTCGTCGGCGCGCTCAACGATAATTTCGGCAGTCTCGGTTACGCCATCATCGCGTTGTTTGCGCTGAGCTGGCTGGTATCGGCCGCGCTATACCGCCGCGCCACCAAGTCATGATCAGGAGCGCGCCGAACATCGCCGCCAGCAATACGGCAATGCCGTGCGGGTTCCACGCGTCCATCGCCGCGCCGCCGAGGATCGGGCCGACGAGCGCGCCGATGCCGTAGGCGATCACCAGGCCGGCATTGGCGTTCAAGAGATCGGCGCCGCGGAACCGGTCGCCGATGATCGCGAGCGCGACGGGATAAAGGCCGGTGGTGAAGCCGCCCCAGACGACCAGCGCCGCCAGCAACAACGTCGGATGGGGCGCGAGGATCGGCAACAACGCGGCGCCGGCGATGCCTAAGAGCGCGCAGATGCGCAGCGTCGCGGCGCGTCCCGCGAGATCGGAGAGGAAGCCGACGGGTATCTGCAACAGGATGGCGCCGATGAAGATGGCCGAAATCAGCGACGCGGCGGCGGCGGCGGACAGCCCCTCGCGTTCGCCCCATACCGGCAGTAACGATATCGTCGCGCCTTCGTACATGGCGAACATGATGACGATCAGCACCACCGATTTCATCCGCCGCATCATGGCGATCGGGTGCGATCCGGCCAATTCGCCATGGTCGGTTCCCGGCCGGACCGCCAGCAGCGGCAGCATCGCGACGATCTCGATGACGGCGCCGGCAATGAAGGGCGGCCAGCCGACGACGCCGGTTTGCGACAGAACCAGCGGCCCGGCCGCGAAGCCCGCCGACAGGGAGGCGGCATAGATGCCCATCATCCGCCCCCGTCCCTTGTCGCCGACAAGCTGGCTGATCCAGGCTTCGGACGCCGCGAATATCGACGAGCCCGACACGCCGCCGAAAAACCGCAGGACGAACCACGCGCCGAGATTGTCGAGGGGCTTCAGCAGCACGAACAGCACCAGGCTCAGCGGCAACATCGCGAGCAGGAAATTCCGGAATCCGAACCGCGCCACCAAGCGCGGCATCAACAGCGGCCCCAGCAACACGCCGACGAAGCCGGCTCCGGCATTGAGTCCGGTGAGCCAGGAATTGGTGCCGCGCGCTTCGAGCATGAGGGAGCACAGCGGCGTGGCGATGCCGATGCCGATGCCGAACACGGCGATCGAGGATATCGCGGCGGCGAGGCCCCAACGCCGCTCGGAGTTGGTCATAAATCCCAATCGAACAACTTGTCGTACCAGGGTTTTTGCGGCGCCGGCGCGAGCTTGCCATTGCTTGGCTGGTAGTTGGTGGTTTCAGGCGCCGCCGGCAATTCGCTCGCGTTCCAGCCACCGCCCAGCGCCGAGATCAAGGCGACCGATGCGGTCAGACGGTTTTGCAGAATGGCAAGCGCCGCTTCTTCATTGGTGAGGGCCGTGGCTTGCGCGACGATGACACTGGTATAGGCGACCGTGCCGGCGAGATATTGATTCAGGGTCAGCCGCTCGGCCTCCCTGGCGTCGCGCACCGTCGCGTCTTCCGTCACCGCCTGCTGGGCCAGGATGCGCAGCGCCGCGAGCTCGTCCTCGACTTGCTGGAACGCGGTCAGCACCGTCTGGCGATAGCTGGCGATATCCTCTTCATAGGTCGCGCGCTGCTGTTCCACCTGCGCCTCGCGCAATCCGGCGTCGAAGACGGTCTCGCTGACGTTCGACCCGATCGCCCAGAGCGCGCTCGAAGCTGTAAACAAATTCCCAAGCATGGCGCTGGCGACGCCGAGCGAGGCCGACAGGGTGATGTCGGGATAATAGGCGGCGATCGCGATTCCGATCTGCTCGTTTTCCGCCGCCATCGTGCGTTCCGCCGCGGCGATGTCGGGACGGCGCTCCAGCAGGCTCGAGGGCACGCCGGGCGGCATCACCGGCACGCGGTTCGGCATGGTCGCGACCTTAATGGCGAAATCGCCGGGTGGCTTGCCGACCAGCACCGCAATCGCATGCTCAAGCTGGGCCCGCGCCACGCCGTTGTTGATAGCTTGCGATTGCGTTTGTTCGAGCTGGGTCTTGGCCTGCAGCACCGCCGACAGTGCCGCGTTGCCGACCGCGTATTGGTTTTGCGTGATCTTGAGCGATTCGGTATAGGCGACCACCGCTGTGTCCAAAAGCCGTTTCTGCTCGTCCGTGGCACGCAGGGTGAAATAGTCGGTGGCGAGCGTGGTCTGGGCGGAGAGCCGCGCCGCCGCGAGATCGGCCGCGCTCGCCTGTGCGCTCGCCTGTTCGCTGGCGATCAAGCGCCGGATCTTGCCCCAAATGTCGGGCGCCCAACTTGCCGCCGCCGGTGAGACCGAACTGGTTTTGCGTGCCGCTGAAAGTTTGGCCCGTGCCGCCGACGAAACGGCTCGGCGCTTGGCGACAAGGGTCCGGAGCGCTGCGACGTCCCGCTCACCGTTCCGGTCGGGTAAAGCTGCGCCTCCGCCTGCTGCACCAGCGATACGGCGACGCGATAAGCGGCCTCGGCCTGTTTCAGATTCTGGTTCGAAATATCGATCTGGCGCTCGAGCCCATCGAGCACCGGATCGTCGTAGATCGACCACCACGGCTGATTGGCGCCGGCGTCGTGGGGCGTCGCCGGCTTCCAGCCTTTCAATTCCTTGTACATCGCCGGCACCGGCGCCGACGGGCGCAGATAATCGGGGCCGACCTGGCATGACGCGGCGAGCAGCGCAACGGCCGCGATCACGGCACGGCGCGCGCTCATTCGCCCGGCTCCGGCTGCGGCATCGGCTGGATCGGCCGACGCCGCGTGACCCACAGGCGGAAGCGGTCGAGATAGAGATAGATCACGGGCGTGGTGTAGAGCGTCAACGCTTGGCTCACGATCAAGCCGCCGACGATGGAGATGCCCAGGGGCTGCCGCAGCTCCGCGCCGTCGCCGGAGCCGAGCGCCAGCGGCAGGGCGCCGAGCATGGCTGCCGCCGTCGTCATCATGATCGGCCGGAAGCGCAGCAGACAAGCATGGTAGATCGCATCCTCGGTCTTCATCCCCTGTTCGCGCTCGGCGTGAAGCGCGAAGTCGATCATCATGATGGCGTTCTTCTTGACGATGCCGATCAACAGAATCACGCCGACCAGCGCGATGATGCTGAATTCGGCGCCGAACAGCATCAGCGCCAGCACCGCGCCGACTCCAGCCGACGGCAAGGTCGAGAGAATGGTAATCGGGTGGACATAGCTTTCATAGAGCACGCCCAGGACGATGTAGACGGTAACCAGCGCCGCCAGAATCAGGATCGGTTCGTTGGCGAGCGACGATTGGAACGCCGCCGCGGTGCCTTGGAAGCTGCCGTGGATCGACGCCGGCACGCCCAACTGATTCATGGTGGTGTCGATCGCGGCGACCGCGTCGCTCAGCGATTTGCCTTGCGGCAGGTTGAAGGAAACGGTGGCGGCGACGAACAAGCCTTGATGATTGACGGCAAGGGGAGTGTTGCCCGGCCCAAAATGGCTGAAGGCGGCGAGCGGCACCATGGTTTCGGTGAAGGTGCTAACGGCGGAGCCGGTGGAAGCGGCGCCGTGGCCGCTGACGGCGATCGAATTCGACGACTGATTGCGTACGGCGGCGGCGCCGGTCGAGGTGCTCGTCGTCCCGGTCGTCAGCGATTGCGTGCCTTGCGTGCCGCCAATCGCGCCGCCGAAGGTGCTGACGTAGATATCGTTGAGGACTTCAGGGCTTTGCCAATATTGCGGCGCGGCTTCCATCACCACGTGATACTGGTTGAGCGCGTTATAGATGGTCGAAACCAGACGTTGGCCGAACACGTCGTACAGCGTGTTGTCGATGGCGCTGGTGGTCAGGCCGAGCCGCGACGCCGTCGGGCGATCGATGAGCAGATCGGTCTCAAGGCCCTTGTCCTGCTGGTCGATGTTGACGTCCTGCAGCACCGGCACTTTCTGCAACGCATCGATGATCTTCGGCGACCAGTCCTGCAACGTGGCGAGATCGTCAGCCTGCAGCGTGTATTGGTATTGCGCGTTGCTTTGGCGGCCGCCGACGCGGATGTCCTGCACCGATTGGAAGAACAGCCGGCCGCCGGCGACGACCGACGTCTCCCGGCGCAGTCGCGCGATGATCTGGTCGGCGGACTCGGTGCGCTGAGACAGCGGCTTGAGGGATACGAAGACAAAGCCGCCATTGGTCGAATAGCCGCCGGTGAACCCCGCCACCGAATTCGACGCCCGGATCCTTGCGGACGATGTTGACGAGCTGGATGAATTTCTTGCGCATCAATTGGAACGAAATCGCCTGATCGGCTTGGATGCCGCCGATCAATCGGCCCGTATCCTGCTGCGGGAAGAAACCCTTGGGAATGATTACATAGAGATAAATGTTGAGTGCGATCGTGGCCAGCAGCACCAGCACGGTCAGGAACGAATATCTAAGCGCGAATCCCAAGCGTGCGCGCATAGAAATTCAGCATGGCCTGGAACGCGCTTTCAGCGATGCGTGCGATCCGGCCGGGCGCCGCGCGGGTATGGTGAGGGGGCAGAATCTTGGCCGCCATCGTCGGCGTCGTGGTCAGCGACACGACCAGCGAGACCATGACCGCGATCGACAAGGTAATCGCGAACTCCTCGAACAGGCGGCCGACGATCCCGCCCATCAGCAGAATCGGAATGAACACCGCGACCAGCGACGTGCTCATCGACAGGACGGTGAAGCCGACCTCGCGCGCTCCCAGCAGGGCGGCGTCGAGCCGCGCCATGCCGGCTTCAATGTGCCGTTCGATGTTTTCAACGACGACGATGGCGTCGTCGACGACGAAGCCGGTCGCGACGGTCAACGCCATCAGCGACAGATTGTCGAGGCTGAATCCCAGCAGATACATTGCCCCGAAAGTGCCGATCAGGGAGATCGGCACCGCCACCGCCGGAATCAGCGCGGCACGTGGACTTCGAAGGAAAAAGAACACCACCAGCGCCACCAGGCACACCGCGATCACCAAGGTGCGCTCGACATCCTTCAACGACGAGCGGATGGTGGTGGTGCGATCGGAAACCACGCTAACGCTGATGTCGCGCGGCAACGAGGCGGTGAGCTCGGGCAGCAATTGCGTCACCCGATCCACCGTATCGATGATGTTGGCGCCGGGTTGGCGATAGAGAATCACAAGCACCGAGGGTTTGCCGTTCGCCAGGCCCTGGTTGCGGATATTCTCGACGGAGTCATCGACTTCGCCGAGCTGGTCGAGCCGCACCGCCGCGCCGTTCCGATAGGCCACGACCAGTCCCTGGTATTGCGCCGCCATCGTCGCTTGGTCGTTGGTGTAAATCTGATAATGACGGTCGCCGGGCTCGATCGAGCCCTTGGGGCTGTTGGCGTTGGCCGCCGCCAGCGCGGCGCGCACGTCTTCCGGCCCGATCTTGTACTTGAACAGCGTGGAGGGATTGAGCTCGACGCGCACCGCCGGCAGCGAACTGCCGCCCAAAGTGACCTGGCCGATGCCGCTGACTTGCGACAGTTTCTGCGCCAATACGTTCGACGCCGCGTCGTAGAGCTGGCCCTGGGTCTTGGTGTCCGAGGTCAAGGCCAGGATCAAAACCGGCGCGTCCGCGGGGTTGACTTTTCGGTATGTCGGATTGCTGCGCAGGCTGGTCGGCAAGTCGGCGCGCGCCGCATTGATCGCGGCCTGCACGTCGCGTGCCGCACCATCGATGTTGCGATTGAGATCGAACTGGATGGTAATGCGAGTGACACCGACCGAGCTCTGCGAAGTCATTTCGGTGACGTCGGCAATGACCCCCAAATGCCGCTCGAGTGGCGTTGCCACGCTCGACGCCATGTTGGCGGGGCTCGCGCCCGGGAGCTGCGCCATAACTTGAATGGTCGGGAAATCGACCTGCGGCAATGGCGACACCGGCAGCAGGAAGAATGCCACCGTTCCCGCGAGCGCGACCCCGGCGGTCAGAAGCGTGGTCGCGACCGGCCTGGCGATGAAGGGCGCCGAAAGATTTATTCTGCCGGACTCGGACCGGGTGCCTGCGCGGCGCCGCGTCCCATGATGCGTCGAGCCGCGTCGTCAAATACCAAATAGATCACCGGCGTCGTGAACAGCGTCAGCAACTGGCTCAGCAGCAAGCCGCCGAAGATAGCGACGCCAAGCGGGTGGCGCAATTCCGATCCGGCGCCGTTGCCGATCATCAGCGGCACGGCGCTCAGCAACGCCGCCATGGTCGTCATCAGGATCGGGCGAAACCGCAGAAGGCTTGCCTGATGTATCGCCTCGCGCGGCGACTTGCCCTCGCGCCGCTCGGCGTCGAGCGCGAAGTCGATCATCATGATCGCATTCTTCTTGACGATGCCGATCAACAGAATGATGCCGATGATCGCGACAATGCCGATGTCGCTACCGTCCGCCATCAGCGCCAAAAGCGCGCCGACGCCCGCCGAGGGCAGCGTGGAGAGAATCGTGATCGGATGGATGAAGCTCTCATAGAGCACGCCCAGGATGATATACATCGTCACGATCGCGGCGAGAATCAGCAGCAATTCATTGGACAAACTGGCCTGGAAGGCGAGCGCCGCGCCCTCGAAAGTCGTGAACAGGCTGGTTGGCAGCCCAAGATTTTGTTCGGCTTGCTGAATTGCGGTTACCGCGCTGCCAAGGGCGGCGTCGGGCGCCACGTTGAAAGAGATCGTAACCGCCGGAAACTGGCCGAGATGATCGATCTCCAACGGCGAGACCCGTTCCGAGACTGTCGCGATCGAGGTCAACGGCACCTGGCCGCGTCCGTTCGAAGCGGTTCCCGCCGTCGAGGAAGGAAGATAAATCGCGCTGAGCGAACTAAGCGTCGTCTGCAAATCCGGCTGGGCTTCCAGGATGACGCGATATTGGTTGGTCTGCGTGAAGATGGTCGTGACGATGCGCTGGCCGTACGCGTCGTAGAGCGCATTGTCGACAGTTGCCATGGTGATGCCGAACCGCGCGGCGGTGTCGCGGTCGACGGTAATGTAGGCGGAGAGGCCACTATTCTCGGCGTTGCTGGCGACGTCCTCCAGTTCCGGCAATTGACGCAAAGCCTGCACGATTTTCGGCGCCCAGGTAGCAAGCTCGGCGGCGTTGGCGTCCTCGAGCACGAATTGATACTGCGTCTTGGAGATCGTCGAATCGATGGTGAGGTCCTGGACCGGTTGCATGTAAAGGCGGATGCCGGCGACGTTCGCCGTCGCGGCATTGAGGCGGCGGATAATGTCGCTTGCGCTCGTGCTGCGCTCGTCTTTCGGCTTGAGATTGATGAGGAAGCGGCCGCTGTTGAGCGTGGTGTTGGTGCCGTCGACGCCGATAAACGACGTCAGGCTGACGACATCGGGGTCTTTCAGCACGATTTGCGCCAGCTGTTCCTGCCTCTGCGCCATCGCCGCGTAAGAGACAGTCTGGTCGGCCTCGGAAATTCCTTGGATCAGACCCGTGTCCTGGACCGGAAAAAATCCTTTCGGGATGGCGATATAGAGAATCGCGGTCACGGCCAGCGTAACCAGAAACACCATCATGGTGATGAACTGATGGTCGAGTACCCAGTCAAGCCGGCGTCCGTAGAAATCGATGCCTGCCTGAAACCATTGCTGAGTTTTGCGCGCCACCAAGCCGTGATCTTCCTCCCGGGTGTAGCGCAACAGTTTGGCGCACAGCATCGGAACGAGCGTCAGCGACACAATCGCGGAAATCACGATCGTGACGGCGAGCGTGATGGCGAACTCCCGGAATAGCCGACCGACGACGTCGCCCATGAATAGAAGGGGGATCAGCACGGCAATCAGCGAGATAGTCAGCGAAATGATGGTGAAGCCGATTTGCGCCGAACCATTGAGCGCCGCCTGCAACGGCAACTCGCCCTCCTCAATATACCGCGAAATGTTCTCGATCATGACGATCGCATCGTCGACGACGAAGCCCGACGCGATCGTCAACGCCATCAGCGAGAGATTGTTCAGACTGAATCCCAACAGATACATGACGCCGAAAGTGCCAACGAGCGACAGCGGTACCGAGAGGCTCGGGATAATGGTGGCGCGGATGCTGCGCAGGAAAAGGAACATCACCAAGACCACCAACGCGACGGCGAGGGTCAGCTCGAATTCGACGTCGGAGACCGAGGCGCGGATCGTGGTCGTTCGGTCGGTGACGATGCTGACGTCGATCCCCGCCGGTAGCGACGCGGTGAGCGCGGGCAACAATTGTTTAATGCCGTCGACGACGCCGATCACATTGGCGCTGGGTTGGCGCTGAATATTGACGATGATTGCCGGCGTCGTGTTGATCCACGCGGCGAGCTTGCTGTTCTGAGCGCCGTCGACCACGTTCGCGACATCGGTCAGCATCACCGGCGCGCCATTTTCATAGGCGACCACGATTTTTCGGAAATCGGCGGCGCTCGACAGCTGATCGTTGGCGTTGATCGTGTAGGACCGCGTCGGTCCGTCGAAATTGCCCTTTGGCGCGTCGACCGTCGCGTTGGAAATAGTGGTGCGCAAATCGTCGATATTGAGCCCATAGGCCGCAAGCGCACGGGGATCGGCCTGAATGCGTACCGCTGGCTGTTGCCCGCCACTGATGCTGACAAGGCCGACCCCGGACAGCTGCGAGATTTTTTGCGCCAGCCGGGTATCGGTCAAATCTTCGACCTGCGTCAGCGGGAGGGTCTTCGAGGTCACCGCCAGCGTCAGCACCGGCGCATCGGCGGGATTGACCTTGGCATAGATCGGGGGCGCCGGAAGATCTGCCGGGAGGAGATTGCCCGCCGCGTTGATCGCGGCCTGAACCTCTTGCTCCGCGATGTCGATATTGAGGTCGAGCGAAAATTGCAGGGTGATGACCGACGCGCCGCCGGAACTCGATGACGACATTTGCGACAAGCTCGGCATTTGCCCGAACTGCTCTTCCAACGGCGCGGTCACGGAGGTGGTCATGACCTCCGGGCTTGCGCCGGGATAGAGCGTTTGCACTTGGATGGTCGGATAGTCGACTTCCGGCAATGCCGACAACGGAAGGAAGCCGAAAGCGACAATGCCCGCCAACAGAATGGCGATCATCAACAGGGAAGTCGCGACCGGTCGCACAATAAAGGGTTGGGACGGGCTCATCGCGCCAACCTGGGTTACGGACTATTGGTCTTAGCCGGCGGTTTCGGCGTCGGATTTGTCACCTGATCGGGCGGCGGATTGTACCCCGGCCCGTTATTGTCGTTGACCGGCGGCGTCTTTCCGGTGAGGGGACTGCTCGTCCCGATGTTGGACCCTTCGGACTGTGCGGGCGTTGGCGCGGCTGCGCCGCTCGGTGTACCACCAGCGCCGCCCGCCGCGGCACGGCGCGTATTGCCGCCGCCAGCGCCGGTTCCAGGCTTGCCGCCTGCTTGAGGAATGGTGACGTCGGAACCGTCGCGCAGACGGTCGGCGCCGTCGACCACCACTTTGTCGCCAACGGAAAGGCCAGACAAAACCGCCACTCTCTCGGCCTGAACGGGCCCGAGCTTCACTTTGGTCACCGCGACCTTGTTGTTGGACTGGATCTTAAAGACAAAGGTTCCCGGTGCGCCGCGCTGAATCGCCGCCGCCGGCGCGATCACGACGTCCTTGAGCGTGTCGACCAGCAATTGGGCGTTGACGAACTGCTGAGGAAACAGCTCGAGATCGGCATTGTCGAACTGCGCCTTGAATTTGACCGTGCCGGTCGTCGGGTCGATCTGACTATCGATGGCATAAAGCGTGCCGGTGGCCAACTTCGCCGTCCCACTGCGATCGTACGCCGTTACCGGCAGCTTGGCGCCGGTGGCGATCCGCTTTTGAATTTGCGGCAGGAAATCCTCGGCGACCGGGAAAATCACGGTAATCGGCTGCAATTGGGTTAGCACGACGATACCGCCGGACGAGGTTTGGATGTAGTTGCCGACGTCGAACAGACGCAATCCCACCTTGCCGGTCACTGGCGCGGTGATGTGGCAATAGACGAGATTGAGCTGGGCGTTGTCGATCTGGGCCTGGTCCAGCTTCACCGTGCCTTCATACTGCTTCACCAGGTAAAGCTGATCGTCGGCCTGTTGTTGGGCGATCGAATTCTGCTTGGCGAGCTTCTGATAGCGCGCCAGATCAACTTGCGCGCCTTTGAGCAGCGCCTGGTCGCGCAGCAAGGTTGCTTGCGCCTGCTCCAGCGCGACCTGATAGGGGCGGGGATCGATTTGCGCCAGGAAGTCGCCCTTGTTGACGATCTGTCCCTCGGTGAAGCCAATGCTGACGAGCTGGCCGTTGATCTGCGTTTGTACCGTCACCGTCGCGAGAGGGGTCACCGTCCCGAGGGCGTTGAGCGTGATATCGATGTCGCCCTTGACGATGGTCGCGGCACCGACCGGCTGCGGTCCAGCGGCTTGAAAGCGGCCACGCCCGCCGCCCGCCGCGCCGGCCGCGACCGGCTGGGTGCCGGCGGTCGTCCCCCCCGCCGCGGTGGCAGTGGGCTGCGGCTTCGGGACGAGGCGCGGCTGAAGCCACCAATGCCATCCGGCGGCCAGAAGCAGCACGATGACCAGCAGTGCCACGACGTTGACAAGCCAATGCCGTCGCCGCGGCGGCGGCCGGACCGTCGGTGGAATGGAATTGTCAGTCATCTCCCTAGTTCGTTCTCATTTTTGCGTGCCCCCAAATCGTCCGCAGAGAACGGCGGTGCGATCCGCACCATTTGCCTTTAAATCGGGTCCGTCGTAAAGGCAAGAAACAGCTCGGCGGGGCGAGGGGAGGCGATGCGCAATCGAGGGGTTCTAGGCGCGTCGCCGGCTTGGCATCCCCGGCTATCGGGGTTGTTTATCAACAGGATAGGCCGATCATGTTCCCGCCGCGCCGGATCGTCTGCCTAACCGAGGAAACCGTCGAGACGCTCTATCTCCTGGGCCGGCAGGACTGCATCGTCGGCATTTCCGGCTACACCGTTAGGCCGCCCGAAGCGCGGCGCGACAAGCCGCGCGTCAGCGCCTTCACCTCGGCCGACATCCCGAAAATCGAGGCGCTGCGGCCCGATCTGGTGCTGGCGTTTTCGGATTTGCAGGCCGACATCGTCGCCGACTTGATCCGCCGCGGCATCGCGGTCCACGCCTTTAACCAGCGCGATATCGCCGGCATCGTCGCCATGATTCGAACGCTGGGCGCGCTGGTCGAGGCGCGGGACGAGGCGGCGCGGCTGGCGGAAAATCTGAGCGCCCGCCTCGAAAATGTCCGGGCGCGGGCGGCATCGTTGCCGGCGCGACCGCGGGTCTTTTTCGAGGAATGGGACGAGCCGCTGATCTCTGGAATCCGTTGGGTTTCGGAGTTGATCGAGGCCGCCGGCGGCATCGATGTGTTTGCCGAAATTTCACGTGAAACATCGGCGAAGAACCGCGTCGTCAGCCCGGCGCAGGTGGTCGCGGCGGCGCCCGACATCATCATCGGCTCGTGGTGCGGCAAGAAGTTCCGGCCGGAGAAAGTGGCGGCGCGGCTGGGCTTTGCCGCGGTGCCGGCGGTCCGGAACGGGGACGTGTTCGAGATCAAATCGTCGCTGATCCTGCAGCCGGGGCCGGCGGCGCTGACCGACGGGTTGCAAAAAGTTGAAACCATCGTCGCCAACTGGGCGGCGAAGCATTTTTCCTAGACGAAGCCGCGCCTTTCACTCGCCTTTTCCGCCGCTTTTCCTCGCCTTTTCGCCGCCTTCGGCTCGCCCGAACGTCGATTTTTTCGCGACTTAATCGGTGCTCATCCTCGACAAAAAGGCGCGCAGCGATTTCGCCGGGTCGCTCGGGAACCGCTCGGCCAGCACCTCGAGCCGGTCCATGCGGTCGATGCGGAAGCTGCGGAAATCGACGCGCAGCTCGCACCACGCCACCACGGTCCACACCCCGCCCCAGAAGTACAGGCCGAGCGGACGGATGCGCCGGTTGCTGGCGCCGCCATCCTCGCGGCGATAGTCGATCGCCGCGACATGCCGGTCGCGGATCGCGTCGTTGACCAGGTCGAGGCGGCGCCGCATCGCCTCGGGCACGCGATAGCCCGGCGCGTAGAGATGGGTGCGCTCGATCCGGCCGCGCAAATCGCCCGGCAGCACCGCCTCGATTTTCTTCAAGGCCTCGCGTGCCGCGTCGGCAAGCTGTGCGCCGCCCCAGGCCTCGACCATGCGGGTGCCGAGCACGATCGCCTCGATCTCGCCGCGGCTGAACATCAGCGGCGGGATGTCGAAGCCGCCACGCAGCACATAGCCGACGCCGGCCTCGCCGTCGATCGGCACGCCCGAGCCTTGCAGGTCGGCGACGTCGCGATAGACGGTGCGCTCCGACACTTCGAGCTTCTCGGCAAGCTTCCGCGCGGTGACGAGCCGCCCGCCGCGCAGGAGCTGGACGATCTGGAACAGTCGGTCGGCGCGCCGCATGTCAAGGTCATCGCTTCAAATGTTGAAATCGCCGAGCGCCATGCGGCGCTTGCGCTCCGCGGTCCAATGCCACCACGGCTTGGCCTCGCCGGTGCGCGCCTGGTGGATCGCGGCGGCGAACGTGTCCCAGACGCACGGGTCGTGCCGCCGGCCGGTAAGCCGGTTGAGCCGCGCGTAGAGCGTGTCCGGCTGTTGCTTCGCGAGCGCCGCAACGAAGTCGATGCCGAGCAGCGCGAAGTCGCGCCGCGTCGCTGGCCCGACATTCGCCAGGGCCAGAAGCTCGTCGCCGGGTTTTGCCCGCTTTGCCACTCGTCCTCCGCTCAGCCCATTTTAGTGCAAAGTTCGACCAGCGCACCGTTGAGATCGCGGACATAGGCAACGGTCTGGCCCCAAGGCTTGACCGCAGGCGGGCCCACAATCGTGCCACCGGCCGCGGCGGCGCGCGCGACGGCGGCGGCGACGTTATCGGCAATGAACGCGATCTCGACGGCGGGCGGTTTGCCGTTCGCGTCGAGCGGCGCGAAATTCACGCCGTTCCGGCGCACGAAGGCTTCGGATGTGAAGCCCAACGCGGTGCCGGCGGTGTCCATTTCGATATAGTGCCCGCTCTCGGCCACGAAGCGACGCGTCAGACCGAAGGCCTGTTCATAGAACGTCGCAGTGGCCGCGACATCCGGGACGAAAAGAATGACGTAACCGAGTTCCATGATGTCCTCCAGGAACGAAAGGGCAGGGTGAGGTGGGTAAATCACGGCGTCGTCGGCGACCACCTCACCCTCCCATCGCTTCGCGATGGGTCCCTCCCTCTCCGCATAGCGGAGAGGGTTGTCACAGCGAATGCAACCCGACGCGGTTGCCCTCGCTGTCGAGGATGTGGGCATAGGCGCCCATGCCGGGGAGCTCGGTCTTCGGGAACGCGATTTCGCCGCCGGCGCCCTTGACCCGCGACAGCACCGCGTCGATCTGACCGTCGCAATCGATATAGACCACGGTGCCCTTGGTCTGGCCCGGCTCGTACGGGCCGCCATGAACCACGGCGCCGGAAACGCCCGGCTGCTGATAGGGGAACACCGCCATCTGCACCGGCCCGAACGCCTCGCGCTTCAGCGTCTTGCCGAAGATCTTTTCGTAGAACCCGACCGCCCGGGTGAAATCGGCGGAGGGAATTTCGAACCAGGATACGACATTGTTTGCGCTCATCGCTCTCTCTCCTCAAATCGCCGCTGATGGCGACGGGAGTGACGCTAGCAAACCTCTCCTGACACCGTTCTGTCAGGAGGGATGGCGTCCGTCGGGCGCAAGACGCGGTGAGCGCAATGATCGCCGTTCCAAACCATGTAGGGCGCCAAATGGGGTCCGCTTTCGACGCCTAGCCGACATGCCCGACCGGATGTGTATTTCCATTTGGTCATGCGTCGTAGGCCAACGGCGCTCTAGCAATTCAGCGACGTGACGCCGCTCATCTACGCGGCGACGAGCGCCCGCGCGTTTCTGACGTCACACCCACTTTCGCCCCCTCGATGCCGGCTAAAATCGGAGCAAGGGGTATGCGTGCCGCGCCAGCGTCGCGCCTGAGCCGCGCTAGCGAAGGAAGTCGCCCGCCAGCTCACGGATTGCGACGCTTCACATCACCGTCGCGCAGACACCGCAATGGGACATACACGCCGCGGCGAAGTCTTTCGAAGGAGCGCTTCTCCTATCGGCGTTGACAATCGGCGCGTTGTGATCCGCCGCGCGCGCGGACAAGGGCTAGAACGCGATTGTCCCGACGAGCGATAATACGACGACAAGGTGGACAATATGATCAGAGGCTCTGGCCGTCACCGCGATACTCGCTTTGATTGTCTGCACCGGCTATTGCGCAGCAATGTAGGCTGTGACCTCGCGGATTTCATCCGCCGTCAAAGGTTTAGAGTTCGCGTGCATGATCTCGTTCGCCCTCGCATTTGAGGCAAAATTTTGCAGTTGTTCGACTAGATAATCTCGGTGCTGGCCGGCAAGGCGCGGGATCGGCCCCATCCCTTCCGCGTGCTCGCCGTGACATGACTTGCAGGGCGGTACGCCGGCAATCCCGTCTTGGAAGATTTTCTTTCCAGCCGCCATTTCCGCCGGGTCGCCCGGCGTGCCGGGAACTGGCGGCTTTGCCGCGTAATAGAGTGCGATGCCGTGGATCAGCGGGTCAGACACGCCGATCGCCGGATTCGAGCTCGCCGCCAGATCTTGGTTCTCGAAGATGATGCTTGCCTGAAGCGAGAAACTGTCTCGATCGGAGAGGAACTGATATTGGCTGTCGAAGCCCGTATCGGTGATCTTGTCCCGACCGAAGCCGAACATGCGCGACGGTGTTATCGCCGCGGACATACCAAACATGCCGACCTCAAGTGAGTTGCGGCCCCATTCCTGCTGCAAGGCTAGACGCCAGTAGGGAGCAACGCCGTTGATCGCGTTGCTCGTGGACGAGTTCGGTTCGCCAAACGCCTGCTGCATTCTTGGCGACAGCGTGCTGTAACCGCCGACCTCCAAATACACGAGACGATTCCAATAAGCATAGGCCGTCGCGCCGCCTACTAGTTTGCTGAATTCACCTTCGATCATCGTTGCTGCAGCAGGCGAAGGCGCAAGTCCCGACGCCTGGAACGGGTAGCCCCATGCAGGCGTCGTGTTCCAGACATCGGTAACGGTTGGATTGTTATTAATGCTGACGCCTAAAACGGTTTCGGCGCCGAACAAGTTGGTCGTGCGCGCGTAGCGGATATCCGTATTGTCCCAGGAGAACGATCGGCCAATCCCATCGTAGGTGACTTGCATGAAGGCGCCGAGATTCTGGGAGGCCATTGCGGCGATCGGCGGATAAGGCGAGGTCCCACCGCCGAAGGTATAGCCATTGAGCTTAAACAGCCGGCCATAAGGTGTGAGTTCGGGAAAACCGTTATGGCATGCGGCACATTGTTGGCCGGTCTGTCGGGCGTAACTGGGAAGGGCCTGGGCCTCGGGAAGATCGACAAGGAGGGCGGCGCCAACGACGATCATTAATCCGATGGCCAGGCAAACGGCGGTAATCGCCGCGCCGAAGCTATTGCCGCTGATTCCCATCGCTTACCCCCGAGCTCGGGACCACCGCTTATCGCTGGATTGCGGTATGTCCCGGAATTAAACGCCGCGATTAAGCGGGCTTCTTCACATAAACCTTGCACCAACCGGCCGGATTGATACTGCCATCGACGACTTTGCACGAAGAGGGCGGCAGAAATTGTAAGCAGTTGTCACAGCGATGATCGCCCTGTGGCGTATCCTGATAGCCAACTACCTTCTGTGACATCTTAGTCTGAGCCACGGCCCCGAGATTTCCGGTGATCGTCGTGGCAAGTGCGGCAACGCCGCCGGCAGTGACCGCAAGTTTCCGGAGAACGAAGCGGCGAGAAAGCTCCTCAGGATCGGCCCGGGTTGCGGAATTCATGTTGTCCCCCTTTTGAGAGATTTCGGCAATAACCGTTAAATTCAAACTACCACAGGGTTCACAGTACGTTAGGAACCTAAATATCGATAGATTTGGAATTTACCTATCCAGTCCCTCGTGCAATCATTGCTTTACGGTTCCGTCCCAACCCCGACAGCGGACGCCGTCTCGGCCTCATCGCTTGAGAGCGCTTCGCCTCCGTACGCCGACAGCAGCATTTCTGGTGGCGCATGAAGCGGTGCATCGACCTACCGCCGTGGCACTAACCGTCGCGATGTCGGAAGGTCCGAATTTGGCACTTTGCGGACGTTAATCGCTTCTCCCTTTGAATTGCCTCTGAGCGGGACGGGAGAGACGCTACCAAACCCGACAATGCGCTATATTATATTCCGGTCTCGGGTTCCCCGGAGGGATCATGGCCGTTGATCCGATTGCGGCTGCCGACGCACTTCTCAACGCGGTCAAGAATGCCGACAGCGAGGTGACGTTCCGCGCGAATATTGCGGATTGGTTGACCACTCAGGTGAGAGAGTTCGTCGATCACATCATCGCGGAGCATCCGCGCCACGATCTGCGGCTCCGAGGCATGCGCATGCCTAGTTCGTGGTTCGAGTCTCTCGGCGCGCGAGGCGATCCGGCGCGGGGCGGCAAATACAGCGAGATCCCGGTTGCGGTCCCCGGGGTCGATTTCGACACGCTCGAACTGGTTTTCCGCGTCAAGAAGCGGGGAGACCAGTGACCGCGATGCGCGACCTTAGGGTTCGTCCGCCAAGACTTTGATCTTCTCCACCACGGCGCGGGTCTTTTTGATCTCGTCGAGCACCGATTGCGGGTCGGCCGGCTGCGCCATGGCCTCGGCTTCTTGATCGACCCGGTTGCGAATCAGCGGATTGTCCCGGCGGGACTCTTCCAGCAACTGGATCACCTTCGTCGTCTTCTGCTCGCTCAAGATCGCCAACTCCAAGATAAGCTGCTCACGCTGCTGGGCGAGCTCGTCCTCGCGCCGCTGGGTCGCCAGAATCAATACAACCATAAAAAGCGAAATCAGCGAGACGGCGCTTCCCAGCCACGAAAAGGGGGGCGGATCGACGGGGCGCGCACCGAACGCGGCGGCGGCCAATTCAAAGCGATCCAGCCGGCCACGACGACGGCCAGTATGCCGATGAAGCGTGAGCCGCTCAGCAAGGCCGTCACCCGGTCCACGGCGCGCTGAAAGGGTGTCGCACGCTGGTGGTGGTCGGCGTGGAGCCGAGCGATCGTCCGGATGGTCTCTTCGATGTGGGACGGAAGGCTCTCGGGCGGGACGTCGGTGTCGGCCACTACCGATCGCTTACCGGAGGAAGCGAGGCGTAAGGAGCTTCAGCCATCATCCCGCTCCAACCTAGTTCTTGCTGCCGTACCGAGCGCCCACATGCCAAGCTGGCGGATTTATCCGATATCATTTTGCCACGGTCCTCGAAATCCAGGACCGCAACCTGAACCGTCAATGCGGCGGAGTCGTGGCAACGGCGACTGCATTGGGCCACATTCCTCCGACGCCACTCGCATCGCGTCAAATGGTCCGCCGCCATCGCCGCCGGCCTCCTGTCGTGTGTGTACGCTGTAGGTAGATTCCGGCCATATCGCCGCGGCATCGTTGTCCATAAGCTTCCTCGACGACGCTGGCGGCGGAATCAATCGTCGCCATACGTGTCATTTACAAGGAGCTCCCCATGGTTCGCATTCTCGCGACCGCGACGTTGGTTGGACTACTCGGCACCGGAATGGCGTTTGCGCAGACGAAGGACAATAACCCGTCCGCAACGGCGCCGGCCGTCGCCACCAGCGATACGAATTCCCGAACCTCCGCGGCGACGGTAGCCCGCCCCAAGAGTTTCACCGAGAGCGACGCCCGGAGCCGCATCGAATCCCGCGGCTATACCGACGTCAGCGGCCTGAAAAAAGACGAACAATCGACTTGGCGTGGCAAAGCCACGAAGAACGGAAGGCAGGTCGATGTTGCTATCGATAGCCAAGGCAATGACGCGCTGAGTTACGAAGATATCAAGCCTGCGACAAAGTAGTCGATGTTGCCCTCGATTCCGAAGGCGAGGTCGTGAGGCAATAGACGGCTTTACCGTCTCGACGAATTGGGTTTCGACCGGGGGCAGGAAGCGACAGGCTCGGAAATTACTCATCGGTCGAGCTAGGTAATTTCCGGCGCTGCTGTGCCGGAACCGCGCTCCCTATGTTCTCGCTACGTAATTCAGTGCGCGACATTTGCGTCGCCACGATTACACCAGGAGAACATTGACATGGATAAAGACAGGATCGCCGGCGCGGCGAAAGAAGCCAAAGGCGCGGCAAAGCAAGCGATCGGCAAGGCGACGGGCGATGCCAAGTTGCAGACCGACGGCAAGGCGGACAAGGCCGAAGGCAAGATCCAGAACGCCATCGGTGGCGTGAAGGACTCCGTGCGAGACGCGCTGAAGAAGTAATGAATGCTCCGGCTCCGCCGGGGCGATCGAGACCTGCCGGAAGGTCGGTCGATTTTGATATAAGGAAAACACGACATGACCAAATTTTGGCTCGCGGGCGTAGCAGTCTTCGCAATGATGACGGGCACCGCGCTGGCGCAGGACACGTCTTCCGACACGAGAACGACGACGCATTCGGACAGAGGCGGCGTCCATTCGAGCGAATCGCGGAATACCGTCGATCGCAACGGGGTGGAAACCGACAAGAGCAAGACCTACTCACGGGACGACAGGGGACTCCACGTACGGTCCGACACACGGACCGTGACTTCGGAAGGCTCCGTGCATCGGACGTCTCATGAAGAGCGAACCGAATCTCCTGGCGGCGACACGATGACGAGAAGCCGCACAACCACGAGGACCGAGCAATAATTCGAGCGACGATGCCGCGGCGCCCAGCAAACCCCTCCTGACAAGCGTTCTGTCAGGAGCGGTCGCGTCCGTCGGGCGCGAGACGCGGCGAGCGCTCCAATGATCGCCGTTCCAAACCGCGTACGTGCCCGATGGCATCGGTTCTGACCCACGCCCGACATCCCGATGGTACCCCGGGACACGCGTGTGAGGCCGCCCTCTGAGGCCATTCCCCGACGACGGGCTGAGTATTTTCCGAGCCTACCCATTTGTGGCGCCGCACCCGGATACTCTAATTGATTTCCGGAGCGTGATCGAATGAGAAGAACCGATGCTGTCATCGTTCCTTTCACAAATCATAATTCAGCAGAACGATCTGCGAATAAACTAATTGCCCCCAACCTGGAAAACAATAGCGGCCTTGTCGGTATCGGATACCGGCCCGGCCTGCGCGCGGCCGGAAAGGTGAGGTGTATATTACCGAGAACCGCCAAATTGACGCAGAAGGCGAGGATGCCGATACCTTCTTCAAGGTCGTGCTCTTCTGTTGTCCGGGTCTGCACGTTTCTCGGCGACGGTCGTAGGCAGATCGACGCCTTTCA
>CAVSQC010000026.1:0-23053 GCA_963729845.1 uncultured Alphaproteobacteria bacterium
GCGCGACCTTAGGGTTCGTCCGCCAAGACTTTGATCTTCTCCACCACGGCGTGGGTCTTTTTGATCTCGTCGAGCACCGATTGCGGGTCGGCCGGCTTGCGCCATGGCCTCGGCTTCTCGATCACCCGGTTCGGAATCAGCGATTGTCCCGCAGGACTCTTCCAGCAACTGGATCACCTTCGTCGTCTTCTGCTCGCTCAAGATCGCCAACTCCAAGATAAGCTGCTCACGCTGCTGGGCGAGCTCGTCCTCGCGCCGCTGGGTCGCCAGAATCAATACAACCATAAAAAGCGAAATCAGCGAGACGGCGCTTCCCAGCCACGAAAAGGGGGGCGGATCGACGGGGCGCGCACCGAACGCGGCGGCGAGCAGATTTAAAGCGATCCAACCGGCCACGACGACGGCCAGTATGCCGATGAAGCGTGAGCCGCTCAGCAAGGCCGTCACCCGGTCCACGGCGCGCTGAAAGGGTGTCGCACGCTGGTGGTGGTCGGCGTGGAGCCAGCGATCGTCCGGATAGTTTCTTCGATGTGGGACGGAAGGCTCTCGGGTGGGATGTTGGTATCGGCCACTACCTGTCGCTAAAAAAAAAAAAAAAAAAACAAGCCGGCGGATTTATCCGATGTCATTTTCCCACTGTCCTCGAAATCCAAGACCGCAACTTGAACCGTCAATGCGGCGGAGTCGTGGCAACGGCGACCGCATTGAGCCATGTGCGCACGCTGTAGGTAGATTCCGACCATATCGCCACGGCTTCATTGTCCATAAGTTTCCCCATGACGCTGGCGGCGGAATCAATCGTCCCCACACGTTCATTTACAAGGAGCTCCCCATGGTTCGCATTCTCGCGACCGCGACGTTGCTTGGCCTGCTCGGCACCGGAATGGCGTTTGCGCAGACGAAGGACAATAACCCGTCCGCAACGGCGCCGGCCGTCGCCACCGGCGATACGAATTCCCGAACCTCCGCGGCAACGGAAGCCGGCACCAAGAATTTCACGGAGAACGACGCCCGGAGCCGCATCGAATCCCGCGGCTATACCGACGTCGTCAACCTGAAAAAAGACGCACAATCGACCTGGCGTGGCAAAGCCACGAAGAACGGACGGCAGGTCGATGTTGCTATCGATAGCCAAGGCAATGACGCGCTGAGTTACGAAGATATCAAGCCTGCGACAAAGTAGTCGATGTTGCCCTCGATTCCGAAGGCGAGGTCGTGAGGCAATAGACGGCTTTACCGTCTCGACAAATCGGGTTTCGACCGAAGGCAGGAAGCGACCGGCTCGGAAATTACTCATCGGTCGAGCTAGGTAATTTCCGGCGCTGCTATGCCGGAACCACGCTCCCTATGTTGTCGCTACGTAATTCAGTGCGCGACATTTGCGTCGCACGATTACACCAGGAGAACTCGACATGGATAAAGACAGGATCGCCGGCGCGGCGAAAGAAGCCAAAGGCGCGGCAAAGCAAGCGATCGGCAAGGCGACGGGCGATGCCAAGTTGCAGACCGACGGCAAGGCGGACAAGGCCGAAGGCAAGATCCAGAACGCCATCGGCGGCGTGAAGGACTCCGTGCGAGACGCGCTGAAGAAGTAATGGATGCTCCGGCTCCGCCGGGGCGATCGAGACCTGCCGGAAGGTTGGTCGATTTTGATATAAGGAAAACACGACATGACCAAATTTTGGCTCGCGGGCGTAGCAGCCTTCGCAATGATGACGGGCGCCGCGCTGGCGCAGGACACGTCTTCCGACACGAGAACGACGACGCATTTGGACAGAGGCGGCGTCCATTCGAGCGAATCGCGGAATACCGTCGATCGCAACGGCGTGGAAACCGACAAGAGCAAGACCTACTCACGGGACGACAGGGGACTCCACGTACGGTCCGACACACGGACCCTGACTCCGGAAGGCTCCGTGCATCGGACGTCTCATGAAGAGCGGACCGAATCTCCCGACGGCGACACGATGACGAGAAGCCGCACGACCACGAGGACCGACCAATAATTCGAGCGACGATTGCCGCGGCGCCCAGCAAACCCCTCCTGACAGGCGTTCTGTCGGGAGCGGTCGCGTCCGTCGGGCGCGAGACGCGGCGAGCGCTCCAATGATCGCCGTTCCAAACCGCGTACGTGCCCGATGGCATCGGTTCTGACCCACGCCCGACATCCCGATGGTACCCCGGGACACGCGTGTGAGGCCGCCCTCTGAGGCCATTCCCCGACGACGGGCTGAGTATTTTCCGAGCCTACCCATTTGGCGCCGCACCCGGATACTTTAATCGATTTCCGGAGCGAGGATCGAATGAGAAGAACCGATGCTGTCATCGTTCCTTTCACAAATCATAATTCAGCAGAACGATCTGCGAATAAACAAATCGCCCCCAACCTGGAAAACAATAGCGGCCTTGTCGGTATCGGATACCGGCCCGGCCTGCGCGCGGCCGGAAAGGTGAGGTATATTACCGAGAACCGCCAAATCTACGCAGAAGGCGAGGATGCCGATACCTTCTTCAAGGTCGTGTCGGGAGTCGTTCGGGTCTGCACGTTTCTCGGCGACGGTCGTAGGCAGATCGACGCCTTTCACCCCTCCGGCGATGTATTTGGATTGGAAACAGGGGCATATAGCCTCACGGCCGAATTTGTCTGTGCTTCCACTCTCATTTCGTATCGCCGCTGCGACCTTGCGAGATTCGCGGCGAACAACGAGCCACTGTCCCGCCAACTCCTCTTCTATGCGATGCGGAGCCTAGCACGAGCGCAAGCGCATTCGGTCCTGCTGGGCCGGAGAACCGCCGTCGAAAAGGTCGCGGCGTTCATCATCGATTGGGCTGGATATTCGCCAAACAGCAACGTTGTCGCCTTACCGATGACGCGTCAGGACATCGCCGACTATTTGGGACTTAGCATCGAAACCGTATCGCGGACCTTCTCGCGTTTGGAACGTGAGGCATTCATCGAGGTTACGACGGCGCGCCAGATCACGCTGAAGGATCGAAAGGGGCTGCACGATCTCAATAACTAGCTCGCTCACGGTCGCGTGCCACCTAACCGAGCGCCGAGCGACCGCGACCACTGTTCGCGACCCGAAGCCGACCTCCGCCGCGCTCGCGATAGGCCAATGTATGGCATCGGACATTTCGGGAGCGAGTTGGTTCGCGGATTGACTTAAGTCAATTCCACTCCCTCGGCGAGGGTATATGCAGTCAAGACGTGCATCCCGCACGAAAGAGCTGAGCTTGGCTACTGAGCTCAAAGAAAGGGCACCCACCATGTCGCTTTTCAACCATCCGATTGCCATGTCAGCGCCGTTGGCGCGCTCGGTTGCCATCGCGGCGCTGATGGGCGCGACGATTCTCGCCAGTCCGCTGACCGCGGCTCGCGCCGAGAACGTCGGGCACGCGCCAGTTCAGCTGGCGGCGGCGGGAATGACCAAGGGAGAATCCGTTGACCAGCGGATCGCCAAACTCCACAAGGCGCTGAAAATCACCGCCGGCGAGGAAGCGCTTTGGACCGACGTCGCGAACGCGATGCGCGAAAACGCCGCCGCCATGACGAAGCTGTTCGCGGACACACGGACAACGCCTCCGCAAACCGCGGTGGAAGATTTGAAGGTCTACGAGCAAATCGCGCGGGCGCATGTCGAGGGGCTGAAGAACCTGATTACGTCGTTCCAGGCGCTCTACGACGCCATGCCCGATGACCAGAAGAAGGTCGCCGACAACGTGTTCCGCACCTCCGGTCCCAAGGGCATGAAGGCGCACCGCTAGCAGGCGACGCGATCCGCGACGTGACAATGGTCTCATCAGAGGAGGTCGTTATGACCTGCATCATCGACACAAAATCGAAACGCCACCTGCCGGCGACGCTTGCGGCAGGGCTGGCAATCTCCGCCTTTCTGGTACTTGGAGCGGTCGTCGCGCCGGCTAACGCCGCGGAGCAACACCCCGGTCACGCCGGCGGCCACGGCGGCGGCCACGGGGGTGGCGGCCATGGCGGCGGGCGCGGGGCTGTACACGGCCACGGCGGCGGTGGCGGCCGTGGCGGCGGTGGATACGGCGGCGGTGGCGGCGGATATTATGCGCCGCCCCCGGTGGTCTACGGTTCGCCCTATGGCGGCGACTACTACGGCGATCCCTATTATGCGCCGCCGGTGATTTACGGCCCCGGCATCGGCATCGCCCTACCGGGCATCGGCATCAGTATTTTTTAAGCTTCACGCCGCTCCGAACGACGGCCGGCAGCAATGCCGGCCGTAACGATCGTCATCGTGGTGGCAGCCTCACATCCGCCAAATATTTGCGATGCGGCTGACGTCGATTTCGGTAAGCTAAGGTAAGCGTGGGATTTCGAATGGCAACTCGGGGAGCCGCTCGAAGATGCTGCCGAGGATCGTAACGGGATTTACTTTGGCGTCGCTCGCGGCGTTTCCCGCTCACGCCGGCGATCTCAAATTGACGATCACGGGCGTCCGGTCGGACGCCGGCCAATTGATGATCGGGATCTACGACAGTGTGGAGCAATGGAAAAATGCTCTGGCAAATTCCGAGCGCGTCGGGATTCTCAACGACAAGGGACGTCTTATCGGGGTTACGATGAGGGCGAAACCCGGCTCGCAAAGCGTCGAATTCCCGCAACTGCCACCCGGTCGGTACGCGGTCATCGTGTTTCATGACGAAAACGACAACGGCCTCTTGGACAAGAACGGCCTGGGAATACCGATCGAGGGTTATGGCTTCAGCAACAACGCGACGGGGTTTTTCAGCGCGCCGTCGTTCGATAACGCAGCCATCGCGGTCGGGACCGGTCAAACAACCAATTCGATCTCGCTCATTTACTAGCGGCTACACCGCCGGAACGACTTTTTGCGCGTTGGTGAACTACCGAGCAGACGATCGCCCCGCCACAACGGGACAGCGCTCGACACTCACCGCGCCGTGCACCGGCCGGGGGATGGGCTATTCGATCTCCCGCTCTTGATCTGTCGAAAATTCATCTCGCCACCAGCGAGTGACCAGCCGATACGCTGTGTATCCCACAGTGGCGGCCGGAAGCGGATCGGATTTGCGCTCCGGCCCAGCGGGCCATCGGTGGGGGCCGGCAGTCAATTACGAGCGACCTCGGCATTCGTCGCTAACCGTGGGAGGACGTCAATGTCTTTGGGTCTGATCGTGATCATCATCCTCGTCTTCTTACTGCTGGGTGGTGGCGGGGGCTATTATTACGGCGGCGGCTACCCGCACGCATTCGGGGGCGGTATCGGCCTGGTGATCGTTGTGCTGCTGGTGCTGTGGCTGCTCGGCGCGTTCCGCTAAATGGGCTAAGCGGTCCAAATCGGGTGCCGGCGCTCACTCCAACTTACGGTACCAATTGACCTACTGTCGTGTTGACGGCTGTTCGCCCTGCGTGATGAGACGGGCGCTTCGATCACCACTGGCGTAGATCCACAACCAGCTCAACGCGACGGCCAGGCGATTGCGCACGCCGATCAGAAAGTAGATGTGAGCGAGCCCCCAGATCCACCAAGCGATCCAGCCGCGTATTTTGATCCACCCAAAATCGATTACGGCGGAACGCTTGCCGATCGTTGCGAGACTGCCGGAATGCTTGTAGCGAAACGGTCGCGGTGACGCGTCGCCGCGAAGGCGCATCTTGATCGTGGTGGCGACATGGCGGCCTTGCTGCTTGGCGGCCGGCGCAATCCCTGGCACCGGCTTACCATTCCATCCGTCGATGGTTGCCGTATCGCCGATGACAAAGATCTCCGGATGGCCAGGCGTACTGAGATCGAGCTCAACCTTGATTCGGTTGGCGTGATCGGCCGGAGCGCCAAGCCAATCGGCAGCAGACGAGGCTCGCACACCGGCAGCCCATAGAATGACTTTCGCCGAGAGCTTCTGGTCGCCGAAGACAACGCCGTTGTCGGTACATTCGCGGACTGGGCGACCGAGCTCAATTTCAACTCCCAATCGTTCGAGAGCCCCATGAGCATAGACAGAGAGCCCTTCGCTGAAGCTGGGGAGAATACGTGGGCCTGCTTCGATCAATATGATCCGCGCTTTGCGCGTGTCGATGTGCCGGAAGTCATCCCACAGATTCTCATGTGCGAGTTCAGCGATCGTGCCCGCCAATTCCACCCCGGTCGGCCCGCCGCCAACGATTACAAAGGTGAGCAAGGCAGCGCGACGCTCCGGGTCGGTCTCGCGCTCCGCCTGTTCAAAGGAAAGAAGAAGCCGCCGGCGAATTGTAGTGGCATCCTCCAAAGTCTTGAGGCCTGGCGCGTAGGGTTCCCACTCGTCATGACCGAAATAGGCGTGTCGCGCCCCTGTTGCCAGAACCAGCGTGTCATAATCGATGACGCCGCCGTCCTCGAGAAGAACTTTGCGGTTTCTGCTGTCGATACCCGTGACGACGGCGAGTAATGTCGTTACGTCCTTGCGTTTGCGTAGGAGATGACGGACCGGCCAAGCAATCTCCGAGGTCGCCAACGAAGCCGTGGCGACCTGGTATAGCAGCGGCTGGAACAGGTGGTGATTGCGCTGATCGATGATCGTGACGCGAACCGGCGCGCCGGCCAGACGATGTACGACCTCAAGGCCCCCGAAGCCGGCGCCCACGATGACGACGTGGTGGACGCGGGGTGAGTCGCTCAATGTTCGGTTGCCTCCGTCTAAGCCGCGGGATCAACGGGAAGCCTCCCATGTTAATCGCGCCAACAGGGCGTCACACAACGTGAAGAACCCAGGCGGACTTATGAGCACCTCGCGCGCTTCGTCTTCACGGGGGCAGCTTGTTCCCGTGCCTCCCGAACGTAAAGCCCGACATGAGCGATTTCCGGCTCGGGATAAGTGCACCAAGGGATCGTCAGCGCGCTCAGCCTCTTGCGGCACGAGCCTGCGTTTACAGCAATCGAGGTCGTTTGTTATGGGCTCGCTGAGATATCTCCGAGGCCCAGGATTACGATCTTTCCGGTCACAACTTCCGTTGGCCAAAGGATCGACGTAAATCCGGTCGCCACGGCAACTCTTTGCGCGCCGTCCGCGATATAGGTGATCACACCGCCGCCGATCGCGCCGCCGATCTTCCGACCCCACAGCCGCTGGCCGTTGGCGGCATCGAGTACATAGAAGTTGCCGCCCATATCGCCGAAGAACACGATGCCTCCGGCCGTCGGGGTCATGCCGCTCAAGATCGGATAGTTGGACTTCAACCGCCATTTCCAGGCGCCGGTATCGGCGTCAACCGCGTAGACCCACCCAGCCCAGTTTCCGAACGTGTCTGGTATGCCGTAGGTGTGATAGGGGTTGATCGTCGCCATTCCGGACCACGGCTTGCCGGGCTTCACCGCCTCAATTTGTTCGTTGTTCTGCAACGTCACCGTGGCGCACCAATCGACCTCGCCGATGAGGATGAGGTTGGTCTGCGGATCGTAGGCGGGACCGTTCCACTCCGCCCCACCGACCGTGCCTGGACAGAAGTGGACGGCTTTGTCGATGGCGAAAGGCGCGTCGGCATTCTCGATCCGGGTCACCGGCGTGCGGTAGAGCATGGTGTCGGTGGCGAGATCGAAGCCATAAAGGTGTCCGTCTTTGGGCGCAACCGACAGCAGCTCTTTGCCTCCCCTGGTCTGGATCAGGGCAGGCGCGGTGGAGACGTCCCAGTCGTGCCAATCCTTGGGCACAAGCTTGAAATGGTTTTTGTAAGCTCCGGTCTTGGCATCGAGCACGACAATCGAGCCGGAATAAAGATTCGCGCCCTCGCGCGGACCGATCGCGAAGTCGGGCGCTGGATTGCCACCAGGGACATACAATAGTCCCGTGGACGGGTCGAGCGTGTAGGACGTCCAGGTCGCGCCGCCGGTGATGGGTGTGCCCAACGCGGTTTTCCATGTCGCCGTGTCGAGCGGCGTCGCGCCTTGCGGTCCGCGGGTCGGGTCGCCCTTGGATTTGGGCACCAGATAGAATTCCCAGACAATCTTTCCGGTCTTTGCGTCGAGCGCGTACATGCGCCCCTTCACACCCTTGTTGTCGCCCCCAGCATTGCCGATGAAGACGAGACCGTTCCAGGCGATCGGGGCGGCAGGTGTCGAATTCGCCGAGATTCGGGTCGGCGATTCTCGTTTCCCAAACGCGCGTTCCGGTCTTGAAATCATAAGCCAGCACCCGTCCGTCCTCGGTGCCGCGAAATAGCAGCCCGTCCAGGTAGGCAGCGCCGCGATTGACCGCCAGAAGGCTCGCGGGTTTGTAGTCCTCGCTGGTGCGCCAATTCTCGTGGCAAGTGGCGGGGTTGAGCGAAAAAATATCGTGTTCGGTGGTGCCGATCAGGGCGCCGTTCACCATGATAAGGCCGGTCTCGAAGCTGGTGTGCTGCTCGGTGTCGTAGGTGCACAAAATCTTCAACTTGGTGGCGTTTCTCGTATTGATCTGGCTAAGCCGTGAGTAGCGCTCCGAAGTGAGTGTTTTGTTGTAGCTTGACCAATCCCCGGAGATCGCGTCCGGCGCCGTGGCGGGAGGTGGCTGCTCAATGGGCCCGACATCTTTTAGGGGCGCAGCCAATTCGGTGGTTGTCGTACCTGACGGCGCCGACCAGGAGCGAAAATAGTTGATCCCCATGCCCACAACTGGGACTTCCTGGTCCCAATACGCATAGATGGCCCAGGCTGCGATTGCGCCTATTGCAACGAGAGCGCCAGGGACGATAAAGAGTTTGTTTTTCACACTAGCGCGTCCGCTGTTCGTGATGTGCGCCTACCAATAGGCGTTCGCGCCTTCTGGGTCTCACCCCGCATCCTGCGGTAATGGGAATGCAGCAACTTATTCTCCCGTGGAAATTTGTATCCTCGGTATGCGTATCGACAGTAACGGCGGGACGGCCGAGCGGCAGAATCGGAAAATACGTAGATTCAAACTCCCGTGATAATCTCGCCGCTTCCGGTCCTTGACATGGCAACGGCGGACGAGAAAGGAGCGGGTCGGGATGACGACAGGACGTCGTTAACGACGGGGGCGGAGGTCGGCGGCTATGCCGGCGCCCCCGAACTCTTGCCAATTCTAAGCGCGTCCCTTCGGTCACCGAACGCATCATCGACACCATTCGCCAGCCGTTGATGGTGCTGACCGAGAAGCTTCGCATCGTCTATGCCAACCGCGCCTTCTACCGAGCGTTTGCGGTCACGCCGGAGGAGACGATTGGCCATCACCTCGCTGACATCGGCGACCACCGCCTGGATGTGGCGCTCCGCGACTTCCTCGGTCTATTCCAAGCCGAGGGCGCCGCTATGGAGGACTACGAGATCGAGATGGAATTGCCGGCGCTTGGCAAACGCGTGTTGCTTCTGAAGGCAGCGAAGATCCGCGAGGCTGATCGAGCCTGCGAGATCGTGGTGGCGATCGATGACGTCACCGAGCGCAAGTCTGCGGAGACGGCGTTGAAGACCGCCAAATGGCACGCCGAACGCGCCAATCTCAGCAGATCGCATTTTCTTGCTGCGGCCGGGCATGACTTGCGGCAGCCACTGCAGACTCTGAGCTTGGTGCGCGGAACCTTGGCGAAAAAGATCAGAGATAAAAAGAACAAAGAGGCCTTGAAGTTGGTCGCCACGCTCGACGAGGCGGCGGGCGCGCTGCAAGGGATGTTGGACACGCTCTTCGAGATCAACCAGCTCGAAGCCGGGATTATCCAACCGGAAAAAGTCGATTTCCCGATCAACGGCTTGCTCGAGCGGCTAAAGATCGAATTCGCCTATCACACGCGGGGGCACGGTCTCCTTTGGCATGTAGTTCCCTGCCGTCTGAACATTAGGAGCGATCCACGCCTACTCGAGCAGATGATCCGACAACTGCTCTTGAACGCGGTGACGTACACCGAGCGGGGCAAGATCCTGCTCGGCTGCAGGCGGCACGGGGACAAGCTGCGTATCGAGGTTTGGGACACTGGCACGGGCATCCCCGAGAGGCAGCTTCGCGCGATCTTCGCGGAGTTCCATCAGCCGGACAATCCTGCCCGCGAGCCGGGCTGTGGCCTCGGTCTTGGCCTATCCATCGTGCAACGCCTGGGGACTTTGTTGGACCATTCCGTCGATGCCCGTTCCCGTCCGGGCAAGGGCTCGGTCTTCGCCATCGAGGCGCCGGTTGGTCGCGAGCAACCTGGAGCGTCACCTCGGCGACGCCGGTCGAACAGGATGCGAAACGCAGGCGGTCGCGCCGCGGTCCTTGTCGTTGAGCACGATCCATCAGTGCGTGAGGCGCTCGATCTTCTCTTGGCGAGCGAGGGCTATCGCATTGCGGCCGCTGCGGACGGCAAACAGGCGCTTGCGGTGGCGCGGGGTGCGATCAGGCCCGATCTTGTCGTCGCCGACTACCGTCTGCCAGATGGCCTGAACGGACTGCAGGTCGTCGCCGGCGTGCGCGAAGCGCTCGGCCACGAGATCCCCGCGGTCATTTTGACCGGGGACATCTCGACCGACACCACGCGCGAGATCACGCGGCGGCGCTGCGTACAACGCACCAAGCCCGTAAGGGCGGAAGAGCTGACGCATTTGATCCGATCCCTCCTCGCTGAATCGCGGTGGCCGACGGTGCGAGCGGGCCCGCCGCAGGCCGAGTCCAAAGACGACGTACTGCGGCCGACCATTTTCGTCGTTGATGACGAAATGCCGGTGCGCGAGGCGATGCGCGCGTTGCTCCAGGAAGAGGGGTGGTCGGTCGAAGTCTACTCAAGCGGCGACGCGTTCCTTGAGGGCTATCGCCCCGGCCGCGAGGGGTGCCTCGTGGTCGATGTCCGGATGCCACGCATGACCGGGCTCGAGCTGCTGGAGCGACTCAAGACCGCAGGCGGCGGGCCGCCCGCTATCATGATCACTGGCCATGCCGACATTCGTCTGGCAGTCCGAGCGATGAGGGCCGGTGCCATGGCATTTCTTGAAAAGCCGGTTCACTACGATGAATTGGTCGTCAACATCGAGAAGGCCTTGGAATTGACACGGAATGCGGCCGCGCTTTCGTCGTTGCGCGAGGCGGCTGCGACGCGGATCGCCGGCCTGACCAGGCGCGAACGCCAGGTCGTGAAAATGGTCGTCGATGGCAATCCAAACAAGCGGATCGCTTACGTCCTCGGTATCAGCCAAAGGACCGTCGAGACCCATCGCGCCACCGCCATGAAGAAGATCGGCGCGCGGACACTTTCCGAGCTGATCCATTTGACGATTTCCGGCTCGTCGGACAACACGTGACGACCGACTCGCCGTTTGAAGTGTGACTCGGAAGGCGAAGGCGTACAGCAAAATCGGCACGACGACTCACGCTGCTTCGTGCGCCGATGACGCCCAACTTCTCGCCGCTGGATCTCAGTAGTTTCCGAGTCTATCCGGCGTCGAGCCGAGCCCCTCTGAGTTTCGGCACAAGCTGCGCTGCGACATCGCCTGCCCCAAGCCGGGCGTATGGTAAGGCCCATGCAGGGAGAAAACATTGATAATCAAATCCTCCGATCAGGTGCCTCGCGCTACCTTGCTCAAGCGGTTTCCGATACCGAGAAATCTTGGCGTGTCTCGGGAATCGCGCATCGAGCGGGGGAAGGCGTGGCCAGCGCCGGCCGGCGCGGTGCGCGTCAAGTCGTTCGAGATCTATCGTTACGATCCGGATTCCGGCGGGAAACCCGCGCCTTGACACCTTCGAAGTCGATCTCGACGACTGCGGCCCGATGGTCCTGGACGCCCTCATCTGGATCAAGAACAAGGTCGATTCGACGCTCACTTTCCGCCGCTCGTGCCGCGAGGGAATCTGCGGTTCCTGCTCGATGAATATAGACGGCGACGAACTGGCTCGCCTGCACGCGGTTCATTTCCGACTTGGCGACGCCGGCGACGATCTATCCTCTGGCGAACATGCAGATCATCAAGGATCTCGGTTCCCGATCTCACGCATCTCTTCGCGCAATATGCGGCGATCGAGCCTTGGCTCAAGTCCAAGACTCCGGAGCCCGAACGGGAGCGGCTCCAATCGCCGGAGGAGCGCGGCAGGCTCGACGGCTACTACGAATGCATTCTCTGCTTCTGCTGTACATCAGGGCTGCCCGAGCCATTGGTGGAACGGCGACCGCTTTCTCGGGCCCGCCGTGCTTCTCCAAGCTTGGCGCTGGCTGACTGACAGCCGCGACGAGGGGACGGGCGAGCGGCTCGACAATCTTGAAGACCCATTCCGGCTCTACCGATGCCATACCATCCTCAATTGCACCCGGACCTGTCCGAAGGGACTGAATCCCGGAAAAGCCATCGCCGAGATAAAGAAGATGAGTGGTCGAGCGCCGAAGCTGATTGCCGAAAGGGGAGGGATCAATGTGCCAATCCATGACGGCAAAACCGACCGAGACCGCTTTCGCCAAACATTCAAATCTATCGGCCGCAGCTTACGTCGGTCTTATCGATTGTCAATCGGATCACCGGCGTCGACTTTGAGCGGTTGCGCCGTTGCGCTGGTTATCTGGCTGATTGACGGCGGCATCGGGACCGGAGGCCTACGCCGCCGTGCAGGGCGCTATCACGTCCTGGATCGGTCAGGTCGTGCTGTTCGCGTGCACCTTCGCCTTTTTTCTGCATCTCTGCGGCGGCATCCGCCATCTGGTCTGGGATACCGTACATGGATTCGAACTCCGGTCGATATACATCTCGGGCTGGGCGGTTGTGGCAGCGAGTTTGGTGCTCACGGTGGCGGCCTGGGTCTTGAGCTTGGTTTATGCAGGGTAGAAGCCGATGGACCGTCAGCCCACGCGCTCGCCGCTCGCTCATGCGATCGGCCTCGGCTCGGCTAAAGAGGGGGTCGGACACTGGTGGGCGGAGCGCGTTTCAGCGGTCGCCCTCGTTCCGCTGACACTGTGGTTCGTCGCATCGATCATCGCGCATACCGGCAGTGATTACGCCACCTTCATCGCTTGGCTGAGGACGCCGATCGTCACCATCTCGATAATATTGCTGCAAATTGCTTTATTCTATCATACCGCGCTCGGTCTGCAGGTCGTGATCGAGGACTATCTACACTCAGGCGCTAAGTTCGCATTACTGGTAATATTGCGCCTGAGCTGTTTTGGACTGCCCATTGCTGGGATTATAGCCACGCTGCGCATCGCGTTTGGCGGCTGAGAGCGTGAGCCGCCAGGATAACGGATAAAACCAGAGAGACGGAGTGATGCTCGTCGAGAGGATAGTACCTACGGCTCGCCAAAGGTTCGTCACGATTGCAGACAGCGCGCAACTCATCGAAGCAGCGAGGCTTTTGCGCGACGCGGGTACGGATATTGTGGTCGTGCGCGGTTCTAATGGCCTGCTGACCGGCGTCATCGCCAAAATGGACGTCGTTGGGGCCTGTTCCGGTGTTGTTAAGGTGGGATCGCCTCCTTAACTGGAAAGGCTGACCGAACGGCGAAGCAATCGCTTTCCCTCTGTTTCAGGAGGTCTCCTCATGCCTGATCGAAAACCGAAATTCTCGGACCCTTCACGACAGCGCCAATTGGCAATTTCGAGATGGGACAACGAGGGCGGCGCGGGACCTAACGGCCCGCAAGAGGGTTTAACTTCCGGCGATGTGCAATCTGATGTCCCTAAACTGACGAATGCCGAGTTGGTGCAGCTTCGGATTCGCGTGATCGCGCTGGAGAACCTGGTGATCGCGCTGCTCGCGGAAGCATCTGAGCGGCAGCTCGGCCTGGCTCGGGAAATGGCCGCCTATATCTCTCCAAGACCGGGCTTCACCCATCATCCTCTGACGATCCACGCGGCAGTCCAGATGGTCAATCTTGTTGAACGGGCCGGTCATTTTCGCGGCATGACACCTCCATAAGCGCCCCCCGTTGGGCACTCGTCGGGCAAGCGACCATTGCGCTGAAGGCCGACGACGCCGATGTCTCCA
The DNA here is from genome assembly GCA_963729845.1 of uncultured Alphaproteobacteria bacterium. GTDB lineage: Bacteria > Pseudomonadota > Alphaproteobacteria > ATCC43930 > CGMCC-115725 > JAATGI01. The sequence goes on from CAVSQC010000026.1 coordinate 13,897, forward strand.
CGAAGCCGTTCCGGATCTGACCGCGGCCGGATCTCCGTCGTTTCCAAGTGAAAGGGATCGTTCGTTTTCCGCGACGCCCGCTGAGGCTCGATTGAGCGCGTTGTTCGACATGCTCGCCGTTCTTTGGGCTGAATCGTCCTTGTCCTGATCCTCGTCCCTGCGTTCTTATACTGGGCTTGATGCAAATGGCGGCAAAAAAATCCGTGCGGCGGTCGCGAGCGACGCCGACCATCTTCACGATAGGTCACTCGACGCGCACGATCGACGAGTTCGTTGCTTTGCTCCGGCAGGTGGCAGTCGATCTGCTCGTCGATGTGCGTTCGATCCCGCGCTCGCGGATGAATCCACAGTTCAACGCCGATGCTCTTCCGGAAGCGCTCATTCAGGCTGGGATCGCCTACCATCACATCCCCGCCCTCGGTGGGTTGCGTCACCGAAAAAAGGGAGCGATGCCATCTCCCAATACGTTCTGGCGGGTCGCGGCCTTCCGAAACTATGCCGATTATGCGGCAACTGACGCATTCCGAATGGGACTAGGCGAATTGCGGGCGCTCGCCCGGAACCATTGCTGCGCGATTATGTGTGCCGAGGCTGTGTGGTGGCGCTGTCACCGTCGCATTATCGCCGACTACCTGTTGGCGGATGGGGTTCCGGTGGCGCACATCATGGGGCTCAATAAGATTGACCCCGCCACGCTCACGCTTGGCGCGCAATCGTCCGGCGAGACGGTGGTATATCCAGCCGCCAACGAGGAGGTCAAAACATCTGTGTGATCCGCCTTCGGGCCAGGTAGATCAATCATCGTCGAGCGGTGTTTTGGGAGCGCCGCGCGTTGACAGACGCCGACCGTGCCGCGGGCCGAATCCCCGTAGTTTCCAGAGTCTGCTGCCGTTGTGCCGGCTCGCTAGGATACGAGTTGGCCCTGGGAAGATCAGTTGGGTCGCCGGACGAGGGGTGACGGTCGCAGGCATCTCCAGCCCCGGGTGGTTCGTTTTCGCGCCGCCTGTCAGAGCGCACTGGCGGCATTGGCGCCAGCGAGGATCGAATGAGCGAAGAAACGGCGAAACTCAGCGGGCCCGATCTCACTCAGGGAGTTGAGCTCTCGACGGTTCCTGACGGAACCATGCTGCTCGGGCATGCGCGCGGCGAACCGGTGCTTCTTGCGCGGCGCGGCGATGAGCTGTTCGCCATTGGTGCCGTCTGCACGCACTACGGTGCGCCGCTCGAACAGGGGCTCCTCGTGGGCGATACGGTTCGATGCCCGTGGCATCATGCCTGCTTCAGCCTGCGCACCGGTGAGGCTCTCCGCGCGCCGGCGCTAGACCCGGTTTCGCGTTGGCGAGTCGAAGAGGTGCGCGACCTGGCGCGTCAGTTCACGCCGGCCGAGACAGCGGGTCGGCGCCGTGTACGTTCGCGAGAAGCTGGAGAGCGCAAGTCGACCACAACGACCGACATCAGCCGGCATGCCGCGACTCCGTGATTATCGTCGGTGGTGGCGCGGCCGGCAATGCCGCCGCGGAAACGCTTCGTCACGAGGGCTACTCCGGCCGCGTCACGATGCTGAGCGCCGATGAGTCGATGCCCTGCGATCGACCCAAACTATCGAAGGGCTATCTTGCCGGCACCGCGTCCGAGGAGTCGAATCTCCTCAGATCGGCGAAATTCTATAAAGAGCACGAAATTGACTTGCACCTGGGCGCACGTGTGGCCGCGATCGACAATCGGGAGCGGGCGCGTGGGGCTGGCGGACGGCAGCTGGCACGCCTATGGCGCGCTCCTCCTCGCCACCGGCGCCGACCCGGTGCGGCTCGAGGTCCCTGGCGGTGAGCTCCCGCACGTGCACTATCTGCGCACGCTCGCGGACAGCCGCGCTCTTGTCTCCAAGGCTCTCAGTCATCACGGCGCGCCGTGGTGATCGGCGCCAGCTTCATCGGTCTCGAGGTGGCAGCCTCGCTCCGCGCCCGGAATATCGACGTGCACGTGGTCGGACCGGAGAAGATCCCGATGGAGAAGATCCTGGGACCGGAGGTCGGGAATTTCATCCGCAGACTCCATGAGGAACATGGCGTGACGTTCCATCTCGGCACGACAGCCACTTCGATCGACGAGCGAAGCGTGACACTGAAGAATGGAGAAAAACTCCGAGCCGATCTCGTCGTCGTCGGCATCGGCGTGCGACCGGTGATCTCATTGGCGGAGACAAGCAGGGCTTGCCGTTGATCGCGGCGTCACGGTGGACGAGTACCTCGAGACAAGCGTCCCGCGTATTTTCGCGGCCGGCGACATCGCGCGCTGGCCGGACCGGCTCACCGGCGAACGAATCCGCGTCGAACATTTTGTTGTGGCCGAGCGCCAGGGGCAGACCGCGGCGCGCAACATCCTCGGCCGCCGGGAAATATTTGACGCCGTCCCGTTCTTCTGGACCGAGCAGTACGACTTCGGCATCGCTTATGTGGGGCATGCGGAGCACTGGGATCAAGCCGAGATCGACGGGCAGCTCGACGCGAGAGACTGCACGATCACCTATCGGCGGGGCGGCAAAAAATTGGCGGTCGCGACGATTCACCGCGATCTCGATGGCCTTCGCGCAGAAGTCGGGTTCGAGAGAACAATCGCCACAATATCTGAACAAGCGAGGACTTTGTAGGTAATTGCGGGTTGGGTTTGGGGCGCCAATCCTTTCGGTACCATCGTCTCGGAGCGAAGCTGATGAGCAAGAGTATCACGGCGGGCAATGTCAAACTGAAACGAGCGTATGACCACCCCGCCGAAGGGGATGGCACTCGGATATTGGTAGACCGGCTATGGCCGCGCGGCGTGAAGAAGGCCGACGCGGCGATCGATGAATGGATCAAGGACATCGCGCCCAGCACCACGTTGCGGAAATGGTTCGGCCACGATCCCGCCCGCTGGCGGGAGTTTCGCAGCCGCTACGCGGCGGAGGTCCGCCAGCATCCTGAACAGCTCGACCGATTGCGAGCACTGGCTCGACAAGGCCTGATCACGCTCGTGTTCTCCGCTCACGATGAGGTTCATAACGACGCCGTTGCGCTAAGGGACTTTCTTTTGGGACGACAGACGAAGCGAAAGGCCAAGCGGCCTCGCCGGTCTTCTAGCGCTCCTGGAGCGTAGCGCTGGTTCGCCAATGGCGCGGGATGCATCGATGAAGCAAGCTCACCAAGTTCCGGGGCCGCCCGATCCTCTCACGGCCGGCTTGAGCGGCGCGGATGACCGAATTCGTCTGAACCGCTGGCTGCCGCCCCAAGAGGGCGTCGTGCCGCGCATCCGGTTTGCCGGCCGATGGATCAATGTCTTGTGGGCCATTCCGCTCGCGGTCGCTCTTCTGATCCTCGCGGTCGCCGTCGCCCAGCAGTTGCGCACCATCCCGGCGTCCAGGAATTCATCGTGCGATACCCCGGCGGCACGCCAGCGTCACAGGCCGTGCATTCCGGCTTCCCCCTGTGGCTGCGCTTGTTGCATTTCTTCAATTTCTTCTTCCTGATGTTCATCATCCGTGCCGGCATCCAAATCCTCGCCGATCATCCGCGCCTCTATTGGCGGCGGGACTGCACGCCCGGCACCGAGTGGTTTCGCTTTCAGCGTGAGGTTCCGCGGGATCGGATCTGGACCTCGAAAGACGATTCAGTGACGATTCCGCGATGGCTCGGCATACCCGGCGTTCGGCACTCGATCGGGCTGGCGCGGTGGTGGCATTTCTCGTTCGATTTGTTATGGGTCGTCAACGGCGCAATCTTTTACGTGCTGCTGTTTACGACCGACCAGTGGCAACGGGTGGTGCCGACGAGCTGGGCGGTATTTCCTAACGCGCTCTCGACCGCGCTTCAGTATTTGTCGCTGCAGTTCCCCGTCGATCACAGCTGGACGAATTACAACAGCCTGCAACAACTCGCCTACTTCCTCACGGCCTTCGTTGCCGCGCCGCTGGCGGTCGTCACCGGCTTGATGCAGAGCCCGGCGATCGCCAATCGGCTCGGCTGGTTCGCGAGAATTCTCAATCGTCAGGCGGCCCGCACGATTCACTTTGGCGTGCTGTGGTGGTTTCTGCTTTTCATCCTAATCCATGTGACGTTGGTGTTCATTACCGGGGCGCGACAGAATTTGAACTACATGTTCGGCCGGCGTGAACGACAATTCCTGGAACGGCGTTCTGATCTTTGGCGTGGCGATGGTCGTGGCGATCGTCGCCTGGTACCTCGCCTCACCCTTCACGATCAGGCATGCCAGGCTGGTGCAGAGGTCGGGCCAAACCCTGATCGGCCCCTTGATGGCGGCCGCGGAATGGGGCGACCCGGGAACCCAGTACACGGAACAAGACATCTCGCCCGCATTTCTGGCTCAACGGCACGCTGCCGAACTCCGATGCGTTCGAGGCGTTGGTGGCGGGCGGCTTCGCGGACTACCGGCTGCGCGTCAGCGGATTGGTCGAATATCCGCGCGAATTCTCCGACGCCGAACTCAAGGCGATACCCAAGCACGAGCAGATTACCGAACATTTCTGCATTCAGGGCTGGTCCGGCGTCGCCAAATGGGGCGGCGTTCGCCATGCGCGATATTCTCGACATCGTAAAACCGACAGCCGACGCGCGCTATGCCGTCTTTTACTCGTTCTCCGAGGGGTCGGAGGGCGGCGGCTATTACGACGTGCACAGAATTCAGAATATGCGGCACCGACTTGACCATTCTCGCCTATGAGATGAACGGCGCGCCGCTCAGTGTGCTCCACGGCGCACCACTACGCCTTCGCTGCGAGAACGAGCTGGGCTTCAAAATGGTCAAGTGGATCGCGGCGATCGAGTTCGTCCACGATTTCGCTCACCTCGGCGCCGGCAACGGTGGCTATAACGAAGACCACGAGTTCTATGGCTACCGAATGCCGATTTGAGGCACGCCGGATGAGCGCGCAGCATTCGCCGCGCCGATCGGGGAGCGCTCTAATGGTCAGCAGACTGGATCGATAATAAGATCAGGACGATCCGGCTGGTGATTTAGACCAAGGTCGTCCTTGCCCGATTGGTAACGGATTTAGCGAGTGTGATATGCGCTATGTCGGAAATAAGTGAGTGACTTCGTCATCATTGCCCTAACCGGCGATGTCATGCTTGGGCGCGGGATTGACCAGGTTCTCGCCCATCCGAGCCACCCGGAACTATACGAGCCTTACATCTCCTCTGCGTTATCCTATGTCGAGTTGGCGGAGCAAGCTCATGGCGCGATCCCACGCCACGTGGACCCGGCGTATGTCTGGGGCGACGCGTTAGCGACGCTGAATTGCGTCAAGCCCGACCTTCGCATCGTCAATCTGGAGACATCGATCTCGCGCTCAGGAGCGGCGACGCCCAAAGGCATCAATTACCGGATGAATCCGGACAATATTGACTGCCTGCAAGCCTTTAACATCGATTGTTGTGTCCTTGCCAACAATCACGTGCTGGATTGGGGCGCAGCCGGCTTGACGGAAACGGTGGAAGCGCTGGAACGCGCTGGCATCCGTTTCGCCGGCGCGGGCCGCAATGCGGCCGACGCGAGGGCCCCGGCCGTGGTAGAGGTCGGGGGCAAAGGCAGGGCGGTCGTTTTCGCCTTCGGGCTTGAAAGCGCGGGCGTTCAACCGGATTGGGCCGCAGGAAGGAATGACGCAGGGATCAATTTCCTGCCGAACCTTTCCAGAGAGACGGCGGCACGAATTGGTGCGCAATTGGCGGCGATCCGCCGCCGCGGCGATATCGGCATCGCGTCGCTGCATTGGGGGTCAAACTGGGGTTATGAAATTCCGCACGAGCAGCGTGCGTTTGCACACGAGCTGGTCGAGCGCGGATTCGACATCGTTCACGGCCATTCCTCGCACCACCCCAAGGCGATCGAAATCTATCGCGCCAAGCCGATCCTCTACGGCTGCGGCGATTTCATCAACGACTATGAGGGCATTTCGGGCTATGAGGCCTACCGAGACGATCTCGCATTGGCTTACGTCGCTGAAATGTCTGCCACTGACGGCCGACTTCGCGGGCTCCGGCTGATTCCGTTTCAGATCAGGAGGTTTCGCCTTGAGCGAGCCAGCACGACCGACGTGTCATGGTTGGCAGAAACGCTTGACCGCGAGAGTCGCTCGTTTGGCGCTAGGGTCGTTTCGACCGGGGAGTCATGCCTCGAGGTTCATGCAGCAGGGCCTTGACCTACTGCGTTCATGACTGAACGGGCAAACATGACGTGGATCAATCGGCGTCCGCCGAGACGCCGATTGATTTGGCTCAATGGCGAGACTGATCGGGAGACCTACATGGGTGCCGCCGGACGGGTAACCCAACGTGAGTTCGAGGATATCGCCATGGCGTATCTGGTCGAGACGAGTCTGGTGAATCCCGCGTTCGGCGATCCCGGACTTTACATCGATTTTCGCTTCGGCCGACGGGCCATGCTGTTCGATCTGGGCGATCTGTCGCCACTACCGACGCGAAAATTGCTGCGGGTTAGCCATGTGTTCGTGTCGCATGCGCATATCGATCACTTCAACGGCTTCGACCGCCTGCTGCGCCTGTCCCTGCACCGTCCGGCGCGTATCGACATGGTGGGCCCGCCCGGATTTATCGACCGCGTCGGCCATAAGCTTGGCGCCTACTCATGGAACTTGGTGGCCGACCAAGAACCGGACATCGTGTTTGCCGTCGCCGAGTTCCGCGACGACCGGATTGCGGATACGGCGGAATTTCACAGCCGAGATGCCTTTCGTCGCATCGATGTGGCGCCACGGCCTTTGCCGGAAGGCGTGGTTCTCGACGAAGCGGAGTTTCATATCCGCGCGACCACGCTCGACCATGGCATCCCGAGCTTGGCCTTTGCATTCATCGAAAACATGCGAGTTAATGTCTGGAAGGACCGCCTCGATCGTATGGGTATCGCGGTCGGGCCTTGGCTGAAGGCCGCCAAGGCGGCTGTCCGGCGCGGCGAGCCAGACAATACCATCGTCGTCGCCCTATCGGCCGAAAAGGGCGCGGCACCAGTCAAAGTATCGCTCGGCGAGCTTCGTGCCGATGCGTTCCGAATTTGCGCCCGGCGGTTCGTTCGCCTATGTCGTCGATACCGCCTATCACGAAAAAAATGCAACGCGCATCGTCGCGCTGGCGCGCGGTGTCGATACACTTTTTATCGAATCCGTGTTCCTGGACGAGGATCGGGAAATCGCGGCGGAGCGGAAACACCTGACAGCCGCGCAAGCCGGCGCGCTTGCGCGTGCCGCGCACGTGAACCGCGTCGCGCCGTTCCATTTTTCACCGCGCTATTCGGACCGCGAAGAACGCCTGCGGCGGGAATTGCTCGACGCCTTCAAGGGCCGGATCGGCGCCTATGGCCCGGGATAAGGCGGGCGTCGCTCGCATCCGAACTGAACGCACGGCGCCGATGGAACCGGTCTTCATCGGCACGCGCGGCAACACCAAGATACGAACGCGGCGGCACCGGCGTCACAAGGCGCTGCTGATAAATCATCGAGGCCAGAAAACAATGATCGATTGCGGCGCCGACTGCGTTGAAATTACGAACCGGACGGCGTCTTCTTTCGGGTGATGCGGCGAAGCGCTTCGGTGACCGTATGTCCCCAATCCGCATGGACGGCGATATCGTCGAGGGAGACGATGCCAACGATGTTGCCGCTTTGGTCGAGCACCGGCATGCGGCGGATGCCGAGACTGCCGAGCCTTAGCGCGACCTCCTCGACATCGTCGTCATCGCGGCAACAATGGACTTCCTCGGTCATGATATCGCCGGCCGACAAGTCTGTCGGCGCTTTTCTATCGGCGACGACACGGACGACAATATCGCGATCCGTGAGAATGCCGATCAGTCTGTCTCCCTCGAGCACCGGAAGAATGCCGACATCGCTGTCCCGCATCGCGGCGGCAGCGGCGCTGATCGATGCGGATGGCGATATGACAACGAGCCGCCGAGTTACGACGTCAGCAACATTCATATGCTCTCTCCTCCATGGCCGACATGCAAATATGGATGCGTTCGGCGTTCGATCGGTTGAGCTAAGTCAAACCCAGATGACGGATTTGGTCCGAATATTGTATTTGAGGGGAGGCGGCAATGACTTGAGACAAGGAAACGGCGGCGACGGGCAGCGAGATCCGCGCCATCATTGGTCCGTGCGACGATGAGCTTGTGATCAAGATCCTGGATTTGGCGGCAACGCCTGGCGAGGTGCTTGAGGCCCATACTTGGCTCATGTCCGATGACTATCTGCACCGCAGGCTTCACCATTCCTTGACTGGTCGGGCCGCGCAGGTATTCGACGTGTTGGATAACGAACTGCCTGAAGCCGATCGCCCCTCCTGAAGGGCGCCCCGTAGGAATGTGGTCACGCCGCCGGATAGCCGACCGTTTGCGCAAGGTGACGAATTGAGGTTTGGGTAGAGCCATCAGGCTGGCCAATTTCCCGACATCGACGGCGCCACGGAACACGGTGCCGAGACCGACCGAGGCGCAATAGAGGTACACATTCTGTCCGATGAAGCCAGCATCGACAGAGGCATAGAGACGACGGTCCTCCGGAGAGATGTCGGTCATGCGCTCGCCATGCGCGACATAGATGAGATTGAGCGGCGCGGCCGCGGCAAATCCTGCAAACCGGTCGCGGCGCGAGATTTTTCGCGAGATGGAGGGCGAGCGCATGCGTCTTCGGATCATAGAGCCAAATGCCGTCGGCCATCGCGGCATAAATGTCGATCACCATGACATGACGCCAATAGGGCGCGGTACGATCGCCGCTTGGTCGATTGACGCCGAACGCCGCCCATAGCAAGTCCGACAAAACTTCGATCGGCAATGGGCGATCGGAATAGGCGCGCGTGGAATGACGCAACTTGAGCGCCGACATCAGCGGCATCCCACCTTCCGGTGCGGCGCCGGCAACGCCAGGCGCCTCGCCTCCCCCGTCGCCGACAGAGACGGAACCGCGACCGTTGCGGCACCGGCGATAATGGCGGCACTGGCTTGACGGCGTGTCATCATCGTCTCTCCTTCTCGGCTTTTTGGGGCCGAACCCATCGCAACCGTTCAAAACAGCCACATTGAATTAGCCCGAGGCGGATGCGGCCTTGATCCATGTCAAATCGAGATGAATCGCGCGCTACGGCATTCTCGA
>CAVSQC010000027.1:0-17686 GCA_963729845.1 uncultured Alphaproteobacteria bacterium
ATTGATCCCGATCAATTCGCGATGCCCCTGCTAATGCCAGTGTCGCAAAAATTCGCGAAAGTCTGCCGATGAATGAGGTTGTTTCAATCGCAACGGATACTCGCCAAGGCAAGGCGTCCAGTGTGCCGAAGCCGACTTCTCGGTCGCGCCGGCGGCTCTATCTGACGGCGATTGTCATATTGCTGCTGGTCGCCGCCGGGGCGGCGTGGTGGATCGCCGGTCGCGGCGGTACGGTGCACTACACGACGACACCGGCGACGCTCGGCGCGGTCACCCGTACCGTCACGGCGACAGGTACGATCAACCCCGTGCTGACGATTATTGTCGGCACCGCCGTATCCGGCGTCATCCAGTCGCTGCAATGCGACTACAATACACAGGTCAAGAAGGGGCAGCTCTGCGCCAAAATCGATCCCCGCCTCTATCAGGCAACGGTCGATCAGGATAAGGCGAACCTGGCGGTCGCCAAGGCGCAGCTCGAAAAGGACAAGGCCAATCTCGAGTACACCAAGATCAATGCCCAGCGCACTGCCGTGCTGGCGCGTCAAAATTCGATCGCTCAAGACACCGCCGACCAATCGATGAGCGTTTACCACCAAGGGGTGGCGCAGATCAGCCTCGACGAGGCGACGATTTAGCAGTGGGAAGCCCAACTCGCGAACGCGCAGGTGAACCTCGACTATACCGATATTGTTTCACCGGTGGACGGCACCGTGGTGTCGCGCAACGTGACGAGCGGGCAGACGGTCGCGGCGAGCCTCCAGACGCCAACGCTGTTCCTGATCGCCACCGATCTCACCAAGATGGAAGTCGACACTAATGTCAGCGAGAGCGACATCGGCACCGTCAAGGAAAAGAACCCCGCGAGCTTCACGGTCGAGGCGTATCCCGACCGTCCGTTCCAAGGCACCGTGGTCCAGGTGCGGCAGGCGCCGCAAACGCTCCAGAACGTCGTTACGTACGACGTCGTGGTTGCCGTCGCCAACCCCGACCTGCTGCTCATGCCGGGGATGACGGCCACGACCAAGATCGTCACCGCCGAGCGCGACAATGTCCTTCGCGTGCCCGATCAGGCGCTCCGTTACTTGCCTGCCGGAGCGGCCGTTACCTCACCGGCGCCGACCGCGGCCGGGGCGCCCCGGCAGGGGCAGGTCTGGATCTTGGCCGATGGCAAGCCCGTCCACGTCGCCGTGACGCTGGGGCTCGACGATGACAGCTTTACCGAGATCGTGGGCGGAGAGTTGAAGCCGGGCGACCAGGTCATATTGTCCGAACAATTGGGCGGCACCGGCGGGAGCGGCCGGTCGGCCGTCCCACCGCCGCGGCTGTAGCGCGAAGGGCGCCGAAAATGTCCGAGGCGGTCATCGTGATCGAAGACGTGACGCGGACCTATCACGTCGGCGACATCGACGTTCACGCGCTCGGCGGCGTCAATTTCACCGTCGAACGCGGCGAGTTCGTGGCCATCATGGGCTCGTCCGGCTCTGGCAAATCGACGCTGATGGCGATTCTCGGTTGCCTCGATCGCCCATCCACCGGCCGTTATCTGCTGGATGGCATCGATGTCCCCAGCCTGCCGGAGCCCGAGCTCGCCCGCATCCGCAGCGAGCGGCTCGGCTTTGTCTTCCAGAGCTTCAACCTGCTGTCGCGCACCAGCGCGGCGGAAAACGTCGCCTTGCCGCTGCTCTATTCGGACGAGGGAACGTCCGGACGCAAAACGCGCTTTGCCCGGGCGCAGGAAGCTTTGGACCGCCTCGGGCTCGGCGATCGCGCGGAAAACACACCGAGCCAGCTTTCCGGCGGCCAGCAGCAACGCGTCGCGATCGCGCGGGCCTTGATCAATTCGCCGAGCCTGCTCCTGGCCGACGAACCGACCGGCAATCTCGACACGCGTACCTCGCACGAGATCATGGATACGCTGACGCGGCTCAATCGCGAGGAAGGCGTTACGATCGTCCTAGTGACGCATGAGGCCGATATCGCCGCCTACGCCAATCGCACGGTGACGATGCGCGACGGCCGCATCCTGACCGACGAGCGCAGCAAGTCCGGCATACCCGAGGGACGACCGGCGACGGCCGCGGATCTGTCTATCTTTCACCCGCACGCACCCTCGGAAGTCGCGAGCGGGGCACCGCTTTCCTGGGCCTTTGGCGTGATGATCCTGGCCGCGGCCGTACAAGCGCTCGCGCGTAACAAGATGCGGTCGGCGCTGACCATGCTCGGCGTCTTCATCGGCGTCGCCGCATTGATCGCAATGATGGCGATTGGGCAGGGCGCCAACGATGCCGTGCGCAAACAGCTCGAAAGCCTCGGCACCAACCTGCTCGTCATCGTCCCTGGCGCGGTGACCAGCTTCGGCGCTCGCGGCGGTGCGGGCAGCGCGTCGACCCTGACCGTCAGCGATGCCCAGACGATCCGGCGCGAGGACCAGGCTGTCGGACAGGTTGCCTACCTGATCCGGCAGACGGGCCAGACCGAATACGCCAATCAGAATTGGACGACTTCGGTCCAGGGCGTCACCGCCAACTATCCGCCGATCACCAACTGGCAGATTGCCACCGGCCGCGGCATCGGCACCGCGGACCAGAGTACGGCCGCGCTCGTGGTGGTGATCGGCCAGACCGTCCTCCACCAGCTCTTCGCGCCCTCCGACAATCCGCTCGGCGCCGTCATTCTGGTCAAGGGCGTGCCCTTGCGCGTCGTCGGCACGCTCGTGGCCAAAGGTCAATCGACCTATGGCCAGGATCAGGACGATCTCGTCATGGTGCCGTTCAGCACCGCCGAATCCAAGGTACTCGGCGTCGCGGCGCCGACGCAAACGGCAACCACAAGCGCGATCTTTCTGCCGCAGCCCAATCCCTATGGCATCCAGCCCCGCCTGACCGGGTTCGTCAATCAGATCTACGTCCAGGCCCGGAGTCCGTCCCAGGTTGACGTGGCCATCAAGCAGGTAACCGCGACATTGATGCGTCGGCACCGGATCAAGCCCGGCGACGTCAACGACTTTGCCGTGCGTAATCTCAGTCAGATCGCAAGCGCCGCCGAGGGCAGCAGCCAAGTCATGGCGCTGTTGCTCGCGGCCGTGGCCTCGATCTCGCTCCTCGTCGGCGGCATCGGCATCATGAACATCCTGCTCGTCTCGGTGACCGAGCGCACCCGCGAGATCGGCTTGCGCATGGCGATCGGCGCGCGCCGCCTGCATGTGTTGCTGCAATTCCTCGCGGAAGCCGTGTTTCTGAGCCTGGTCGGGGGCATGGCGGGTATCGTCTGCGGCGTCGCCGTGTCGGAGGCGATCTCCCTCGTTGCCGGATGGCCGACGCCGATCTCGCCGGCCGCCATCCTCGGCGGCTTCGGTTTCTCGGCCGCGGTTGGCATTTTCTTCGGCTACTACCCGGCGCGGAAGGCGGCTCGCCTCGACCCGATCGAGGCTCTGCGCTACGAGTGAAGTGACTGTGCTGCGATCAGAACAGTCGCCGCGATTAAGCGCCGCGCAACCGATAACCTCGCCGGTGCGACGCGCCATCGACATCTCCTCTCTCCCTGCCAAGTGGGCGCCCGCGGACGACCTTGGCCGCTACCCGTTGACCTAAATCAAAGAACGGCGGCCTCGTATGCCCCTAAATGCAGCATGGCTTTCGATTTAGCGCGATTGATGCGCCAATTTCCCGGGTTGGCATCACCCGATCTGCACTATCTCGACAGCGCCGCCACCGCTCAGATGCCGACGGCGGTTTCTAAACGCTTCCGAGCCTCGGGAAATGGTTTTCACCTACGACAGCGACGTCAACGCACTGCCCGAAGGGCTCGAACACTTGTTGAAACGACGATCGTCGGGGTGACGCCTGCGACGGGTCAAGGATAGGAGTGATGGGGATGCGGCTCACAAGTCCTGCCTTTGGGGAGAACGCCCGGATTCCAGACCGGTATACATGTGAGGGAATCAACGTGTCGCCACCGCTGGCTTGGTCCGATCCCCCGGCGCTGGCGCGTAGTTTCGTCCTTGTCTGTTGCGACCCCGACGCTCCGGGACAGACCTTTCGTCATTGGGGCGTCTACAACATTCCGGCAACCACGACGCATTTCCCGGAAAACTGGGCATCGAGCGGTCGCCATCAAGCAGTGAACGATTTCGGCCGCGCCGGATATGGCGGCCCCTGCCCGCCCGAAGGGCTGGGGACGCACCATTATCATTTTGTGCTGTATGCGCTGGACATCGCCGCGTTGTCGCTACGGTCGAGCGCTTCATGTGCCGCGGTTCAACGCGCGCTCAAAGATCACGTTATCGCGACCGCGGAGCTTATCGGCACCTTCGCGCGCTGACGATCGCAACGGTTCGTCGCGTCGCCCTTGTTCTCGGTGTTCGGACCGGAGTTCGTCACGCGCGACGCCCCTGACTCGCCGTAACGGCATACCGAGCTAATGCTTGATCCAAATCAACGCGAAGGCCCCCATTTTTTGGCCGAATTACTCCAGGCCGCACGCCGGTGCGGTGGGGTTATATGCCCGCGATGATGAAGGGCAATATGGACCGCATATTCTCGCGAGGCTTCGCGTACGACGTGAATGCCGACAATTCATGTGGCCAAGCACGTCGCCCAGGTTCGGCAGCCGCCGCTCAAGCCGCAATCGCCAGGTTGCGGCACCAACAGGAATGACGCCGTGTAATGCCGGGCACGACGATCGAGCCGGACGTACTCGCCCACGTAGCGCCGGAGAAGGATTGGGGGCCTCGCACGCTCATGGGATTGTTCCGCGGCCTCGCGAGGTTTGACGCCGCGCCTGCAATCATTTCGTTCGGCGGCGAGAGAAAAATTGCAATCAGTTTTGCCGAGCTGACGCAAAGAGCGGATCATGTCGCCACGATAGTCGCGCGACACCGGTTACCACCCGGCGCCACCGTCGCCTTGATTGGGCTGAACAGCCCGGAATGGATCGAAGCGTTTTGGGGGATTGTCGCGGCCGGCTTGGTGGTGATGCCGATCGACCCTCAGGTCGGTGATGATGATCTGCGACGCATGCTTCACATCGGCGATTGCCGTCTCATAGTCGCGGCAAGAGGCCTTATCGAATGGGTGCGCGCGATCAATCCCAATGGCGATACCATCGCTCTCGACTTGATCGCGACAGTTCCGGCGGCTTCCGAAGAAGCCATCGGCCAAGCAAATTGTGGCCAGCCGTCGGCAAAACCGAACGACGTCGCGATCCTGGTCTTTACGTCCGGGACCACCGGGCCGCCCAAAGCGGTACCGCTCACGCACGCTAACTTGCTGTCGAACGTGAGGGCGCTCACGGATGAAGGGTTGGTTGGTCGCGACGACCGTGTGTTGTTACCTCTCGCTCTTCATCACACCTATCCGCTGACGGTCGGGATGCTCACCGTGTTGGCATCCGGTGCAACCCTCATCATCCCGGCGAGAATTGGCGGACCCGAATTGGTCGAGGCGATTCGTGCCGGGCATGCCACCGTACTTCTAGGGGTTCCGCGTCTCTACGCGGCCTTGATCGAGACCGTGAGTGCCGCGGTCATTCACCGGTCATCGCTCCGCAAGCATCTGTTCTCCGCGTCATTGGGTTTGTCGCGCCGGGGCCAACGAGTGCTGCATCTCCCGATCGGTCGCTGGCTGTTCCGGCCCCTTCGGCGGAAAGTCGGGGCGGAGCTGCGTCTTATGGTTTGCGGGGGCGCCGCTCTTTTGCCCGACATCGAGTCGGCACTGGAAGGATTGGGTTGGACCGTGTTGACGGGATATGGTTTGACCGAAACGTCGCCGATCTTGACCTTTAGTCGGGGCGGACGATCTCGCTTCGGCTCGGCGGGCCAACCGTTACCTGGCGTCAGAGTTCGCATCGCGAATGCCGACGAACATGGGGTCGGGGAAATCGAAGTCTCCGGGAGCAGCGTCTTCGCGGGTTATCGGAATGATCCGGAAACAACGCGTGCGGCTTTCACGGCGGACGGGTGGTTTCGAACAGGCGATCTGGGCCGGCTCGACGCGGAACGATATCTGTTCGTCATCGCACGGGAGAACGAGACGATCGTCCTGTCCAGTGGACTAAAGATTTTTCCGGAACCCGTCGAGAATGTTTATTCGGAAGATCCGCTGAATTCGAGAGATCGGTGTCTTCCCGCATGGCGGCAAGCTCGTCGCCCTGATCGTCCCGAATGAGGAAGAAGTTCGCAAGGCCGGAGCGATCCGTCTGGATGGATTGGTCCGCGACGCGCTGGAAATGCGGGCGCGGACCTTGCCGAGCCATCTCCACCTGGCTGGGTTTGCGGTTACGTGGACGCCTCTTCCCCGTACCCGGCTCGGCAAGATCCAGCGCAATTTTCTGCCGCCGCTTTACGAGCATGCGAACATCCCTCGGCAAGCTGGCAAACCGGTAGTCGTCGCGCCCCACGACGCCGCCCTTCTCGATAACCAAATGGGGAAAGCCGTTTGGCATTGGCTACACGATCGATATCCGAATCGGCCGATTGAATTCGACACCAGTCCGCAGCTCGATCTCGGCATCAATTCATTGGGTTGGATCGACCTGACTCTCGCCCTCCAACGTGAGCTTGGAGTCCGCCTGACTGAAGCTCATGTCGCCAGAATTATCACATTGCGCGACCTCCTCCGCGAAGCGATTGCGGCCACAAAGAAGTCAGCAAGGCGAAAGCACGACTGAAAGTCTTGTCCGTCAGCAAATGTGGCTTGAGCCATATGGTTTTGACATCGCGATGCTGCGCCTTGTTGGGGAAGCGTTGGTGCGAGCAGTAATGCGTCGCGTTTTTCGGCTTCGCGTCGCGGGGCGGAACAACTTGCCCGACCCGCCGTTTATTCTTTGCCCGAATCACGTGAGTTACCTCGATCCATTTGCGCTCGCCGCGGCCCTCCCCCACCGGCATCTATGCCGGACCTATTGGGCCGGGTGGACCGGGATCCTTTTCAGCAGCCGATTGCGCCGGCTGTTTAGTCGGGCTGCCCAAGTAATTCCGGTCGACCCAGATCGCGCCGCAGCATCAGCCATTGCGCTTGGCGTGTCGGTGATTTCGCAAGGTCGAACATTGGTGTGGTTTCCGGAGGGTGGGCTAAGTTCCGATGGTTCGCTCCAACAGTTCCTACCCGGGATCGGGGCCGTGCTTGAGGCTCATCCGGTTCCTGTCGTTCCGGTATATCTTCGTGGCGGCGACAAGGCGCTTCCCCTCGGTAAGCATTTTCCTCGTCCGAGTCCGATCACCGTCCAGTTTGGATCACCCATTCAACCGGCACGTCCGGGTCGCGGCCCGTCAGGCCCAATCGATCATCAAGTGATGGCAAATGCCATTCATGATGCGGTTGCCGCCTTGAAGGAGCTTGGGGAGCAAACATGCAAATGAGCATGCGCAATGATTGCTCGCAGGGCATCCTGCGGCGATGATCGATCGTTTGGCGGGGACGGCGCTGCTGTTTGGATCGGTGGCTCGGTGCGCCATCCGTCGGCGCAAGCCGCGCACGCTCACGGAGCGGCTTGCCGCTTTTCCCGGTAGCGGCTGGCCGGTCTCGGCGCCGGTCACCGTCCGTTGTGATGACCATCACGTCCCTTTCATCGAAGCCCAGTCCGACGAAGATCTGGCGGTGGCGCTCGGCGCGGTGCACGCGCATCTACGCCTCGGCCAAATCGAGGTTGCCCGCCGCCTCTCGCAAGGCCGGCTTGCGGAGATGATCGGACCGCTCGGGGTTCCGGTGGACCGGTTGATCCGCACCCTCGATATGGCGCGCGCGGTTCCCGACATTGAACGGCTACTCCCTAACGATACTCGCGGATGGCTTGAGGGGTTTGTGCGCGGGATCAATCATTATCTGATGACCGTGAAGGAACTGCCTGAGGAGTTTGCGCTGTTCCGGCTAAGGCGTGAGCCCTGGCAGGTGGCGGATGTCCTGACGCTCGGCCGCTTCGTCAGCGCCGATGTCACCTGGATGGTACAGTTTCAGCTCTTGCGGTTACGTCAGAATCCAGACTTTGCGGCGCTGTGGCAGCCGGCTGACTAATCACGATGTGTCCTCCGGCATTTCGCCGGTGCTGGCGGAAGCGGCGCGCTTCGCGCCGCTCGCCTTGGGGCTTGGGGCGGCCGTGCGCGCCGGCAGTAATTCCTTCGCGGTGACAGGGTCGCGTACGGCCAGCGGCGCGGCGGTCCTCGCAAGCGACCCGCATCTGCCGTTGCTGCTCCCCGGTCCATGGCTGATCGCCGGATTCAGTTCGCCTTCCTATCAGGCTGCCGGTCTCATGATTCCCGGGATCCCCTTCATCGCCTTGGGCCGCAATCGCTGGATCGCCTGGGGCGGCACGAGCCTGCACGCAGCGAGCAGCGATCTGGTGGCGGTGCCGGAAGATATGTCGACCGACATTCGGAGCCGCGAGGTGACAATTCGGGCGCGATGGGCGCGGCCGCGAAAATATCGCGTTCGGGAAAGCCCGTGGGGACCTGTCGTCAGCGATCTTCCGTGGCTGCGATCGAACGGCGCGACGGTCGCACTGCGTTGGATGGGGCATCGGGTCAGCGACGAGATCACCGCCATGTTGCGCGTGTGCCGCGCCCAGAACTGGCAGGAATTCCAAGACGCCCTCGACACTTTTGCGGTGCCGGGCCAGAACATGCTCTATGCCGATGTCCAGGGCCATGTCGGGAAGCTGACCGCTGCGCATCTGCCGGGGCGAGATCCCGCCGCCGCGCCGGAATTGTTGACCGCGCCCAATCGGGGTGACGGCTGGAGCAAAATCGCGACGAGAGCGGATCTGCCCGCGACATTCGATCCGCCATGCGGGTTTGTCGCATCGGCCAACGAACGGCCGGAACGAAGCGACTTTGTCGTCGGCTATCACTTTTCGCCGCCCGATCGCCGGATGCGCCTCGATGCGTTGCTGTCCGAGGAGACGCGGCTGACGCTCGCATCGGCGATGAATATTCAGCGCGACGTTCATTGGGCGACAGCCATCGCGCAGCGCGATCGGATGCTGTCGTGGCTCGACGAGCTGCCGCCGTCACGTGCCCCTCGCTACCACCAACGCTTTCTCGAGGAATTGCGCGCTTGGAACGGAAGTTACGAGATAAACTCGACCGGCGCGCTCGCGTTCGAGCTGCTGTCTTATCACCTGGCGCGCGAATTGGTACCGCGCCGCCGGCAACGGCTCTATCGCGTCGGCTGGGGCACGCGCGCGCTGATCTGGGAGGATATCGCGCAGACCGCGCCCGTGATTCGCCAACGCGCCCTGCAACTGGCGCTGCGCGCCGCGGCGAGAAGCATGAAAGGACGCGCCACCTGGGGCGACCGGCACCGCGTTCGCGTGGCGCATCCGCTCGCGATGCTGCCCGGAATCGGCCGCGCCTATCGCTTTGCCGACTTGCCCAGTCCCGGCGGGGGCGAAACGTTGCTGAAGACCGCGCACCCGCTGACCGCGCGGCGGCATGTCAGCCGGTTCGGCTCGTCGGCGCGCCATATCTCGGATCTCGGCGACCCGGACACCAATTTCTTTGCCTTGTTGGGCGGCCAGGACGGCTGGTTCGGCAGCGACACCTGGGCCGATCAAGTAGAGCTGTGGCGACGCGGCGATTACGTGCAGGTGCCGCTGCGGCCCGAAACGGCGGCTGCCTTGTTCTCCCGTCACGTGGATTTGCTGCCGTGATTGACGCCACCTGGGCGCTGCGGCTTTATGCGCGCCATCGCTTGTCGCAACTCAGAGCCCAAGATGCGGTCGGTCAACAACAGCGGCAACTGCGCCAACTGGTTCGCAAGGCTGCGCTGACGCGGTTCGGCCGCGATCATCGCTTCGCCGAGATTCGCAGTGTCGCGGACTTCCAGGCGCGCGTGCCGGTCCGCGACTACGAAGAGATGTGGCATCGCTATTGGCAACCCGATTTTCCCCGTCTCGTCGATTGCAGCTGGCCGGGAACGATTCCGTTCTTCGCCTTGACGTCGGGCACGAGCAGCGGCGCGACCAAACACATTCCATGCTCCCGCGACATGACGCGGTCGAACGGCTGGGCCGCGATCGATCTGCTGGTTCATCACGTTGCCAACCGGCGGCATAGCCATGTGCTTGGCGGCAAGAACTTCATGTTGGGCGGCAGCACCGATCTCACGGAAGACGCACCGGGAATCCGCAGCGGCGATCTGAGCGGCATCGCCATCGCCGAAATCCCGCGCTGGGCGCGACCATTTTGCTTTCCGCGGCCAGAACTGGCGCTGATCGCCGATTGGGAGGAAAAGATCGATCGGCTGGCCCACGCGGCGCTCACGCAAGATATTCGCACCATCACCGGGACGCCGAGCTGGCTTCTAATTTTCTTCGAGCGGCTATGTGCCCTGCGGCCGCAGCACGGTGGCCGGCTCGCGGCATTCTTTCCCAATCTGGAACTGGTGGCGCACGGTGGCGTGAATTTCGCGCCATACCGCAATCAGTTCCGGGCGCTGCTGCGGGATAGCCATGCCGAGTACCGCGAAGTTTATCCCGCGAGCGAGGGCTTCATCGCCATCGCCGATCGGGGTGACGGCGAAGGTTTGCGGCTGATTTGCGACAATGGGCTGTTCTTCGAATTCGTGCCTACCGACGAGCTCGGCGGCGCCGCGCCGACGCGCCACTGGCTTGGGACCGTGCGGACCGGCATCGATTACGCGCTGATCCTCAGCAGCAACGCCGGACTGTGGGCTTATCTTCTTGGCGATACGATCCGGTTCGTCAACGTCAATCCACCGCGCATTTTGGTTACCGGGCGGACATCCTATTTCCTTTCCGCCTTCGGCGAACATTTGAGCGGCGCCGAGATCGAACAGGCGGTCGGCCGTGCGGCTGACGCGATCGCGTCGTCGGTCGTAGATTTTGCCGTCGGCGCGATGTTCCCCGATGCCGCGCGTCGGCGCGGCCGTCATCGGTTCGTTGTGGAATTCAGCGGAGATGCACCGGACGCGGCGCGCCTCGACAAATTCGCGCGGTGCCTCGACGACGAATTATCGCGCGGCAACGACGACTATCGCGCCCACCGAGCCGGGGGCTTTGGCCTCGACGCACCGGAGATCGTGGTCGCCCGGCGCGGAGGCTTCGCCGCGTGGATGAAACATCGCGGCAGGCTCGGCGGCCAACATAAGGTGCCGCGGGTGATCAACGATCCCAGTTTGATGACGGAGCTTTCGAAGTTCACGATGACTACGGCGGCCGCTAATTCCGATCTCGGTCAATAACACACGTCTGCATAGAGATTTTTGGCGCCGGTGCGGCATTGAATCGAGGGGACAGCACACCAAATAAGGCAGCGTTCCTCTCCTAGGACAAAATAGTTGGAGGATCGGGGTCCACGTTTATGCGGACCGACCGGGATCGTGGCGAGTGTTACCGAAGGTTCGTTTAAACAAATGCTGAATGCCGCGTTTGGTTCTGTGCTTCCGGAAGCATGCGAGCGTGACGAGGATCGTTCCTCGCATTCGGCGCATCTGAGAGTCATCAGCTGGAACCTGTTGCGTCTGGTCGGGGCGAACGTCGACGACGTAGCGGCGATCATCGAACGTCACCGCCCCGATCTGTTCCTGATGCAGGAAGCAACCCGCGACCTTGACGCCTTGCCAAGGCTGGTCGGAGGGCATTTCATGCACGAGCCCCTGGACGGCCGCGTTTATGGCCTGGTCGCGTGGAGCCCGCAACCATTCTCATTCCATCACGCACTCCGCCTGCCGGCTTCGACGATGCCCGGCCGCGTCCCGCCGCGCGTGGCGCAGATTCTTCATTTCCGTGGCATCAATTTCGCCAATGTGCATTTGTCGCATGGTCAACTGCTGAATTGCCGGCAGCTGCTCCATATTGGACGCGCGCTCGAGGGACCGTCGGCGATTATTGGAGATTATAACGCTGTCGGGCCGATCGTCTTGTCGGGGTTCAAGGATATTGGGCCCAGACGCTCCACCGTCAGCGCGGGAAACATCGTCTCCCTGCGGGTCGACCGGTGTATGGCGCGCGGGTTGCGATGTTCACGTGCACAGGTCCTCGACCGTGGACCCTCCGATCATCATCCGATCTTCGTCGACTTAAGGGTCGCGCTGGAGGAAATGAGTCTTGATGATCGGGCGGGCGGCACTCTCCCTACTTTGCCCGTCGCGGGACGAACTCCGGCAGCATTGCGGGACTGATCGAGATCAAGGCGGCGCGGTGGCGCTGCGCTAAATTCCTGAATATGCCTGAGCTGCCTGACGTCGAAATCTTCCACCGATTGGTCTTCGAGCATTGCCGCGGCCGGATGATCGAACGGGCCGTCGTTAGCGATGCCGGGATCCTCGAGGGCATCTCGGCGCCAGCCTTCGAGCGTCGCCTCAAAGGGGAACGCATCAATTCGTCCCGGCGGCACGGCAAGCACCTCTTCTTGTTGCTAGGTAAGGGTGGCGCCCTGGCGATGCATTTCGGCATGAACGGGTCGCTGCAACTCGTCTCGAAAGCGAGCGCCGAACCGTCTTACACACGGGTTCGGCTGGATTTCGACGAAGGCGATCGCCTTGCCTATGTCAATCCTCGGCGCATCGGCCGCGTCAGCATGTGCGACAGCGTGGAAGAGTTCGTGTCTCGTTCGGAGCTTGGCCCGGACGCGCTCGATCCCAAATTCGACATCGGGGTGTTCAGGTCGATTCTCTCTGGCAGTAAGCGCGACATCAAAGCGGTCTTGATGGATCAGGCGCTCATGGCCGGCGTCGGAAACATCTATTCGGATGAAATCCTATTTCAGGCCGGCATTCCTCCCGGTGCGTTAGCCGCTGCTCTTGATCGTGAGCGCGTGTCACGCCTATTCCGCGCGATGCGTCGAACGCTCGAGACCGCGATCCGTTGCCGTGGCGGGTCGGAGCGCGACACAGACCGCCTGCCCAAGAATTTCTTGTTGCCGCAACGGCATCGCGGCGGCGCTTGCCCGCGCTGCGGCGCGGCGCTCACGACGGCAAAGTTCGGCGGCCGCACCGCTTACTTCTGCGGTCGCTGTCAGTCGTTGTGATTCACGTGTCGGCCAGGGAGACGTATGCGCAATGATGAAGGACTTGGCACTCGCAAAGGTCTATCAGTTGCTCGAACCGGGTCCCGTTGTCTTCCTCACGACGGCAACGAAAGGCCGCCCAAATGTTATGACGCAGTCATGGCACATGATGGTGGAATTCGAGCCACCATTGGTGGCTTGCATCGTCAGCGAAGCGAATCACAGTTTTGCCGCGTTACGGGGACGTCGGGAATGTGTCATCGCCGTGCCTGCGGTGAAACTCGCGGCGAAAGTAGTTGCAGTGGGAAATTGCTCCGGCCGCGATCATGACAAATTCGATGAGTTTGGGCTGACACCGATACCGGCGGCACGAGTGGCGGCGCCGCTGGTCGCCGAATGCTTTGCCAATCTTGAATGCCGAGTACGAGACACGCGCCTCGTGCCCAAATACGACCTGTTTATCCTTGAGGTCGTCAAAGCGTGGCGGGATCCGGCGCAGAAGAATCCGCGGACGATCCATCACCAAGGCTATGGGAAATTCATCGTCTACGGCAAAACTATCGCGTTGAAATCGAGAATGCCGTAGCGCGCGATTCATCTCGATTTGACATGGATCAAGGCCGCATCCGCCTCGGGCTAATTCAATGTGGCTGTTTTGAACGGTTGCGATGGGTTCGGCCCCAAAAAAGCCGAGAAGGAGAGACGATGATGACACGCCGTCAAGCCAGTGCCGCCATTATCGCCGGTGCCGCAACGGTCGCGGTTCCGTCTCTGTCGGCGACGGGGGAGGCGAGGCGCCTGGCGTTGCCGGCGCCGCACACGGAAGGTGGGATGCCGCTGATGTCGGCGCTCAAGTTGCGTCATTCCACGCGCGCCTATTCCGATCGCCCATTGCCGATCGAAGTTTTGTCGGACTTGCTATGGGCGGCGTTCGGCGTCAATCGACCAAGCGGCGATCGTACCGCGCCCTATTGGCGTCATGTCATGGTGATCGACATTTATGCCGCGATGGCCGACGGCATTTGGCTCTATGATCCGAAGACGCATGCGCTCGCCCTCCATCTCGCGAAAGATCTGCGCGCCGCGACCGGTTTGCAGGACTTTGTCGCGGCCGCGCCGCTCAATCTCATCTATGTCGCGCATGGCGAGCGCATGACCGACATCTCTCCGGAGGACCGTCGTCTCTATGCCTCTGTCGATGCTGGCTTCATCGGACAGAATGTGTACCTCTATTGCGCCTCGGTCGGTCTCGGCACCGTGTTCCGTGGCGCCGTCGATGTCGGGAAATTGGCCAGCCTGATGGCTCTACCCAAACCTCAATTCGTCACCTTCGCGCAAACGGTCGGCTATCCGGCGGCGTGACCACATTCCTACGGGGCGCCCTTCAGGAGGGGCGATCGGCTTCAGGCAGTTCGTTATCCAACACGTCGAATACCTGCGCGGCCCGACCAGTCAAGGAATGGTGAAGCCTGCGGTGCAGATAGTCATCGGACATGAGCCAAGTATGGGCCTCAAGCACCTCGCCAGGCGTTGCCGCCAAATCCAGGATCTTGATCACAAGCTCATCGTCGCACGGACCAATGATGGCGCGGATCTCGCTGCCCGTCGCCGCCGTTTCCTTGTCTCAAGTCATTGCCGCCTCCTCAAATACAATATTCGGACCGAATCCGTCATCTGGGTTTGACTTAGCTCAACCGATCGAACGCCGAACGCATCCATATTTGCATGTCGGCCATGGAGGAGAGAGCATATGAATGTTGCTGACGTCGTGACTCGGCGGCTCGTTGTCATATCGCCATCCGCATCGATCAGCGCCGCTGCCGCCGCGATGCGGGACAGCGATGTCGGCATTCTTCCGGTGCTCGAGGGAGACAGACTGATCGGCATTCTCACGGATCGCGATATTGTCGTCCGTGTCGTCGCCGATAGAAAAGCGCCGACAGACTTGTCGGCCGGCGATATCATGACCGAGGAAGTCCATTGTTGCCGCGATGACGACGATGTCGAGGAGGTCGCGCTAAGGCTCGGCAGTCTCGGCATCCGCCGCATGCCGGTGCTCGACCAAAGCGGCAACATCGTTGGCATCGTCTCCCTCGACGATATCGCCGTCCATGCGGATTGGGGACATACGGTCACCGAAGCGCTTCGCCGCATCACCCGAAAGAAGACGCCGTCCGGTTCGTAATTTCAACGCAGTCGGCGCCGCAATCGATCATTGTTTTCTGGCCTCGATGATTTATCAGCAGCGCTGTGACGCCGGTGCCGCCGCGTTCGTATCTTGGTGTTGCCGCGCGTGCCGATGAAGACCGGTTCCATCGGCGCCGTGCGTTCAGTTCGGATGCGAGCGACGCCCGCCTTATCCCGGGCCATAGGCGCCGATCCGGCCCTTGAAGGCGTCGAGCAATTCCCGCCGCAGGCGTTCTTCGCGGTCCGAATAGCGCGGTGAAAAATGGAACGGCGCGACGCGGTTCACGTGCGCGGCACGCGCAAGCGCGCCGGCTTGCGCGGCTGTCAGGTGTTTCCGCTCCGCCGCGATTTCCCGATCCTCGTCCAGGAACACGGATTCGATAAAAAGTGTATCGACACCGCGCGCCAGCGCGACGATGCGCGTTGCATTTTTTTCGTGATAGGCGGTATCGACGACATAGGCGAACGAACCGCCGGGCGCGAGTTCGGAACGCATCGGCACGAAGCTCGCCGAGCGATACTTTGACTGGTGCCGCGCCCTTTTCGGCCGATAGGGCGACGACGATGGTATTGTCTGGCTCGCCGCGCCGGACAGCCGCCTTGGCGGCCTTCAGCCAAGGCCCGACCGCGATACCCATACGATCGAGGCGGTCCTTCCAGACATTGACTTGCATGTTTTCGATGAATGCAAAGGCCAAGCTCGGGATGCCATGGTCGAGCGTGGTCGCGCGGATATGAAACTCCGCTTCGTCGAGAACCACGCCTTCCGGCAAAGGCCGTGGCGCCACATCGATGCGACGAAAGGCATCTCGGCTGTGAAATTCCGCCGTATCCGCAATCCGGTCGTCGCGGAACTCGGCGACGGCAAACACGATGTCCGGTTCTTGGTCGGCCACCAAGTTCCATGAGTAGGCGCCAAGCTTATGGCCGACGCGGTCGATGAATCCGGGCGGGCCCACCATGTCGATACGCGCCGGACGGTGCAGGGACAGGCGCAGCAGGCGGTCGAAGCCGTTGAAGTGATCGATATGCGCATGCGACACGAACACATGGCTAACCCGCAGCAATTTTCGCGTCGGTAGTGGCGACAGATCGCCCAGATCGAACAGCATGGCCCGTCGGCCGAAGCGAAAATCGATGTAGAGTCCGGGATCGCCGAACGCGGGATTCACCAGACTCGTCTCGACCAGATACGCCATGGCGATATCCTCGAACTCACGTTGGGTTACCCGTCCGGCGGCACCCATGTAGGTCTCCCGATCAGTCTCGCCATTGAGCCAAATCAATCGGCGTCTCGGCGGACGCCGATTGATCCACGTCATGTTTGCCCGTTCAGTCATGAACGCAGTAGGTCAAGGCCCTGCTGCATGAACCTCGAGGCATGACTCCCCGGTCGAAACGACCCTAGCGCCAAACGAGCGACTCTCGCGGTCAAGCGTTTCTGCCAACCATGACACGTCGGTCGTGCTGGCTCGCTCAAGGCGAAACCTCCTGATCTGAAACGGAATCAGCCGGAGCCCGCGAAGTCGGCCGTCAGTGGCAGACATTTCAGCGACGTAAGCCAATGCGAGATCGTCTCGGTAGGCCTCATAGCCCGAAATGCCCTCATAGTCGTTGATGAAATCGCCGCAGCCGTAGAGGATCGGCTTGGCGCGATAGATTTCGATCGCCTTGGGGTGGTGCGAGGAATGGCCGTGAACGATGTCGAATTCGCGCTCGACCAGCTCGTGTGCAAACGCACGCTGCTCGTGCGGAATTTCATAACCCCAGTTTGACCCCCAATGCAGCGACGCGATGCCGATATCGCCGCGGCGGCGGATCGCCGCCAATTGCGCACCGATTTGTGCCGCCGTCTCTCTGGAAAGGTTCGGGAGGAAATTGATCCCTGCGTCATTCCTTCCTGCGGCCCAATCCGGTTGAACGCCCGCGCTTTCAAGCCCGAAGGCGAAAACGACCGCCCTGCCTTTGCCCCCGACCTCTACCACGGCCGGGGCCCTCGCGTCGGCCGCATTGCGGCCGGCGCCGGCGAAACGGATGCCAGCGCGTTCCAGCGCTTCCACCGTTTCCGTCAAGCCGGCTGCGCCCCAATCCAGCACGTGATTGTTGGCAAGGACACAACAATCGATGTTAAAGGCTTGCAGGCAGTCAATATTGTCCGGATTTATCCGGTAATTGATGCCTTTGGGTGTCGCCGCTCCTGAGCGCGAAGATCCATGTCTCCAGATTGACGATGCGAAGGTCGGGCTTGACGCGATTTAGCGTCGCTAACGCGTCGCCCCAGACATACGCCGGGTCCACGTGGCGTGGGATCGCGCCATGAGCTTGCTCCGCCAACTCGACATAGGATAACGCAGAGGAGATGTAAGGCTCGTATAGTTCCGGGTGGCTCGGATGGGCGAGAACCTGGTCAATCCCGCGCCCAAGCATGACATCGCCGGTTAGGGCAATGATGACGGAGTCACTCACTTATTTCCGCCATAGCGCATATCACACTCGCTAAATCCGTTACCGAATCGGGCAAGGACGACCTTGGTC
>CAVSQC010000028.1:0-70726 GCA_963729845.1 uncultured Alphaproteobacteria bacterium
AGAACGCACATGCCGCACTCGGGCTCGCGGATCGCGCCTACGTGATCGAGAACGGTCGCATGGTGATGGAGGGCACGGACCTTCTTGGCGACCCGCGAATTCAAGAGGCCTATATCGGCGGAAAGGTCCAAAGCGAGGTGGTGTCATGACCCCGCCGAAACGGGCGCTCGCACCAGAGAACCGTCTGAAGCTTGGCTTGTTCTCAGCCAATTGTTCGGGAGGGCTCGCCGTCACTAAAGTGCCCGAGCGATGGCCCGCGAGCTGGGATGGCAACAGGTCACTCGCCATTATGGCCGATCAAGCGGGGCTCGATTTTCTGTTGCCGATCGCGCGCTGGCGCGGCTATGGCGGGGACGGCGACTTTCGGGCAGCTCGCCGACACGATCGCCTGGGCGGCCGGACTGCTGGCGGTCACGGACCGCATCACTGTGTTGTCGAACCATACACACGGCCTCACCCATCCGGTTGCGGCAGCTAAGCAATTCGCCACGATAGACCGGATCGGCCATGGCCGTTCGGCGTCAATGTGGTGTGCGGATGGAACGAGCCGGAATACCGATTGTTCGGCCTTGATCTGCCGCGGGAGCATCGCGATCGCTATGCTTATGGCCAGGAATGGCTCGAGATCGTGCGCAAGCTATGGCACGGCGGGGGCCCCTTCGATTGGCAGGGCCCTATTTTCGTCTGGAGCAAGCGACAAGCGAACCGCCGCCCTGGGGCGGGTCGGACCCAATCATTTTCAACGCTGCCGCCTCATTGGAAGGCCGGGAATTTGCGATTCTCAACTCCGATGTCCTGCTCACCTCCTTGGTCGATTTGCGCAAGACACGAGAGGAGGTGGCCACGCTCAAGGATGCGGCAAGGATAAGGTACGACCGGGCCGTTGAGGTTATCGGCGTCAGCTACGTCGTGTGTCGGCCGACCCGACGCGAGGCGCTCGATTATCATCGCTATTATGCCGAAGAAATGGCCGACGAAGCGGCGGTCAACCGGCTGATGACCTTGCTCGGGCAACACGCTAAATCCTTCACTGCGGAAGAACTGCGCCAGCACCGGATCCGCTTTGCCGGCGGCCACGGCACCTATCCCTTGCTCGGCAGTCCCGACGACATCGCGGATGAGCTGGAGCGCATCAGCGCGACCGGTCTGTCGGGCACGACTGTGGCGTTCGTGAACTACATGGACGAGTTCCCCTATTTTTGCGACGAAGTCCTGCCTCAACTCGAGCGCAAGGGACTCCGCCTGCCTGTTAGCCGCTGATCATCGTCAAAGGAGAGGCACGCCATGCTGCAATACAGCTATCGCCGGAACAGCCCCGCGGTGCGGCAGATGCGAAAACAGGCGGATCAGAGCTGGATGGATTATTGGCCGATCGTCAGCCGTAAACCGATCCGATGGCCTGGCGGCGCGCGTGTCGCGTTATGGATTTGCCCGTGTACTCTGCATTTCGAATTCACGCCGCCAACCGATCCATGGATCGATTCCTGGCAAGGACGCCGCCGCCCGACGTGCTCGGGTACGGCCGCCAGGAATATGGCAATCGGGTGGGCCTGTGGCGGCTCTTCGAGGTTCTCGACGCGCATAAGGCGCGTTGCACGATGGTGGTAAACGCTATTGTCCTCGAACGCTACCCCGCCATCGCCCGGGCAATCGCGCAACGGGGGTGGGACATTCTGGGGCACGGCATGGTCAACACACGCTTCGTGTTCGGTCTCAGCGAAGAGGAGGAGCGCGCCTATTACCGCGATGTGCGCGACCGGGTCGAAGCGCAGACCGGGATCCGCATGGTCGGAACCGGCGGGCCTGGACCGCAGGCGGCGACCGAAGCGACGATCGATATCTTGGCGGAACTCGGTTTTCGCTATCATGGCGATTGGTTCTGCGACGATCAGCCGGTTCCATTGCGCGTTCGATCGGGACGGCTGATCGCGCTGCCCTATGCCTCGGAAATCAACGATACCGGATTTCTCGGCACTGCCTTCGAGGCGGACGATTTCGTCGAAGCGACGAAGCGGCAATTCGACCAGCTCTATGCCGAAGGCGCTGAGAACGGACGCATCCTATGCATCACGCTGCACCCGCATATCTTCGGCCAGCCGCAGCGCATCCGGTATCTCGACGAGCTCCTGTCCTATCTGCGTTCGTTTCCCGAGGTATGGCACGCAACCGGCGCCGAAATCGCCGACTATTACTATGCTAACTACTATGACGAAGCGGTGGGGCGCCTCAGCCTCAAGGAAGGAGGGCGCTGATGGAATCGAACCCGGCCGAACACGCGTACTACGCCCCAACCCCGATCGTCGACCGCCCTCCCCTGCGCTGGCCCAACGGCGCGGCACTCGCGTTCGCGATCGTCGTAAGCGTCGAGTTCTATGAGCTGCAACCGTTGCCCGGCGCCTTCATTCCACCCAATCTTCCGGGCGGTTTCGGTCGCGGCCCTTACCCCGATTTTCGCAATTATACCCACCGGGCATACGGCCCGCGGGTGGGACTATTCCGGCTGATGGACCTTCTCCGCGATAGGCAGATTAAGGCGACGGCGGCGATCGACGCCCGCACCGCGATCGAGCGGCCGTTCATCGTCCAGCACTGCCTGGAGCGCGGCTGGGAGATCGCGGCCCACGGCCGCGCCGTGACCGATGTCGTGTCGAGTCAAATGACTGAGGCCCAGGAGCGAACCTATATTATGGACTCCATAGCCGCGGTGCGGAACGCGACAGGGAGTTTTCCACGGGGCTGGCACGGCGCGGAATATGGCGAATCCCATCGCACCGTCCGGCTTCTCGCGGAAAGCGGCATCGACTACGTGCTCGATTGGCCGAATGACGAGCAGCCGTACCTCATGCGCGCCGGCGACCGAAGGCTCGTGGCCTTGCCCATGGCTGTCGATCTCGACGATGTCATCGCTCACTGGCAACACAAGCTGACGATGCGGCGATGGCGGCAGGCGGTCATCGACGCCGTCGATCAGCTTTGCACCGATGGCGAGCAGAACGGCCGCGTCCTCGTGCTGAATATTCATCCCTGGCTCATGGGACAAGCGTTTCGCACGACCTATTTGGCCGAAGTGCTGGATCATGTTCGCAACCGATCCGGCATTTGGCTCGCCACCGCCGGCGAGATCGCTTCGGCCTATTTGGCGCACTCTTGAGACAGCGCGCGGGGCAATCTCATCCCGGCATCAGGAAGGAAAATGGCAGCCTCGACTAAGCTTGCCGCGCGCGCACGGGAAAGCGATTTTGGCGGAATCCGTCTGGACCTCGCCGAGAGGTCTTTTTATCGCTTCTCGATTCTTGCGACGCAGATCAATCGCTGCGTTACCGGCGCCTATGTCCATAAATTCGCGCGTCCGGCCCATGGCTGGAAAGTGCTGACGCTGCTGGGGCGATTTGGCCCCATGTCGGTGTCGGAGGTCACCACCCATGCCAGCCTCGAGATCGACAAGGTGACGCGAATCCTGGACAGCCTCGGCCGGCAGCATCTGACCGTGCGCCGGCAGGACCGCGGCGACAAGCGCCGAACCATCGTCAATCTGACCGGCCAGGGAAAGAAGGTAGTCCGGCAGATCGAGACGATGATCTATGAGATGGAGCGCGAGTTTCTGATCTCTCTAACGGCCGACGAGCGCGAGGCGTTTTATACGATCATGGACAAATTGCAGGCACGCGCACGCGATATTTTCACCGGAAAAAATCCGTGGAAGAAATTTGTCTAACGCCCCGTGACTTTTTGCCATAGCGCGGCTGGATTATGGGGTGCGACGTTTCCGGCCCAGGCAACGTGTTGGTCCGGGCGTACGAGAACAAGCCGATTTCCATATTGTTCGCGTCCGCCGGCATAACTGTCGCGCACGATCTTTGCCGGAATGTTCAGCGACCGCGCGGCGTTTTCGAGCGGCCGCGGATCGGCGTCGAATGCCAAGAGGATGAAGCCAAGCCCCAACTCTTCAAAGACGTTCCGGCCTGAGGACAAGGGCTGCGGCGCCAGATGGTGTCCCGCCCGCGCGAGGAAAGAGTGGACACCCTCGGCCGTGGTGCGGCCGCCCGAAGGCCCGGCGATCACGGCTGAGCCTTCGTAATTCGGCTCGTAGCTCATGACTCGTGCACCGCTACCGGCGGCGCGCTCGCTCCAGACGCGCTCGAATTCTGCGCGGTCGCGCTCGGGGCTATAGCGCTCCAGAAAATCGCGCTCCTCGATGATGCGGGGAAGGATGAAATCGTCAACGGTTTCTTTGAAGATCGGCAGCCGTTCGTCGCTATAGGAATTGAGGAGCGTCTCGCCGCCCCACCCCTGCAACACCGCGGCCAGCTTCCAGCCGAGGTTGCTAATATCTTCGAGCCCGCTGTTCAATCCATAGGCACCGTAAGGCGGATGGATATGGGCGGCGTCGCCGGCAATGAAAACGCGGCCGACCCGATAGGTCTCAGCAATCGCGACCCGCAAGCCCCAGAAGCCGCGATAATCGAACTCGCACGCGAAGGTGAACCCCGCCGCGCTGTGCATCATGCCCAAGAAGTCGCAATTCTCGAGCGTGGCGCCCGCTGGCGCGGGCATGTGAAAGAAGAACTGCTCGTCAGCATCGATCCGGCCGAAAAATTGCCAAAAACCCCCGAGCCCGGGGCGCAGAATGATATAGGTCGAGCGGTCGGGAAAACGCTTAAGCTTCCGATGCAGCTCCCGGGAACGGAATACCGTCATGACCATAATCTGGTCGAAGCGCGCGCCGCCGCGTGCGATGCCCATCTGCTCGCGCACGATGGAATGGGCGCCGTCGCAGCCGACGACGAAATCCGCCGCGAGCGTCTCCTGCTCGCCGTCCGGTCCCGCGACAGTGACATACGCTGCGCCGTCGTCCTGTGTCACTGCGGTGGCCGACCATCCGTACCGCGCGTCGATGCTGGGCAGCGTCGCGATCTTCGCGCGCAGCACCTTTTCGGTCAGGTACTGGGGCAGCCGTTCGACGTCCTGGAAATAATAAGGTCGCAGGATCTCGCGTTGCGGCGGCGCGAACCAATACTCGCTCATCAAATTGTCGTAGGCGGTAATACTGCTGGCCGGGAAGCCGGGCGGCAGAAGCCGCTCGGCGCGGAGCGCGTCCGCAATGCCCCAGCGGTAGAAATGCTCAAGGGTGCGCGGGGTGAGATTTTGCCCCTTCGGCATCCGCTCCGGTTCGGTGCGACGCTCGATCACGGCACAGGAAATGCTGCGCAACGCCAGCTCGACGGCGAGCCCTCCACCGACTGGCCCGCCGCCGACGATGATGACTTGATACTTGCTCATCCGGCGCGTTACTGAGGCAGCGTCGGCGCCGTGACCATCGGCAACGTCTGCACGAGCTTCATTTCCATCTTGCCGTCGACCTTCACCGCTTGTTGCAGATAGATATTTTGGACGATCTCGCCCTTCGCATCGAAGGCAATCGGACCGCGCGGGCTGGTGAATTGATGGCCGTGGATCAGTGCCATTGCCTTATCGGGATCGAACTTGCCGTGCTGCGCTTCGACGACTTGCTTGGTGATGTTGAGCGCATCCCACATTTCCATCGCGACGAAACCTGGATTAAAGGTCGGCCCCTCTGTCTCGTGCAGCGCCTTGAGGAATGCCTGGTTCTCCGAACTGCCGTTGTCGTCGATCCAATTGGTGCCGATGTAGATGCCTTCGACGTAGTCGCCGAGCGTATCGGTTGGCTGCGTCTCGCTCAGCGACCCGGAGACGAGATTGATGCCTTCCGTCGCAAGGCCGATGTTGTGGTAGGCCTTGACAAATCCTTCGGCGGGAGCGCCGGCCCCCAAGAACAATTGCACTATCTGTGGGCGTGCCTCCTTGATGCGCTGGACATAGGGGGTGAAATCGAGGTTGTTGACCGGGATGCGGACTTCGCCGAGCACCTTGCCGCCGCCGGCTTCGAAGCCAGCGCGAAAGGCCTTTGCCGCCGCAGTGCCGAGCACATAATCGGGAACCGCGCTATAGCCGGTCTTCCAACCTTTCGTTTCGGTGGCCCATTTTCCCATGCTGTAAACCGGCACGCTCACCGGCAACCCGAGCCGCACCATGTAAGGGGACTTCTGCGGGATGCCGTCGCTCACCGCGACGATAATGAAATACGGGATCTTGGCCGCGGTCACGATGGGCGCGGCGGATAGTGCATTGGGCGACCAGCAGCCACCGAAAATGACATCGACCATGTCTCGCACCGCGAGTTCTTGCGTCACGCGCTTTGACACGTCGGGGGCGAGGCCCGTGTCGTCCTTTCGGATGAACTCGATCTTGCGGCCGGCGATCGTGTCGCCATGCGCCTTGAGCCATGTCGCAATGCCGATATCGGTCTGGTGGCCGTAGGTCGCGAACGGACCGGAATAGGTCATAACGACGCCGATCTTGAACGGCGGCTCGTCCGCCCGCGCGCTCCCGGCCGTTGCAAGCACTGCCGCCGCGAGAGCAATGATAAAAAGCTTTCGCATTCCACCTCCGTTTTTTGCGGCGCCGGACGGCCGCCTGACAAATTAGAACCACGAATCAATGTCTTTCCGTATTTTTTGATTTTATTTCGTATGCCGCCCCATGCATCGCAGCATCGTGTGAAAAAGAAGGTACGCCCCCGGTACCCAGTCTCAGTAACCCTCCGAAAAGGTAGCTTCGCACGGGTACTCGGCGTCCCTCAATAGTCCACGAGGCGGAAAAATCCGCGTGAATGTTGGGCACTGGGGCTGTCCTTTGTAACATCGCAGAGCAAACGACAATGCAACTAGAAAAGTGAGTTTGGTGCGCTAGCCGTGTCCCTATTGTTCGGCGATGTGCGAGTCCGTTCGCCCAAATCCAGTAGGGGGTTGTGTGTGAACTTGTGGGTTGGATTCTGGGCGAGTTTCCCGGGTGCTTGAAAAGGCGTGAAATAATGCCCCTTATACGCGGACACTCCCTCCGCCACTCCCATGTACTAAAATTTTTTTAATAGCCTACAGCGAATGCCTTCATACGTTGAGGGTCGGCGGCGCGCGGCTGGTATCACGGCGTCCCAAGACCCGAGTGAATACGCGTTGCAGTTCTCCCGCGAGCGCGCTCAACCGGCAAACGCGTTGTGGAGTGCTGAAACAACGAGGAAAAGCGAATGGCGACAACCCACGCCGGGCGTTGCCGGCTCGGCGGGCAATGGCGGTGGGCGTTTCAATGGCGTGACCGGTTGGGGGGTCACGCCGCCGCGCCCAGCGGCTTCGCGCGTTCGATGCGCTCGCGTTCGCGCGGACTGTTCATCGCTTCCCATAGATCGCCGCGCCGCTGCACGTTCAGCCAGAAGTCGGGGCTGTTGCCGAACACGCGCGCGAGGATGAGTGCCGTCGCCGCCGTCACGGTCCGGCGGTTGTTGCATAGCTCGTTGACGTGCTTGCGCTGAACGCCCATCGCCTCGGCCAGCGCAGCCTGCGTCAGCCCCAACGGCCGCATGAACTCCTCGACCAGAATCTCGCCGACCGAGGCCGGCTTGCGCTTCGTCGTCAGCATGGTTCGCCTCACCTGTAGCTGTGGTCGTCGAGATAGACGCCGTTTGCCTCGCCCCGGCTGCCGTCCCAGCGAAAGACCAGCCGCCACTGGCTGTTGACGCGGATCAGTGGAGCCCCGCCAGATTGCCGCGCAGCTTTTCGAAGCGATTGCTGGGCGGCACGCGCAAGTCCCGATCGGTCGTCGCGTCGTCGATCATCTGGAGCTTGCGGAACAACCTGCTTTCGAGATCGGACGGGATGTGCCGCGACCGCGTGTCCTCGACGAAGAAGTCGCGCAGCCACTCGTCCCGAAAGCTAACGATCATACAGCGGCTCCGTGATTGATCCTATGTACCACTCATTGGTACAAAATGCAATATAGGATAGCCACGGTCGAAAGAGCACCGGCAACCTCGCGCTTTTTGTGCTGCGCGGCCGTAAGGCTGACCGGCGATTTGCGGATCGCGACACTGGCTGCTTCCCTGGTCCGGGCGCGGGCGGTCTACGTCGAATTCGCGATCTGCAACTCGGAATCCCCGTCGTGCGCCTCGTTCATGGCGCGCCGTGCCGCGGCGACCGCTTCGATCGCGGACCCGGCCTCGGGATTGGCCGCCGTGAACCGCTCGAAATCGGACTTGCGCAGCACCAACAACCGGCAATAGGTCAGCGCGACGATATCGGCATTGCGCTTTCGTCCCAACAGCAGAGCCATCTCGCCAAAAAAATCTCCGGTACCGAGATGCACGTGCCGTCCCGGCAGAATCACATCGACCGCGCCGGAACCGATGAAATACACGGCATCGCCCGCGTCGCCTTTGCGAACGATCCGTTCGTTCGGCACGGCGAAGCGCGGCCGCAACAATTTCGCGACGGCGCCCAATTGTCGATCGGACAAGCCCGACAGCAAGTCGAGCTTCCGAAGCAGCGGGAACGTCACCAGGCCGATGTCGAAGCGCGGCCGCTTTTCGGCCTTCTCTTGGGTGACGCTCCGCTTCAAATCGTCGTAGACCTCGCGCGCGATCAACCCTTCCTCGAGCAGATTTTCATAACGCGCGGTTTCGCGGCGCAAGGCCGATCGCCGCAACAGCAGCGCCTCGAGCTCGGTGGCGTAATCGGGATATTGCCGGCGGAGCGCATCGAGAGCGCCGGCGACCGCCTCCCGCCGCTGACCGATGATCTCGCTCGCCACGTCCACGATGCGGGCGCCGAACAGCGCTCGGATCCGTTCTTCATTGAAGCGGACGAGGCCTTGAAGGACGAACCGCGTGATCAGCAACATCTCCATCCGATCCGCGAGCCGGTCGGCGAGAAAGCGAACGATTCCGAGACGGCGATAAACGAAATACGCCGCCCGGAACGACAGCGGGAATGCGAGCGACGCCTCGGCCGCCCGCCGATAGCCAGGGCGGCCGTCCGCGCGCGCGCCCTCGGCGAGAGCATCGGCGTTGGCCAGAAGGACCTGAACGACCGCCGGCGACGCCGCCCGTCCGGTCACGGTTTCGAGCACCAGCAGACGCTCCTGATTTCGCGAGCGCGACCAGGGTGATGGCGAGCCGGTCGCGGTCCGACAGGTTCGTTTCGGCGGTGTCGCGCGCATTGGCGGCTGCCACCCGCACGTCGTAGGGCGCCACCACCCGTTCGACCGCCGCCGGCGTCAGCTCCGGTTGCTGCGCGCTCTCGCGCACCGCCGCGCTCACTTCCGCATAGGCCAGAGCCAGTATGCGATCGCGCAACGCCTGGTCGCGCGGCGACAACCGGTCGAGACCCAGGAGACCGATCACCAAACGCAGGGTCGTGCCGTGAACGAACAAGGTGTAAAGCACGAAGCCCGTGGCGAGCACCGCGATGAAGCGCCGGATGTCCGGGCTCACCGATTCGTCCTCGGTCACCGCCAGCGCGAGAACCAGGGTCAAGGCTCCCCGCAAGCCGCCCCAGATGATCGCCAGCTTGTAATAAGAATCGATCGGCTTCGTCAGATTGAGCCATTCGAGCGGCGGCACCAGCACGAACAGCGACACGATGCGCGCGCCGAACGCGGCCACGATCAATACCAGCAGCAAGATCAGGTCGCGGGGACCGACATCCACCAATAGCTGCGGCACCAGAATTGACGCGAGCACGAAAATCAGCGAGCGGGCCCAAAACGCGATCTGCTCCCACAATTCGACCAGGAAATCCCAGTTTCCGGGCTCGATCCGGGAACGGCCAAGGGCGCTCACGGTCGCGCCCGCGGCCAATACGGCGACGACGCCGGAAACGTGAAGGAGCCGTTCGGAAGCGACAAAGACGAGATAGGAAAAGCCCAACGTCAGCGAGGCCTCGGCAAGACGATCGCTGCCGACGTTCGGGATCAGCCAGACCAGAGCCCGGCCGGCTAAGATTCCGAAAATGCCGCCCCCGACAAACGACAACGCGAACTTGCCCAAGCCGGCACCGATGTGGGGTTCTCCGCCCGAGAGAACGACGGCAAAGAGGACGACGAAGAGCGCGATGGCGGTGGCATCGTTGAGCAGGCTCTCGCCCTCGACCAGGCGGGTCAGGCGCGCCGGCGCGCCGACATCCCGGAAAATGGCGATCACCGCCGCCGGATCCGTCGTCGACACGACCGCGCCGAGCAGCAGACATACCGTCAGCGAAACAGGCGCGAAGGGCCAGAGCGCGACGCCGATGACCGCCGTGGTTATCACGGTGGCGAGGACGGCGAGCACCAGGATCGGCGCCGCGTCCTGAATGGTTCGCCGCACGTCCGTGGCAAGACCGGCTTCGAACACCAGAACCGGCAGAAACACATAGATGAACGTGACGGAACTGACCGGCAGATTGGCGATAAGGCCGATCGACCCGT
Source organism: uncultured Alphaproteobacteria bacterium (assembly GCA_963729845.1). Lineage (GTDB taxonomy): Bacteria > Pseudomonadota > Alphaproteobacteria > ATCC43930 > CGMCC-115725 > JAATGI01. Next base: position 10,318 of record CAVSQC010000028.1, read on the forward strand.
CCGACTGGATGGCGATGCCGGTCTCATGCAACAAGACCGGAATGCCGCCGATTGCCAGGCCGACCGCCGCCAGCAACACCGATGACGGCAATTTCAGCCGTATCGCAAGCGGTTGCCCGATCGCGATGACAATCAGAAGGCCGGCAATGCCCAGAAGAATGGATACGACGTCGAACATGACCCCGCCGATGTGCAGGAACGAACGGAATCCATCTTATGGTGGGCAAGCGCCTCCAGCCAGCATAACCGGAAATCGGAATGGGCGCGTAACCAGGTCGCCGGTATCGAGCCCTCGTCGCGCGGAAAAGCGATCCTAATCGCACCGTCGCGGGAGCGGGATTTGCGCGAACAGGCGTTCCGTATCGTCGACGCGGCACAGCTCGGTTCCCGGCCGCATCAGGGCCGCGGCGCCCGCCGCCATGCCGTACCGCACGGCGTCGTGCATCGACCCGCCCCGCGCCAGACTCAATACGATCCCGGCCACCATGCTGTCGCCGGCCCCGACGGTGCTTGCCGCCGGCACCGAGACCGCGGCGAAGCGCCAACATCCTTCGCGGTCGGCCAGGACCGCGCCCCTCGCCCCAAGCGAAACCACCACCAACTCGGCGCGGCCGCGAGCGACGAGCTCTCGCGCGGCTTCCTCTTCTTGACGCTCGCCGGCGATCTCGCGCCCGACCAACTCGCCGAGCTCCTGCCGATTGGGCTTGAGCAGATAGATCCGGCCGGCGCCGAGCTCGCGCAGCGCCGCACCCGAGCTGTCGAGCATCAAACGCGCGCCCAGCGACGCAGCCTGCGCCGTAACCCGCTCGTAGAAATCCTTCGGTACGCCCGGCGGCAGACTGCCGCTGGCGACGAGGTAGCTCGGCCTCGGCACCAATGCGGCAACGGCGTCAAGGCAATGCTCCTGCTCCGCGGTGCTTAGCGCCGGGCCGGGCATGACGAAGCGATACTGCTTCCCCGTCTCTTGCTCATCGACATTGAAATTCTCGCGGGTCAATCCGGCGATGGGAACCGGCCAGTAACTAACGTCCTCCTCGTTTAAAAGATGCTTTATCCACACTCCCGCCAGACCGCCGATCGGAAACACTGCGGTCGCGGCGCCACCCAACATGCGGATCGCCCGAGCGACGTTGATCCCACCGCCCCCGGGGTCATAACGCGGCGCCGAGCAGCGCAGCTTTTCGGACGGGACGATGCGCTCGGTCGCAGCGGACACGTCGAGCGCGGGGTTCATCGTCAGTGTAGCGATCGGCTGCATGCGCCCTTTTTCCGCGAATCCGGCTCGGCCACGCCTTGATCAGGATCAATGTAGCAAATCGGCGCCGAGAATTGACTAACGGCCTCAGACAGCGGGAAACCAAGCGATGCCTGTCGACCCCGATATTCGTTGGTTCCGGGACATTCGGCTCGACGACGTACCGTCGGTCGGCGGCAAAAACGCGTCCCTTGGCGAGCTTTATTCCACGCTTTCAGGCGCCGGCATCCGGGTGCCGAACGGTTTCGTTCTCACCGCCGCTTCCTATCGCGACGCGCTGGCGGCGGCCGGCGCCGAGAAACCGCTTCACCGGCTCCTGGACGGGCTCGACAAATCCGATGTGAACGAACTCGCTCGGCGCGCGGCGGAGGCGCGCCGCATTGTATACGAGGCGACAGCCGGGGACGCGCTGCGCCGTCAAGTCGCCGCCGCCTATCGCGAATTGGAAAAGGAATATGGCGCCGGCCTCGCGGTCGCGGTGCGCAGTTCGGCGACCGCCGAGGATTTGCCGAATGCCAGCTTCGCCGGCCAGCACGAAAGTTTTCTCAATATCCGCGGCGAGGCGGATGTGTTCGAGGCCTGCCGGCGCTGCTTCGCTTCGATCTTCACCGATCGCGCGATCGTTTACCGGATCGATAACGGCTTCGACCATTTCAAGGTGGCGTTGTCCGTCGGCGTGATGAAGATGGTGCGGTCCGACCTCGCCTCCAGCGGTGTCATCTTCACGCTCGATACCGAATCGGGATTCCGCGACGTGGTGTTCATCACCGGCGTCTACGGGCTGGGTGAAAACATCGTGCAGGGCCGCGCCGATCCCGACGAGTTCTATGTTCACAAGCCGACCTTCAAAAAAAACTATCGCGCGGTGCTGCGCCGCTCGCTCGGCGGCAAGCAACTGCGCATGGTCTATGCCAGAGGCCATACCGGCGACACGACGCGCAATGTCGAGACGTCGGCGGATGAACGCCGGCGCTATTGCCTGACCGATGCCGAGGTGCTGAAGCTCGCGGGCGACGCGATCGCCGTCGAGGATCATTATTCCGCCAAGGCGGGCCACCCGGAGCCGATGGATATCGAATGGGCGAAGGATGGCGGCGACGGCCAACTCTATATCATCCAGGCGCGGCCGGAGACGGTGGCCTCGCGCCGTTCGACGAATTTCTTCGAGACCTACTCGCTTGACGGCACTGGTCCCGCGCTCGTTACCGGACGCGCGGTCGGCGAGAAGATCGCCGCCGGCCAGGTGCGCATCATTGCGGGCGTCCAGGACCTGGCCGCCTTCCATCCCGGCGAGGTGCTGGTTGCCGACACCACCAGCCCCGATTGGGAACCGGTGATGAAAACCGCGGCGGCGATCGTCACCAATCGGGGCGGCCGTACCTGTCATGCCGCCATCGTGGCACGCGAGTTGGGCGTGCCGGCCGTGGTCGGCGCCCAGGACGCGACAACCAAACTGCTGGCGCAATGCTTCGTCACCGTGTCCTGCGCCGAGGGCGATGTCGGTCATGTCTATGACGGCAAGCTTCCGTTCAAATCGACGCGAACGCCGGTGAGCGCGATCGACCGGCCACGAACCAAGATCATGGTGAATTTGGGCAATCCCGATCTCGCCTTCCGCGTCGCGATGATGCCGAATGACGGGGTCGGGTTGGCGCGCATGGAATTCATCATCAACGAGCATATCGGCGTGCATCCGATGGCGCTCGTCCACCCCGACAAGGTGACATCCGCCGAAGCGAGAGCCGCGATCGCCAAACTGGTACGCGGCTATGCGCGTCCCGAGGATTTTTTCATCGAGCGGCTGGCCGAAGGTGTCGGCACCATCGCCGCCGCGTTCTATCCGAAGCCGGTGATCGTGCGTCTGTCGGATTTCAAGACCAACGAATACGCCAGCCTCTTGGGCGGCGCCGATTTCGAGCCGAAGGAGGCAAACCCGATGCTGGGGTTTCGCGGCGCCTCGCGCTATGCCCATCCGGCCTACGCGGCGGGGTTCGCGTTGGAATGCGCCGCGCTGAAGCGGGTGCGCGATGTCATGGGATTGACCAATCTGCGCGTCATGATTCCGTTTTGCCGGCGCGTGGAAGAGGGCGAACGCGTGATCAAGGCGATGGCCGAGAACGGTTTGACGCGCGGCGCGAACGGACTCGAGATTTATGTGATGTGCGAGATTCCCAACAACGTGATCCAGATCGACGCCTTCGCCAAGCTGTTCGACGGTTTTTCGATCGGCTCCAACGATCTGACGCAACTCACGCTCGGCGTCGATCGCGATTCCGATATCGTCGCATTCGATTTCGACGAGCGCGATCCGGGCATGCTGGAAATGTTGCGGCTCGCCGTCACCGGCGCCAAGCGAAACCGCCGGCATGTCGGCATTTGCGGCGAGGCGCCAGCCACCTATCCGGAAATCGCGCGGTTCCTGACGGAACTCGGGATCGATTCGCTGAGCGTCAATCCGGGAAGCCTGGTGCGCACGATGGCGGTCGCGCACGAGGCGGAGCAACAGTCGGCGGCGAGATTAACGCCAATCGATCCCACCCAAGATCATGCCGATGCGGCCATCGCCCCACATCGGCAACAGCAGCCGTGAATAGGCCCGCTCCGGGGACGGTTTGGATTTAGTTTCGTGCACGTACAGAGTCGGTGCCTTGTTTTCCACCGTCGCACTGCATTGCGATTGCAGGAATTCGAATGGCGGTTCGGGATCTATTTCGTCGAGAAACCGGCCGACAATTTTGTCTCGATGCAGGGCCCTGCACGCATCGCCGACATGATCGAGGCGAAACCGTTCCGGCCGGGCGAATACATCGATCAGGATCAATTGGTGCGCGAGATCGGGCATGGCCGTGAGCGTGGCGTCGTCCCAAAACGGCATATCGGCGTTGCCGCGTTTCAGGCTTTGCCAATAGGCAAGGACGCGGCGAAGCGTGGGCGGAATCGTTTCCGGCACGGGAAAAGGTGTGGCGCGTTGCGTCATGTCGATTCGCCCCGAAGAGCTTGGCCGGGTGAAACCGTAGCGCGATCTGTCGCCGCATGCATCTGCCTTTTAAGGCAAAGGTTGTCGGTCGCCCTCGGCTCGGCTTAGGTTTCGAGCAGGACCAGCAACGCGGCGAGAATGCTTCGCGGGCTCGGCGGGCAGCCGCGGATGTGGATATCGACCGGAACGATGGCATTGACCGCGCCGATGCAGGCGGGACTGCCCGCGAACATGCCGCCATCGACGGCGCAATCGCCGACCGCCACCACCCATTTGGGATCGGGCGTGGCGCGATAGCTGCGTTCCAGCGCCTCGCGCATGTTTTTGGTGACGGGTCCGGTCACCAGCAGCACATCGGCATGCCGAGGCGACGCCACGAAGCGCAGCCCGAACCGTTCGAGATCGTAGAACGCGTTGTTGAGCGCGTTGATTTCCAGCTCGCAGCCGTTGCACGAGCCGGCATCGACTTGGCGGATGGCAAGGCTCCGGCCGAGGCGCTTGCGCGCGGCGCGGTCCAGCGCCTTCGCCAGTTCGGCGGTCGCGTCGTCGGCGGGCGCGGGCGCCGGTTCGGTCAACGGTTTGTGGATCAAGCCTTGGAGAAGATGCTTGCGCATGGCGGCTTCAGAGATCGTGGCCGGAATAGGAGCAGTTGAACGATTTGTTGCAGAGCGGAAAATCCGCGACGATGTTGCCCTCGATCGCCGCTTCCAGCAGGGGCCATTGGAACCAGGATGGATCGCGCGGATGACAGCGCTCGACGCGGCCGTCCGCGCCGATGCGCAGCCAGACCAGAATATCGCCGCGGAATCCCTCGACCAGCGCCATGCCCTCGCGCGGTTCTCCACGCATGGGTACCTCCGTCCGCGCCGGACCGTCCGGCGGTCCCGCGAGGAGTTGACGGATCAGGGACAGGCTTTGCTCCACCTCGTGGATGCGGATCCAGACCCGGGCATTGACGTCGCCGTCCTCGCGGACCGGCACGTCGAATTCGAGCCGGTCGTACGGCGCGTAAGCGATCGCTCGCCGCGCATCGAAATTCTGCCCGGACGCGCGGCCGACATAACCGCCGGCGCCGAACTGGCGCGCGAGCGCGGGACGGAGAACGCCGCTGCCGACGGTACGATCGAGGAGCGAGGCCTGATTGTCGTAAAGGTTCACTAGCGGCGGAAAGCGGCGCGCGATCTCGTCGACGAGCGCATTCAATCCCGCGTCGCCCGCTTCCGGGAGATCGACGGCGGTGCCGCCCGGAACGACGCAATCCCGCATGAGGCGGTGGCCGAAGGCGGCGTCGGCGGCGCGCAGGACGCGCTCGCGCAGCACGCCGCAATGGGCGTGCATCAGCGCGAACGACGCGTCGTTGCAGATCGCGCCGATATCGCCGAGATGATTGGCGAGGCGCTCCAGCTCCGCCATCAGCGCGCGCAGCCATACCGCGCGCGGCGGCGGCTCGACATCGAGGGCGGCTTCCGCGGCGTGCGCGAAGGCCAAGGCATAGGCGACCGTGCTGTCGCCCGAGACGCGCCCCGCGAGCTTGGCCGCGCGCGCGAGATCGCCGCCGGCCATCAGCGCCTCGACGCCTTTGTGCGTGTAGCCGAGCCGTTCTTCGAGCCGCACCACGGCTTCGCCGTTGGCGGTGAAGCGAAAATGGCCCGGCTCGATGATGCCGGCATGGACCGGGCCGACCGGGATCTGATGTAGGCCTTCGCCTTGGACGGGGAGAAACCGGTAGGGCCCCGGCGAATGGGCGAGCCAGGGCCGTGTGTCGGGCGCTCCCTCCGGTTCCAAGCCGTGGAGATCGCGAACCGCACGCTCCAGCCGGATCGCGGGCGGGTGCAGCCGCCCAACCGACGGAAATCGCCGCGCCGGACAATCGAGGCTCAGCACGGCAATTTCGTTGGAGGCTCGATCGCGCAACGCCATATGAACCGATCGAACGTCGCCCCACAGTCCGGCCAAAACCAGACCCCCGTCGCGGAGTTGCCCGACGGCGGATTGCCATGCGTCGGCGGTCACGATGGCGCGGGGCCACGGACGATGCGCGGCAACCGCCCGTCCGGCCCCGAGGAGATCGGTGAGCGCGCTCATCCCAGCAGGCTCGAGACGTGCTGGAACCAGACGACAAGCGGCGGCGGCAGGTAAACGCCCGCGACCAGCACCAGGGCGAAATGCGCCAGCATCGGCGCGTAGGAGGCTTGCGTCGGCGACGCGGTGCCGCGCGGCTCGCCGAAGGCGACGCTGTTCAAGCGCAGCGCCAACGCGCCGAGCGCGAGCAGCAGACCGAACACCAGAACGAGCGCCAACAACGGTGCGCGGGCGAAGGTCGAGCTGACCACCAGGAACTCGCTGGTGAAAATCCCTAACGGCGGCAGACCGGCGATCGCAACCACGCCCAAGACCAGGCTCCAACCGAGCCACGGATGGCTCTCGGTCAGGCCGCGAATGTCCGCGATCTTTTGCGTGCCCTTGGCCTGGGCGATATGCCCGACGGCGAAGAAAATCCCCGACTTGGTCAGGCTATGCATGGTCATGTGCAGCAGCCCGGCGAAATTCGCCAACGGTCCGCCCATGCCGAAGGCGAAGGTGATGATGCCCATATGCTCGATCGACGAATAGGCGAAGAAACGTTTGATGTCGCGCCGGCGGTAGAGCATGAACGCGGCAAAGACGAGCGAGCCCAATCCCATCGTCACCATCAGCGGGCCGGGCGCGAACGCCGCCGCGTTTGCCGCCATCAGCATCTTGAAGCGCAGCACGGCATAGAGCGCGACGTTGAGCAGCAGCCCCGACAGCACCGCCGAGATCGGCGTCGGGCCCTCGGCATGAGCGTCGGGCAGCCAGGCATGAAGCGGCGCAAGCCCGACCTTGGTGCCGTAACCGAGCAGCAGGAAGATGAACGCAACGTTCAACAGCGCCGGATCGAACGAGGCCGCGTGCGCCATCAATCGCGTCCACACCATCGCGCCGAGACCTTCGCCGATCGCCGGCTGCGCCGCCATGTAGACCAGGATGGTGCCGAACAGGGCGAGCGCGATGCCGACGCTGCCGAGGATGAAATATTTCCAGGCGGCCTCGAGCGCCTCGCGCGTCCGATAAAGGCCGACCATAACCACCGTGGTCAGCGTCGCCAGCTCGATGGCAACCCACATCAGCCCGATATTGTTGGCCGCCAGCGCCAGATTCATCGCGAACAAGAGAATCTGATACATCGCGTGATAGAAGCGCAGATAGACCGGCGTTAGACGCCCGGTCTCGAGCTCATGGCCGATATAGGACGCACTGAACACGCTGGTGGTGAAGCCGACGAAGCTGCTCAACGCGATGAAGACGATGTTGAGGTCGTCGATCTGGAGGTAATTTCCCGCCGGCGGCCGGCCGCCGAAGAACAGCGACAGCGCCGCGACCAGGGTCGCGAACGCGGCCAGCATATTGAGGCGCGCCCCAAGCCGGTAGCCCGGCAGGACCGCCAACAGCGCCGCCGCCGCCAGCGGAATCAGCAGGATCGCGGTCAGGGCGTTGAACGCCGGCGCGATCATCGCCGCTCGCCCCGAAACCGGTCCAGCGCCAAGACATCGACCGTGTCGAAGCGCTCGCGAATGCGAAACAGGAATATGCCGATGACGATGAAGGCGATCAGGATCGAGAAGGCGACGCTGATCTCGACCACAAGGGGCATGCCTTTGGCGCCCGTCGCGGCCAGGACCAGCCCGTTCTCCAGCGACATGAAGCCGACGACCAGGCTAACGGCGTTGCGCCGCGTCGTCATCATGAGCAGGCCGAGCAGAACCACGGCGAGCGCGAAGGCCAGATCCTCGCGTGCGACCGGCGCCGCCTCGGGGGTGGCTTTCAGCATCACCACCATCGAAAGCGCCACCAGCGCCATGCCGCCGAGCATGGTCATGCCGGTGCTGAACACGCGTTCGATCTCGCGGTGGATGCCGAGCCCCGCGATGATGCGGTGCAGGACCAGCGGAATCGCAATCGCCTTGAAGCCGAGCGCGATCGCGGCGGTGATGTAAAGGTGCGGCGCGTCCTGGATATAGGCCTGCCACGCGACCGACGCCGCCAGCACCGTCGCATGCACGGCGTAGATGTTCAGGAGCGCATAAAGCCGATCCTGATAGAGCAGGAGGAAGCTCACCAACACCAGACCGCCGGCGAGCAGATGGGCGACGTCGAAGTTGAGGGTGCCCATCAGAAGCCCTTCGACACGAACAGGAGAAGGGTCCCGAGCAAGCCGAGCATCAGCGCCGCGCCGAGGAACTCGGGCACGCGAAACACCCGCATCTTGGCGATCGAGGTCTCGAAGACCGCGAGCAGCGCGCCGCCGATGCTCAGCTTGACGAGGTACGAGCCGAGACCGATCAGGTCAGGCACGATCCCCGCGCCGCTGCGCGCCAATCCCCAAGGCACGAACAGGCACGCAATCAGCGAGATATAAAGCAAGAGCTTGAGCGCTGCCGCGAACTCGATCAGGGCCAGATGGCGGCCGGAATATTCGAGCACCATCGCCTCATGCACCATGGTCAATTCGAGATGCGTCGCGGGATTGTCGACCGGGATACGGGCATTCTCCGCGATCGCGACCATGATCAGCGCGATCAGCGCCAGGCCCAGCGAAACCCGCAGGCCGACACCGGACGAGGCGAACAGACCGGCGATATAGGAGAGCTGGGTCGAGCCCGCGACCAGCGCCAGCGTGAATACGATCATGATCATCGCCGGCTCGGCGAGAGAGGCGATCATCACCTCGCGGCTCGAGCCGATGCCGCCGAAACTGGTGCCGACATCCATGCCGGCGAGCGCCAGGAAGAAGCGCGCGCTGCCGAGCAGGGCGATGAGCGCGATGAGATCGGCCGACCAGCTGAACATCAGGCCGGCGGCAAACGTCGGGACCAGCGACGCCGCCACCCAGATGGTCGCGAACACCAGATACGGCGTGACGCGAAACAGCCAGCTCGCATTCTCGGCCAGCACCACATCCTTGCGCAGCAGGCGAAACAGGTCGCGGTACGGCTGCAACACGGAGGCGCCGCGACGGCGCGTCAGCCTCGCCTTGAGCTTGCGCACCAGGCCGGTCAGCAGCGGCGCGAGCAGCAGTACCAACAACATCTGCGCGCCTTGAACGATGACGGCGTAGATCACGGCCATATCGCCAGCACCAGCAAAAGCAGGATCAGCGCCAGCATGACGAAACTCAGATAACGGCGGATGGTGAGGAATTGCAGGATGTTGAGCCGCTCGGCGGCGAAGCCAACCGCACCCGCGATCGGCGCGTAGAGCGTGTCCCATACCGGGTCGCGCAGCGTGACGTGGAACCGCGCGGCGGTCATGGCGCCGGGCGGCGGCATCTCGACCCGCTCGCGCGCGCTGAACACGACGGTGCCGAACACGCGCCGGATCGGCTGCGCGAAACTCGACGCGGTATATTGGGTGATGGGGTTGGGATCGGGATAGCCGCAATCCCATGCCGCGGAACGACGCACCGCGCGCGACGCCAGCCGGTGAATCGCGTAGGCGCCGAGCGAGGCCGACGCCGCGATGAACAGGAACACCAGCAGACCGTTATAGGAGCTGCGGCTCGCCGCGATCGGGATGATCGACAGCCACGGCACCGAGGCTTGCGCCGGCATCGCGCCGTCGACCAATTGCCGGGTTACCGGCGCCAGTGCGTCGATCGCGAAACCCGGCAGAATGCCCGCCAGCAGGCACAGGCCCGCAAGACCGAACATCGCCTGCAGGGAGAACGGATCGGTCTCGCGGGCTCCCTCGGCCGCCGGCGAACGCGCCCGGCCGAGAAAGGTGATGCCGAACGCCTTGACGAAGCACGCCGCGGCCAGCGCCGCCGACAACGCGAGCAGCGTGCCGACGGCGGGAATGGCGATGCGCAAGCCCCATTGCGGCAGGGCCGGGCTGATGAGGATGGCCTGGAAGGTCAGCCACTCCGAGACGAAACCGTTCAGCGGCGGCAGCGCCGAGATCGCGACGCAGCCGATGAGGAAGGCAAGCGCCGTGCGCGGCATGCGATGGATGAGGCCGCCGAGCTTTTCCATGTCGCGCTCGCCGGTCGCCGACAGCACCGAACCGGCGCCGAAGAACAGCAAGCTCTTGAACAGCGAATGGTTGAAGACATGGAACAGCGCCGCGGTGAGGGCGAGCGCGGCCGCCAGCTTCATGCCGTCGGCGCGAAACGTCAGCGCCAAGCCGAGGCCGATGAAGATGATGCCGATATTCTCGACGGTGTGATAGGCGAGCAGCCGTTTCAGATCGTGCTGCATCAAGGCATAGAGCACGCCGAGAACGGCGGTGATGCCGCCGAGGGTCAGCACCGCCAGCCCCAGTCCCCAACTCGGGGGGCCGAGCAGATCCAAGACGATGCGGCACGAAGGCATAGACCGCGACCTTGGTCATCACGCCGCTCATCAGCGCCGAAACATGGCTCGGCGCCGCCGGGTGGGCGAGCGGCAGCCAGACATGAAGCGGCACCAGCCCGGCTTTCGATCCCGCGCCCAGCAGCGCCAGGGTCAGGACGAGCGTGGCGAGCAGCGGCGAATGCACGCCGGCGCGAATCGCCGCGAAGGCGTAGCCGCCTTCAGGTCCGGCGAGCAGGCCGAAGGCCAACAACAAGGCGAGCGTGCCGAAGCTCGCCATCAGAAGATAGATGTATCCGGCGCGGGCATTGTCGCGCTCGCGATGATGCGCCATCACCAACGCCCATGAGGCCAGCGACATGAACTCCCAGGCGAACAGGAACGTGAAGGCATCGTCCGCGACGACGACCAGATTCATGCCGGCGAGGAACACCGGAAAGAATGGCAAGACCCGCATCGGCGCCGGCTCGTGCTCGCCATAGCCGATGGCATAAAGGCTCGCCGCCGCGCCGCCGATATTGACCACGATCAGAAAAAACGCGGACAGCGCGTCGAGCCTGAAATGCGCGCCGATCCACGGAATGCCAAGCGGCAGCACCAGCGACGGCGCGGAGTCGGGCGCGGCGATCAGCACATCGAGCGCGACCCCGAGCGCGACGATCGATACGACCAGACTGGCGCCGTAAACCAGGCGCGATCCGTGGGGCGTTCGCCCGATGGCGACCGCCCCTACCGCAATGCCGAGAAGCGCGGCTACGCAGCATAGCTGCACCAGCAACGGCATCGCTTAGGCCTTCAGCCTGACGCCGCGCCCGCCACCTTGGCTGACCGCGCCCTCACCGATGAGTTCGATGCCGGCGGCGTTCAGCGCCTCGATCAGTTTCATCAGCGAATCGACATTGCCGCGAATCACGCCGTCGCTGGCTTCCATGCGCTGGATGGTGGGAACCGACAGGCCGCACAATTCGGCCAGCTTGCGCTGGTCGATGCCCAAAAGTGCTCGGGCGGCCCGAAGCTGACCGGCGGAAATCATGCTAAAAAACATCACTTATCAGTGAAAAAACTTGGATAGATGACGATTAACCTTGGAATATCATAATTTCAATATATTTAGCGAACTCGCTACTCCCTCTACGAGCCGCCCGCTGGTCGACGGTGGTGGCGAGAACTATTTGTGACGGATCGTCAGCAGCGCAACGCGGTCCTTCGCCATCGTCATCGGCGGCGTGGCGTCGAGCGCGGCTTCGAGCCGGGCGTCTCGTCCATAGACATCGTCGCGGAACTCGACGGTCCCGTCCTCGTCGACGAACGCGGTCCAATAGACCAGCGCCACTTGCGGCCCTGCGGCGATCGCGATCTTTTGCGTGACGCTGCCTTTGATCGCGTTCTGGAGCCGCTGCTCCGTCCATTCCGGCTCGCCGGCCAGCAATTTGAGCGCGAGGTCCTGCGGGTGTTCGAGCCGGATGCAGCCATGGCTCAAGGCGCGGTCCTGCCGCGCGAAGAAACCGTGAGACGGCGTGTCGTGCAGATAGACCGCGAACGGGCTGGGAAAATCGAACTTGATGTGGCCGAGCGAATTCCCCGCGCCGGGCGACTGCTCGAGCCGGCCGTCGTCCCAATGCATGTCGTGGCGTTCGAGATAATCGGGTTCGTCGACCAGCCGGGGCTGGATTTCCTTCTCGACGATCGAATTGGGCACGTACCAGGTGGGATTGAGCACGACCGCGTCGAGCGCGGCGCTGACCAACATCGGCGAATGATGCCGGCGATCGCCGACCACGGCGCGCATCGCGAGCACGACGCGATTGTCCTCGATGTACTGCATGGTCGCGGCCGCGACATTGACCTCGATCCGCGTCGCCGCCAGGACATGGCCGAAATAGCGCCTGCGCTCGAGGTTGAGAACCATCTGCCGCAGCCGGTCCTGGTCGGGCATGTTCAGTGCGGCTAGCGTGTCGCGGTTCAGCCTGCCGTCGTCGGCGATGCCGTGGCGGCGCTGAAACGCGGTGAGAGCGGTTTTGGTCGCCGCATCGAACCGAGGCTCGTCGTCGCCGTCGCGCAGATCGCCGAGCGCGCGGAGCCGCGCCTTGAGGGCGGCGACGCGCGGGCCGGAATCGCCGAGCTTCAGCGTCGGGCCCGCCGGCATGGTTTGCCACGCTTCGTCGAACGGCCGGTCGCGGTAGCGGTGGAACGCTTGCAGCAATCGCCGATAACCCGGGTCGGACGGGGCCAGGCCGACGAGCCAGGGATCGATGTCGGGCAGGGCCAGGGCGCGCTCGAGCTGGCCGACCAGATCGTCGGCCGGGCGCGCCACGTCGATGTCGGGCTCGATCTTGGCGAGGTCGGCCCGGCCGAAAACCATGTCATGCGCGTAACGCAGCGCCATGGCGCTGGCGAAGAGGTCGCGCGCCGGCGCCGAGCGCACGCCGTCGGCCGCTCCGATCGCGTCGGGATGATAGCGCGCCACGTCCAGCCCCTGATCGGCCGCGCGGGATAGCACCGCCCGCAGCGACGCGAGCTTCGCCGCCGACCAGGCGCAGCGATCCGCGACGTCGTGGTAGAACTGATGCACCCCATCGCGCTCGCGTTCGTCCAGCGCCAGGGCGGACACGGCCTGAGGCTCGGCCGCCAACACGTCGTGGCAGGACGCGTCCGCGGCGGCCTGTCCCCAGCACGGCCGGCTGACAAGAAATGCAACCAGCAAAATAAGGCAGCGGCTCGCGCTCAACCGCCTCGACCTGACCCCGGCCATCGGTTATTCCCCTTTGATAACACAGACTTATATAAATTTGCTGAAGTGTCAACTGAAGAGCGGGCATCGGTGCGTTGCGGCACCGTAAGGGATTGGCTTGTCTAGGTAATCAGCCGTTCGACAGTGGCGATGTGGTCCGCCTCGGCGGCGGGCTTGTCCCAGCGGATGCGGTGGATGCGCGGAAAGCGCATCGCCACGCCCGATTTGTGCCGCGTCGAGCGGTGGATGCTGTCGAACGCGATCTCCAGCACCAGGTCCGGCGTCACCGCGCGCACCGGGCCGAAACGGTCGACCGTGTGCTCGCGCACCCAGCGGTCGAGGCGGCGCAGCTCCTCGTCGGTGAAGCCGAAATAGGCCTTGCCGACCGGCACCAGCTCGCCGTCGCGCCACACGCCGAACGTGTAGTCGGAATAGAACGACGAGCGCTTGCCGTGGCCGCGCTGCGCGTACATCAGCACGGTGTCGACCGTCAGCGCGTCGCGCTTCCACTTGAACCATGGGCCTTTCGGGCGTCCCGACAGGTAGGCGGAATCGCCGCGCTTCAGCATGATGCCTTCGATGCCGCGGTCGCGGGCGCCGGCGCGCAGTTCCTTCAGTTCGTCCCAGGTTTGGAACGGGATCAGCGGCGACAGGTCCATCGGCGCTGGCCGGGCCGCCGCGAACCAGGTCTCGAGCCGGGCACGGCGTTGGTCGAAGGGCAGCGGCCGCAAGTCCTCGGCCCCTTCCTCGAGAATGTCGTAGAGCCGCACCCAGGCGGGATACTCGGCCAGCATTTTCGGGCTGGCGATCTTGCGGTTGAGGCGCTGCTGCAGATCGTTGAAGCTCGCCGCCTCGCCGTCGCGCATCACCAGGAGCTCGCCATCGAGCACCACGCCGGCCGGCATCGCCGCCACCAGCTCGGGAAACGCCGCGCCGACATCGTCGCCGGTGCGCGAATAAAGCCGGCGCTGGCCGCCGCGCGCGACCAGCTGCACGCGCACCCCGTCCCATTTCCATTCGGCGCGATAGGCGGCGGGGTCGAGCTTGTCGAGATCGGCATCGTCCAGCGGCTGCGCCAGCATGATCGGCGTGAAGGTCGGCTGGCCTTCGGTGGTCGGGCGCGGCGCCCGGCCTTCGAGCCAGTGAAACAAATCCGTGTAGGGCGGCGCGAGCCCATGCCAAACGGATTCGATCTCTTCCAACGGTACGTTCGACCATTCGGCCAGCGCCGTCTTGGCGAGGCGCGCCGACACGCCGACGCGCAAGCCGCCGGTGACGAGCTTGAGCAAGGCCCAGCGTCCGGTGGCGTCGAGCGCGTCGAGCCGGCGGCCGATGCGGGCGGGGGCGTCGGCGCGTGTCGCCTCATGCAGCTCGGTCACGATCGCCGACAGGCTCGGAACGTCGTTGGCGCCGTGGCGCGACGGCCAGATCAGCGAGATCGTTTCCGCCAGGTCGCCGACGAAATCGTAGGACAGATCGAACAGCGTCTCGTCAACGCGGTCCATGACCAGCGCGCGGATCTGCGACGCCTTCACCTCGCGGAAACTCAGCTCGCCGGTCAGCGCCGCCAGCGCCCAGCCGCGATCCGGGTCGGGCGCGGCGCGGAAATATTCCTTCATCAGCGTCAGCTTGCCGTTGCGGGCCGGGGTGAAGATCAGCCCGTCGAGCAGCGCCGCGAACCGCTGCATTATTCCTCGTCCTCGTAACCGACCAGCGACAGCGCGCGTGCCGCGACGCCCATCTTGCCGGCCTGGTACAGCAGCGCCTCCTCGGCGCCGTGCGTTACCCACAGCTCGCCGGGCTTGACCTCGTCGATGGTGGCGGTGAGTTCGTCCCAATCGGCATGGTCGGAAATCACCAGCGGCAGCTCGATGCCGCCGGCCTTCGCCCGCTGCCGCACCCGCATCCAGCCCGAGGCTTGCACCGCCAGCGGGTCGGGCAGGCGCCGCGCCCACACCTCGTTCTGCGCGCCGGGCGGCGCCAGCACGATCTTGCCGGCGAGTTCGGCCTTCGGGACGCCGGTCACGGGCAGCAACTCGCCGAGCGGCACGCCTTGCTTTTCATAGACATCGCACAATCCGAACAGCGCGCCATGCATATAGATCGGCTGCTCGTAACCCTGGCGGCGCAACAGCGAAATGACGCGCTGGCACTTGCCGAGCGCGTAGACGCCGACCAGATGCGCGCGCTCCGGAAACAGCGTCAGCGAATGGAGGAGCTTGTCGATCTCGTCGGTGTCGGGCGGATGGCGGAACACCGGCAGGCCGAACGTCGCCTCGGTGATGAACACGTCGCATGGCTGCGGCTCGAACGGCGGGCAGGTCGGATCGGGACGGCGCTTGTAGTCGCCCGAGACGACGACACGCTGCCCCCGATAGTCGAGCACGACCTGCGCGCTGCCGAGGATATGGCCGGCGGGAACGAGCTTGACGCCGACATCGCCGAGCGACAGCGCCTCGCCATAAGGCAGGGGCTGATACGTCGCGGTGTCATCGGCATAGCGGTGCCGCATGATCGCGAGCGTGCCGGGCGTCGCCAGCACATGCTTGTGCCCGGCGCGGGCATGGTCGCCGTGGCCGTGCGTAATCACCGCGCGGTCCACCGGCCAGCGCGGATCGATGTAGAAATCGCCCGGCTCGCAATAGAGGCCCTTGCCGGTGACGCGCAGCCAGGTGTCGGGGGAAGCAGGATCGGCCATGGGCCTTATATAATAGCCGAATGAGCGTTGTCGCTTCCCAGCCGTCCCTCCTCCTGCCGCCGGTCATCGCCGATTGGTTCGCACGGCGGGGCTGGCGGCCGCACGCGCATCAATTGGCGCTGCTGGCGGCGGCGCAGGCGGGGCAGTCGGTCCTGTTGATCGCGCCGACCGGCGGCGGCAAGACGCTGGCGGGATTTCTGCCGAGCCTGGTCGAGCTTGCCGAGGCGCCGCGCGCCGGCCTGCACACGCTTTACATCTCGCCGCTGAAGGCGTTGGCGGTCGACATCCACCGCAACCTCGCCGAGCCGATCGCGGAGATGAACCTGCCGCTGCGGCTCGAGACGCGCACCGGCGACACGCCGCAGGGCAAGCGCGAGCGCCAGCGCCGCGACCCGCCGCATCTGTTGATGACCACGCCGGAATCGCTGGCGCTGCTGCTGTCCTATCCCGATGCCGCCCGGATGTTCGCCGGCCTCTCCGCCGTCATCGTCGACGAGGTGCATGCGCTCGCCGGCACCAAGCGCGGCGATCTGTTGGCGCTCGGCCTCGCGCGCCTTGCCGCGCTGGCGCCGTCGGCGCGCCGCGTCGGCCTGTCGGCGACCGTGGCTTGGCCCGCGGAGTTGGCGCAATGGCTGGGCTCCGGCGGGCTGGCGGTGAAGCGCGTCATCGGCAAGCCGGGCGCCAAGCCCGAGGTCGAGATCCTCGACATCGACGACCGCCTGCCGTGGTCGGGGCACATGGCGCTTTACGCGCTCGACAAGGTCTACGCCGCGATCAAGCGTCAGCGCACCACATTGCTGTTCGTCAACACGCGGGCGCAGGCGGAGTTGGTGTTCCAGGCGCTGTGGCGCATGAACGACGACAATCTGCCGATCGGCCTGCATCACGGCAGCCTCGCGGTCGAGCAGCGCCGCAAGGTCGAGGCGGCGATGGCGGCGGGCAAGTTGCGCGCCGTGGTCGCGACCTCGTCGCTCGATCTCGGCATCGATTGGGGCGCGGTCGATCTCGTCGTCCATGTCGGCGCGCCGAAAGGCGTGTCGCGGCTGATGCAGCGCATCGGCCGCGCCAACCATCGGCTCGACGAGCCGAGCCGCGCGGTGCTGGTGCCGGCCAACCGCTTCGAACTGCTGGAATGCCGGGCCGCCGCCGACGCGGTCGACGCCGGCGATCTCGACGGCGATGCGCCGCGGCCGGGCGGGCTCGACGTGCTGGCGCAGCATCTCTTGGGCATGGCGTGCTCGGCGCCGTTCACCGCCGACGCGATGTTCGCGGAGGTCGTTGCCGCCGCGCCCTATGAAAAGCTGAGCCGGCGCGATTTCGACGACGTGCTGCGTTTCGTCGTCGATGGCGGCTACGCGCTGCGCGCCTACGACAATTGGAAAAAACTGTTCGAGGACAGCGAGGGCAAATTCCACATCGTCTCCGACCGGATCGCGCATCGCTATCGCATGAATATCGGCACCATCGTCGAGGCCGACATGCTGCGGGTGCGGCTTGGCCGCGGCAAGCTTCTGGGCGAGGTCGAGGAATGGTTCGCGCAGGGCCTCACCCAGGGCGACACGTTCATGTTCGCGGGCCAGCTGCTGCAGTTCGAGGGTATCCGCGAGCTCGAGGTGCGGGTGACCCGCGCCAAGGGCGGCGAGCCGAAAGTGCCGACCTATGAGGGCGGGCGGCTGCCGCTGACCACGCATCTCGCCGAGCGCGTGCGCGGCCTCTTGGCGAAGCCGGCCGCGTGGAAGAATTTTCCGGCGCCGGTGCATGAATGGCTCGACGCGCAGCGGGATCGTTCGTTCCTGCCCGACACAAAGGGCCTGCTGATCGAGACCTTCCCGCGCGGAAATAAGCATTTCCTCGTCGCCTATTGCTTCGAGGGCCGCAACGCGCACCAGACCTTGGGCATGCTGCTGACCAAGCGGATGGAGCGCGCGGGGCTGAAGCCGATGGGCTTCGTCGCCACCGATTACGTGCTGGCGGTGTGGAGTCTCGAGGAGGCGCGGGATTTCGACGCGCTGTTCGACCAGGACATGCTCGGCGACGACCTTGAGAATTGGATGATGGAATCCTCGATGCTGCGGCGCTCGTTCCGCAACGTCGCGATCGTCGCCGGCCTGATCGAGCGCAAATATCCGGGGCAGGAGAAGAGCGGCCGCCAGGTCACGTTCAATTCCGACCTGATCTACGACGTGCTGCGTAAGCACCAGCCCGATCACATTCTGCTGCGCGCCACCTATGCCGACGCCGCGACCGGGTTGACCGACGTGGCGCGGCTCGGCGCCATGCTCGGCCGGGTCAAGGGCCGCATCCGCCATCGCGGTCTGAAGCGCGTGTCGCCGCTGGCGATTCCGGTGCTGCTGGAAATCGGCCGCGAACAAGTCTATGGCGAGGCCGAGGATCATCTCCTAAAGGAAGCGACGGAAGCCTTGTTGATGGAAGCGGGGTTGGCAAAAGACACCCCCCTCCCCCCTCAAGGGGGGAGGGGATTAGAGGAGCACCATGCCCGATCCTGCCGACACGTTCACGATTCCCGTCCGCCTCAACGGCGCCGAATTATTTGCCGAGGCGAGCGGCGCGCTGTGGTGGCCGGACGAGGGCGCGCTGATCGTCGCCGATCTGCATTTCGAAAAAGGCTCGAGCTTCGCGGCCAGCGGCCAGTTCCTGCCGCCCTACGACACGGCGGAGACGCTGTCGCGCCTCGGCGACGCGGCGCGCAAGCCGCGGCTGCGCCGCGTCATCTGTCTCGGCGACAGTTTCCATGATCGCGGCGCGCCGGCGCGGCTCGGCGCCGACGACGCCGCGCGTTTGAAGCGCCTGACGAATGCGTGCGACTGGGTGTGGATCGCCGGCAATCACGATCCGCATCCGCCCGATCATCTCGGCGGCCGCGTCGTGGCCGACGAGTTGACGATCGGACCGCTTGCGTTCCGGCACATCGCGCGCGCTGACGCCACGCCGGGCGAAATCAGCGGTCATTATCATCCGCAAGCGGCGATCCGGGTGCGCGGACGCCGCCTCGCCGGTCCGTGCTTTGTCCACGATGCGCGGCGGCTCGTCATGCCTGCGTTCGGCGCCTATACCGGCGGGCTCGACGTCGATGACGACGCATTGCGTGCGCTGTTTCCCGACGACGCCTCCGTCCACCTGCTGGTACGGCGGCGCATCGTCACGCTGACACGCGCGGCCGCCTAACGTCGCCAGTCCTTGTCCCAATGCGATAACGCGCGGCCCGGCACCGGCGAACGGAAGGTCGGCAGGCCGGTTCCGAGCAGCGAGCCGATATAGACCGTGCGGAGATCGGGCCCGCCGAAGGCGATACTGGCCATGCGCGGCGCGAGGCCGTCGCCCGGCCGCCGCAGATCGTGACCGACGGTGGTGATGTCGGCGGAGTTGACGCGCCGATCGTCGAGCGGATTTGCCATTTCTGCCTCCCTGTGTCGGCCCGCACGATAAAGCAACGCCCGCCGTGCCGCCGCGCGCCCCGGCCGGATTCGAACATGAACCATCGATGCAAACGGCTGGCGCGGCTTTGCTTCCGCGCGGTCATGGGCTAGGTTGCGCCGGACCGATCGAGGAGTGTGTGTCGTATGAAGAATTTGGTGCTGGCGTTGGGTGTGTGTGGTCGCTGTCGCTGTCGCTGTTGGGCGCGGCGCAACAAGGCGCGCTGTCGCAGGAAAGCAAGACCCTCCAATCGACGGATCAGAAAAAGATCGTTCACGACCCGAAGGAATTCAAAGCCTATATCGACGCGACCCATCTCAAGGACGCAGCGGCGCGCGGCGCGGCGATGGAAGCGTTCGCCGACCACTATCCGAAGAGCGTGGTCTATGCCGACGCGTTGCAAGAAGCGATGGCGGCCTACCAAGCGGCCGGCAACCGCGAGAAGGTGGCGCTACTTGCGGAACGGCTGCTGGCCTTCGACCCGCAACACGTTCAGGCCTTGGCGATTCTGACCTTCATCAAAATGAACGAGGCGACGCCGAAAGCGGTGATCGAGGCGAGAAACTACGCCGAACGAGGGCGAAAGCTGATGGCCGGGTGGAAGGCGCTGCCCGGAATGTCGAAGGCCGAATTCGCCGCCATGCGCAACCAGACCGAGGCGATTTTCTACGGCGCGATCGGTCTGGCCGGTCTTTACACCAAGGATTACGCGAAGGCGCGCGCGGCCCTGCTCAAGACGGTCGGGATTCCCCATCCGGCCAATTTCGTCGATCCCTATCGCCTCGCCGTCGCGGAGCTGGAGTCGACGCCGCCCGACGCGCAAGGCTTCTGGTACATCGCGAAAGCGATCGACGAGGCGAAAAAGCAGAATCCGCCCGCCGCCGAACAGATCGAAGCCTACGCCACGGCCAAATATCAGCGGTATCACGGAACCATGGACGGGTGGGACGCGCTGCTGGCGTCGGCGGCGACGGAAAAGGCCCCGCCCAAGCGGTTCAACGTCACCGCCGCGCCGGCGAAATAATCAGCGATTGGCGCCCGGGCGCCACAGCACGTCGGCGGCGCCCTTGTCGTTGACGTGACGCGCCAGCACGAAGAGATGGTCCGACAGGCGGTTGAGGTATTTGAGCGCCTCGGGGTTGATCGCGGCGGCGGCGGCGAGCTTGACCGCGACCCGTTCGGCGCGGCGCGCGACGGTGCGCGCGAGATGGAGATAGGCGGCGCAGGCGGTGCCGCCGGGCAGCACGAAGGAATCGAGCGGCTTCAAGTCTTCGTTGAGCGCGTCGATCTCCTGCTCGAGACGCGCGACCTGCGCCGCGACGATGCGCAACGCCCCGGCTTGGCGCTTCGCCTCGCCGACCGGCGTCGACAGATCGGCGCCGAGATCGAACAAATCGTTCTGGATCCGCGCCAGCATCGCGTCGGCGGCGGGCGGCGCGTGGAGACGCGCCAGGCCGATCGCTGCATTGGTCTCGTCCACCGTGCCGTACGCCTCAACGCGGAGATCGTCCTTGGGCACGCGGCTGCCGTCGGTAAGCGAGGTCTCGCCCTTGTCGCCGCCGCGCGTATAGATGCGGGTGAGCTTGACCATCGCCGCTAGGGATGTCGGAACAGCATCATGAACAGCGCGAAGAACAGAATGGCCAGCGCCTGAAACAGCACGCGCGAGCGCATCAGCTTGTTGGAGCGCTGCGGATTGTCGCCGCGCGCCATCGAAATCAGCCCGAGGCCGAGCGATCCCAACGCGCCGAGCATCGCGATCACCGCCAGGGCGGGAAAGACATAATGCATGACGCTTTATAGCGCGTCCGGCCGCGCGGGACAAAAGGCGGCTTTCTCGCGCTCGGAATTCGTGTATGGCTGAGCGGCTGCGTCCCGAGGCACGCGCGGCGGAGGTGCGGCGGCCGATGAAAGTTTCCCGAATTGTGGTTTGGATCCTGGTGCTGCTCGTCGTCGCGGCGGGGGCGTATAGCGGCTACTGGTTTATTACCGCGAACCGGCTTCAGGCCGGCTTGGACCGTTGGGCCGCGGAGCGGCGCGCGCAAGGCTATGCGCTGGCCTGGACCAAGGAGTCGGTTGGCGGCTTTCCGTTCGCGTTCCGCATTGCCCTCGCCGACGCGTCGCTTGCGCGCGGCAACCTCTATCGCGTGACGGTGCCGGAGATCGGCGGCGAGGCATCGCCGTGGGATTTGTCACGCTGGCATGTCGCGGCGCCGCGCGGCGGCAGCGGCACGGCGCAGGGCGTAGACGCGCCGATCGCGGCGCAATCGCTGTCGGGCGATGTCGTGCTGGGCGCGGACGACAGCATGTTCGACGTCTCGGTGTTGCGGCTAAACGGCGCCGGCGCGTCGGCCGGCGAACTTGCGGCGCAGTTCACGCTGCCGCGCCAGCCGCCGCAAAGCCATCGCGACCTTGGCCTTACCGCGACCTTGCAGCTCTATCACCTGGTCTTGCCCAAACCGGTCAAGGCGCTGGGCGATACGATCGAGACTGTCGCCGTCGATATCCGGATCATGGGCGGGCTGCCGCCGGGCGATTGGCGGCAGACGCTGACGGCGTGGCGCGACGATGGCGGCACGGTCGAGATCGATCGGGCCGATCTCGAATGGGGCGCGCTGCGGCTCGAGGCGAGGGGCACGCTCGCGCTCGACGGCGACCTGCAGCCGACGGCGGCGATGACCGCCGGCATCGTCGATCACGACGCGCTGATCGACGCGGCGGTCGCATCCGGCATGTTGCCGGCGAAGAACGCCTCGCTGGTGAAGCTGCTGCTCGACGTGCTTGCGAAGCGCGGCGCGGACGGGCGGCGGCGTCTCACCGCGCCGGTGACGGTGCAGGACGGCCGAGCTTTCGATCGGCCGCGCCGTCATCGGCAACGTGCCGCGCATCGCGTGGCAGTGAGCTATAATGGCGCCTCGCAGCCAACCGGGAGGAAGCCATGAAGCTGTTATCCTTCGCGACCGATAGCGGTCCGCATGTCGGCGCCAAGCTCGACGACGGCGTGATCGATCTCACCCGCGCGCTCGCGCAGACACATCCCGCCATGCGCGAGGGCGGTTCGCTTCTCGCGATCATCCAGTCGGGCATCGACATCGACGCGATCGGCGCGGCCAGCATTGCCCAGCTCCGGAGCGCGAACCGCCTCGGCGAATTCCGCGTCGCGAACCCGAAATATCTGCCACCGGTGCTGCGGCCGTCGAAGATTTTGGCGCTCGCGCTCAATTACCAGGAGCATATCAACGAGGCCAATCTCGCCTTCTACAACGAGCCGATCGTGTTCGAGAAATATCCCTCGAACATGATCGGGCACGGCGACGAGATCGAGCTGCCGCCGTTCCCGCAGAAGGTCGACGAGGAGCACGAGCTGGCGCTGGTGGTGGGCCGCGCCTGCCGCCATATCCGCCCGAGCGAGGCCGCCGACTATATTTTCGGCTACACCATCTGCAACGACGTCTCGGCCCGCGACCGCCAGGGCGAGCGGTTGAAGATGGGCCAGCCTTATTCCTACGCCAAGAATTTCGCGACCTTCTGCCCGATGGGGCCGTGGGTGGTGACGCGGGCGGAACTGCCCGATGCGCGCGACCTCGACATGGAGGTGCGGGTCAACGGCGAATCCCGGCGCAAGGGCAACTCGAAAGACATGATCTTCGATCCCTACGAGGTGCTGGCCTATTGCTCGGACTACACGCCGATGGAGCCGGGCGACGTGATCTCGCTCGGCACCTTCGCGGGGAACAAGCGCATCGCCGCCGGCGACGAGGTGGAGCTGATCGTCGACAAGATCGGCACGCTCAAGAACAAGGTGGTCGCCGCCAAGCATCCCTGGCGCAATTTCGCCGAAGGCGTGCCGACTGGCCCGTTGGTCCGTCAGAAAAAGTGAACTAACCGTTGCGCCGGGCGCCCCGCCTCATTAGAGGTGGGGCAGGGGGAGATTCATGCGCCTGGCGTTGCGGTTGATCCTGGTCGCGATTTTCGGGGCCGCCTATTGGCAGGCGGTTCGCGGCCACGGCTTTGGCCTCGCCGCCGAATACGAGACCATCGCGAAGGACATCGCCGGGACCGGCTTCTGGCTGGCGCTGGCCTCTCTCGCCACCGAGCTGTTCCGCATGTTCGTCCTGACGCAGGCGCGCCGGCAGGGCTTCGCCAGCCGCATGCCGCGCCTGCTCTACGACATCGGCGGGATTCTGATCTTCTTCTGCGCCGGCATCCTGATCGTGTCGGAAGTGTTCGGGCTGGAGCTGACCGGCCTGCTGTTCACCTCCGGCATCATCGCGGCGGCGGCGGGCTTTGCGCTACAGCCCACCGCGACCGACCTGATCGCCGGCATCTCGCTCAATTTCCGCGAAGGCACCGTGAAAATCGGCGACTGGGTCCAGGTCGCCAACGGTGTCGTCGGAAAGGTGACGCAGATCACCTGGAGCGACACGCATCTGGTCACCTTGGACGACCGCATGATCGTGGTGCGCAACAGCAAGCTCGTCGAGCTGCAGTTGATGAACTACAACGCGCCGAAGCGGGCGTATCAGAACAAGCTCAAGATCACGGTCGGCTACGAGGCGCCGCCCGAGCGCGTCGCCGCGATTCTGGTGACGGCGATGAAGGCGGTGCCCAACATGATCGCCGATCCCGAGCCGTATGTCATCATCGAGGAATTCGCCGACAGCGGCGTGCCCTATTCGATGTACTACCACGTGCCCGACTATCCCGAGGCGCAGTTCATCACCAACCAGGTCGCGATCAACGCGCTCAAGTTCCTCGATCAGGCCGGGTTCGCGCCGGCCTATCCGCGGCGCGAGCATTATGACGCGCGCGAGGCGCGCACCACGCGCGGCATCGAACGGCGCGTCAACATCGCATCGATCCTGCGCCGCGTGCCGCTGTTCGATTCGTTCGGGCCGGAGGAGATCGGCGAGTTGGCGGGCAACGTCGCGCTTCAGCCCATCAAATCCGGTTCCGTCGTGGTGCGCGAAGGCGACCCCGGCGCATCGCTGTTCGTGGTGGTGTCGGGTCTGCTCGACGTGTTCAAGCAGATGGAGGGCGGCGAGCAACGCAAGGTCGGCCTGCTGTCGCCCGGCCACGTCTTCGGCGAGTGGTCGCTGCTCACCGGCGCGGCGCGCAGCGCGACGGTGACGGCCGCCGCCGACGCCGGCCTTATCGAGATCGACAAGGCGCGGCTCGAGCCGATCCTGGTCAAATTCCCCGCGATCCTGGCCGAGCTCAGCCGCATCGAGGCGGAGCGGTCGGCCAACAACGTCAACGTCATGGCCTTCACCCCGGCCGAGCGTCAGGAAATCGCGAAGGTCGGCATGGCGTCGTTCCTGCGTACCAAAATCATGCGCTTCTTCTCCATCGCAGGTCCGTAGCAATTCCCCTCTCCGCTTTGGGGATGGGAGGGTGAGGTGGTCGCCAATAGACGCTCTGGGATCTCCCACCTCACCTAACCTCTCCTCCCTCAAAGGGAGGGGAGGGATAAAATAGAAAGTTGATTTCAAGTGATCCAATCGTGACCGAAATATTCGACTACATCGTCGTCGGCGCCGGCTCGGCGGGTTGCGTCGTCGCCTATCGCTTGACCGAAGACCCGAGCATCAAGGTGCTGGTGCTGGAGGCGGGCGGCGCCGATAGCGGCGCGGTGCTGCGCATGCCGATCGCGTGGCCCGTGGCGGCCTGGGACAAACGCTACAACTGGAACTACGAAACCGATCCCGAGCCGCAGCTCGACGGACGGCAATTGCCGGTCGCGCGCGGCAAGGTGCTCGGCGGCAGTTCCTCGATCAACGGCATGGGCTATAAGCGCGGCCATCCGCGCGACTACGACCATTGGCGCCAGCTCGGCCTCGAGGGCTGGGGCTATGCCGACGTGCTGCCGTATTTCAAGCGGTCGGAAAATTCCTGGCGCGGCGACAACGCGTATCACGCCACCGGTGGGCCGCTGCGCGTCAGGAAAGGCGGTGCTGCGCAACTGATGTACGAGCCGCTCGCCGCCGCCGCGCAGGCCGCGGGCCATCCGATTTGCGACGACATTTCCGGCGACCGGCCCGAGGGCCTGTTCGTCACCGAGTTGACGGTTGGGCCGCTCGGCCGCCGCGATTCGACGGCGCGCGCCTTCCTCCATCCGGCAATGAAGCGGCCGAACCTCACCGTCGTGACCAAGGCGCTGACCACGCGCGTGGTGATTGAGAACGGCCGCGCTGTCGGCGTCGAGTACGTCAAGGACGGCGTCCTGACTCACGCCCACGCGTCGCGCGAGGTGGTGCTGTCGGCCGGCGCCTATAACTCGCCGCAGCTCCTGATGCTGTCGGGGATCGGGCCCGCGGACGAACTGAAAGCGCACGGCATCGCGCCACTGGTCGATCTGCCCGGCGTCGGCCGGAACCTGGAAGAGCATGGCTCGGTGCCGGTGGTCATGGCGGCGACACGGCCGACTTTCCTCAGCGAGCTGCGCGTCGACCGCGCCGCATGGTGGACGCTGCGGTGGGCGCTGTTCGGCGACGGGCCGTTCGCCTGCAACGGCAACACCGCCGGCATTTTCGCGCGCACGCGTCCGGGGCTGGAGCGGCCCGACATTCAGCTCACCTGCAACACCATCGGCCTGTTCGACCGGGCGTGGTGGCCGTGGCAGAGCAAGGGTCGGAACTACGCCTTCAACTGCATCGTCGCCGTGATCCATCCCGAGAGCAAAGGCCGGGTGACGCTGCGCTCTCCCGATCCGCGCGCCAAGCCGCACATCCATCTCAACATTTTCGGCGCGGAAGCGGATATCGACACGTGCATCCGTGGCATCGAGATGACGCGCGCGCTGTACGCGACCGAGCCGCAGAAAAGCCTGATCGCGCGCGAGATCATGCCCGGACCGGGCGCCACCTCGCGCGATGCGCTCGCCGCCTATATCCGCCGCATGGCGACGACGATGGCGCATCCGACCGGCACCTGCCGCATGGGCAACGACGACGGCGCCGTGCTCGACGCCCAACTGAAGGTGCGCGGCGTTGAGGGCTTGCGCGTCGCCGACGCGTCCGTGTTTCCGTCGATCCCGGGCGGCAACACCAACGCGCCCTGCATCATGGTCGGCGAAAAAGCCGCCGATCTGCTGTTGGGGAAACGCTTGCCGCCGGCGGAGCTGTAGAATTCAGACCAAAATCGTCATGGCCGGGCTTGACCCGGCCATCTCAAGCCACCTGGGGAATGCCCCGTCGTTTGCATGAGACCCGTGGGTAGGCCCGCGGGTGACACGCTAATTTTGTCAGATAGACAGAAAACTCAATGTCGATGCCGTGCCGACCGATCGTCTCCGCCGCATAGCTGGGCACATCAACTGAAAGAGCTTATTGACCCTTCGATCAAACGCGACGGCGAAATCAATCGTCACCATGCCGATGCGTTGTTCTTTCCGGAGCGCGGAGAGTTCGCGGCCCGATCACGTCGATATAGGCGACGACAGCGTCCCAGCCACCGCTCTCGATCGGGACATCGAGTTGAGCGTAGTGCATCGAACCTGTTTTGGCCGGCTCGTACCGATCGAGCTTGGCTTGAAGCGCGGTTTCCAGAGCAGCTTTCGTTAGCGCGACGCCGGCAATTCGCAAGACGGCTGAGAACGGTTGGCGATTATCCTTTCCCATTGGCCTTGTGGATCGCCTGCCAGAGACGGTGGGGCGAGTAGGGCATGTCGATATGGTGGATGCCGAGCGGTGCCAGCGCGTCGTGCACCGCATTCGCCACCGTCGGCACCGCGCCGGTGGTGCCGGCCTCGCCCGCGCCCTTGGCGCCCAACGGGTTGTTCGGCGACGGCACGCCGTGATCGTAAAGCGCCATCGCCGGCAGGTCGAAGGCATGCGGCATGAAATAATCCATGAAGCTGCCGCTCAGGAGCTGGCCGGTCTCCGGATCGTAGACGCAGTGCTCGCCGATCGCCTGGCCGATCCCCTGCATGATGCCGCCATGGACCTGGCCCGCGACGATGGTCGGGTTGATCTGGTTGCCGCAATCGTCGACCGCGACATAGGAGACGAGATCGAGCACGCCGGTGTCGGGGTCGATCTCGACCTCGCAGACATGCGCGCCGCTGGGGAACGCCATCGGCGAGGGAATGTGAGCCTTGACG
Organism: uncultured Alphaproteobacteria bacterium; assembly: GCA_963729845.1. Lineage (GTDB taxonomy): Bacteria > Pseudomonadota > Alphaproteobacteria > ATCC43930 > CGMCC-115725 > JAATGI01. The sequence goes on from CAVSQC010000028.1 coordinate 37,883, forward strand.
TCGAGCGGCTTCTCGGGCGACGCGCCGTATTTGCGTGCGATCTCGGAAAAGCCGACCGACAGATCGGTGCCCGCCACTTTGTACGTGCCCTCTTCGAACACGATGTCGCTCGCCGAGACTTCGAGGTCCTTGGCGGCGAGCTCCATGCCCTTCTTCACCACGTCGCGCGCCGCGATTAGAAAGGCGCTGCCGTGGCTCATCGCCGAGCGCGAGCCGATCGAGCCCATGCCGACCAGCGGCGCGATCTGCTGATCGCCCACCGGCATGTTGACGCGCTCCGGATCGATGCCGAACACGCCGGCGACGATCTCGGGGTAGGCCGTCTCGTTGCCTTGGCCCGACGGTCCGACCTGGCTGTAGATGCTGGCGTCGCCGTTGGCGCCGAACTTGATTGCGACCTCCTCCTTGGGTCCGCCGCCGCCCGAAGGTTCGATGAACATCGCGACGCCGAGGCCGCGCAGTTTGCCGCGCCGCTTCGACGCCTCGCGCCGTTGCGCGTAGCCCGCGATATCCGCCGCCGCCGCGAGTTCCGTCAACAGGCCGGGAGGGTCGCCGCTGTCAAGCGGCGTGCCGAGCGGCGTCTTGTAGGGGAACGATTCCTTGGCGATGACGTTGCGGCGCCGGATCTCGACCGGGTCGATGCCGGTGACGCGCGACGCCTCGGCGACCAATCGCTCGGTGATGTAGGAGACATTAGGCCGCGTCGCGCCGCGATAGGCGGTGGTCGGCGTGGTGTTGGTGACGACCATGCGATGGAGGCCATACACCGCCGGGATGCGATAGAGATTCACCGCCTGGCTGGTCGCGGCGAGCGAGTTGATGAACGGCGCCACCGGCGTCGGATAGGCGCCGAGATCGGCGAGCCAGCGATAACGCACCGCGAGGAACGAGCCGTCCTTGTCGACCGCCAGCTCGCCGGTCATCGTTGCCGCCCGGGCATGGAAATCGCTGAGGATCGTTTCGCTGCGGGTCGAGACCCATTTCACCGGCCGGCCGACGATTTTCGCCGCCAGCATCAGCGCCGAATATTCGGCATAGGCGCCGCCGCGAATGCCGAAGCCGCCGCCGACATCGTAGGCATGGGCGCGGATCTGCGACACCGGCACGCCGCTCACGGCGCTGAGGCCGCCCTGCATCATCGACATGCCCTGCGACGGCGCGTAGACCTCGTAAATGTCGTTGGCGGCGTCATAGGTGGCGACGCACGCTTTCGGCTCCATCGGATTGCCGACGATGCGCTGCGCGTGGAGCGTCAGCTTGACCACATGCGCGGCCTTGGCGAAACCGGCCTCGGTCGCGGCCGCGTCGCCATATTCGTAGTCGAAGGATACGTTGTTCGGCACGCTCTCGTGCAGCAGCGGCGCGCCGACCTTGTCGGCGTCTTCCGCCGCGATCACCGCGGGCAGGTCCCGGTAATCGACGACGATCGCCTCGGCGGCGTCCTGCGCCTGCGCCAGGGTCTCCGCGACCACCAGCGCCACTTCCTCGCCGACATGGCGCACCTTGCCTTGCGCCAGCACCGGGCGATGCGGATGGCGCAGCTTCATGCCCGCCCTTGCCGGGATACTGCACCATCGGCGGCGGCGATTTGTAGCCGGCCTTGGCGATGTCGTCGCCGGTCAGCACCGCCAGCACGCCCGGCATCGCGCGGGCGGCGCTCGTGTCGATGGACAGAATCTCGGCATGCGCCCGGTCGGCGCGCAGGAAAAATCCATGAGCCTGGTTAGGCAGGCTCCAATCGGCGGTGTAGCGCCCTTGACCCGTGACCAGCCGGAAATCTTCCCGCCGCCCCTTGAACGGAATTGGCATTGTTCGATTGTTCCTTGAATTAGCCGTGACGCGTTGGCGGCATTGTCGCCGTCCCGACGCGCGCTCGCAAGGAAATGAATCCCTCCCCCTTAAGGCGGGAGGGTGATTTGTCCGATGACGAGAACGCCCGTTCGAACGCCGCGACGATGGCGGGTTGGGGCTCGCGGACCGGCGGGAACGATTGGTAATGCTCCCAGCCGCCGCCCAGCGCCTTGTAGAGCGCCGCGAAATCGTCGGCCGCGGTCTGCTGCGCCTGGGCGTACTGGTCTTCAAGCCCGTATTCCTCGCGCTGGGCATCGAGCACGTTGAGGAAATCGGTGAGACCGCGATCGTAGCGCTGCGATGCCAGCGAGACCGATCGCTCCGCCGAGGCCAAGGCGGTTTCCAGATTTCGCAGCCGCTGCTGCTGCGCCGCGTAATCGTTGATCGCGGCGTCGACCTGCTGCACGGCCCGGAGAATGGTCGCCTTGTAGGCGGCGAGCCGTTCCTTGGCGCGGTAATCGGCAACTTGGACGAGGGCGTCGAGCGTGCCGAAATCGAGCACGTCCCAGTAGACGGTCGGCCCGGCGGACCAGATCGACTGCGCCAGATTGGGCGAGACGCCGAGCCCTTGGCCCTGACCGCCGGCGGCGCCGGTCAAGATCAGGTGCGGATAGAGATTGGCGGTGGCGCCGCCGATCCGCGCCGTCGCGGCCGCGACCTCGCGCTCGGCTTCCTGGATGTCGGGCCGGCGCTTCAAGAGTTCGAGCGGCATGCCTGACACGATCCGCTCCGGCAGCGCCGGGATCATCTCCGGCTTGCTCAGCTCCCGCTCTAGCGTGGCCGGCATTTCGCCCAGCAGAATCGCGATGGTGTATTCGGCGGCTTTCACTTGCGCCGCCAAGGGCGGCAAGGTTGCTTCGAGCGTCGCCAATTCGCGCTTCGCCAAGGTGACGTCAAGCTCGTTGGTCAGACCGCGATCGAAGCGCTCCTGAACGACCTGGACCGAATGGCTTTGCGTGGCGATGTCCTGGTGCAGGATGGCGAGCCGCGTCTGCAGGCCGCGCAGATCGATATAGGCGCGGACCACGTCGCCGACCACCGATATCAGCGTGGCGTTGCGCGCGGCCAACGTGGCTTGCGTGTCGTAGTGCGCGGCCTCCAGCTCGCGCCGGTACAGGCCGAAGACGTCGACCTCCCAGCCGGCCTCGAAACCGGCGATTTGGTTGATCTGGGTGAGGCCGGTGCGATTGTCGGCCGACGTCAGGATCGACGGCACTCGGCCACGCGTCACGTCGCTGCCGGTGCCCTTGCCGGCCGCGCCCGCGATATCGCCCGCGGGCAGCGCGGTGCCCAGCACGACGTCTTCCTGGGTGCGCGCTTCTTGCAGCCGGTCGAGCGCCACCGCGAGATCGAGATTGCCTTTGATCGCGCGCTCGACCAGCGAGTTCAGTTCCGGATCGTTGAGCGAACGCCACCAGGCGTCGAGTTCGATCGGCGTCGGATTGGGCTTCCGATTATGCGGATGCTCCATCTTGGCCGGCGCGGTCATCCCCATCACGTCGGCGATGGCGGCGACGGGATCGGGAAAATCCTTCGGCAACGAGATGGCGATGGGATTGTAATCCGGTCCGACCGTGCAGCCTGCCACGAGCGCGTAGACGGCGAGAACCCACCACCTCATGCCGCGCCGCTCCAAATCTCAATGCGCCGGCGCGGCCGCGCTGGCCAAGCCCGACTGTTGTCCGGCCACGGTGACCTTGGTGCCGTCGGCGATTTCGTTGCTGATGTTGAGGACCACGCGATCGCCCGCCACGACGCCTGACCCGAGTTCCAGCACGTTGCCATCGTCGCGGGCGATTTGGACATTGTGGAACGTGACGCGGTTGTCCGCGCCGACGGTCGCGACTTGCGGCCCGGTGGAGCGATAGATCATCGCCGATGCCGGCACCTCGACCGTGCCCCGCACCTTCAGGTCGAACGTGACCTCGACATACATGCCGGGAACCAGCGTGTCCTTGGGATTGGGAACGTCGACCTCGACGCGCAGCGTGCGCGCTCGCGGATCGATGGCGTTGGCGTTGCGGGTGATCTTGCCCTTGAATTTCCGGTTCGGCAGGTCGTTCGCGACGATGCTGGCCGGCAGGCCGACGATCATTTCCGCGGCGACGCTCTGCGGCACGTCGATAAACACCCGCATCGGATCGTCCTGAGCCATGCGATACATCGACGTGGTGGTGGAGGTGCTGCCGGCGGTGACGAGATTGCCGATATCGATGCGCCGCTCGATGATCGTGCCGTCATAAGGCGCCGTGACCTGCTTGAATTGTGTCAGCGCGGTCAGCCGGTCGACGTCGCCCTGATCGGCCGTCACATTGGCCAAGGCGGCGTTGAGCTGCGCCGTCGCACTGCCGAAATCGGCCTTCTTTTGGTCGCGCTCCTGTTCCGAGACCACCCCGGTCGGCGAGTTGCGCCAACGCTCATAGGTCGTCCGCGCGAAGGCCGCCTGCGCTTCGCGTACGTGAACGTCTGCCTCGGCGGATTTGAGTTTCGCCTGGGCGCCGGCCAACTCCGCGTCCAGATCGGGCGTCTCGATGCTGGCCAGCACCTGCCCCTTTTTCACATGGTCGCCGATATCGACGAACCATTGCCCGACATAGCCGCTGACCCGGGCATAGATCGTGCTCTCGTACCAGGCGGCCGTATTGCCCGGCAACGTGAGCGAGGTCGAGGCCGGCGCCTTTTCAGCGGGGATTACGACGACGAGGGGCGGCGTCGCCGCCTGTTCCTTGGTGTCCTGCGCCAGATCGGCGGCGGCATTGCTTCGCATCTGATGCACGACGAAGAACCCGACCGCCAGCACGATGGCGATTCCGCCGGCGAAAATCTGGAGGCGGCGGCCGGTTCCCGACGTCCGTTGCGGCCGGGGCCGGCCCGCGCCCTTGGCCCGCGCCGCGGGCGCCGACTCACGCGGATTCAACATGGTCCGCCTCCGCGGGTATGGGTACGCCGGTTCGCCGCTGACGCCGCAGCAAGCGATACATGGTGGGCACAAACACCAAGGTAGCGAACGTGGCAAAAAACAGGCCGCCCACAACCGCTCGGCCGAGCGGCGCGTTCTGCTCGCCGCCTTCGCCGATGCCAAGCGCCATCGGGATCATGCCGAGGATCATGGCGCCTGCGGTCATCAGCACCGGGCGCAGCCGCGTGTAACCGGCGACAATCGCCGCGTCGCGCGGCGTGTCCCCCGCCGCCAGGCGCTGATTGGCGAAAGTCACTACCAGAATGCTGTTGGCGGTGGTCAAGCCCATGCACATCAAGGTCCCCATCAGCGCCGGCACGCTGATATGCGTGCCCGTCAGGAACAGCATCCACATCACCCCGCCGATGGCAAAAGGCACCGCCATTAGCACGATCAGCGGATCGATCCAGCTTTGGAAATTAATGACCAGGAACAAATAGACCAGGATGACCGCCAGCGCCATGCCGCCGAACAAGCCGGAATAGGATTCCTGCATGGTGTCGATCTGGCCGCTCAGCCGCATGGTAATCGCCGCGGTCGCCGGCGGTTTGTCGGCGGCGAGCACGCGTTCGATCGCGGCGGCGGCGGTCGCGAGGTCGGTGCCTTGCACGTCGGCGTCGACATCGAACACCGGACGGATATTGAGTTGCGACATCACCAGCGGCACCTTGGTGCGGCCGAACTTCGCGACGTTCATGAGAAGCTGGCTTTGGCCGCCATCCCCCGGCGTGACCGGAATGCGCCACAAATCCTGCGCGGAATCGAATTTGTAGGGAGGATACTGCACGACCAGCGAATAGCTGATACCGCTTTTCGGCTCGACCCAGAAATTCGGTGCCGGCTGGAAGCTCGAATTGGTGGTGACCAGGACGTCGTTGGCGACGCCGCGCTGATCGAGGCCCATCTCCTGCGCCATCGTCCGGTCGATATTGGCGGTCAGCGCCGGGGCGTCCGGCACCTGCGAGACATGGGAATCGACGATACCCGGAATCCGTTTCAGGTCACGCGACACCTGGGCCGCGAGATTGTAGGCCGCGTCATTGTCCGGCCCGGAGATTCGCACGTCGATCGGCGCCGGCTGACCGAAATTCAGCACCTGATCGACGATGTCCGCGGGCTGGAAAAAGAATTCCATCTGCGGAAACAGCTTCGGCAAATCGCGCCGCAAATCGGCGACGTGGGCCGCGGTCGGCGTGTGGTTCGGTTTGAGCGCCACCAGAATTTCGCCGTCCATCGGACCGACAGTCGCGGAATCGCTCAAGGCGATGTTGATGCCGCTGTAGGGCAGGCCGATATTGTCCAGAATCGTGTCGATCTGATTGTTGCCGACGGTCTTGCGGATCGCAGTCTCGACCTGGGCGAAATATTGTTGGGTCTGCTCGATGCGGGTCCCCGGCGGCGCGCGGACATGAAGCCGCATCTGTCCGGCATCGACTTGCGGGAAGAAATCCTCGCCGAGCATCGGGAACAGCGCCAGCGAACAGACCATCAGGATCAGGAAGAAGCCGACCGTCGCCACGGGCCGCGACAGACACCAGGTGACGCTGTCGCGATAACCGTTGCGGGCGCGGTCGAAGCCGCGCTCGAAGCGGCGGTGAAATTCCTTGAATGGATTGCGGCTTGGCCGGGGCCGGTCCAGCTCCTGCTCCTCGTGCCGCGCCTCGGTGACGTTCCGCATCAGAAAGCGGAACAGCACCGGCACCATCGTAAAAGACAGAATCAGGCTCGCAACCAGCGCCACGCACACCGACATCGACAAGGGCGAGAACAAATATTTCGGAATTCCGGTGAGCAGGAAAATCGGCACGAACACGATGCAGATGCACAGGGTCGAGAGGAACGTCGGCACCCCGACCTCGCCGGCGCCGTTGATGATCGCCGCCACCAGACCTTCGCGTTCGTGGACGTGACGCTCGATGTTCTCGATGACGACGGTGCCGTTGTCGACCAGGATGCCGACCGCGAGAGCGAAGCCGCCGAGCGTCATCGTATTCAATGTTTCGCCGGTCGCATACATGATCAGGATCGCCGACACGATCGACAGCGGGATCGAGGCGAGCGTGATCAGCGTCAGGCGCCAATTGCCGAGGAACATCAGGATCATCAACGCGGTCAGGCCGGCGGCCATCAAGCCGCCCATGATCACGCTGTTGATCGCGGCCTTGACGAAGATCGACTGGTCGAAGATCGCCTTGATGGTGACGCCCTTGGGAATGATCTTCTCGATATAGGGCAGCGCTTCCTTGACGCCGTCGATCACGGCGAGCGTCGATATGCCGCCGGTCTTGCGGATCATCATCAGCGCGCCGGGCGTGCCGTTGACCGAGACCGAATTGGTCTGGGTCTGGAAGCCGTCGTGGACGTGGGCGACGTCGCGGACGAACACCATCCGGCCGTCGATCTCCCCGACCGGGAAGTCGTTGATTGTGTCGATGAAATTGGGGCTGTTGTTCATCGTCAGCGTGTAGTCCTTGCTGCCGATTTTCACATCGCCCGAAGGCAGGATCACGTTCTGGCGCAGAATCGCGTTGCTGACGTCGGTCGGCGACATGTGCCGCGCCTGCAAGGCTTTCTGGTCGAGATCGACCATGATGAGGCGCGGCTTGCCGCCATAGGGATACGGCACCTCGGCGCCCCGCACGACCGCGAGATCGGGGCGGATGACGTTCTGGCCGAGATCGTTGAGCTTGGTGTCCGAGAGCGAATTGCTGGAGAGGCTGAGCTGAACGATCGGCACGTCGGTGGCGCCGTAGCGGATCACCAAGGGCGGCGTGATGTTGGGCGGCATGTATTTCAGAACGACGAGCGCGCTCGACGCCAACTGCGACACCGCCCGGCTGACGTCGGCGCCCTGCTGTAGGAAGACCTTTTCGACGCCGACGCCTTGGTAGCTGGTCGCCTCGATGCGCGAAATATCGTCGACCAGCGAAGCCATCTGGCGTTCATGCAGCGTCAGGATGCGGTTCTGCATGTCCGTGGCGCTCATGCCGCTGTAGGTCCACACCACGCTGACGACCGGAATATTGATTTCGGGGAAGATGTCGATGGGCATGCGCATCGCCGCCCCGATGCCGAGGAGGCACACGAGGATCAAGCCGGCGACGACGGTATAAGGCCGCTTCAGAACGTAGGCGACGATCGGCATTGGTGTCCTGAGTTGAGACGTACCTTACCATTAGCCGCCCCGGGGCGGAGCGGGCAACCAAAACCCGGCGCGACGTTGACGGGCTAAGTCATTGGAAACAAGCAGTTATTTTTAATGTTTTTTTTAATCGGCGGGCTGCGCCGCGCATATCAGGTCGAACACGCAACCGGGCTGGGCGTCGCCGATGGCGACGCGGAAGCGATGCAAGGCCATCACCGCGTCGACCACGCCGAGGCCGAGGCCGCTGCCCGGCAGGGTCCGGCTTTTGTCGGCGCGATAGAACCGCTTCAGCACCTGCTGGCGCTCTTCGGGCGGGATGCCCGGGCCGCGGTCGCGCACCCGGACGATCGGCCCGTCCGGCCCGGCGATCACGCCGAGATCGATGCGGCTGTTCGCGGGCGCGAACTTGATGGCGTTGTCGAGCACGTTGGCGATCGCCTCGACCAGCAGGTCGCGGTCGCCCTTGACCGGCCGCGGCTCGGTCGCCGCGACCGCCAGTTCGATGCCGGCGTTTTCCGCGATCGGGCCATAGAGTTCCGCGACGTCGCGGACGATGCGGGCGAGGTCGATGTCGCCGAAGCCGGCGCGGCGGTTGCCCTCCTCGATCTCCGCGATCCGTAACAGAGCGGTAATAATGCCGAGCGTCTGGTCCAATCCGGCGACCGCGACGTCGATCGAGGCTTCGAGTTCGGCGGGCGAGCGCATCGCCTCGCGGCTGCGTTCGAGCCGCGCGCGCACCCGGGTCAACGGCGTGCGCAAATCGTGGGCGATATTGTCGCCGACGCCTTTGATCTCCTCGAGCAGGCGTTCGATTTCGTCGAGCATGCGGTTCACCGCCATCGCCAGCCGGTCGAAATCGTCGGCGGCGTTCCGCGCCGGCAACCGCTCCTTCAAGTCGCCCTGCATGATGCGCGCCACCGCGCGGTGCACCATGCGCACCCGGCGCAACTCGCGCCAACTCAGCAGCGCGCCGGCGGCAAGTGCCAGCAGCAGCGCCGGAATCGCGCCGAGCAGCAATGCCCGGAGCACCACGCCCTGCAACTGGTTCAGCTCGGCGACGTCGCGCGCGACGAAGACGGTGCGTCCGTCGGGCAGCGCGGCGGCGGCGGCGCGCACCTGCCGCGCGCCGGCGATGGTCGCGCCGTGGGCGTGGCCGTTGACCGGGAACCCGTCGGGCAGCGCGGCGAGATTGCCCGCGATCGGGCGCTTGCGGCTGTCGTACAGCGCCGCGTAGGCGTCGCGGCGCTCTTCCCCCCCGTCGCTCAAGGTCAGGCTTTTGATCAGCTCGCCGGGATGGCCGTCGGCGAAGCTCCGAACCTCGCGCTCGACGAAGCGATCGACGGTGGCGGTCTCGCGGTTCGCCGTTTGCCAATAGACGAACGCGAACAGCACCAGCACGCCCAGCACGAAGACGCCGGCGGAAATGCCGGCGACGCGGAAACTGGAGGTGCGGATGATGTCCGGCGCGCGCATGATTTGCCGGCGCGGATTCTACCTCAATGGCCCGCCGGGGGGTGGAGTTCTTCGGTTCCGGAAACGAGCATGAATCCGGCGCCGCGCACGCCGCGGATCAGCGGCGTCTCGCCGGGCGCGTCGATCTTGCGGCGCAGCTTGCCGATATGGACGTTGACCAGATTGGTCTGCGGCAGGAAGCGATAGTTCCAGACATCCTCCAGCATCATGTCGCGCGTCACCACCTGATCGGGCCGGCGCATCAGATACTCGAGGAGCTTGAATTCGCGCGGCAAGAGCTCGATCCGCCGGTCGCCGCGCCTGGCCGTGCGGTCGATCAGGTCAAGCGTAAGCGGGCCGACTTGCAGCGCCGTCGCGCGTGTGTTCGACCGGCCGGCGCAGCAGCGCCTCGATCCGCGCGGTCAGCTCGCCCAGGGCGAACGGCTTGGTGAGGTAGTCGTCGCCGCCTGCCTTGAGCCCGCGGATCCGGTCGTTGACCGCGCCCAAGGCGCTCAGCACCAGCACCGGCGTGCGCACGCCTTCGGCGCGCAGCGTTTCGATGACCGTCAGCCCTTCCAGCTCGGGCAACAGGCGGTTGACGATCAGCACATCGAACGCACCCGCCCGTGCCGCCGCGAGGCCGGTTCTGCCGGTGCCCGCCACCTCGACCTCATAGCCGCGCTCGGCGAGCGCGCCGCGGATTTCGCCGCAGGTCTCGGAATCATCCTCGATCAGCAATACTTTGGTCTCGTGAGACGGGGTTGGCTGCTGCATGGGCGTGAACCGTTGCGGGCCACTGGCCTTTCGCAGACTATCCCTGGCACCGCCACTAAATTTTGTTTTAGCTCTGGTCATTGATCGCGAGCCGGCGGTTGATCCGAGGCCGGTTTGTCCGTGGTCGCCGGCTTGTTCGACGGCTGACGCCGCCCGCGCCGATCGTCGCCGCGGCCGAGACCGTGAAGCAGGGGCACGGCGTGGCGGAAGACCGGCAACAGCGATTTCAGCGGTGCGCCGTTCGGCGGCGGCGCTCCCAAGAGGATTGCGGCGTTCTTCTTGATCACCGCGATCTGGTCCGGAGTGAACTCGTCCGGATCGCCGCCGCCATATTCCGGCGACATGACGTTAGGCGTGTCGTAGTGGCCGTCGGTTTGGTGAGGATAATCCTTGTCGCTGGGCAGAACCGCGTGACCGAGGCCGAGACGGTGGCCCAACTCATGCGTCAGCACGTGCGAAAACGGCTCCCGGCCCATCGTGTTCTTGCCGATATCGAACGGATCGGCGACCAGGATGGTGCGCCCGATGGTGATGCCCTGGATCGAGGAGTGGTTCGGGTTGTCCGGATCGTGGAAATTCTTCACCACTTTGACGGTGATGACGCCGTGCGGATTGGATAGGCCCTTCGCCACTTTCTCGGCCTCGCCGGCGATCTTTTGCTGATCGCCGGACGATTTGTCGGCGCCGGCGTTTTCCGGAACCTCAGGCAGATTCGGGTCGTTCACGGGCGTGGAGGTCTTGCGCGTAAATCCGACGCCGCTCTTGGCGAACGCCTCGTTCACTTTTTTCAGCGCCTCGTCGATGTCCTCGGGCGTGATTTCCGCGCCCCGGTTGATGACAAAATCCAGCTCGATCAGTTTGTCGGGCTTCGGCACGGCGGCCGGCGGTTGCTCCGGCGGCGGCGAAGTGCCTGGCCCTTCCGGCGGCGGCTGCGCGGTGCCGGGCCGCGCGGCGGCGGCTTTCTTTTTGCAGTCCTCGAGGCACTTTGCCAGCGCCGCCGCCGCGTCTTTGATAGCGCCCGCCAACGCGGCGTTGTCTTGGGGGATGGCCGGGTCCGGCTTTTTCTTCGCCTGCTTGATTTTCTGCCGAACGTCGGCGGCGCTCAGACCGCCGAGGCCGGCGCGCGCCTCCGCCTGCATGGCATTGCCCTGTTTCTGCTCGTCGGAGCCGCGGCTGGAATCGTCGCTCATGCCCGCGTGTTGCAGATCCGTGCCCGCTTGGAACTCGGCGAGGTACCAAGCGTCGAGCAGCGCCTGCAGCTTGTCGGCCAGCGGCTGGCAATCCGGGCACTCGGTCAATTTCTTGAGCCGGTTGGTCGGGGCGTTCTTGTTCTTGGCGTTGACGCCGGGATCGAACCAATCCTTCGACACGCCCTGCGCGGTCACATCCCAGTCGTTCTGCTGGCCCGACGCAACGCCGGGCAATCCCCCGATCAACATCAGGCCCAGAAACGCGACGATGCGCCGTCTCATGCGCGTCTCCCCCATTGTGGCGCGGCCCCCCGCCGCGGCACTTTTACGGAGCTAGGATAGGATTCCGCTCCGCCGAAAGACAGATGGGCGGCGGGGCGGCCCGAAGCGGCTTCTCAAACCGGCGCGAAACGGGATAATGGCGCGGCAAAAAACGGGAGGCTCGCGCATGAAGGACGTTCGACGGCAAAACCGCCTTTATCACCGGGGGCGCCTCGGGCATCGGCTTCGGCATGGCGCGGGTGTTTCTCAAGAACGGCATGAAAGTGGTGATGGCGGATGTCCGCCAGGACCATCTCGACGAGGCGGCGTCGGTGCTGAAGGGCTCCAACCTGCCGTACCATCTCATCAAGCTCGACGTGACCGACCGCGAGGCCTTCGCCCGCGCCGCCGACGAGACCGAGCGCGTCTTCGGCAAGGTCCACGTCGTCTGCAACAATGCCGGGGTCGGCGGCAACGCGCCCATCGACCAGGCCGAGTACGAGGACTGGGACTGGGTGATGGGCGTCAATCTGGGCGGCGTCGTCAACGGCGTCAAAACCTTCGATTCCGCGGATCAAGAAGCATGGCGAGGGCGGCCACATCGTCAATACCTCCTCGATGGCCGGCATCATCCCGCTGACCGCGACCGGCGGCATCTATGCCGCGTCGAAATTCGCGGTGCGCGGCCTGACGGATTCGCTGCGCCTCGCCCTCGGCCAGTACAATATCGGCGTCTCGGTCCTGTGCCCCGGCCTGGTCCACACCAACATCATGGACGGCGAGAAATCGCGGCCCGAGCATTTGAAGGCCAAGACCCAGCATCCGCCGCGCCATGTCGGTGCCTCCTCCGGCAATGCTGGCATGAACCCGGTGGAAATGGGCGAGCGCGTGCTGCGCGGCATCCGGCGCAACGACGCCTATATCCTGACGCATGGCGAGTTCAAGGACGAAGTCGCGGGCCTGTTCAGCGACATCCTCGCGTCGTTCCCGACCGACGACAATATCGATCCCGGCCGGCTCGAATTCGAGAACCGCCGCCGCGCCATGACCGAAGAGGCGAAGGCGCAGGCGAAGAAGGTGAAGTAAATGGCGCTCGATAACCCCTCCCCCTCAAGGGGGGAGGGGTGATGATCGCGAACGATGGCTGAATCCTTTCCATCCGGCTTTCTCTGGGGCGCGTCGACGGCGGCGTATCAGATCGAGGGCGCCGTCAACGAGGACGGGCGCGGCGCGTCGATCTGGGACAGTTTCAGCCACACGCCGGGCAAGATCGCGAACGGCGACACCGGCGACATCGCCTGCGACCACTATCATCGCTGGCGCGAGGATGTGACACTGATGCGCGAACTCGGCATCGGCGCCTATCGCTTCTCGACCGCGTGGCCGCGCATCCAGCCCACCGGGCGCGGCGCCGCCAACGAGAAGGGCCTCGAATTCTACGATCGGCTGGTCGATGCGCTGCTCGCCGCCGGTATCCAGCCCTGGCTGTGCCTGTATCACTGGGACTTGCCGCAGGCGCTCGAGGACAAAGGCGGCTGGCGCAACCGCGACACCGCCTTTTGGTACCGCGACTACGCCGCCATCGTCGCGCGCCGGCTTGCCGACCGCGTGACGCACTGGGCCACCTTCAACGAGCCCAACATCTTCACCTATCGCGGCCACGGCCAGGGCGATCACGCGCCCGGCCTGCAAAGTCGCGAGGCGGTGTGGCGGGCGATCCACACGGTCAATCTCGCGCACGGCCTCGGCGTGTTGGCGCTGCGCGAGGCGCGCGCCGATTTGAAGCTCGGCAACATCTACAATCTCGCGCCGCGCGAGCCGGCCACCGACCGCGAGCAGGACCGCGTCGCCTGCGAGCTGATGGACGCGATCATGAACCGCGCCTTTCCCGATCCGCAGTTCCTCGGCAAATATCCCGAGCCGATCGCCGACGACATCAAGCCATTCGTGCAGGACGGCGATTTCGACATCGTCAAGCAGAAGCTCGATTATTTCGCCTTCAACCATTATTCGCGCGCGCGCATCCGCTGGGACGCGGACCATCTGTTCCATGTCGGCTACGCGCACGTCGATGCGCCGGTCACCGCGATGGGCTGGCCGATCACGCCCGACGGGCTGCGCCTCAGCCTGATCGACGCGAAGGCGCGATGGAGCGGCGAGCTGCCGGTCTACATTCTCGAAAACGGCGCCGCGTTCGACGATGTCGTGGACGGCGAGGGCAGGGTTCGCGATCCGGAGCGCGTCGCGTTCCTGCGCGATTATCTCGGCGCGCTGCTTGACGCGGTGGCGGCCGGGAGTGCCGGTCAAAGGTTATTTCGTCTGGTCGCTGCTCGACAATTTCGAATGGGCCTTGGGCTATTCGAAGCGCTTCGGCATCGTCTATGTCGATTACGCGACGCAAAAACGCATCCCGAAGGATTCCTATTTCTTCTATCGCGAGCTCGCGCACGGCGCTCCGCTGGAGCGGTGATGCCCCGCGCGTTCGACTACATTGTGATCGGCGCCGGGTCGGCGGGCGCCGTGCTGGCGAGCCGGCTCTCGGAAGATCGCGACGTCGCGGTGCTGCTGCTCGAAGCCGGCGGGCGCGACAACCATCCGCTGATGCCGATGCCGATCGCGTTTCCGAAAGTGGCGCGCAGCCGGCGCTTCATCTGGGAATACGAGTCGGAGCCGGAGCCGGGCTTGAACCACCGCCGCCTGCCGATCCGCCGTGGCAAGGTGTTGGGCGGCTCGTCGTCGATCAACGCCATGATCTACGCGCGCGGCAACCGGCTCGACTACGATCTGTGGCGGCAGAAGGGTCTCGCCGGTTGGGGCTATGCCGACGTGCTGCCGTATTTCCGGCGGCTCGAGGATTCGTGGCGCGGCGGCGGGCTTTATCACGGCACCGGCGGCCCGGTTCAGGTCTCCCCGGTCGAGGACAAGGACATGCTGTTCGAGCCGCTGGCCGCGTCGGCGGTGCGCGCCGGCCATGTCCTGACCAGCGACCCGCACGGCGAGACGCAGGAAGGTGTCGCCCGGCTCGAGCACACGATCGGCGGCGGGGCGCGCGCCAGCACCGCCGTCGCCTATCTCCGCCGCGCGCGGTCGCGCCCGAACCTGACGATCGTCACGCGCGCCACGATCGCGCGCATAGCCGTGGAGCAGGGCCGCGCCGTCGGCGTCGAGTATCTTCTCGGCCGCGACCGCGCGAGCGTGCGGGCCGGGCGCGAGGTCCTGCTCTGCGCCGGCTCGTTCAACTCGCCGCAGATCCTGCTGCTGTCGGGCATCGGCCCGGCGGACGAGCTGACGGCGCTTGGCGTGGCGCCCGTCCACGATCTGCCCGGCGTCGGCCGGAATCTGGCCGAGCATCCCAACGTCACCGTCACCTGGGAACTCAACCGAGGCGATACGTTCACGCGCTTCCTCCGCCTTGACCGCGCCACCATCAATGCCGCGCAGTGGTTCCTCAACCGCACCGGCCCGTTCGCCAACAGCGGCGCCGCCGCGAACATCTTCCTGCGCTCGCGCCCGGAGCTGGCGCGCCCCGACGTGCAGATGGTGTCGCTCGCGCTCGGCAATTTCGCCGAACTGTGGTTTCCAGGCCTGACCAAGCCCACGATCCATGAATTCAATTGCCGCGTCGGCGCGATCCATCCCGAGTCGCGCGGCTGGGTGACGCTGCGCTCGGCCGATCCGCTGGCGCCGCCGCGCATCCAGTTCAATCTGCTGACCGCGCGCGCCGACATCGACACCATGATCCGCGGTGTGCGGATGGCGCGCGATATCTACCGCCAGAAGCCGATCGCCGACTTCATCGCGCGCGAAATGTTCCCCGGCCCCGGCGTCACGACCGACGCCGACCTCGAGGCGGCGATTCGCGCCAATGCCAGCCACCGCGCCCATCCGGTCGGCACCTGCGCCATGGGCATTGGCGAGGACGCCGTGGTCGATGCGGCGTTGCGGGTGCGTGGGATCGAGGGGCTCCGAGTCGTCGATGCCTCGGTGATGCCCGAGATCATCGGGGGCAATACCAACATCCCGACCATCATGATCGCGGAAAAGGCCGCCGACCTGATCCGCGGCCGCGCCCTGCCGGCGGCCGAATTTTCCTAATTTCGTCTAATAGATAGCCGAGTTATCCACGGAAATATAAGTCGCGGAGTCGAATCGCCGTTGCTCCGTTAATATTTTTCCCTACTGTATTTTGTGATGGCCTGTGGGCAGGCACACAACATACGGTGCTACGCGATGGAATCGATCTGGACCACCGAATTGGTCAACCAGCTTTCCGCGTTATGGCAGCAGGGGCTTTCGACCGCGGAAATCGGCCGAAAATTGGGGATTTCGAAGAACGCCGTGGTCGGCAAGGCGCATCGGCTGATGCTGACGCCACGCCCGTCGCCGCTGAAGTCGCCGCCGATCCGGCACGCCGCCGGCAAGGCGGGTCCGACTTGCTCCTGGCCGCACGGCCATCCGGGGCAGCCGGGCTTCCGCTTCTGCGGCAAGCGCGTGGTGCCGGGCAAGCCCTATTGTCCGGAACATGCCGCGATGGCGTACATCCAGCCGAAAGAGCGGAAGGTTCAGGCGGCCTAGTTCGGCGCCATTCTCTGACAGGTCGGGCACAGGCCCGACAACTCGACCGTCTGCCGGGTTATCGCGAAGCCGCGTTCGGTCGCGCTTCGCGATAGCGCGCGCGCCACCGACGGATCGTCGATCTCGGCGGCATTGCTGCACTTGGCGCAGATCAGGAATTGCCCGGCATGCGGCCGCTCGGGATGGTCGCAGCCGATATAGGCGTTGAGCGACTCGATGCGGTGGATGAGTCCGTGCGCCGCGAGGAAATCGAGCGCGCGATAGATCGTCGGCGGCGCCGCATTGGGATGCGATTGTTTCAGCGCGTCGAGCAGGGCATAGGCGCCGACCGGCTCATGGCCGCGCCACACCAGCTCCAGCACCGCGCGGCGCAATTCGGTGAGGCGAGCGCCCTGCGTCGCGCACAGCGCGTCGGCGCGGTCGAGCGCTTCATCGACGCAGTGCTCGTGATCGTGCCCGGCGCGGGCAAAGGCGGTGCGTTTCATAAGTTATAATGTAACATTGATAAGGTCGTCGTGCAAAACTGTCCCTCTCCGCGTTGCGGAGAGGGAGGGGCCCGTGCCGAAGGCGTGGGAGGGTGAGGTGGTCGATGCACGTTCGAGGTTTTCCGCCACCTCACCTAACCTCTCTCCCTGAGGAGGAGAGGGATTTCGCGGTTTGGCGGCAACGGCTGAACCTTTAATCAATCCCCCACCCAGGCGATGTGCAGCACGTTGGTGGCGCCGGGGGTGCCGAAGGGAATGCCGGCGGTGATGACGATGCGCTGGCCCTTTTGGGCGAAGCCTTCCTGCCGCGCGATCCGCGTCGCCTTCTGGATCATGTCGTTGAAGCGGTGCACGTCGGCGGTATGGACGCAATGCAGGCCCCAGACCAGGGCGAGGCGCCGCGCCGTCTCGATCCGCGCCGTCAACGCGATGGTCGGGACGCCGGCCCGCTCGCGCGCCGCGCGCAGCGCGGTCGCGCCCGAGTTGGTATAGGAGACGATGGCGGCGGCGCCGACCGTGTCGGCGACCTGGCGCGCGGCGGCGCTGATCGCGTCGGGGCTGGTGTGCTCGGGCGCGGTCAGCATCTCGGCATGCAGTCCCGCGCGATAGAGCGGATCCGCCTGCACGCGGCGGACGATGCGGTCCATCATCGTCACCGCCTCGACCGGATAGGAACCGGCGGCGGTCTCCGCCGACAGCATCACCGCGTCGGCGCCCTCGTAGATCGCGGTGGCGACGTCGGAGGCCTCGGCGCGGGTCGGCACCGGCGCGTTGATCATCGATTCCAGCATCTGGGTCGCGACCACCACCGGCTTTCCCGCCTGGCGGCAGGTATGGACGATCTGCTTCTGCAACGGCGGCACGTCCTCGGGCGGCATTTCGACGCCAAGATCGCCGCGCGCCACCATCACCGCGTCGGCGAGATCGACGATCTCGCCCAGGCGCTTCACCGCCGACGGCTTCTCCAGCTTCACCAGCACCCCGGCGCGGCCGGCCACCAGCTTCTTCGCCTCGGCAACGTCGTCGGGGCCTTGCACGAAGCTCAGCGCGATCCAGTCGGCGCCGTGATCGAGCGCGAAGGCGAGATCGGAGCGGTCCTTCTCGGTGATCGCCGACAGCGGCAGCACCGCGCCCGGAAGGTTGACGCCCTTGCGGTCGGACAATTTCCCGCCGGCCAGCACCTTGGTCTCGGCGAAATTCTTGCCATGCTTCTCGACCTCGAGCCGCACCCGCCCGTCGTTGAGCAAAATCTCCGTGCCGCGGTCCAGCACCGCGAAAATCTCGGGATGCGGCAACGGCGCGCGGAGTCGCGTCGCCGGGCGCCTTGTCGAGATCGAGGCGGAACTTCTGCCCGATTTTCAGCGCGATCTTGCCCTTGGCGAATTTGCCGACGCGCAGTTTCGGCCCTTGCAGATCGACCATGATGCCGATCGGCCGCTCGATCTTCTGCTCGAGCGCGCGGATGGCGGCGATGCGCGCCGCGTGCTCGCTCCGCTCGCCGTGGCTGAAATTGAGGCGGAACACATCGACGCCGGCCTCGAACAGCGCCGCGATCTGGGCCGCCGTGTCGCTCGCCGGTCCGAGGGTCGCGACGATCTTGGCGCTGCGTTGGCGTCTCATGGTTTCGGCTGGATCAGGATGGCGCGGAAATCGTTGATATTGGTTCGGGTCGGGCCGGTGACGACGAGATCGCCGAGCGCGGCGAAGGCGCTGTAAGAATTGTTGTTCGCGAGGTACGACGCAAGGTCGAGTTTCGCCGCCGCGGCGCGCGAAAGCGTCGCGGGTTCGCACACCGCGCCGGCATTGTCCTCGGTGCCGTCGATCCCGTCGGTGTCGGCGGCGAGGGCGTGGATTTGCGGCTGGCCTTGAAGCGCCAGGGCCAAGGCCAGGATGAATTCGGTGTTGGGTCCGCCGCGTCCTTGTCCCCGAACCGTCACGGTCAGTTCGCCACCCGAGAGAATCGCGGCGGGCAGGTCCCCACGGTTGGCCATCTCGACCGCGCGCCGCGCCTGTTCCGCCGCCACGTCGCGCGCCTCGCCTTCGATGGCGTCGCCCAGCATGATCGGCGTGACGCCGGCGGCGCGCGCGGCCGCCGCGGCCGCGTCGAGCGACAGTTTCGGCGTCGCGATCATGCGGTACTCGGCGCGGGCGAGGCGCGGGTCGCCCGGCTTCGGCGTTTCGTCGCTGCGCTTCGGCGAGGCGCCGCGCCACCGCTTCCGGCGGCACGATCGCGTATTTCGCCAGGATCGCGCGCGCGTCGGCGAAATTGGTGGGGTCGGGCACGGTCGGTCCCGACGCGATCACCGACGGATCGTCGCGCGGCACGTCGGAAATCGCCAGGGTCACGAGCCGCGCGGGATAGGCCGCGGCGGCGAGCCGTCCGCCCTTGATCGCGGAAAGATGCTTTCTGACGCAGTTGATCTCGCCGATGGTGGCGCCGCATTTCAACAACGCGCGGGTCACCGCCTGCTTGTCGGCGAGGCTGATGCCCGGCGCCGGCAGCGCCATCAGCGCCGAGCCGCCGCCCGAGGCGAGGAACAGGACCAAATCGTCCGCGCTCAGCCCCTGCACCGCGTCGAGAATGCGCCGCGCCGCGTCCATGCCGGCGGCGTCGGGCACCGGGTGGCTCGCCTCGACGACCGCGATGCGCCGGCACGCGACGCCATAGCCGTGGCGGGTGATGACCAGGCCGGAGAGCGGCCCGGGCCAATGATCCTCGACCGCGCGCGCCATCGCCGCCGCGGCCTTGCCGGCGCCGACCACGATGGTGCGGCCGCGCGGCGGCTCCGGCAGATGCGGCGGTACGATCTTCTCCGGCGCCGCCGCGCCGATCGCGGCGTCGAGGAGGGAACGCAAAAACGCGCGGGGATCGGAAACGGACATTGCTTCAACATAACCTCACTCAATTATTTCGTCTTGGTCCGCGACGGCGGGCCATCCACGAATTCTTTTGCGGGTTGCGGCCGAAGGCGGTTTCTCCGCAAACTGAGTCATGGATGGCCCGCCTAAAGCGGGCCATGACGGAGAATGGTTTGACATCGCTCCTGAGCTCTGCCGATCCGCCGCCGTTCGAGGAAATTCCCGGCGCCGCGCCGGTGCTGTTGGTGTGCGACCATGCCAGCGCTCGCGTGCCGGCGGCCTTGGGCACGTTGGGCCTGCCGGCGGTGCGCTTCGCCGAGCATATCGCGGTGGATATCGGCGCCGCCGCGGTGACGCGGCTGCTCGCGCCCGCGCTCGGCGCGTCCGCGATCCTCGCCGGCTATTCGCGCCTGGTGATCGATTGCAACCGCGCGCCGCACGATCCGAGCTCGATCCCGGCCGCGAGCGACGGCATCGCCATTCCGGGCAACGAAAATCTATCGGACGCGGCGCGGGCGGCGCGGCGCGACGAAATCTTCGCGCCGTATCACGCCGCCATCGATCGCCGCCTCGCGGCTATCGGGGGCGTGCCGGCGCTGATCTCGGTGCATAGTTTCACGCCGGTGATGAAGGGCTTCGCGCGGCCCTGGCATGTCGGCATTCTCTGGGACGACGATCCGCGCATCGCCGCGCCGCTGCTGGCGGCGCTGGGCGGCGAGGCGGAGTTGGTGGTCGGCGACAATCTGCCCTACTCGGCGCGCGAGCCGCGCGGCTACACGGTGAGCCATCACGCGCATGCGAAGGGCCTGCCGCATGTCGCGATCGAACTGCGTCAGGACTTGGTCGCTGGCGACGCCGGCGCGCGCGAATGGGCCACGCGCCTCGCCCGCGTGCTCAAGCCGGTCCTGGTGCAACCTGAACTCCACGCGATCCGGCGCTCGGCGCAATGACCGCTGCGCCCGCCAGATCGGCTTTTCGGCCGGAAAAGTCGCGTTTTGTCACCACCTTATCACCGATTTAGGCTCGATTTATGCCGGCGCCGCGCCCCTGGAAATTGCCGCCCGCGCGTCCCACAATAGGGGCAAGGAGATCCTCATGGACCAACAGACCCAGACCGAGCTCGAGGCCGCCGCGTTCCGCCGCCTCGTCCAGCATCTGCGCGAGCGCACCGACGTGCAGAATATCGACTTGATGAATCTCGCCGGCTTTTGCCGCAACTGTCTCTCGCGCTGGTATCGCGAGGCGGCGGAGGAGCGGAAGATTCCCCTCAGCGATCCGGACGCGCGCAAAATCGTCTACGGCATGCCGTATGACGAATGGAAGGCGAAATATTCCAAGGAAGCGACGCCGGACCAGAAAGCCGCCTTCGCCGGCGCGCCGAAGCACTAAGCCATGACCGCCGCCGCCGCGCGCCGTGCCAATCGAGACATCGATGCCGTGCTCGCCGCGCTGCGCGCGCGCTTCGGCGAGCGGTTCACTACCGTGGCCTCGGTGCTGGAGCAGCACGGCCGCGACGAGAGCTATCACACCACGGCGCCGCCCGACGCGGTGGTCTATGCGCAATCGACCGACGATGTGGTCGCGGTCGTCAAACTGTGCGGCGAATATAAAATTCCGCTGATCGCCTACGGCACCGGCACCTCGCTCGAGGGCCATGTCGCGGCGCTCGAGGGCGGCATATGCCTCGACGTGTCGCAGATGAACCAGGTGCTGCGCGTCTCGCCCGACGATCTCGACTGCACCGTCGAATGCGGGGTCACGCGCAACCAGTTGAACCAGCATCTCCGCGACACGGGTCTGTTCTTCCCGATCGATCCGGGCGCCGACGCGTCGCTTGGCGGCATGGCGGCGACGCGCGCCTCCGGCACGAACGCGGTGCGCTACGGCACCATGCGCGAGAACGTGCTGTCGCTCGAAGTGGTGACGGCGGATGGCAGGGTTGTCCGCACCGCAAGGCGGGCGCGCAAAAGTTCGGCCGGATACGATCTAACACGACTTTTCGTCGGCTCCGAAGGGACACTCGGCGTCATCACCAAGGTCACGCTGCGGCTCTACGGCATCCCCGAAGCGGTGCTGGCGGCGGTGTGCCCGTTCCCGAGCATGTCCGCCGCGGTCGATACGGTGGTGGCGACGATCCAATCCGGCGTGCCGATCGGCCGTGTCGAGTTCGTCGATCCGTTCGCGATGCGCGCGGTCAATGCCTGGGGCAAGCTCGACTATCCGGTGGCGCCGACTCTGTTCTTCGAATTCCACGGCACCAAGGGCGGCGTCGACGAACAGGTCGCGATCGTGAAGGAATTGGCAGCGGCGCAGGGCGCCACCGAATTTCAATGGGCGTCGAGCGCCGAGGAGCGCAACAAGCTCTGGCACGCGCGCCACAACGCGCATTACGCGCTGATGGCGATGCGGCCCGGCTGCCGCGCCTGGCCGACCGATGTATGCGTGCCGATCTCGCGGCTCGCGCAATGCATCGCGGAAACCGAGGCCGACTTGAAGGCGTCGCCGCTGATGTCGGGCATCGTCGGCCATGTCGGCGACGGCAATTTCCATGTCGATTTCCTGATCGATCCGGCGAAGCCCGAGGAAATGGCCGAGGCGCGGCGGCTCAACGAGCGCATGGTGATGCGCGCGCTGGCGATGGACGGAACCTGCACCGGCGAGCACGGCGTCGGCTACGGCAAGATGGATTTTCTCACCGCCGAGCATGGCGAGGGCGTCGCATTGATGCGCACCCTCAAACAGGCGCTGGACCCCGACAATATTTTGAATCCGGGCAAGGTCGTGCGGGTGTGAACGACGCCGACCGCCGCATCGAGATCGCGGTGGGGGACATCACCAAGCTCGCGGTCGACGTCATCGTCAACGCCGCGAACGCGGCGCTGGCGCCGGGCGGCGGCGTCTGCGGCGCCATTCATCGCGCCGCCGGACCGGAGCTGGCGAAGGAATGCGCCGCGCTCGGCGGCTGCCCAACAGGCGAGGCGCGCATCACCAAGGGCTACCGCCTCCCGGCGCGGCATGTCATCCACACGGTCGGGCCGGTGTGGCAGGGCGGGGATGCGGGCGAGCCGGAACTGCTGGCTCGTTGTTACCGCAACAGCCTGGCGCTGGCCGCCGCGCATGGCCTCCGATCGATCGCATTTCCCGCGATTTCGACCGGCGTTTACGGCTTCCCGAAAGGCGCGGCCGCGGCCATCGCGGTTGCCGAGACGCGCCGGTGCCTCGCCGGTAACGATTTGATTTCGCGCGTGATTTTCGCGTGCTTCGACGCCGCGACGGCGGCGCTTTACCAGGCGGCGATTGGCGGCAAATAGTCGAAATTTATACGGAAAATTAACGCTATCCGGTCAAGCTGTGCCGCGTCGATTTTTCCACGGATTGGTGCAATGTTCGATCCACATTGGATGATGCTTGGCGTCTCGGCGGGCAGCGTGTTGCTGCTGTTCGCCGCGCTGGCCGTGTCGGTCGCGGTGCGGGTCGTGCTGCGCCGGGCGCGGCGCCGGGCCGCCGGTTTGGCCGCGCGCGTGACCGAGCTCGAAGCCACCAATCGCGAACTGGAGCAGACCGCGTTCGAACTGAAGCGCTCGCTCGGCCTGACCGAGGACGCGCTGCGCGCCAAGACCCAATTCCTCGCCAGCATGAGCCATGAGCTGCGCACGCCGTTGAACGCGATCATCGGCTTTTCCGAGCTTCTGGTGAACGAAGTGTTCGGCAAGCTCGGCGATTCCCATTATCGCGACTACGCCCAGGACATTTGCGACAGCGGCAAGCATCTGCTCGGCCTGATCAACGACGTGCTGGATCTCTCGAAGCTCGACACCGTGGTGATCGAAGCCTATGCCGAGCCGGTCGATCTCGCCGAGTTCCTGCACAAGACGATGCAGATGGTGCACCCGCAGGCGGAACGGGCCGGCGTCGTGCTGATCGAGAAGTTCGACACCAAACTGCCCTCGATGCTCACCGACGAGCGCAAACTGCGTCAGGTGCTGCTCAATCTTCTGTCCAACGCCATCAAGTTCACGTCGCAAGGCGGCTCCGTCTCGGTCTCGGCCTATCGCCAGGGCGGCAGTGTCGCGATCACCGTGTCCGACACCGGGGTCGGCATCGCGCCCGAGGATATTCCAAAGGCGATGGAGAATTACGGCCAGGTCCAGACCGGCTGGTCGCGCACCCATGAAGGCACCGGCCTTGGCCTGCCGCTGTCGAAGCGGCTGGTGGAATTGCTCGGCGGCAGCTTCGTGCTCGAAAGCAAGGTTGGCGTCGGCACCACCGTCATCGTGACCTTCCCGCCGGAACGGCTGCTCCAAGTCAAGATGGCGGCCTAACGTTCGAGCAATTCCACCGAGTTGCACGAAAGCGACTTGGGTTTCCGCGAATCGTGATATCGCCCTTGACCTCGACATTCCGGGGGAAGGGTCCGTGGCGAACCGCGACATCAGTTTCCGCTATCCGATTTTGGTGCTGACGGCATTGGGCTTGTCTGCATGCGCTGCGGCGGCGATCCCGTTGACCGCCGCCGAGATCGGCGTCGGCGGCTACGAAGCCTATAAGCTCGTGCAGACCAGCGAGGGCGGCTCGGTCGGCGTTTCCTTCGCGCCGAAAGACGGCGCGGAAGTTCCGCCGCAGTCCTTGCCGCCGGCGCATCGCGTCGCGATCTGGCCCGGCGACGAGCACGAGCGCTATCTCGCCGAAAAGCTGGCGGCGGCGAGGCGATTCGACGTGGCCACACCCGGCAAGGTTCGCATGGTGCTCGCAAACGCCAACATCTCGACCAACATCAAGGACCTCACCAACGAGGAACAGATCGCCGCCTTTTCCATCGTGTGCCGCAAGACGAAGGCGGACCTGGTGTTGGCCGCGCGCGATGCCGGGTCGGTCAGCCACGCCAACAGCCTGTCGTTTTCGCCGGCGAACCGGGTCACGACCTCGGACCTGATGGCATTCTCCTGTGCTCAGCGTGCCGTGGTGTGGCGCGACCAGATGAACCTCAAGGTCGAGATCGGCGACAAGACGCCGTCCACCGCCGAGATCGCCAAAGTCGGCGGCGATGCTTGGGGCGACCGAATTATCCAGGCCGAAAGCGCCAAACCCAAGGCGAACACGCAGGTCGGCGAGCTGCCTAAGTAATTTCGCCGCCGCGATAGCTTTCCAGCACAAAGAGACGCAGGGCGCTG
The DNA here is from genome assembly GCA_963729845.1 of uncultured Alphaproteobacteria bacterium. GTDB lineage: Bacteria > Pseudomonadota > Alphaproteobacteria > ATCC43930 > CGMCC-115725 > JAATGI01. Next base: position 62,605 of record CAVSQC010000028.1, read on the forward strand.
GACAAGTTGCCGGCGCGCTTGGTGTCGACCGACGCGATCAAGCTCGCCAGCGATTGCTTGCGCCGCCGTGCGATCTCTTGCAGGGCCGCCCAGAACTCTTCCTCGAGCGATACGCTGGTCGAATGTCCGGCGATCTTGACGGAGCGCTTTTGGATCACGCCGGCCCGAGCATCTTGTCGGGACGGACCCAGCGGTCGAAATCAGCGACGCTGACCTCGCCCGAGGCGATCGCGGCTTCACGCAGAGTGATCCCCTCGACATGGGCCTTGTGCGCGATCCGCGCCGCCTTGTCGTAGCCGATATGGGGGCTGAGCGCCGTCACCAACATTAGCGACGCCTCCATGAGCGCCGCGATGCGTTTCGTATCGACTTCGATGCCGACGACGCAATTATCGGTGAAGCTTGTGGTCGCATCGGCGAGCAGCCGGATCGACCGCAGCACGTTCTGCGCGATGACGGGCTTGAAGACGTTGAGCTCGAGCTGGCCCTGGCTTCCCGCGACCGTGACCGTGACGTGATTGCCCATGAGCTGCGCCGCCACCATGGTCAGCGCCTCCACCTGCGTGGGGTTGACCTTGCCCGGCATGATCGAGGAGCCGGGCTCGTTCTCGGGGAGACGCAGTTCGCCGAGGCCGGCACGCGGCCCCGATGCGAGCAGCCGTACATCGTTGCCGATCTTCATGAGCGACGCCGCCAGCACGTTGAGCGCGCCGGACAGCTCGACCATCGCATCGTGGCTCGCGAGCGCCTCGAATTTGTTGGGATTGGAGATGAAGGGATAGCCCGTCGCCTTGGCCAGCTCGCGCGCGAAACGCGCGGCGAAACCGGGCTTGGTGTTGAGCCCGGTGCCGACGGCGGTGCCACCCTGAGCCAGCGGATAGAGCCGCGGCAGGCAGGAATTGAGCCGCGCCATCCCGAGCTCGATTTGGCGGGCATAGGCACCGAACTCCTCGCCGAGAGTCGCAGGGGTACCGCGTCTTGCAGATGGGTGCGGCCGATCTTGACGATGGCGGCGAACGATTTGGTTTTTTTGTCGAGCGCGGCGCGCAGATGCTTCAGCGCCGGAACCAGGCGCCGATCCAGTTCGGTCACCGCCGCGACATGCATCGCCGTCGGGAAGCAATCGTTCGAGGATTGGCCGAGATTGACATGGTCGTTGGGGTGGATCGGGCCGCGCGTGCCCAGCGGCTTGCCGAGCATCTCGTTGGCGCGATTCGCCAGCACCTCGTTCATGTTCATGTTGGTCTGGGTGCCGGAGCCGGTCTGCCACACGATCAGCGGGAACTCGCCATCGTGTTTGCCGGCGATCGCTTCGTCCGCCGCCGCGACGATCGCCTTGCCGAGCCCGGCGTCGAGCGCGCCGAGCGCGACGTTGGTCATGGCGGCGGCCCGCTTAACCTGCGCCAAGGCGTGAATCAGCGGCAGCGGCATGCGCTCGGCCGCGGCGTCGCCGATGCGAAAATTCCGGCGCGAGCGCTCTGTCTGCGCGCCCCAATAGCGCTCCGCCGGTACGTCGATCGCGCCCATGCTGTCGCGTTCGACGCGCGTGTCCGGGCGCCTCGCCGGCTTGGTTTTTTCGGTGCGGGCCATCGGCGCCACAAGTATAGCGCGTTTCGGCCAGGATCGGATCGCCCTTGATGGCATCGCGGACGCGATTACATCAGGCGTAAATCCGACCCTGATTCAATGATCAGAGTGCGATTTCACCGGTCGGACGGAAGCATGGGTGCTTCCGTCCGACCGGATCGCACTCTAGTGTTGATGCCGATGATGACCGGGATTGCGCGCTTCCTCGATGAATTCCGCGCGCTGCGCCGGCGTCAAGCTCGCCAGGAACTTGCCCATCGCGCCCGCCAGGTCCTGCTGGAAGTCGGTGCGGCTCTTCACCATCTCGTCGAGCAAAGCCGGGAATTCATCCGGTTTGGTCGCCGGGTCGGCGATCTTGGCCCAGGCGGCGGTGATGGCTGCGCGCATCGCGGTGCCATGCTGGCGCATTACCGTCTGGAATTGCTGGAACGCCGCCTTCTGCGCGTCGTTCAAACCCAGATCGGCGGCGATGCGCTCGAACCGCTCGTGCTGGCCGAATTGCCCGGGCGGCGGCGGATGCGGATGCCGGCCATGCATATGCCCGGCGATCGCACCGATGAAGAACATGTTGAGGGCTACGGAGACCGCCACGACGACAATAGGCCAGCGACGGCGGGACGGAGGCGTCCCGGCGGCGTCGGTCATATGCCGGTTTCCTCGTCGTCGGTGGTGAGGATGGTGCCGGGCGAGCCGATCAGCGCCTGGTCGGCGACCGTGGTTTGTCCGCTATCCAGGTCGAAGGCATCCTCATTGCCAAGCTGGAATCCGATCAGCACCGCCAGGATCATGCTGGCGGCGATGCCGCTCCAAGCGACCGCGTGACGCCAATCCCGGCGCGCCGGGCGGAGCGACACCACATTGCCCTCGGTCTTGGCCACCAAAGTCTGGGCGCGTACCACCAGCGCGACCTCAGCCGCAACCTCAGACGCCGAACGGGCCGCCACGACGTCGTCGAGCGCCTCGGGGCGGTCGACAAGCCAAGCTTCGACCGCGGCGATTGCCGCATCGGTTTCGGGATCGATCCCGGGCCGGCCCAGCCGGTTCTCGGCGTAGGCGGCTAGTGTCAGCGCGTCAGGCTCGGCCGCGGCTTCCCCCGCCCCGGCCTGGCTTTCGCGCCAGCGGCGCCACAGCGCCGCATCGTTGAACTCATTCCCTCCGGACATGCCTTCGTCTCCATGCATTAGCTATTTAGGCGGCCCCGCGCCCGGCCATCCCCGAGCGTTTGCTGCATATCTTCCTGGGCGAAAAACGTACGCAATTTCAACATTGCCTTGTGGTGCGTACTCCGTACGGTCTGGGGGTCGACGCCCAAAGACTGGGCGATTTCGGCGACGTCCAGATCGCGGTCATAGATCAGGCTGAGCACCAGCTTTTGCCGGGGCGACAGCAGCGTATCGGGATATTTAAGACGCTCCGTGATTTTCGGCGCCACCGCCAGCAGGGCTTCAGGCACGGCGTCGATGGGGGTGGAAGGTAGCTGCCGGCGGCGCAGCACGTCGCGGGCGGTGCTCCGGGCGACGATGGTCAGCCAGGTCGAAAGTCCGGCGCGCGTGGGGTCATAGCTGCGCATCAGACGGAAGCCGTCCTTGCATAGCCGCAAGAACACTTCCTGCACCAAATCCTCGGCCTCGGCCTGGTCCCGCCCCACGGCGCGCACCGCCGACACGATCAGCCCGGCATAGCGGCGAACGAAGCCGTCCCAGGCCCCCTTATCCCCTTGGCACAATGCGCTAAGATCGACCGAATTGGCCACCTGATTGCTACTTTCCGCCCCGCTTCTTGGCCGGTTTGGGTGCCGGTTTTTTGGCCTTGGATTTGGCCTTGGTCTTGCCGACCTTGGTCCGCATCGCGGCAGTTTCGGCCTTCGCCGCCCATTGGCCCAGCGCCTCTACATCTTCGAGTATGTCGGCCGGGACCTCATAATAGGCCATCTCGATGGTTTTGCCGTTCGGCATCGTATAGGTGAAGGGCTTGGCGCCGGACGCCGCGGCGCCCGCCCGTTTGCGCGCGGTGTGCAGGAAGGGTTTGGTCGCCGCCGCCTCATAGTCCGGCCGATTGGTGTCGTCGACACGGAAATAGATCGCGTCGCGGACGATCAGGCCGAACATGACGGGTCCGCGGTAAATCCCCCAGCCGCCGAACAGGCGCCGCACCGCGACCGGCGCCCAATCGCGCAGTTGATCGACGATGTATTCCGCCAAAGGATCAGGCGCCTTTGGCATCGGCGAACCGTTTCACCAGGAAATAGGTTTTATGCCCGGGGGGGAAATCGTCGATCACGGCGTAGGGCTTGAAGCCAAGCTTGGCATAGAAATCCGGCGCCTGAAAGCTGGCGGTATTGAGGTACATGCCGATACAGCCGCGCCGTTTGGCCTCGGCTTCGGCGAGCTCCATCAGCTTGCGGCCGTGGCCTAGGCGGCGGAGTTCCTCGGGCAGCCAGAACAGCTCGACATACATCCAACCCCACCCGGTATGTCCGGTCAGCCCGCCCAGCACCCGTCCCTTGGCATCGTTGATGACGACCGCGACCGTGTGCCAGCGCCCAAACGGACCGGAATAGGGCGCGTTGTAGGCCATCAGGCCCTTGAGGATGGTTTTGCGCGTATTCCGTGACGCGCTGGTCACCGCATAAGTCAGCCGTCTCGCCGGCTTGGCGCGGGGCTTGGTCGAAATGCTCATGTCAGCTTGGCGAAGAAATCGTTGCCCTTGTCGTCGATAACGATGAAGGCGGGGAAATCCTTCACTTCGATCCGCCAGATCGCTTCCATGCCGAGTTCGGGGTAGGCCAGCGTCTCGACCTTGGTGATGCAGTCCTGGGCAAGGCGCGCCGCCGGTCCGCCGATCGAGCCGAGATAAAAGCCGCCATGCTTGCGGCACGCCTCGCGCACCTCGGCGCTGCGATTGCCCTTGGCCAGGGTGACGAAACTGCCGCCCGCAGCCATGAACTGGTCGACATAGGAATCCATCCGCCCCGCCGTCGTCGGTCCGAACGAGCCCGAGGCATAACCCGCCGGCGTCTTGGCCGGGCCGGCGTAATAGACGGCATGGTCGCGGAAATAGGCGGGCAGGGGCTCGCCGCGGTCGAGCGCGTCCTTGAGCTTGGCATGGGCGATGTCGCGCGCCACCACCAGCGGGCCGGTCAACGCCAGGCGCGTCTTGATCGGATGCCGCGACAGTTCCTTACGGATGTCGCTCATCGGCCGCGTCAGGTCGATTTTCACGACCTCGCCGCCGAGCCGCGCCTCGTCGATCTCCGGCAGATACTGCGCGGGATGGTTTCGAGTTCCTCGAGGAAAATGCCGTGCGCGTCGATCTTGCCGAGGATTTGCCGGTCGGCGGCGCAGGACACGCCGATGCCGATCGGCAGGCTGGCGCCGTGGCGCGGCAGGCGGACGACCCGCACATCGTGACAGAAATACTTGCCGCCGAACTGCGCGCCGATGCCGTTCATCCGCGTCAGGTCCAGCACCTCCGCCTCGAAGTCGCGGTCCCGGAACGCCTGCCCGTACTTGTTGCCCTGCGTCGGCAGACCGTCGAGATAGCGGCAGCTCGCGAGCTTGACGGTCTTCAGATTCATCTCCGCCGACGTGCCGCCGATGACGATGGCGAGGTGATAGGGCGGACACGCCGCGGTACCGAGCGTCTTGATCTTCTCGTCGAGGAATTTCACCAGCGATTTCGGGTTCAGCACCGCCTTGGTCTGCTGATAGAGGAAGCTCTTGTTCGCCGAGCCGCCGCCCTTGGCGATGAACAGGAATTTGTATTGGTCGCCCTCGGCGGCATAGAGATCGATCTGCGCCGGCAGATTATCGCCGGTGTTGACCTCGTCATAGAGCGACAGCGGCGCCACCTGGCTGTAGCGCAGATTGGTCTCGGTGTAGGTGCGGCGGATGCCGGCCGCGAGCGCCGCCTCGTCGCCGCCGCCGGTCCAGACGCGCTGGCCCTTCTTGCCCATCACGATGGCGGTGCCGGTATCCTGGCACATCGGCAGCACGCGGCCCGCGGCGATGTTGGCGTTCTTCAAGAGATCGAGCGCCACGAACCGGTCATTGTCCGATGCTTCCGGGTCATCGAGGATCTTGCGCAGTTGCCGCAAATGACCGGGCCGGAGCAGATGCTGGCAATCGCGAAAGGCCGCGGCGGCGAGCAGCGTCAGCGCCTCGGGCGCGACTTTCACCATGGTCTCGCCGCCGAATGACGCGGTCGCGACATGATCCCCGGTCAATTTGCGGTAGGGCGTCGTATCCGCGCCGGGTAGTGTCTCAGTTTGGATTTTGCGTACAGCGATCATGGCTTGGCCTGATTCCGGGGACATGGCAATCTGCCATGCATGACCGCTCAAAGACCGAAGCGACCACGCGACCCCAACCAATTAGCTAAGCTTATCATCGATATGGCGACGGGCGAAATGCCCCGAGACGCCTTGGCCGATGATGGCAAGAACCCTGCGGCGGTCGCACTAGGCCGTTTAGGGGGCCTCAAGGGGGGCAAAGCAAGGGCTGCAAGCCTCACCAAGAGGCGACGGCAAGAAATAGCTAGGATTGCGGCTAAGAGCCGGTGGGCGGCTAAAAAACCTTAAGGGCCGGGAAAAAGAAACGCCAGTCATTCGGCTGGCGTTTCTCAGGATGTCATTATAAAGCCGATAGCCGTTAAGGGGTTTAACCGACCATCAGCAATATGAAAATAGCACCCTTGTTTGCCGCCGTGCCGAGGCCATTGGTTAACTGATTTTTATGCTTGACCGTGTAAAGCATGTGGAGAGTTAGATTTACTCCCCATGAACAAACTCCCATTCCCCAAGCGCGTCCAAGTCCTAAGCATGCTGTGCGAGGGTTCCTCGATGCGCGCGACCAGCCGGGTAACGGGAGTTTCGATCAATACCGTTATGAAGCTTCTGGTCGATGCCGGGGGCAGCATGCGCCGCGTACCACGATCAGCACGTTCGGAACCTACGGACGCGCCGCATTGAATGTGACGAGGCTTGGTGTTTTACCTACGCGAAGCAAAAGAACGTCGCGACCGCGAAGGCCGCGCCGTTATGGGCTGGCGATGTATGGACATGGACCGCAATCGACGCCGACAGCAAACTCATCGTCTCTTACCTAATCGGCGGTCGCGAGATCGGCGATGCTAAATTGCTGATGGACGATCTGCGCAAGCGTCTCGAAGTGGACCCCCATGTGGGACCACTTGGGCCGGTTTATTAATTGGAAGCTGGGCCGTTCCATCCTCCTGAATTGATCAAGCTACGAATTGTTGTTGTTGTGGCGGCTGTGGGCATGTGGGCAACGCGCCAGCGTTGTCCAAGCGCAGCGGCATGTCCACAGTCGTGTTGCCGAGCGCGATGGCGACGCCGGCGCGCCACACCGCCATCGGCGTCCGGTTTTCGAGCGCCTGGTGCGGACGGTGGTTGTTGTAGAACTCGAACCATGCACCGATCCCGCTTCGCGCGTCGCGACCATCGGCATAGCCTTTGAGATAGATGTCCTCATACTTCAAGCTGTGCCACAGCCGCTCGATGAAGACGTTGTCCATCCACCGGCCGCGCCCGTCCATCGAGATGCGGATGCCGGCAGCGGCGAGCAGGCCGGTGAAGGCCGCGCTGGTAAACTGGCTGCCCTGGTCGGTGTTGAAGATGTCCGGTCCACCGAAGCGCGCCAGTGCCTCCTCCAGTGCTGCGACGCAGAACGACACGTCCATCGTGTTGGACAGCCGCCAGGCGAGCACCGCCCGGCTCGCCCAGTCCATGACGGCGACAAGGTACAGGAAGCCACGCCCGATCGGGATGTAGGTGATGTCGGCCGCCCAGACCTGGTTCGGCCGATCGATTGCCAGGTTCCGCAGGAGATAGGGGAATATCTTGTGGCCCGGCGCCGGCTTCGTCGTGCGCGGCTTCGGCCCCAGCGCCGCGATGCCCAGCCGCCTCATCAGCCGCTGCACGCGCTTGCGGTTGATCGACCAACCCTCCGCCCGCAGCATTGCCTTCATCCGCCGCGAACCCAGGAACGGCCATGCCGTGAACAGCTCGTCGATCCGCCGCATCAGCGAGAGATCGGCGTCGTTGGCCGGCGCCGGCATGCCATAGACCCCGGAACGGGCGACGCCGAGCAGCGCGCATTGCCGGCGGAGCGACAGATCGACGCCCTCGCGGTCAATGAGCGCGCGGCGGTCCGGCGCGCTCATCTTCCGGACCTCCTGGCTAAAAAATCCCGCTCCACAATCAGCTCGCCGATCTTGGCGTGTAGCTTCTCGATCTCGTGCTCACGCCCGGCCGCGGCGCCGCCACTTCCCGTCTGAAAGCTCGCGACGCCTGATCCAGAAGTTGCTTCTTCCATGCGTAAATCTGATTTGGGTCAACCTCGTAACGCTGAGCAAGGTCGACCACCGTCGCCTGCTCCCGCACCGCCTCCAACGCAATCCGCGCCTTCAACGCCGCATCAATCTTCCGTCTCGTTCTCTTCGTCACCTCCCGTTCCGTCCGTTCCGACGGAACGGCTCCAATTCCAATTAGTCAACCGGTCCCAAAATCCGGGTC
>CAVSQC010000029.1:0-91937 GCA_963729845.1 uncultured Alphaproteobacteria bacterium
CAGGCGACGCTGACCAAGAGCGGCAAGCTCGCGGTGTGGCAAGGCTCGACCGTGCTCGGGAGCTGGCCCATTACCATCGTGCCCGACTTGCCGCCGACCATCGCGATGATCGGGGTGCCGCACCAGACCGAGCATGGCGCGTTGCGCCTCGAATACCGCGCCACCGACGATTACGGCGTCGAATCCGTGCGGGCCGTCATGGTGCTGATCGACAATCCGAAGGCGCCGCGGCTGGTCCTCGATCTCGCCTTGCCGGGCCTGCACCTCAAGGAAGCGCACGGCGTCGGCTACAACGATCTGACCGCCAATCCCTGGGCGGGCCTGCCCGTGAAAATCGGACTCGAGGCGCGCGACGCGCTCGGCCAGACGGGCACCAGCGCGCCCGTTACCTACACCCTGCCGGAACGCATTTTCCACAATCCGGTGGCGCGCGCGATCGTCGAACAGCGCAAGCAATTGACGATCCATCCCGACGATCGCCAGACGGTGGCCGAGGCGCTGTCCGACCTGTCGCTGCGGCCGGGACGTTTCGACGGCGACATCGTGGTGTTCATGGCGCTCCGCACCGCGCAGGCGCGCCTCCAGATCAATCGCGACCCCGAGACCATAGCGGACGTGCAGAAACTGTTGTGGCAAACGGCGCTGCGGATCGAAGACGGCCGGGCGCCCCTGATGCAGGAAAGCCTGCGTCAGGCGATACAGGCATTGCAGGACGCGCTCGCCCGCAACGCGCCGAACGCCGAGATCGACCGTCTGACCGAGGCGCTGCGCCAGGCGATGGACCGCTACCTTCAGGCCCTGATGCAGAACGTGCAGCGGCAGGGCATGGAAAACATGCAGAACTTCGATCCGTCGCAGACCACGATGACCGGCCGCGACCTGCAAAAGATGCTCGACCGCGCCCAGGAATTGGCAAAGACCGGGTCGCGCGACGCGGCGCGCGATCTCCTTACGCAATTGCAGGAAATGCTCGAGAACCTGCAGCTCGGGCGCATGAACCCGGCGCAAAACGGCGCCGAGCGCATGATGGGCGCGATGCAGAACATGATGCGCCGCCAGCAGCAATTGCTCGACCAGAGCTTCCGGATCTCGCGCCGGCAAATCGGACGAACAACCCGCCGCGCGCTCCCAGGACGATCTGCGCCGCGCGCTCGGCGAGATGATCGCCGGCTGGGCGAGGGCGGCGACATTCCGCAGCCGTTGCAGCGCGCCGAGCGCGCCATGCGCAACGCCGGCGAAGCGCTCCGGCGCGGCAAGCCCGGCGACGCGATCGGGCCGCAATCGGAGGCGCTCGATCAGTTGCAGCAAGGCGCCCGCCGCATGGGCGAGCGACGTCGGCCGCAACAATAACGGCCAGAACGACTACGGCGAGCCCGACGATCAGGCGTCGCCGCGTCAGGCGCAGCGCGATCCGTTCGGGCGCCAGCGGCCGTACGACGAGGGCGACGGTTGGGTCGACGATGGTGGGCCGATGCGGCGCGGCACCGGACCCGAGGTCGACACCTCGCTGCACCGCGCCAAGACCATCCTCGACGAATTGCGCCGGCGCGCCGGCGAGCGGTCGCGCCCAGAACTCGAGCGCGACTATATCGACCGGCTGCTCAAGGAATTTTAGCGGCCTTACTTCCCTTCCTCGGCCAATACCTTGGAGGCGACGCGGAAACTGTCGACCGCCGCCGGCATGCTGCAATAGACCGCGGCTTGGAGGAAGACTTCGGCGATTTCCGCCTTGGTCAGGCCGTTGCGCAGCGCGCCGCGGACATGCACCTCGATTTCGTGCGGGCGGTTGAGCGCGGTCAGCATCGACAGGTTGATGATGCTGCGGGTCTTGCGGTCGAGGCCCGGGCGGCACCACACCGTGCCCCAGCAATATTCGGTGACGAATTCCTGCATCGGCCAATTGAAGTCGGTGGCGTTGTCGATGGCGCGGTCGACATAGTCGGGGCCGAGCACGGCCTTTCTCACTTTGAGCCCCTCGACGAACTCTTTGCTCGCCGGCAGCTTTCGCTTTGCTTTCGCTTGTGCTATCCCGGTTTCTCCCGTTTGATAAGACAGTTTCGGATGGCCGCGATTATGGGAGGCAAGCATGAGCGAGGACAAGGTCGGCTTTATCGGCGTCGGCAATATGGGCGGGCCGATGGCGCTTAATCTGGTGAAGGCCGGGCGCCAGCTCGTCGTGCACGATGTCCGGCCCGACGCGCTGAAGCCGTTCGGCAACAAGATCCAGGTCGCCGCCTCGCCGGCGGAGGTCGCGAGCGTCGCGGACATCGTCCTGGTCAGCCTGCCCCGGCCGGAGATCGTGCATGGCGTGGTGTTCGGCGACAACGGCATCGCCTCGGGGTCGAAGCGGAAAATCGTCGTCGATCTCTCGACCACCGGTCCGCGCATGGCGCGCATCATTGCCGACGATCTCAAGAAACATGGCGTCGTGGCGCTCGACGGCCCGGTCTCGGGCGGCGTCGCCGGCGCGGTCAAAGGCGCGGTCGCGGTGATGCTGGCGGGACCGAAGCGCGAGGCCGACCTGGTGACGCCGATCCTCTCCGGCATGGGCAAGGTGTTCTATATCGGCGCCGAGCCGGGCATGGGGCAGGTGATGAAGCTGATCAACAATCTGCTCTCCGCGACCGCGCAGGCCGCGACCGCCGAGGCGATGATCATGGGCACCAAGTTCGGCCTCGATCCCACGTTGATGATCGAGGTGCTGAACGCCGGCACCGGCCGCAACAGCGCGACCGATTTCGAAATGGCCCAACGAAATCCTGCCGCGCCGCTTCAAGGGCGGTTTCGCCATGGGCTTGATGGTGAAGGATTTGCGGCTCGCGCTCGAGACGGCCGAGGAGCTCCACGTGCCGATGTGGGTGCATCAGGCGGTGAAACAGCTCTGGCTCTATGCCGAGGGGCGCGGCGGCCCGGATCAGGACATTACCGAGCTGGTCAAGCATCTCGAGGCGTGGTCCGGCGTCACCGTCGCGGGGAAGAAACCATGAGACGCAGCACGAGCAAGATCCTCACCACCCATATCGGCGCCCTGCCGGAGCTGACGCCGCTCGACCGCGCCGCGCCCGATTACGAGGTGCAGCTCAAGCGCGAAGTCGCGGCGGTGGTCGCGAAGCAGCGCGAGCTCGGCCTCGACATCATCAACGAAGGCGAGGCCACCAAGGGCGGCGACTGGCTTCTCTTATGTCGAGAACCGTTTCGGCGGATTCGAGGAACGGCCGCCCGCCGCGACGCTGCTGATCGCGCAAGGCAAGGACCGCGAGGATTTTCCCGGCTTCTATCAATACGCCACCGAGCGCGGCACGCTGTTCTACATGCCGGCACGGCCGCGCGGCAGCATGGCCCGCCCGACCTGGGTCTGCACCGGACCGGTGACCTACCGCGCGCAGGCGGCGACCGAGCGCGAAGTGGCGCTGCTCAAGGCGCTGGTGCCGGCGGAGGACGCGTTCCTGACTGCGACCGCGCCGGCGAGCCTCGAAGTCTATCGCCGCAACGAGTATTACAAGAACGACGAGGAATATGTCTTCGCCATCGCCGACGCGATGCGCGTCGAATACGAGATCATCGCCAAGTCCGGCGTGGCGCTCCAGGTCGACGACGCGTGGCTGCCGGCGCTGTGGGATCGCATCGGCATCAAGATGGGGCTGGAGGCGTTCCGCCGCCGCTGCGAAATCCGCGTCGAAGCGCTGAATCACGCGCTCGCCAACATTCCCGAGGACCGCGTGCGCTATCATCTGTGCTGGGGCTCGTGGCACGGGCCGCACGTTTACGATCTTGAGATGAAGCACCTCGTCGACATCATGCTCAAGGTCAAGGCGCAGGCCTATCTGTTCGAGGCGGCGAACGCGCGCCATGAGCACGAGTACGATGTCTGGGAGTCGGTGAAACTGCCGGCGGGCAAGATCGTCGTGCCCGGCTGCGTCACCCACTCGACCGACGTAGTCGAGCATCCCGAGCTGGTGTCGCAGCGCATCCAGCGTTTCGCCAAGCTGGTCGGCAAGGAGAACGTCATGGCCGGCACCGATTGCGGCTTCGGCTGGCGCTCGCATCCCGAAATCGCCTGGGCCAAGCTGTCGGCGCTGGTCGAAGGCGCCGCCCGCGCCACCACGGCGCTGAAATATAGTTGAATAGCAAATAGCGGATAGCTTTCTATTTCGTCTTGGCCCGCTTTAGACGGGCCATCCACGAATTTTTTGTGCTTAAACTAATTCGTGGATGCCCCGGCCAAGCCGGGGCATGACGGAGTATGTGTTGTGGAGCTTTTTCCAATTTCAGCACCGACCATCGAACGGCTCGACCCCGGCGCGATGCTTCTGCGCGGGTTAGCGCGCGGCGAGGCGACGGCGCTGGTGGCGGAGATCGGGCGCATCGCCGAGGCGGCGCCGTTCCGCCACATGGTCATGCCGGGTGGCTTCGCCATGTCGGTGGCGATGACGAATTGCGGCGACTGGGGTTGGATCACGGACCGCAAAGGTTATCGTTACGTGCCGACCGATCCCGAAATCGGCGAAGGCATGGCCAGCGATGCCGCCGCGCCTTCGCCATCTCGCGGCGCGCGCGGCGGATGCGGCCGGCTTCACGGATTTCGCGCCGGATTCCTGCCTGATCAACCGCTACGTCGCCGGCGCGCGCATGTCGCTGCACCAGGACAAGGACGAGGTGGATTTTTCGGCACCGATCGTCTCGGTGTCACTGGGACTGCCGGCGATTTTCCTGTGGGGCGGCGGCAAACGCGGCGACAAACCGCGCCGCTTTCGCTTGGAGAGCGGCGATGTCGTGGTCTGGGGCGGTCCCGCGCGCCTCAATTTCCACGGCGTCGATCCGCTGGCCGCGGGCGACGATCCTGTTACAAAAAACTGTCGCTACAATTTGACCTTTCGCGAAGCGAAATAGAAAAAACCTAAACCACCAAGACGCCAACGCACCAAGAAGGGGGAAGTTTTTTTTTATTGAGATTAGGGATGTAGTGGGTTTGTGAGAGATAGGTAAGAAGTAGTAGATAAGGAAAAGGTGGAAAAAGAAAAAAAAGTAAAGAAGGTAGATAAGGAAAAAAAAAAAGACTAAAGAAGAAAAAACAAAAAAGAAAATAGAAAAACCAGAAATCTGAATTCCGCACCTAATGTTACGAAACAATCGGGCGACGGGAGAAACATGCTGCGGAACGGGCGAGGGGAGGCGGCGGCGCGCACGCCGGCCAAGAACGACGGGCCGATCCGCGCCAGGAAAAGCGGCGGTACCGCCGCGCCCGAGGTCGAGCTCGGCGCGCTCAGAACCTTTATCGGCTTCAATTTGCGCCTCGCGCAGGACGCGTCGTTCCGGGCGTTCGCGCGGCAGTCGGGCCAGAAAAGCATCAGGCCCGGCCGCTTCGCCGCGCTGATGGTGCTGCGCGACAATCCCAACATCACGCAGAGCGATCTAGGCCGCGCCATCGCGCGCGACAAATCCACGGTGACGCCGCTATTGCAGGACTTGCAGCGGCGCGGCCTGGTCAAGCGCACGCGTTCCACCACCGACCGCCGCAGCGTGACGCTCGTCCTGACCCCGGCGGGAGAGCGCGTGCTTCGCGACCTGATCGTTTATGCGCGCGAGCACGATCGCAGGCTCGACGAGATCGCCGGCCCGGCGAAGGCCGAGTTCGTCGCCATCCTGAAACGCATCGCCGACCACATGGTGTGAAGCCGTCTTTAGGATTCGCAACTCAATTTATAGTGATTTATTTTTAATAACATCCGTCGTTCCCGCGAAAGCGGGAACCCAGCGGGCGAGCGTCCGCGAGCCAAGAGAGTCTCGTGCCGCGCCGACGCGCGGCGCTGGGCCCCGGCTTTCGCCGGGGCGACGTCGAAGTCAATTGAGTTCAGACCCCTAGCGCGATTTGACCAGCCGTGCCTTGAACCACGCGACCAGCGCGTCGAAATCCATCCGATGCTCGACCACGGCGATGATCATTTCCTCCATCGCGTCGTTGCCTTCAGGTGTGATGTCGTTGCGGAGGCGGTAGCCGCTTTTCATCAGAAGTAGCTCCGGTCCGTATCTTAGCACGGAGCAGGCTGGATCAAAACGCCTCCGCCGGCATTTCCATCACCGGCTTTGCGCCCGCCTGGATCGAAGCGAACAGCGCGTTGGTCTCCGGCAGCAGCTTCGCCATGTAGAAGCGCGCGGTGGCGAGCTTGGCGTCATAGAACTGGGTCTCGCCGTTCGCCGCGCCGCGCTTCGCCAGCGCCGTCTCGGCGATGCGCGTCCAGATATAACCGAGCGCGACCAGGCCGAAGGCGCGCAGATATTCCGTCGCCGCCGCCGCGGCCTCGTCGGGATCGGCGAGGCCCTTCTGCGCCAGCAACGCGGTGATCTGCTGCAACCGCCCGAACGCCTTGTAGGTCGGCAGCGCGAATTCGCCCAGCGCCGGATCGGTCATCTTGGCGCGGAGATAGGCGTCGACCGGATGGAAGAAGCGCCGCATCAGCCGGCCCATATGCTGGCTCATCTTGCGGCCGACCAGATCGAGCGCCTGGATGCCGTTGGCGCCTTCGTAGATCTGCGTGATGCGGCAGTCGCGCGCGAGCTGTTCCATGCCGTTGTCGTGGATATAGCCGTGGCCGCCGAAAATCTGCATGCCCAAATTGGTCACGAGATAGGCGTTGTCGGTGAGCATCGCCTTGACGATCGGCGTCATCAAGCCGACGAAATCGTCCGCCGCGTCGCGCCCATCCGGGTCGGGCAGGCGGTGCGCCTTGTCCTCCGCCATCGCCACCCACGCGGCCAGCGCCCGCGCGCCCTCGGTATAGGCGCGCATGGTCAGCAGCATGCGGCGGATGTCGGGATGTACGATCAGCGGATCGGCCGGCTTGTCCGGAAACGCCGCGCCCTTGAGCGAGCGGCCTTGCAGCCGCTCCATCGCGTAGGCGCGCGCCGACTGGTACGCGGTCTCGCCGACCGCGAGGCCTTGCAGGCCGACGCCGAGCCGCGCCGCGTTCATCATGGTGAACATGGCGCGCATGCCGCCGTTCTTGCCGCCGATCAGATAGCCCTCGGCTTCGTCGAAATTGATGACGCAGGTCGCCGAGGCCTTGATGCCCATCTTGTGCTCGATGCCGCCGCAGCGCACGCCGTTGCGTGCGCCGACCGTGCCGTCAGGCTTCACCAGGAATTTCGGCACGATGAACAGGGAGATGCCGCGCGTACCGCCGGGCGCGTCGGGCAGGCGCGCCAGCACCAGATGGACGATGTTGTCGGTGAGGTCATGCTCGCCGGCGGAGATGAAGATCTTGGTGCCGGTGATCCTGTAGACGCCGTCGCGGTCGGCCGGCTCGGCGCGGGTCTTGACCTGGCCGAGATCGGTGCCGCATTGCGGCTCGGTCAGGCACATGGTGCCGGACCAGGTGCCGTCGATCAGCTTCGGCAGCCAAGTCTTTCTCTGCGCATCGTCGCCATGTTTGTGGATCGCCTCGACCGCGCCCGCGGTCAGGCCGGGATACATGCCGAACGAAAAATTCGCCGACGCCACCATTTCGCTGACAAAGAAGTTCAAGGTCGCCGGCAGGCCCTGGCCGCCATAGGCGGGGTCGGCGGCGAGCGCGGTCCAGCCGCCTTGGCGGAACAGATCGTAGGCTTCCTTGAAGCCCTTGGGCGTGCGCACGACGCCGTTCTCGAAATGACAGCCTTCGGCGTCGCCGGGAAGGTTCAAGGGAAACAGTACCTCCTCGGCGATTTTGGCGCCTTCCTCAAGCACCGCCGCGAACGTGTCGGGCGTCGCCTCCTCGTAGCCGGGGAGCTTCGCGATCTCGCCGATATCGAACAATTCCTCGAGGACGAATTTGTAATCGCGCAGCGGCGCCTTGTAGACGGTCATGGCGAAACTCCCTCGATGGAAGCACCGTGCGTCCCTCGACTGCTCCCCCGGCTTTCGCCGGGGTCCGCGCTCGGGATGAGGACATTTGGAGCGAGATACAATCTGTCCTCATCCTGAGCTGGCGCGAAGCGCCAAGTCGAAGGACGCACATTGCTCAGCTCATGCGGATTTTGAAAAACAAAAATTTTGAACCACCAAGACACAAAGATACCAAGTTCTTTTCGTCTTGGCCCGCGAAGGCGGGCCATCCACGAATTTTTCTTTGTGCCTTGGTGTCTTGGTGGTTCATGTCTTCAATTTCTCAGCGGGCGGCCGGTTTCCAGCGTGTGTTCGATCCGCGCCAGGGTCTTGTCGGTGCGGATCAGCGCCTGGAATGCCTTGCGCTCCAGCGCCAGCAACTGGTCTTCGGCGGTTTCCTCGGTCACGTCGGTGTCGCCGCCCGACAGCACCTCGGCCAGCTTGCCGGCGACGACGAGATCGTGGTCGCTGGCCTTGCCCTGCCTGTGCAGATCGTCGAGCGACAGGCCGATGGCCGCGGCGCCGGTCGGGCCGGGCAGGCGCAGCATCACCGGCTTCGGCGGCTGGTAGTTCTTGGCGAGCGACAGGGCGCGCGCCTTGGCGTCGGCGAGTAGACGGTCGCGGTTCATGGTGATGCCGTCGCTCGGGCGCAGATACATCAGGTCGCGCGCTTCCTCCGCCGACTTCGACACTTTCGCCAGGCCGATGGTCTCGAAGATCCCGGCGAGCGGCGCGATCGGTCCTTGCGGGCCGCGCTTGTTGGTGTAGGCGCGGGTCGTCATCTCGGCGCAGCCGCCCCAGCCCGGCACCAGCCCGACGCCGACCTCGACCAGGCCGATGTAACTCTCGGCATGCGCCTGCACCGCGCTCGAATGCAGCAAAATCTCGCAGCCGCCGCCCAGGGCCATGCCCGACGGCGCCGACACGGTGGGGAAGGCCGCGTATTTCATTTCCTTGAGGATTTTCTGCCCGCTCGCCTCGCCCTCCTCGATGAAGGGCCACAGCGCGATGTTGGCCGCGAACAGCGCGAGGCCAACATTGGCGCCGGCGGAGAAATGTTCGGCCTCGTTATGGATCACCAGCGCGACGTACTTGCCGGCGCTTTTCTTGATAGTCTCCATCGCGGTCTTGATCATGCCGAGGGAGTCGCCATCGAGCGAATTCAGGCGCGAATGGAATTCGACGCACAGCACGCCGTCGCCGATGTCCCACAGGCTCGCCGAGCCGTTCTTCGCCACCGGCTGCGTCGCGCGCTTGATGTCGCCGAGGAGCAGCACGCCCGGCCGGCGCGCGATCTTCACCCACTCGCCGGCGGGATTGCGCTGGCGGATGAAGCCGCCGTCGACGCGGTAGAACGGCAGCGGCTTCGCCAACAGCGGCGGCACCGGCAGCTTCTCGGCCCGGATCAGGCCCGCGACGTTGGCGGCGCCGATCGTGTCGATCAGCTCGAACGGGCCGGCGGTCCAGTTGTAGCCGAGCTTCATCGCCTGATCGACGTCGTCGACGCTGTCGGCGATCTCCGGCACCAGCGACGCCGCGTATTGCAGCGTGTAGGCCAGCACGCGCCGCGCATACTGGCCGCCGCGATCCTGCGCCGCCAGAATCTTCGCCGGGTCGCGCTGGTTGGCGCTGGCGAGGCTCGGGTCCTCGCTCTTGCGGTACTGGCCGGTGGCGAGGTCGATGCCTTCCTTGACACGGCTGCCGTCGGCGCCGCGCTGCAACCGATAGAACCCGCCCTTGCCTTTGCGCCCGGTATAGCCGTCGGCGATCATCTTCGCGATCAGCGGCCGGTCCTTCATCGTGGTGAGATAGAGGTCGTTCTTCGGCAGGGTGCGCTGCATCGACGCCGCGACCTGCGGCATCAGGTCGAGCCCCACCAAATCCAACAACCCGAATACGCCGGTGCGCGGCATGCCGAACGGCCGGCCCATGATCGCGTCGGCTTCCTCGACCGACAGGCCCAGATCGAACGCGGCCTGGATCGCGGCCTGGATCCACATGCCGCCGATGCGGTTGGCGATGAAGCCGGGCGTGTCCTTGGCGTGGATCACATGCTTGCCGAGCTTCACGTCGCAGAACTCGTCGATGGCGGCGATGGCGTCCTTGCTCGTCTTCGGCCCGGTCACGATCTCCAACAGCCGCATGTAGCGCGGCGGATTGAAGAAATGCGTGATCAGGAAATCCTTGGTGAAGGCGTCGGGCAGGCCCGCGGTCAAATCCTTCAGCGGAATCGTCGAGGTGTTCGACGACACGATCGAGCCGGGCTTGCGCACCTTCGCCAGCTTTTCGTAGGTCGCGTGCTTGATCTCGATCTTTTCCAGCACCGCCTCGACGATCCAGTCGCAATCGCCGAGCTTCGCCATGTCGTCCTCGATATTGCCGGGCGTCACCAGGCGCGCCGCGCGCGGCGACATGAACGGCGCCGGCTCGGTCTTGAGCATTTTCTCGATCGCGGTCTCCGCGATCACGTTGCGGTTGTTGGCATTCGGCGGGACGATGTCGAGCAGCATCACCGGCACGCCGGCATTGGCGATCTGCGCGGCGATGCCGCCGCCCATCACGCCGGCGCCGATCACGGCGCATTTCGCGATCGCCATGTCAGGCGCGCTCCAGCACCGTCGCGATGCCCTGGCCGCCGCCGATACATTGCGTGGAGAGGGCGTATTTGCCCTTCTCGCGCTTCAACAGCGACGCGGCCTTCCCGGTGATGCGCGCGCCGGTGGCGCCGAGCGGATGGCCGAGCGCGATGGCGCCGCCGTCGAGGTTGATCTTCTTCTCGTCGAGATGGAGGTCGCGGATGCAGACGATGGCCTGGCTCGCGAACGCCTCGTTGATCTCGATCACGTCGAGCTGGTCGGCCTTGACCCCGGCGCGCTTCAGCGCCTTTTGCGTCGCCGGCACCGGGCCGTAGCCCATGATCTCCGGCGCGCAGCCCGCGACCGCGATGCTTTTGACGCGCGCGAGCACGTCGAGCTTGTGCTTCGCCGCGTATTCCTCGGTGCAGACCAGCGTCGCCGACGCGCCGTCGGTCAGCGGCGACGAGGTGCCCGCCGTCACCGTGCCGTCGGCGTCGAACGCCGGCGCCAATCCCGCCAGCACTTCGGCCGTGGTCTCGGGGCGGATGCAGCCGTCCTCGCTGACGACGCTGCCGTCGGCGAGCTTGATCGGCACGATTTCGTCCTTGAACTTGCCGGCCGCGCGCGCCGCCGCCGCCTTCTGGTGCGACGCGACCGCGAGCTTTTCCTGCTCGGCGCGCGTCACCTGATATTTGCGCGCCAAATTCTCCGCCGTCTGGCCCATCGAGATATAGGCCTCGGGATATTCCTTCGCGAGCTTCGGGTTCGGCGACGGGTTGAAGCCGGTCATCGGCACGCGCGTCATGCTCTCGATGCCGGCGCAGATGAAGGCGTCGCCCGCGTCCATCTGAATGGCGCCCGCCGCCATGTGGATCGACTGCATCGACGAGCCGCAGAAGCGGTTGACGGTGGTGCCGGCGACGGTGATCGGCAGCTTCGCCAGGAATGCCACGAGCCGCGCGATGTTGAGGCCCTGCTCGCCCTCGGGCATGGCGCAGCCCATGATCACATCCTCGATGGTGCCGGGGTCGATCTTGGTGCGCTCGACCAGCGCCGCCACGACCTGCGCCGCGAGATCGTCGGGCCGCACCTTGACGAGCGCGCCCTTCTTGGCGAAGTGGAAGGGCGAGCGGGCATAGCCCGCGATCACGACGTTCTTCATGGCTTGCTCCGTAGCTCCCTCTCCTCCCTGGGAGGAGAGGGTTGGGGTGAGGTGGGGCGATTCCCGGATTTGCGATGGCGGGTCGGCGCGGCGCGCCCAATAGCATTTCCCTCTCCTCCCTTGGGGGAGGAGAGGGCAGGGTGAGGTGGGGAAATCACGGCCTTGCGATTTACCTTACCGCCGCCCGCTTCCCTCTGCTTAATCATCTCGCGCACCATGCGCTCGCCCGCGCGCAACTCGGCGAGCGTGTCGGCGATAGCGATTTGCTGCTGTTCCAGTTCGGCGATGCGCGCCTGCGCTTTTTTCAGCGTGACGCGAAGTTGTTCCAGATGCTGCGGGTCGACATCGTACATCTCCAGCATCTCGCGAATGTCGGCGAGGGAGAAGCCGAGCCGCTTGCCGCGCAGCACCAGGATGAGGCGCGCGCGGTCGCGATGCGAATAGATGCGCTGATTGCCGATGCGTTGCGGCGCCAGCAGCCCCTGATCCTCATAGAGCCGCAGCGCGCGATGCGTGACGCCGGTCTCGCTCGCCAGATCGCCGATGGAATAAAGCCGCCGCTCGGCGTGCGTGTCCTGGCCTTCGCCCGATTGCCTTAACGCGACATTCCCGCCCATGACATTACCATTACGTCAGTAAGTTGACGTTAAGGTAAGTAAGCGGACCTCGTTTGTCAAATTGATAGTGGATGATGTAACGTTTGATATCCCTAGAAAAGGGACATCGAAGTGTAGACCACGGATGTTACCAGAATTAGCTAAGGCATATCGTGACGGGCGAATGATGCTCTTGGTCGGCGCGGGAGCGTCCGTGAGCAGTTGCGATTCAACTGGCATACCTCTTCCATCATCGGAAGAACTCGCAGGCGAAATCGCCAAGGCCTGCGGGCTGGAATATAGAGGAGAGCAATTGCCCCTAGTTTATTCAGCCGCCAAGGAGACGAGTGCGGCGAAACTTGAGGACCTTCTTGCGCGCCGGTTGACGCATACAAAACCCAGCAGTGAGTTAGCTGATCTCGTACGTTACCGATGGCCTCGGATTTACACGATTAATATCGACGACGCGCTGGAAGCGGCAGTGAGGATCGCGTCTCCGCAGAAGCTTAGAATTTTCGGACGGACCGATCGTTTGGTCGACCTCGATCCGGTATTCGAGGACCTCAACTTAGTGAAACTCAATGGTTCAGCCGATCGTCTCCATGAGGGTCTAATCTTTGCCCCTCAAGAATATGGCGCTGGAAGTGCGAATGTTCCGCCATGGTACAGGGAACTGGGCCAAAACTATGGCACTCACACCTTTGTATTCATCGGTAGCAAATTAAATGAGCCGCTTCTGCATCATGTGATGGCAGATTCGCGGGAAGGTCCCCGGAGGAGTCCCCAACGAGGTTATCTAATCAGCCCGCACGCTACAGTTATCGAGACCCGGCATCTTGAGTCCCTCAACATAGTTCATGTTCCGGGTACTCTCGCAGATTTCGTCAAATTTCTCCGAGACGATATAGGAAAACCGCCGACGGGTTGGGATCTCGCTATCGCAAGAAGGCCGGAACTGAAAAAACTCGCGACTGGAATGCCCGCGAAACAGCGCCGAGCTTTGAACTCTCTTCTCGTTGTTGGGGGCGGAAACACTTCCCCGCACCGTTTTGCCCGCAGGCGCGATACGCAATTTTTATCGAGGTTACAAGCCAACGTGGCAGGACATTCTTGATGGTGTTCCAGCGCGATTAAGCGATTTCAGACCGATCCGGAAGCCAGGAAAATTGCGAAAAGCTACGCAAATGACCTTCAACGGGTCCGAAAAAAAATTGCGAGCGAGCGGCTGGACCAAGCCGCTACCGACCTTTCCACCTACGCACTCACGGGCGTTTGGACCGAACGAAATCCAGATACCGAATGGGAAGTTTAGAACGTCGCAATGCAGTGAGTTGGCGCAGCACGCCGCGCTATTCCGCCGTACTTTTTTGTTCCGCCTTGAGCCGTCGCGTCTGGGCGGCGGCGCCGCCGGGGAAATAGGTCATCATCGCGCCGTTCGGCTTCACGATGCGCCAATAGGGCGCCGTCGCGGCCGTGTCCTCGGCAATCGCCATCAGCGCGCGCTTGGTCATGAAGGGACACGTCGCGTCGGCGCCGTGCTGGCGCGCCAGGCGTTGGCGCAATTCGGCAATGGTCATGGTCGCGCCGCGCGGCACGGTGGCGACGGCGGCCTCGACGCTCGCGCGGCTCGGCTTCAACATTTTGCCGGCGGTGCCGAAGCGGCGCTCGTCGCCGTTCGCGATGTCGACCAGGACATCGTGGCGAAGTTCGTCGGTTACGTCGCGTCGTGCCATGTCGCTCCTCCCTTATGGGACGGTAGCTGTTTCGGTGTTTCATTCTAAATCGACGGAATGCGCTGCGCTATTCCGCGCTGCGGGCAACAAACAAAACCCGTCATGGCCCGCGTAGGCGGGCCATCCACGAAATCGTTTCTATTTGCGATCAACAAAGTCGTGGATGGCCCGGTCAAGCCGGGCCATGACGAAACGGGGAGAGCGTAAAGGTGTGGTCAAGCCGCCGGGCGGCGCGACCTGGAAGGCAACTCGCCGTCTCAGTCGCTTGTGTCGAGGATCGGCTTGTGGCGCCGCATCAAGCCGTCGAACAGTCGGTCGGCTTTCGTCCGTTGGTCCTTGCTCAGCACGGCGAACAAGGCCTCCGCCACGGGGATGACCCGCTCCAACCGTTCCAGCCGCGCCTGCGTCTCCCGCCGGTCGGCATAGAGCATATCGATGGCGTTGGTCGGATGGATTTTGGCGCGGTCGGCGCGGCTCAACGCGATCCGCCGGGCATTCTCCCGCATCGCCGCGGCGAGCGCGTTCCATTGCGGCATTTGCGCGGCGGTGATGTGGAGCTTCTGCTGGAGCCGGGCGATCTGCGCATCGGCGCGCGGAATGAGGCTGCCCTGCTCGGCGCTCGCGGCCGGCGCGTGTCGATCCCCCGCGCGCGCGGACACGGGCTGGACCAACGCGATGGCGCCGGCGAGCGACAGGGCGATGACGAAGGGGACAAGGCGACCGAAGGCTCTTTCAATGTCATGACGATACTCGCTCGTGCTCGGGATGGGGGATCGGGGACATGTCTCAACCCTAAACCATCCCGTCGTCCCCGCGAAAGCGGGACCCAGAGCCTGCCCCGGCGAAGCCCGGGGGGTGACCGAACGTCGCTTGCCCTGGATTCCTGAATAAACGGCGGGTACGTCCCTCGCAGGCGCTTCGCGCCAGCTCGGGATGAGGAACTGGATGAGCGAGAAAGAAATGCCGCTCATCCCGAGCACGCAGCCGGCGGAAGACCGGGCGCTAGTCGGCCTACGGACGCACAAGTGGCGAAACCAAGTGTACGCAAAAACAATTGACATTGCTCTCATTTTGTGTTATGGAAAATCCCAAATTTTATAAGGGTAAGACGATGGATCGGAGGATCGGGCACGGCGCGGCGACCGCAAACGACGTTAACCATTTGGCTGTATTTTCGCTGCACATATCAGCGGGAACAGCCAGCCCCAGCGCGTCGCGTCCGCGTCAGCAACTTGCTCTATGATGCGGCGCCGGTAACGGATCGGACACGGGACATGAGCATCAAACTCCACGCCTTCACTTGCGGCATCATCACCGGGCCGCTCGCCCACATGATGGTCGGCAGCGAGGGCGACATCACCTTTCCGATCCCGTCCTATCTGATCGAGCATCCGAAGGGCCGGGTACTGTTCGACACCGGGCTTCATCCCGGCTTGCGCCACGAGCCGGAGAAGCGGTTCGGCGCGCGCCGCGCGCAAATGTTCAAGCTCGATTTCCCCGAAGGCGCCGAAGTCAGCGCGCGGCTCGCGGCGATCGACCGCGATCCCGGCAAGATCGACCTCATCGTCTCCTCGCATCTTCATTTCGACCATGTCGGCGGCAACGCGCTGATCCCCAACGCCACGCTGTTGGTGCAGCGGCGCGAGTGGGAGGCGGGCAGGCGCAAGACGCCGCCGAGACGCGCGGCTTCTTCGCCATCGACTACGATCTCGGCCACAAGCTCCGCCTGGTCGACGGCGAGCACGATGTGTTCGGCGACGGTTCGGTGGTATGCCTGCCGACGCACGGCCACACGCCGGGGCACCAATCGCTGAAGCTGCGGCTCGACAGCGGCGACATCGTGCTCACCGCCGACTGTTGTTATTTTTGTCAAACCTTGCGCGAGCGCCGGCTGCCGTACCTGGTGCACGACCGCGAACAGTTCCTCGCTTCGCTCGACAAGCTCGACGCGTTGGAGCGCGGCGGCGCGCGCCTGTTCTTCGGCCACGACCCCGAATTTTGGAAATCCGTGCCGCAAGCGCCGGCGCTGGTGACATGACGCCGCGCATTAACGATGAATTCCTTGACATCGCGTCCGAAATTTAACGGTTCACGCAAATCGGGACGATTTTTCGTGGTATATTAGGACCCGTATTTCGCGCGACAGCGAGGCTGACATGGCCACTGATTCCGTTTCCGATACGCTCATCTGCGACACCGCGACCGGCGTCGCGGCCGCTGCGGCGGCTGGGCGACGAGCCGGCGTCGACCCGGCATCGGTTCGGCGTGCTGTGGTGCGCCGACGCGACCACGTCGCGGTACAAAATCTGGAGCACCGTTTTCGACATTTCGCCCGAGGGCGCGAAGCTGAAGGTCGACACCAACGTGCTCGGCCATGTCGACCGGTTCCGGCTCGAGGTCGAATCCCTGGCTCCGATCGAATGCACGCCGGTTTGGCAGCAAGACGGGCATTTGGGCGTGCGCTTTCTCGACGGCCAGCCGACCATGACCCAGCTGCAAAAAGTGCTGGCCCGTCCGCCGTATTTGTCTGCGGCGGCCTGACCGGATCGCACGCCGCGCAAGACGCGACGAAATAAATTTCCTTGCAAATCGGGGCGGACGGCCCATTATTCAGCTAAGCAGTACTTGCTTCGGCACTTGCGCGCCGCCCCTAATACGGGCGCTCTTCAAGACAATAGAGGCTCAGAACTGTTCGTGACGCGCGGGTCCGCGCGCCGCGTATCCACATCCACGAAAGGAGCCTCGCATGGCTACCGGTACTGTCAAATGGTTTAACGCTCAAAAGGGCTTCGGCTTCATTCAGCCGAGCGACGGCACGCAAGACGTGTTCGTTCATATCAGCGCGGTGCAACGCGCCGGCATGACCAACCTGTCCGAGGGCCAGAACATCACGTTCGACGTCGAGCGTGGGCAGAAGGGCAAATTCTCGGCCGTCAATCTGCGCCAGGAATAGCGGTCGAGCGAAAGGGGACGACCATCGTCCCCTTTCACCGCTTCGAGCATGGCGAAGGCCGAGCTGATCGAGTTCGAAGGCACGATCCTGGAACGCCTCCCCGAGGGGCGCTTCCGCGTCGCGCTCGATAACGGGCACGAATCGCTGGCCTACACCGCCGGCAAGTTGTTGAAGCATCGCATCAGGCTGCTGGTCGGCGATCACGTCACCGTCGAAATGACGCCGTACGATTTGACCAAATGCCGGATCGTCTATCGTCATAAGGACGAGAAGGCCGTGATGCTGGCGCAACCGCGCCGGAATTTTCGGCGGCGCTAGCCGCTAAGGAGGCACGTCGTGTCCGCGAAAACGCTGTCACCGGCCGAGACCATCGCGCAGTTGGCGCAACGGCCGACCGTCCGCATCGCGCATTCGACGCGGCGGCGCACTGCCGCCGGGGCCGACGGCGCGACGATCCGCGTGTCGGCGAATTTCGCCGACGCGGTATGGCGGCACAAGTTCCGGGTCGGCCAGACCGTCACGCTGCTGCCCAACCGTTACGGCGCCAATCGCCTCGGCCGGTTCACGGTGACGAGCCTCCTGCCGCAGGAGCACGGCATCAACCAATACCGCTTGAGATCCGCGGCGGACGGGCATGAACGCGTCGCCACCGAAGAAGAATTGACCTAACGGCGTCACTCCTTGAGCGGCGTCGGGTTGTCGGCCGGCGGCGTAATTCCGAACGTGGCGGCGGTGAGGCAAGTCATCGAGAAATTGCCGACCGACGCGACCAGCGCCACCAGATCCTCGATCCCCATCGTCTTTTCCGCTTCGGCGTAGGCCGCGTCGCTCAGCCCCTTATTGGCGAGCATGTCGCGCGCCACGGCGAAGCAGGTGCGCTCCCGCGCGTCGGGCAAGTCCGGCATGCCGCGGGCGTTGATCGCGTCGATCACGGCTTGCGAAATGCCGGCGGCGCGCGAGCGGCGCACCTGGGCGAACCAGGGAAAGCGCGCGTTCCAATGCCGGGCGACGGTGAGATTGACGATCTGCCGTTCGCGGAGGGACAGCGGTCCGTCCGCCATGCACGCCCGCAACTGCTGCAGGGCGCCGAAAAGTTTGGGCACCCGGATATAGGCCGTGTACGGCCCGCCGAGCGGCGCGTCCGGGTTCTTGGCCGCGTCGTCGTAGACGCGCGCCTGTTCCGCGTTCATGTCCTTGCGGTCGATGGCGGCGATGCGTGGCATTGGTTCCTCCGGCCTCGGTGTTGTTCGGGCCGCGAGGTTAGAGCATGATGAAAAGAAAAGGGAGGCGTCGGCGGTGAGCGTCAAACTCTATGCCTTCACGTGCGGCACGATCACGGGCGCGCTCGGCAATCTGATGGCGGGCGGCGAGGGCGACGTCACCATCCCGGTTCCCGCCTATCTCATCGAGCATCCCAAGGGACGCGTGCTGTTCGATACCGGGCTCCATCCCGAGTTGCAGCACGAGCCGGAGAAGCGGCTCGGCCCCCGGCTGGCGCAGATGTTCCGCGTCGCGTTCCGGGCCGGCGAAGAAGTGAGCGCGCGGCTCGAGGCGATCGACCGCGATCCCGGCAAGATCGACCTGCTCGTCAGCTCGCATCTCCATTTCGACCATGTCGGCGGCAACGCACTGATCCCCAACGCGACCCTGCTGGTGCAGCGGCGCGAATGGGATGCCGGCATGAATCCCGACACCGCCGGGCGCGTCGGCTTCGACCCGCGCGACTTCGATCTCGGCCACAAGACCCGCATCGTCAACGGCGAGCATGACGTGTTCGGCGACGGCTCGGTGGTGTGCCTGCCGACACACGGCCACACCCCGGGCCATCAGTCGCTGAAGCTGCGGCTCGACAGCGGCGAAATCGTGCTTGCCGCCGACGCCTGCTACTTCTGCCGGACGCTGCGCGAGCGCCGCCTGCCGCCGCGTATGTTCGACCGCGATCAGATGCTGGCCTCGCTCGACCGGCTTGCGGCGCTGGAGCGCCAAGGCGCGCGCATCTTTTTCGGCCACGATCCCGAATTCTGGCAAACCGTGCCGCAGGCGCCGGCGGTTATTGCTTGATCCCCCAACGCGCGGTTCTTCCCGTGCGATGGGCCATTCAGCGATGGGCATGCCACCTGGGAGAGGTACATACACGGGTATTAAGCAACATTTAGTAGAGTGCCCGTATGTTTAACTGGCTTGTTCAACCGCCGGAAGGTCAGAAGCCGCCTGCTAGTTCGAGAATTGCAATGCAGATCCAGGACATTCTCAACCGTAAGGGCATACAAATCTACGCTGTCGGGCGCGATGTGGCGATGCGCGATACCGTGGCGGTGATGGCGGCCCACAACATTGGCACCGTGCTGGTCACCGACGCCGACGGCGGGCTGGTCGGCATCGTGTCGGAGCGCGATCTTGCCCGCGCTCTCAGTCGGTTCGGCAATGAGGCGCTCGACCGGCGCACCGACGAGCTGATGGCGCATCCGGTCATTAGCTGCGCCCCGCAATCCACGCTCGGCGAGGCGCTGGCGCTGATGGCGTCGTGCCGCATCCGTCACCTCCCGGTGGTCCAGGACAAAAAAATCCTGGGCATCATCAGCATTCGCGACGTGCTCGAGTGCCGCATGGA
The DNA here is from genome assembly GCA_963729845.1 of uncultured Alphaproteobacteria bacterium. Lineage (GTDB taxonomy): Bacteria > Pseudomonadota > Alphaproteobacteria > ATCC43930 > CGMCC-115725 > JAATGI01. Next base: position 19,493 of record CAVSQC010000029.1, read on the forward strand.
GGCGCTTGAGGAACATTTCGCGGCACTGGTCCGCGCGGAGCAGGAGGCATCGCGCGCCAAGGAGGCGGCCGAGCGTTCCAACCGGATGAAATCGGAATTCCTCGCGAACATGAGTCACGAGCTGCGCACGCCGCTGAACGCGGTGATCGGTTTTTCCGGCGTGATGACCGCCGGTATTTTCGGCGCGCTGGGCGACCGGCGTTACGCGGAATATGCCGGAGACATTCAGCGCGCCGGCAAACATCTGCTGGAAATCATCGACGAGCTGCTCGACATGTCGAAGATCGAAGCCGGCAAGTTCGAGCTGAACGAAGAGTGGATCGACGTCGCCGCGGAAACGGAGTCGGCGTTGCGTCTGGTCGCGCCGCGCGCCGAGGAAGCCGGCGTCGCCCTGGTGTTCGATCCGCCGCCGCGCCTGCCGCCGCTCTACGCCGGCGCGCGGGCGTTCCGCCAGGTCGTCATCAACCTGATCGGCAACGGCGTCAAATTCACGTCGCGCGGCGGACGGGTCGAGCTCGGCATCGAGCTGACGGAGCATGGCAGCATGACGCTCCGGGTCGCGGATACCGGCGTCGGCATCGCCCCGGAGCACATTCCCACCGTTCTGGAGCCGTTTGGCCAAGTCGAGACCGCGCTATCGCGCGAGCATGGCGGCGTGGGACTTGGACTACCGTTATCGAAGCGCCTTGCTGAAATGCACGATGCCCGCCTCGACATCGTCAGCACGCCGGGCCGGGGCACCACCATCACGGTCAGCTTCCCGCGCCGGCGCGTGGGAAAGGATTTCGCCCCGCCGCCGTCGGCCGATCCGCGCGGCGCCGCGATCGTCGGCGCGCCGGCCGATCCGCGGTTTGGCGACGCCCGCGCGGTGAACCTGGCGTAATCGTCCGCCGTCGCGCAATCCTGTTGCCAAACATCGGGTAGCGGCGGAAGAATTGAACTCCCGGCAACAGGGCAAGCCGCTCGCCTCGCCGGCGTGAGCGGCGGGGAAGGACGATCCGGATGGAACAGCAACTGATCGAAAAAATCGTCGACGGCGTTGCGACCTTGACGCTTAACCGGCCCGACCGGCTCAACGCGCTGGCGCGGCCGATGATGGAGGCGCTGTCGGAAGCGTTGCCGCGCCTTGCCGGCGACGCCGGCGTTGGCGCCGTCGTTCTCACCGGCGCCGGCCGCGCCTTCTGCGCCGGCGGCGACGTCAAGAACATGGCGGAGCGTCCGGCCGAGGTCAGCGCCGAACAGGCCGTCGCCGAATTGCGCGGACGAATGGAGATTTCGCGGCTGCTGCGCGAAATGCCGAGGCCGACGATCGCCATGGTCAACGGGCCCGCGGCCGCCGGCGCCGGCATGGCGCTGGCGCTCGCCTGCGACCTGCGCATCGCGGCGCAGTCGGCGCGTTTCGTCACCGCGTTCGCCAATGTCGGCTATTCCGGCGATTTCGGCGGCAGCTATTTCCTGTCGAAGCTGGTCGGAGTCGGCAAGGCGCGCGAACTCTATTATCTGTCGGAGCCGCTCGATGCTGCGCAAGCGTTGGCGTTCGGTGTCGTCAATCGCGTGGTGCCGGACGCCGAGCTTTCCGACGCGACGATGCTGCTGGCGCGCAAGCTGGCGCACGGTCCGCGCCTGGCGCTCGCCGCGATGAAGCAAAACCTCAATGCCGCGGAAAGCGGCACGCTGGCGCAGCTGCTCGATCTCGAGGCGCGGCGCCAGATCGAGACCGGCCTCACCGAGGATCACCGCGAGGCGGCGCGCGCCTTCGTCGAAAAGCGCCCGCCGCGCTTCACCGGACGCTGACGGCGGCGCGCATGGGCAAGAAAATCGCGATTGTCGGGGTGGGCGCCGTCGGCGGCTATACCGGCGCGCACATGGTGCGAGCAGGCGAGGACGTGACCTTCGTCGATCCGTGGCCCGAGAATGTCGAACACCTACGCCGCCACGGCTTGCGCGTCACTCACGCCAAGGACGTGCCCGAGTTCACCGTGCCGGTGCGCGCGCTCCACGTCACCGATGCGCAGTCGCTGGCGAAGGAACAGCCGGTCGATATCGCCTTCGTCTGCATGAAGTCCTACGACACCGAATGGGCGGCGACGCTGATCAAGCAATATCTGGCGCCCGACGGCTATCTCGTGTCGCTGCAGAACTGCATGAACGAAGCGACGGTCGCGGCCGTGGTCGGCTGGGGCAAGACCTTGGGCTGCGTCGCGAGTCAGATCACCGTCGGGCTGGTCGCGCCCGGCCATGTCCATCGCGGCGCGGGCAAGGGCGGCGCCGCGCACACGGTCTATCGCGCCGGCGAAGTGCATGGCCGCGTCACGCCGCGCGCGGAGGAAGTCGTCCGCCTCGTCGCCACCGCCGACAGCGCCAAGGTCACCACCAACCTTTGGGGCGAGCGCTGGTCCAAGCTGGTCGCGAACGTGATGCAGAACGGGCTGTCCGCCGCGACCGGCCTCGCCAGCAACGCCATGCTCGACAACGTTCCGATCCGGCGCTTCGCGACCCGGCTCGGCAGCGAGGCGATCCGCGTCGGCCTGGCGCAGGGCTACTCGCTCGAGGAGATATTGCACCTGCCGCCCGAGACCATCGCGCGCGCCGGCGAGGGCGACGCCGAGGCGGAGAAGATCGTCGACGCGCAGCGCTTCAAGGATGCCGGCCGCCTTGCCGCCGAACAGCGCCCATCGATGGGCCAGGACATGGTCAAGGGCCGCCGCACGGAGATTCAATTCCTCAACGGCTATGTTGTGCGCGAGGGCGAGAAGCTCGGGCTCGCCTGCCGCGCCAACGCGTTGCTCACCGACATCGTGCTGCGGGTCGAGCGCGGCGAGCTCAAACCCGACCCGGCGCATATCGTGAACTTGAAGATGAACTGACCGGGCGCCTCAGATCGTTTTGCGCTTCAGCACCGCGTTGAGGATCTCGACATTTTGCCGGGCGCCTTCGTTTTGCGGATCGATGTCGAGCACCTGCTGCCACGCCTTGAGGGCGTCTTCCTCGCGGTCGAGCTTCAGATCGACCAGGCCGCGGCCCGACAGCGCGCCGAAATGCCTCGGCTCGAGCGCCAGGGTGCGGTCGATGTCGGTAAGCGACTTCTGATACTCGCCCATGAGGTAATAAAGCGTCGCGCGCCGGTTCCAGCCTTCGGCAAAGTCGGGCCGCTTCGCGATGATGCGATTGAACGCCTGGAGCGCCGCGGGGTAATGCTCCTCGGTCATCTCCCGTTCGCCTTCGCTCATCAGCCCCTCGATGTCGGGATCGCCCGCGACCACCCAGATCGCCCAGATCTGGTGCTCGATTTCCGTCGCCGCGTCGCTCGAGGGCGCGTGCTTCAACCGGTCGAACAAGGCGGGGAGGCGCGGGTCATTCTGGTCGGCGCGGGCGGACACCGTGACCACGCCGAGCACGGCAAGGCAGGCGAGCAACAGGCGGATCATCCGCGCAGCTTAGCGCGCTCCAGCCTTTCCTGTAACGATGGTTGAACGGGGCTCTCGGCGCGCCGCGCCAGAATGGCCGAGCGATGCGCGCGGTCGTCGTCGAGCACCAGCAGCCAGAAGCCCAAGGCACCCAGCAAGGCCGAGAGCAGCGCGACCATCGCCGGCGCCGGTAGGCCGAGCGACGGCAGCGCGATGGCGGACCATGAAATCGTCGACCAAGGGATATGCAGGCCGAAAATCGTGCCGCGGCTGGCCGCTTTCGCGGCCTTCAGCGACGCCGGCACGTCGATCTGCACTCGCACGGGGGCGAGACCGTTATGTTCGAAGCCCAGCACCCGCGCGGCGTGGCGCGACACGTCGATGATGCGGTGGTCGGTCGCGACGAACGGGCCGCGATCGTTCACCCGCAATTTGACCGACCGGCCGTTGTCGAGATTGGTGACCCGCACCACCACCGGCATCGGCAGGGTGCGATGCGCGGCGGTCAGCGCCTTAAGGTTGAAGGTCTCGCCGTCGGCGGTGTGGCGGCCCTGGAACGGCTTACCGTACCAGGACGCGATGCCGGTCTCGTCGTAGGACCAGTCTTCCTTCGGGTAGTACCAGACGCCGCCTATCTTGTAGGGCTGGCCGACGCGATAGTGCGGATGGCCGATCATGTCGCCGGGGTCCAGCGGCATGACGGCCGACGCCGCCGGCGCCATCGCGAGAGCCGCCCAAAACACCCATTTCAGCGATCGCAATGGCATCGGTGTCCCGCTACCCCGTCGCGCCTCGGGGCGGGACGGTACGAAGATCGCCTCCGTTTGTCAAATGAACTTATAGCGATATTAAAGGCTTACAAGCATTTCTTGTTAAATCGGTTTGGTATTGCCCGCATGCCTAATGTGAGGCCGCCGTGCTTGACTCCAGTAAAATCATGTTGATACCAACATATCGCGGCGAGGGGCACTTGTGCCGCAGCCGGTTTCGCGCCATCAAGAGCGCGGAGGATTAGGGGTCATGAAACAGTCTTACGGTTGGGTGATCGTCGCGGCGGGTGCGCTGATGACGTGCGTCGCTATCGGCGCGATGTTTTCGCTCGCGGTGTATCTGACCCCAATGGCGGCAACGACCGGCTGGTCCCGCGCCGGCATCTCGAGCGCGATGTCGATCGATTTCCTGGCGATGGGCCTCGCGGGCTTCGCCTGGGGCGCGATCAGCGACCGGTTCGGGCCGCGCATCGTGGTGCTGAGCGGCGCCGTGCTCCTGGGCCTCGGCCAGGTGCTCGCGAGCCGCGCCGGTTCGCTGATCCAGTTCCAGCTCACCTACGGCATCGTGGTCGGTCTTGCCGGCGGCGCTTTTTTCGCGCCGCTGATGGCGACCGTTACCACTTGGTTCGAGAAGAACCGCGCGCTCGCGGTCTCGCTGGTCTCGGCCGGCATGGGCGTGGCGCCGATGACGGTATCGCCGTTCGCGCGCTGGCTGATCTCCGCCTATGACTGGCGCACCGCGATGCTGATCATCGGCATCGCCGCATGGTGCCTGCTGATACCGGCGGCGCTGTTCGTGCGCCGCGCGCCCGGCCTGGCGAAAGGCGCCGTCGCACCGCCGGCGAGCCAGGGCGTCGTCACCTCGTCGGCGCAGGCGTTCCGCTCGCCGCAATTCATCGTGCTGGCGCTGGTATTCTTCGGCTGCTGCTGCGCCCATTCCGGGCCGATTTTCCACATGCAGAGCTACGCCATCATCTGTGGCGTGTCGCCGTTGGCCGCGGTCAGCATCTACAGCGTCGAGGGCTTGTCGGGTCTCGGCGGCCGGTTGCTGCTCGGCGTGCTCGGCGACCGGTTCGGCGCGAGGCGCGTGCTGGTCGGCGGCTTGATGGTGCAGGCGCTATGCATCGGCTCCTATCTCTACGTCCACGAGCTCAGCCAGTTCTACGCGCTGGCGGTGGTGTTCGGCACCGCCTATGGCGGGGTGATGCCGCTCTACGCCGTGCTGGCGCGCGACTATTTCGGGCCGCGCATCATGGGCACGGTGTTCGGCGCCGCGACCATGGCGTCGAGCATCGGCATGGCGATCGGCCCGCTGGCCGGCGGCTGGATATTCGACAATTTCCACGCCTATACCTGGCTCTATATCGGCGCGATGATGGTCGGTATCGGCGCCGTCGCGGTGGCGTTGTTCTTCCCGCCGCAGCCGTCGCGGATGCGCGCCATGCCGACCCGGCCTAACAGCTAGGCGAGTCGCCAGACCGTCACCGGCTGTTCGTAGCCGCGCACCGCGACCGGGCCGAGCGGCTCGGCGTCGCCGATCGCGTCGCCGGCCGCCGCATGCACCGCCTCCGACACCAGGAATTGCGAGCCGACCTCCTTGTTCAGGCTTTCGAGGCGCGAGGCCAGGTTCACCGTGTCGCCGATCACCGTATATTCCTTGCGGCGCGGCGAGCCGACGGTTCCGGTCACGGCGTCGCCGATATGGACGCCGATGCCGATGCGGATCGGCCACGGATTGCCGACATTGCCGTCATCGATGGCGCGCAGCATCGCGCGGCCCGCCGCGATCGCGTTCAGCGCCGCCGCGGGATCGTCGATCGGCGCGCCGAACATGGCGAGGAAACCGTCGCCCAGGAATTTGTTCACGATGCCGTGGTGGCGGTCGACGATCTCCACCAACACCGCGAATGCGGCGTCGAGCCGCGCGACCACGTCGGCCGGCGTGCGGACGCGCGCCGCGGCGGTGAAGCCGCGAATGTCGACGAACATCACGCAGACGCGGCGCATCTCGCTCGAGCTCGGCCGCGCCGATGGCCAGCAGCCGGTCGACGACTTGCGGCGAGACGTGCTGGCCGAAGAGATTGGTGACGCGGTCGCGCGCCGAGGCGGCGTCGAGCGCCGCGCTGAAAATGGCTCTTGATCGTGACGCCGACCGAGCCGGCGAGCAGCCCGGCGCGAGCAGCACCAGGCTGCTGCGTCACGTGGAAGCCGATGCTGCGGTTGAAATCGCTCGCGCGCCAGGTGAGATGCAGCACGAAAAAGGCCAGGGCGAATGATTCGACGGCGGCGACCGCGCCGGTGAAGGCCGACAGCACGAAATCGAGCCGCATGGTCGAGAGCACGATGAACAGGAAATAGAGACAGCGTCGGCCAGGAAATGAACGCGGCCGTCGGCTCGATATATTCCGTCGCCAGAACATAGATCAGCAGGGTCGGGAAGCTGGTCTCGATCAGCGCGTTGGCATAGCGGCCGATCACCGCGGAAAGCGCGGCCGCGCCGGTCGAGCAAGGTGAGGCGCCGGCCGCCAGCAGTTCATAGGCGATGAACGGCAAGAACACGATCAGGGGCAAGCGCCATGCGGACGTGCCCGTGGAGGATGGTGGCGGCGAAATCGGCGCGACCGTCAACACGCAGAATGAGCGCAAGGATGGCGGCGAAGATCGCGGCCAGGCTCAACATGCGCCGCCGCTCGCTGCGCAGGATTTCGCCGCTCAGCAGCGCCGTGAAATCGGTGATCGTGCGCCGTCCATGCCGCGTTCGATAGCGCGTTCCGCGACGGACGCAAAGCGGCATCCCGTCTTCGCCGGCTGACTTTCGCGCCGGGCGGGGCGTAAGCTGGTTCCGATGAAACGCAGCACCGATCGCATCTTGACGACCCATGTCGGCAGCCTGATCCGTCCGCCCGAGCTGGTGAGGTTCGTCGCCGCCATGCTGGAAGCGAAGCCTTATGACCGCGATGCCTACAACCGCACGCTGACCGGGGCCGTGGCCGACGTGGTGAAGCAGCAGGCGGATCGCGGCATCGACATCGTCAGCGACGGCGAGTTCGGCAAATCGTCCTGGTCGCGCTACGTCGCGGAGCGCATCTCGGGGTTCGAATCCCGGCCGGCGCCGGCGAATCGCGGCTCGTTCGCGCGGGGCGCGGATCGCGTCCGCTTCCCGGAATTTTACGCCGAGCACGACGAGGGGATGCCGCCCGCCTTCATCCGCGTCGAATCGGTTTGCACCGGCCCGATCCGCTACACCGGCCGGGCCGCGCTCGACGCGGACCTGGCCAATCTCAAGGCGGCGCTGGCGAAGGTCGATGTCGTCGAGGCGTTTCTGCCGGTGGCGGCGCCGTCGAGCGCGATCCCCGACCGCAAGAACGAATATTATCCGAGCGACGAGGCGTGCATGCAGGCCATCGCCGACGCGCTGCGCGAGGAATACCGCGCGATCGTCGATGCCGGCTTCATCCTTCAGATCGACGACGCCCGTGCCGCCGTCACGTACGACCGCATGGTACCGCCCGGCACGCTCGGCGATTTCCGCCGCTGGCTCGACATGCACACCGAGGCGCTCAACGGCGCGCTCGCCGGCATTCCCGAGGATCGCGTCCGTTATCACGTGTGCTGGGGCTCGTGGCCGGGGCCGCACGTCACCGACGTGCCGGTGAAGGACATCGTCGACATCGTGCTCAAAGTGAAGGCCGGGGCGTATTCGCTCGAAATGGCCAATCCGCGGCACGAGCATGAATGGCGGGTGTGGGAGACGGTGCGGCTGCCGAAGGGCAAACTGCTGCTGCCCGGCGTGATCGGTCACGCCACCAACGTGGTCGAGCATCCGGAGCTGGTGGCGGAGCGGATCGTCCGGCTGGCGAAGCTGGTCGGCCGCGAGAACGTCATCGCGTCGACGGATTGCGGCTTCGCGCAGGGCGCCATGATCCGGCGCACCCATCCGTCGATCCAATGGGCCAAGCTCGGGGCGCTGGTCGAAGGCGCGACGCTCGCGAGCAAGCAGCTCTGGTCGTGACGAGGCGGAGGACGCGATGCAGGATTTCATGGGCAAGACGGCGTTCGTGACCGGCGGCGCCAGCGGCATCGGCTTGGCGCTGGCCAAGGGATTTCTCCAGGCCGGCATGAACGTGATGCTGGCCGATATCGAGGAGAAGGCGCTCGCGGCGGCGCTGAAATCGCTTGCGATCTACGACAACCGGCTCGGCGGCGTCGTGCTCGACGTGTCGCTGCGCGACGCCTATGAGAAGGCCGCCGCCGAAACCTTCGCCAAGTTCGGCAAGGTCCATGTCGTGTGCAATAACGCCGGCGTGTCGCGCGCCGGCGCCATCGACAAGGTGCCGCCGTCGGATTGGGAATGGGTGTGGGGCGTCAATCTGCGCGGCACTGTCGCCGGCATCCAGATTTTCCTGCCGCATATCAAGGCGCACGGCGAGGGCGGGCACATCGTCAATACCGCCTCGATGTCGGGCCTCACCGGCAACGCGCTGTCGGGCGTCTATGCCAGCACCAAATTCGCCATTGTCGGCATTTCGGAGGTGCTGGCCGAGGAACTGAAAGGCAGCAACATCGGCGTCAGCGTGCTGTGCCCGGCCGTCGTTCACACCAACATGCCGATGAACGGCCGCAACCGGCCGGAACGGTTCGGCGGAGCCCTCGACATTCTCGCCGATCCCGCGCTGAAGGAGCGCAACGCGCGCTTCCTCGCCGCCAACGAAGCGGGGCTCGATCCTGATCGCGTGGCGCCGATGGTGCTGCGCGCGATCCGCGAGAACCGGCTGTTCATCGTCACCGATCCGGCGCGCCGCGACATGGTGGCGGCGCGGCACGCGCGGCTGATGGCGGCGTTCGATGCCGCCGCCGAGGATTTGGCGAAATCGGCGCCGCGCTAAAGTCTGATTCGATACATTGGAATCGCCTCATCGTCGTCCCTGCGCGACCCCGGCAAGCGGGGGAGGGACCCAGAGCCTGCCCCGGACTTGATCCGGGAACCGCTCGTCGCCCACCCTGGATTCCCGCTTTCGCAGGAATGACGGATGAGTGTTTCAATGTCGGTGGACTAGGCTCTAGGCGACGAGCTCGGCGACGCGATCGGGCTGTTCCAGCGTCGACGCCACGTCGGAGACCGTGGCGCGGCGCATCTCGCGGGCATTTCCGTTGCTCGCGTTCGCGCGGCGCGGGCGCGGTGCATGGTGCAGCGATCGTCCCACCACACCAGGTCGCCGTCGCGCCACTCGTGGCGATAGACGAATTGCGGCTGGGTCGCGTGGCCGATCAGGTCGAGGAGCAGCAAGCGGCCTTCCGGTATCGGCCAGCCGACAATGTGCGAGGCATGGGAGGCGAGGTAAAGCGTCATCCGCTGCGAGCCCGGATGGAGCCGCACCACGCGCTGCCGCACCGCCGGTAGCACCGCCTGTTCCTCCGCCGAGATATTCGAAACCGATGATGCTGCGCGAGCGCATGATCGAATGTTCCGCGACCAGGTCGGCGATCCGTTCCTTCGTCGCCTCGTCGAGCGCGTCGTAGGCGGCGCGCAGATCGGCGAATTCGGTGACGTGGCCGTCGGGCGGCAAGACGGTCGCCGTAGAGCATCGAATATTTCGCCGGCACCGTCTTGAACGAGCTGTCGGTATGCCACAGCCGAGTCGCCCAATCCGGCGTAACGCCGCCGTCGATCCTCGGCCGCATAGACTTGCCGGCCGCGTCGAGATTGGAAATGTCGGCGAGATTCTTGTGGGTCTTGCTGCGTGTAATTGTCTTCCTTCAGATTGCGGCCGATGAGTTCGAGCGGCCCGAACAGGCCGGCGAACGCGACCTGTTGCTCCTTGTCGATATGCTGGCCCGGCAGCACCAGCACCGGATAGCGGTTGTTTGCCGCTTCCAGCTCGGCCGCGGTCGTGGCGTCGATTCCGGCGGCGATGTCGACGCCGGTGACTTCGGCGGCCAAGGTCGGATGCAGTGGTCGGATGGTCAGGGGCATGGGCGCGTCTCCCGTGCGGCGATTTTACGCCGATCGGGTTGGTCGCCACTTCCTGGAACTGCAAACCGCGGAACTGCCGGTAGCACAGCAGCGCCGCGACGCAGGCAAGGATGATGCCCGCGACCAAGGCATAGACTGGAACGAAGAACATGTTCTGCGCGACTGCGCCTTCGGCAGCTTCTCGGCCTGGTACATGGCCAGCGCGAATCCGCCGACGATCGGACCCGCGACCGCCCCGAGCCGCGCCACGCCGAACGCCCAGCCCGAGGCAAAGGCGCGGATGGAGGTCGGGTAGATCATGCCCGGCGTAGCGTTGAGTCCATACTGGACGCCCTGCATGCCGAAGCCGGAAATCGTTACCCACAGCGCGATCCAGCCGACCTGAAGGCCGGGAATACCGATCATCCATACCGTCGCCGCGGTCAGAGCGCCCCAGAAGATCACCGACAGGAAGCCGAACGGTCGACGAAATAGCTGATCACCAGCCCACCGAGCACGCCGCCGCCCTGGTTCAGCGACGAGACGATGATGGCTTGCGTCGGCGGCATGCCCGCGCCTTGCAGCACGATGTTGGTCCAGCCGCCGGCGAAGTAGATCACGAACAGGTTGAGGATGAACATGATCCACAGGATCGGGGTAATACAGGCCAGGCCGCCGGCGAACAACTGGCCCGGCCGGAACGGCACACGCGTCGCCTGAGACGCGACCAAGAAGCGGGCGTTCGCGGGAATGCTCAGGTTCGGGATGAGCCGCGCCAAAATCCGGCGCACATCGGCCTCGCGGCCGCCCTTGAGGGCAAGGAACTTGACCAATTCCGCCATGAACGCCCACATCAGGATGACGGCGATCAGCGGCACCGTGCCGCCGACATAGAACAGGCCGCGCCAGCCCCACGCGCCGATAATCGCCGGCGCGACCAGCCCGCAGACGAAACCGCCGAAATTGATGCCGCAGAACGTGAAGATGATGAGCCGCGCGCGCAGCCGCTTCGGCGCGAATTCCGAACTCAAGCGCGACGATGTTGGGAATGATGCCGCCCAACCCGACGCCGGTGAGGAAACGCATTGCCGCCAGACCCTCGGCGTTGGTCACGAGCACCGTCGCATAGGTGAAGATCGCGACGATCAGGCAGCCGATGATCAGCGCGAGCCGGCGGCCGTAACGGTCGCTGAGCCAGCCGAGGCCGAGCGCGCCAATGGGATAGGCGACGAGGCTTGCCGAACTCACCAGCCCGACCGTCTGCGCGCCGAGATGAAGCTCCCGCATCAGGTTCGGCATGATGTAGCCGATATTGGAGATGTCGAACCCGTCGGAGAAAATCGCAAACCAGCCGATCGCGATCAGCAGGACGTTGAACTTGGTCACGCCTTGCCGGTCGAGAACTTCGGCAATGTCGATGACGGGGCTGGCGGCGGCGGTGCCGGGAACGGCCATGTTTTTATTCCTCCCACAAACGGTCCCGCCTCTATCGGGCGGTACCCTACTTTCCTTCATTCCCGCCCGCGCGGCTAGTGGTCCGTGACACCGCACGAAAACAAATCGGTCGTCCAACTGTCACGCCGCCGACCTCAGGGTTTAACGTGCGCCGCTTATGGTTGCGCTCGCGTCCTCGGCGCCCGGCTCGACCCGTGCGCGGCCGCACGCCGCTCCGCGTAAGAACGTCAAAGGGGAACCCATGTCACGGACTTCGAGGTGGAAGACCAGCAGCGCGACCGCTGCCTTGCTGGCGATGTTGCAATTCACAGTGTCGCCGGCGGCGCTGGCCGATCCGTTCGTCACGATCGGTCCGCCGTCGAACAACAACGTCGTTCCGAACATGCGCTTGTTTCCGCCGCAGCATCGGCTGCCGCACAATCTGAAGCTCGCCTTTCTCCAACGCGACATCAAATATGTGTTCATCCTGTTTCAGGAAAATCGTTCCTTCGACCATTATTTCGGCACCTATCCGGGCGCGGTCGGCCTGTTCTCGCAGCTCGGCGTCGCACACCGCCGGCTTCACGCAGCAGATCGTCAATACCGACGGCAGCATCGCCACCATCTCGCCGTTCCTAATGCCGCAAACCGTGGTCAACACCGCCGGCCAGGTCGTGCCGCTCCATCCCGAGGACACCGACTCGGTCGATCATTCGCATCTCGGCATCGTCAACGACCTCGACGTCACCGGCAACGTCGCCGCCAACGACAGGTACGCGCTCGACGAGGAAGGGCTGACCACCAGCGGCGGCGTGATCGTGTCGAAGACCACCGGCCTGCCGCCAGCCAGCCCGCCGACCTGGCGCAGAAGCAAAAGGCCGAGCTGGCGATGGGTCACCTCGATTGCAACACCGTGCCGTTCGTGTGGCAGTTCGCCGACCGGTTCACCCTGTTCGACAATTTCCGCATGACGGTGGTCGGGCCGTCGACGCCGAACGCCATCGCGATGATGGCGGGGCAGACCGGCGAGACGCAGTGGGCGCTGCATCCGAGCGAAAGCGCGAGCGAGCCGAATACCGGCGACGTCTCGCCCTTCGCCGGCTCCAACGCCGACACGGCCGCGGTCAAGCCGCCGTTCGGCCCCAACGATGTCAGCCCGGCGACGCCGACCTTGAACCAGACCTATGCCAGCCTGCCGCTGTCCTTCATGGGTAACCAGATCAACTCGATCATCGCCTCGGACGAGCATCCGGTCGCCGACCTGCTCGACGTTCAGGACGATATCAGCGTGATCGCCCGGCAACAGGGCGTGCAATGGGCCTGGTACCAGGAAGGCTTCGATCACGAGCCGACCGACGGTTCCGGCCCGGCGACGCACGACAACTACATCACCCATCATGAAGGCCCGCAATATTTCGGCTATCTGGGCGACAACACGCAGGTGCTCGAGCAAGAATCTGAAGGGCCTCGGCGATTTCTTCAGCGACGTCGCCAGCCCGCCGGCTGCCGAACGCAGGGCGGGGTGTTCTATGTGCGCGGCGGCTACGGCAACAATGACGGGCTCGTCCCCGTCGACAAGAACGCGGCGGTGCAAGCCAATTTCACCGGCAACGACGAGCATCCCGGCTATTCCGACGCGCAGATCAGCGAGGCGCTCCTGGCCGACGAGGTCAACGCCATCGCGTCCAGCCCCTATTGGAAGAACAGCGTCATCATCATCACCTACGACGAATCCGACGGGCTCTACGACCACGTCCAGCCCGCGTTCCGGGTCAACGATCCCAAGGGCAACGTGCTCGAGGCCGGTCCGCGGATTCCCGCGATCGTGATTTCGCCCTACGCCGTCGTCCACGGCATCTCCCACGTCTATAGCGAGCACGGTTCGGTGATCAAATTCATCGACGAACTGTTCAATCTGGCGCCGCTCGCGACCCTGCCTGACGAAGTCAAGGCGCGGAATCTCGGCGAGACCGAGTTCGGCCAGTCCGCGCTCGAGCCGAGCGACGATCCCAATAACGACATCGGCGATCTGTTCGAGGCGTTCGACGACGACCGTCTCGTCGGGTTCGCGCCGATGCTTCCCGGGTTCTACGCGGAAATTCCGGAAGCCGCGGTGTTGTCGCTGCCGCATTACGGCGGCAACGGTTGCGCCGCGCTCCACATCGTGCCGACGGACATCGTCCACGGCCACGTGATCGATCCGGCGCCGGCCGATTTCAACCCGCGTCCGGGCACGACGCCGGGGACGCCGACCGCTCCGGGTTGGGACGGCTAGCGGTCGCCCCGCGATCCGCATGCGGGACCGGGCCACGCCCGGTCCCGCTCTTTCTTTGAGTGCGATCATGAACCGAACCAGCTTGTTGTCGCTCATTGTCGCCGCTGCTTTCCTTGCGGCGCCGGCGGCCTTCGCCGGCGGCGTGCTCGACCATGTCCGCGAAACGCGCTCGCTCGCCTGCGGCATCGTCTCCGACGAGGACGATTATTCGAAGGCCGACCGGCACGGCAATCTCGCCGCGCTTGGCGCGGATTTGTGCAAGGCGCTGGCGGCCGCCGTTGCGGGCGCGGACGCCAAGGTGCTGATCTACCCCTATCCCGACGAACCCGAGGGGCTGCGCGCGGTGCGCGCCGGCACCGTCGCGGTGCTGGCCGGTGCCACGCCCAATGTCGAGAATGGCGCCGCTTTCGGCGTCGGCTTCGGGCCGCCGCTGTTCTATGACGGACAAGGTTTCCTGGTGGCCAAGAAGTCGCGCATCGCGGGCCTGAGCGACCTGGCGGGCAAGCAGATTTGCTTCATCGCCGGCACCGACGCGGAGGAGGAACTGAGCTCGACCTTCGCGATCCGTCACATCGCCTATTTGCCGTTCCCGTTCGAGGAGCGCGGCGAAATGGAGGCCGCGCTGTTCACCGGTCATTGCCAGGCGATCACCGGCGACGTCTCGGCGCTGGCCGGCTTCCGCCGCATGTTCCGCGCGCGCGCCGCCGATTTCGCCATCCTGCCGGCGACCATCGCCAAGGATCCGTTCGCTCCCGCGTTCCGGTTGGGCGACCCGCAATGGGCGGCGATCGTGACCTGGACGGTCAACGCGCTGATCGAGGCCGAAGAGGACGGCGTTACCGCCGCCAATATCGAGGCGATGAAAAAAAGCGGCGATCGCCGGGTGCAGCTGCTGCTCGGCACCAGGCCCGGAATTGGCCGCACCCTCGGTCTCGACGATGCCTGGGCGGCGCGCGCCATCGCCGCGGTCGGCAACTACGGCGAGATGTTCGAGCGCGATGTCGGTCACCGCTCGGCGCTTCAGCTCGACCGCGGCCCCAACGCGCTGTGGACCGAAGGCGGCTTGATCTACGCCCAGCCCCTGCACTAAACGGTTTCCCGAGATCCGGCTTCTATCGCGCCCCGCGGGCGCTGCGCTCCGCGCTCGAGATAAGAAAGAATTGGGGCAGCAAGAAACAGCATGAATCCGCCCGAACCCAATCTCACGCAGGCCGAGATGATCGCGCGCGCCGAGGGGCTGGCGACGGATGTGCGCGCCGAGGCCGAGGCGGCGGAGCAGCGCGGTTACTATTCGCAAAGCCTGCACGAGAAGTTCCGCGACGCCGGCTTTTACCGGATTTTCGTGCCGAAGCGTTTCGGCGGTTACGAATTCGATTTCCCGACCTATTACCGCGTGATGCTCGCGATCGGCACCGCCGATCCCGGCATCGGCTGGTGCCTGGCGCTCGGTTCGAGCCACGCGCTCCACGTCGCTTCGTATTTCCCGCCCGCGGCGCAGGGGAAGATTTTCGGCCCGACGCGCGACTTCATCGCGCCCGGCAGCCTTCCCGCCCGCGCCAAGGCGCAATGCGTTGCGACGCCGGACGGCGACGGCTACCGCATCGCCGGGAAGTGGCCCTATGCCTCGGGCTCGCCCTATTCGTCGCATCTCCTCGGCGGCGCGCATATCGCGGGCGCGCCCGACCAGCGGCTGATGCTGGTGATCCCGCGCGACCAGTACGAGGTGCTGGAGGATTGGGGCGCGATCCTCGGCCTCAAGGGCAGCGGCTCCAACACCATCCAGGTCAAGGACGGCTGGATTCCGCGCGACTTCGCCCTGCCGATGGCGCAGTTCGGCCCGCGCGGCGCCGACACGCCGGGCTGGCGCCTGCACGGCAACGCGCTCTATGCCGGGCAATTCATGGGCTATGCCGGCGGCTCGCTCGCGTGCTCGCAGGTCGGCGCCGCCAAGGCGGCGATGGCGGAATACGAACGTATCGTCCGCACCTCGCGCGCGCATTACGGGCCGGACGTGCTCAAATATCAGCATCCGGATTTTCAGCGCGTCTTCGGCCTCGGCATGTCGATGACGCTGTCGGCCGAGGCGCTGCTCCTGCATACCGGCCAGCTCTACATGGATTACAGCCGCGGCGAGGTGTCGGGCGATCCGTTCACCTCGCTCAGGGCCTATCAGATGATGGGCATGCACCATCAGATAATCCGCCTCGCCTGGGAAGCAGGGCTCGAATTCTTCCGCGCCGCCAGTTCGTCCAACGCCCTCGACGGCCAGCCGATGCAACGCTTTTTCCGCGACCTCGCTACCTTCAAGAACAACGCCACCCACCAGGCGGATTTCTTCGCGCCCGAAATCGCCCGCGCCTATTTCGGCCTGCCGGGCGATTTCATGGTGTGACGGCGGTACCGGCTACCCGGAATGGTGGCATTCGACCGTTTAGGGCGAGACGGTCTGGCGCGAGTTATGGCAAAATGGATTGGTAAGAATTGACGATGCCCCGTGTGATAAGGTTGGAGGCGCGGGTGAGGTTCGGGTTCGGCCGGATTAGGCTCGTCGCTTGGGGGCGACGGGCGCGGAATCGGTGGCGCGGCTACGCGCTGCTTGGTGCCATGGAGATGGCGGCCGCGGCGGTGTCGGCGCCGGCATGGGCTGCGCCCAGCGGCGGCACGGTGGTTGCCGGCCAGGCCACGATTCTAACGCAGAGCCAGCAACAAACGCTGATCAAGCAGAGCACGGCGAAAGCGATCATCAATTGGAACATTTTTTCGATTCTTAATGGGCAGTCGGTCGTCTTCCAGCAGCCGAGTGCGACGTCGATCGCGCTCAATCGCGTCCTGGGCAATCAGGCGTCGACCATTCTCGGCTCGCTCGGCGCCAACGGGCAAGTCTGGCTGATCAATCCGAACGGGGTGTTGTTCGGCAAGTCGGCGACGGTCAACGCCGCGGGCCTGCTCGCCACCACCGCCGACATCGGCAATTCGGCGTTCCTCTCGGGCAATTACAATTTCGGGACGGCGTCGGCGAACCCGAACGCGAGCATCGTCAACCAGGGCACGATCGCCACGCCGGGCGGTTCCACGGTGCTGGCGGCATCGACGGTGGACAATTCGGGGACGATCACGGCGCGCCTGGGCACGGTGGCGCTGGGCGCCGGCAAGACCTTCGCGGTCGATTTCGACGGCGACAATCTGCTGAGCTTCGCGGTGACATCGCCGGCGGCGAATGCCCAGGTGAACAACACGGGCACGCTCGCGGCGGACGGCGGCACGGTTCAGATCACGGCGCGGGCGGCGGGCGCCATCGTCGACAACGTCATCAACACCAGCGGCATCGTCCAGGCCAACAGCGTCGCGATCAAGAACGGGACGGTGATCCTCGACGGCGGCAACGGCGGGGTGAATGTCGCCGGTACCGTTAGCACCCAGGGCAACACCCCGGGCGCCAAGGGCGGCACGGTCAAGCTTCTGGGCAATGCGATCAATCTCGCCGCCACCGCCGCGATCGACGCCTCGGGCCAGAATGGCGGCGGCACGGTGCTGGTCGGCGGCAATTTCCACGGCGCCGGGCCCGAGCCCAACGCCGACATCGTGACGATTGCCCAGGGCGCCACCATCGAGGCCGACGCGACGGTCAGCGGCAATGGCGGCATGGTCGCGGTGTGGTCCAACGAGAGCACCACGTTCAACGGCACGATCACCGCCAAGGGCGGTCCGCAGGGCGGCAACGGCGGCTATGTCGAAACCTCGAGCGCCGGCAACCTGAGTGTCGACAGCGGCACGGTGGATACGCTGGCGCCGAACGGCGCGGTCGGCACCTGGCTGCTCGATCCGTTGAACATCGACGTCGTCGCCACCGACGGCGGTGCGTCGCTTGCCCAAGTCAGCGCCTTCAACAACGATTCCGAGTGGACGGACAGCATCAACGCCTCGAGGATCGACGCCGCGGCGTCCAACGTCGTCATGCAGGCCAAGAACCTGATCGACTTCCAGGCTGCGGTCAGCATGAACAATGTCGGCGTCAGCATTACGGCCCAAGCCGACATCATCAAGGTGGAGACCGGCGCCGGCATCACGACCAAAGGCGGCAACATCACCCTGTCGGCGAACGATCCGGGATCGAACCAGTCCGGAAGCGGTTCCATCCTCCTGAACGGGCCGCTCGACACCGCCGGCGGCAATTTCCCCGGCGGCAGCGTCGCGATAACGCTCAACGGCGCGAGCGGCGCCAACAATACGATTTCGCTGGGGGCCAACATCACCACGGCCGGCGGCGCGATTGCGCTCTCATCGCCGACAGTGCTGACGTCGAACGTGACCCTCAACTCGACGGCGGGCGGAACCTCGCCCGGCGCGACGGTGATATTCGCCAGCACGCTCGACGAATTCGACATCGAATCACAGCCTGACCATCGCGGCGGGCACCGCGGGCGATGTCGATTTCGAGGGCCGGGTCGGCGCCGAATATCAGAACGGCATCGAGTTTAACGGCAACGGCCAGTCGCCGGGCGCCGTGATCATCACCAGCGCCAACAACATCAACATGACCATGCCGCTCGGCGCCAACGGCGACGGCTTCTCGGTCGGCTCGTTCATCGTCGAGGGCACCGGCAGCCCGACCGGCACGACGCCCGGCGCGGTGTCGCTCACCACGACCTCCTTCATCAACACCAACACCGGCGGGAATGGTGGCGCGGTCAATATCGTGCGGCAACGTGAATATCGGCCTCGACATCCTCACTTTCGGCGGCACCAACACCGGCAACAACACGTTGGGCAATGGCGGCGCGGTCACGATCGACGCCGGTGGCGGCATCGCCATCGGCAGCGGAATTACGCTGACGACCTCGGGTAGTGGCAGCAACCTGCAAGTCATTTCGCCGCTGAGCATCATGACGGACGGGGCGGGTATTCAGTCCTCCGGTCAAACGCCCGGCAATGCTGGCGCGATCAGCTTGACGGGCACCAGCATCAATTTGTTCCAGGGCGCTTCCGCCAACGGCGGCGATGCGGTGGCCTCGGGCGCGACCGCCAACGACGGCCTAGGCGGCGCGATTTCGCTGACCGCCACCGCCGGCAACGTGACCATCGGCATCGCGGCGGACGGGAATCTCATCGGTCTCAAAGATCACGGCGGCGAGACGACGGGCGGCGCCGAGGGCACGGGCGGCAATGTCATGCTCAGCGGTACGTCGCTGTTCTTCACCAGCATCCAAACCAGCCGCGCGCTGGTCGCGGGCGGCAACATCACGCTGATCGCGACAGCGACGGGCGGACCGGCGGTGACGATCTACGGCAACGCCGACGATCCGTCGACGACGAATGTCAACACCATTCAAGGCGATTTCGCGCTCAGCGGCAGCAAAGTCACCATCGAAAGCGGCGCCGATGGCGAAGGCAACCCGCTTCCGTTGCGGGGCACCTCCTATATCCAGCTCGTCGATAACAGCGCCAACGTGGGAAACTATGGCGGCCCGACCGTCGAAATCGCGACGTCCGGCGGTTCGATTTATCTCGGCGGACCGATCCAAGGCACCCTCGGCACGGAGGGGCTGCGGCTGTTCGCCGTCAATGGCACGGCCACGATTACCGGCGCCGTCGGCGATCCGAGCGGCTCCCTCGCCAGCACGAAATCGCTCGATTACGTGGTGCTGAGTTGCTGCGGCGTCGACGGCAGTGGGAACCCGAATCCGACCGGCCCGGTTCCGGCCGGCAGCAACGGCGGCACGATCACCTTCGACGGCCCGGTGACGGCGGCAAACATCATCGACGAGCGCCTGTCCGGCAGCCTGACCTTCGACGGGCTCGTCACCACGGCGAATCTGACAACGGCGGATGGCCCAGGCCCGATTCATGAAAGCCTGAGCTTGCTGGGCGGTGGAGTCTTCTCCGGTACGTTCAATGTCAACTCCTCGCCGGTGACATTTGCGGGTGATTTGGTTTTCACCAACACCTCAACCGCGACATTCGATCTTAAAGGCGGCAGCGGTCTCACGTTGGCGGGCGATACTACGATCGATGAAAGCGCCCTGAACCAGCCGTTCACGATCACCAACAATATCGTCGGCGCCACGCCGGGCGGCCAGTCCTTCACCATTCTCGCCGGAACCGGCTCGATCACGGTCGCGAGCGGCGCCAATCTCGGCACCACCGGCGATCCGCTGCATAATCTTGACACTCCAAGGCAGCACCATCGACTTGAACAACGGCTCGATCGCCACGGCCGGGCACGCAGACCTATAACGGCGCGGTGACGCTGAGCGCGAATACCAGCCTGACCAGCAGCGGCAGCGGTAGCGCCGGCAACATCACCTTCGCCAGTACGGTATCCGGCCCGACCTATTCCCTGACGCTCGACACCGGCGGCACCATCACCGCGGCCGGCGGCGTCAATCTCGGCGCCTTCATCCTGCAAGGCGGGAACTGGTCGCAGGTCGGGTCGCCGCTGCCGTCGTTCCAGGCAACCGATTTCGAGTTGCAGGGCGGCACCTTTGTGCGGGCGCTCGGCGGCAACGGTTCGAGCGCCAATCCGTACCAGCTCGCCGACATTTACGGCGTGCAGGGCATGGGCACGCTGCTGGCGGATAGCTTTGTCCTCGCCAGCGATATCGACGCCAGCAGCACCGGCGGCTGGAACGGCGGCGCCGGCTTCCTGCCCATCGGCGGCGGCGCCACGCCGTTCTCCGGCACGCTCGACGGGCAAGGCCACATGATCTCGATGCTGACGATCGATTCCGGCGCCGCCAATGTCGGATTGTTCGGGACGAATTCCGGCACCATCAGCAATCTCATCCTCGCCAACGTTCAGATCACGAGCACCGGAACCGATGCCGCCGCCGGCGCGCTCGCCGGCACCAATAACGGCCTCGTCACGAACGTCTCGGCGACCGGCACGGTTTCCGGCCAATCGACCAACGGCGGCGACGCGATGCTCGGCGGCCTAGTCGGGTTCAACAGTTCGACCGGCACCATCGAAGGCGGCTCGTTTGCGAACGTCGCGGTCAGCGACACCGCGAATTACGGCGATGATTATCTGGGCGGCTTGGTCGCGTTGAACGACGGCACGTTGTTCCAGACTTACGCGATGGGTCCCGTCACCGGTTACGGCAACGGCGTCTTCAACGGCTGGGGCGGACTGGTCGGCGTGCTCGAGGGCGGGACCATCTCGCAATCGTTCGCCACCGGGAACGTGACCAACAACAGCAGCGACGAGCCGAACATGGGCGGGCTTGTCGGCAATCAGCTCGCCGGTTCGATCGTCAACAGCTTCGCCGCCGGCGCGGTGATCTCAGCCTCCGCCAACGGTGGCGTCTTCATGGGCGGCTTGGTCGGGTGGCAGCAGGGCGGCAGCATCACGACCTCGTTCTCGGTGGGCCTGGTGCAATGCCCCGGCCAGGGCTGCTCCCAGGGCGGCATGATCGGCGTCGGCGGCGGCACCGTCGACGGCGCCTCGTTCTGGGACACGCAATCCTCGGGGCAGGCGACGAGTTCCGGCGGCCTCGGCCTCACCACCGCGCAGGCGGAAAATGCCGCCTATCTCGAAAGCATCGGCTGGAGCTTCACCAGCGTCTCCAGCATTCAGAACGGCAACTCCTATCCGTTCCTGCAATGGTACGGCCACGCGATCATGCCGGCGGAGATCGTCTCGGGCGTGGCACCCGACGGCGCCACGGTCGATCTCGTGATCGACGGCGTTTCCTCAGGCCAAGTGACGGCGGCGGCGAACGGGGTGTTCGATTTCACCTTGCCGAGCGGCACATCCGGCGTCGCGCTGGTTTATTTGCCGAGCGGTGCGGCCGACGCGGTCAGCCCGCTGTCCGGCGCCGGCGCCGCGGGCCTGACGCTGGTGGCGAGCAGCGCGGTGACGCTCCAGGGCCAGGGCGGCCCGCTCCAGGTCTCGATGCTGGGCACGGCCGAAGGCAGCGCCAGCGGCTCCGGCCTGCTCTATCGGGTCGCGGCGAACACCGTGACGCTCAATCCCAACGTCTCGCTCACCGTCACCGGCGGTATCGGCAATGTCACGGTGGACAACGCGATCGTGACGTCGGGCACCGGTCTCGTCGCGATCAGCGGCGCCGGGATCGCACTTGCCGCCAACATCACCTCGTCATCGGCTTCGTCTTGGCGTCGCCGGTGACGCTGAACAATTCGGTGACCTTGACGGGCGGCATCGGTGTCGCTCAGTTCAGCAGCACCGTCGACACGGGAGCCAACAACATTACGGTGGTCGCCGATCAGGTGAATCTCGCGTCGAACCAGCCCTGGTCGGGCACCGGCACGCGCACGCTCTATCCTTTCACCGCGAACAGCCCGATCATCTTGGCGCCGAACCAGGGCACGACGCCGGCGCTGTTCAATCTCACCGTGGCCGAGCTCACCGACCTCGAAGGGGGATCGCCGGCGATGGTGACGATCGGCTCCGCGACGGCGCCGGTAACCGGCGCGCTGACGACGGGCGATTTCACCTTCGACGTCGCCAACACGCTGATCGGCAGTTCGATCACGATCGATCCGCTGACCAAGAACGACGGCGCGTTGACGCTGGACAGTTCCGGCGCGGTGACGGGATCGGTCGCGCTCGGCGCCGGCACCGGCACGCTGACCGTTTCCGCCGGCAGCCTCAATATGAACGGCACCGTCAATGGCGCGACCGATGCCGCCGTGGTGCCGTTCATCGCGCTGGTTCAGCCGCTGGGCGCGGGGCCGTTCCTGTTCAACGGCGTCAACCTCCTATCGCCCAACAGCCAATACGGCAACACCTGCTAACCCCGCCCAGGTGGTGACGGCGATTGCGCAAAGTCCATCGCCCCCAACACGCACCGCACCGCCGCCGTACAACGTCACCAACACGGCGCCGCCCAACGACTACGTCGCCAACGATCAGCAACCCGCCGCGGCCGCGGCGCTCAATTCCGGCGCGACGCTGTTCGAGGAAATCAGCCCGACGGCGCCGACCGATCTCTCGGTCTCCGGCGGCGGGAGCGACGCCGCCCTCATCGCTTACGCCAATCCCGGACCGATGAAGGCGGCGGTGAACGACACCGTGCCGCCGCCGCGCGTCATCCGTCCGCTCGGCCAGTATTTCGGCGAGGCGCTGACGCCGACCGTGCCGCGCGGCGGCATTCCGGGCATTTCGTTCGGATATTCGCTTACCGGCAACAGCGCGCTATGGTGAGCCTCGCGCCCTAGCCTCGAGGCGGCGCGGAAGGATCGATGTGCTGAGGATTCTCGGCATTGCGTTGGTGTGTGTCGCCGTGTCCGTGGCTACCGCCGCGGGCGGCGCGGAGCCTGGGCCGCCGCCGATGGAGGGCGCGCGGACGATTACGATCGACAAGGTTGCGCTGGCAAATCGCACCGGATAAAGCGGTCACCGTGTTTCTCCTGCCGGATGTCGGCACCTACACGCTCGCCGCCGGCGGCGTTCAGGAATTTGCCTGCGCCTTCGTCAAGGGGTTCGCGCTTTCGGCCGGCGGACGGCAACACAAAGCGATTTGCGGCAAAGCCTACGCGATCCGGCGCGGGGCGCACGGGTTGGAGATCGTCGAATCGGGCCCGGCCGGCGACCGGCCCTAATTGTCCTTCGGCAAATGCAATCCGCCGAGGTTTCCGGTGATGACGAAACTCGCCCAGTAATAGGGATGGGCGTATTTGAGGCGCGTGAAGGCTTCGGCGTGTTGAAGGGCGTCGCCCCGCGCCTGCCCCTGAAACAGATTGCGGTAGAAACTGACCATCATCTCGCGGGTCGCGGCGCTGTCGACGGCCCACAGAGAGCTGACGACGGTCTCGGCCCCGGCCTCGAGAAAGGCCCGTCTCAATCCGTAAATCCCCTCGCCGCGCTCGCGGTCTCCCGTTCCCGAAATCGCAGGCGGCGAGGACAACCAACTGCGTGTGCGAAAGATCGAGACTCGAGACGTCGAGCGCGCTGAAAAATCCCGAACCGTTCGCGGACGGCGACAGCAGGATGATCGAGCGCGACAGCGACGACGACATCATCCCGGTGAGGTCGCTCTCGATGTCTTGCGCCGACAAGGTTTGCGCTTCCGTTACGCCCATCGAATTCGGCGCGAACAGACCGTGAGTCGCGATATGAAGAATGCCCGCCGTCGCGGCGTCGCTCTCCAGCGCCGCGACGGTCGCGGCCGATTGGCGAAGGACGCGCTCCTGGTCTTGCGGCCACAGCGCCGCGATCTGAGCGGCTTCGCGATCGGCCTGGGCAAGCGGCTGTAGCTGCTTCGCGACGCCGGCGCGCAGCGACGGATTTGACAGCGCCAGCAGGTTGGTTTTTGGCGCGAGGTTGCTGCGCGCGATGAGCGCCGCGTCCGACGGCGAATCGATAAGTTCGATCCGGTCCTCGTCGATCAAGAACGTATCGCCGTCGAGCAGCGCCGAAAACGGAATGCAGAGGAGCGCGCCGTCCGCGGAAATCATCAAGATGGGCCTGAAGTTCATCGCGCCATATTTGAAATACGGCTGGATCGGCGCCACGATCCGTCGGTACAAATCCTGCGCCGCGCGCTTGTCGAACAAGTCCTCGCTCTTCGGCGGTTCCTTGACGGAATCCAGGAACGCGTTCGCCGATTTGTCGATGTCCGCCGCCGATCCCAACGGCACTGCGCGAAGCGGCGAACCAGCGTGGCCGACAATGGCGAGATACCGGGCTTCTTCCCGCGTCACGGCGCCGTCGTTGGAACCTCGAACCTCGTCGTATTGGACATAGGCGATCAGGACTTTGCCGAAATTCACGCCCGCCACGAGCCGATCGACGCCCATATCGGCAACAATGTCCGTGGACGTCGCCATCGAAAATTCACGGCGAAGTCCGCCGCCCGCGAAGATACGTCCCTCGAGATCGGCGATCTTCTTGGCTTGTTGCCGAATCTGATCGCGGTGCAGCTCGCCGCCGAATAGCGGCGAAATGCTGAGATCGGTGAAGCGATCCTCCGCTTGCCTCAGACTCGCCCACAGCGCCGGCTCCGCGTGCGCGACCGCCGCCTTCCAGTCGCGAAATTCGCCGAATTGCTCGCGCGTGAACCGGCCTCGATGCGCGGTCACATAGGCAAGTCCGAGCTTGGCCAGACCGCCGTCGGTGGGATGCTGCGCCACCATCGTAAAGAGCAGGTCGTCGTCCGCGCTTAGATATTGGATGAGGGCGTGCATCTGGGCGTCGTTTTCCGCGTGCCGCGCCGCCCGAAGGATTTGCTCGCCGAGGGCCAGTTCCTTCGTCAGATCTGCGACGGCGGTCCGCTCGTCCCGAGCGGAGAAGGCCTTATGCAGGTCCTGGCGCAACGGCTGAATTTCCTGAAGTTGCGTCGGAAGCGGCGGCGCCGCCGCCGGTGCCGCGTTGCCGCCGTTGCCGAAACGAGCGTCAGGCAAAGCCACGCAAGCATGATGTGACGCAGCCACAAGGCTCGGCTCCTCACGGTGACGGCGTCATTTCGGCGCGGGCGCGCCGAGCGTCGTCATCAGACGCCGCGACGGCAGTTCACGCAGCTGCACGCCTCTAAACATGCCGCCGATCGCGATCGCCTTGGCGGATGGAACCAGCGCCGCGGCGAAGATGGCCGGGATATCGAACGGGCGGGCATGCGTGATCTTGCCGGTGGCGACATCCACGATGGCGAGATCGCCGCCCCAGCTCGCGCCGGCGGTGGCGACGATGGTTCCGGATCCGCCAAGAAAGAATAGATGCGTGTAGAGGGAGGTGTCGTCCGGGAGCGCGGCCTGCAAAATGACCTCGCCATTGTCGATCCGCCACACATTCACAACCGTGTCCCGGAATTGGTTTAGTGGCTTGCCGGGCGTGTGGTCGAAACTGATGGCCGCGATTTCCGATGAAATCAGCGGAGAAATTGATCGATGAAAACCACGGCGACAGCGCCTTGAAGGCGCGCCGATGTCCCGAGGCGAGCTCGAACAATTCGAGATTTTTGCTCGGCACGCCATGGGGCTGCGGCCCGCCCAGGGTAAGCATCGTCTCTTTGGCGCCGACCGCGACGAACCGACTGTCCGGGCTGAACGCAAGCGTCTGGGGGAAGCCGAGATCGGTCGCAAGCGTTGCGACGCGCTCGCCCTTGTCGATATCGAGCACCTCGACGTTGCCGCCGGCAGGAAAAGCCAGCAGGCGCCCGTCCGCGCTGAAGGCCGCCGCGGACGCGGCAAGCGGGATTTGCTTCAGCTCGGCGCCCGACGTGACATCGAACAAGTGCAGGCCCGCCTGCGTCGCGACCGCAAGCCGCTTTCCGTCCGACATGAAGCGAAGCGCCAATATCGGCGAAGTGACCGCGCGCGGCGTGAAACTCGCCAGCGGCGTCCCATCGGCCGTGCGCAGGATAACGAGATTCCGAAAGGAATATCCCACGGCGAGCCAGCGCCCGTCCGGCGTATAGGCCAGCGCGACGACGGATTTGAGGTCGAGGGGATTCGGCGCCGCCGCCCGCCCGCAGACGACGAACAACAGCAACCCGAGCGTCAGAACGGCCCGCGAGATTCCTGGCACGTTTCCCCCACGTCTCTTCTTGCCGTGCGCCGTGACTGTACTACAAATTCCCATCTTCGGCGCCGTCCGGCGTAAGATCGGCGCGGCGCATCGTGGGGCGGAAGGAGCCCGGATCATGGCGAACGGCAGGCCAATCATCTCGCACGTGGTGATCAGCTGCTTCGATTTCGGCGCGATGCTGGCCTATTACACCGACACGCTCGGCTTCCATCTCTCCGACATCGGCAAGATCGGCGGCAACGACATCTGCTTCCTCACCTTCGATCCGCAGGCCGAGCATCATCAGTTGGCGTTGACCGGCGGGCGCCGCGGCAATCCGGGCGAGGGCGCGCTCAACCATGTCTGCTTCCGCCTCGCGACCTATCCGGATTTGCAAGCGCGCCACAAGGCGCTGGTCGCGCTCGGCGCGCGCGGCATCCGCACTACCCACCACGGCTCCTGGCTCTCGGTCTATTCGCAGGATCCCGAGGACAACCGCATCGAGTTCCGCTGGGATATGCTGTGGTATGTCGGTCAGCCGTTCGGCACCGCGCTCGATCTCAGCCTCGGCGAGGACGAGATCAAGCGCGCCACGGTCGAAGCGAACCGGAACAATCCGCGCTTCCAGACGATCGAGCAGTGGCGCCAGAAGGCCGAGGCGGAACTGGCGGGGCGCCGATCATGATCAAGAACTTCCACGTCCTCTATGTCGGCCAGATCGAGCTCGACCATGTCGGCCGCGACGGCACCCCGGCCAACGAGCGGCGCTATTCCGACGAGCGCCTGCGCGAGGCGTTCTTCACCGCGCGCGACGTGGCCCAACTCATGGACGAGCTCGGCTTCGACGTGCTGTGGACCGCCGAGCATCATTTCCAGCGCGAAGGCTACGAGGTCTTTCCCAACCTGATCCAGCTCGGCCTGTGGCTCGCGACCCAGACCAAGCGCTTGAAGTTCGGCTGCGCCTTCAACGTGTTGCCGATGTGGCATCCGCTGCGCCTCGCCGAGGATTACGCCATGGCCGACATCGTCACCGACGGCCGCATCGTCATGGGCGTCGGGCGCGGCTATCACACCCGCGAGGTCGAGACCTTCGGCGCGCCGCTTCTCGATGCGCAAAAGAATCGCGACCTGTTCGAGGAACAGCTCCAACTGTTGCTCGCGGCCTTCAACGAGCAATCGTTCCACCACAAGGGCAAATTCTACGAGTGTCCGCCGCCGGTCGAATATCGCGGCTACCAGCTCACGGACATCACCCTGGTGCCGCGGCCGAAGCATCGGCCGGTCGAGATCTGGATGCCGATCGCCAGCGGCAAGACCATCGACCTGATGGCGCGCTACGGTTTGAAGGCGATGGTGACGCTGAACGGCGAGAAGATCCTCGACGACGTGGCGCGCGCGTTCCATGCCGCGTGTCACAAGCACGGCCGACCGGTCGCGCTCGGCCAGGACATGATCTGGGGCGCCGGCGTCTATCTCGACGACAGCCGCGAGGCGGCAATGCGCGCGCTCGAGCCGGCGCATGACGAGCGCTTCAAATGGTTCGCGCCGTTCGGCTTCGTGCGCTATGCCGACGAGCAGGGCCGGCAATGGGGCACGCCCGGCGCGCCGACGCGCATGCCGTCGTTGAAGGACGGTGTCGAGCAGAAGGCCTGGTTCTGCGGCACGCCCGGCGACGTCATCGACGGCATCAAGTCGGTGGCGGCAAAATATCCGGGCCTCGACACCTTCATGCTGCATTGGCCCGAGGGGCTGCCGCCCGCCGCCTTCAAGGACCAGCTTCGCCGCTTCGCGCGCGACGTGATGCCGGCGCTCAAGCGGGCTTGATCAAGGAGGAACGAATATGGCGATCCGTCTTGTCATCACCTTTACCGCGACCCAGGGCAAGGGCGACGAGCTGGCGCGCGCGATGCGCGAGCGCTGCGCCGAGGTGCGGAAGGAACCGGGCTGCGAGCAGTTCGAGGCGTTCCAGAGCGTCGCCGATCCCGACAAGATCGTGCTGCTGGAGCGCTGGCAGGATCAGGCCGCGCTCGACGTGCACATGAAGGTGAACGCGACCCGCCCGCCGATGCGCGAGGGGCTGCGCCAGGGCATGGGCGAGCGCGAGGACTACACTTACAACCGCACCCGCTGACGCTTCGGCACGCCGGTGCCGCGACGATGTCACAGCCCGGCATCGGCGTCTTAACATATGTTTATCGATTTGTTGGAAAGGGAGAGGTGATCGGCAACCACCAAGGGAGGCGCATATGGGAATGATCGTGGCGCGACATGTCGTTTTCGGCATGCAGAACAAGGCGAACGAACGGTTCGAGCTGGATTTGATCGAATCCGTCGCCGCCGCCGAAGAAGAGTTCGGCATATTCGATCCCGAGGGCAATGATGGCGCCGGCCATCCGCTGGAAGCCATCGCGGATCTCACCGGGATCTTCCCCGACAATCACCCCGATATTCCGCGCTGGCGGAAATGGTTTCGCTATCTGCGCACGGTGAACTGCGTCAGCGACCCGGACTTAACGCTGCACGACAAGCTGCGGCAGATCATCTACGACAATATCAAGCCCGACGGTCCGCAACTGCCGATGCGGTTCAACTGGCTGCGCCAGGACGATCCGCAAAAACAGGATGTAACCTACCGCGACGCCGTACCGCCGTCGCCGATGGAAGCGGCGGCGACTTATCGCATCGTCACCATCACCAGCATCGCCGCCGGCGCGGCACGGCAGCAGGCGCGGGCCAAGGCGCGGAGCCGCCGCGCGGCGCGCCGCGGCGGTTAACCCGACGGCCCGCCATGGCGCCGGCGGCGCTGCCCGACCGCGTCCGGGAACATTATGCCGGCACGTTCGCGTCGTTCGGCGCGACGCCGCGCGGGGTCGACTGGCCGGACGCGCTGACTCAGGAGTTGCGGTTCGTGCATTTGCTGCGCGGCTGCGATCTATCGCGGCCGGTCAGCTTGAACGATTTCGGCTGCGGCTATGGCGCGCTCGCCTCGTTCCTGGCGCGGCGCCATCCCGCGGCTGCGATCGACTACCGCGGCTACGACGCGATTCCGGAAATGATCGCCCATGCGCGGCAGGCGCACCGCGCGCCGGGGCGGCGGTTCGACGTGGCGACGCGGTGTCTCGCGGCGGCCGACTACACCGTGGCGAGCGGCGTCTTCAACGTGAAGCTCGATGCCGATCGCGGCGACTGGGAACATTACGTCGAAGCGACGCTGCGCATGATCGCGGCCGCCAGCCGGCAGGGCTTCGCCGTCAATTTCCTCGGCCCGCCGCATCCCGCGTCGCCTCCCGTCCCCGGCCTCTACCGCACCGAGCCGGCGCGCTGGGCGGATTTTTGCGCGGCGCTCGGCGCACGGGTCGAGACCTTCGCCGATTACGGACTCCGCGAGTTCACCCTCTATGTCGCCACGGGGGAAGTGGACTAACATAGCGCTTCTTGCCCGAGGCTCCATGGAACCAGGCCCGTCCGAACGCAAGCTGACGGCAATCCTCGCGGCCGATGTGGTCGGCTACAGCCGGCTGATCGGCGCCGACGAGGAGGGCACGCTGTCGCGGCTGCAATCGGTGCGGCAGGACGTGATCGGGCCCGCGGCGGCCAACCATCGCGGCCGCATCGTCAATACCAGCGGCGACGGCACCCTGATCGAGTATGTCTCGGTCCTCGACGCGGTGCGCTCCGCGATCGATCTGCAACAGGCGCTCGCCCGCTTTAATGGTGCGGCGGCGCCGGATCGGCGCATGGAGATGCGCATCGGCATCAATCTCGGCGACGTCATCGTCGACGCGACCGGCGACATTTTCGGCGACGGCGTCAACATCGCGGCACGCCTGCAAGCCATCGCCGAGCCGGGCGGCATCTGCATCTCCGAGGACGCCTATCGCCAGGTGCGCGGGAAGATCGCGGCCGAGTTCGCCGATCGGGGCCCGCGCACGCTCAAGAACATCCGCGAGCCGGTGCGCGTCTATGCCGTGGCCGCGCAAACGGCGCCGCCCCAGCCCGCGCCGGCGCCGCGCGTCCTGCCGCTGCCGGACAAACCGTCGATCGCGGTGCTGCCGTTCCAGAATCTGACCGGCGACGCCGCCCAGGAATATTTCGCCGACGCCATCACCGAGGACATCATCACCGCGCTGTCGCGCTGGCGGTGGTTCTTCGTCATCGCGCGCAATTCGAGCTTCGTCTATCGCGACCGCGCCGTCGACATCAGGCGGGTCGGGCGCGATCTCGGCGTGCGCTATGTGCTCGAGGGCAGCGTGCAGCGCGCCGGGCATCGCGCCCGCATCACGGCGCAGCTCATCGACGCCGCGTCCGGGTCGCATGTCTGGGGCCAGGCCTTCGAAGGCGACATGCGCGACATCTTCGCGCTCCAGGACGAAATCACCGAGCAGGTGGTGACCGCGGTCGAGCCGGCGATGCAGTCGAACGAGGGCGAGCGCGTGGCGCGCAAGAGCCTCAAGGATTTGAGCGCGTTCGACTGTTTCCAGCGCGGCATGTGGCACCTCAACCGCGTCTCGCGCGAGGGCTTCGTCGCGGCGGTGCCGCTGTTCCGCGAGGCGATCGCGCGCGACCCGGAATTGCCGCTCGGCCATATCGGCCTCGCGCGCATCCTCTATGGCGCCGCGGTCTACGGCTGGAGCGACGAGCCGAAGCAGGCGCTGGCGGAGTCGGCGGCCGCCGCGCAGGCCGCGCTCACGCTCGACCGCCGCGACGCCTACGCCCATCTGGCGCTGTCGGGCGCGAGCCTCTATCTCGCGCGCCACCGCGAGGCGCTCGCCGAGGCGGAGGAGACGATCGCGCTCAACCCCAATCTGGCGCTGGCGCATTTCCGGCTGGGGCAGGTGCTGATTTATTCGGGCCAGGCGGCGCAGGCGATCGCGCCGATCGAGCGCAGCATGCGGCACAGTCCGTTCGATCCGCAGCTCGACGCGATGTCGACCGCGCTCGCGCTCGCCCACTATCACGCCAAGGACTACGACGCGGCGCTGCGCATCGCGTCCACGGTCACCGACTATCAGGATCTGGGTCCGGCCGCGATTATGGCGGCGTGCTACGGGCGGATGAACCGGGCGGACGAGGCGGCGGCGCCGCTCGCGGCGTTTCTCGCCGCCTTCAAGGAGAAGATCGTCGGGCGCGGCCAGCTGCTGACGCCCTACGCCAACCCCGAGGACCGCGCGGATCTGTTCGAGGGGCTGCGGCTCGCGGGCTGGAACGGCCGAATCTAGCGGGTTACACAATATCTGAAGAAGAGCAATTGAATAAATATTCAGAATAATACTTTATAATTACATAAAATTCGCAGCTTAATATTGCATTTTAGCCGATAATTCTCGCTCGTGAGTAGATTATTGCCCACACGCCTGTTAGTCTCCTCTCGTCTGACATCGAAACGATTTCGGCGAGGGGTTCATGGGCCGATCGGCAGCGTTGTTGGCATTCCCGCTTATGCTCCTGGCCGGCTGCGCGTCGACGGCCGATCCGGCGAAGTCGCCCCAAGGGCCGCCGGCCGCCGAAGGGCACGGTCTGTTGCCGCCGCCCGCGGCGACGTCCGAAAGACTGGCGGGCGTCCCGCCCAAGCATGAGTTCGCCCTCGATCCGAGCGGCGCCTTCTCGCGCACATTGTTCACGGCCGACGGTCCACGCCTGACCGTCACGGCGCGCGACATCCACGTGCCGCCCCATCGCGAGACGCAGCCGATGCGGCTGCCCGGCGCCGTGTTGGTTCAGGTCAATGCCGGCGGCGGCACCGCGACACTCGACGCGACGCGCACCGAGCTGAGCGCCGCGCGGCTGTTCACCGTTTCCGCCGGAACGCGGATCGCTTTCCGCAACACGGGCGACGGCGAGCTGTCGATCAGACTCTACGTCATGGAGGCACGGCCATGAGGGCGATATCCGCGCGATTTGGCCTGCTCGCCGCCGCCGCGGCGCTGGCATTGGCCGCCTGCGCCGGGCCCAACGATTGGCCCAATTATCGTTATGTCCTGTTCCGCAACGCCAATCAGCCGACCGCGACCGCGCTCTCCGACCCGACCAAGGTTCCGACGCTGGCGGTGCGCTGGACCTTCCCCGCGACCGGCACGCCGGCACCTTCAAGGCGTTGCTGATCGTCGTGAACGGCACCGTCTTCATCGGCAGCATGGCCGGCTATTTCTACGCGATCGACGCGGCGACCGGCGCGCTCAAATGGCAATATCCCGCGGCGGCTTCGCCGGGGCTCGTGCCCAGCACCACCGCGTTCAGCTATGGCATCGCGTCGAGCGCGGCCTACTGGTACCGCTCCCCGGACCGCGACGTCGTCATCTTCGCGGCCCAGGATCCATCGCTCGGCGCCTATGGCAGCGCGCGCCTGTTCGCGCGATACGCCGACGACGGCTCCGCGTTCTGGACCAGCGACCCGGTCGCCACCATCAACGGCGCCACCTCGGGCAGCGCGACCGAGCTGCACCAGACCGTGCGCTATTCCTCGCCGCTGATCTACGCCAACAACGTCTATATGGCATCGCCGATTCCGGCGACAATCAGATTCAGAACGGCCAGGTCGTCGCGGTCGACATCAACACCGGGCACATCAACACCGCCTTCTCCTACACCTCCACCGGCACGCGCGGCGGCGGCGTCTGGAACGCGCCGCGGCGGATTTGAGCGGCGTTTTCTTCAC
This sequence comes from uncultured Alphaproteobacteria bacterium, assembly GCA_963729845.1. Classification (GTDB taxonomy): domain Bacteria; phylum Pseudomonadota; class Alphaproteobacteria; order ATCC43930; family CGMCC-115725; genus JAATGI01. The sequence goes on from CAVSQC010000029.1 coordinate 52,453, forward strand.
CACCGGCAACACGCATTGCTGGAACGGCGGGTGCCAGAGCGAGCCGACGCCGAACCACGGACTAAGCATGATCCGGGTCGACCGCGACAGCGGCGTCATCATGTGGGCGTTCCAACCCGTTCCGTTCAGCATGGACGACGATCCCGATTGGTCGGCGGGCGCCGCCGTCGCCCCCGCCAGCTGCGGCGAGCGCATCGTCTCGGTGCAGAAGGACGGCTGGGCCTACGCGCTCGACCCGGGCGGCACGACGCCGAGCGCGCCCGTGGTTCACGGACAATTTCCGCCGACCGGTTATCCGTTCAGTGGCCCCGACATGGGGGTGCACGGCGACTTCCACTACAAGATGCCGGCGGCGATCTGGAACGACGTGGCGATCATGGTCGCGGGCGGCGAATTGCGGATGGCCGACGGCCCCACTTCGGGCTACGGCCGGCTCCACGCGCTCAACATCTGCGCCGGCTCGGAGGCGACGCGCGTGCGCTGGCTGCTCGACGTGCCGCACGCCACGCTCGGCAACGGCTATACCGTCGGCGCGCCGACGGTGACGGGCGGCATCGCCCGCGCCGTCGGCGGCGACGTCAGAACGGTGATCGACGGCGAACGCGTCGATCGCGCGCCCGAGGATTTATGGGTGGTGCCGGCGGGATCGTCGATGCGGATCGAGGCGATCAACGAATACGCGTCGATCGAGACCATCGCCATCGGCCCGGCCAGGCCCGCGGCGCGGCATCGCCACCGCCGCAAACCGGCGGCACAGTAGTCAGCCCTTCAGCACTTTCACCATGGTCGAGCCGAGGGCCGCGGGCGATTCCGAAATCGTCACGCCCGCGCTTTTCAGCGCCTCGATCTTGTGCGCGGCGGTGCCGTTGCCGCCGGAGATGATGGCGCCGGCATGGCCCATGCGGCTGCCCGGGGGCGCGGTGGCGCCGGCGATGAAGCCGACCACCGGCTTTTTCACGCGGCTGTGCTTGAGGAAATCGGCCGCGGCTTCCTCGGCGCCGCCGCCGATCTCGCCGATCATGACGATGCTCTCGGTGTCGGGGTCGCCGTTGAACATGCTCCAGCACGTCGACGAAGTTGATGCCGTTGACCGGGTCGCCGCCGATGCCGATGCAGGTCGATTGGCCGAGCCCCGCCTCCGTGGTCTGCGCCACCGCCTCGTAGGTGAGCGTGCCGCTGCGCGAGACGATGCCGCCGAGCCCTTGCGGTGGATGTGGCCCGGCATGATGCCGATCTTGCATTCGCCCGGCGTGATGACGCCCGGGCAGTTGGGGCCGATGAGCCGCGTCTTCGAGCCGCGACAGCGCGCGCTTCACCCGCACCATGTCGGGATCGGAATCCCCTCGGTGATGCAGACGACGAGCGGCAGCTCGGCGTCGATCGCCTCGAGGATGGCGTCGGCGGCGAAGGGCGGCGGCACGTAGATCACGCTCGCCATCGCGCCGGTCGCCGCGACGCGTCGCGCACCGTGTCGAACACGGGGAGGTCGAGATGGATCGTGCCGCCTTTTCCCGGCGTCACGCCGCCGACCATCTTGGTGCCGTAGGCGATCGCCTGCTCGGAGTGGAAGGTGCCTTGCGCGCCGGTGATGCCCTGGCACATCACCTTGGTGTTCTTGATTGACCAGGACTGCTCATCAGGCGGCTTCCTTCACGGCCTTGACCACTTTCTGCGCGGCGTCGCCGAGGTCGTCGGCGCTGAGGATCGGCAGGCCCGATTCCGCCAGGATCTTGCTGCCCAGCTTGACGTTGGTGCCTTCGAGGCGCACCACCAGCGGCACGTGCAGCGCCACCGCGTGCGCCGCGGCGACGACGCCTTCGGCGATGACGTCGCAGCGCATGATGCCGCCGAAAATGTTGACCAGGATGCCCTCGACGTTCGGGTCCGACAGGATCAGCTTGAAGGCGTCGGTGACGCGCTCCTTGTCGGCGCCGCCGCCGACGTCGAGGAAGTTGGCCGGGTCGCCGCCGATAGAGCTTGATGATGTCCATGGTCGCCATGGCGAGGCCGGCGCCGTTGACCATGCAGCCGATGTTGCCGTCGAGCTTGACGTAGTTGAGCTCGTGCTTCGCCGCTTCGAGCTCGATCGGGTCGATCTCCGCCTCGTCGCGCATCGCCGCGACGTCGGGGTGGCGGAACAGCGCGTTGTCGTCGAAGTTGATCTTGGCGTCGAGCGCGATCACCGCGCCGGCGCCGGTCACCACCAGCGGGTTGATCTCGACGATCGACGCGTCGAGCGCGGTGAATGCCGCCGCCATCGCGGTCATGAACTTGCTCGCGGCCTTGATCTGGTCGCCCTCGAGCTTGAGCCCGTAGGCCAGCTCGCGCGCGTGGAACGGCTGGAACCCGGTGGCGGGGTCGATGGCGACGCGGAGGATTTTCTCGGGGTGCTTCGCCGCGACCTCTTCGATCTCCATGCCGCCTTCGGTCGAGGCCATCATGGTGACGCGGCCCGTGGCGCGGTCGACCAGCATGCCGAGATAGAGCTCGCGCTTGATGTCGCAGCCTTCCTCGATATAGACGCGCTTCACCTCGCGGCCCTGCGGCCCGGTCTGCTTCGTCACCAGGACATGGCCCAGCATCGCGGCGGCCTGGTCCTTGACCTCGGCCGGCGACTTGGCGAGGCGCACGCCGCCCTTGCCGCCCTTCGACCGGGGCTGGTCCTTGAACTCGCCGGCGCCGCGTCCGCCGGCATGGATCTGCGCCTTCACGACATAGACCGGCCCGGCGAGGCCGGCGGCGACCTTCTCGGCCTCCTGGGGGGTGTAGGCGACCCCGCCCTTGGGCACCGCAACACCGAATTTCGCAAGCAGGGTCTTGGCCTGATATTCGTGGATATTCATTGGTCGGCCTGGAAGCTTCGCCGTTTTTATCGCGGCCTGACGCCGCGGCAACGGCGCATAGACTTATGCCCCTATTGCGCTGCGGTAAAGGGGTTATGGGCAGGGGTTAACGGCCGGTCCGCCGCGCGGTTCGGCCGCGCCCCCGAGTCCATTCGTTGCTTGACTCGCCGGTCCCGTACCCGCAGAAATCGCCTCGCCGCGAAGGGGTTCGCGGCTTCGTCTTATTGGGGGATTTTCCATGAAAACCGTGTTGTTCGCGCTGGCGGCGCTTGCCGTCGCGTTTGTCGGTCCTGCCCACGCGCAAGAGGCCAAGCAGGATTTCACGCTGGTCAACAAGACCGGCTATGAGCTCAAGAGCCTCTTCGTCTCGCCGAGCAAGTCGGACGATTGGCAGAACGACGTTCTCGGCCAGGACACGCTGGGCGATGGCGAACAGGTCCATGTCACCTTTCACCGCGAGGCCAAGACGTGTCATTGGGACCTGAAGGTGGTTTACTCGGTCGACAGTTCCAGCGCGGTCTGGGGCGACATCAACCTGTGCGACGTCGACAAGATCACCATCCGCTACGACAAGGACCGCGACGTCACGACCGCGACGTTCGACTGACGACAAGGCACCGGGATGGCGGGCGGGCGGCGCCGCGAGCGCCGGCCGCGACAGGGCTGAACCCGCCCCCATTTCCCATGCCGGTGCAAGCCGGTATCCACTGGGCCGCCGCGGCGGGGGTTAGACGCTCCAACGACACTTGCGTCATGCCCGGGCTTGACCCGGGCATCCACGAACCGGCTTTAGCCAAACAAGGCGCGGAAGCGCCCCTTCAACGCGCAGCTTGAATATGTACACATTCATGTACATATTGTCCCATGCAGTTTGAGTGGGACGAAAACAAGCGGACCGCGAATGCCGCGAAACACGGACTCGACTTGCTGGCGGGCGCATTTCTATTCGATGGCCGGCCGGTATTGACCCGTTCGTCGCCGCGCGGTGGTGAAGCTCGTTTTGTCTCTGTTGGAATGCTGGCCGAGGAACTGGTCGCGGTGGTTTGGACGTGGCGCGATGATTCGGTCCGAACTCATATCGTTGAGGAGAGCGAGAGATGGCGAAAAGACAGCATATCGTGCGCGCGTCGGGTGAGGAGATCGCCCGTCGCTTGGCGCGGGGCGAGGACCGCACCGACTGGAAGCGCGTCAAGGCGATGTCGCAGGCCGAGGTCGAACGTCTCGCCGACGAAGAAGAAGGCTCGCTGCCCAAAGGTTGGGAAAAGAATGCCGTGCTCGGCATACCCGCGCCGAAAAAGGACATTCACATACGCCTAGACGCCGACATCGTCAACTGGTTCAAGTCACGCGGCAAAGGCTACCAGACGCGCATCAACGCGGTGCTGCGCGCGTTCGTTCAGTCGCGGTGATTTGCCGGACTGCTGGCGACGGCGGGATGCCGCCCGCGTCGGCGTGAGGGATAGGCCCTATTGCGCTGCGGTAAATAGAATTTCCCCTATATTACGCCAATTCTGTCAGCTAACACTTGACGAGGTTCGGGGTTTGTTCTAACTGCGTTGCATGTATGATGCGCGAGCTGTTGCCAATTATTTCTTGGATCGAGGGACGGCCTCCAAGCTGAAAATTTCGGCGATGGCCTTATTGAAGGTTTTGTACTTCGCTCATGGATGGCACCTCGTGAAATTTGACAAGCCCCTAGTTGCGCAACCTTTCGAAGCTTGGAAGCATGGTCCGGTGGTTCGAGTGGTTTATGACCAAATAAAGAGGTTAGGATCAAAACCAATTGATTATAGACTTAAGTCTTTCAATATTTCTGCCGGCGGTTTTGCTGAAGCGAACGTTCAATTGGATGATGTCACGAAAGAGTTCTTGAATAATATCTTTGACTATTATTCAAAATTTCATCCCTTCGTTTTGTCGGATTTGACCCATGAAAAGGGTTCTCCGTGGGACATTGTCTGGCAAACGGCAGAAAAAAAAGCCGTGCCAGGAATGCTAATACCAAACTCGGAAATCAAAGACTGGTTCAACAAGATCGGTGCAGAAAAAGTCGTCCACTAAATCGTGGGGTCACAAGATGATTGTGAACGTACCTGTTCCACCGGTTCCCGATCTCGCAAGGGTCGATTCTTCGTCGCCTGAAGCAGCGTTCAAATGGCTATGTGACTATTACAATCGAGAAATAATTCCCTGGAGTTACCGTACTGGGACAAGAAGCGTAAAGGCTAGCTATCGCGGCTTTCATAACCTGGAACAACTCATACAGGGTTGTTTGTGCGAACGAATAAAGCAGTCGCGCCTGTCAAATGAGGAAGTCGTTCGCTTAGCTGCGCCTTTGGCATTTGGCCGATCAACTCAAGTTTTTGATCTCGCGAGCAGTCGCTTTTCGTTTGGCCGCGACCATAAACCTGCGTACAGAATTCCGTTCTTTTTCGTCGAAGATCGCGTCGTCAAACTTTATTTTTTGCAACCACGGAAAAGCGCAAGCCTTTCTTTTGATGAACTCTGCATGGTCGCGACTATTCATAAGCGGTATCTACTTGATACGGAATTTTATGGGCTAGATTCGGATGTTGAATATGTCGATTTGAGCGCCGATCCCGAGACGCAGCTTCGGGACGTGAAAAGGTATTCTCTCGGCGAACTCAGCTTGTGGGACGAGGATCGCCTCGCTCACAAACTGACGATTATCGCCGATGCAATTGACCAAATTAGGAAGGCCGACGTGATTACGAGGAAGCGGCGCATAATTCGGCGTCCAGATGCGGATATGCCGCTCTTTGACTGATCGGGGTTCATCAGCAAACGGGTAGCAGAAGGAAATCAGATGAACCACCAAGGCACCAAGACACCAAGAAAAATTCCGTCATGCCCCGGCTTGGCCGGGGCATCCACGAAGGAATTCGTACCGCTGGGAAAAGAAAAAATTCGTGGATGAGCGACGCATGCGTCGCTCCTTCGCGGGCCAAGACGATACGAGGGAACTTGGTGCCTTGGTGTCTTGCTTGGTGGTTCAAATCGTGAAGGTGAGGCGCGCTGGGGAAGGAGTAGGAGCTACCGCACTTTCGGCATCATGATCATGTCCCACGGGCTCGGCATTTCGCCGCACGGGACATGGACCAGGGCCGGGCGGCCCGAGGCGAACGCGTCCTTGACCGCGCGCTCCAACTGCGCCGCGTCGGTGGCGCGGTACGCGGCGGCGCCGAAACTCTCGGCGAACTTGACGAAGTCGGGGTTGGTCAGGCTGTCGGCGATCAGGCGCCCGCCGAACCGCTCCTTCTGGATCAGGCGCACATTGCCGAAGGCGCTGTTGTCGAAAACCACAACGACCACGGCGATGATTGTGGTGCATGGCGGTGGCGAGCTCGGTCGCCTGATAGAGGAAGCCGCCGTCGCCGGCGATCGCGAGCACCGGCAGGTCGGGCCGCGCCGCCTTGACGCCGAGCGCGGTGCCGTAGCCCCAGCCGAGCGCGTCCTGGTAGCCCGGCGAGAAATAGGTGCGCGGCGCCAGGACCGGGAAGGCGAGGCGGCTGGCGAAGCCGAGCTGCGTCACCTCGTCGACGAAGATTCCGTTCTCGGGCAGCGCGTTGCGCAGCGCGCGCAGGTACGAGGCCTGCGGCTCGAGGCGGGACAGCCGCTCCGCCAGCCAGGCGCGGTGGGCGCCGAGGTCCGCGGGCGCGCGCGTGATGTTGTGCGCGGGGAGGGCCTGGAGCAATGCCTGCGGCATAGTCCGCGGCGTCGCCGACCAGCGCGACGGCGGGCCGGTTGAGCCGCGCCGGCTCCTCCGGGTCGATGTCGATGCGCACGATGGGGAGCTTGTCGTCGGTGCCCCATTGGGTCTGCTGGATCAGGAGCCGTGTCCCGATCGCCAGCACCGCGTCGGCGTCGCGCCACAGCCGGTGCCCGATCGGCAGGTTGACGCTGAGCCGGTGGCGCGCCGAGACCACGCCCTGGCCGCGGCGATAGGCGATGACCGGCGCCTCGAGCAGTTCGGCGAGCGCGGTCACCTCGGCGCTGGCGCCCTGCGCGCCGCCGCCGACCACGACGATCGGCCGCTTGGCCTGGCCGAGGATCGCGGCGGCCTTGGCGACGGCGTCGGCGTCGATGGGCGGGGTTGCGACGGTCAGCGGTCGGTCGAGCGGGATGACGGCGCCTTTCTGGCCCCAAATGTCCATCCCGCATTCGAGGATGACGGGGCCGGGCCGGCCGCGCCGCGCCTCGGCGAACGCCTCGGCGACCAGCGCGCGGCGCCTCGGCGGGCGACGCGATCCGCGCCGCGGACTTGGCGATGTGCCGGGCGAGGCCGAGCTGGTCGCGGATTTCGTGCAGGTAACCGTGGCCGCGGTCGATCTCGCGCTGCGGGATCTGGCCGACCAGGCCGACGATCGGCGCGTTCATCGCCTGCGCCGTCAGGATCGCGGCGCCGGCGTTGAGCAGGCCCGGGCCGGGCACGACGCTGAACACTTGGGGCGTGCCGGTGACCAGCGCCGCGCCCAGCGCCATGAAGGCGCCGGCCTGCTCGTGCCTGGCATGGATGAAGCGCAGCCGGTCGCGCGCCCGGTAGAACGCGTCGAACAGGTCGTCGTTGTGCGTGCCCGGCAGGCCATAGACTTGGTCGATGCCGTGCGCGATCAGCGCGGCGGTCACGGCCTCGGCGGTGGTCATCGTGGTGTCACGGTTGGTCATCGCGGCGCCTTTATAGCGCATCCCCCGGGATGCGCTATCGCGACCGAGTGGAGCGCGCGCGCAGGCGCGGAGCCAAGCGAGCGAAGGCGAGTGCCGGCAACTGAGGCAAACATAGACTGGAACGCTAGCTCCGCTAGAATTGTTATCCGGAAAAGACCAAATTACTGTCGACGCCGCGAAGAACGGAGGGGCAAGCAACCATGTCCAGCGAGACACTTCACGAAGACGCCGCCACGCTCGGGCCGGAGATCATCGACCAGCACCGCGCGTTCACGTCGTTGATCGAGGAGCTCGAGGCGGTCGACTGGTACAATCAGCGCGCCAAGGCCACCGTCGACGACGAGCTGCGCGGCATCCTCGAGCACAATCGCGACGAGGAAAAGGAACATGCCACGATGGTGCTGGAATGGCTGCGGCGGCACGATCCGAAGCTCGATCTCAATCTGAAGAAATACCTGTTCAACGAGAAGCCGCCGCTTGAGGTCGAGGAAGCGGCGGGTGCCGCCGGCGGCGGCGCCGGCGACGGCAGCCTCGGGGTCGGCGATCTGCGCGACGGTGGCGCAAGAAATGAACCATCTCTTCCGCGACCTCGCGCCGATCTCCGATGCCGGCTGGGAGGAGATCGACAAGGAAGCCACCCGCACCCTCAAGACCTCGCTCGGCGCGCGCCGTCTCTGTCGATTTCGTCGGCCCCAAGGGCTGGGACTTCGCCGCCGTCGGCACCGGCCGCAACGAAGCGGTGGCGCCGCCGGAAAAGACCAAGGTCGAGGCGCGGCTGCGCCGGGTCCTGCCGCTGGTCGAGCTGCGCGTGCCGTTCGAGATGAAGCGCCGCGAGCTCGACGCCATCGACCGCGGCGCCAAGGATCCCGACACCGATCCGGTCATCGCCGCGGCGCGGCAGATCGCCATCGCCGAGGATCGCGCCATCTTCCACGGCTACGGCGAGGCCGGCATTCGCGGCATCGCCGAGGCGCAACAGGCCCATGCGGTGCCGTTCGGCGACAATTTCGTCGAGTTTCCCAACGCCATTGCGGCGGCCAAGACCAAGCTGCGCGACGCCGGCGTCAGCGGCCCCTATGCCGTGGCGCTGAGCGAGCACGCCTATACCGGCCTGACCGAGACCACCAGCGGCGGCTATCCGGTGCTGGAGCATGTCCGCCACATCGTCGACGGGCCGCTGGTGTGGACGCCCGGCCTCGACGGCGCCGTGGTGATGTCACTGCGCGGCGGCGATTTCGAGCTCACCGTCGGCCAGGATTTTTCCATCGGCTATCTCGGCCACGACGCGCAGACCGTGCGGCTCTATGTCGAGGAGAGCTTCACCTTCTGGCTCCTGTCGGAACAGGCGGCGATCCCGCTGACCCGGCAGCCGGCCAAGAAGCGCTAGGACTTGAGGAAGAACGCGGCGGTGATGGCGGCGGCGAGCGCGATGACGATGTAGCGCAGCAGGTTGGGGTTCATCTTCTTGGCGCCCCACGCGCCGGCCCAGCCGCCGATCACGCCCGCGACCATCATCAGCATGCCCGGCCCCCACGCGATCTTGCCGGCGACGATGAAAATCGCCACGGCGAGGCCGTTGAGCAGGCCCGCCAGCAGTGTCTTCAGCGCGTTCATCGAGTGGAAATTGGTCATGCCGAACAGGCTGAACGAGGCCAGCATCAGGATGCCCATCGCGCCGCCGAAATAGCCGCCATAGATCGCGATCACGAACTGCATCGCTCATCAACGTCGTCGGGCCGAACCGCACCGCGCGGCGCAGCACCGGGGTGATGTTCGGGCCGAAGGCGAAGATCAGCGTCGCCGCCAGCAGCAGCCACGGCACGATCGCGTCGAACTCGCGCTGCGGCGTGAACAGCAGCAGCGCCGCGCCGAGCGCGCTGCCGGCGAAGCTGACGGCGATGAGGCTGCCGGTGCCGATGCCCTCGACCTGCGGCAGGTCGCGCTGGTAGGCCCAGGCGCTCGCCAAGGCGCCGGGAAATAGGGCGACAGCGCTGGTGGCGTTGGCGACGATGGAAGGAATGCCGACGAAAACCATCGCGGCGAAGGTCAGGAACGAGCCGCCGCCCGCGATCGGGTTCAGCACGCCGCCGGCAAATCCGGCCGCTGCCAGCAAGGCGACGGCGGCGGCGGAATTCAGGCTTCCGATTCCCGGTCCCTGATCACCGGCATCTGGCGCCGATAGCGCCACACCGAGGCGGGCGGGAAGTTGCGCCACACCCGCCCCGTCACCTCGGCGATGAGCCCGACACGCGCCCGGCCCATCACCGGCGAGACCGGCCCGTAGGTGAACTGTACGAAGGTGCCGTCCTCGCCCATCAGCGCGAACGCCTGCTCGACGATGCGCTGCTGCGTCTCGGGCGGCATCGACAATAACGGCAGGCCGGAGATTACCGCCGAGGCGTGGGTGATACCGAACGGCGCCAGCAGGCTCAGCAAGTCGCGGGCGTCGCCCTGGATGATGCGCAATTGCGGGAACCGGACACGCAGCAGCGAGGCAAGCTTCTCGTCGTTTTCGATGACGATCAGCCGGTCCGGCGCCACCCCGGCATCGAGCAAGGCGCGGGTGATGCGTCCGGTGCCGCCGCCCAGTTCGACCACCAGCTTCGCCGCCTGCGCATCGATCGCGCGTGCCATTTCACGGCCGAGATGCGGACTGGACGGCGCCAGCGCACCGATCCGGAGCGGCGCTCTGATCCAACGGGACAGGAACAGCGCCAAGTCGTTGTCGGCCTTCGACGGCTTGCCGCGGATGTGGCGAAAGTCGGTCATACCCCCACCTGGGTTTCTTCCTAGCGCGCCTTGTCACCGGGCGCGGACCGCCGATTGAACGGCTTTTGCCGCGTCACGGCAAGGCCCGAGATGACGAGTCCGAGACAAGGACATCGATGCTATGCCAAATTGGGCGTCCCGTCGAATGCCCCAGCTCCGCAATCCCATGTTCGTGGCCGCCATCGTGGCCTGCGCCTTTTTCATGGAGACGCTGGATTCGACGGTGATCGTCACGGCTTTGCCGCGGATGGCGGTGGCGTTCGACAGTTCGCCGGTGCGGCTCAGCCTTGGCCTTACCGCCTACATCATCACCCTCGCCATCGTGATTCCGGCGAGCGGCTGGATCGCCGACCGGCTCGGCACGCGCAACGTGTTCTGCGGCGCCATCGGCGTGTTCACCGTCGCCTCGATATTGTGCGGCTTTAGCAGCTCGGTGACCGAGTTCGTCCTGGCGCGCATTCTGCAAGGGATCGGCGGCGCGATGATGTCGCCGGTCGGGCGGCTCGTCGTCCTGCGCTCGACCGAGCGGAAGGATTTGGTGCGGGTCATGAACTTCGTCACGTTGCCGGGACTGATCGGACCGATCGTCGGACCGCCGGTGGGCGGCTTCATCACCACCTATCTGTCGTGGCGCCATATCTTTTTCCTCAACGTCCCGGTCGGACTGTTCGGCATGGCGTTGGTGTTCGGCTGGATCGGGAATTTCCATGGCGTGACGCGGCGCCCGTTTGACGCGATCGGCTTCGCGCTGAACGGCGTTGCGCTTGCGGCGCTGATCTACGGCATGGATCGGCTCGGCGACCGTAGCGGCGTCGGGGAGGGGGCCGTCCTCACGGCGATCGGACTGGCGCTGGGAACGCTGGCGCGTGCGTTACGCCTTGCGTGCGCGGCATCCGCTGGTCGATCTCACGGCGCTGCGTGTCAAGAGCTTCAACACGGTCAATGCCGGCGGTTCGTTTTTCCGCATCGCGATTTCGGGACCGACCTTTCTGTTGCCGTTGTTGTTTCAGGTCGGGCTCGGCATGACGGCTTTCGCTTCCGGTCTGTTGTTGCTGGTCCATGCCGGCGGCGACTTCGCGGCCAAGCTGGTGACGACGCGCTTCATCCGGGGCTTCGGTTTTCGCGCCGCCCTGGTGTGGACCAGCGTCGTGTTCGCGGCAACCATCGGCGCCTGCGCCTTCTTCACACCGGCGACGCCGCTATGGCTGATCCTGCCGCTGCTCTTTATCAGCGGCGTTTGCCGGTCGCTGCAGATGACGTCGCAGACTGCGTTCCAATTTGCCGAGATACCGCCTGACGGAGTCACTGCCGCCTCGACTTTGTCGAGCGCGCTATTGCAAATCGTGCGCGCCATCGGGGTTGCGCTGGCGGCGGCGGTGCTGAGCCTTTCATTGGGATTGCGTGGCGGCGCGACGTTGGGCCTGGCCGATTTTCGTGTCGGCTTCATCGCCGTCGCCGTGATGGCGTTGGGTTCGCTGTTCTGGTATTGGCCACTCCATCCGCAATCGGGGGCGGAGTTGAGCGGGCATCGGAGGAGGACATGACGATAACGCGGGTCACATTGCTGTCGCTGGCGATCTGCCTCGCTGGCGGGGCGCCCGCGGCGGCGCAAGGCGTGTTCGCCGGTACCTGGAAAGTGGTCGAGGCGCAGGTCGCGACCTGGCACCGCGACGATCCGAACTATACGCCAACCGTCGATCCAAAATTCGCGCGCGCCACCTTCGTCTTCAAGAAGGACCGGCTGATCGCGCCAGCGCCGTTCAATTGCAAGGCGCACTACGAGATAAAGACGGTCGAGCCCGGCTATCTGTTCCAGGGCGCCTTCGACCAGGACGATCCGGAGGGCCACGCCAAGGCGCTTGGATTCACCAGCGACAAGATCACGAACCTCGATTTCGCCTGCATGCGCAGCGATGCCGACGTCGAGATGGACTTCCACCTGGTCGATCACGACACGGTCGTGTTCGGCCTCAACGACGTCATCTACCGCATGAAGCGCCAGGCCGGACCCGCGCCCGGAAAATAATCAGGCTGCCTTGCCGCGGGCGTTCATGCCGTGCTCGTCGACGATGCGGTAGCGCACGGTGGCGTCGTCGATGGTGGCGCGGGCGCGCGCCTGCCAGGCCTGATAGGCCTCGCGATAGCTCTTGAAGGGCCCGAGCCGCTCCTCCGCGGCTCCGGGCGCCAGTTTCTTGAAGCTGGTGTCGGTGAATTCGCCGCCGATCACCCAATAATTCGACATGGTATGCCCTCGTAATACTTAAACACCCCTAGCTGGCTCCGTTTCCGCGTGCCCTCTATAGTGGCGCGCGGTTCCTTAGCACAAATCGGGTCAAAGCAAATCGAATGCCATACGCCTCGCTGCGCGATTTTTTGGCGCACCTCGACGGGAAGGGCGCGCTGAAGCGGGTCGCGGTGCCGGTGTCGCCCGACCGCGAGATCACCGAGATCCACACCCGCCTCCTCGCCGAGCGCGGCCCGGCCGTGCTGTTCGAGAATGTGGTGCGGGCGGACGGCACGCGCTACCCCACGCCGGTGCTGACCAATCTCTTCGGGACGGTGGAGCGCGTCGCCTGGGGCATGGACCGCGAGCCGGCGGGCTTGCGCGAGGTCGGCGAGACGCTGGCTTTCCTGAAACAGCCCGAGCCGCCCGGCGGCTGGCGCGAGGCGCTCGACATGCTGCCGCTGTTGCGCACGGTGATGGCGATGAAGCCGCGCACGGTGTCGAGCGCGCCGTGCCAGGAGGTGGTGCTGCGCGGCGGCGACGTCGATCTCGGCTATTTCCCGATCCAGACCTGCTGGCCGGGCGAGCCGGCGCCGCTCATCACCTGGCCGCTGGTCGTGACCAAAGGGCCGAGCGACAAGCGCGAGGACAATTACAATCTCGGCATCTACCGCATGCAGGTGACCGGGCGCGACACCACGCTGATGCGCTGGCTGGCACATCGCGGCGGCGCGCAGCACCATCGCCGCTGGAAGGAGACGCAAGACCGAGCCGCTGCCCGCGGCGGCGGTGATCGGCGCCGATCCCGGCACCATCCTCGCCGCGGTGACGCCGGTGCCGGACACGCTGTCGGAATATCAGTTCGCCGGCTTGCTGCGCGGCAAGAAGGTCGAGCTGGTCGAGTGCAAGACCGTGCCGCTCAAAGTCCCGGCGCAGGCCGAGATCGTGCTCGAGGGCCATGTCTCGCTCGACGAGTACGGCGACGAAGGGCCCTACGGCGACCACACCGGCTACTACAATTCGGTCGAGCGCTTCCCGGTGTTCCGCATCAGCGCCATCACCATGCGGCGCGATCCGATCTACCTCACCACCTTCACCGGCCGCCCGCCCGACGAGCCCTCGGTGCTGGGCGAGGCGCTGAACGAGGTGTTCATTCCGCTGCTGCAACAGCAATTCCCGGAGATCGTGGATTTCTGGCTGCCGCCCGAAGGCTGCTCCTACCGCATCGCCGTGGTGTCGATCCGCAAGGCGTATCCCGGCCACGCCAAGCGCGTGATGATGGGCGTGTGGTCGTTCCTGCGCCAGTTCGTCTACACCAAGTTCGTCATCGTCGTGGACGACGACATCGACGCGCGCGATTGGAAGGACGTGATGTGGGCGGTGGCGACGCGCATGGACCCGGTGCGCGACATCACGCAAATCGAGAACACGCCGATCGACTATCTCGACTTCGCCTCGCCCGAGCCGGGCCTCGGCGGCAAGATCGGCCTCGACGCCACCAACAAATGGCCGCCGGAGACGCACCGCGACTGGGGCCGCAAAATCCGCATGGACGATGAGGTGATCCGCGCCGTCACCGAAAAATGGCCTAGCCTGGGATTGCCGGGAGCGGGAAGCCGGTGTGGAAGTGAGCTGATTTCGATTTCGGAAAAGTTGCGCGAGGAACGGGAGAACGCAAAGGAGTAGGGCGGATGAGCGGAGCGAAATCCGCCTTGGCTTCGGCGCGATAGGCGGATTGAAATCCGCCCTACGGTCCTTTTGGCCGATCGATTTAATCGCCAGCCGTGACCATTCCCACGATTTTGCCGCCGATGGTCAGGCCGGTCTGATCGGCGCGCCCCTTGGTGCCGGGCGCGGAGTGACTTATGGATGGCCCGCTTGCGGGGGCCATGACGAAAGGGCAAAGGGCCTGTCTAAGGAGGGCCGCGACGAAACGGATCGGCGGCCGTCAGAGCAGGAACGACCAGATCAATAGCGCCAGCGCGGCGAGAGCGGTCCAGGTCATCCAGCTCAATTGCGGAAGTCGTAGCGGTCGGCGCGCGGCGCCGAGCCGGGTGCCCCGAGCGCTTCCACCGGCGCGCTGTACCACGCGCGGCCGCGGCAGCAGCGCGACCAGCCGGGCCGCGATCTTGCGCGCGTCGGTAGGTTGCCACGTACCGCCGGGAAAGCCGGCGATCGTCGTGGTCAGTGCCTGGACGGCTTCGTCCTGGCGCAGGCCCGCAAGAAGCTCGGCCTCTCTCCAGGGGTCGATGTTCAGCCGTGTCAGCGTCGAGACGACGCTGAGTTCGTTGCCGTTGGGCTCTTCGCCGATGAGAGCGAACAGAAACGCGTTGAACTCGGAATTGATGAGCCCGAAAGAGGGTGGAAGCGCCATATTTCGCCGCCCGGAGAATTCGCAGAATATTGATATGGGCACGAAATATGACTTATTCACATAATAAAGATAATCCCGTTAAATTGATCGACGAACATCATCGTTCGACATGCACGATAATGTATTTCGTCTCCGGCTTCTATTCGGCCGGCTTGAGGCGGCGGTAGATTTGGTCGAGGACGGCGCTGCGGGTGGACAACATGTTGCCGTCGAGTTGGATGCGCTCGCCGCCGGCGGCCAGACCAAGACTCTGCAGGATCGTGTAGTTGGTCGGATATTCGCCGCCGGTCGAACTACGCGTCAGCTCGATTAAGTCGATCGACAGTTGCGACCACGCCCACGATCGCGCGCCGATGGTCAGGCCGGTCCGATCGACGCGCACCGCGGTTCCCGGCGGCGCCGGCAATGTCGTCACGTTCATGCGGGCCGCGAATTGCCGGACCTTGCGCCGGAACATGAACGGCATGAACCGGGCAAAGATCGCCCAGATCGCCAGCACGACGGGAACGAGGACGATCCAATCTCGCGGGTCGACTGCGACCAGGCCGGGCGGCGCAAGGGCAATGACGATTGCGAGGAAACGTAGAGAATTTGAGCAGCGTCTTGTAGCGCCGCAACGCCTCGTCGGTGGAGAAAATGACCGCGTCCGCCTCGGGCCGTTCGTGCGCCAGCGCAGGTTATTCAGGTCGCGTGTCGGCACGCCGTGGACCGGCTTGCCATCCACCGGATCGCGCATGGACTTCCCCCATCGCGGAGCGCTCCGGGCACACCCCTACCCGAAGCGCCGCCGAGGGAGGTCAGATTAGCCCGGCATTTCGCCTCGAGCTCATCCGGGTAGCGCCGCCGAAAAACCGCAAAAATGCTTGACAAACGACGTAAAATGCCGGAACTATGGCGATTACAAAGGTATAACAATTAATAGTTTCAATGGTTTAGCTTGGTTGCCGATGGCTTGCAATGAACGTAAAATGCGCGCACGCGCATTTCAAAAATCACCCCCGAGATGATCGGCGCTGGCGTTATTGCTTTGCGCGGGCTTTGTCCATTTGACGTTGCTTTTCCTTCAGGCGGAGAAGATGAAGCCGTGGAGGAAATTCTGAAAGCTGCTTTACGCGTTCGTTGTCCTTTGGATTCTGAAAACAACCAAGAATTCTTCGAGAGATAATGACGCTCATTTGTAATGTCTGTCGTCACCTCACGAACTTCATCTATGCCGAGGTATCTATTCTCCCAATGCTGAACGCTTCTAATCCCCGTGCCTGGTTCTTTTTTGGTTCTAGGAACGGTATCGACTTTTACCGCCCCCGTTCCGTCACCAGCGGGCGACCAAATATGATGCACAAATTCGTTTCGAGCGGTGCGCAACTCGTTATCGATGTAATCCAAGGAGGCAATGACGGCATCCAAAAATACTCCGGCGGGGCATTGATTAATCGCGCCCAGTTTCGCCGCCCTAATTTGGTCTCTAAAATCGATGCATCGGCTCATAAGCAGAGCATTAGGCAAACGATAAACCGCGCCGTGGCACCGATGGTCAAAAGTCAAAAATGGATCGCAAAATTTCCGTCGCGGTATTGGTTGAGCGCGGCCCCGGCGGTCGTGCCCGCGCAACCGTTGTCTCGCATCCGCTACGCAATGTGCTGAAACAGAACATCGCGGCGAAGGTGAAGCAGGGGACGCAGATGCACACCGACCAGCACAAGGCGTATCGCGGGGTCCATCGCATCACTGGTGCCACTCACCGCTTCGTCAATCATGGTGCTGGCGAATACGCCCGCGATGGCGTTCACTCCAACACTGCCGAAAGCTGGAACGCGCTGCGAGAGCGTTCGATTGTCGGCGCGTTCCATCACGTCTCGCCGGAGCATCTTCCGCGCTACTGCGATGAGGTCGCATTTCGTTGGGATCGCCGCGAGATTGACGATACAGCGCGCACCAACGAGTTGGCTTTGATGGAATAGATGCGGTCCTGATCCACGTTTCCGCAATGCGGGCAGACAACGCCAGTCGGCCAGCGTTCCGCCTCAAACCAAGCGCGGGCTTTTTCTTCGTCGTGAAAGATAGGATCGGTTAGGTTCATGACCGCATTCCCCGTTGAATGCAGCCAATCTCGCGGTAGGTATCCCCTTTGTCAAGGATATAGTTCCGTAAAATGCGTTATACAATCCCGATGGAAGGGTACCGCCGATTTCGGGGAAGGCTGCGGCCGGGGTGATGTCCTGTTCGACCTGTAAATTCCCTGCAGAAGCAGCAAGACGAGGCGCGCAAGGGCGGCCGCCTGTCAGGGCAAGAACGCCCGTCCGGCTGGCTGTAGATTGGCTGTAAATATCAGCGAAAACAGCCAGGGTGCCGCTAGAGCAGCCCGGCCTTCCGGGCCAGGTCCTTGAGCGGCGTTTCCGGGCGCGCGCCGTAATGCGAAATCGCTTCGGCGGCGGCGAGGCTGCCGAGCTTGCCGCAGGTGCCGAGGTCCTTGCCATGCGTCAGACCGTAGAGGAATCCCGCCGCGTACAGGTCGCCGGCGCCGGTGGAATCGAGCAACCGGTCGGGCTTGTGCGCGGGGATGCGGTGCTCGCGGTCGCGGGTGACGATGACGGAGCCCGCCTCGCTGCGCGTCAGCGCCGCGATGTCGGTCTTGCCGCGCACATGAATCACCGCTTCCTCGAAATCGTTGACCTCATAGAGCGAGCAGATTTCGGATTCGTTGGCGAACAGGATATCGACATGGTTGGCGACCAGGTCGCGGAACTCATCCCGATAACGATCCACGCAGAACGGATCGGACAGCGACAGCGAGACCTTGCGGCCGGCGTCGTGCGCGATCTTCGCCGCCTTGCGGAACGCCTCCTTGGCGCGCGGCGGATCGAACAGATAGCCTTCGAGATACGTCACCTGCGCCGACGCGACCAGGTCGGGATCGATGTCCTCCGGTCCCAATTCGACGCAGGCGCCGAGATAGGTGTTCATGGTGCGCTGCGCGTCGGGCGTCACCAGGATGAGGCAGCGGGCGGTGGATGGGCCGCGCGTCAGCGGCACGGTGTCGAACGTGACGCCGATCGCGCGCAGATCGTGCGCGAACACGCCGCCGAGCTGATCGTTGCGCACCTTGCCGATATAGGCGCCCTTGCCGCCGAGCGAGGCGATGCCGGCCATGGTGTTGCCGCACGAGCCGCCCGACGCCTCGATGCCGCTGCCCATGGCGCGATAAAGCGTGTCCGCCCGTGTCTCGTCGATCAGCGCCATGGTGCCCTTGCGCAAGATCGTGCTTCGACAGGAACTGGTCGTCGCTGGGCACCAGAACGTCGACAATGGCATTGCCGATGCCGACGACATCGAGGGTAGTCGCCATGAATGATTTTCCCGGCTCGTTCGATGAAAGCGCGCGGAGTATAAGGGCGTTTCCGTCAGGGGCAAGTCCGGTGCCGACCTTTCCCGCCATCTTCGTCGCCTTGTCCGATCTGTTCGAGCCGCATCAGCGGCGCGTGCTGCTGCTCAGCCTGCTCTATACGCTCCTTCTGCTCCTCGGGCTTTGGGTTGCCGCGACGTGGCTGCTGCAACTGTTCCACTACACCGGGTTCTGGTGGATCGATCGTCCGGTCGGCGTGCTCGGCAGTCTGGGGGCGATCGTTCTCGCCTGGATTTTGTTTCCGGCGATGAGTGCGCTGGTGCTTGGCTTCTTCCTCGACGGTGTCGCGCGCGCGGTCGAGCGGCGCCACTATCCGGACCTGCCGCCCGCCCGTCATCAATCGCTCGGCGAGATTCTCAACACATCGTTGCGACTCGGACTGCTCGCGATCGCGATCAATCTCGTCGCGCTGCCGTTTTATTTTTTTCCGGTGATAAATCTCTTGGTCTATTACGGACTCAATGGGTATCTTGTCGCGAAGGAATATTTTCTCCTGATTGCGCTCCGTCGGCTTGATGTGGAGCCGGCAAATGCGATGTGGCGGCAGTATCGATTGCGCCTGATTTTGTCGGGAATCGTGATCGCCTTGTCGCTCTCGCTGCCGGTCGTCAACCTGGCGGCGCCGGTTTGGGCGGCGGCCCTGATGCTTCATCTGTTCGAGGGTCTGCGCGCCCAGCCGTCCATCGGGACGGGGCCGATCACTGGTTTTGGGCCAACTTGACGGGCGAGGGTGACGAAGACATGGCGATATTCAGCCGTAGTAAGAAGGCAGGCGACGAAGGCGACGTCGCAACGCTGGAGCAGGATTCGGAGCTCGATCTCCCGGTCAAGCCCGCGTCGCGCCCCGCCGCCGTCGGTCCGGTGCCCGCCGTGCCGAACCGTCCCGCCGCGATGCCGCCGCCGGGATCCGGCGAGAATCGGGCGCCCGATTCGCGGGGAAACGCTCCGCGTTCCGCCGAACCCAAGCCAATGGAGGGAAAAGCCGTGGCAGAAATCGCGCGTCCATCGGACATGGCACGCAGGTTTGTCGAAGCACCTTCGCCTTCGCCGGTGTCGCGGGCGGAGCCGGAATTGCGCAAGCTCACGGTCGGCCGGGAGATTTCGCTGCAAGGCGACATCACCCATTGCGACCAACTCATCGTTGAGGGCAGCGTCACCGCGAATCTCTCGTGCCAGGACGTCGCGATCATGGAAAGCGGCATCCTCAAGGGCACGGTGGAAATCGGCTCGATCGAGGTGCGCGGCCTGTTCGAAGGCACGCTCAACGTCAGCGGCCGCTTGCTGATCCGCTCGACGGGCCGAGTCGTCGGGAAAGTGCGCTACGGCCAGGTCGAAATCGAAATCGGCGGCCAGATTTCCGGCGAGGTCGAGGCGCAGCCGCCGGCCAAGGCCGCCAAGATCGGCGCCGCGGCAGGGGCGCCGGCGCTCGCGGGCACCTTGTAGGCTCGCGGCGCCCAATTCTATTACCGATGGTTAATTCGGTTCTGCGCCGTTGCGTCGCCATTGGCGTCGTTGCCGGCATGGCGGCGGCGCTCGCGGGCTGCGACGCCAATCGGAAGGCCGACCTGGCGAGCCTGCTGAATTTTCCCGCGCCTACGACGACCGCGAAACCGGAGTCGAAGCCGGCTGTAGCGGCGCCGCAAGCCGCGGCGACTCCGACATCGCCCAAGCTCGCCCGGTTCCACGACATGAAGGCCGCGGAGGTCGAGGCGCTGGTCGGCGATCCCGATTTTCGTCGCGTCGAGCCGCCGGCCGAGCTGTGGCAATACCGCACCGCCGAATGCGTGGTCGATCTGTTCTTCTACGGCGACACCAACGATCGCCGCGTCGTCCACGCGGATAGCCGCAGCCGCGACCCCGCGAGCGGAAGCGACGGACGCTGCGGCGATGGCAGCGACGTGCTGAAAGATCGGTTGCGCGGCTAAATCGGGGGCTAAGACTAACCCCGAGTCGCCGGGGTTTTGTCTTTGTAGGCGCATAGATCGCGCACCGCGCACTCGGGACAATGCGGTTTGCGGGCGGTGCAGGTGTAGCGCCCGTGCAGAATCAGCCAGTGATGCGCATGCTGCAGATATTGCTTCGGCACAACTTTTTCGAGTTTCAGTTCGACCGCCAGCGGGTTCTTGCCGCGCGCCAGGCCGGTGCGGTTGGCGACGCGAAAAATATGCGTGTCGACGGCAATGGTGGGCTGGCCGAAGGCGACGTTGAGCACGACGTTCGCGGTCTTGCGGCCGACTCCGGGCAGCGCCTCCAGTTCATCGCGATTGCGCGGCACCTGGCCGTGATGGCGTTCGATCAGCATTTTGCTCAGCGCGACGACGTTCTTCGCCTTGGTGCGATAGAGGCCGATGGTCTTGATGAAGTCGCGGACGCGCGCTTCGCCGAGCTTCACCATCTTCTCCGGCGAGTCGGCCGCCGCGAACAGGGCCGGTGTCGCGCGGTTGACCCCGGCGTCGGTCGCTTGCGCCGACAGCACCACCGCGATCAGCAGCGTATAGGGGCTGGCATATTCCAGTTCGGTTTTCGGCGCCGGGCGTGCAGCCGCGAGGCGGCGGAAGAACTCGGCGACCTTGTCGGGTTTCATCGCATGTTATTTGTTGCGGGCAAGTTCGGCGACACGGCTTTGCAAATCCCCCAGATTGCGGCGTAGTTGCTCCAGCGCGAAACCGAGCGCGAAGATGCGCGCCGCTTCTTGATCGGACAAGTCCCGCGTCAGCCCGGCGCGGCGTATCTCGCTCATCGCCGCGGCATAGGCGGCGAAACTGTCGGTGATGCGGTCCAGGTTCGGTGGCGGGTGCCGCGCGTTCATCGCCTGCGCGGTGCCGATGAGATAATCCCGCAGCGCATCGGAAACGCGCTGCAATGGCGGCAGCAAATGCGGGCGCACGGTTTCGGGCAGGACCGACGCGGCGGCGCGGCCGATGATGGCATAGTCGAAGCGGAGCCGCCGCAAGGTGCGCAGGATCGGTTCGGCGTCGGGATCGCTCGAGAGATAGTTGGCCCGCTCCCGCGCCGCGTCCGACACCACGCCGTCGAGCTTGACCAACAGCCGGCGATATCCGTCTTGCAGCTTGACGATCGCCGATAGGTCGCGCTTTTCGCCGAAGCCGGCGAACAATTGCGCGACCAGCCGCGCCGACAGACGCAGAATATCTGCGGCGGTGTCGGCGACGATGGCGTGAGCCCGCGCGGGAAAGACCAGGCGCGACACGAGGATGCCCGTGCCGCTGCCGATGGCGATTTCGATGACGCGTCCGATAGCCGAGTCGAAGGTATTGACGTGCTGCAATGCCGGAATGATCAAGATGATCACCGCCGTAATCGGCGCGACCCGGAAATTGCGCCGCACCGCCGCAAGAAACGCCAACGGCGCCACCGATACCGCCAGTGCCACGCCCAGCATCCAGACATTCTCGGTCGGGATGATCAGCGCGATCGCGGTGCCGAAGATCGCGCCCGCCACCGTGCCGACGAAATAATCGAGCGCGGCGACGAAGGAGCCGCCGAGGCTCGCCTGCATTACGATGATGGCGGTGAACACCGCCCAATAGCCTTGCTGGAGCCCGAGCGCGCGGCCGATGGCGAACGCCAGAAGCGCCGCCACGGTGACGCGCGCCGCCATGCGCAACTCGGTGCCGCGGCCGCCAAGCCAAAGGACCGTGCGCCGTGCGGCGTCGGACAGATCGAGTTTGCCGAGCTTCATCGCTGGTTTACGGCGCGGTCGACGTTCCTTATTTTATCCTCATGGCCGAATTGGATGCCGAGGAATTCTATCACGCCGAATTGCGGCCGCACCGCAGCCTGCCGTTGCGCGGGTTCGCCATCGTCATGGCGATCCTGGCGGTCGCGCAGCTTTCTCTTCGGCATCGCGTTCGTGCTGCGTGGCGCCTGGCCGGTGACGCCGTTTTTCGGCCTGGACGTCGGTCTGGTATACCTCGCGTTTCGGCTGAGCTACCGCAGCGCGCGGCAACGCGAGCATCTTCGGCTCACGGACGAGGCGCTGACCCTGGAGCGGGTCGACGTCTACGGCGCGCGGCAACGCTGGCGGTTTCAGCCATTTTGGCTGCGTGTGATATTCGAGGAGCGCGATGCGGATTCGAATCATCTCTCGCTCGCGTCCCACGGTATGTCCGTCACCGTGGGATCGTTCCTCGGGCCTGGCGAGCGCCGCAAAGTGGCGTTTTCGCTGAAAGACGCGCTCGCTCGATGGCGAAAGCGCGTCGCGTCACCGCAGGCGGACTAGGCGGTTCGCGCCGCCCACCAGCACGGTCACGGCGACCAAGATCAATGTCGCTAGCGCGTTGATCTGGGGACTGACGCCGAGCCGTACGCTGGAGAAAATCACCATCGGCAAAGTGGTCGAGGCCGGGCCGGCGGTGAAGCTCGCGATCACCAAATCGTCGAACGACAGGGTGAACGCCAGCAACCAGCCTGCCGCCAATGCCGGCGCGATCAGCGGCAGGGTGATGGTAAAAAACACGCGCGGTCGGCCGCGCGCCGAGATCGAGCGCCGCCTCTTCGAGCGCGCGGTCGAAGGCGGCGAGCCGGGCCTCGACGATCACGGCGACAAAGGCGATGCCGAGCGTGATATGCGCGATGGCGATGGTCGCGATGCCGCGGCCTTGCGGCCAGCCCGTGGCTTGCTCCAGCGCCACGAACAGCAGCAGCAGCGACAGCCCGGCGATGATCTCCGGCATGACCAGCGGTGCCGTCGCCATCGCCGCGAACAGCGTGCGGCCGGCGAAGCGGCGATAGCGCGCGAGCGCGTAGGCAACGAGCGTGCCGAGAACGAGGGCGCCGGTCGCGGCGATCAGCGCGACCTCGAGGCTCACCAACGCGGCGCGGCCGATCGCCTCGTTCTCGAACAGAGCGCCATACCATTGCAGCGAAAATCCCGCCCATACCGTCACCAGGCGCGAGGCGTTGAAGGAATAGACCACCACCGACGCGATCGGCGCGTAGAGGAAGACGAAGCCGAGCGCCATCATCGCGACCAGGAACGGCGACAGCCGGTTCATGCCGCGCCCCGCAAAAGCCGGCGCATGAAACCCATCGGCAGCGCCAGCAACAACAGCATCGCGATCGCCAGCGCCGACGCGGTCGGCCAATCGTGATTGGTGAAGAACTCGTCCCACAGGATCTTGCCGATCATCAGCGTGTTCGGCCCGCCGAGCAGATCTGGAATCACGAATTCGCCGACCGCCGGAATGAATACCAACAGGATGCCGGCGGCGATTCCCGGCAGCGACAGCGGCAACGTCACCTGCCAGAAGGCACGCGACGGCCGCGCGCCGAGATCGGCCGCGGCCTCGCTCAGGGCCGGATCGAGCTTTTCGAGCTGCGCGTAAAGCGGCAGCACCATGAAGGGCAGGTAGGCGTAAACCAGGCCGAGGATGACGGAGAAGTCGTTGTTGATGAGGCGCAAGGGCGCGTCGATCAATCCCAGCGACATCAGCGCATGATTGACGATGCCGTTCTCTTTCAAGAGTCCGATCCAGGCATAGACGCGAATCAGGAAGCTGGTCCAGAACGGCAGGATCACCAGCATCAGGAGGAGGCCGCGCCACCGCGCCGGCGCGCGCGCGATGCCATAGGCCAACGGATAGCCGAAGAGCAGCGTCACGACGGTGGCGATCGCGGCGTAACGGATGGCGCCGAGATAGGCCTTCCAGTAGAGCGCGTCGCTCAACAGGAAGAGGTAGTTCTCGCCGGTGATTTGTAGCCGCCCGTTGGCGAACAGTGGCGTGTAGGGCGGAATTGCCACCGCTTCGTGCGCCAGGCTGATCTTCAAGACGATGAGGAACGGCACGAGGAAGAACAGCAGCAACCAGGCATAGGGCAACGCCACGACGCCGAAACGCCGCGCGCTCACGATTGCAGCACCCGCGCGGCGTCGGGCGCGAAGGAGAGGGTGACGGGCGTGCCGGATGGCAAACCGGCGCTGCCCTCGCGACTGGGCACGGTCACGCGCACCAACCGTCCGTTGGCCAGTTCGGCCTCGCAGGTCGAGGCTTCGCCCCGATAGGCAACCGTGCGCAAGATTCCTGACAAGGCATTTGGCGGCGCTACCTCCGCGGCTGCCGCCAACCGGATTTTTTCCGGCCGCACCGCGACGGCCACCGCCGTTGCCGAAGCCAGCGGCGGATGCGTCACCGCCAAGCGCCCCACCGCGGTTTCGACGAACAGGACGCCGGCTTCGCCGCCCGCGACCTTGCCCTCGAACAGGTTGACCGCGCCGAGAAAGCCGGCGACGAAGCGGTTGACCGGATTTTCGTAGACGAATTCCGGCGTGCCGATCTGCTCGATACGGCCTTCGTTCATCACCGCGAGGCGCGATGCCATGGTCATCGCCTCCTCCTGGTCGTGCGTCACCATGAGGAACGTGACGCCGACGCGCTGATGAATGCGCTTCAGCTCGAACCGCGTTTCCTCGCGCAGCTTGCGGTCGAGCGCGGTCAGCGGCTCGTCGAGCAGCAGCAGCTTCGGCTCCTTCACCAGCGCCCGCGCCAGCGCCACGCGCTGGCGTTCGCCGCCCGACAATTGGCCCGGCCGCCGTGCGGCAAAATCCTTCATCTGCACCAGATCGAGCATGGCGGCGACGCGGCGCGCGATCGTCTCCCGGTCGAGCCGCTCTTGCCGCAACCCGAAACCGACATTGCGCGCGACATTCATATGTGGGAACAAGGCGTAGCTCTGGAACATGATGTTGACCGGCCGCCGAAAGGGCGGGACGCCCGCCATGTCGACGCCGTCGATCGCGAGGGACCCGGCATCCGGCGTCTCGAACCCCGCGACGGTCCGCAGCAGCGTGGTCTTGCCGCAGCCAGACGGGCCCAACAGCGCGAAAAACTCGCCGCGCTCGATCGCGAGCGACACGTCGTCGACCGCCGGCCGCGCGCTTGCCTCGAAACGTTTCGACAGACGCTCGATCTGGAGAAACGCCAGAATCAGCTCCCGGTCTTCACCCTGGTCCAAGCCCGGGTGCGCGCCCGCTCGTATTCCGGCGTCACCGGCTTGTCGAAGAACAGGCGCTTGCGCACCTCCGGCGGCGGATAAATGCCGGGATCGCTGCGGATCGCGGCGAGGACGAACGGCGTCGCCTTCAGATTGGGATTGGCGTAGGCAACCGTGTTGCTGATCGACGCCGCGACCTGCGGATTGAGAATATTGTCGATCCAGAGCAGCGCGTTCCCCAGGTGCGGCGCGTCATTGGGGATCGCCATCATGTCGATCCAGATCATCGCGCCTTCGGCTGGGATCGTGTAGGCGATCTCGACCTTGTTCTTGGCGTCGGCGGCGCGGTTCTTCGCCTGGACGACGTCGCCCGAATACCCGTAGGCGACGCAGATATCGCCGTTGGCCAGATCGTTGATGTATTCCGAGGAATGGAACTTGCGGATATAGGGACGGATCGCGGTCAGCACTTCGACCGCCTTGGCGAGGTCGGCGTCGCTGCGGCCCAGCGGGTTGCTTCCCGCGTAGAGCAGCGCCGCCGGGAACAGTTCCTGCGCGCTGTCCAGCACCTCGATTCCGCACGATGACAATTTCTTTGCGTTGGCGGGATCGAACAGCAGCTTCAGCGACCCAACCGGCGCATCCTCGCCCAGCACCGCCTTCACCTTGGCGACGTTATAGCCGATCCCCGTCGTGCCCCACATATACGGCACGCCGAATTTATTGCCGGGATCGGCGTTGGCCGCCGCCGCGAGGATCTGGGGATCGAGGTTGCCGTAGTTCGACAATTTGGCCTTGTCGATCGGCATAAACACGCCGGCGGCCGCCTCGCGCGCCAGATAGGGCATCGCCGTCGGCACCACGACATCGTAGCCGGAATGGCCGGCCTCGAGCTTGGCCTCCAGTGTCTCATTGGCGTCATAAACGTCGTAATTGACCTTGATGCCGGTCGCCGCCTCGAAATTCTTGACTGTGTCCGGCGCGATATAGTCCGACCAATTGTAGACGTTGAGCAGCTTGTCCTCGGCCAGGCTAGGCTGGGCCGCGACCACCGCCAGGATCGAAGCGGCGACAAATCGTGCGATCATTCATTTCCCCCACCGACCGGCCGGAACGCGGCCATAAGACGAAGCGTTTCTTGCCTTGTCAATGCGCCGCTCACCGCGCGCTAGCGCAAACGTGATTGGCGCGAACCCCGCCGCCTGGGGACATTCCCGGCGCGGCACCACTGTGGGAGAGCACACCATGAATCGTCTTGCCTTGACCGGTTTGAGCCTGGCTTTCGTAGCCGGTTTCGCCTTGGCCGCGAACGCGCAGATGAAGACCGTCACCGTGAACATGACCGAGGCGCAGGAAGTGCCGCCCCACCAGGGCGCGGGCGCCGGCACCGCAATCTTCACCCTCGATCCGGCCAACAAGACGGTGAGATGGAAGGTCACGTGGCACGATCTCACGTCGCCCGCGATCATGGCGCATATCCACGGTCCGGCGTCGCCCACCACCAACGCGCCCCCGATCGTCTGGCTCGGCCCGAAAGGCAAGATGGACCCGCTGCCGCAGCCGCTCGAAGGCTCGGCGACGATGACCGACGTGCAATGGGCCGATCTAATGGCCGGCAAGGACTATATCAACGTCCACACGACGACGAACAAGGGCGGCGAAATCCGCGGCCAGATCACGCCGGGAATGTAGGCGCCCTGCCGGCGGACTAACCCTCCGCCGGCTCGACTTGGTTGAAGCGGCGGTAGTCGAGCGTCGGCACGCCATCCTCGCTTTCACCCAGAATATCGACGAAGCGGTGGTTCCAGACGACGGCCGCCTGCGCATAGATTTGTCGCGCGTAGATGGTCGCCGAAAATGTCTCGTCGATTCCGGTCATGGTGACGATGATGCGGGCGTCCTGCGCCGCAAGCGTTTCCGCCGTAGCGCCGTAAAGTGGGCTGTCGGCGGCGATTGGATGCATCACGGTCCAACTCAGGGAAAAGATCGGCGTGCGCGCTCGCGCGAGGGCCAGATCGTGGAACCGCCGCATCTCCTTGCCTTCGGCGGTGACCTCGTCGCGCAGCAACGAGACGCTGACCTGAGCCTCGAGAATCTGATTGCGGCGGCGGTTGGCGGCGCGGAACATCAGGGTCGGCACGCCGTCATAGGGTGCGACCACGGCGATGTCGCTGAACATCACCCGCGCGGTCGGGCGCGAGAAGCGTGAAAAAATCAGCGCCGTCGCGATGGCGATCGTGGTGATGCCCAGCAGCACCTCGACGGTGACGACGAGATTGGTAAACAGATCGGTCGGATGCATGTCGCCGAATCCGACCGTCGCCATGGTCTGGACGCTGAAAAAGAACAGATCGCCGAACGAGCCCGGCCGGGCGTTGGCGATCCCGCCCGGATCGATCAGATAAATCGCGGCGAACGCCAGGTTGAAAACCAGGTAGACCGCGCCGAACAGGCCGAAAAAGGCGGGCCACCCGATGGTGAACAGGCGGTGGTAGAGGTCGCGCGTGTCGCGGTCTCCGTCCGAAATCAGGCGGATGCCGCCCGGCCCGCCCATCGTCGTCGTCCGCACCACGGTGCGCGGGCGCCGTTGGCGCTTCGGTCGTGTCACAGGCGTGGCCATCGCCGCAATTGAACCACAGAATCGCAAACAATTTTAGGCAGATGGGGAAGATTTACCCCCTTTCGCCCGTATTATCCGTATGGACCGGATCGAACATAGGGGCGATGACATGCGCGGCAACGAGCGGGAACCGGCGCTGGACGACATGCTGACGGATCCGGTGACCCAGGCGGTCATGGCAAGCGACGGCGTCGCGGCGGAAGAGGTTAAGAGCCTCTTGGCGGACGCACGGCGCCGTTACCGCGGCGTCGCGTCGACATCACGGCGTCGCGGCTGAGTTCTTTGGCGGCTGCGGCGGGATCGCCACCGAGACGGTCGGCGGCACCGAAATCGAGGGGACGTGCGCCGCCGAACGGTTGAAGCGAAGCTGCGCTTCGGTGAGTTGCAGCCCCACGATGATGGCATAGTTGCCGCCGGTTCCGACATCGCGCAGCGGCAGATTCTCGAACAGCTCGTCGTGCTTGCTCTGGTCGCGCATTCGTGCGTCGAACTCGAACGGAACAGTGTAGGTCTTCTTGGTTAGGATGTTCTGGTAACCGTCCACGACCGAGACGAAATATTGGAAGCTGCCGGCGCGCAGGTTCTTGTCGTTCGACACCAGATGAAACGCGACTTTGGTGTCGACGGTAAGGCCGCGATCGGCACGCTCGCATTTGCTCTGAACGTCGGCGATCTGCACGCCGTAGCTCACATCGCCAAGGGCCGAGCCCCCCGGCCTGAACACCGCCATCTTGTCGGCATCGGGCGCCGTGAACGTTACCGGGCAGACCAGCTTTGTCTCTTTGGCGCCGAACCAGCCGCAACCGGAAAGCAGGGACGTGCTCGCCAGCACGGCGGCGGCGCCAAGCGAAATTAATCGCATCAGATGCGCTTATGCGTGCCGTCGCAAAACGGTTTGTTGCCGCTCGATTTGCAGCCGCACAGCCAGGCTTGCTTCGATTCCGTCGCGGTGAATTTCTGCGGCGCCAACCCGACCGCCTTGTGCGACCCGTCGCAGAACGGCTGCGACGCGCTGCGGCCGCAGGCGCACCACCAATAGTCCTTGCCCGCCTCAAGATTGACGCCGTACGGGGCCTTTTGCGCGGGAATGGGTTCAGCCATTGCTGTCTCTTCCTAAAGCAGTGGTTCCGGTTTAACGTCGCGCCCCGCGCGCCGGGGAAACCCGCGCCGCGTAAGGCAACTCACTCTATATTCGACCGCCGGACCTAGGACAAGGCGGTCCTGACGGAATCGAGCAATATGTGATGGCGGTCTATACCGACGTCCCCGACGACGAATTGGCCGTGTTCCTGCGCGACTACGATCTCGGCGAGGTCGTGTCGTTCAAGGGCATCGCCGAAGGCGTCGAAAACTCCAACTTTCTGCTGCGCACCGAGGCCGGGATGTTCTTCCTGACGCTGTACGAAAAGCGCGTCGATCCGGCCGACCTGCCGTTTTTTATCGCGCTGATGGAGCATCTCGCCACCGCCGGCATCGCCTGCCCGACGCCGGTCAAGGCGCGTGACGGCGCCGCGTTGCGCCGTCTTTGCGGGCGGCCCGCCGCGATCGTCAGCTTTCTCGACGGATTGTCGCCGCGCCGCATTCAGCCCCCCCATTGCACCGAACTGGGCGGCGCGTTGGCAAAGCTGCATCTCGCGGGGGCGTCATTCGCCGGCACGCGCGCCAACAATCTCTCGCTCGACGGTTGGCGACGTCTCGCCGCCGCGACGCACAACCGCGCCGACGAGGTTCGCGCCGGTCTGGCGGCGGAAATCGGCGCCGAGCTCGAGGCGTTGGCGCGACAATGGCCCCGCGATCTGCCGTCGGGCGTGATCCACGCCGATCTCTTTCCCGACAATGTGCTGTTTCGCGCCGGAAAAGTATCGGGCTTGATCGATTTCTATTTCGCCTGCGACGATTTTCTCGCCTACGATTTGGCGATCTGCCTCAACGCCTGGTGCTTCGAGAGCGACGGCAGTTTCAACGTCACCAAGGCCAGGCTGCTGATCGGCGCCTATCGCGCCGTGCGTCCGTTGCAACAAGCCGAACTTGACGTCTTGCCGATTTTGGCGCGCGGCGCGGCGGTGCGCTTCCTGCTGACCCGGCTTTACGATTGGCTCAACCAGTCGAGCGGCGCGCTGGTGCGGCCCAAGGACCCGGTGGAATATCTGCGCATCCTCCGCTTCCATCGCGGCGTGACCACTGCCTCGGCCTATGGTGTCACGCCATGAGCGACGCGGGCGGCGATGTCGTCGATATTTTTACCGACGGCGCGTGCAGCGGCAATCCAGGCCCGGGCGGCTGGGGCGCGGTGCTGCGTTATCGCGGCGAGGAACGCGAACTGAAGGGCGGCGAGACCCTGACCACCAACAACCGCATGGAGATGCTGGCTGCGATCCAGGCGCTCGAGGCGCTGACGCGGCCGAGCAGGGTGCGGCTTCACACCGACAGCCAATATCTCCGCGACGGCATCACCAAATATATCCACGCGTGGCGCGCCAACGGCTGGAAGACCGCCGACAAAAAGCAGGTGAAGAATCTCGATTTATGGCATCGGCTCGAAGCCGCGATCCGGCCGCACCGCGTCGAATGGCATTGGGTGCGCGGCCATGCCGGTCATGCCGAGAACGAGCGCGCCGACGCCCTTGCGCGCGCCGGCCTCAAGGCGCATCGCGAAGCCAATTCTCCGGGGGAATAACTTACCATCGTCTTGGCCCGCTTTAGGCGGGCCATCCACGAATCATTGGTCTGCCGGAAAACATAGTCGTGGATGACCCGGCCGAGCCGGGTCATGACGGAAAATTATTGGTTAGACGGCCAAATCAGGCATGTCCGGCCTCGCCCGACAGCGAAGCCGGCGAGACGCCCATCTTATCGAGCGCCTTCAGCCATTTGTCCTGAAGCTTCGGGTCGAACAGGATGGTTTCGTCGGACGCGACATGGAGCCAGCCATTGGTTTGCAGCTCGCGGTCGAGCTGGCCGGGTCCCCAGCCGGCATAACCCAGCGCCAGCAAACTGTGCCGCGGCCCCTCGCCGTTCGCCATCGCGCGGAGAATGCCGAGCGACGCGGTCAGCGCGACGCCGCCTTCCACCACCAGCGTGCAATCCTCGACATAGTCGGCGGAATGTAGAACGAAACCGTGATGCGCCTCCACCGGCCCGCCGAAATGCACGGGCGTCTTCACCGAAATCGCTGATCCTTGAATGCCGAGTTGATCCAGCAACGAGGGCAGGGTCAGGGAGTTGATCAGCTTGTTGATCACCAATCCCATCGCGCCACCCTCATTGTGCATGCACATGAAGATCACGGCGCGCGCGAACCGCGCGTCCTGCATTTGCGGCATGGCGACCAGCAACTGGCCGGACAGACTGATCAAATCATTTCCTTCCGAGTTCTCACATAGACTCGGAACCGTGACTTCGCAAGGGCGAGTTTGATTCAATGCACCGGCTCCTTGACGCGGACCGGCTCTTCGCGCTCAGCGTAGATGTAACCGAAATCCATCGCGAGATTGGTCGCCGCCGCGAGCGCCATCACCGGCAGACGTTCCAGCGCGGAATGTCTTTCCTGCGCCAGCGCCTTGGTCTCGCGGACCCGCGCGCAGGCGCGCGCCCACCAGAACACCATCGATCGCCGCGCCGGCGGCCAATAGGTGCGGTCGAGCGGCACGGCTTCGAGCGCGATCGCCTTGTTGACGCCGCGGCCATAATTGAAATAGCGGCGGAAATGTTGTTTCGGCGTGCTGTTCATGTCGTGATAGACGAACCAGTCGGGCTTGATCGCGGATTTGGCGCCGGCGAGTTGCAGCCGCGTGGTGAGATTGCGATCCTCGGCCAGCGGCGTCACTTTTTCGACAAAGCCGCCGAGCGCCTCGAAGGTCATCTTGCGCACCGCGAGGCACGCGCTGACCATGACGATGAGCTGGTCGCGGTAATACACCGGGTTGGGATGACAACCGCCTGCGATCAGCAGCCGCTCGAACCATTTCGGATGTTGCGATTGCAGCGGCCGGGTCATGCCGCCGACAGCGTCGAGCTGCGGGTCGGCGGCGAGGATGCGCGCGAGCCGGTCGAGCCAATCGAGCGGCGCCGCGCAATCGTCGTCGATGAAGACCAGGAAATTGCCGGTCGCGATTTTGGCGCCGCTGTTGCGCGCCGCGCTCTGGCCGCGATTTTCCGGCGAGGCGATATAGTTCACCCAGCCGCGATGCCGGTTGACGATCGCCTCGTAGGCGGGCTCGTCGCTGCCGTCGTTGACGACGACGACCTCGCGGCGGAGCCGCCCCGCCACTTGCGGCGCGAGACTATTCAAGAGTTCGTGCCAAACCGCGCGGCCGACCGAAGGTCGGGATCACGATGCTGAAGGTCGGCTCCGGCCGGGGCACGAACATGGCTGTGTCGCCGCGTTGATCCTGTCCACGCGCGAGCGCGACATATTCGCCCGCCAGCGTCTCATCATGCTTTTGTGAGCGCCGCCGCCACCCGCTTGGCCTATATAAGCAGACACCCATTGAAATGACTAGGCTATTCGGAAAATAGTCAGCCAGTAGTCAAGGCAGTAGTCACGAAAGGGCCAATTTGTATAAGCGGGTTGGCCCGAAAACATTTCTCACCTCACATAGTAGTCACGCTTTGCATCCCGCAATCGGGCCGGTGCAGCACATGCTCCGCGTGAGCAGTCCATTTGGCAGTTCTTGGCAGTCATCGGGGCGCACGTTATCCAGGCACCGCAGCTTACCCTCGCGGGGTCGAACTGAAATCGCAAGCCCCCGCAACAATCGTCACCAACTGTCACGCTCTATCGCAGCACCAGCGCTGCCGGTGAAGAGCACCGATGTCTGGGTACCAGGAATATGAAAGAAGCCCGGCGGAGCGTCTGAATACGACTGCGTATTGTCAGGGGCGCACCCGAGAAGCGAGAGTATTTAGCGCGAAGGCAGCAACGGCTCTGGGTATGTCCTAATTTGAAAATCCGTGGGGATGATTTTTCTCACGCCACCATTTCATGATCCAAAGCCAATCACGTAACGGAGTATCTGGCACTAAATCGGTATAGATAGAAACGGTTGCCCGTTGACCATGGTTGTCGAGAAGTTCCTGGCATCTATTCAATGCAATGTCTTCGGTAGCAAAGTTTCATCTGGCATCGGGCCACGCCCGCCAAGATAGTATTTGACGATATAATTCATTTGCGGCTACCGCGAAGTCCGTTCTACGAATTCCTCAATAGACCATAGCCGATTTTCGACGCCAGCGGCCATCGCCGGGGTCATGCGCAGCGTCTTGTGCGTCCGCACGAAATTGGGATCGCTTGCTGTGCCTTAACAATCTGCATCGTTTCGGCGTCGGCTGCATCTGCATCGTCACCACCCCCTATCGGCGGACGGTTCATTATCGTCTCGGCACGATGCGCCCCCTCGATACATTGGCCGACAGACACCAACACGTCGCTTAGAGTGCTAGGGCTGGAACCCATAAACAGGATTCCCATCGTGTGCGAATTGTGATTCACGATCTCCGAAGGGAGATCGCTGATCGATAGAGATTATTTCTGGCTCAACGACGAGCAGTTGGAACGGCTCCGGCCGCGTTACTTCCGACTGACACGCGGGGCAAGCCGCGGGTTGATGATCGCCGCGTGATCAGCGGGATCGTGCATGTCCTGATGTCCGGCTGTCGATGGAAGGATGCGCCATCCGTCTATGGTCCGCGCAAGACACTCTATAACCGGTTCGTGCGCTGGGCGGCCAAGGGCGTGTGGTCGAACATGTTCTACGCGTTGGCAACGGCGAGCAGCCCACCCGGCCGAGGTGTTGATCAACTCTTCCGCCGTGAAGGCTCATCGCTGCGCGTCGGGTGGAAGAGGGAGAAGGAGAACCAAGCGATCGGCCGGTCGCGCGGCGGGCGGACGACAAAAATCCACGCTCTGACTGATCGCTTCTGCCGCCCCATCGCGTTCTTGCTGACGGGCGGCCAAGTGGCTGACTGCGTGGCTGCCGACGCGCTGCTCGACCAGATGTCCGCGACCGATCTCGTCCATGGCGACAAGGGTTATGATACCGATGCCGTACGTCGGAAGATCGAGGCCAAGGGAGCGGCGGCGAACATCCCGCCGAAATCCAACCGCGTCTGGAAAAGCTGCTTCTCCCCATACCTTTATCGCCATCGCAACGCTATCGAGCGCATGTTCGGTCGCCTCAAGGACTTCCGCCGCATCGCAACCCGATACGACCGTCTCGCCAAAAACTTCCATGCAGCCGTCTGCATCACAGCCGCTATCTGCTACTGGTTATAAGTCCTCGCCCTAGGGTCCTGCCCGTTTGGCGCAGATGGTAGTTGGCGTTGGTCGGCATTGTCGGCCCTGTACTCAGTGTATATGGCGCTACCGTCAGAGCCGTAGGCGCAAACAAATCGCCATCAATATGGCATTGGTTTCAGCGTCCCCCCGCGACCCGCTTGCGCCTGTTCAACTGCCAGGATGCAGTTTTTCCACAGGGGGATTTCATTTCTGTTAATGGGCGCATTTTCAACCGGCGATCTCTTGACGCTGTAAGAGGGAGCCGCTCCCCAGCTTGCGAGAGCGGGCGTCGTTAGCAGCCCTTTTGCGCTTATGACCAGCGGGGGATTTAGCATCGCAGGGATCAGGACTTCGGCTTGCGTTCTCGCTTTCTAGTCGCCTGACGTAGCGGATCATGCAAACCGCAATTGGAGCGCCCATCCCGTTCCACTGTGGAGCGCCGGGAACACCGAACCGGGAACGGCAATTTAAGTAGGCCGCTGCACCTGACCCGTTGTATCCCGATAGAGCGTGCGACGCTCAGGGTAGATTTTCATGGCTCGACCCTTTCCAGCAACTCCGGTCCCGGCTCCTTGATCCGCAACAAGTCGCGGCGGGACGGGCACCGCCTCCAGCAGATCGTCGGCGCGGGCACCAGCATTCCGAATTCGTCCGGCGATGCGTCGGGAGCGCAACCACGCATCCCACGCCGCCGGCTCCGCGAACACCACGGACATGCGGTCGTGGATCGGCGCCACCGTCGCATTCGGCGCGCAGGTCGCGATGCTGAATGACAAGAGCGGTTCGGCGGAGCGCGCGCCTCGGGTGCGGCCGCGCCATTGTTCCCACAATCCGGCGAACGCCATCACGCCGCGGTCGCACGACCGGAACAGCCAGGGCTGTTTCTTGCCGCTGCTCGCCGGTGAATTCGAAGAAGCCGTCGCACGGCACCAGACAGCGATGCCCGCGGCGGAACGGCTCGGCAAAGGCGTTCTTCGTCGTCACCGTTTCGCTTTGCCAGTTGAACAGGGTGAGGCCGGTTTTGATGTCCTTGGCCCACCACGGCACCAGGCCCCAGCGCATCGCCACCGCGTGGCGCGCGCCATCTTTGCCGATGGCGACGACGCGCTCGATATCAGTCGGCCGCACCACATAGCGCGGCGGATCATTCGGCAGTTCCGGGAATTTGAACGCCGCCTGGAGATTGCGCGGCTCGCGATAACGCGTGAAGTAGTTGCACATCGTGTGCGACCGAACTACCCGGTGCATACAGCGAGAAGAAGTCGCCCATAGTCAGTAATGAAGAACGTGGTGATTGAGCCTGTTGGGGTGAGCGCCGCGCATTCCAAGCGAATTAGATTGGAACGTGAGACTGAAACCTGAATTTCCGGCAAACCGAGTTTGGTAGCGATAAACGCTTGCACGTTGGGTCGCTTTTCGTCCGGTTCCAAAAGCGCCCGCAGCACCAGCGCATCGATGGGGTTCATCCGTTTGACCGTGTCGATAAACTCAATCCTCACGTTTTTTTCTCAGGGTCGGGTCTTCAACAGCGGCCAATAGATGCGCCCCATATTTCACGAAGTTCATCTCGTGATTCATCTTGTGCCGCCAGCAGCAATGGCACGCCAATCCCGACTACGAAACGCGCTCTGTCACATTCCGCTCGGTCAGAATTTTCTTCCTTGCGTTTCTTCAGGCGGTCACGATTTTGCTACCGCTTCGCATGGAGCCAATCACCGCCAAAATAGCCGCTGATGTCCTGTATCGGCTGGCGGAAAGTTTTGAGAGAATATTGACTCCCAAGATTCGCCAGTGCTTTCGTCGTTTCAGGGTCGATCACCATCTCTGGCGAGGAACTCATAACCAGTAGCAGATAGCGGCTGCGATGCAGACGGCTGCATGGAAGTTTTTGGCGAGACGGTCGTATCGGGTTGCGATGCGGCGGAAGTCCTTGAGGCGACCGAACATGCGCTCGATAGCGTTGCGATGGCGATAAAGGTATGGGGAGAAGCAGCTTTTCCAGACGCGGTTGGATTTCGGCGGGATGTTCGGCGCCGCTCCCTTGGCCTCGATCTTCCGACGTACGGCATCGGTATCATAACCCTTGTCGCCATGGACGAGATCGGTCGCGGACATCTGGTCGAGCAGCGCGTCGGCAGCCACGCAGTCAGCCACTTGGCCGCCCGTCAGCAAGAACGCGATGGGGCGGCAGAAGCGATCAGTCAGAGCGTGGATTTTTGTCGTCCGCCCGCCGCGCGACCGGCCGATCGCTTGGTTCTGCTCCCCCTTTTCCACCCGACGCGCAGCGATGAGCCTTCACGGCGGAAGAGTCGATCGACACCTGGCAGAGCCGCCGCCTGCCGTTGCCAACGCGTAGAACTGGTCTCGACCACACGCCCTTGGCCGCCCAGCGCACGAACCGGTTATCAAGTGTCTTGCGCGGACCATAGACGGATGGCGCATCCTTCCATCGACAGCCGGACATCAGGACATGCACGATCCCGCTGATCACGCGGCGATCATCAACCCGCGGCTTGCCCCGCGTGTCAGTCGGAAGATGCGGCCCAAGCCGTTGGGAAGGCCGCCGTCGTTGAGCCAGAAATAATCTCGATCCATCAGCGATCTCCCTTCGGAGATCGTGAATCACAATTCGCACACGATGGGAATCCTTTTTATGGGTCCCAGCCCTAGGTCCTTTGTACCTACTGCCTCGAAACCTGCTACTCCGGCAAGCGACCTTGCCGATGCAACCATTATCGCTTTGACCGTGCCATCTAGTGGCGAGTTGGCGTCGTTGGCATCGCGATCGTAAATGACGAGCGCCTCAACACCGAAGTCAGGGTGCCCTGCAATCGAGCCAGCGAAGCACCAATTCGTGTGCGGGGATGGCACCGGAATAGTAGCCAACGATCTGGTGTGTGCCCTTCAGGATCACCGGGACCGACGCGTTTGGCGGATCATTGCCCATTGCGTGTTCCGCGATCTCCCGCAGCGTGGGCTTCCTTCTCGCACACATAAGCACCGTGCTTCGTCCGACCGTACCAGCGTTGCCCCTTGAAATGGTGAATGCCGCTCGGCGTGTTGAGCCAAACCACCGTGTCGGCGGGGCAATGCGCCTGTGCTTGGGTCTCGGTCGGGGTGAGAGCGTCAGCGGTTCACGGGCGACAACCGGCGCGACGGATACGAGCAACAGCACTACCGCCAATGCACGGAGCGCCCTCTTGAACATTGCTGATAGCCCTTCCATTACATCAGTAGCGAGGCACCAAGCAGCGCAATAAGCGCCGACCAACCAACCAACGTGATACCGCCCCAATAATATTGCTCCGCGCCGTCGTCTGCCGGAGGTTCGACGGGGGCACACATTTTCGTTTGCGGTCATTTTTTTCCTCCCAATGCTCTTGACCGGCTCGGTGATGGCGACGATACACTTGACAACCCCACCAGCTAGGCTTAGTATAATGGCCATAAGGAGTTTTTGGCCATGTCCCAGTCCATTCTTTCCGCCCCGCACTTCCATAACGAGGAAGCCGCTCTTCGCCTTCGTCGAGGCGATCTTGTGGCCGAATGGCCCGTTCTGTCCGCATTGCGGAATGCCGACGTCGAGCAAAGCTCGGCGACTAGGGCAAGACCAGCCGTCCGGGCTTGCGGCGCTGCTACGCCTGCCGGAAGGACGTTCACCGTACGGATCGGCTCCATTTTCGAGGATAGCCATTTCCCGCTGCACCTTTGGTTGCAAGCCATCCAATTCATCACCGCCACAAGAAGGGATGAGCACCCGCCAAATTCAGCGGGCCTTCAAGTGCTCGATGAAAACCGCGTGGTTCCTGACCCATCGCATTCGCGAGATCATGGAGCGGGATGACGACTTGTTTTCCCCGCC
This sequence comes from uncultured Alphaproteobacteria bacterium, assembly GCA_963729845.1. Lineage (GTDB taxonomy): Bacteria > Pseudomonadota > Alphaproteobacteria > ATCC43930 > CGMCC-115725 > JAATGI01. Next base: position 90,465 of record CAVSQC010000029.1, read on the forward strand.
GATGGGCGGCGACGGTAAGACCATTGAAGCCGACGTAACCTATGTAGGTCGCAAGCCCGGAACCAAGGTCCCGGCACGGCGCGGGCCACATAACCCGGTTTTCTCGCTGGTAGAGCGCGACGGCGCGGTCCGGTCGTTCCATATGCCGAACGTGCGCGGCGATAATCTCCGCAGCGTGATGGCGGGCCACGCCGATCGCCTAGCTCGCATTTCAGGACTGACGAAGCTCCGGCTTTCACCGGAATCGGCTGGAATTTCGCCTCGCAGGTACCGTCAAGCATAGCGAGAACGAGTATGTGCGCGGCGACGTTCATACCAACACTATCGAAGGCTACTTCTCGATCCTGAAGCGCGGCGTCTATGGCGTCTACCAGCACGTCAGCGAGGCGCATCTTCATCGCTACCTCGCCGAATTTGATTTCCGCTATACCCATCGCGAAGCGCTTGGCGTCGATGACGTGCAACGCGCCAAGATCGCATTGGCTGGTGCGCGCGGGAAGCGCCTGACCTATGAAACGACTAGTGGCCAACGGCGAATGGAAGCGAGGCCGAATTGAGCGACATCGCAAGCGCCATTGGCGCGGCCCAAAACCGCCGCGCGATCCAAACCAACTGCCGCTGCCGTTTGGCAACTGATCCGGTATAATCGCGGTTATGGCACGCAAGCCCAACCCGCCGCGCGACGATCCCGAGCAATCGAAACGAATCATCGAGATCGCGCGCGAAGCGGACGCGGACGGCATCAAGGAAGAGTTTGAGCGCGCGTTCAAAAAAGTTGCTCGATCAAAGGTGCCTAAAGAAAATCAGCGGTAAGCATGTTTACCGTCGTTGGTCTTACCGTGACGCCAATCACCAAACGCGCATCGTTTTCGTCAAAAACAGCACTCACGGGCTCATGAAGAACGTCGGTTTCGACCGCAGATGTGGGTAATCAACTTGTCGTCTTATTAAGCAAACGGTCAAAAGGGTCTTCGTGAGGACCGGGCGTCGCGTACCCCCCTAATTCGGCCAAACTATCGGGCATTCTAAAAGCATCAAATAACGTTTTCAGGCGGTTATCTATGTCGCCCGATCTGATAAGCGAGACGGGCCGATCCCAGCGCAAAAACAAAATATCGAGCCTACATGAAAGGGTGAGTTCTTCGACAACCAACGGGACGAAGCGATATCCGAGCCGAGAATATTGTCTGGCCAGATATTCGGCCCAGGGTATCCCGGCCCGTTCCTCTGCCGTCAGATCGGTAGGGTTTCCCCCCTTAAATCCGTGTTTTATTAGAGGGTAGTCCTTGCGGTAAAAGAGGGGAATGGGAGGTGTTCCATAAGTGTCTCAATTGCGGCTGAAATTTCTGCCGTATTTCGTGCTTATGTTTTGCGCGAGTGTCGGTCCTCAAGGCGCCGAGAAGCACTCCTTCATAGGTCAAGGTGAACTTCATATCGCGCTCATCCGGTCGTAATAAGGATCGCGCATGATGA
>CAVSQC010000030.1:0-54130 GCA_963729845.1 uncultured Alphaproteobacteria bacterium
AATTGCGGACCATCTTGTCCTCCTTCGAATAGCGCGCGGGCATCCCCGCATGCCGGATCAACGCGAGCATCCGGGCCGTGTTCCTGACGCATGGCAGGGTCAACCACGGACCGTTGAGCGGACCTGCCGCGGCGACAATCCCGCCGGCGCTTGTCATCGGAGAAACGAACCGACAGGATGGGATGCAAGAAGCGCGCTGGGGAGGCACCCATGAAAGCGGCGGACATGTACAAGGTTGACGGCCATGGCGCGATCGTCACCGGGGGCGCGTCGGGCATCGGCCTGTGCTTCACTGAAGTGCTGGCAGAGAACGGGGCGCGGGTGACGATGCTCGACATCCACCAGAGCGGCTCGACGCCGAGACCAAACGCCTCAACGCCAAGGGCTGGAACGTCCGCGGCAGAAGGTCGACGTCACCGACCATCCCACGCTCGATCGTGCCTTCGACGAGACCGCGAAACTCACGGCCGGCTCGACGTGGTGTTTCGCCAATGCCGGCATCGATCCCGGCACCGGCTTCGTCTCCATCGATCGCACCAGCGCGACCCCGAAGGCGCGATCGAGAATTACGACGATGCGCGCTGGAACCGCGCATCGACATCAACCTCAACGGGTGTTCGCCACAATCCGCGCCGCCGCCCGCCACATGAGGCCGAGGAAGTCGGGACGGATCATCGTCACCACGTCGATGGCGGCACTGTCGATCGAAGCCTGCATCGGCGCCTCCTACATGGCGGCCAAGGCCGGCGCCGCGCATCTGATGCGCAACGCCGCGCTGGAACTTGCCAAATACCAGATTACCGTCAACGCCATCGCGCCGGGTTGGTTCGTCACCAATATCGGCGGCGGCTGGATGCATAAGAAGGAAGTGCAGGACGAGGTCGCGCAATGGGTGCCGCTGCGCCGCGTCGGCACGACGGAAGATTTGAAGGGCTTGGCGCTGTTCTTGGCGTCGCCGGCGTCGAGCTACATTACCGGCACGCAGATCACTATCGACGGCGGCAGCCTATTGGGCAATGTCGGCGATTAGCGCTTAATCAGGGGGGTTCATGATCGTCGTTCACCATCTCAACAATTCCCGCTCGCAACGCGTGCTGTGGCTGTTGGAGGAGTTGGGTCTCGAATACGAGATCAAGTTCTATCAACGCGAGCCCAACATGCGCGCGCCGGCGAGCTTGCGTGCGGTGCATCCGCTCGGCAAATCGCCGGTGATCACCGACGGCGAGAACACGATCGCCGAAACCGGCGCGATCGTCGAATATCTGGTCAACGGCTACGGCAAGGGCCGGCTGGTGCCGCCGCCCGACACCAAGGCGCGGCTCCGCTATACCTATTGGCTGCATTATGCCGAGGGCTCGCTGATGCCGCCCTTGCTGATGAGCTTGATCGCGGGCCGCATCGCCGGACCGCAGGTGCCGTGGTACGCGCGCCCGGTGGCGCGGGGCATCGCCGCGACGCTGCGCGATACCTTCGTCGGGCCGCAGATCAAGCTTCATCTCGACTTCGTCGAGAGCGAATTGGCCAACAGCGCCTTTTTCGCCGGGGACGAGTTTAGCGCCGCCGACATTATGATGAGCTTCCCGCTCGAAGCCGCCGCGGCGCGCGCCGAACTCGACCAAAGCCGTCCGAAAACCTGGGATTGGTTGCAACGCATTCACGCCCGCCCCGCCTACCAGCGTGCGCTCGAAAAGGGCGGCAAATACGAATTGCTGCGCTAGAGTGCGATCCGGTCAGACGGAAGCACCCGCGCTTTCGTCCGACCGGTGAAATCAAACTCTAATCATTGAATCAGGGTCGGATCGCTCTTGATGGAATCGCATCCGCAATTCCATCAAGAGCGATCCGACCCTAGCCTGAAACGAAACGGCCCGACAAAAGCCGGGCCGCTCGATCGAAATGCCGCTTATCCGGATCAGAACGGATAGTAGCGGAAGCTGACCATCACGATGTTGTCGCTGGTGGAGGGCGACCCGTCGATGCCGGCGAAGGTGCCGACATGGGTGTACGAGTAAGACGCGCCAAGCGCCATCCGCCCGTATTCGCCCTTGTAGAAGTTCCACCACCCGCCAACTTGGACTTGCCACAACCGATCGATGTTGCAGCCGACGCTCGGCGTGTTGAACGCGCCCGAGTTGATGATGGTGGTGCCACCTTCGTTCCCGAGCAAACATCCGGCTGCACCCGCGGTGCCGCCGGCGGAAGCCGCGGAGGGGCCGTTCGTATAGGCCGCGTTGCCGTAGCCGAAAGGCTTGCCGCCCGACGTGAACGCTTGGCTGTCGGCTTGCTCGACACCGAAATATCCGTATAGGTCGAGCGTCGGCGTCGGATGACCGATTACGCCGACCATCCCCTCGATTTCCGGAATAAGCGCGGGCGCGCCATTGTTCGGATTGATCGTGAAATCGGGCAATTGTCCCGACGCGTACTTGCCGATGCCCCAACCGCCGAGGATATTGGCGGTGATGTCGAGCATTTTCGGAATCACCGGCAGGACTGCACCGGCGCCGATGCCGCCGCCGAATGCCGTCGGCGTAGCACCGGCAGGATTTGGGCCGATGGCCTTGGTCAGCTCGGTACGAAACTCACGGCCCAAGCCATAAAGCTCGAAATGGCCCCAGCCGGGTTCCCACGCCACCTTGGCAATGATGTCGGGCATCACGTCGAGCGTGAACCCGGTGCCGGTATAGCCTTCGCCGCACGCCACGGGAGGTGCGCCTGAGCCATAGGAGCAGAAGGTGCTGCCGCCGTTATTGAGCAGGCCGCCGCCGACGCCGGGATTGCTGGTCAGCACGCCCGACACGCTGTTGCCTCCGCCATAGACCAGCGCGGCGGGATTCTCAAACGAGATGGCGCCCCACAGACCGGGCGCGAAATTCTCGATGAAGCGCATCTGCGGAACGCGCATCCAATTGAAGCCGACGTTATACTGTGCGTCGATCGTCAGCGGGACGGCTTCGTTTCGCGGGTACAACCCGGACGTTTCGAGCGTCGCCAAGCTCCACATCTGGCCGCCGGCCAGCGAAAAACCCCAGTCGGAACGGTCGTATTCGGCGAACGCCTGCCGCAAGCGCAGGTTATAGCTGTTGCTCTCGTTCGAATTCGCCGTGGGCGCCGCGCCCAAGAAGTCCGACTCGAAATACGCCGACAAATGGGTCACGGGATCGGGTTGTCCGGTCGCCAACAACGACAGCCGGCTCTGCCGCGCCGATTCGCGGAATTCCGAAATATGCGCATTGGGATTGGCGCTGAACGGGATGCCGCTGCCGTAATTGCTGCCGACATCCGCGGTCTCGTTGCCCGTGCGATAGATAGTCGCGGATTCGATGAACCCCCGACTTTCAATGTTACGCCGCCGATATGATAGGTACCGCCCGTGCCGGAACTGGCTTTCTTGTATTCCTGCTCCACCTGTGCCGCCTGCTGGCGAACCACTTCCGCCTGCTCGGCTTGCATCCGCTGCTGTTCTTTCAGCTGATCGACCTGCGACTGCAGGCCTTGAATTTGACCTTGGTAGGTCTGTTGGATCTGCTGAATTTGATCTTCGAGCTGTTGAATCTTGGACTGGGCATTGGCCCCGCCGGCGGTGAACGCCAGCAAAGCGGCCGCCGCCGCGCTGCCAGCCAGGATGCGCCTTAATGACATCGTAAGAAGTCCCCCGTTCTGTAAACCGGATCGGTTCGCCCAACGGCGTCCGACGTTCAGGCTTTGGATAGGGGGGCAGTGTTGCGGTTGTGTTAGAGTTTTGTTGCGGTTTGATGAAACACGACGAAGCCGGGCATCTGTGGCATTTTTGCCGCACCTGCTCATATCAGCAAAGCGATGCGCGTCCCCGATTTTCTCCGTACCACCACATTCCGGCTGGCCGCGTCGTTTGCGGTGATGTTCTCGCTGTCGGCGATCCTGTTGTTCGCCTTCATCTATTGGCAGACCGCCGCTCGGGAGACGGTGCGAATCGACCGATTCCTGCGCAACGACGCGGCCGCCATCGGCCGCCAAACCGAGCCGGAAATCTATCGCGCGGTGGCGCAGCGCAATCTCGGCGATCTGCATCGCATCACCTATGCCGCGCTGTTCGCGCCGGACGGCCGGATGCTGGTCGGCAATCTGGCGGAATTGCCCTCCGGCTTGCCGATCGACGGAAATGCCCACCCGGTCGAGAGTTTGCCGGCTGAAACCGAGCCGCACGACCGCGGCGTCGCCCGGGTGGTTGCCCGGCGCCTGCCTGGCGGCGAGGTGTTGGTGGTGGGGCGGAACGTTCAACGCGCTGCGCACCCTTGGCGATATCGTGTTAAGCGCCTTGGAGCTTGGCGTGATCCCGGCATTGTTCTTGTCGATGGCCGCCGGCGCCTTTGTCAGCTGGCGTGCGCAACAGCGGGTTAAGTCCGTCCATCGATCGGCGGAGCGGATTCTGTTCGGCGATCTGAGCGAACGCTTGCCGGTTCACGGCACCGACGACGATTTCGACCGGCTCGCGCGCAGCGTCAACCTGATGCTCGACGAGATCGGCCGGCTGCTCGACAGCGTCAAAGGGGCCGGCAACGACATCGCGCGCGATCTGCGCTCGCCGCTTGCGCGGCTGCGCGAACGGCTGGCGCGCGCCAAGGAGACCGCGCCCGGTCTCGACGCACAGCGCCAGCTTGTCGACGACGCCGTGGTGGAGCTCGACCGCGCGCTGGCGATGATCACGACGCTCTTGCGCATCGGCGAGATCGAGGCTGGGCGGCGTCGTGCCGGCGCGGAGACCTTCGATCTTGCGGCGCTGGCCGAGGAGGTCGGCCAAATCTATCAGCCCCTGGCCGAGGATGCCGGGCTGGCGTTCGACATCGCGGCCGCGCCCGGCCTACCGATCACCGCCGATCGCGGCCTGATGCTCGAGGCGATCGCCAACCTGGTGCAAAACGCGATCAAGTTCACGCCGCCGGGTGGGACGGTTCGCCTGGCCGCGATGGCGACGCCGGAAGGGCCGGCAGTCCGCGTCGCCGACACCGGGCCGGGTATCCCTTTCGCTGCGCGTGGCCGAATTTTCGAACGCTTCTACCGGCTCAACCCATTACCTCAGGACGATGGCAGCGGCCTGGGCCTCAGCCTGGTCGCGGCGATCGCGAAGTTCCACGGCTACCGCGTCACAATCGACGACGACGCGCCGGGGGCGGTGTTTACGCTGCTGTGCTCGCCGATGCCGGCATTGGCGGCGGCGGGCTGACGCGGACGAAACCGACGGGTTCGCTGACCCCGCGCAGCGCCGCGCCGTCGGCCGTGGCGGCGCGGCCGGCGATGGCGTCGCGAGCCGGGGCCTCCGCCAGCATCGCATCGGACAGAATCACCTCGCCGCCCTTGCATTGATGCTCGAGGCGCGATGCGATGTTCACCGCCGCGCCGAAATAATCGAGGACGCCGCCGGCGGTGACGGCGATGCACGAGCCGCGATGCAGGCCGAGCTTCAGCACGATTTCCTCGCCGGCATGGGCGCGGTTGAAGCCGGCGACCTCGTCCTGGATCGCCAACGCGGCTTTGACGGCGTCGGCGGGATCGTGGAACACCGCCATCACCGCATCGCCGACGGTTTTGACGATGGCGCCGCCATGTCGCTGCACCCGCGCGGCCAGGAAGGCGAAATGGTCGCGCACCAGGTGATAGGCGGCGGCATCGCCGAGCCGGTCATAAAGCTGGGTCGAGCCTTGCAGGTCGGTGAACATGATCGTGACGTTGCCGATTTCCGCGTCGTCGCCCGGGCGCAGCAATTGCTCGGGACAAAGGTGGCGGAAGGCGGGCGTGGCGATGACGCGCTCGCCGGTCAGCGCGTCGGCGGCCCAGCGCCGGTCCTCGATGACGAAATACAAAGGCCCGTCGGTGTCGTTGCGGATCGACACTACGCCTGGCAAGCGCGGCTCGCGCAGCACGATCTCATTGCCGCGCGCGACCGTCTCGGGAATGGCGCCGTCGGCGCCGATCTCGGCATCGGCTTCGGCGCCGGCCTCGACGGTGCGGAAGCGATAGGGACCGGGCGACAACGCGAGGTCGAAGCGCGCCGCGCGGTCGGACGCGACCTCCGCCTGAAATTTGACGTGCGGCGTCGTGCCCTGCCCCAGCATGCACAGCTCGCCTTCGGGCAGAGGGCGCAGCCATGGCGCCGGATGAAACGTCAGCTCGACATTGCGGGTGAAATTGCGCTGATAGTCGATGTTGCACGACGAGCAATGCGCGCCGGTCGGCAGTTCGTCGAGCCGCGTCGCGCGAGCCTTGGCGCCCCGGCAGCGCGGGCACAGCAAATCCCAGCCCATCGCCAGCAGGCCGCGCGACTGCGCCGCCAGGAACAACTCGATGGTTTCGTCCTCGCCGGCGTGCCACTGCCGCGCCATCGCCAGCGGCCGGATGCCGCGCAAGGCAATCACAGGCGCATGGGTGAGAAATTCCACTAGGCGTGGCGCGAGCCCGTGGCTTGCCGGATCCTGCGCCAGCGTCGCGGCCAGCGCGTCGAGCCGGCGTTTTGCCGATCCGGTAACCTGGTCCTTGGCGCTTGAGCCGAGAACGAAGTCAGGCACTTCGCTTTCGCGAACCATCCGTTCGATGGCATTGATCCGTTTGCGCGCTTCGATCGCGATGATGCCGGAATATCGCGCCACCAGGCCCATCAGCCCGACCAGTTCGATCTCGCCCCAAAAGATGAGACAGCTCCCGGTTCCCTCCGGAAAGAGATCGGCGCCGACGTAAAAGCGGCGGATCGGACCGTTCTTGAAATCGCGCAATTGAGTTACGCGGCGATGATCCTGCCATTCGCCGAAGCTTTCCTCCCATGTGCATGGGAGCGGACCGAGCTTGCCTTTGGCGTAGCGCCGCACGCGGCCCTGAGCATCGACCTTTTCCTCGAACCGGTAAGGCTCGAAGCCTACCAGCTCGTTGACCCGCCCGGTGTTGGACACAATCGGCCACACCGCTTCGACTGGCTTGTCGAAATGCCGTTCCTCCCGATAGCGATATATCCATCTCACTGTGCGTCTCCCCCCAAAGTACGCACCGCGGCCCGGAGCAGATGCGGCGTCGCTACTCCGCCGCGGGCTTTTCCAGCGGTACCTGCGCCGCGGCCATCAACCGCCGGCGCGCTTCCTGCTGTTCCGGCGTGAGTTGCTGGGCCGCGACCTGACGGCCCAACGCCATGAAGCTTGGGATCTTGTCCTCCGCCAGCGGCGCCATCTTTTCCTTCCGCGCCATCGCCTGTTCGATGAAGGGCGCGAGCTCCTCCGCCTTCCGCTTGGCGCGGGCGTCCTCGCGCGCGTCGAACTCCGGCAGCACGTCCTTCGCGAACAGTTCGAGCGATTGGCAGATATGGTCGTGCCGGTTTCGCCCGCCCTGTTGGATGAAGGCGACCTGATCGACGCCGGCATCCTCGAAATTCTTGAGATGTGCGCGGAGCTGCTCCGGCGTGCCGATGCCGCGCGCGGCGCCGGCCTCGGGCAGCGCCGGCCGCGCCTTTTCGTAGGCGGCCCAGATGTCCGTGCGGCCCGGCTTGTGCTCGCCGAAGATATAGTGATGCGCCAAGGCGTAGCCGAAGAACTTGAACCCGTCCTCGCCGCGGCGCTTCGCTTCCTCAGCGTCGGGATGGACCGAAAACCCCGTCACCATCGCGACATTGGCGTTGACGGCATGGCCGATCGGCACGCATTCGGTCTTGAGGATGCGGTAATAGTCGTCGACCCATTGTTTCGCCTCGGCGGGATCGACGAAAGCGAAGGTCAGCGCGCCGATGCCGAGACGCGCGGCGAGCTTGATCGTCTCGCGGTTGGAGCACGCGACCCACACCGGCGGATGCGGCTTCTGCAACGGTTTCGGTACCACGTTGCGGCACGGCATCGAGAAATATTTGCCCTCGAAGCCCGGATAGGGGTTCATCACCATCATGTTGAGGCATTGTTCAAGCGATTCCTGCCAGGCCGCGCGCTTCTCCGCGACCGGCACGCGATAGCCGCCGAGCTCCATGATCGACGCGGACTCGCCGGTGCCGAACTCGACCCGGCCGTCGGACACCAGGTCGAGCGCGGCGATGCGCTCGGCGACGCGCGCCGGATGGTTGTAGCCCGGCGGCATCAGCACGATGCCGTGGCCGAGGCGGATCTGCTTGGTACGTTGCGAGCAGGCGGCGAGGAACACTTCCGGCGCAGAGGAATGGGAATATTCCTCGAGGAAATGATGCTCGACTTCCCAGGCGTAATCGATGCCGATGCGGTCGGCGAGCTCGACCTGCTCCAGCGCCTCGCGATAGATGCGATGTTCGGCATCGGCGTCCCACGGCCGCGGGATCTGATGCTCGTAGAAGATGCCGAATTTCATCGCTTCGTCTCCTGGCCCGCGGGACCGAGCTTGCGGTAATCCGCTAGGATCCGCTCGAATCGCTGCTCGATCCACACCCGCATGGCCGGGTCGGTGAAAATGTAAAGCTGGTTGTCCTCGATCGCCCGCATCACCAGCGCCGCGACCTCGCTCGGGTCCATGCCGGTGCGGATCATTTGCCGCGCCATGTCCGCGATCGGCCCGGTCATCGGCGGCGGTGGCGGACCCAATTCCTTCGGCCAGTTTCGGCGGCTTTCGCCGATCCGCGTGCTGACCCAGCCGGGACACAGCACGCTGACGCCGATGCCGTGCGGCGCGAGCTCCGTCGCCAGCCCCTCGGACAGGCCGACGACCGCGTACTTGGTCGCGGTGTAGGCGCCGAAGCCGATCATCGAGACCATGCCCGCCATCGACGCGGTGTTGACGATATGGCCGCCCTCGCCGTGGCTCTTGATGTGCGGCACCAGGGCGCGGACGCCGTGCACCACGCCCATCAGGTTGATGTCGATCACCCAGCGCCAATCCTGTAGCGAAATATTGTCGACGCCGGGCGCGCCGCCGACGCCGGCATTGTTGCAGACGATGTGGACCTTGCCGAAGGCGTCGATCGCGGCCTTGGCGGCGCGTTCCACCGCGGCGTAGTCGCGGACGTCGCAGGCGACGCCGCTGACCTCCGGCAGATTGCCCTTGAGGCTCGCCACCGCGTCGGCGAGCGGCTTTTCCTCGATATCGGCGATCATCACCCGCGCGCCCGCTTCCGCGAGCGCCCGCGCCATGGCAAAGCCGATGCCGCTGGCGCCGCCGGTGACGAACGCCGCCTTGCCGTGAAAATCCTTCATGGTCCGCCTCCCCGGCGTTACGAGCGCGCCAATTCTTGCGGCGCCGGCCCGAGCTTGCGATAGGCCGCGAGGAATCGCTCCACGCGCTTTTCCAGCGCCGGCCGCATGTGCGGATGAGTGAAGACGTAGAGCTCGTTTTCCCGGACGGCGTTCAGCACCAACGCCGCGACATCGCGCGGCGCCATTCCGTTCTTCACCAGCTCGGCGATCTTCTCCTCGACCGGCGTCAATTTGCGATCCGGGGCCGGACCGTAGCTCGGTTGCCGGTTGCGGCCGCTGTCGCTGATGTTGGTGTTGACCCAACCCGGGCAGAGCACGCTGACGCCTATGCCGTCGGGCGCGAGCTGCGTCGCCAGCCCTTCCGAGATGCCGACCACGGCGAACTTGGTCGCGGTATAGGGGCTGAAGCCGATGCCGGGCAGGAAGCCCGCCATCGACGCGGTGTTGACGAAATGTCCGCCTTCGCGGTGCCCGCGGATGTGCGGCAGGAACGCGCGCACACCATGCACCACGCCCATCAGATTGACGTCGATGACCCAGCGCCAATCCGTCAGCGAGATTTCTTCCGCGTTGCGGCTCGAGACGCCGGCATTGTTGCAGACGACATGCACCTTGCCGAGCGCGTCGAACGTCGCCTGCGCCGCATGCTCGACGGAGTCATAGCTGGTCACGTCGCAGACGACGCCGCGCACGTGGGAGGGTTTGCCCTTGAACCCGGCGACAGCCGCTTCGAGCGGTTTCGCCTCGATATCCGCCAGCATCACGCGCATGCCGGCATCGGCGAACGCGTGCGCCATCGCCAGGCCGATGCCGCTGGCGCCGCCCGTGACGAACGCGGTTTTTCCCGCTAGATCGCGCATGGTATGGTTCCTCCGTCGGCCCGCATCTTACAGGGAAATCAGCCATGAGCCAGATCGTCGAGACCAAGCCCGAACAGGTCGGATTGTCGTCCGAACGGCTCGCCCGGATTCGCCCCTGGATGGAGAAGCTGGTCGCCGATAACAAGTTTCCGGGCATGCTGACGGTGGTGGCGCGGCGCGGCCGCGCCGCCTATGCCGAGAGCGTCGGCTATCGCGACGTCGCGGCCAAGGCGCCGGTGACCGAGGACACGCTCTATCGCATCTATTCGATGACCAAGCCGATTACCTCGACGGCGATCATGATGCTGTACGAGGAAGGCAAATTTCAGCTCGACGATCCGATCTCGCGCTATCTGCCGATGTTCAAGGATGTGCGGGTCTATGCCGGCGGCACGGCGGATCGCTACGACACGGTGCCGGCGAAGAGCCCGATCACGTTCAAGCAATTGCTGACCCACACGTCGGGCCTGACCTATGGCTTCACCGGCTCGCCGGTCAGCGCGATCTACCAGGCCGCCAAGTTCGACTTCCAGAGCGAGGAAAGCACGCTGTGGTCGATGATGGAGCGGCTGGCGAAACTGCCGCTGCTCGCCCAGCCGGGCACGGAATGGAACTACAGCGTCTCCACCGACGTGCTCGGCGCCTTGGTCGAGACGATCTCGGGCATGGGCTTCGACAAGTTCCTCAAGACGCGCATCTTCGAGCCGCTGGGCATGACCGATACGGGGTTCTATGTCCGCGCCGATCAGCGCGCGCGGTTCGCCGCCAACTATCAGAAGGAAGATGGCGGCGGCATGAAGCTGATCGACGAGCCGAAGACCAGCCGCTACCTGAAGCCGGAGCCGCTATGCTCGGGCGGCGGCGGGCTGGTGTCGACGGCGAGCGACTATCTGCGCTTTTGCAAAATGATCGCGCGCACGGGCGAACTCGACGGCGTTCGCATCCTCGGCCGCAAAACGGTCGAGTTCATGCGCGTCAACCATCTGCAAAGCGGCGGCGACCTCGCGTCGATGGGCATGCCGCGCTTCAGCGAGTCGACGATGACCGGCATTGGATTCGGTCTCGGCTTCGCGGTGGTGCTCGATCCGGCCAAGGCCGAACTTTTGTGTTCCGCCGGCGAGCATTATTGGGGCGGCGCCGCCAGCACGGCGTTCTGGATCGACCCGCAAGAGGATTTGATCGCGATCCTGATGACGCAGCTGATGCCGTCATCGTCCTATCCGATCCGCCGCGAGCTGCGGACGCTGGTCAATCAGGCGTTGATCGACTGATACCGCGTGGCGCGGCGCTGTAGCCGCTCGAAGCCGAGATCGGTGACGATCGCCATCAGCGCCACCGCGACCCCACCCTGGATCACATAGGCGAGCTTGTCGACGACGAGGCCGTCGATGATCGGCGTGCCGAGCGTGTCGGCACCGACCGTCGCGCCGAGCGCCGCCGTGCCGATATTGACGATCACCGAGGTGCGCACGCCCGCGAGAATCACGGGCAGCGCCAGCGGCAATTCGACGTCGCGCAGAATTTGCGCAGGCGACAGGCCCATGCCCAGCGCCGCCTCGCGCGCCGCCGGCGGCACCGCCTCGATGCCCGCCATGGTGTTGGCGAGGATCGGGAGCACGCCGTAAATCGCCAGCGCGATAAAGGTCGGCCAGAAGCCGTAGCCGATCGCCGGCACCGCGATCGCCAGCAACGCCACCGGCGGAAACGTTTGCCCGATGGTGGCGAGGACATTGGCGCTGGCTCGGAAATCGCGTCCCGCCGCGCGGGTCACGAACGCGCCGCCGCCGATGCCGAGCGCGATCGCCGCGGCGCTGGCGGCGATCACGACCAGCGCGTGCCACAGGAACAGATCGAGCAGCGTGTCCCCCTGATAGACTGGTGGATCGGTGCCCGGAAACAGCGCGGCATAAACGTTGCTCAGATACGGCGTGGCGATCAGCCAAATTAAAAGAAGAACCAACAAGGCGAACCACCAAGACACCAAGGCACCAAGAGCGCCGAGCCCGGTCTTGGTGTCTTGGTGCCTTTGTGGTTCAAGGTTTTTCATACTGCTCCCACGGCATCTCTGCGCGCGATTTTGAGCGCGAGGCGGCGCAGCTCGGGATCGCCGACGAAGACGCGGACGAAATCCGAGGTCGGGTTCGACAAAATCTCGTCAGGCGTGCCGAATTGCGCGAGCTTGCCGCCGTCGAGGATCGCGATGCGGTCGGCGAGGCGCAGCGCCTCGTCGATGTCGTGCGTGACGAACAGGATGGTCTTGCCGAGACGGCGATGCAGCGATCCCAACTCCGTTTGCAACGCGCCGCGTGTGATCGGATCGAGCGCGCCGAACGGCTCGTCCATCAACAGAATATCGGGATCGGCCGCCAAGGCGCGCGCCACGCCGACGCGCTGTTGCTGTCCGCCCGACAGCCGGCTTGGATATTTCGCACCCTCGGCCGGATCGAGCCGCAGCAGATCGAGCAGCTCGGCGACGCGGGCGCGCGTCTTGTCCTCGGGCCAGCCCAAGAGCCGGGGCACGGTCGCGATATTGTCGGCGACGGTCCAATGCGGAAATAATCCGATCGACTGAATCACGTAGCCGATGGAACGACGCAGCGTCTCGACTTGCGCTTGGGCGATGTCCTTGCCGTCGATGCGGATCGCGCCCTCGCTCACCGGCACCAGACGATTGATCATCTTGAGCGTAGTGGATTTGCCGGAACCCGACGGCCCCACGAGGGCGCAGAACTGACCGCTGTCGATCGTCAGCGTCAGGCTGTCGACGACGCGGCGTTCCGCGACGATGTGCGATACATGGTCGAGCTGGATCATGCCGCGCGTCCCGACGTCCCGAGCCGCAACAGGAAATCCGCCGCTAGCGCCAGCAGCGTCACCGGGATGGCGCCCAGAAGCACCAGGTCGATCGCGTACTGGCCGATGCCCTGAAAGATGAAGCTGCCCAGACCGCCGCCGCCGATCAGCGCCGCGATCACCGCGAGACCGATGGTCTGCACCAGGACGATGCGCAATCCCGCGATGAACACCGGCAGGCCCAGCGGCAGTTGCGCGCGGAAGAAAATCTGGCCCGGGGTGAAACCCATGCCGCGCGCCGCCTCGACGATCGCAGGGTCGGCCGCCTCGATCCCCGCGACCGAGTTGCGGACGATGGGGAGCAGCGCATAGAGCACCAGCGCCACGATCGCGGGCGCCATGCCGATGCCGTGGACGCCGAACCGCGCCAACAGCGGCACCGCCACCGCCAGCGCCGACAGCGGCCCGATCAACAGGCCGAACAGCGCGACCGACGGAATCGTTTGCAAGATGTTGAGCGTGCCGAACAGCGCCGGCTTGATGCGCGGCGCGCGCGTCGCCCAGAAGCCGAGCGGCACGCCGATGACCAGCGCCGGCAGGATCGCGCCGACCACCAATTCCGCGTGCCGCGCCAATTCGGCGACGAACGCGCCGCGCTGCGCCGCGAATTCGCGCAACAGCGACAGGTGATCGAAAGTGCCGTTCAAGGCCATCGCCGCGATATAGACGACGAATGCGCCCGCCAAGGCGAGCCGCATCGCGGGCTTGAGGTTCATGCGCTGCGCCGCGTCGATCACGGCGAAGGCGGCGCACAGCGCCATCGTCCAGAACGCCCATCCCAACGACACCCGCGCGGCGGCGCCGGCGCCCTCGGACAGGCGCGCCGCGCCCGCGCCCGCGCCATAGAGCAGCGCGATGACGAGCGCGCCCGCGACCAGCATCATGGTGCGATGCATTCTGGGCGAGGCGGCAATCGGCGACAGGGCGATCAGCAAGCCGGCAAAGGCGACAATGAAGAACAGCACCGGCCGATCGACGGCGTGCCAGATCGCGACCGGCGCACCGGAGATCAAGCGGTTCGGCGCTTGGGTCAAAAACGCGCCGAACAATCCCGCAAACGCGAACACCACCATCAATACCGGGACGACGCGATTGCGGCTCATTCGAGCGACCGCAGATAGTCGGCGGCGACGCCGCGCGCGTCCAAACCCTCGACCGAAATCTTGGCGTTGAGCGATTGCAGGATCGGCAGCGTCAGCGTCGCGAACACCGGATCGAGGATCGCCGGCAAGTCGGGATGCGCCTTCAGCACCGCGCCACGCACGACCGGCGCCGGGCGGTAGACCACTTGCGCGCCCTTGTCGTCCTTGAGCGCGACCAGCCCCAGCACCGACAGCGCGCCGTCGGTGCCGTAGGCCATGCCGGCATTGACGCCGGAAATGTTCTCCGCGGCGGCGCGGATGGTCGCGGCGGTGTTGCCGCCCGCCAACGTCAGCAATTGCCGGCGCGTCAGGGTGAATCCGTAAGTCTTCTCGAACGACGGCAAGCCGCCCGGGCTGTTGGCGAACTCCGCCGACGCCGCGAGCCGCACCGCGCCGCCGCCATCGACATAGCGCGCGAATTCCTCGAGCGTATCAAGCTTCAGGTCGCGGCGCACGGCAATGGCCCAGGTGTTGTTGGCCGGCGCCGGCTCCAGCCAGTCGAGATCGTTCTTAGCGCGGTCCAGTTCCTTGACCAGGGCATAGCCCTTGGCGGCGTCGCGCCACGCCGGATCGGCCTCGCGGTGAAAGAAGAAGGCGCCGTTGCCGGTATATTCGGGATAAATATCGATCTCGCCCGCGATCAGGGCGCGGCGAACGATCTCGGTCGGGCCGAGCTGCAACTTGCCGGTGGCGGCGATGCCGTGCTGTTGCAGCAGCAACAGGATCATGTTGCCGAGCAGCGCGCCTTCGGTGTCGATCTTCGACCCGACCACGATATCGGCGCGCGCCGGCCAGGCCGCCAGCAACATGAGGACGATCAGCACCCGCTTCAGCATGCCGTCATCATGCCCGAGGCGCAGGCCACAACCAAGCGAACGGCAATTGCCCCGGCGGCCGATTGATGGATTGATGGCGGCAACAAGAAGGAGGAACGCATGCAAGTCCGGCCCGTTCGCCGCATCGTCACCGGCCACGACGCGAAAGGCCGCGCCACGGTTATTTCCGACGCGCCCTGCCCCCATATCCGCACCTCGCCGTCGCGCGGCGGCGTCGCCTATACCAATCTGTGGCAGACCGACCGCATGCCGGTGCCGATCCACGGACCGGCCGATCCGGTGACGGACGCCATGACGCTCGAGCCGCTGCCCAACGGCTGCAATCTGCGCTTTGTCGAGTTCGAGCCGGAGTCGGCGCAGCTCCGCGGCGCCGATCCGGCGGCGGCGCGCGCCGCGTTCGCGGCGATGGGCGGCGCCCAGCACGCGCTGACGCAGGAGCCGAACGCGCGCCATCCCTGGATGCATCGCACCAAATCGGTCGATTACGGCATCGTCATTTCCGGCGAGATCTATCTCATCCTCGACGACCAGGAGGTGCTGATGCGCGCCGGCGACGTCTGCATCCAGCGCGGCACCAACCATGCCTGGGCCAACCGCTCGGAGAAAAATTGCGTGATCGCGTTCATGCTGATCGACGGCGATCCGAGTCCGGCCCGGTGAATCAGCGCCGTCACGAGATCGACGCCCTGGCCGCGGGGCTGATGGTCCTGTTCTGCGCGATCTGGGGCCTGAACCAGGTCGCGACCAAGGTCACCAATGCCGGCATCTCGCCGATCTTTCAGGCGGGGTTGCGTTCGATCGGCGCGGCGTTGCTGCTGTGGGCCTGGTCGGCGTGCGCGCGGGGTCAAGCTGTTCGAGCGCGACGGCTCTCTCGTTCCCGGCATCGCGGTGGGCGTGTTGTTCGCGTCGGAATTCGCGATTTTGTTTCCCGGCCTCAACCACACCACGGCGTCGCGCGCCGTGGTGTTTCTCTATTGCGCGCCGTTCGCGGTGGCGATCGGCACGCATTGGCTGATGCCGTCGGAGCGGCTCGGACTGCGCCAGATCGTCGGCATGATCATGGCGTTCGGCGGCATCCTGGTCGCGTTCGGCGACGGCTTCATCGGCGGGAGCGGCGGTAGTTTGATCGGCGATGCGATGGTCCTGGCCGCCGGGTTCGATCTGGGGCGCCACCACGGTCACGATCCGGGTCGTGGCTTCCGGGCATCAGCGCCAACAAGGTGCTGTTCTATCAGCTCGACCGTGTCGGCGATTCTGTTGCTGCCCATGTCCTGGGCCGTGGGCGAGCCGGGGTTCACCCACCCGACGGCGCTGCTCTGGGCCGCACTCGCGTGGCAGATCGGGATCGTCGCCTTCGCCACCTATCTCGGCTGGTTTTGGCTGATCACGCGCTATCCCGCGGCCAAGCTTTCGGCGTTCTCGTTCCTGACGCCGCTGTTCGGGCTGATATTCGGCGCCGTGCTGCTGGGCGAGCATGTCACGCCGCTGCTGATCGTCGCCATGGCGCTGGTCGCGCTCGGCATCTGGCTGGTCAGCCGACGCAACGCCAACGAAGCGGCGGCGGGGCTTTCCGCCGAGGAAAGCTCCGCCGCGGCCGATCCGCGGCTGCGCGAGGGGTAATGCCTTACTTGTGGTAGTGCGGCGTCTGGCCGAGGCGCAGCATGCGATTGGCGTTGCCCGAATAAATCAGTTCGCGATCGCGGTCGCTGAGTTCCAGCGTGTCCAGCACCTTGATGATGTCGCGGATGAACAGCGGCCCGCCTTCGGGATCGAACGGGCAGTCGGTGCCGAACAGCACATGCTCGCAGCCGAAGAAATCGATGCCGCACCGCGTGCCCGAGAGCGAACCGTTGATCGCGGTGTCGCCGTAGAATTGGCGGAAATAATCGACCGGGCCGTTTGCCCTTCGCCTTCATCGCCTTGACGATCTCGGCATAGCCCGGCTCGGCGCCTTCGCGCTTGCCGAGCTGGTCGAGGCCGAGCCCGACCCGCGCCTCGAGAGTACGGCACCATCGCGCCGAGATGATGCGTGATGATCTTGAGGTTGGGCCAACGGTCGAAAAAGCCCGAGAACACCATGCGCGCCATCGCCGCCGAGGTCTCGTAGGGCCAGCCGAACACCCACCAAATGTCGAACTTGGATTTGTCCTCGCTCTTGTAGTCGCTGTGCGTGTGCGGCCGTGTCGGATGCATCCAGATCGGCAAATCGTAATCGTGGAGACGCGCGAAAATCGGCGCGAATTCGGGATCGTCGAGCGGGCGGCCCGAGACGTTGGTGAAAATCTGGATGCCGCGCGCGCCCAGTTTCTCGACCGCGCGCTCGATCTCGACGATCGACGCCTTCACATTGTTCATCGGCACCGACGCGACCCAGCCCGGGAACTGCTTCGGATACTTGGCGCAGATCTCCGCCATGCCGTCATTGGCGAGCCGCGCCAGCTCCGGCGAGCGCTCGGCGGGCGCCACGAACTCGATCGCCGGCATCGACAGCGTCAAAATCTGCTGATAGTCGGGCCATCGCTCCATCATGCGCAGGCGCGCGTCGAGATCGAACAGCACCGGAATATTGGTCCAGCGCCGGATCGTGTCCTTGTTCGGGATCACCTCGACCATTTTGTCGAAATAGGCCTTGGGGAAAATATGCGGAAAAATGTCGATCTTCATGGCGCGTCCTCTGCTTCCCACAAAAAATAGAACCACCAAGACACCAAGGCACCAAGCGCATTCTGGCGCATACCCCCTCTGCGTCATGCCCCGGCTTGGCCGGGGCATCCACGAATTGGCCGCCGCAAAACCTGGTCGTGGATGGCCCGCCTAAAGCGGGCCATGACGATGTGTATTGTGTCGGCTATCTTGGCGTCTTGGTGTCTTGGTGGTTCGAATTTTGTTTTCTGGAGGGGCGGGCGAGTGGCGGAATACGATTTCATCATTGTCGGCGGCGGGACGTCGGGCTGCGTCCTGGCGGAGCGGCTCTCGGCCGACCCGGCGCATCGTGTCCTGTTGCTCGATGCGGGCCGGCCCAACCGCAACCAGCTGCTGCGCATCCCGATGACGGCGCGGAACTTCTGGACCAACGAGAAATATCTGTGGAACTACCAGAGCGAGCCGGAGCCGAGCGTCAACGGCCGGCGCATTCCGGTGCCGCGCGGCAAGATCCTCGGCGGCTCGGGCGCGATCAACGGCATGCTCTATGCCCGCGGCCATCCGCGCGACTATGACCAATGGCGCCAGCTCGGCAACGAGGGCTGGAGCTATGAGGACGTGCTGCCCTACTACAAGCGCGTCGAGCGGGATTCGCGCGGTGCGACGCCGTATCACGGCGATTGGGGGCCGCTCGCCATCTCACGCGACGTCAACGCGAACCCGCTGACCCCGCTGTTCGCCGCCGCGGCGAAGGAAGCGGGCATCCCGTTCAACGACGACCAGAATGGCGCCGACTCCGAAGGCTTCGGCGTGCCCGATTTGACGATCGACCGGGGCGAGCGCGCCAGCACCTATTCGGCGTTCCTGCGTCCGGCGATGGCGCGGCCGAACCTGACTGTCCTGACGCACGCGCCGGCGACGCGCATCGTCATCGAGAACGGCCGCGCCACCGGCGTCGAATACGTGCACGAGGGCAAGAGCCACGTCGCCCATGCCGCGCGCGAGATCGTGCTGTCCGGCGGCGCGTACAATTCGCCGCAATTGCTGATGCTGTCGGGCATCGGCCCGGCGGACGAATTGCTCAAGGTCGGCATCAAGCCGATCCAGGATCTGCCCGGGGTCGGCTGCAACCTTCAGGACCATGCCGGAGTCAGCGTCATCAACCTCGCCACGCAACCCGTCAGCCTGGCCAAGAATCTGCGTTGGGACCGTCTCGCGCTCAACGTGCTGCGCTGGAGCGTGACCCATGACGGCCCGGTGTCGCGCATGCCGGTGGTGACCAACGGCTGGTATCGCTCGCGGCCGGAACTGGAGCGGCCGGACATTCAGACCTTGATCGGCGCCAATTCGCCGCTGGCCGGGCCGTGGTTCCCCGGTATCAAGGCGCCGGCGCCGCCGATGTTCGCCTCGCGCTCGGGCCTGCAGCATCCCGAGAGCCGCGGCTGGATGAATTTGGCCTCGGCCGATCCGCTGGCGCATCCGCGCATTTTCTTCAATCTGTTCAGCGCGCCGGGCGACCTCGCCGTGCTGCGCTACGCCATCCGCAAGGTGCGGGAGATTTTTGCCGCCTCGCCTGTGCGGCATCTGATGGGCAAGGAGATCATGCCCGGCCCCGACCTCAAGACCGACGCCGAGCTTGACCAATTCATCCGCAACACCACGACGACCGCCTATCACCCGGTCGGCACCTGCGCGATGGGCGGCGACGAGAACGCCGTGGTCGACGCGAAGCTGCGGGTGCGCGGCGTCGCGGGCTTGCGCGTCGCCGACGCCTCGATCATGCCGACCATCACCGGCGGCAACACCAACGCGCCCTGCGTCATGATCGGCGACAAAGCCGCGGCGATGATCCTGGGCCAGGAATTGCCGCGCGCGGAATTGGGTTCGGCGCGGCTGGCGGCGGAATAAAGCCCGCCTCGGCCGGCATGGGCCGCTTCGTCCACGATTGCTACGGCATCTCGCCCTGGGCGATCTTCGTCCGCGCCGAATTCGAAGATCAAAAGCCGGAAGACCTGGCGGACGTGCCGGTCGCGGTCGGCATGCGCGCCGGCAGCCATTTCAACGTGCCATACCGGCTCGAGGCGCACCTGCCGCTCGACAAGATCAAGACCGTGAATGTCGGCGGCTTCGGCGCGCGCCTCACCGCCCTGCTTGACGGCGAGGTCGAGGCGGCGAGCCTGCTGCCGCCGCAAATCGCGATGGCGGAACAGCTCGGCCTGCGCTCGATCATCGCCAACACCTTTCACACCATCTGGTGGGTGCCGGAATCGATGCCCGCCGAAACCGTGCAGGCCTATCTGCGCGCGCTCGACCGCGCCGAGAAGGCGCTCGACGCCGATCTGCCGAAATACCTGCCGCTGTGGGCGAAGGCGATTCCCGCCGAGTTCGCCGACCGCAAGTGGGATTTCTCCAAGTTCGGCCGCGGCGAGCGTTTTGTGCTGAAGCCGATCCCCCGCGCCGAGTTCGACGAGATTTTCACCCAGGTCGAACGCTGGGGCCTCGACCAATTCGCCAAGGAGCGCAGCTTCGAAAAGCTGATTTACACCGGCGCGTAAACCAGGCGGATAAATCGTGGATCGGAGGCGGGACATTTTCCCCCTCCTGTTGTTACTATGGCAGCGAAATCTTCCCTGAGGGAGTTTGCCATGGCCGTAAAATATGTTCTCGCCGGCGTGCTGGCGCTGGGCTTGGTGGGCGCGGGCGTCGCTCTGGCGCCGCACGCGATCCAGCCCGCCTATGCGGCGTGCGATCCCGGCACCCATATCGACAACACCACCGCCGACATGGCCAAGCGGATCATGATGCGCGCCGGCTTCCACGACGTGACGGTGGATCAGAAGGGCTGCGACAATGTCTGGCACGTCATCGCCAGCAAGGACGGGCAGCGCGGCCGCTACGCCATCGAGCCGGACGGCAAGATCTACCCCGAAGGCAATTGACGCCAAAATTTTTTATCAGGGAGGGAGCAGATGCCAGGCATCGCCATCGGCGACATCGCGGTCGCGCGCATCGAGGAACTCGGCGGACCGGTGTTCGGGCCGCAAAGCCTGATCCCCGATTGGAACGACGCCGATGTCGCGCCGCACATGCATTGGATGGTGCCGAACCATTTCGATCCGGCCAGCGGCAATATGTGCGGCGTGTTCCAAAGCTGGCTGTTGAAGACGCGGCATCACAATATTCTCGTCGACACCTGCGTCGGCAACGACAAGGACCGGCCGGCCTTCGACCGCTTCCACCGCGCCAAGCATCCGTGGCTGGAGAATCTCCGCGCCGCCGGCTTCGCGCCCGAGGATATCGACATCGTGATGTGCACCCACCTCCATGTCGATCACGTCGGCTGGAACACGCGGCTCGAGAACGGGCGCTGGGTCCCGACCTTCCCCAAGGCGCGCTATCTCTTCGCCAAGGCCGACCGCGATTATTGGGACCCGAAGACCGGCGGCCATTCGGCGATGGCGATGAACGAGGTGATGTTCAACGACAGCGTCCTGCCGGTGATCGAGAGCGGCCAGGCGCATCTCGTCGAAGGCGTGCACGAGATCGAGTCCGGCATCGAAATCCATCCAGCACCGGGCCACACGCCGGGCACCATCATCCTCAAGGCGCAATCGCACGACCGGCGCGCGATCTTCGCCGGCGATTGCATGCACCACCCGATCCAGATCTTTCACCCGGAATGGAATGTCAGCGTCGACGAGGACAAGCCCCTTGCCCACAAGACGCGCGTCGGCATCTATGAGGAATGCGTCGAACGGCGCAGCCTCCTGGTGCCGGCGCATTTCGCCACGCCGCACGCCTGCTATGTCCGCCGCGAAGGCAAGGCCTACGCGCCCGATTTCAGGATTTAGGCCACAGCCTCGATCTTACCTAACCGTCAGCCCGCGGGCTTGGCCCGCGGGTCATCCAGCGAAGCGATAGCCCGTCTAAAGAGGAAATTCGTGGATGGCCGGGCCTAAAGCCCGGCCATGACGGTTAGAGTTGCAGGTGACTGGGAGTGCGCACCAGTCGCAATACCACTTGAAATAGTCGATCACCGCCGTCGGGTTTTCGCCGTGCGCGCCGAAGGCGGCGGCGAGGCGCTGCGGCTCGATCGCCGACAATTCCTCGGCATGGATGCCGGTGGCGACGAACAGGCTGTCGATGCCGGCGGCGTTGGCGCCGGCGATGTCGGTGCGGATCGAATCGCCGACCGCGAGAATGCGCCTTTTGTCGGCGATGCCCAGCAGCTTGAACGCGGTCTCGTAGACGTCGGGCAGCGGCTTGCCGTGCCAGCGCACGGTGCCGCCCAACTCCTCGTACCGTTGCGCGATCGAACCGCCGCACAGATGGAGCTTGTCGCCATAGGCCACGACCAGGTCGGGATTGGCGCAGACCATTTTGAGATCGCGCCGCCGCGCCGCCTGTAGCATCGGCTCGAAATCCTCGAGCTTTTCGTCGGCGCCGGGTCCGGTGTTGAGGATGAAGTCGGCTTCCTCGACCGACGCAACGCGGCGCAAGCCGACGCCCTCGACCATATTGTCGTCGCGCAGCGGTCCGATGTGATAGCAAGCCGGACCGAGCGACGCGTAAAACGCGTCGTCGCGCTTCTTCAAATGTTGCCAGGCTTCCTCGCCCGAGGAATGGACATAGTCGTAGAGGCCGGCGGGAATGCCGATCTCGTTCATCCGTTTTTCGACGAGATGCGCGCGGCGCGGCGCGTTCGACAGCACGATCGAGCGTTTGCCGGCGGCCCGCAGCTCGCGCAGCGTGTCGAGCGCGTGCGGCGTCGGCGTCTGGCCGTTGAACAGCACGCCCCACAGATCGAGCACATAGCCGTCATACCGCGCCGCGATCTCGCGCAGGCCGGCGATGATGCGCACGGTCACGGCAGCGGCTCGGTCTGGCGCGGCATCGCCTTGCCGACGGCCTCGGCGACGGTGGCGAAGCCGTCGCGCGCGAGGAGCGCGTCGAGCTCGCGCTTGATCCGCGTCACCAGTCCCGGGCCCTCGAAGATCAGCGCGGTATAGAGCTGCACCAGGCTCGCGCCGGCGCGGATCTTGGCATAGGCGTCGGCGCCGGAGGAAATGCCGCCGACGCCGACGATCGGAATCCGCCCGCCGGTGAGCCGCGCCATGTCCGCGATGAGCTGGGTCGACGGCGCCATCAGCGGCCGTCCGCTCAAGCCGCCGGGCTCGTGCGCATTGTCGCTGCGCAGGCTTTCCGGCCGCGCCACGGTGGTGTTGGAAATGATCAGCCCGTCGATATGGACGGCGAGCGCCGCTTGCGCCAGATCGGCGCGCTCTTCCGGCGTCAGATCGGGCGCGATCTTCAGTAGCATCGGCGGCGGATCGTGCGGCACCGAATCGGCGCGCGCCGGCAACAAATGCTCCATCAGGCGCTCGACGGCGGTCTTGCGCTGCAACTCGCGCAGGCCCGGCGTGTTCGGCGAGGAGATGTTCACGACCAGGTAATCGACTAGCG
Source organism: uncultured Alphaproteobacteria bacterium (assembly GCA_963729845.1). Classification (GTDB taxonomy): domain Bacteria; phylum Pseudomonadota; class Alphaproteobacteria; order ATCC43930; family CGMCC-115725; genus JAATGI01. The sequence goes on from CAVSQC010000030.1 coordinate 22,962, forward strand.
GCGCCAGCGCGCGCACGCCGAGGATATAGTCCTCGATCTCGTCGCCGGTCTCGCGGTTGCGCCCGATATTGGCGCCCACCGGAGCCGACGGCGCCGCGGCGCTCGCGCCGCTTGGCGAGGCGCCGCTGCACCGCCGCCAAGCCTTCGCTGTTGAAGCCGAGCCGGTTGATCACCGCGCGGTCTTCCTCGAGCCGGAACACGCGCGGCTTGGGATTGCCGGGCTGCGGCCGCGGCGTGACGGTGCCGATCTCGGCGAAGCCGAAGCCCAGCGCGAGCATCGCGTCCGGCACCTCCGCGTTCTTGTCGAAGCCGGCCGCGAGCCCGACCGGATTGGGAAACACCCGGCCCCAGAGCCGGGTCGCGAGGCGCGGCGGATCGGGCGCGTCGGCGCGGGGCCCCAGCCCCAGCGCCAAGCCGCGCACCGTCGCGCGATGCGCCGCCTCGGGCGGCAAGTGGCGCAGCAGGGCAAGGGCGTAATCGGCCAACATGATGCCTCAATCGAGCGGCGGGAAAATGTGTCTGCCGTCGGCGCCGAGCGGCAAGTCCTTGACCCATTTAACATCGCCGATGTCGAGCGCGCCATAAAGATGCGGAAACGGCATGCCGCCCCGCGATTTTTCCCATTTGAGCGCGGCGCCGAGCCGCTCCGGCTCGGCCGCGATCAGCACCAGCCCATCTTGGCCGGCACGGTGTCTCGCCGCGCTTTCAACCACCGTTTCGGCGGTGGAGAAATGGATGAAGCCGTCGGCCTTGTCCTGCGACGAGCCCTCGTAGCGGCCCGCGCGTGTCGCCGCCGCCCACTCGTCGCGGCGGCACATGTGAAAAATGAGCATGCTAGGACGCTAACGGCAGCGGTCGCCGCAAACAAGCGCCGCCTAGAACAACGCGCGCAAATCCTGGCGCAGGCGGTCGGGCCCGGCGGGACCGAGCAGCTTCTCCACCTCGCGATGCGTCGCCCGCCAGATCGGACGTGCTTTCGCCAGCATGGTCTCGCCCACTTTGGTCAGGGCCACGAGCCGGTTGCGCTTGTCGGCGGGATCGATCGCGATCGTCACCAATCGGCGCCGCGCCAACGGCTTGAGCGCCGCCGTGAGCGTGGTGCGGTCCATGCCGAGCGCCGCCGCCAGCATGCCGATGCTCAGCGTCTCTTGCACGCTCACCGCCGCCAGCAGCGAATACTGGCCGTTGGTAAGGCCGATCGGCCGGAACGCATCGTCGAAGCGGCGGGCGAGCGACCGCGCCGCGCGCTGCGCGTGGTAGCAGAGGCAGGTCGCGCGCCCGCCCTCGATCGTCTCGGCATGACTGTTTTGTGACTTTGACACGCGATAACAATGTTGATATCAACCGATTTCGTCAAGCGGCAAGCAAAATGGAGGCGGCCATGGCGTCCGGCAGCAAATTCGTGTGGTACGAGCTGATGACGACCGACGGCGTCGGCGGCGGCGACCTTCTATCGCGACGTGGCCGGTTGGACCGCGCAGAAATCGCCGATGCCGGATATGGACTACACGCTGTTCAATGCCGGCAAGGACCAGGTCGCCGGCGCCTTCGCCCTGTCGAAAGACGCGCTGGCGGGCGGGGCGCAAATCGGCTGGGCCGGTTATATCGGCGTCGCCAATGTCGACGCGGCGGCGGCGGACGTGAAGGCGGCGGGCGGCCGGATTTATCGCGGCCCCGACGATATTCCGGGCGTCGGCCGCTTCGCCATGGTCGCCGACCCGCAAGGCGCGGCGTTCGCGCTGTTTCGGTCGGCGCGCGCCGACGATGTCTCGCCGGCGGACATCGCCAAGCCCGGCCATATCGGCTGGCACGAACTCTATGCCGCCGACGGCGCCACGATCTTCGACTTCTACGGCAAGCTGTGCGGCTGGGTGAAGGGCGACGCCATGGACATGGGCCCAGCCGGCAAATACCAGATGTTCGGCCCCGCGCCCGGCAGCATGATCGGCGGCATGATGACCAAGCCGGCGCAGATGCCGGCGCCGGCCTGGCTGTTCTATATCAACGTGCCGAGCATCGAGCGCGCGCTGCCCAAGGTGAAAGCCGGCGGCGGCCAAGTGCTCAACGGACCGTCGGAAGTGCCGGGCGGGCGATGGATCGTGCAGGGTGTCGATCCGCAAGGCGCGCATTTCGCCCTGGTCGGCGCGAAGTAAAATAGCCGCCCTCCGCGTCGTCATCCGCGGGCTTTACCCGCAGGTTCAAGGTCAGCGTTGCCTGAACCGCGACGCGTGCTACATTTGTTCTCATGCAGCCCGTTGCCGTCGCCACCAGAATTGCCCTGCCCGCGGCGCCGGCGCTGGTGGTGGGCACTGCCAAGGCGGCGTGGCTTTCGCCCGACGGCGAGATCGAGACATTAAGCCTTCACGAAGCCGCGGCGCGGGCGCGAACGGTGCCGCCGTTTCTGTGCCACGCCAAAGCGGTGGCGCGACGCCTCAACGTACCGGTGTTCCCCGCCTACGACGTGCTGGAGCTCTGCACCTTTACCCGGCCGGCGATGTTCTGCCTACCGACGCCGCGCGGGTTGGTTCGGGCGCTCGACCTGCCGGCGGCGGGCGCGGGCATCGACGCCGAAGCCGCCGCGCTGATCGCCGCGGCCGAGGCGCTGTTGCAGGAATTGTCGCTCGCCCGGGACCCCGAGGCGCGCGCCATCGCGCAGGCGATGGAGCGCGGCGGCTGGGCGTGGGGCGAGGCGGTGCTGCGCGCGCTCGGTCCCGCCCCCGCGGGCCAGGACACGCCTGCCGGGATGACAGTCTGGCGCAAACTCGGCGAATGGGCCGAATACGCGCCCGAGCCGCCGGCCGGTGCCGTCGCGGTGGAAGCAGGACGAGGCGCGGCAGCGCCTTGCCGAATTGCTCGGCGACGATGCCGAGCCGCGGCCGCAGCAATCGGACTACGCCGCTGCGGTCAGCGCCGCCTTCCGTCCGCGCGAGGCGCCGGACGAGCCGAATTTCGTTCTGGCGGAGGCCGGCACCGGGGTCGGCAAGACGCTGGGCTATATCGCGCCCGCCAGCCTGTGGGCCGAAAAGAACCAAGGCCCGGTATGGATTTCGACCTTCACCAAGAATCTGCAGCACCAGATCTGGTCGGAGTTGGACCGGCTCTATCCCGACCCGACGGCGCAAAGCGCGCCGCGTCGTCATCCGCAAGGGCCGCGAGAATTATCTCTGTCTCTTGAATTACGAAGAGGCGATCGCCGGATTGCCGGTGCGGCCGTACGATGCGATCGCGTTGGGGCTGATGGCGCGCTGGATCGGCGCGACACGCGAAGGCGACATGATCGGCGGCGATTTTCCCGGCTGGCTGCCCGACCTGATCGGCCGCAGCCGTAGCCTGGGTTTGACGGACCGGCGCGGCGAATGCATCCATTCCGCCTGCACCCACTATCACAAATGCTTCATCGAAAAGAGCGTGCGGCGCGCGCGGCGCGCCCGCATCGTCGTCGCTAACCACGCGCTGGTGATGGTGCAGTCCGCGCTTAACGGGCTCGACAATTCCTATCTGCCGACGCGCCTCGTGTTCGACGAAGGCCATCATCTTTTCGACGCCGCCGACGCGGCGTTCTCGCTGGCGCTGACCGGGCAGGAAACGGCGGAGCTGCGGCGCTGGATTCTGGGCGCGGAGGAAGGGCGCCGGTCCCGCGCCCGCGGCTTGAAGCGCCGCCTCGACGATCTCATCGCCGACGACAAGGAGGCGGCGGGTACGCTCGACCATGCCATGAGCGCCGCGCGCGCCTTGCCCGGCGAAGGCTGGCTCGCGCGCCTGCGCGACAACCGCCCGCAGGGCGCCTGCGAGGCATTTTTGGCGCTGGCGCGGCAACAGGTGCTGGCCCGTGCCGACACGCGCGACCCGAATTACTCGCTCGAGGCCGATTTGCGCCCGCCGGTCGAAGGGCTGGTCGCGGCCGCCGAGACGCTGCGCGCGGCGCTCTCGCGCATCGCGGCGCCGCTGCGCGCTATCGCCAAATATCTCGAGCAGCGGCTGCGAGAAAGAAGCGGGCGAACTCGACACGCCGCTGCGCATGCGCATCGAGGCGATGATCCGCAGCCTGGTCCGGCGCGGCGTCATGGACCTCGAGGGCTGGCAACGCGCGCTCGGCGAAATCGGCGCCGAGCCGTCGCCGGACTTCGTCAACTGGCTGGCGATCGAACGGTTCGACGGCCACGAGATGGATGTCGGCCTGTACCGCCACTGGGTCGACCCGACCAAGCCGTTCGCCGAGCTGGTGGCGAAGCCGGCGCATGGCGTGCTGGTCACCTCGGCGACGCTGACCGATGCAAGCGGCGACGCGATCAAGGATTGGGAGGCCGCCGAGGCGCGCAGCGGCGCGCCGCACCTCGCCAAGCCGGCCTATCGCGCGCGCGTGCCGTCGCCGTTCGATTACGCGAAACAGACGCGCCTGTTCATCGTCACCGACCTGAACCGCAACGACATGGCGGCGGTGGCGGGCGCCTATCGCGCGCTGTTCCAAGCCTCGGGCGGCGGCGCGCTCGGCCTGTTCACCGCGATCCAGCGCTTACGCGACGTGCACAAGCGCATCGCGGCGCCGCTTGAGGAGGCGGGGTTGCCTTTGCTCGCTCAGCATGTCGACGGCATGGACACGGCGACGCTGGTCGATATTTTCCGCGCCGAGGAAGATGCGTGCCTCCTGGGCACGGATGCCGTCCGGGATGGGGTCGATGTGCCGGGCCGCTCGCTGCGGCTCATCGTGTTCGACCGCGTGCCCTGGCCGCGCCCCGACATCCTGCACAAGGCGCGGCGCGCGGCGCAGCTCGGCGACAGCGGCGCCGTGCGCTACGACGACCGCGTGGCGCGATTGAAGCTGCGCCAGGCATTCGGCCGCCTCATCCGCCGCGCCGACGATATGGGCGTGTTCGTGCTGCTCGACCGGCAGATGCCGTCGCGGCTCCTCGGCGCGTTCCCCGAGGGCGTGACCGCGGAGCGGCTGGGATTGAAGGACGTGATCGAGCGGACGCGCGAGTTCCTGCGTCATCCGTCGCCTGCCATGCGCTAATCGCGTTGCCGACATTCCGGCTCGGGTCTAGCATCCAAAGAAAGCGAGGAACCCGCCATGACCGAAGCCAAGACCGCGACCAAGGCCAAGACCTTTTCCGAACGCGCCGACGAGATCGAGCACGAGGCGATCGCGGCGCTCGACCCGAATTCCGCAACCCTCGGCGATCTATCTCTCCGGCGAACGCGACCCGACCAAGCCGATGCCGCCGCCCGCGCAGCAACCCGGCCAGTATTTCCTGATGGGCCACGACAAGCGCCTGTCGAAGATGCTGGACAAACCGACGTTGGTGGATTTTTTCAAGCAGCGTTTCTTCCCGGCGACCCATGTGCTGCAAAGCGCGCGGCTCGCCAAGCTCGCGGGCCATCCCGAGAAGATCGTGCTGGCCTGCCTGCTCCACGACATCGCGATCATGGGCTTCATCCGCTGCGACCACGGTCTGTGGGCGGGTGACATGGTTGCGCCCTATGTCGACGAGGAGATCGCCTGGGCGATCCGCGCGCATCAGGTGCTGCGCTTCTTTCCCGATCCAGCCAACGGCTATGAATATCCGCAGCAATATATCCGCCTGTTCGGCGAGGGCTACCGGCCGGAGCCGTACGTCTACCGCCTCTATGAAAAGATGCGGCAGCACAAATGGTACATGACGGCACGGCTCATCACGGTGAACGACATTTACTCGTTCGATCCCAACGTGAAGCCGGTGCTGGAGGATTTCACCGACATTATCGGCCGCAACTTCCGCCAGCCGGAGGAAGGGCTCGGCTTCGACGACAGCCCGGCGGCGCATATCTGGCGCACCATCAACTGGCCGACGCGATTCCTTTAATGACCTCAGTCGCCGGCGCTCGCGTCCGCTCGCTTGGCTTCGGCCCTAGCGGCGCGCGCTCGCACTTGGTCGCGATTAGCAAGACGTGACGGCGGTCAACACCACCTGCGCGATCGCCGGGGGCGGGCCGGCCGGCGTGATGCTCGGCTACCTCTTGGCGCGCGCCGGCGTGCCCGTCGTCGTGCTTGAAAAGCATGGCGATTTTTTCCGCGATTTCCGCGGCGACACGATCCATCCCTCGACCCTCCAGGTGATGCACGAGCTGGGCCTGCTCGACGCAGTTCCTCAAGCGCCCGCATCAGCAGATGCGCAGCGTCGGCGGCGAGATCGGCGGCGAACGGTCGCCGTCGCGGATTTTTCCCATCTGCCGACGCGCTGCAAATTCATCGCGCTCATGCCGCAATGGGACTTTCTCGATTTCGTCTGCCGCAGCAGGGCAAGCGTTTTCCGACGTTCGATCTGCGCATGGGAGCCGACGCCACCGGACCTGATCGAGGAGGGCGGCCGTGTCGTCGGGCTGCGCGCGACGAGCGACCAGACGGGTCGCTCGAAATCCGCGCCGATCTCGTCGTCGGCGCCGACGGCCGGCATTCCACCGTGCGCGACGCGCGCGGGTTTCGCGCCGATGAATCTCGGCGCGCCGATGGATGTGCTGTGGCTGCGCGTCTCGCGGCAGGCCGACGATCCGCAGCAGACCGCTGCGGCACGGATCGATCGCGGCCGCGTGATCGTGAAGCTCGACCGCGGCGACTATTGGCAATGCGCCTATCTCATTCCCAAGGGCGCGTATGAGACGATTACGCGCGCGCGGGCTCGACGGCGTTCCGCGCCGACATCGCTCGACATCGCGCCGTTCCTGCGCGACCGCGTCGCACGAGAATCGCCGATTGGGAACGAGGTCAAGCTGCTGACCGTCGCGGTCGACCGGCTGCCGCGCTGGTACCGGCCGGGCTTGCTGTGCATCGGCGACGCGGCGCACGCGATGTCGCCGATCGGCGGCGTCGGCGTCAATCTCGCGGTGCAGGACGCGGTCGCGGCGGCAAACATCCTCGCCGCGCCGCTGCGCGACAAGTCGCCTCACGGCGGGACGATCTGGCGCGCGGTTCAGACGCCGGCGCGAGCTTGCCGACGAGGCTGACGCAGAGTCATGCAGATCGTGATGCAAGACCGGGTCGTGCGCCGCGTGGTCGGCGTGGACCGGCCGATGAAGGCGCCTTTGCCCTGACCCTGTTCAGCACTTTCCCGTTCCTGCAGCGACATTCCGGCGCGGATCGTCGGCATGGGTTTCCGGCCCGAGCACGTCCGCACGCCGGCGACGCGTTAATCGATTGGAGCGAATTCAACTCCCCGGTGTTTATCCAGAGGATATTCCCGGGAGCCAGCCATGCATCTGTCGATTCTTACCTTGCAGCCGATAATCGCGCTGATCGCCGGCGTTTTGATTCTGCTGATGCCGCGCATCCTCAATTTCATCGTCGCGATTTATCTCATCATCGTCGGCATCACCGGCCTGTGGCCGCACCTGATTCGGTAAGCGCCGTCTCTTGCGCGGGTCGGCGATTTGCGCGACCCTAACGGCGCTCACCCAGGGAGCCTGCGATGTATTACGAGTACGGTTATTCCGGTTTCCCGTTCTGGCACCACCACCCGAGCTTCGGGCTGGTGGCCACGCTGTTCTATTTCTTGCCGACCATCGTCGCGTTCGTGCGCGGCCACCACAGCCGGCTCGGCATTTTCCTGCTGAATTTCTTTTTCGGCTGGTCGGGGATCGGCTGGATCGTCGCTCTGGTCTGGTCGCTGTCGCCGGTCCGTTACTATTACTGGCGTGCCGAATGGGGACCGCCGCCCTGGTATCGCGGCCCCGGCGCCTGGTAAACAGCTTCCCGGCCACGTTGACTTGAGCGGCGCCTTCCCCTAAAAACGCGCTTCCGCCCGCCAGCCCCGATGTTTGGAGTCCCCGACCGTGAAGCGCACCTATCAGCCGAGCAAGCTCGTCCGCAAGCGGCGCCATGGCTTTATGAAGCGCATGGCCAGCACCGGCGGCCGCATCGTGCTGTCGCGGCGCCGCGCCAAGGGCCGCAAGCGCCTGTCGGCCTAAGGGCCCGATCATGGCCGCGCTGGCGCGCCTGAAGCGGCGCGCGGAGTTTCTCCGAGTTGCCGGTTCCCGCAGGAAATGGGTGGCGCCGGGCCTGATCCTCCAGGCCGCGCCCCACGCCGATGACGCAGCGGTCGGCGCCCAGGTCGGCTTCACCGCCAGCCGCAAGGTCGGCATCGCCGTGGTGCGGAATCGCGCGCGCCGGCGCCTCAAGGCAGCGGTTGCGGCAACGATGCCCCTTCACGCGGCGCCCGGGCATGATTACGTATTGGTCGCCCGTGCCGAGACGGTTCGGCGGCCCTATGCCGACCTGCTCGGCGATTTGGAAACCGGGTTGAAGCGCCTCGGCCTGTGGCGCTAGGGAAGCGGTCGATGGTCAGCCTTGTCGTCGGATATTTGCTGCGCGGCGCGATCCGGCTCTATCAGCTCGGCCTCGCGCCGGTGCTGGGCAACAATTGCCGCTTCGAGCCGACCTGCTCGCATTACGCGATGGAGGCGATCGAGCGCCATGGCCCGTGGCGCGGGACGATGTTGGCCGTCGGCCGGCTCTTGCGCTGCCATCCCTGGCACAGCGGCGGCTACGATCCGGTGCCGCCGGCGCATTCGCATTAGGCCGACGCCATGGAACAGCAGCGCAATCTCATCATCGCGGTGGTTCTGTCGATCGTCATTTTGATCGGCTTCGAATATCTGCTGCCGTCCACCGTCAAGCAGCCGTCGCATCCGCCGGCGCAGACCCAGACCACAACGACGGCGCCGTCCGCCGCGGTCCCCGCCGCGCCGAGCGTCACGGCGCCCGCCCCGGCGACCCGCAGCGCGGCCTTGGGCAAGTCGCCGCGCCTCAAGATTTCGACGCCGCGGCTCGAAGGTTCGATCGACCTGGTGGGCGCGCGGCTCGACGATCTGACGCTGACCAATTTCCGCGAAACCGACGCGCCCAATTCGCCGCTGGTGCAGCTGCTCTCGCCCGACGGTACCGCCGATCCATATTTCGCCGAGTTCGGTTGGGTCGCGACGCCGGATAGCGGAATCAAAACTCCCGACGCCACGACAAAGTGGCAAACCGGCGACACGATTCTGGGCGTCGACCATCCGGCGACCTTGACCTGGGACAACGGCCAGGGCCTGCGCTTCGTGCGGAAGATCGAGGTCGACGCCAACTACATGTTCACCGTGTCGCAGACGGTGGAGAATCACGGCGCCAAGAGCGTGACGCTCTATCCCTATGGGCTGATCTCGCGCGGCGGCAAGACGCCGGTGCAATCGAACCGCCTGCTCCATGTCGGCCCGATCGGCGTGATGGATGGCACGCTGCATGAATTAAGCTACAGCGACCTCGCCGCCGACAAGCCGACCAATTTCAAGACGACCGGCGGCTGGTTCGGCCTGACCGACGAATATTGGCTGGCGTCGCTGATTCCGTCGCAGAACGAGCCGGTCGATGCCCGCTTCACCAAGGTGCCGCGGCCGCAGGGCGACCTCTACCAGGTCGATTTCACCGGCGGCGCGCACAAAGTGGCGCCCGGCGCGTCGGTATCGACCACCGACCGGATTTTTGCCGGCGCCAAGGAGGTCCGCCTCCTCGACGATTACGAAATGTATCTGCGCATTCCGCGCTTCGACCGCGCCATCGATTTCGGCTGGTTCTATTTCCTCACCAAGCCGATCTTCCTGTTGCTGGATTTCTTCTATCGCCACATCGGCAATTTCGGCTTGGCGATCTTGCTGTTCACGCTCTGCGTCAAGATCGTGTTCTTCCCGCTGGCGAACAAATCCTATCGCTCGATGAGCAAGATGAAGCTGCTCCAGCCGGAGATGGCCAAGCTCAAGGAGCGGTACGGGGACGACAAGGCGCGGCTCAATCAGGAGATGATGGCGCTGTACAAGCGCAGCGGCGCCAATCCCGCCGCCGGCTGCCTCCCGATCGTGATTCAGATTCCGGTGTTTTTCTCGCTCTACAAGGTCCTGTCGGTCACCATCGAGATGCGGCAGGCGCCGTTCTACGGCTGGATCCACGATCTGTCGGTGCCCGATCCGACCAGTCTCTTGAACCTGTTCGGCCTGTTGCCGTGGGCGCCGCCCGCGGACTTGCCCCTGATCGGCTTCCTGTCGATCGGCCTGTGGCCGCTGATCATGGGCGTCACCATGTTCCTGCAACAGAAGATGACGCCGACCTCGCCCGACCCGACCCAGGCCAAGATGATGTTGGCGCTGCCGGTGGTGTTCACCTTCATGCTCGCGCACTTCCCGGCCGGGCTGGTGATCTATTGGGCCTGGAACAATACGCTGTCGATCGCGCAGCAATGGCTGATCCTGCGCCAGGTCATGGCGAAAAAGACCCCGGTCAAGGCTTAGCCATTATCTTTTCAAGATGAACTCTCTATCGTCGCCCCTGCGAAAGCAGGGGTCCAGGGCCGATGCACGTCGCCTGCCCTGGGTCCCCGCCTGCGCGGGGACGACAAATAAAATTATCCAATGAGAATCGACAACGCCCTGATCGCCGTCTATCCACCCGACCTCGCGCCCGACGCGGCCCAGGTCGAGGCGGGGCGCAAACTGTTCGCCGGCACCTGCGACTTCCGCGCCGGCGCCGCGCGCGAGGACGCCTTGCCGGCGGCGGGCCTGCCGGAGGTGGCGCTGGCGGGCCGCTCCAATGTCGGCAAGTCGAGCCTCCTCAACGCGCTGACCGGGCGCCGCGCGCTGGCGCGCGTCTCCCACACGCCAGGCCGAACGCAGCAGATCAATTTCTTCGAACTCGGCGGGCGTCTCGTGCTGGTCGACCTACCGGGCTATGGCTACGCCGCCGCGCAGAAACGCGCGGTCGCGAATTGGAACAAGCTCATCGAGCATTACCTCAAGGGCCGCGCCGGGCTGCGCCGCGTGCTGCTGTTGATCGACGCGCGCCACGGCATCAAGCCCGCGGACCGGCGTGCCCTGGCGCTGCTCGATGAGGCGGCGCTGTCCTACGCCGTGGTGCTGACCAAATGCGACCAGGTCGAGGACGAGGCGCTGGAACGCGTGACCGCCGCCACCGCGGCGCAGTTGATGACGCATCCGGCCGCCTACCCCGCGCTCTTTCTCACCAGCGCGCATGACGGCACCGGTATCGCCGAGCTGCGCGGCGCCGTCGCGGAACTGGCGGCGTCCGCCGACGCACGCTAGATTGCGCGCGCCATGAGCGACGACAAGACCGGCGCCATCGACCCGCACAGCAAGGCCGCCACCCTGGCGGCCGCCCTCCCCTATTTGAAACGCTACGCCGGCAAGACGGTGGTGGTGAAATATGGCGGTCACGCCATGGGCGAGGAACATCTCGGCAAGCTGTTCGCCGCCGACGTGGTGCTGCTGAAACAGGTCGGGCTGAATCCCATCGTGGTTCACGGCGGCGGCCCGCAGATCGGCGCGATGCTGGAGCGGCTCAAGATCAAATCCTCGTTCATCGACGGTCTGCGCGTCACCGACCGCGCCACCGTCGAGATCGTCGAGATGGTCCTGTCGGGGTCGATCAACAAGGAGATCGCGGCGGCGATCAACAGCGCCGGCGGCCGGGCCATCGGCCTCTCCGGCAAGGACGCCAGCCTGATCCGCGCGCGCCAATTGAAGCGCAAGCACAAGGACCCCGACAGCAACATCGAAAAGGTGCTCGATCTCGGCTTTGTCGGCGAGCCGTTCGCGGTCGACGGCGAGGTGCTGCAGACCTTGATCCGGTCCGACGTGATCCCGGTGATCGCGCCGATCGGCGTCGGCGACAACGGCGAGACGTACAACATCAATGCCGATACCGCGGCCGGCGCGGTGGCGGCGGCGATGCGCGCGACGCGCCTCTTGCTGCTGACCGACGTCACCGGCGTGCTCGACAAGAACAAGAAGCTGGTTTCGGAACTGACGGTCGAGAAGGCCCGCGCCCTGATCGCCGATGGCACGATCTCGGGCGGCATGATCCCGAAGATCGAAACCTGCATCGACGCGGTGCTCGGCGGCGTCGATGCCGCCGTCATCATCGACGGCCGGGTGCCGCACGCGATTCTGCTCGAGCTGTTCGCGGAAGGCGCCGGCACACTGATCCGCCGCCGCGAGCGGGCGAAACAAAAATAAGAAAAATTTGAACCGCCGAGACACCAAGACACCAAGAAAACAACCAACCAACCCCATACCGGCGAAAGCCGTATCCACAGTGCGGCGGCTCGGTGGACCCCGACTTTCGTCGGGGAGGCGAACTAACTTGGTGTCTTGGCGCCTTGGTGGTTCAAGTTTTGTATTTTACGGCCGCAAGCCCGCCTTCAGCGCGGCGTATTCGGGATGGCCCGGCGGAATCAGGCCGTGGCGCAGCGCGAAATCGATAATCACGAGATTGACGTTGAACTTGAAATCGTCGGTGCGTTCGACGCGGTCCAGCACCTCCGCCGCGTCCATCAGCCGAAACTCGACGATTTCACCGTCGTTGGGATGCGGCACGAAACCGGCCGGCGTTTCGAGATCGTAGATAAAGAGCGTGTCGTCGCGGGCGCCCGTATCCCAGTTCATGCGGTAGGCGAGATGGCCGTGCGCCACCGCGCGCGCCACCAGCTCCGGCCCGATGCCGGCTTCTTCCTCGGCCTCCTTGACCAGCGTGTCCGCGATGCCGTGCGGATAGCCGATGCCGCCCGCCACCAGATTGTCGAGCTTGTCGGGATCGACCTTTTTGTCCGGCGCGCGGCGGCCGATCCACAGCTGCAGGCGGCCGCCGGCTCCGCGGCACCAACCGTTGAGGTGAACGCCATAGGCGCGCACACCCAGCACCGGCACCGCCCCGCGATCGATCTTGAACAGCGGTGCCTCACCCCAGATCGGCGTCACCGCGAAGGACTCGTAGCGCCATTTCGACACCGCGCCATCCGCGACCAGCGCCTCCACGACGCGATCAACCGCCGCGCTGACCTCCTCGAAGCCGCCGCTAGCCACCAAGGTCACGGCGTCGGCCGCAATGGCGAAGGTCTCGGGGAAGCGGGCGAGACGCGCGGCGTTATCGTCGCGCACCCAGCCGATTTGCCGGCTGTGGAACAGCAACGGGCGAAAGCGCGCCGCGTCGAAGCGATTGCAGCGTTCGAGATGGCGCAACAAGCTCATCGGCCGAACTTAAATCAGCTCGCTTCCAGCTCGCTGTCCCAATAAAGGAAGTCGCGCCAGGAGTGATGCAAAAAATTGGGCGGGAATCCCCGCCCGTTTTCCTGGAGCAAATGGCTCGACGGTTGTTCGGGTTGGCGCCGCGGATACATGTGGGCCTCGTGCGGCAGGCGGCTGCCCTTCTCGAAATTGCAGGTCGAGCACGCCGTGACGACGTTCTGCCACGTCGTCTGCCCGCCGCGCGAGCGCGGCACCAGATGGTCGAACGTCAGTTCGTGCGAGGCGAACGGCTCGCCGCAATATTGGCAGGTGAAGCGGTCGCGCAGGAACACATTGAACCGGGTGAAGGCCGGACGCCGCGCCGCCGGGATGTATTCCTTCAGCGAGATCACGCTCGGCAGGCGCATGGCGAAGGACGGGCTGCTGACGACGCGGTCGTAATGCGAGACGATGTTGACCCGATCCAGGCACACCGCCTTGACCGTGTCCTGCCACGACCACAACGACAATGGGAAATAGCTCAGCGGACGAAAATCCGCGTTCAGGACCAAAGCCGGACAATTATCTAACAGAGACAAGACCAAACCTCACGGCTGACCGCCCCTCCACCTCGCTCTGCCAAGGCGCCGGCATCCTGCCACGAGATGCTGTGGCTTGTCAGCGGCAAAATAGCTAGCGGCGGCATGGCCCGATGCCACGACATAAAAATTTCATAAAGGCCGGCGCACTTACGGCGGGCGGCCATATTCCACATGGAGATTTTACGGCCGACCAACCTAATTAGCGGCACATCGAATTTGTCATCAGGTGCAACATGTTTAGCCTACGATCGCGACGAGATCGCGCGGCCGGCGATCAACCGGGCGATCGCGCAAGCTTCGAACCCCGACCTGCCTGAAACGTCGCTGTGGGCAGTGTGCCGCCAGTTGGGACGGGTGATCGTCGGCTGGCTGACGGTCATCATCGTCATCGAGGTGGCGGTGAAATATTGGGTTGGCCAGCCGTGAACCATCCCGTCCATTTCACGCCGGTGATCGACCGCAACCGGCAATTCGACGTCACCGAGAATGCGCAGGGGCTGTGGGTCGCGCATGAGCGGCATGGGCTGGTCGAAGGCGTGTTTCGCACGCAGCGCGACGCCGTGCGCTTCGCCCTGTTCGAAACCGGCAGCCCCGATTCGGTGGTGGTTATCGCCGGCGGCAACCGGTCTTCGACGCAATCGGTTCTTTGATAGGAGACCGCAACCGCCGCGATGGAACCCGAAGCAACGCGCGTGACGCGGTTCGACCGCCAATCGCGCCTCGTGATACGGCGGTTCGGGGTCTTGGTTGCCATCTTCACGTTGTGGAGCATGGCGATCGGGATCGGCAGGCCGCTCGTCGTCTTTGCGTTCATGACCTTCGTCGCCGGCTGGGTCGAGTTGGGAATGGCCGCCTGGCGCCGCGAGAAGATCACCCCGACCAGCCTGGGGGGCTGGGACCTGGCCGCCGCGCTGTTCGGGCTGCATTGCCTCGCATCGGGATTGGCGTGATTGCCATGAACTGTCTCTACGCCAGCGACTACGGACCGCCCGACCCGGGCTTCGACGCCACGGCCGGGGGCGGGGTCCTGTTGCGCGGCTTTGAACATCAGCGCGCCGTTTTGGCGCAGGCCCACAACCTGAGTCAAGCTCGAGGCGATGAAACGCCAATTGCTCCGCGGCGAGCCGGTCCAATGGTGCGACCAAGGCTATGGCTGGACGTACCAGACGCGGGTCGAGGCTATGTTCGACGCGATCCTGGTCGCGGTCGTTCTGCCCTGGTTCGTCTGGCGCATCCTGCGACCGGCCCTGCGCTGGAGCCGAGCCCGCTATCGCAGCCATGCCACCATGAAGGTGCCGTGATGAAGCCGATCCGTTTGGTTCCCGACAACACCCATATCCGCTTCATGCGCGGACGCTTCGCCGGCCTGATCGTGTCGGCGATATTGAGCGTCACGTCCCTGGTGCTGTTCGTTTACCCGGGACTCAACTACAGCGTCGATTTCGTCGGCGGCGTGGTTATCGAGCTGCGTCTGCCGCAGGCGGTCGACTTGGGGACGATCCGCGCCGATCTCGATTCCCTCGGCTTCGGCGAAGCACGGGTCCAGGAGTTCGGTTCGTCGCACGACGTTCTGGTGAAGCTCGACCGGCGCGCGGAGGGCGCGCGCGGCGCGCTTCAGTCGATGCTCGCGGCCAAACTTCCCGGCGCCGAAATCCGCCGGTTCGAGGAGGTCGGCGCCCGGGTCAGTTCCGAGCTGTTCCACAACGGCTTGCTGGCGGTGGGCCTCGCGTTCGTCGGGGTGCTGATCTACATCTGGTTCCGCTTCGATTGGCAGTTCGGCATCGGCGTGGTCGGCACCCTGCTGCTGGACATCACCAAGACGGTCGGCTTTTTCGCCGTCACGCAGATCCAGTTCGATCTCAACTCGGTGGCGGCGATCATGCTGCTCATCGGCTATTCGGTGACCGACAAGATCGTAGTCTATGACCGCATCCGCGAAAACCTGCGCAAGTTCAAGACCACGCCGCTGCGCGAGCTGATCGATCAAAGCATCAACCAGACGCTGAGCCGCACGGTCGCGACCTCGTTGACGGTGCTGCTGTCGATCGCGCCCTTCGCCCTGATCGGCGGCGAGGCGATTCGCGGTTTCGGCATGGCCGTCATCTTCGGCATCGTCGTCGGCACGTCCTCGTCGATTTTCATCGCGTCGCCGATTCTGCTGTTCCTCGGCGAAAAGCGGCTCCGCCCCGCGTTACACGCCCGCGACCTCACGCCCGCGGCGGCGGCCAAGGCGCGATGAGCTTGCGGTGAGCGAGGCCGCCTATCTCGGTGTCGTGGCGCTCCTCGGCCTGGCGACGACCGCGTCGTCGCTCCTCGGCGCGGCCATCGGGCTTTATCTGACCGTGTCGAAGCGGCTGCTGGCGTGCATCCTGGCATTTTCGGCCGGCGCGCTGGTCAGCGCCCTGGCCATCGAATTGGCCTTCGAGGGCGCGCAGAACCTGCATCAGCACGGCTACAGCACGCGCTACGCCTGGGCCTTTATCGGCGGCGGTTTTGCCGTCGGCGCGATCTTCTACTATGTCGCCTCCCTGATCCTCGAACAGAAAGGCGGCGCGGTGCGCTATCGCACCCGCTTCCGCGAATACGCGCGCGGCCGTCTGCGCCACGAGGCCAAGGAGACGATCGCGCTGTTGGCGCGATGCGACCTCTTGCGGCACATGCCGCCCGAAGAGATCGAGCACCTGCTGCCCTGCGTCCGGCACCGCCATCTCGAGCCGGGCGAGACCTTGTTCCGCGCCGGCGATCCGGGCGAGGCCTTGTTCATCGTCGCCGCCGGCACGGTCGCCATCCTGTCCGAGACCGGAGCGACGGAGCATCGGCTGGCGGATCTAGGCCCCGGCCAAGCCTTCGGCGAGATGGCGCTGTTGAGCGGCGGCGCGCGGACCGCCGCGGCGCGCGCCGTCGACGCGGTTGACCTGCTGGAGATCGGGCGCGAGGATTTCGCGCATCTGGTCGCGACCGATCCTCGCTTGGCTGAAGCGGTGGGCCGCCTCAGTCATGGCCGCGCCATCAGCAACCTGAGCGCGGGCGGACCCGACCCGGCGAAATGGGCGAGAATTGCCAGCGGCAGCCTCGAACATCTGAGCCGCAGCCAGGCGCGGCAGATGCTGGCCGAAGCCGGACACGGCGCCGGCATGGCGATCGTGCTTGGCAACATCCTCGACACGATCCCCGGCTGCCTAGTCATCGGCGCGAAATTCAGCGGCTTCGCCAGCCTGTCGTTGACCCTGATACTGGGCATGTTCCTCGGCGGCATTCCCGAGGCCGCGGCCAGCGCCACCATGTTGCGCGGCGCCGGCTATCGCGCGCCGGCGGTGTTCGGCCTGTGGGCGACGGTTCTGGCGGCGGGCGTGATCGCGGCCGTCGCCGGCAAGCTGTTTATCGCCAGCGCGGATTCGCCGGTCGCGATCCTATGCCAGGCGCTGGCGGGCGGCGCGGTGTTGGCGCTGATCTCCCACGCCATGATCCCGGAGGCGATCGATCAAGGCGGCTCGCTGATCGTCCTGCCGACGGTCGCGGGCTTCCTGTTCGCGCTCTACCTCGCGATGGACGAAGCCTTCGTCTGAACCGCCCTTACTTGATGTAAGGGCAGCCGCCTTGATCCAACGGCCGGAACGCCTTGTCGCCGGGAATAGTCGCGATCAGCTTGGCGAGATCGCGCGGCCCCGTCAACTCCGACGGCTTCTTGACCTGCACCAAATAGACGTCGTGCACCATGCGGCCGTCGGGCCGCAGCACGCCGTGCTTGGTGAAGGCGTCGTCGATCACGTGCTGCTGCATCCACGGATAGATCTTCTTGGGATCGTCCGACTTGGTAGCCTGCGCCGCGAGCAGGTAGGTGCGCACCGCGGAGTACAGCCCGGCCATCAGATACGGCGCCATGGTCTTCTGCCGCTTCTCGAATTCGTCAGCCCAGGCTTCCGATTTCGGCGGATTGGCGTCGCGATACCACGGCAGCGCCATCATCATGCCCTGCGTCGCCTGGAGGCCGCCCGCGCCGGCAATGGCCGAAAGATCCATGCTCAACGGCACAATCTTGACGCCCTTGGCGATGAGGCCGAATTCGTTGGCGGCCTTGATGGCGTTGTTCATGTCGGGGCCGGCGTCGCCGAGCGCCACGACGTCGGCACCCGAGTTTTGCGCCTGGAGGATGAAGGACGACATGTCGCCCGCGTTGAACGGATGAAACACCGTGCCGACGATCTCGCCGCCGGCCTTTTTGACCGACGCGGTCACGCCCGCGACCAGCGCCTTGCCGTAGGCGTAGTCGGCGGAGAGGATGAACCACTTCTTGCCGAGCATCGGCAGCGCCTGGCCGAGATTCGGGAGCTGGTAGGTGTCGTAGGTCCACTGCGCGCTGTAGGGCGAGCACTGCTTGCCGGTGAGCTGATCCGAGCCGGCCATGCTGTACAGCACCGCTTTGCCCTTTTCGCGCGCCACGCCCTGCACCGCGAGGGCGACGCCCGAGTAAACCACGTCGAGGATGACGTCGACATTCTCGGTGTCGTACCAGCGCCGCGCGATCGAGACGCCGACATCGGGTTTGTCCTGGTGGTCGCCGTGGATCACCACGATGGGCACGCCGTTGATCTTGCCACCGAACTCGTCCACGGCGATCTGCGTCGCCACCACTGGCGCCATGCAATTGTCGACGCAATAGGGGCCGGAGAAATCGTCCAGGATGCCCAACTTGATCATGTTGTCCGAATATTGCGCCTGTGCCGCGCCGGACAGCGCGATCGCGGCGGCAAACGCCGCCATGCCGAGAATTTTCTTCAAATTTACCTCCCTCGCCTCGCGCCGCGGCAGCATCCCGGCCACGGCAATTTCTATGAACTTATTGAACGCGCCCGATGGCGTCAACGCTCGTCAGTTCGCTTTCACATAGGGGCAGCCGCCCTCGGACATCGGGCGGAACGCCTTGTCGCCCGGGATGACGGCGATCAGCTTCGAGAGATCGTCCGGCCCTTTCGATTCCGACGGCTTCTTGAGCTGCGTCAGATACACGTCGTGCACCATGCGGCCGTCGGCGCGCAGCACGCCGTGGCTGGTGAAGGCGTCGTCGATGACGTGCGCCCGCATATATTCGAAGATCGGCTTCGGATTGTCGGTCTTGGTCGCCTGTGCCGCCAGCAGATAGGTGCGCACCGCGGAATAGAGCCCCGCCATCAGATAGGGCGCCTCGGTGCCTTGGCGCTTCTTGAACTCGGCGGAGAAGGCGCGCGCCTTGTCGCTGACCCCGGGATACCAAGGCAGCGGCAGGAACATGCCCTGCATCACCGGAAGACCGCCGGCGCCCTCCACAAACGGCAGGTCCATGCTGACCGGCACGATCTTGACGCCGGAATCGACCAGGCCGAATTCCTTCGCCGCCTTGACGCTGTTGGTGGCGTCGTTGCCGGAATTGGCGAGCGCGATCACCTGCGCGCCCGACGCCTGCGCCTGAAGGATGAAGGACGAGGCATCGTTGATGCCGAAGGGATGGAACACCGTGCCCAGCACCTTGCCGCCGGCCTTCTCGACATTGAGCTTGATCTGAGCGGCCAGAATTTTGCCATAGGCGAAATCGGTGGCGATGATGAACCAGCTCTTGCCCAGATAGGGCACCGCCTCGCCGATGGTCTTGCCGAACTGATAGGTGTCGTAGCTCCAATGCGCGCTATAGGGCGCGCATTGCTTGCCGGTGAGGTCGGACGAACCGGCGGTCGAGTACAGCACCGCCTTGCCCTTGGTGCGCGCGATGTTCTGTACCGCGAGCGCGACCGAGGAATTGACCACGTCGACGATCAAGTCGACCTGTTCGGTATCGAGCCATTTGTTGGTCAGCGCCACGCCGACATCGGGCTTGTTCTGATGGTCGCCCCAGATGATCTCGATCGGCACGCCGTCGATCTTGTCGCCGAACTCGTCGGCGGCGATGCGCACCGCGTTGACCGGCCCCATGCAGTTGCCGGTGCAGAACTGGCCCGAAAAATCGTCGAGCACGCCGATCTTGATCTTGCCGTCGGAGAATTGCGCCTGCGCCGCGGTGGCGGATAGTGCGAGGGCAATGGCGCAACGAATCGAATAGGTAAACGCATCATGTTCCTTCGCCTCGTTTTTCTTCACACCGTCACCCGCGGGCTCGACCCGCGGGTCTCAAGCAGCCGACGGGACCGCCCGTCGCTTGCTCGGGATTGCCGGGTCAAGCCCGGCAATGACGAAAAGGGGTTTCGATGTTGCGCAAAATTCCATCAGCTCTTGTTGACGTAGGGGCAGCCGCCCTCGGACATCGGGCGGAACGCCTTGTCGCCGGGAATGGTCGCGATCAGCTTGACGAGATCGTCCGGCCCGGTCGATTCCGACGGCTTCTTCACCTGCACCAGATAGACGTCGTGCACCATGCGCCCGTCGGCGCGCAGATGGCCGCCGGTGGCGAAGGCGTCGTTGACCGGCGTCTCGCGCATCTTGGCGAACACGATCTTCGGATTGTCGGTGCCGGCCGCCTTGATCGCGAGCAGGTAATTGTGCACGACCGAATAGAGGCCGGCCATGAGATAGCCCGGCATCACGCCCTGGCGCTTCTTGAACTCCTGCGCGAACGCCATCGCCTCGGGCTTCAAGCCCGGATACCACGGCAAGGTCATCATCATGCCTTGCGCCACTTTGAGCCCGCCGACCCCGTCGATGAACGGCAGGTCGAGCGACAGCGGCACGATCTTGATTCCGGCATCGACCAGGCCGAATTCCTTCGCCGTCTTGATCGCGTTGGTAAGGTCGCCGCCGGCGTTGGCGAGCGCGATCACTTGCGCGCCCGAAGACTGCGCCTGCAGCATGAAGGACGACATGTCGTTGGTGCCGAACGGATGCACCACGGAGCCCAGCACCTTGCCGCCGGCCGCGGTGACGAACTTGCGGACATTGGCCTCGAGCGTCTTGCCGAAGAGATAGTCCGGCGTGACGATGAACCAGGTCTTGCCGAGCATCGGCACCGCTTCGGCGATGCTCTTGCCGAACTGGTAGGTGTCGAAGGTCCATTGCGTGGTGTAGGGCGCGCATTCCTTGCCGGTGAAATCGGGCGAGCCGGTCGAGGACATCAGCACCGCCTTGCCGCGGTCGCGCGCGATCCGGTTGGCGGCGAGGCCGACCGAGGAATTGGTGATGTCGGCGATGGCGTCGACCTGCTCGACGTCGAACCAGCGGCTGACCAGCGCCGCGGCGGCGTCGGGCTTGTTCTGGTGGTCGCCCCAGATGACCTCGATCGGCGCGCCCGCGATCTTGCCGCCGAACTCGTCGGCGGCAATGCGCGTTGCCACCACCGGCCCCATGCAATTGCCGTTGCAGTATTGGCCCGAGAAATCGTCGAGCACCGCGATCTTGATCTTGTTGTCGGAGATTTGCGCCGCGGCCGGAAGCGCAAGCATCGCGGCGCCGAGCATGGCGAACAATCCAGCGGTCCGCATGGCGCGTCCTCCTCGATCTTTGTCGCGCCCTTATCGCTGGGCGTCGTGATCGGAGGCTAGGAGCGCATGCGCGCCGCGTCAACCGAACTGTCGGCCCGACGCGCTAGTGCAGATCCTTCCACACCTTGCGCTTGGCGCCGTAGAGCACGCCCGTCATGACCAGCAGGAACAGGATCGACTTGGCGCCGGTTTCCTTGCGGTCTTCCATGTAGGGCTCGGCCGCCCAGGTCAGGAACGTCACCACGTCATGCGCTTCTTGCGGCAGGGTCGCCGGGGTGCCGTCCTGGAACTTGACCGCGTTGTCGGCCAAGGGCGGCGGCATCGCGATGGCGTGGCCGTCGAAATATTCGTTGTAGTACTTGCCTTGCGGCAGGTTGAAACCGGCCGGCGGCTTGTCGCGGAAGCCGTTCAAAATGGCATAGACGTAATCCGGTCCGCCCTCGCCCCAGAGATATTCGAGGCCGTTGCCGCGCGACTTCACCATCACCGAGAGATCGGGCGGGGCCGCGCCGCCGTTCGCGGCGCGCGCCGCTTGCTCGTTGGGGAACGGCGACACGAACGTATCCTGCGGCTTGCCGGGACGGCGGAACATCTCGCCCTGATCGTTCGGCCCGTCCTCGACCTGCTTCTGCGCCGCGATCGCCGCCACTTCGGCATCGCTGAAGCCGATGCCGCCGCCCGGCCCGTCGGGACCGAGATCGCGGTAATGCAGCAGCTTCATCGAATGGCAGTTGGAGCAGACCTCGTTATAGACCTGGAAGCCGCGCTGGACCGAGCCGCGGTCGAAGGTGCCGAAGATCCCGGCGAACGACCAGGCCTGATGCGGCGCCTCGGGCGCGGTTTCCTGCGCCCACGCACCCGACGCGACGCCGAGCAGCGCCGCGCCGGCAACCGCCGCGACCGCGAGCGCCCTCATGACACGGCTCCGCTTTGGGTGGCGCCGGCGGGCGCGGTCTTCTTGGTGACCGAAGCGGCGATGCTTTCCGGCAGCGGCAGCGGCCGTTCGAACCAGCCGATCAGCGGCAGCAGCACGATGAAGTGGAAGAAGTAATAGAAGGTCGCGATGCGGCCGACGACGATATAGGCGCCTTCGGGCCGGTGCGCGCCGACCGTGCCGAGCGCGAACACGTCGACGATCAACAGCCAGAACACCCATTTGTGGATCGGCCGGAAATAGGAGCTGCGCACGCGCGAGGTGTCGAGCCACGGCAGCAGGAACAGGATGAAGATCGAGGCGAACAGCGCCAGCACGCCGATCAGCTTGTCCGGGATCGACCGCAGGATCGCGTAGAACGGCAACAGGTACCATTCCGGCACGATCTCCGGCGGGGTTTGCAGCGGATTGGCGGGGATATAGTTCGCGGAATCGCCCAGCGTGTTGGGCAGGTAGAAAATGAAGATGGCGTAGATCACCAGGAACACGCCCAGCCCGAACATGTCCTTGATCGTGTAGTAGGGATGGAACGGAATCTGGTCCTGCGGTCCCTTCACCGCGATGCCCAAGGGATTGTTGGAGCCGTGCTGGCGCAGCGCGATCAGGTGCAGCCCGACGACGCCGACGATCACGAACGGCAGCAGGTAATGGAGCGAGAAGAAGCGGTTCAGCGTCGGGTTGCCGACCGCGAACCCGCCCAGGAGCCAGGTATGGATCGGATTGCCGATCACCGGGATCGCGGTGAAGAGATTGGTGATGACGGTGGCGCCCCAATAGCTCATCTGGCCCCACGGCAGCACGTAGCCGAAGAACGCGGTCGCCATCATCAGCAGCAGGATCAGGACGCCGAGGATCCACAGCAGCTCGCGCGGCTCCTTGTAGGAACCGTAATAATAGCCGCGGAAAATGTGGATATAGACGACGATGAAAAAGAACGACGCGCCGTTCATGTGGATGTAGCGCAGGAGCCAGCCGTAATTCACATCGCGCATCAGCCGCTCGACCGACCCGAAGGCATAGTCGACATGCGGCGTGTACTGCATCGCGAGGAAGATGCCGGTCACGATCATGATCACCAGCATGATCCCGGCGAGCGAGCCGAAGTTCCACCAGTAGTTCAGGTTGCGCGGCTCGGGATAATCGACCATCGCGTCCTGCGCGAACGAGAAGAGCGGCAGACGGGTGTCGATCCACTTGACCAAGCGGTTGTTGGTGCGGACCGTCGAAGGGGTGCCTGACATCGCCGTCTTGTCCTAGATCTGCTCGATCGAATTGAGGTCGAAATCGCCGCCGTCGGGCGGATTCTCGCCGATGCGGATCATCGTCTTGCTGAGGAAGCGATAGGGCGGGACCGGCAGATTGTAGGGCGCGGGCACGCCGCTATAGACGCGGCCCGCCAGGTCGTAGCGCGAGCCGTGGCATGGGCAGAAATAGCCGCCGAGCCAGCCGGGATTGACGCTGTTGGCCTGGGGCATGTAGCCGGGGATGCAGCCGAGATGGGTGCAGATGCCGACCAGGACGAGATATTGCGGCTGGATCGAGCGGTGCCAGTTGTTGGCGTAGGCCGGCTGCTGCATGGCCGCCGGAATCGGGATCGCTCAACAACGCAATGTCCTTCGGGTCCTGCAAGGTCTTCAACAGGTCCGGCGTGCGGTTGACGATGAAGATCGGATTCGAGCGCCACAGCACCACGATCTGCTGGCCGGGCTGCACATGGCTGAGGTCGACATCGATCGGCGCGCCCGCCGCCAGAATGTCGGCCGAGGGGTTCATGGTGTCGAGCAGCGGCCACGCGACGCATACCGCGCCGACCGCCGCGATGGCGCCGCCGGCGATGGTGAGAAAATCGCGCCGCGAGCCCGTGGCGTGGCCGTTCGACAGGGCTGCGCCCGCTCCCGGCTTACCGTGCGCCAGATCCGCCATCCGTCACCTCGTTCGATACAACCATTCCCCGCCCCATAGCGCCGCGCCGCCTGGGCGCGGGCAAGCTATATTGTTGAAGGCCCATCGCTATGCGACATCCTGCCGCATAAAATCAACCGCGACGGCACATTGTTCGCGGCCCGCGAGCTTGACCCTTGGGACCAACAGCATAGCCTCGTTTGACATGAATTCCATCGACCCTCAACAACGGCAAGCGCAGGCTTGGTTCGAGTTGCTCCGCGACCGGCTGTGCGCCGCCTTCGAGGCGATCGAGGACGAGTACGTCGCCCGCGCGGGCGACGGCCCGGCCGGGCGCTTCGAGCGCAAATCCTGGCCGCGCGAGGGCGGCGGCGGCGGCACGATGGCGCTGATGCGCGGCCGCGTGTTCGAAAAGATCGGGGTCAACGTGTCGACGGTATGGGGCGCGTTCTCGCCCGAGTTCCGCGGCCAGATTCCGGGCGCCGGCGCCGACGGCGAGTTCTGGGCCAGCGGCATTTCGCTGGTGTCGCATCCGCGCTCGCCGCTGGTGCCGGCGGCGCATATGAACACGCGGCACCTGCGCACGACCAAGAGCTGGTTCGGCGGCGGCGCCGACATGACGCCGGTCTATCCCGACGCGGCCGACACGCGCGACTTTCACGCCGCCCTGCAAGCCGCTTGCGACGCGCACGGCGCCGACTATTACGCGCGCTTCAAGAAATGGTGCGACGAGTATTTCTTCATCAAGCACCGCAACGAGGCGCGCGGCGTCGGCGGCATTTTTTACGATTATCTCGAGAACGATTGGGCGCGCGATTTCGCCTTCACCAAGGATGTCGGCGAGGCGTTCCTCGACATCTATCCGCGACTCGTGCGGCGCCACATGTTCGCGCCCTGGACCGAGGCGCAGCGCCGCGACCAGCTCGTGAAGCGCGGCCGCTATGTCGAGTTCAACCTGATCTACGACCGCGGCACGCTGTTCGGCCTCAGGACCGGCGGCAATATCGAGGCGATCCTGATGTCGCTGCCGCCGGAGGTGAGCTGGCCCTAGCTCGCCGCTGAAAATCCGTATCGCCGTCCGTGTCGTTTGCCGAAGTCGGAGGATGCGGTCGTCATAGGTCACCAGCCGGCAATCGAGTTCGATCGCGGTCGCGATCAGCAGCCGGTCAGCCGGATCGCGATGTTCGAGATGATGAAGCTCGTAAGCGCGACTTGCAGCGCGGTGGGTCAGCGGTGCCGCCGCAACACCGGCGCGGCCGATGAAACGATCGGCCCAATTTTCGAGCGGGAAGTCGAATGCAATACGCTCGGCATCGAGTAACGCCGCTATCTCCCAGATAGAGACGGCACTGAGAAATATCGTCCCACCACCGACCCGGCAGTCATCGATCAGCGCGCGGGTCGACGCCATCAACCGTTCGCTACCTTTGTCGAGCCACAGCGCGATATGCGTGTCGAGCAGCAGTGCGTCCGTCAACGGTCGATCTCTTTGCCGGATTCGGCGTCCGGAATGACGTCGAGCACCGGCGAGATCAGGTCGACATCATTGGCGCGAATTCCCCGGTGCGACTCGGGGCGGTCGCCGTGCCTTGCGGTTCGGGGCGACAATTGTTAGCTACAATCCCATGCAACAAGCCGTGCGTATCGCGCCGTCGATCCTGTCGGCGGATTTCTCCCGCCTGGGCGACGAGGTCGAGGCCGTCACCAAGGCCGGCGCCGATTACATTCATGTCGACGTCATGGACGGGCATTTCGTGCCCAACCTGACCATCGGCCCGGTCGGTGGTGAAGGCGCTCAGGAAGCATTCGCGCCTGCCGTTCGACTTGCCATCTGATGATCGCGCCGGCCGACCCCTACATTCCCGACTTCGCCGCCGCCGGCGCCGACATCATCACGGTGCATCCCGAGGCCGGCCCCCATCTCCACCGCAGCCTCGAGCTGATCAAGCAGCACGGCAAGAAGGCGGGCGTCGCGCTCAACCCGGCGACGCCGATCGAGGCGATCGAGCACGTTCTCAACATCGTCGATCTGGTGCTGGTGATGAGCGTCGATCCCGGCTTCGGCGGCCAGAGCTTCATCGCCAGCGTCACCGACAAGATCGCGACGCTGCGCCGGCGCATCGACGCGATGGGCCGCGCGGTCGATCTCGAGGTCGATGGCGGCATCAATCCCGAAACCGCGCGCATCGCCGTGGCGGCGGGCGCCGACGTGCTGGTCGCCGGCACCGCGACCTTCGAGAACGGGCCCGCCGCCTATGCCGCCAACATCAAGCGCCTGCGCGGCGCGGCGGTGCCGCGATGACCCTCGCCACAGTCTATTACGGCTCGGCGCTGTACCATCTCAGCCTGTGGGCGCGGCCGCCCGCGGGGCTGGCGATCGCTTGGCCGCGGCCGTGGCCCGGCGACGCCGCGCGCGGCGCCGAGTTGCAAGGCGGCGAGTTCCGCTTCGCCGGCGAATCGGTGCGCAGCCAACGTCCGCCCTGGGACGCGGTCCGTGTCAGGCCGGACTATCTGGCGCAGCTCCACGGCTTCGGCTGGCTCGGCGATTTGCTGGCGGCGCCCGGCGCCGCGTTCTACGACGCCGGCGAATGGACCCGCGCCTGGCTCGAGCAATGCGATGCCTGGACGCCGGTCGCGCTGGCGCGCCGACGTTCTGGCCGATCGCCTCACCGCCTGGACCGAGCATTTCGGCACGATCGCACGCGATGATGCGTTTCGCGCGCGCTTGCTGCAAAGCTACGCGCGCCAAGCGCGGCATCTGAACCGTGTCGCCGGCAAGGCGGCGCCGGGATTGCCGCGCCTCGCGGCGTTGCGCGGCTTGGTCATCGCCTGGGTGGCGCTTGGCCAGCCCGCGCGGCTGCGGCGCGGGCTCGATCGCTTCGTGCGCGAGGTCGACGCGCAAATCCTCCCCGACGGCGGCCATGTCGAGCGCGGCGGCCGCGCCCAGTTCATGGCGATGCGCTATCTGATCGAGGCGCGCGACGCGTTGCGCGCGGCCGAGCATCGAGGTGCCGGGCGCGCTCCAATCCGCGATCGACCGCGCCGCGCCGATCCTGCGGTTCTTCCGCCACGGCGACAACAAGTTCGCGCTGTTCAACGGCACCAACGAGGACGATCCGGCGCGGATCGAGCAGCTTCTGTCCCGCGCCGACGCGAACGGCCGGCCGCCGTCCAGCGCGCCCTATCTCGGCTTCCAGCGGCTTCAGGCCGGGCGCACGCTGGTGGTGATGGATGCCGGCGCGCCGCCGCCCCCGCGGCGTGGACCGCGATGCCCATGCCGGCACGCTCGCCTTCGAGATGAGCCTCGGCAAGGAGCGGCTCATCGTCAATTGCGGCGCCTATAGCGGGCCGAGCGCCGACTGGCGCGCCACTACGCGCGCCACCGCGGCGCATTCGACGCTGGTGGTCGCCGATCACAATTCGGCTCAGATCTGGCCCGAAGGCGGGATGGGCCGGCGGCCGAACGAAGTGACGTGCGAGCGCGCCGAGGATCAAGGCAGCCAATGGATCGAAGCCAGCCATGACGGCTACAAGGCGTCGTTCGGCCTGGTCCATGCGCGGCAGCTGTTCCTCGCCGCCGACGGCGAGGATCTGCGCGGCGAGGACCGGCTGACCGGACCGGCGGGTCAGAATTTCTGCCTGCGTTTCCATCTTCATCCCACCGTGCAAGTGTCGCTGATCCAGGACGGCGCCGCGGCCCTGTTGCGGCTGCCGAGCGGCGTCGGCTGGCGGCTGCGCGCCCAGGGCGCGGTGATGAGCATCGCCGACAGCGTCTATCTGGGCGGCGAGAGCTTGCGCAAATCGCGGCAACTGGTGCTGGACGGCCATGTCGGCAGCGGCGGCGCCATGGTCAAATGGGCGCTGCGCCGCGAGCAGCGCACCGAGCCGAAGCGTCCGAGCGAAAGCGGCGGCGATGACGAATGAAGATTTGCGGCCGGTCCGGCGCGCGCTGCTGTCGGTCCATGACAAGACCGGCGTTGTCGATCTGGCGAAGGCGCTGGCGGCGCGCGGCGTCGAGCTGATCTCGTCGGGCGGCACCGCCAAGGCGCTGAGCGACGCCGGCCTCGCGGTGCGCGAGGTGGCGCAGGTGACGCGCTTTCCCGAAATGCTCGACGGCCGCGTCAAGACGCTGCATCCCGCGATTCACGGCGGCTTGCTGGCGCGGCGCGACCGGCCCGACCATCTCGCCGCGATCGCCGCGCACGACATCGCGCCGATCGATCTCCTGGTCGTCGAACCTCTATCCCTTCGCCGCGACGGTGGCGCGCGGCGCCGGCTTCGACGAGTGCATCGAGAACATCGATATCGGCGGGCCGGCGCTGATCCGCGCCGCCGCCAAGAACCACGGCGATGTCGCCGTGGTCACCGATCCCGCCGACTACGCGGCGCTGATCGCGGCGCTGACCGAGCATGGCGGCGCCACGACGCTGGCACTGCGCCGCGCGCTCGCGGCCAAGGCGTTCGCGCGCACGGCCGCCTACGACGCGGCGGTGGCGTCGTGGTTCGCCAAACAACAAGGCGAGATGTTTCCCGAGACGCTCACGCGTCGCGGCGACGCGGCGGCAATTGCTGCGCTATGGCGAGAACCCGCATCAGCAGGCGGCGTTCTATGTCGACGCGGCCGCCGTCCGGCCTCGGCGCCGCGCGGCAGATTCAGGGCAAGGAACTATCCTACAACAATCTCAACGATACCGACGCGGCCTACGCGCTGGTTGCCGAGTTCGACCGGCCCGCCATCGTCATCGTCAAGCACGCCAACCCGTGCGGCGTCGCGGTGGCGGCGGATTTGCGCGCGGCGTGGGACCGCGCCCTCGCCTGCGATCCGGTCAGCGCCTATGGCGGCATCGTCGCGGTCAACCGCGCCATCGACGTGGCGCTGGCGCAGGCGCTCGCCAAGATTTCGCCGAGGTGGTCATCGCGCCCGGATCGCGCCGGACGCGATGCCGATCCTGGAGCGGAAAAAACAGTGCGCCTGCTGCTCGCCGGCGGCTGCCTGAGCCCGACGCGCGCCGGAGCATGACGCTCCGCTCGCTCGCCGGCGGCTATCTGGTGCAGACGCGCGACACCGGCCGCGTCGCCGCCGCCGATCTGCGCAGTCGTGACCAAGCGCGCGCCGACCGCGGCGGAGATCGCCGATCTGCTGTTCGCCTTCACCGTGGCGAAGCACGTCAAATCGAACGCCATCGTCTATGCCAAGGACGGCGCGACGGTCGGCATCGGCGCCGGGCCAGATGAGCCGCGTCGATTGCGCGCGCATCGCGCGTGAAGCGGAGCGCAAGGCCGGCGACTGCAAGCCGCCAAGGGCTCGGTGGTGGCGTCCGATGCGTTCTTTCCCTTCGCCGACGGCTTGGAGGCCGCGGTCGAGGCCGGCGCCACCGCGGTGATCCAGCCCGGCGGCTCGGTCCGCGACGAGGAGGTGATCGCCGCCGCCGACAAGGCCGGCATCGCGATGGTGTTCACCGGCATGCGCCACTTCCGGCATTGATGCCGCGTACCGCAACAATTCGGGACAAGCCCATTCTGGATGCCGCGCGCGAGCTGTGTCCTGGCGCGCGGCCTGCTCGCAGACCACCGCTGAAATCGCGTAGCAAACAGGCGTTTCGCGAGCCCGCATTGCAGAACAATTCTGGACGAAACAATCGCTCTTTCGGACGGCGATCACCTTACGGGCCCCGGCGAGCGTCACGCTTTTTCCCATCGTCGCGTTTTGCGATTGGGCAAGGGACCATTTGGGGCCAATCTGGCACGACATCGAAGCCGGATAGGAATTTCCAAGTTCCGCAACTCGTCCCGACCCACGATCATGGCGGGATTGGACAATGGTTTCGGCGCGCAATCGCGAAGCCCTCGCATTCCCCGAACTACAGCACAGAGCGGTCTTGTTTTTAACAAGGGCGCTCGCCGTTCGAAAATCGATCGGGAAAGCTCATGCAACGATTTCCATGAAGCTGAAGGAGCCTGATAGATGCGACCCATTAATCGAAATTCTGCGCCGCCTTTATGGACGACCCGCGAAGGAAGAAGCGCCGCAATTCAAGAGCACTAAAGATCCAAGTCTCGATCTTGGCTCCGCTCATCGGATTACGCTGGTACGATGAAAAAAATCACAACGAAGTCCATTTGACCTTTCGAAAATATGGCGAACCCAGCATCGAGGATGATTGTGTCTTGCAGTACAAGTCCTTCGTCATGCCGTCGCCTGGCCAACTGTAGGGGAGGAAGCGTGACATGATCCTCGTGACGGGTGCGACCGGCAATATCGGCAAGGAGTTGGTGCCGCAACTTCTGGCGAAGGGCGAGGCGGTGCGCGTGGTGACGCGCGACGCCGCCAAGGCCGCGGCGTTCGACCCCAAGGTCGAGCGCGTCGTCGGCGACCTCAAGGACGCGGCGACGGTGGCGCGCGCGGTCGCCGGCGCCGACGCGGTGTTCCTGGTCGGCATCATCGCCGACACGACCCAGGCCGCCGACCGCCAGCTCATCGCCGACAGCGCCAAGGCCGGCGTCAAGCGCATCGTCAAAATCTCGGCGCGCTCCACCGGGCGCGGCATCGGCCAGGTTCATTTCGAGCAGGAGGAGTTGATCCGAAAATCCGGCGTGGCCTGGACCTTCCTGCGCTGCGGCATGTTCATGTCGAACACGCTCGGCTGGGCCGGCACCGTCAAGGCGCAGGGCGCGGTGTACTCGCCCTTCGGTGACGGCAAGATGGCGATGATCGCGCCCACGGACATCGCGGCGGTGGCGGCGGCGGCGCTGACCGATCCGCGTCACGAGGGCCAGGTCTACGACCTCTACGGCGCCGAGCTGCTGACCGTGCCGGAGCAGGTAGCGATCTTGTCCCGCGTCATCGGCAAGCCCGTCAAGGTCGTCAACATCACCCCGCAAGCAGCCGGCGAGCGGCTGCGCGCCGCCGGCGGGTCGGACATGCTGGTCGAGGGGCTGGTGGCGCTGTGGACCATGGTCCGGAACGGCGAGGCCAAGTTCCGCAACGACGAGGTCCAGCGGATTCTCGGACGCAAGGCACAAAATTTCGAAACTTTCTGCCGCGATCACCGCCAGGCATTCGCCTAGGGCTCGATCCATCCAGTTTGCAGCACCCCAATCGTCATTCCCGCGAAAGCGGGAATCCATCGGGCGAGCGTCCGCGAGCCGTAAGAGTCTGATGCCGCGCCGACGCGCGGCGATGGACCCCTGCTTTCGCAGGGGTGACGACGGAAGTAATCGAGTCCGGACCCCAAACCACTTGAAATTGCGTTCGATATCGGCTATTTGTAC
>CAVSQC010000031.1:0-53524 GCA_963729845.1 uncultured Alphaproteobacteria bacterium
GCGATTACGGGCTCAATCGGCAACGAGACCGACTATCGCGGACCTCGGGACGGCGTCGAGCTGGCGCTTCAGCAAATTTGGCGCAGCCTGCTGCCGGTCGACGATTTCGGCATCGGTGACAATTTCTTCGATCTCGGCGGCCACTCTCTTCTTGCCATCAGCCTGATCAACCGTTGCAACCGCGCTTTCCACGCCGACCTGCCGCTCCGCATCCTGTTCGAGCAACCGACCATCGAGGGTCTCGCCGCGGCGTTACGCAGCCAGCGACAACCGCATGTCTTTTCGCCGCTGCTTGCCCTCCAGCCGGACGGCTTCAAGCCGCCGCTGTTCTGCATCCATCCGGCCGGCGGCACGGTGTTCTGTTACATGCACCTGGCTCGTGCCCTGGCGCCGGACCAGCCGGTCTTACGGTCTGCAAGCGTCCGGCCTCGAGCCGGGAGAACCGCTGGCGGCGTCAGTCGACGACATGGCCGAGGATTATCTCAGGGCCATCCGCTCGGTGCGACCGCACGGCCCCTACCATCTGCTCGGCTGGTCGTTCGGCGGCCTTGTTGCTCATGCCATTGCCTGCCGCTTGCGCCAGGCCGGCGAGACCGTGGCGTTGCTGGCGCTGCTCGACACCTCGCCGCCGCAGCCGGGCGCCGCAGCACCCGACGACCGCACCTTGATGGCCGAGCTTGCCGATGTTCTGGCGCTTGCCGGCCCCGGCACGGCGCCGGCGGCGCCGATCGAAAATCTTGCCGAGCTGACGCGGATCGTTCGCGACAGCGGCATGTTCCCCTCCGACTTCAGCGCCGAGCAGACCGAGCGCTTGCTCGCCGTCTACGGCATGACCGTGCGGCTGCCGCTGAGCCATCGGCCCGAACGCTTCGATGGCGACGTGCAGCTTTTCGCCGCCACGGCCGACGGTTCGAACCCCGAGCGGCTTGCCGCAAGCTGGGCGCCGTTCGTCGGCGGAAATGTCATCATTACGCCGGTCGACTGCGGTCACGCGCGCATGACGGCGCCCGAATCAGCGAAGCGGATCGCCGCCGTCCTGGCGGAACTGGTCCGCTCCGAGATACCGCCGCCGGACGAAGAGCTGATCGCGGCGAAGTAACCTCAGCGGAACGTGCCGATATCGCAGATCTTGTCGTGGAATTCGCGCAGCGTGCTGCGATGCCCGACGCTGACGATTGTCGGGCGATGCGGCATCTTGCGGATCAGGCTGTAGAGCCTCGCCTCGGTCGGCTCGTCAAGCGCCGACGTGGCCTCGTCCATGATCACGACCGACGGTTCAACCAACAGCACGCGCGCGAAGGCCAGCCGCTGTTGCTCGCCGAGCGACAGGCGCAGGGACCAATTGTCGATGGTGTCGAGCACGCGCACGAACGATCCGAGATCGACCAGCTTCAGCACTTCCTCAAGCCGCTCGTCCGGCACGCGGCGCGCATCCTCCTGGTCCTCGCGCGGATAGAGCATCACCTGGCGCAGCGTGCCGAGCGGCAGGTAGGGTTTTTGCGGCAGGAACATCTCGACGCCCTCGCCCAGCCCGACCTCGCCCTTGCCGAACGGCCACAACCCGGCCATGGCGCGCAGCGTCGTGCTCTTGCCGGAACCGGTGGGGCCGACCAGCAACAGCGCCTCGCCCGGCGACGCCGAGAAATTCACGCCGCGCAGCAGCCGCGTGCCATCAGGCAAGTCGATGTCGAGATTGCTGACCTCGACGCCACCGCCGCGCCGTAACGCGATCTGCTGCGGCGCGCGCATCGATTCCGCGACCTGGCGCATCCGCCCCTCGAAGGAGCTCAAGCGCTCGGTGCAGGCCTGCCACGCCGCGATGTCGGGATAGGAATTGACGATGAAGGACAGCGCGTTCTGCACCATGCCGAACGCGCCGAGCACCTGGATCAGGCCGCCGAGCTGGATCTGCTTGGCAAAATAGCGCGGCGCCGCGACCAGAATCGGAAACACGATCGCCGCCTGGGTAAAGCTTGCGGTGAACCACGAGAGGTGTTTGCGACGCACCATGATGCGGTAAAAATTATCGACGACGTTGGAGAAGCGCGACCGGAAGACGGAATATTCCGGCGCCTCGCCGCCGTAGAAGGCGATGCTCTCCGCGTTCTCGCGCAGCCGGATCAGACTGTAGCGGAAATCGGCCTCGAACCGCTGCTGCGCGAAGCTGAGCGGCACCAGAGGCCGCCCGACCTTGATGCTGAGCCAGGTGCCGATGCCTGAGTAAAGCAGCGCGGCCCACACCAGATAGCCCGGAATGTACCAAGTTCCCCAATTGCCGAGCGGGATCGTCGCGGGTCCCGACAATTCCCAGAGAATGAACAGGAACGAGAACAGCGATACGACCGCCGTCAGCAGCCCGAGCGACAGGCTCATCACGTATGTGGTGAAGAGATTGAGGTCTTCCTGGATGCGCTGATCGGGGTTGTCGGTGGTGCCGCCGACGAGCTGCAGGCGGAAATAGGTGCGGTCGGTCAACCAGGTCGCGAGATAGCGCCGCGTCAGCCAGCGGCGCCAGCGGATTTGCAGCATCTGATTGAGATAGAGCGCGTACACCGTGATGACGATGTTGAACGCCGACAGGATCAGGAAGATCCAGAACTGATAGATGAACTCGTCGTAGTTATACATCCCGAGCGCGTTGTACTCGGCCGCGCTCCATTGATTGATGCGGACATGGACATAAACATTGGCGAGGTTAAGCAGCACGACCGCCGCCAGCAAGGTCCAGGCCGCGACTTTTTCTTCCGAGACGAAATAAGGCTTGGTCAGCCGCCACGCATCGACGAGATCGCGCCGCCGCGCGGCCGCCCGCGACGTCGAGACAGCCGCGGCGGCGTCGGAGCTACGCAACGCTTCCGCGCCGGTAATTCTTTCGAACAGCATTTTTGAAAATTCCTCCCGAGCACCCCGAGGCGCCTAACGTCCCCTCCCAACCCCGCGGCGATGACGATGCCTTGCGTGGGTATCGCCATCGCAACGTGTAACATCGGTGCGACAGGCGACTTCCTTCATCACTACCGGATTTCCGCGGCAGCGGCAATCGACGGCTCGGCGCGCGCGACCGGCGCGCGCTCCCTGCGAACGCTTGGGGAGTTCGTCATTATTTTTTGTCGTTGTGGCGGTTTCTCCACCGGTCGGTGTGTTGCGAACGTCTCCACGGGTTTTGCTGCTTCTGCAGGGAATTTACAGGAGATTCAATAGAAACGTGTTCCTCTTTCTCTAGTTCATGGTGCAATGGCGCCGGCCTCTTGCCGCCCATCTCTTCGGCTTCAGTCACCGCAAAATCAATATATGGGAACATAACAAGAACTTGTCAATCCGGAGATTTTGAGATTGCTTGAGGGTCACCCTCCGAAATGGCCGCGTTCAACATCCGTTAAGCCGCGGTGCAAATAATCGCCGAAACGTACGTCTTCCCTGGTGGACGCGACGAGCGGTGAAACGGCAGCCGGCGATGGAACGGAATAAATGGGAGACCGCGATCCGCTGCCTTGAGGTAGCGCTGCATCCCCATACCGACGACCGGGAAGTGATCGCCGCCGTCAACGGCTTCCGCCGCACCGCCGACGGCACGCCGCTGAGCGAGGTGTGCCGGGCCTTCGCCGCCGTCGCGGACGATGGCAACGACCGAACCGCCGAGACGACGAAGTGGCGGGCGAAGTTCGACCGCCTCAACCGCCGCACCATCGACCTCCGGCTCAAGCTCGATGCCGAAACGGCCCGGCTCCGCGAGACCGAGCGACGCATCGACGAACTCCAAACCGAATTGGTCGCGGCGCGGCGCCACGCCGCCGACGCGGAGCAAGAGCTTGCCGATGTCCGCGGCGCCTATCGCGACCGGCCGGAAGCGGCCGACGTGGCGACGCCACGTGCCGACGCCGCCCCTCAACTCCGACCCGCGTTCTCGCCGTTCCATGACGTTCTGGCCGCGGCGCGGCAACGGGCAGGCGATCCCGAGCCGGCGATCGTACGTGGGGCGGCCGCACCAAGGCCGCGCGCGCCCTGGACGGCGTAGAGCGCCCTTCGCCTCACTTGACCGAAATGCCTGTCGGCCCGCATCGGAGCGGCCTTCGAGACGCGGCGCTGCGCGTCGCTCCTCAAGCTGAGGGGCTTTGTTAGACCTTGATCGGTTGATAGTTGAATCATTTTTCGTCGTCCCTGCGAAAGCAGGGACCCAGGACAATCGCACGTCGTCTGCCCTGGATTCCGGCTTCCGCGGGAATGACGAAATTATTCGTGTGGAAGGCGCGCTAAAGCAGGAGCGTCTCTTTCCGAATCAAAACACATGGTCCTGGACCCGCCGGTCAAGTCCGCGGGTGACGACAGAAGGTGATTTTGCGGAAGCGGAATTTGCTTTAGCGCCATAACAAGATTTTTCTCATGCTGAGGAGGCCGCGTCAGCGGCCGTCTCGAAGCACGCATGGTGATGGCCGGGCGACGCTCGCTACGCTACCGTGATAGCTCCTTCGGGTTCGGCCACCGGGACAGGGAACCGCTTCACCGTGAGCGCTGTCATCCGTACCTCTTGCGATGCGGCAATCGCGAAAGCGCAACCCGCCGCGCACGGCATCAGCTCCGCCGGTCTCGTTCTCGTTACTGCGATCCTGGCATCGAGCCTGGATTTTATCGATGGCTCGGTTCTCAATGTCGGCCTTCCCGCCATCGCCACGGGACTGAACGTCGCGGGCGCCGATCTACCCTGGGTTTACAACGTCTATCTGCTGCCGCTCGCCGCGCTGCTTCTGATCGGCGGCGCGGCCGGCGACCTGATCGGCCGGCGGCGGCTTATGGTCGTCGGCTCGGCAATTTTTGCCGCGGCGTCCGTCGTCGCCGCGATGGCGCCGGATTTCCTCGTGGCTACTCGCCGGGCGAGGTGTGCAAGGCGTCGGCGCGGCGATGGTGATCCCCAACAGCCTGGCAATTCTGGGCGGCGCCTTTTCGGGCGAGGCCAAAGGTAGGGCGATCGGTATCTGGGCCGCCGCCGCGTCCGTCGCCGCGGCGATCGGACCCGTCGCCGGCGGATGGTTGATCGACCTGATCGGGTGGCGCGCGATCTTTATCATCGAGGTCCCCATGGCGCTGGCGGCGCTCGCATTGGCGTGGTCCTTGGCCAAGGATCGGCCGGAAGGACGGCATGCCCCGCTCGATATCGGCGGCGCGATTTTCGTCGACGGCGGGACTCGGCCTGCTGATCTGGGGGCTGACGATCGGCGCCGGACCGGGTGGATGGTCGGCCGCGGCGATAGCGGCGCTCGGTGCCGCGATCGCGCTCTTGATCGTGTTCATCGGCATTGAGCAACGCGGCCACGATCAGGCGATGATGCCGCTGGCGATGTTCGCGTCGGCGCGCCTAGTGGGGCTGACGGTGTTGACCCTCCTGCTCTATGGCGCGCTTGCCCTGTTCTTTCTGCTGGTGCCCTATCTGCTGATCGAAACGGCCCGATATTCGAGCACGGTTGCCGGTGCGGCCGTGCTGCCGTTTCCGCTGGTGCTTGCGGCGGCCTCGCCGACCGCCGGGAAACTGGCGGCGCGGCTCGGCGAGCGCGGCCTGCTGACCGTCGGACCGCTGCTCGTCGCCGCTGGGTTCTCGCTGATCGCCGAGCTCGGTACCGGCTCGAATTACTGGACAATGCTGTTACCGGCGATTTTGGTGATCGCGCTCGGCATGGCGTGCGCGGCGGCGCCGTTGACGAACGCCGTCCTCGGCGCGGTAGACACCCGGCACGCAGGCGCGGCATCGGGACTGAACAGCGCGGTGGCGCAGCTCGGCGGGCTGATCGCCACGGCGCTCCTCGCCGGTGTGCTCGCCTCTCAAGGCGCGATCCTGATCGCGAACGCCCGCGTCGCCTTGATCTTGGGAGGCGTCGCGGCCGTGGGCGCTGCGCTGAGCGCGTTTGTGCTGCTGGGTGCGAAACGCTGCCGTTGACGGCTACTTCTTCCCGAGAAACGCCCGGATCGCGCCACCGGCGCGCGGCGTTCGGCCCTTCGGTGACCGCGATGTCTTGCGCTCGGCCATGGGATCGTCCCCTCAGTCCGCCACCGCCACCGCGCGATGCCGCCGCCAGGAATGAGTGGCGGCGACGCTGGCGGCATAGGTCAAGAAGCTCAGGAAGGTAATCCAGAAGCTCGGCGGCCAGTCGGTCTCGTATGCAAGCGCGATGCCGAGCCAAGTCTGCGCCAACGCGAACAAGATGGACAATCCCAGCGCCGTGCGAAACCGGCTCGACAGGCGTTGCGCCGCCGCCGCCGGCCCGACCATCAGCGCGAACACGAGGAGGATGCCGACGACCTGCGTCGCTTCAGCCACCGCCAGCGCGACCACCAACAGGAACAGCACCGACACCAGGCGCAGCGACACGCCGCGCGCCTCGGCAAGCTCGGGATCGACGGTGGCGAACAAGAGCGGCCGCGAAATGATCGCGAGCGCCACCAGCGATACGATCGCGAGGCCGAGCAGGCTCTTGACGCCCGTCATGCTGACCCCGAGCACGTTGCCGAACAGCAGCGCCGTCGCTTGCGTCGCGTACGAGGTATAGAAATGCAGGAACAGCACGCCGAGGCCCATCGCCAGCGACAGGATGATGCCGACCGCGACGTCGCGGCCGCGCACGCGGTCGCCGAGCAACCCCATCGCGGCGCCGGCGATCGCGGTGAACAGCACCAGGCCCCACAACGGCGCAGCGCCGAGCAGGACCGCGCCGGTCGCGCCTGCGAACCCGACGTGCGACAGCGCGTGACCGGCGAAGGCGAGATTGCGCAGCACCAGGAAATAGCCGACGGCGCCGGCGACGACGGCGACGATGGCGCCGGCGAGAAACGCCGCGCGCATGAATTCGTAATCAAGCATGCTCGTCGTGATGATGATGGGCGTGGACGTCCATCTCGCCGTGCGCCGAGACCACGACGATACGGCCGCCGACCCGCAGCACCTCGATGGGCGTGCGGTACAGCCGCGACAGCACCTCGCCGGTCATCACCTCGTCGACCGAGCCGAGCGCCGCGCGGCCGTACGCGAGATAGAGCACGCGATCTATCACGCCGAGCAGCGGATTGAGCTCGTGCGCGGTGAAGAGGACCGTGAGGCCGAGCCGCTCCCGCACCTTCTGCACCAGCGCCGACCACGCCAGCCTGAAACCGCAGATCGAGGCTCATCAGCGGTTCGTCGAGCAACAGCAGCTTCGGCTTGCCCAGTAGCGCCTTCGCCAGCAGCAGCCGCTGCAGTTCGCCGCCCGACATCTGCGACAGCGGCCGCGTCGCCAGGTCATCGCCTTCGACCAGCGCCAGCGTCTCGTCGATGTCGGCGCGGTCGGCGGCGGTGAGGCGCGGCAAGCCCCAGCGCTCGCCGCGCACCGCGCTGCCGATGAAATCGCGGCCGCGCACCGACAAATCGGCGATCCCGGCGCGCTTCTGCGGCAAATAGCCGATCGCGCCGGAGGCCGCGCCGCGGCGCCCGACCGAAGACGCGGATCGTCCCGCCGCCGGCCTGACCAGACCGAGCACGGCGTGCAGCAGCGTGGTCTTGCCCGAGCCGTTGGGGCCGAGAATGCCGATGAACTCGCCATCGGCGTCACGGCGACCCCGGACAGGACCGTCCGCTCGCCGCGCGCCAGCGTCACGCCGCGGAGGCTGACGGCGCTCACGGATGCTTTCCCGACAGCGCCGCGTCGAGCGCCGCCAGTTGCCGCATCATCCAATCCTGGTAGGTGATGCCCGGCGGCTCGGTCTCGCTGACGCCGATCACCGGAATGCGGTTGTCGGCCGCCAGCCGCTTCATCCGCGTCGTGAGCGCGTCGGAGGTCTGATCGTTGTAGAGCAGCACGCGCACGCGCCGCTCCTTAAGGTCGTTCTCGAACGCGGCGAGGTCGGAGGCGCCCGGCTCGGTGTCGTTCATCACCGCGAGCTGGAAGCGCTCGTTGCGCATGACCAGGCCGATCGCCGCCGCCATGTAGCCGAACACCGGCTCGGTCGCGGTGACGGGCGTGCCCTGCCACGCCGTGCGCATCGCCGCGACCTTGGCGGCGAGCGGCGCCAGCGACGCGGTGAAGGCGGCGAGATTGCGGGCATAGTCGGCGCGATGCGGCGGGATCCTCGTCGCTGAGCCGCGCGGCGAGCGCGGCGGCGACGACCGGCATGGTCGCCGGATCGTACCAGAGATGCGGATTGTCGCCGGGTTTCCGGTGCATCAAGGCGCCGACCTCGATCGCGATCCGCCGCGCGCTCGGTGAGCCGGCGAGCAGCTTGACCATCCACGGGTCGTAATCCGCGCCGTTGTAAATGACGACACGGGCCTCGGCGATCTGCCGCGCGGTGGACGGGCTGGCCTCGAAGAGATGCGGGTCCTGGTCGGGATTGGTGAGAATGCTGACGACCGCGACGTGGCCGCCGCCGATCTGGCGCGCGACATCGCCGTAGAAATTCTCGGCGGCGACGACCGGGATCGGCTCGGCGCGCGCCGCGGCCATGCCGACGCCGAGCACCAGCAGGACCATGGAAAGTACGCGCATCGGCCGCCCCTCGATGTTACGTTATAATATAACATTACCGAGCAGGGCGCCGACGTCAAGCGGCGGTTAGAGGACGCGTCCAAGCGTCGTACATCATCAGGCCGGACACGCCGACGATGACGACGGCGGCGGCGATGGCGAGGCCGCGCTCCAGCCGATGGGTCTCGACCCCGGCGGCGTCGATCAGCGCCAGCAGCGCGCGGCGGCCGAGCACGGTGGCGACGCCGATGGTCGAAATCGTCACCGCCATCCCGACCGTCAGCACCGCCACCGCGATCACGCCGAGACCGAAGGCGCCGTTGGCGAGCGCGAACAGCAGGATGATGATGGCGCTGGCGCACGGCGTCAGGCCGGTCGCCACGATCAAACGCAGATCGAGCTGGTGCGAGCCGTGATCGTGCGCGTGTGCGTCGTCGTGGTCATGGTCGGGGCCGTGCGCGTGGAGCCGGCCGGTGGCGGCGCGATAGAACATCCAGGCGCCGATCAGCACGATCAGCCCGTAGGAAACGAATTCGACCAACGTGCCGCGATTGAGGATTTGCACCTGCTTCACCCGCAGCACGATCGCGAGGATGCCGACCAGCACGATCGCCGAGATGCCTTGCAGCAGCGAGATCAGGCTACCCATCAGAATGCCGCTGGTCCAGCGCGCGTGGTGCGCCACGAAATACGACGCGACCACCGACTTGCCGTGACCCGGGCCGATCGCGTGCAACACGCCATACAGAAAGGCAAGGCCCAGAACCAGCGCCAGCGCCGCGCGAGAGCCGCCGCTTTCGACGTCGTGAAACGCGTCGGCGATCGCTCCATTGAGTTGGTGCTGGCGCTCCGCGAGCCAGGCGACGAAGCCGCCGCCGGTCGCCGGGCTTTCGGTCGCCGTCTCGGACGGGGCGGCTGGCGTGGCCTTGTGGAACGGATCGGCCAGTGCCGGCCCGCCGAGAACACCCAACAACAACAGCAACGCCAACAACAGTCTCATGCCGTCCCTGCGAAATGGCAGCGCGCGATATGGGTCGTCAGCGGACCGAAGGTCGTCGTGTCCTTGGTAATCGCCGCCGCGGCGCATGCCATCTTCAACGGCGCGCCGTCCGCGACCGTCACCGGATCGCGCTTGGGCCAGCTCGAAGTCGATATAGAACTCGGTGTCGAAGGAATCGATCTCGAGCGTGTTGGCGCCCGGCGCCGGCGCGAGATCGAGCGGCACCGTGAATTGATAAGTCATCTTGCGTCCATCATAGGAGGCCGAGAAATCGGTCGCCGCCGTCACCGGCAACGCCTTGCCGTTGAAGACGATGTCGGTGAAGAAATGCGCCTCCGACGAATCCTGAAACGCCTCCTTGTTCAGCTTGGCGATGTCCGCCGGCGTCAGCGGCCCTTTGGGCTGGCTGGTGTAATCGTGATAGAGCGAGGCGCTGTACATCTCGTCGAAGGTCCAGGCGACGCGCACGCCGACAATCTTGTCATGCCGGCACAGGACCGTGGCCGAATAATCGATGAACACATGCGGATGGGCGACGGCCGGCTCCGTCATTGCCGCGAAGCACAAGGCGGCATAGAAAAATCGCAATGCGCTAGCGGCTGACGATAATCGGGCAGCCACAGATCGGGCACTGTTCCGACAAGGTGCCGAGCGACAGGTTTGCGGCCAGTTCCGCCATCAGCCGCGCCCGGATGGCGTCATGATCCGCCGACGAGACCTTGCACCGATTGGCGATCGCGACGCCGAGCGGACTCTTTTGCCGGACATCGACCTGCTGCATGGCGGCGCCCGCGGGCCGCGTCGCCGCCAGCGCGGCGATGCCGCCGATCCACGCGGCCGAACTGAACAAAAGATGGCGCCGGGATGTCGAAATTTCAGCCATGCCATTCTCTCCCACCGACCGGAATAGAAACCGCGCATCGGGGCCAACTGTCAAGCATCGACCTCAATTGGCCACATTAAGCATCTGAGAATTTTCGAATCGCGGCAACGCGAAGAGACGCTAACGCTGGAACGCACGGATAATGATATGGCATGGTGGTGACGCCGCAATTTTTGCATGCCGAACTCGATGTACTTAATTGTGTGGGGTCTCGTTGCCAACTTGATCGCGGCAAGCACGCCAGTGCTGGCAACGGCGGTAGCCACTATACCGCATGTTGACCGAACGTTTCGCGAATGCAGCGACTGCCCGGAAATGACCGCGATTCCAGCAGGCAAGTTTATGATGGGAAGCGCGCGAACCGAGCATGGCCGATTCGATTCCGAGAGTTCGCAGCACATTGTTTCGATTCGCGCTTTCGCACTCGGAAAATACGAAGTGACCACCGCCGAGTTTCTCACGTTCCTTCGTGGCACCGCTTATCAACCGCTGCCGTGCGATCCGATCTTGGGCATGACGTGGCAGTCGCCCGGACGCGGGCGCGCATACCCGCCAGGTCCAGTAGAAGAACCGCGATGGCCGGCGACCTGCCTGAGTTGGAACGATGCACAGGCCTATATCCG
Organism: uncultured Alphaproteobacteria bacterium; assembly: GCA_963729845.1. Taxonomy (GTDB): domain Bacteria; phylum Pseudomonadota; class Alphaproteobacteria; order ATCC43930; family CGMCC-115725; genus JAATGI01. The sequence goes on from CAVSQC010000031.1 coordinate 10,990, forward strand.
TTGGTTGAACGGCAAAGTTCGCAGCTTGGCATCGGCACGGCACACCCGGGACGGGCCCTATCGTCGCCGAGCGAAGCCGAGTGGGAGTTTGCCGCCCGCGCCGGAACGACGACCGCGCGGTGGTGGGGCGACGCGATTGGGACGGGCAACGCCAATTGCAATGGTTGCGGGAGCAAATGGGATGGCCAGTTGCTCGCGCCGGTCGGGAGCTTCGGGCCGAATGGCTTTGGGCTCTACGACATGCTCGGCAATGTTTGGCAATGGGTCGCGGATTGCTGGCACGAGAACTACGTCGATGCGCCGACGGACGGCCATGCTTGGCTGAGCGGCAATTGCGCCAAGCGCGTGATGCGCGGCGGCTCGTGGAGCAACGTACCGAATTATGTGCGCTCAGCCGCGCGAAGCAGGGGCGATGCGGCCGGCCGGGATTTCGATTATTCGAGCTACGCGGGGTTTCGCGTCGCCCGGTCGCTGCCGTGAGCGGAACGCCGGTCGCGGCGATTAACGCGACACGCGCCGTGAATTGAAATCGATGACGATGTCCTTGGCGATCGCGTAGGTCCCCGGAGGCAGTGCGAGCGGGGACGATACCAGCACAGCGTCCCGCGCGCTCAGCGCGAAATTGAAATAGGCATCGTCCGACGGGCGTCGTCCATTGCCGACGATCTCGGCGCTGCGGACAGTGCCGTCGGGACTGAACCGAATGTGAATTGACACAGTCCATCGACGCGCCTTGAGCACTGTCCGATCGATGTACCATCGGCGCTCGACCTGGGCGCGAATATAGTCCTTGACCGCGTAGCTCGCGTCGCGGGATGTGCCGGCGTTATTCTCGGCGTCGGCGTTGGAAAGACTGAATCCCCTTTGCCCTCGCACATCGCGCGGACGAAAGGCCGCGGGTTGATGCAGATGCGCGAGCATCGTGAGACGAGCCGCCAATTCTTCGTCGGCAGTGGGTTGATGTCGCGATTCGAGCCGGAGTAAAGGCGCTGGTTCGGGCTGTGGCATGATCGCGGCCAACACCGACGCGGCATCGGGCACGAAAATAGCCTTGATCGCGTTTTGCGGCGCGACCTGCGGAGTGGAATTTGGTACCGTGGCTCTTGTCTTGTCGTTCGCTAGCGGCGCCGTCATCTGCGGCGCGGGGCTTAACATTGGCGCCAATGGCGAAGTCGTCCTTTCGGCCAGCCGAACCAGATTGACGGATAGGACCCGCGAGGGCCTGAGTGGTGCCGCCGCAGGCCCCAGGAGACTAAACACAATTATCAGCAGTAGCGAAAGATGCAGCGCCGAGGAGGCCAGCAAACCGCGGCCCAATTCTCCTCGCGCCGGGGCTGTTAAACCAAGTTCAATTGGGAGCCGTCGTTCGAACTCAAACACGGAATTGCTCACCCTCGCCGACGATGAGGATTGATCCGGTACGAGCCTAGTCTTTCATGTGCGTGCAAGCAACCGGGGACGGACGGCCGACGTCGTGCCCGCTTAGGCGCTCATCGCCTGGCGCCGCACCACCGATGTCAGCGGCACGATGGCGACGCCGCGCGACGCCGCGCGGGGCAGCCATTGCGCGAGCACCGACAGCGTCGCCTCGTGGGGATGGCCGATCGCGATCGCCGTGCCGTGCTTGCGCGCCACCTGCTCCAGCACCGCTATCTGGCGCGACACGCCCGCGACGGTCGCCTGATCGTCGAGGAACACGTTGCGCTCGGCCGCCGGCACGCGCATCGCTTCTGCCGTGGCGGCGCCGACGGTGCGCCCGATGGTCACGGAATTGAGGAACAAGAGGCCGCGCGCCTTGACCTCTTCCATCACCACCGACATGCCGGCGCGGTCCTGCGTGAAGCGGCTGCCCATGTGGTTGTTGATGCCGACATAGCCGTCGAGGCGGCCCAGACCCCAGCGCAGCCGGTCGCGGATCTCGGCGTCGGACAGCGCGACAGTCAGCGCGTTGGGGCCGGGATCGATCATGGCGTTCAGCGGCTGCATCGGCACATGCACCAGGATTTCGTGCTTCGCCGCCCGCGCGGCCGCGGACCAGCCGCCGAGATTCGATGCGTAAGTCATCAGCGCCAGCGTCACGCTGCTGTCGAGCGCGATGGCGCGGCGCGTGAACTCGGCGCCGAGACCGAGATCGTCGATAACGATGGCGACCGCCGGAACCGACTGCGTGTCGACAAAAGGCCGCGCGTTGCGCAGCCACGCCGCCTCGGCGCTCGTCGGCGCGGCCGGAGCCTTGGAAGCCGGCGCCGCAATCGGCGCGGTCTTGGCGACGGGAGCGGGCGTCGGCTCGGTCTGCGCGACCGGCCGTGGCAGCGACGTTTCGGGCGTCGGCGAGACTTGCGGCGCGTCGATCAACGGGTCGGGCTCGATCGCCGGCGCCGGCGGCGGCGGCGCGGCGAGTTGCGCCGGCGGCGGCTCGATCCGCGCCGCCGCGAGATGGACGTCGTGCGGCAGCGGCTCTTCTTCCATCGGCAGCACGGTGCCCGCCATGGGGATGCCTATGGCCGGCGTTTCGGCCGCGGGCGTCAGGGCGTCGAGGACGTGGCGGGCCATCAGCCCGCTGCCGAACCCCCCTGCCCCCACCAGCAACAACCAGCGCCGGGTCAACAGCTCCGCCAGGGGTCGGTTCATAAATCCGTTCCGAACAAGGACTTACACGAGGGCGCTAAATTGAACGCGCGCCGCGCAAGATGCAAGTCTGGAAGTAGACGCGCGGCGTAATTCGCGAAAAATCAGCCGGTTACCGCGGCTTTGCCAGACGCCAGATAGGCGCCGTGGAGGATTTCCGGATGCTGGCGCAATTCCTCAGTGTCGCCGGAGAAGGCGATATCGCCCCGCTCCATGACATAGACCCGGTTGGCAAGACTCAAGCGCCAAGGTGGTGAACTGCTCGATCAGGAGGATGCCGACGCCGCGCTTGGCGATCGCGGCGATGGTCTCGCCGAGACGCTGCACGATGGCGGGCGCAAGGCCGAACGACAATTCGTCGATCAGCAGATATTTCGGCCGGCAAATCAGCGCCTGGGCCACCACCACCATCTGTTTCTGGCCGCCCGACAGGTTCTGCGCGCCAGTTGCAGCCGCGGTTTCAGTTCGGGAAAGATCTCGAGCGCAGCCTCGACTTCCTTGTCGGCGTCGCGGCGCGAATGCATCAGCGCCGAGGCGCGCAGATTGTCGATCACCGAGATATTGTTGAGTACCGGGTGGCCTTCGAGCACGATCGCGATGCCGTTCCGGCGCACCGTGTCCGGCGAATTGCCGAGCAACTCGACCCCGCCAATGGAGACGCTGCCCGATTTCGCGGGCAACGCGCCGGACCATGGCCATGACCAGGCACGATTTCCCGGCGCCGTTGGCGCCGAGCAACGCCGTGATCTCGCCGGGACGCACCTCCAGCGACATGCCGTGCAGCACTTCGCGTCCGCCGCGCTGAGCACCAAATCCTTGACGAGGAGCGATGAATTCGTCGTTGCATCGTCATGGCTCAGGCCGTGCCAAGATAGGCGCGGCGCACGACCGGATCGTCCAGCACCGCGCGGGTCGGTACCGAATGCCAGAACTTGCCGAAATCCAGAACCATCGTCTCGATGCACACCGAGGCGATGAGGTCGGCGTCATGGTCGATCAGAATGAGCTGCGCACCGAAGCGTTCCGGAATATCGAGCAGCAGGCGGCGCAATTGCTGTGTTTCGGTTTCGTTGAGCCCGGCACCCGGCTCGTCCAGCAGGATCGCCTTGGGCTGCCGATCAGCGTCTTGCCGATTTCGATCATCCGGCGTTCGTAAAGATTGAGCTGACGGCCCGGTACTTTCGCCCGCGGCGTCAAACCGACGAAGTCCAGCGCTTTGTCGATCTCGCCCGCGCGTCATGGCGGCTCGCCGAAACATGGTCGGCGATCGCCTGAATGTTCTCGCGCGCCGATCAGTTCGTCGACGACGAGTTCCTGCTGGAAGGTGCGCCGCAAGCCGGCGGCGACGCGCCGGACGGGCGACAGCGAGCGTAGCGGAACGTCGTCGAGCGACACGCTGCCCTGGATCGGCGCGACGAAACCGGACAACACATTCAACAGCGTGGTCTTTCCGGCGCCGTTCGGGCCGATCAAGCCGCAGATCGGCGCCTTGAATTCGCCGTCGAACGCCTCGAGCGGCCGCACGCCGCCGAATTGCACCGTCAAGGATTCGATCTTGATCACGAACCCCGCCGAGCCATGAATTTCGCGTAAAGCCTCTCGGCCAAACCCGTGAGCAGGCCGCCGATCCCAACCGGATCGCGCAGCGCCAGCATCAAAGCCGCGCCGAAGAAGATCAGGCCGACATAGGCGTTGACGTTGAAATCGATCAGCAACGCCGGGACGAACCGGGTGAGAATGCCGCCCAGGAACGCGCCGAGCCAAACATCGACGCCGCCCAACAATGTGCCGATGAAGACGACGATCGAATCCGCGGGCGCGAAATCGCCGGCGTCAAGTTGACCGAACAACCCCGCGAGCAACGCGCCGCCGACGCCGGCGATAAAGCCGGAGAGCGCGAACGCCCACGCCTTGTAGAACACGATCTTGACGCCGCTCGCCATCGCCATCTGTTCGTTCTTGCGAATGAGCGCCCAGGCGCGTCCCGGCTTAGCGCGGCGATGCGCCTCCACCAGCAGGATCGCGAGCATGGTGACGAAGGCGACATAGAGGAAATACCCGGTATCGCTCGCCGCGTATGTCGGCCGCGCCATCATGATACGGTCGTTGCCGCTGGCGCCGACCTGGCCGAGGAAGCCGGGACCGCCGACGGGAAAGCTCGTGACCGTAATCACGGTCTGGAACGCACCCGCCAACATCAGGGTGACGAGCGCGAGGTAGAGTCCGCGCATGCGCAAGGCCGGCAAGCCCCAGATCATGCCGATGGTCGACGCGCCGACGCCGCCCGCGAGGATGGTGATAAAGAACGGCGGATGGAAATAGTGATAAAAGCGCAGGCTGATCCAAGCGCCGACGCCGACCAGCGCCCACTGGCACAACGACACCAGGCCGAGCTGACCGTAGAGCAACGAGCAACCCGAGAGCGCCAGCACGAAACAATAGGCCTGGGTGAAATTCGACAGCCAATAGCCGCCGGAGGTCAGCGCGATCACGCCGGAAATCACAGCGATGGTGACGACGATCGAGACGTAGCGCACCGTTGGGGTGACTTCCGCCGTGGCCGGGCGGACCACCGGCGGCGCGGCGGTTTCCCCTATCGTTTCGGTCTTTTCGCTCACTCGCGCGCCCCCACCCCCTGCCCGGCGCCGACCACCATCATGAACAGCAGCGCCAAGAGATATGGGCCGGCGCTGCGCAGATTGGCGAACGCCGGAAAAGCGGTCAGGACCGCCTCGAGCAATCCGCAGATCATGCCCCCGAGAAACGCGCCCGTCAGCGACGACAGGCGCGACAGGATCGCGGCCGCGATCGCCGGAATCACTAGGAACGTCATCAACGCCGGATCGAGCCGGTTGAGATCGGCGAGCAACAGGCCGGCGATGCCCGCGAACGCGCCGTTGAGGAGCCAGGCAAACGAATCGGTCGCGTTGACGCGGACGCCGATCACGGCGCTGACATTGCGGTCGTTGGCGAGCGAGCGCATCGCCAGGCCGATCCGCGTACGGCTCAACAGCAAGGCGGTGCCGCCGACCATGGCGACGGCGATGCCGAGCGCGATCAGCCGGGTTACCGACAGCCGAACGCCGAACAGGATGATGAAATTCAAATCCGTCGGCATGGTCAGACGCCGCGCGACCCCGATGCCCCAATACCAGGCCATGCAGCCCAGCAGGAACAGCGCCAGTCCCAGCGTCGCGACCGCCCGGACGACGCGGTCGCGGTGCGCCATGCGCGGCGCCACGACCCGGCCATAAGCATAGGCGATGCCGGTCGAAATGCCGATGCCGATGAGCCAGCCGAGGACCTGCGGCACGCCGTCGCGCGTCACCTCAAAAGCGAAGAACGCGGCCAGGCCGCCGAACGCGCCGAACGCGAAATTGAGGGTCCCGGACGCGCGGTAGAGAATCACGAGACCGACACTCGACAACGCATAAACGGCGCCGAGACCGATGCCGGAGGCCACGAAGGGAAGAAGATTCATACGCGGTGTAACCCAGAAGTCATGGAGCAATGCGCCGGCCAAGCCGTCAGTGGTAAACGACTCGCCCGGCGTTAACGTGTGCTACTTCGCCATGTCGGAGATCTTGATGCCGAGCTTCTTCTCGGTCGCCTCGATCGACGTGAGACCCGGGTCGGCATCGTTGAAGCAACCTTCGACATTCTTCCACTTGCCGTCGTGAATGGTGACGGTGCGCGTGACGTGATTCGGGTTGTGTTCCGTGGCACCCGGCCCGCCCCAATACCAGGGCTGGCACAGGATGTCGGTCGGATACGGCGTCATGTTCTGAATCGCCGCCGTCACCGTGTTGCGATCGATGTTTTTGGGATTGCGGATGGTGAGCATGGCGCGGACGGCGACACGGGCGGCGATATAGCCGGCCTGGCTGAAACTGTCGCGCAGCGACTTGCCGCCGTAGGCGTCCATCACCGCGACCCAGTTGAGATTGTCCTTGCCCTTGCTGTCGAGCGGCGCCAGCTCGGCGTTGATCCAAACGCGATCGTTCCAATATTTGACGTCGATCGCGCCGGGGAACCGCACCGTGTAGAACGAGGTCGGCGCCGTCCATTTCATCTTGGCGGCCCCGTCCTGCTGTTCGACCGCGCCGAAAATCTGCGCGCCGATATCGTCGGTGCCGTAGATCATCACGGCGTCATAGCCGGTCGCCAGGATTTGCAGCACCAGCGAATTGTAGTCGGGCGAAACCGGGTCGGAATAAATGCTGGTCACCTTGACGCCGTACTTCTTGCCCCATTCCTCGGCGCCGCCGCAGCTATAGTCGGAACCGGGGAATTTCGGGATCGAGCAGACGAAGCTCTTCGCCCCGAGTGCGCGTCGGGCGTAGTCCAGGCCGCCGATGCCGCTTTGCCGCGGGCCGGCGTTGACCTCGGCGATGTTCTTCGACTGATAGCATTGCGGCGGGATGCCTTCGCCGATCTCGAGGATGCCCTGCTCGATGTAGAGCTTTTCGTTGGCGATGCATTCGATGATGCTGGTGCTGCCGACCAGGATGTAGTCCCTGTTGTCGACCACCAGCTTCTTGCCCGCCTGCGCCGCGACATCGAGTTTCGATTGATCGTCTTCGTCATGATAGAGGATCGGCCGGCCGTGAATGCCGCCATTGGCGTTGACGCAGTCGAAATAGGCCTTCACCGCCTCGTCGGCTTCCTTGAAGCTGCCGAGGCCGGTCATCGTCGTCACTGCGCCGATCAGGATCGGCTCGCCGGTGGCGGCCTTCCCTGTGTTTAGCCCGCAATCCGGCTTGGCAATTGCCGGCGCGGCGCCAACGAGCAGCGCCGCCGCGAACACGCCGGTCAACATGCAAAGGATGCGCTTCATGTCTCCCCTCCCTGGGACCCATCGGCACGGCAAATTCTGCCGGCAGAGTCTTTATGATTATTGCGGCGACCCTGCGCGAATCTTGCCGTCCCGTCAAGAGACCCGCGGCCAACCCAACGATTGACATACCCCCCAAACGATCGCCGGCCAGGCCACCTTCGCAGGGCGGCCTGGCCGGACGATTTCACGCACTATTTCAGATGCTTGTATTCGTCGTCGAATTTCTTGTTGATGCCCAGCTTTTCCTCCGTCGGGATGATCGACTTGGCATAGCTCGGGTCGGCCACCGGGAAGCAGCCTTCGACGAACTTGAACCCGCCGTCATGGATCACGACCGTCCGGGTGATGTGATTGCCCTGATGCTCGGTCGCGCCGGGGCCGCCCCAGTACCACGGACCGCACAGAATGTCCGTGTAATAGGGCTTCATGACGCGGACGGCCGCCGTGACCGTCTCGCGGTTGATCTTCTTCGGATCCTTGATCGTGAGCATGGCGTTGACCGCAATACGGGCCGCGATGTAGCCGGCTTGCGAGAAGCTGTCCTTCAGGACCTTCGGGCCATAAGCATCCATGACCGCGTTCCAGTTCATATTGTCCTTGCCCTTCGCCATCGGGGACCCAATTCGGAATTCACCCACAGGCGATTGTTCCAATACTTCTGTCGATCGCCCCGGGAGACGGGCGGTGTAGTACGAGGTCGGGCCGGTCAAGTTCATCTTGGCGGCGCCGATCCTGCCGCTCGCCGCATTCAGGAGTTGGGCGGCCATGTCGTCGGTGCCGAACAGCGCCTGCACCGCGTCATCGCCGGTCGCGAGCATTGGAGAGCCAGCGATGCAAAATCGAGCGACGGACGGATCGGCGTAAATGCTGTCGACCTCGACGCTGGAATGCCTGCCCCAATTCTCGGCGCCGCCACAGGTGTAGTCGGCGCCCGGGAACTTGAAGATCAGGCACACCAGCTTCTTCGCATCGAGCTTGCGCCGCGCATAGTCGGCCCGCCGAGCCGCTTTGCGCGCGGGCCGGCGTTGATCTCGGCGATGTTCTTCGACTTGTAGCATTGCGACGGAATGCCGAGGCCAATGTCGACGATGTTTTGACTTATGTATATAGTCGGCGTTGGCGATGCACTCGATGAAGCTGGTGCTGCCGACCATGATATAGACGCCCTCGTCGCCGACAAGTTTCTTGGCGGCCTGCGCGGCGACGTCGAGTTTGGATTGATCATCTTCGTCGTGATAGGTGATCGGCCGCCCGTGAATGCCGCCATTGGCGTTGACGCAATCGAAATACGCTTTCGCGGACAAATCGGCTTCCTCGAAGCTGCCGATACCGCTGGCCGACGTCACGGCGCCGACCGGGATCGGCGTACCGGTCGCTGGTTTGCCGGTATTCAACCCACAATCGGGCTTGGCGAAGGCCGGTCCCGCCGCCACGACGAACGCGGCGGCAAGCACCCCCGCTAGGACGCACAGAATGCGCTTCATAGACTTCCCTCCCTTGGGCCGATCAGGGGCCCACGCTTTCCCGCACGGCCACAAGCGTCCGCGCGGCCAATTCGTTTTGCCGGAACCCTGCGTGAAACTCGGCGCCGCGTCAAGACGGGAACCACCATCCATTATAGAATAGATCGATTTCCGCCACGCGAAATTCACGCGAAATTCAGTAGCGATGCGGCCTTGTCAAAGGCCGAACAAGCCGAGCTCGAGGCCGAAATGCGCGCGTGCCAGGGGCGCCGCGAAATTGAGGTATTGCGCCGAGATGTGACTCTTGTACATCGCGACGTCGCGATAGTAGCGCTCGATCTTCTGGCCCTTCTTGGCCGCAGCCGAACTCGACAACGCATAGATCACATCCATCGCCTCGGCCGCGAGCCGGCCGGCATGCTGGATCATCGCCCAGAGGCCGATATTGTCCTCGAGCGTAATCGGCGTGCCGTCCTTCGCCCAGCGCCGGCAGTAATCCATGTATTTATGTCCAGCCGACATCAGGATGCCTTCGGACGCGTCGGTCAGCGCCAGCGCCTGGCCGTAGCCGCGTTGGAAATCGCTGTGCTGATAACGCGGGATCACCGGCGGAAACAGCGTGTTGCGGGTCTTGATGATGTGCTCAAACTCGTCGAGCGCCGCCTGCGCCGCGCCCAATGTCGGCGTCACCAGCGACATATGGTATGGGCCCATGACGCGGCCGAGATACATCGGATTGCCGTGCAGCCGTGTCCCCGGCGTGCCGTCCTTCATCGTCTCCGGCAACGCCCACATGCCGTTGGCGGGCGTGGCGTAATGTTGGGGAATGAACTGTTTGTCGATCTTGACGCTGTTGGAACCCGAGGCGCGCATGCCCAGCGTCTTGTCGCCGCCCCAATCGTCGACCACGATCACCTGTGACTTGGGCACGCACACATTGATGGCATCGGGCGGGTTCTTGCCGTTCATCACGCGGGCGCCGCCGACGAAATGCGACGAATAGGGAATGCCCGAGCAATAGTCCCACACGCCGTCGATGATGTAGCCGCCCTCGACCGGCGTTGCAGTGCCGAGCGGCGGCGGCCGGTGCGGCGCCGCGAAGAAGCCGTCGGGACCGAACAGCTCGCGCTGCCCCTGCTCGCTCCAGTGGGAGGCGACGATGAAAGGGTGCGACGCGCACAAAGTAAGGCACCAGCCGGCGCTGGGATGGCCGCGCGACACTTCGAGCATGGTCTTGTAGAAGGTCGGCACGTCGAACTCGTAACCGCCGAACATCCGCGGCTGGAGACAGCGGTAAAAGCCGGCATCGAGGAAGGCACGATGCATCGCCTCGGAGTAATGACCGCGCTCGTCGGCCTCGGCCTGCTCGGCGCGAAGCCGGGGACGCAACGCGACGGCGCGCGCGATCATTTCCTCGGGGGTGAGATCGGGTTCCGGGATCGGGTAGATCGGCTTCCGGGCGGCGATATCGCGCTGCTCCAATTTTCTAGCCATGCTTCAATCTCCCGGTAACCTGATAATTGAGTTGTCCCATCATGTATTATCCGGGGCTAGCTTGCCAATGGCGCGTGAGCCGCACGACAATCAACGGCGAAAGGTCAATTCGATGCGTTGTTTAGTGACGGGAACGGCGGGTTTCATCGGCTTTCATGTCGCCCGGCGGCTGCTGGCGGACGGCCACGAGCTGAACGGCATCGACGGGATGACGCCGTATTACGACGTGCGCCTCAAGGAGCGCCGGCATGCCACGCTGTCGCAAAACCCCAATTTCCGCGCGCATCAATTCATGCTGGAGGACGCCGCGGCGGTGCAGGGCGTGTTCGACCGGTTCGCGCCGGAGCTCGTCATCCATCTGGCGGCGCAAGCCGGCGTGCGTTACAGCCTCGAGAATCCCCGCGCCTATATCGACGCCAATGTCATCGGCAGCTTCAACATCCTGGAATCGTGCCGCGCCGCCAAGCCGGCGCATCTGCTGATCGCGTCAACCAGCTCGGTCTACGGCGCCAACACCGATTTTCCGTTCCGCGAGACCAGCAAGGCCGATCATCAGCTGACGCTATACGCCGCGTCGAAGAAAGCCGTCGAGGCGATGGCGCATTCCTATGCGCATCTGTGGCGGATGCCGACGACCATGTTCCGGTTCTTCACCGTATACGGACCGTGGGGCCGGCCGGACATGGCGCTGTTCAAGTTCACGCACAACATCCTGACCGGCGAGCCGATCGACATCTACAATCACGGCAACATGGTCCGCGACTTCACTTATATCGACGATCTGGTCGAAGGTATCGTGCGGCTGTGCGGCGCGATCCCCCGCGCCGGGGAACCGGTCGGCGCGCCGGGCATCGATTCCCTGAGTCCGGCGGCGCCCTATCGCATCGTCAATATCGGCGGCGGACAACCGATCGAGCTGATGGCCTTCATCGCCGAGATCGAAGCCGCGCTCGGCAAGAAGGCGAAGCCCAACTTCATGGAATTCCAAGCCGGCGACATTCAGAAGACCGAAGCCTCGCCTGCCCTGCTCGACGCGCTGGTCGGGTATCGGCCGCAGACGCCGGTCGCGGCGGGCGTGCGCGAATTCGTCAAATGGTTCCGCGACTACTATCGGATGTGACGGCCAGCTGAAACCGCTAGGGTCGGATCGCCTTTGATGGAATCGCGAACGCGATTCCATCAGGCGCGACCCTGATTCAACGATCAGAGTGCGATTTCGCCGGTCGGACGGAAGCATAGGCGCTTCCGTCCGACCGATCGTTAAGCGGCGGCCGCCTCCGCCAGCGGCACGCGCGTGACGCGATGCGCGTGCAGCTTGGGCAGCACCTGCTCGGCGAAGCGGTGCATCTGGGTCATGAACATGTCGTGCGGCATGGAACCGCGGTTCATGTTGACCAGCACCGTGCCGGCGCCGACCGCGTCCGCCTCGGCGATGATGCGGCGCGCCACCTCGTCGGCCGTGCCCCACGGCATGAAGTCCGCCTGCATGCGGATATCGTCCATGGTCATGTCCTTGAGGCGCATACTGTCGTCATGCTCGGCGCGCAGCTCCTTGCGCAGATGCTCCTCCGAGCCTTTCTGGAAATAGCCGACCGATTTCGACGCCGGGACGTGGTCGAAGTTGAACAGCGTGTTGTGGAAATAGATCGCGTAGGGGCCGACTTCCTCGACCGCCTGTTCCTTGCTGTCGGCGATGTAGGACGAGACCATGATGTTGAGATGATTGGGCGAGATGCGGATGCCGCGCTTCGCCAAACCGGCGGCGTAGTACTTGATCGTGTCCTCGCGCGCCGGACCGGGAATGCCGGGCGTGATCGGAATGTTGTGCGTGACGGCCCAGTCGATCGAATCCTTCGAGCCGGTGATCGGCACCCACACCGGCGGATAAGGCTGCTGCACCGGGCGCGGCCAGATCGCCACGTCCCGGTAGGAATGGAACTTGCCTTCGAAGGTGAAGCTTTCCTCGGTCCAGGCGCGGCGCATGATCTCGAAGCACTCGTCGAACCGCGCGCGGGATTCCGCCAGCGGTATGCCGAGAATGCGGTATTCGCGCGCGGCGCCGCGCGCTACGCCGCAGATGATGCGGCCGTTCGAGAGACAGTCGAGCATCGCGACTTCCTCGGCGAGACGCAGCGGGTCATGGAGCGGCAGCAGGTTGCCGTACATCAGCAGCTTTAGCTTCTTGGTGCGCTGCGCGATCGACGCCGCCAGCAGATTCGGCGAGTTCATCAGCCCGTAGGGCGTGGCATGATGCTCGTTGAACGAGACGCCGTCGTAACCGAGCCGCTCCAACTCAACCCAGGCGTCGAGATGCTCGGCGTAGGTCTTGACCGCGACGGCGGGATCGAAGTGCTTTTTCTCCATCGGGTAAGGCAGATGCTGCCCGTCCGTGGTCAGATGTTTCAGATTCTTGCCGTACTGCAAGAGATCGAACACGAATACTTCCATTGCGCCGCCTGCCTTCTTTTCTGTCGGGATGCCTTGTCGAATCGTGATATTTAATACCGTAACGTGCCGCTGACAAAGACAAAGCGAATGGGCAGATTGCGGCGGGCAAATGCCCATGCGATATCGGGAGCGAACTTCTTGTCCCTGCCCTTGGCATGGAGCGCATCATGACCGCCACAAGCGACATCGCGTCACGCACCGCCGCCATCCGTTACGAGGATCTGCCGCCCGACATGGTGGAGCTGGGGCGGCAGACGCTGCTCGACTGGCTCGGCGTGGCGCTCGCCGGCTCGCGCGAGGACCTGGCGCGCATCCTGCGCGACGAGGCGAGCGACCAAGGTGGACGGCCGGTCGCGACCATCGTCGGCAGCGAGATCAAGACCGGGACGCAACTGGCGGCGCTGGTCAACGGCGCGACGTCACACGCGCTCGATTACGACGACGCGCATTTCCTCGCGACGGTGCATTCCGGTGTCGTCACCATCTCCGGCATGCTGGCCTTGGCGGAGCAGCGCGGCGCTTCGGGCCGCGATTTCGTCACGGCGCTGACGGCCGGATTCGAGGCCATCGGCGCCACGGCGGCGTTCCTTGGCGACAAGCATTATCGGCTCGGCTTTCATTCCACCGGCACGATCGGCAGTTTCGGCTCGGCGGCGGCGTGCGCCAATCTGCTGCGGCTCGACACCGCCGCCACCGCGACCGCGTTCGGCATCGCCGCGGCGCAGGCCGCGGGCATCCGCTCCATGTTCGGCACAATGTGCAAGCCCTTTCATGCCGGCAAGGCGGCCCAGAACGGGCTGATCGCCGCCGACCTGGCGGCGCGCGGCTTTACCAGCAACAACGCATCGCTCGAGACCGAGCTGGGCTTCGGCGCAACGCACAGTCCCGACTTCGATCCGGCGCGGAAGTTCCCCGCGCCGCCGAAGGAATGGTATCTCCGCTACAACATCTTCAAGTTCCACGCCGCCTGTTTCCTGACGCACGCGCCGATCGAATGCGCCTTGCAAGTGCGCGATCAGGGCGCCGCGGCCGACAATGTCGGCGCGATCCGGTTGCGCATTCGATCGGATGCCAGGGATGTGTGCGGCATTCCGACCCCGCGTTCCGGCCTCGAGTGCAAATTTTCGCTGCGCCAGTGCGTCGCGTCGGTGTTCGCCGGGTTGGACACGGCGGCGCTCGATACGTTCAGCGACGCGCGGGCGAACGATCCGGCGGTGGCGGCGCTGCGCGACAAGGTCGAGATCGATTATTCGACTGAGATCGCGCGCGGCCGCGCCGAGCTTGAGGTGACGACGAAGGACGGCCGCCGCCTGACGGCGCGGTTCGATTCTGGCAAGCCGGTCGAAGATCTGGCGCAGCAACGCGCCCGCTTGCAAAACAAATTCCGGCGCTTGGCCGAGCCGGTGCTGGGCGAGCGTCGCGCCGCCGAACTCGGCGCGCTCGCGGTCAAGGTCGAGACGCTGCGCTCGATGCGTGAACTGACGGAGCTGTGCCTCGTTCGTTAAGCAAGAACAAACCGGGAGGAAGAAAATGAAAAATCCGTGCCGGGCAATCGCGATTGCCGCGGTCGCTCTCGCAGTCGCCGCACCCGCGGCGTCGCGCGCGGCCGAGCCGTACGACGTCCACGTCGTGTTGCCGCTGACCGGCAGCGCCGCCTTTGTCGGACAGGGCGAACGGGACGCGCTGGCCGCGTTCGAGACTTATGTCGACGCCAATGGCGGCGTCGCCGGTCGGCCGCTGCATTTCGTGTTTCACGACGACCATACCAGCCCGCAGATCGCGGTGCAACTCACCAACGAAATACTCGCGAACAAGCCCGCGGTGGTGATGGGATCGAGCCTGGTCGCCATGTGCCTCGCCATGGCGCCACTGATGAAAAACGGGCCGGTGCATTATTGTCTGTCGCCGGGCGTCCATCCCAAGCCCGGCGGCTACATGTTCTCGACCAGCGCGTCCTCGACCGACCAGATCGCCGCCGTGATCCGCTATTACCGCATGAACGGCTGGACCAAGCTCGCGACGCTGATGACCACCGATGCCAGCGGCCAGGACGGGGACCGCTCCGTCGACGCGGTCTTGGCCTACCCCGAGAACAAGAGCGTGACCAAGGTTATCGCCGAGCATTTCAATCCCTCCGACGTCTCGGTCGCGGCGCAGATCGCGCGCATCAAGCAATCCGGCGCGCAGGCGATCGTCGCCTGGACCACGGGCGCGCCGGCCGCGACGGTGCTGCGCGGCATGATCCAGGACGGGCTCGACATTCCGGTGGCGCCGACCAGCGGCAATCAGACCTTCGCCGCAATGCATCAGTGGAAATCGTTCCTGCCGAAGCACCTGGTCCTGGCGTCGGCGCTCTACCCGCCGCATGACGGCGTGCTGACGCTCGATCCGCGCGTCGAGAAGGCGCAGCACGACATGTACGCGGTGCTCAAGCAGCACGGGTTCAAGCCCGACAATATGGTCGCGACCTCCTGGGATGCGGGGCTGATCGTGGTCGCCGGCTTGCGCAAGCTCGGGCCCGACGCGACCGCGGCGCAGCTCCGCGACTATATCGCCAACCTGACCGATTTCCCGGGCATCGACGGCATCTACGACTTCAAGAAATACCCGGAGCGTGGCCTCGGCCCCGATGCCTCGACCGTCACCGCGTACGATCCTACGACCGACGAATGGATTTGGCTGTCCCAGCCGGGCGGCGCGCCGTTGAAGTGAATCAATTCATCCAAATCGTCGTCGGCGGCCTGCTGCAAGGCAGCGTCTTCGCGATCATCGCGCTCGGCATTTCGCTGGTCTATCGCGTCACCGGCATCATCAACCTGGCGCAGGGCGGGTTCTGCATTCTGGGCGCGCTGCTGCTCTATTCGTTCCAGCTCGATCTCGGCTGGCCGACGCCGCTGGCCTTCGCCGCCGCAATCGTCGTGACGACGGGTTTCGGCGTGGCGCTCGGCGCCGCGACTTTCGTGCCCGCCCTCGCCCGCCTGCCGACCAGCAGCATGTTGATGCTGACGGCGGGCCTGCTCACCTTCATCGGCGGCTTGACGCTGATCGTGTGGGGGAGCCAGCCCTATATCGTGCCGCCCTTCTCCGGCGAGCAGCCGATCGACGTCGCCGGCATCCTGGTGCCGTCGCAGGGCCTGTGGATCGCGGCGATCGCCATCGTCATCATCGCCGGGGTCTGGTACCTGATCGCGCGCACCGGCGTCGGCAAGGGGCTGATCGCCTGCGCCGAAAACCCGACCGCGGCGCGATTCATGGGCGTCGACGTCGCGCGGCTTACCTTGTTCAGTTTCGGTCTAGCGGCGGCGATCGGCGCGATCGGCGGCGGCGCGGTGGCGCCGATCATGTCGCTGCAATTCGACGCCGGCGGGTTCTTCACCAATGCCGGCTTCATCGCGGTGGCGCTCGGCGGCATGGCGTCGCTGCCGGGCGCGATCGCCGGCGGCTTGTTCCTCGGGGTCGCCGAGCAGCTCGCGGCAGGCTATGTCTCATCGCTGTTCGCCAACGGGCTGGCGCTGGCGCTGTTGCTGGCGACGCTACTGTGGCGGCCGCAAGGATTTTTCGGCGGCGCGCGGCGGCGCCACGATGTGCGCGAGGAACAGCGCATCTATCGCTCGGTCGTCCGCATCAAGGGACGCGGGGCCATTATTGCGGGCGCGGTATTGCTCGCGGTCCTCGCCGCCCTGCCCGATATCGTCGGCGGCGCCTTGCTAAGCTCGCTGGTCATCACCTTCATCCTGTTCATCGCGGTACTCGGCCTGGACGTGGTCATGGGCTATGCCGGCCAGGTCAGCCTCGGTCAGGCCGGCTTCATGGCGCTTGGCGGCTACACAGCGGCGATTCTCGCGACCAATTACGAGGTCGCGCCATTGTTCGGCATCGCCGCCGGCCTGGTCGTGTCGCTGGTCTGCGCGCTGTTGCTGTCGGTCGTCACCATCCGCCTGCAAGGCGCCTACCTGGCGCTGGCGACGCTGACCTTCAGCCTGCTGATCGATTCCCTGACGGTCGGTCTCGTCGATGTCACCGGCGGCCCGTCGGGATTGGTCGGCGTGCCGTCCCTGTCGCTGGGGCCGCTTGTGCTCGGCACGCCCCGCGCCATGTATTATTTCGTGCTCGCCTTGATCGTGCTTCTGATCGCGGCGCTTGCCGGCGGCATGCGGTCGAGTTTCGGCCGCGCCCTCCACGCGATCCGCGCCGACCAGACCGCCGCCGCGGCGCTCGGCATCAATGTGCCGCGCTACAAAATGGCGGCGTTCGCGATCAGCGCGATGCTCGCCTCGCTCTCCGGCAGCCTCTACGCGTTCGATTTTCATTTCCTGTCGCCGGAAATGGTCAGCACGCCGCGCTCGTTCGAGATGATCGCGATGCTGATCGTCGGCGGTGAAGGCACGTTGATCGGCGGCTTGCCCGGCGCCGCGCTGATCACCTTGTTGCCGACGGTGTTCCAACCCTTCGCGCTCTACAAGACCTTGGCCGGGGGCGCGATCCTGGTGCTGGCGTTTCAATATCTGCCCGATGGGTTGCTCGGCGGCGCGTGGCGGCTCGGACGGTGGGCGGTGGCGCGATGACCGAACCGGCGCTCGAAACCATCGGCCTGTCGAAGAACTTCGGCGGCGTGCGCGCCGTGGCCGACCTGTCCTTCACCGTGCCGGACGGCAGCATCGCCGCAATCATCGGCCCCAACGGCGCCGGCAAGACCACGGTGTTCAATCTCGTCACCAACCTGTTTCCCGCGGACGCTGGCGAGGTGCGATTCCACGGCGTCTCGCTGCGCGGGCGCAGCCCAAGCGCGATCGCCAATCTCGGCTTGCTGCGGACGTTCCAAACGGCGCGCGTGTTCCCGGGCATGACCGCGCTCGAGAACGTGATGGCGGGGGCGCATCGCCAGGCGCGCGTCCCGGCGGCGGCGCAAATGCTGTGGCTGCCGCCGGCGCTGCGCGAGGAACGAGCCTGTCGCAGCCGCGCGGAGATGTTGCTCGATCTGGTCGGCCTGTCGCGGTTTCGCGACGCGCCGGCGACCAGCCTGCCGATGGGAGCGCAGAAGCTGGTCGAAGTGTGCCGCGCGATGATGGCGCGACCGCGTGTGTTGCTGCTTGACGAGCCGGCCGCGGGCTTGAACGACGCCGAAACCGCCGAACTGGCAACGCTGCTGCGCGCGGTGTGCGACAGCGGCGTCACCATCGTGGTGGTGGAGCACAATATGTCGCTGGTGATGGATATCGCCGATAAGGTCATCGTGCTCGACCTCGGTCGCATGCTTGCGCAGGGCGCGCCCGCTGACGTGCAGCGCGACCCGCGCGTCATCGAAGCCTATCTGGGAGTGGACGCATGATGCTCGAGGTCGAAGGCCTGCGGGCCGGTTATCGCGAGATCGAGGTGCTGCACGGCATCGATCTCGCGGTGAACGCCAGCGAGATCGTCGCGCTGATCGGCGCCAACGGCGCCGGCAAGACCACGCTGGCGAAGACGCTCGCCGGATTGTTGCCGGCGCGCGCCGGACGCATCGCGCTCGAGGGCGCCGCGGTCGAACCACCTCCCGCCATCGCGCCGGATTTTGCTCGGCATGTCCCATGTACCGGAAGGCCGGCAGATCGTCGCCGGCCTTAGCGTCGCCGACAATCTGCGGCTCGGCGCTTACGCGCATCGCCGCCGCCTCGGCCACGACCGGATCGAGCGACGCATCGCCGATGTTTGCCGTCAATTTCCGGCGCTGAGCGCACGCCTCGACGAGCCGGCCGGCAATCTTTCCGGTGGGCAACAGCAGATGCTCGCGATCGCCCGCGCGCTGATCGCCCAGCCGCGCCTTCTTATTCTCGACGAGCCGTCGCTGGGCTTGGCACCGACGCTGGTGGCGGAGATTTTCCGCCTGATCGTCGAGCTGCGCGATCGCGGCATCGCGGTGTTGCTGTCGGAACAGAACGCGCGAATGAGCCTCGCCATCGCCGACCGCGCCTACGTCCTGGAAATGGGCCGCATCACGTTGCAAGGTACCGGCAAGGCGCTGCTCGACAGCGCCGCCGTCGCCGAACGCTATCTCGGCGTCGGCCAGAAGATCGCCGGCGCGGCGACGGACGACCGTCGCGCGCGGCTGGCGCAAGGACTGAGCGAGATCCTGCATGGCTAACCGATTGTCGCTGGCGCCGCTGACCATCAACGAGGCGGGGCCGCTGGAACTGATCGACGCCGCCGCGGCCGGCGGCTTCGACGCGGTCGCGCTGCGGGTCATCGGTCCGCCGGGCGTCGAGACCGACGTGGTTGCCGACGCCGCGATCCCGGCCATCAAGCGGCGCGCCGCCGACAACGGGATCGGCATATTTTCGACCACCGGCATCTGGCTCACACCTGCATTCGCGGTAAGCGATGTCGATCGCGCGCTCGCCAACGCCGCGGCGCTCGGCGCGGAATCGTGTCTGGCAGCGGGATACGACGACGAGTGGCCGCGCCTCACCGCGAATTTCGCGGCGCTGTGCCGGGCGGCGGCGCGGTTCGGTTTGCGGATCGGCGTCGAGTTCATGCCCTATCTGCCGGTGAGGAGTGTCGCCGACGCCGCGCGCCTGTTGCGCGAAGCCGCGCAGCCCAACGCCGGCATCATCGTCGATGCGCTGCATCTGGCGCGCTCGGGCGGCACGCCGGCCGATGTGGCGGCGGTCGAGCGGTCTCTCATATCCTATGTGCAGTTGTGCGATGCGCCGCGCGAACGGCCGGCGACGATGGAGCGGCGCGACGAATCGCTCCACTACCGGCTCTATCCCGGCGAGGGCGAATTGCCGCTGTTCGCGCTAATGGACGCGTTGCCACCGGACGTGACGATCGATGTCGAAGCGCCGTGCGCCGCCGACGCAAATCTGTCATTCGCGGCACGCGGACGTCGTGCCGGAGACGCGACGCGGCGGTTCCTGCAAAAATATCGCGACGCGGCGCTAGGCCGCCTGGCGCTGCTGCGCGGCGGCGGCGAGGCGCAGCACCGCCTCGACCATTCGCCTCGGGATTGGCCTTGTTAGCGCCGGCGATATCCAGCGCGCTGCCATGGGCCACCGACGAGAACAGCACGTCGGTGCCGATGGGCAGGCCGGCGATACGATTGGGCGCCAGCAGCTTCGACGTGATGTGGCCCTGGTCGTGGATCATCACCACGAACGCGTCGTAGCCCTTGCGGTGGAACATCGTATCGGCACCGAACGGGCCTTCGGCGCGGATGCCGGCGGCACGCGACGCGGCGATCGCGGGTCCGATGATTCGGATCTCCTCGTCGCCGAACATGCCGTCCTCGCCGGCGTGCGGATTGAGGCCCGAGACCGCGAGGCGCGGCGCCGCGACGCCGAGGCGGCGTAGCGTCCGGTCGGTCTCGGCGATGACCTTGCGCACGCGCTCCTCGGTGATGAGCTGGACCGCGCGAGCGACGCCGACATGCAGCGTGGTGTGAACAATGCGCATGTCGTCGAAGCAATGCATCAGGAACACGTCTTCTTCCGGCACGCCGGCGCAGCGCGCGAGGAAGCTCGGATTGCCGTCGAAGGCGATGCCTGCGTCGCGGATCGAGGTCTCGGTGATCGGCGCCGCCACCACCGCGTCGACCGCGCCGGCCAGCGCCGCCTCGGTCGCGAGCTTCACCGCCGCATAGGCCGAACGGCCGTGGCTGGCCGCGACCTTGCCGATGGCGAGCGGCCCGCCGAGATCGCCGGGATCGAGCACCAGCACACCGTCCGCCACCCAATCGATGGCGGTCGCCGACTTGAACGGGCGCAACACCGACGTCAGGCCGCACAGTTTGGCATGGGTTTCGATAAAGCCGGCGTCGCCGACCAGAACCGGCCGCGCCACCGCGCGTACGCGCGGATCGAGCGCCGCCTTGAGCGCGACTTCGGGACCGATGCCGGCCGGATCGCCGATGCTGATCGCGACTTTGTTCATCGTCATACCGTCACCGGCTCGCTGAACAGTTCTGGGAACAGGCCGGCGCGCGCGCCGTCCTGGAACGGCATGCCGCGCGGAAGCTCAATGGCGCAGGAGCGCACCTGTTGCGTCGCGGCGTCGAGGCCGGGGATGGCGCCGCCGTCGCGATTGGCCTCGATGGCACGCAGCAGCGCGCGGCGCATCATGACGATGCCGCGGTCGGTGCCGACGAGATTCTCGAGGCTGCGATCGACGATCGGCCCCATGCTTTCTTGGAGCGACGCGTCCTGCATGCCGATGCCTTCGACGCCGCTATAAAGAATGCCGGCCTTCTGCGCGTTGCGGTCCATCAGATAGTCGTTGTCCTTGTTGGCCAGCGGCTGGAACGTGCCGGGCACGTATTTCACATGGATGCCGGCGCCGGCATCCATCGCGGCGCGCTCGCGGTCGGTCAGTGGGCGGCGCGGATGATAGGACAGGCTCCACGCCCAGCAATGCTCGTCGTCGATCGGAACCCAGGCATGGCCGCTAACCGGGTTGCGGCCGCGCGGTGGAATCAGCGTGTAGAACGGCGCGAGCCATGGCGTGATGCGCCAGTAATAGCGCTGCTCGTCGATGGTGCGGCGCGCCGCGATGAGCAGGCCGCCGGAAAATTCCTCGACCTCGAACACCGGCGCCAGATCCTGCTCGTTGTAGCGATTGCCCTTGCTGCCCTGGAGCAGCGGATCGGTACGCAACGCACCGCTGTGCAGGAACGAGACGTGGCTCGAAATCGATGCCGCCCTCGACCGCCTGAAGATAATTGCTTTCCTGCCGCCGTTTCGAAATGAAGCGGCGCTCGCCGGGCACCAGCGACCATTCGTAGGCGGGCGGCGCCGGTTGCAATTCCGGCGGACCCATGTAGGTCCAGACCACGTCGCCCTGCTCGATGCAGGGATAGGATTTGAGCTTTATGCGCGCGGCCTGGTCGGGATGCGACGGCAGATCGACGCATTGCCCTGCCGTATCGTATTTCCAGCCGTGATATGGGCAGCGCAGCCCGCATTCCTCGTTGCGGCCGAACCACAGCGAGACGCGGCGATGGGCGCAGAACTCGTCGAGCAACCCGATCTCGCCATCGGTGTCGCGGAACGCGATCAGCCGCTCGCCGAGAAGCTGCACTCGTACCGGCGGACAATCGGGACCGGGCAGCTCGCGCGCCAGCAGCGCCGGAATCCAATAGCGGCGGAACAGATCGCCCATGGCGGTTCCCGGCCCGGTACGCGTCAGCAGCGAATTTTCCTCGCGGCGATCCATCGTCACTCCGTCACTTGCCGAGCGGGACGCCGGTCGGTCCGGCGACCGCGTCCCAACGCCCGTCTTTGGGATTCCAACGTGTCACGATGACATTGTCCAGCGAAAGCCCGCGCTGGGGTGACTTGCGAAAATCGTAAACACCGTTAACGCCGGCCGCTCCGGCGAGATGCTGGAGATAGTCGAGAAGTTGCGCGCTGGTCGTCGCCGGCGGCAGGGCACGCAACGCGTCGACGATGATATTGGCGGGCTCCCATCCCAGTACCGAGCCTTCATCGGGCTTCACCCCCGCAGCGGCGAAGGCGGCGGCGAAATCGCGCTGTTTGGCGGTGACGGCCGGCGGCAGCGGAATTGCCGGATTGTCGCCGACCGGCCATTCCGGCGCCGGCAGATACAGTCCCTTCGGCAGAATGTCGGCGAATTGATTCATCTGCGCATAGGTCATGTTGCCACCGGTGGTGCCGACCGGCACCGCGAGCCCGGCCTGGATCATGGCGCGGAACACGGTGGCGATGGGCGAGCCCGTGCTCCAGGCGACGAAGGCTTGCGGCTGCGCCGCCTTCACCCGCTCGATCTGCGCCGTGACGCTGACATCGCTAGTGTTGAAGTGAACGCGGGCGACGAACTTGATGTCGCGGTTCTCCGGCAACGCCAACAATTCGTCGAAGCCGCGATCGGCATCCTGGCCGGTCGCATCGGTGCTGGTGATGAGCGCGAGGCGCGTCCACCCCTTGAAGCGGAAGAAGCGGATCATCGCCGCCGCCTGATCGTGCGTCGACACGCCGGCGGTGAAGACGTGACTGCCGGGCGGCGGATGGATGCCGGCGGAAAAGCACCACATCACCGGTCCCGTCTTCATCAGCGGCGCCATTGCGTTGCAGGCCGCGACATAGGTCGAGCCCAGGATCACCGGCGAATTCCGTAGCCAGCGCCTCGGTCGCGAGCTGGACCGCGAGCTGCGGGCTCGACTGATCGTCCGTGAAATCGAAATGCACCGGCGCCCGTGAATGCCGCCGGTCCGGTTGACCAGCGTCTCCTCGATGGTCAGCGCCTCGTGCTCCTGCTTGCCGAGGAACGAGCCGGCGCCGGTCAGCGACAGGATGACGGGAATGTCGAAACTCTGCGCGGCTCTCACAGGCGCGGCTCCGATCGTCATGGCGGCCAGTGCCGCGGCCAGAATCAATCGCATCGGCGCATTCTATCAGTGTAAGCTGCCGGCAAAAGCGGGAGGAAAGCGATGAGCATGCGAACGATTGCCGTGCTGGCGATGGCCAGCGCCGTGCTCTGGTCCAGGCAAGCCGTCGCCGAGAATTCGCCGGGCGTCACCGCGACGGAGATCAAGATCGGGCAGACGATGCCGTATAGCGGGCCGCTCTCGGCTTGGGGCACGGTCGGCAAGACCGAGGCACTTTATTTCAAGATGATCAACGATGAAGGCGGCATCAACGGCCGCAAGATCGTGCTGATCAGCGTCGACGACGCCTACAGTCCGCCGAAAACCGTTGAGCAGGTCCGGCGCCTGGTCGAACAGGATCAAGTCGCGTTCATCTTCAACGGCGTTGGCGTCGCCTCGAACTTCGCGGTGCGGAAATATCTCAACGAGCGCGGCGTGCCGCAGCTCTTCGCCTACGCCCCGGCTGAAGCGTTCAACGACCCGAAGCATTTCCCCTGGTCGATCCCCTACCTGCCGAGCCTCTATATGAGCGGACGGATGGCGGCGCGGTATTTCCTCAAGCACGCGCCGAACGGCAAGATCGCGGTGATCTATCAGAACGACGATTCCGGCCGCGAGCATTTGCACGGATTGCGCGAGGGGCTCGGCGATCCAGCCGGAACAATGATCGTCAAGGAAGCGAGCTACGAGCTGACCGACCCGACCGTCGACACCCAGATCGTGGCGTTGCAGGCGTCGGGCGCCGACACGTTCTACAACGCCGCCGCGCTTAAATTCGCGTCGCAGTCGATCCGCAAGTCCGCCGAGATCGGGTGGAAACCGCTGCAATTCCTGTCCTACACCTCGTCGTCGGTCGCGGCGGTGCTGAAACCGGCGGGTTTGGACAAAGCCACGGGCATCGTCTCGGCGGCGGTCGCCAAGGATTTCATGGACCCGCAATGGCAGGACGATCCTGCGACCAAGGACTATCGCGCGTGGCTCACGAAATACGACCCGAACGCCAATCCCGCCGACGGCTTCGTCTCCGCGGGCTATACCGCGCCGATGGTGCTGATCCAGGTGTTGAAGCAATGCGGCGACAACCTGTCGCGTGCCAACATCATCCGCCAGGCGGCGAATCTGCATGACGTGAAGCTGTCGTGGCTTCTCCCAGGCATCACGTTCAGCACCAGCCCGACCGACTATCAGGGCATCAAGACAATGCGTTTCCTGCGTTTCAACGGCGAGCGCTGGGTGCTGCTAGGCGACGACTGACACTTGCTTGCGCCGCGCCAAGCCTTCGATCCGGGCCTTGAGCTCGGGCGACGGCCAGTCTTCGAGCAGCCATGCCGGCAACGGCTCGCCCGGCCTGCTCAGCGCCAGACCCTCGTCGGTATCCTCGCGGCCGTTGGGGAACAGCTCCAGCGCGTACGGAACCTCGTAATAGATTTCGAGCGTGTTGCCGTCGGGATCGGCGAAATAGAGGCTGCGCTGATTGACGTGGTTGAGCGCGACTTTGATCGGCACGTTGTGCGCCTGAAGATGGATATAGGCGTCGCGGAGCGCCGCATAGGTCCCGACCTGGAACGCAAGATGGCCCATGCCGATGCGGCCGCGATCCGGCCGCCCCGACTTGTCCGGATTGCGGTTTTCCTCGGGGTTCGGCGCCTCGCCGATATCCAGCGTATGGAAATTCTCGCCAAGCGTCATGAACACGCCACCATGGGCAGTGTCCTTCTCGGCGACCTTGAAGCCGAGCACGTCGCGATAGAAGTGCTCGGACAATTCCTGATTGGCGACACTTAGATAAACGTGGCCGATACGTTCGAGCTTGATCATGTTGCATCTCCCGCCGTAGAGCGTGGCCGTCAACTTGGCCGAACATGCGCCACGTGACCGGCGCGAGCGAAGGCTGGAGGGCGCAACAGGACTTCGAACCGGTGACCGCTGATTAAGAGTTTGCAGTGCCTCCAAGAATGGAATGCCAATCACCGGAGAGCGCTCCGTTTGCTAACCCGGAATCGGTCCCGGCGATGCCGTAGTGATGCCGCAAAGATTTGCAAGCCATGACGCTCACCAGACGTACTATCGAACCACTTGAGTGCGAAGGCAAGCGCAGGGACCGCATCCATTTCGGCGACTATTTTGCCCGGCTTCGGCGTAAGAGTAATTCAAAGAGGCCGAAAGTCGTGGCTCATACCATTCCCACCCGATGGATTGGTCCTCATGGGTGCTCGGGCAGATTTCCCAAATCGGCTTGAAGCGAAAATTCTTTCAACGTGATCGGTGATGCACGTCGAGGCGCACCGCGCGCGGCGCCCACCGGCCAAATCGCGCCAGATTGTGTCGAGTCCTCCGGCACTGGCCCCGACTGTGCTACCGCACGCAGTCGCACTGACCGAACATGTGACCGTGCTAATTACGAGATCATCAGGGGTAAATTCAAAGGCCACCGCAGCCTTTGCCCCGAACAATATCGTGGCCATAACGAGAGCGACGCGAACCTGCTTTTGTGAGACTAACATTGCTAATCCCCCCATTGATTTTCCTTAACCTATCGTGGAGCCATTTAAGTTTTGTGACGGGAGTGATGAAACGAGTTGGGCCACGAAAACGCGACCGCTTCGGCAACGCGTTCAAAGCTCGGGCAAGCGAGCTACCAAGCCGCCGATACAGGGCGGCAGTTTCCCAAATGCGCTTTTGATGGCCAGCGGCAGGCGGTCGATTTAGTCCCCGCGCTATTGCAGGCGTCGCTTCACGTGGACCGTCACCGACTCTTGCGCCGCAATGCCCCCACCTGGCGGCGCTCGTTCCCACACTCTTTGACGCTCGGTCGGAAAGGCCTGGCGTCAATTTTTCTATCAAACGTCCCCTCTCTGCCTCTAGGCGGCCCCCGTTCTCCCTTATTCCAACACACTTGAGTGGCGGTAGCACCATTCGACATAACCTGGAGGGTACGCTTCCTGGCCAGCGTTGAACGGTGACACTCCCGCCATCCCCTAAGTTCAAGACGACCGCAGTTCGCGAACTGCAAATCGTTAACACTTGCCACGACGATCGATTTACTGCGAATCTTTTGTCGGGTCGAATTGAACAAACACAAATACAAGAGTTGGGAAAACAAAGACATCGCTAAGTTACCGCGCACATTCCCAACATTATAGGGGATGATTCAGGTACTTTGAAGATATCATCGAGTATCCGCAATGACCAATGATCGACTAAATCGACGAATCGTCGGTTTGGTTTTTTCGTTTCTGTTCTTTTCGGTGTCGAGCGGACATGAGGCGCTCGCTCAACAGACCTTCCACGGCTACGAGTGCGCAGACGGCGATTGCTCGCTTCATCAGGAGGGTTACGATTGGGGCTTGGGACACTGGATAACGGATCCGCGCGACTGCCGTGTTGGGTCGCAGAGCTTTCAAGAAGGATGCCGCGCCTACGCCGGGCTGGATGGACCAATTATCCGCAATGGGGAATCCGCTGGGGAATCCCGCCAAGAAGGCGAGGATCAGGAATGATGGCGAAATGAGCAATCCGTCGCTTTGGAAATAGTTCCTCTATCCACGAAGCCATTCAATTCGGTGCGCGCGCCGATCTCCGGTCGTACGCTCCAAACGGGGGGGATTTCGCCTTTTTGACGAGTTTTTCGAACATTAACCGGGAATTTACCCTCGGGGGACGAAACTAAGTCTGTCTGCAGCTGAACGGTGGACACAATGGACGGAATTGCGCCGAACCTTGCGACCTCTCGCATCAACTCGGGAACCGCTTTTTCCTACGAAGAAGCGTTCGCTCGCAATCTCGGGTGGCTCACCGAATGGGAGCAGCAGGCGCTACGGCACAAACGCGTCGCGATCGCGGGGATGGGCGGCGTCGGAGGCTTCCATCTCCTAACTTTGGCGCGAATTCGGTATTGGTGCGTTCAACATTGCCGATTTCGATTCTTTCTCGCTGGTGAATTTCAATCGGCAAGCAGGCGCGACTGTGGAGAGCCTCGGTAGGCCAAAAGTTGAGGTGATGGCGGCCGATGCTCGACGGATAAACCCGGAACTGTTGATAAACTGCTTTAACGAGGGCTTGTGTGAGGCAAACCTTGACCAATTTCTGGCTGGCGTGGATGTCTGCATCGACGGCTTAGATTTCTTTGCGTTAGACATTCGCCGGAAATTGAATGCGCGTTGTCGTGAGCTCAACATTCCCGTCATTATCGCTGGACCACTTGGCATGGGGACAGGCTTTCTGATCTTCCAGCCAAACGGCATGAGTTTCGAACAATGGTTCTGCGTCGATGGCTTGCCGGATGAACAGCAATACGTTCGCTTCCTTGTCGGCTTAGCGCCTAGCGCACTCCATCGCGGCTATCTGGTTAACCCAAGTCGCGTCGATCTGCGGGGTCACCGGGGTCCATCAACAGTTGCCGGCTGTGAATTGTGCGGTGCTGTGGCGGCCGTTGAAGCGATTAAGTTGCTACTGCGACGCGGCCGAGTACGCGCAGCGCCCTATTATCATCAATACGATGCATTTAGCGGTCGGCTTGTTACAAAGAAGTTGCGGAAGGGCAATGCGAGCCTAACTCAGCGGCTTAAAATCGCTATTTGGAGCCGCCTTGCCGCTAACTGGTCGGAAATTGGCGAGACATCATCGACGAACAATGAACCGATGAGCGAAATCGAAAAAATACTGGATTGTGCTCGTTGGGCTCCGAGTGGAGACAACATTCAGCCGTGGCGATTCGAAATCGTTGGGCCCGATCGGCTTATCGTTCATCTCACGCAGATTGGCGACGTTTACGACTATCGTGATGGCGAGCCCACGCTAATTTCTGGCGGTGCCTTACTTGAATCGATTCGAATAGCCGCAAGTCGTTGGGGCCGAGACTGTCAATGGCGATATCGGCGCCGAGAAGGTCACACGCATTATATCGAGGTGACTTTGTTGACCAGGCCCACGATTGCAATCGACCCACTCATTTCTTTTTTGCCGTCCCGTTCCGTCGACCGCCGGCCCTTTCGGCTCCGTCGTTTGACTATGATTCAGAAGTTAGAGCTGGCTGCGGCAATCGGGCCAAATCTGACAATTGACTGGCACGAGAAGTTGGCCCAGCGCTGGAGTTTGGCTAGGCTGGGCGCGCTCGCAACCAAGATTCGCCTATCGACGCCGGAGGCTTTTCCAATTCATCAGCGCGTGGTGGATTGGGAGCGATCGTATAGTCCAACGGGGATACCGGCGACGGCGACCGGATTAAGCCGTGTAAGCCTTCCTATGGTTCGTTGGGCGCTGAGCAGTTGGCCGCGGATGCTTAAGCTTAATCGGTTTGGCGGTTTGTGGTCCGCTGCGTTTCAAATGGACTATCTACCGGGTCTCATGAGCGCTGCGTTCTTTACGATCCGTGCGAATAACACTAGCGCGTCAGTAAACGCGCCCGAAGCTGAGCGGACGATAGCGTTGTTGCATGCTGGCGAAGCCGTACAGCGCTTTTGGTTGACGGCGACGAAGCTAGGCCTCTCAGTCCAACCAAGCGTAGCTCCGATCTGCTTTGCCCTCTGTGGAAACAGTGGCACCTTCACTACCGATCAAACGGTTCTAAGCAAGGCAGCACGTTTCTCAGCCATCGCCGAAAAGAGAATGCCAGGGATTTGCGAGACGGTGCTCTTTTCAGGGCGCCTTGGAACGGCTCGTCGCGCCCAACCTAAACGACGCGCGGTACGGCGGCCGCTGCGCGACTTAGTGACTTGCGAAACGAATAAGGCCTCGAACCAAATTCCGGTTCGAGGCCCACTCGTGAACGCTTAGCGGCGTGAAGGCGCGCTGCTCAGTTTAAGACGATTTACGATTTCTGCGTCCACGGGCGACGATGCCAGTCAACAGCAAGCCAGCGCCGAGCAGTGATAGAGACGCAGGTTCCGGCACGCCTACGAACTCTAGCGAGCCGCCACCGGCCGCGATATCGATGATCTGGGCATCTCCCGCTGGGCAGGTGGGGTGCGCCTTCGAGGGGCAATACGTAGTGACTTGATCTACGTTGTTAATAAAGCTCCCGAGTGCCATCAAGAGGACCGTGGCAGGCGGAGCAACAAAAAAGCCTCCTTCGCCCGCAGCCTGATTGAAGGTCACGTCAATCGCTGCGCTCGGCACGCCGGCCGTGACCGTCGCCTGATTTTGAAGGGGAAACGGCGCTAATACCCCACTCCCCAATACGACCGTGGTCCCCCCATGTTTGTTTAGGGTGACCGTGCTCCCCGAGACGCTAAAGGTCGCGGTTGCGCCCTTGTTGCCATCCAACGAGTAATTGATGCTCGTGAAGGCTCCCGAGCAATTGCCAGGACTGGTGCAGGTCACGTTAGCATTCGCATTGAAGGCAAAATACATGCTGTAGGTTGACGCCCCCAAACTACCGTTCAAGCCCGGGTTGACTACCGGGCTGCCGCCCAAACTGAACAGGGCGATCGGAAGGTAACCGTCGTCCGTTACGGTAAAGTTCGATGGCCCGCCCGTGAATGTCAGCGCGGCCCAATCCTTTAACGTAATGTTATCAAACGAAAAACTGCCGGCGGTCGACAATGCCGGACTGGACCCTGCCGGGTCCCAAGTCAGGACAGTAGCTGAAGATGCGGCGCCCGAGTATGCGGTTCCAACAGCAAGCGCTAACATCGCGGCGGCAACGTGTTTCCTAGTATACATAGAATGCCTCCAACAATTTCGACATCTCGTGTTTCGACATCTCGTGTCATGAACTGCAGGAAACGTGCCAACTCATAAAAGGTTATATAAATCAATGAACTAGTCCAAGGGAGCAATTAAGTTGTAATATTTTCTGACGTTAAGGTCCTCATTCTATTCGTCCCTTGCGTCTCGTCTTCCCTTGCGTGCCGATCGTATAGCCAACGAAATACCAAAACATTTCATGTGCATGGACATGATTTCGTTCGCGGCGGGACACCGGCTTTAGCTAAGACGGCCTACGTATAGGCCTCTGTCCCGCGAATTTCCAGAAGGTTGAGTGATTAGTGGCGTGGCACGTCAACACCATTTTCCACGGAGCTGGCGGTAGTCGCCCACGGCTGTCTTCGAAGCGGTAAGCCACTATCGGTTGGCACGAATGTGTTGGCAATTGTACGGATCCACGCGTCCGTGACGCGTATATTCTATCACGAGCTCACCGGCGAATATCGCAGCGTCCGCGAGACGTTGGACGCGGCGCTGACGCGCCATGGCATTTGATCAATCGAGATAATGACACAGTGTCGGACACCGTTATCGAGACGCGCGGCTTGCCGTTGAGAACAATTGGCAGCTCCAATCTCGAAGGTGCTTGCACGCTGATCTGATCGTCAATGTTCGCCCCCAACCCTCGACGGCGGCCTCAAAAATCGGCCGGCTACATTCCTCACGCAGCCGTTACTTACTTGTTTTTATTTGTTTATCATCTTTATCGTTGTTTTACACTTAAGTTAATTTTAAATCAATATATCCGTAATAATTCTTTGAAAGGCACAAGGGCACGGTGTTAATAAATTAGTTTCCATGAACGATGTGCATTGCTACTATACTATTTTCCGGAACTCAGAACGTCGGCACGCGCGACGTCAGTGGGGGCTACCATGATTAGACTGTTTGGCCATTTTGTCCCGGTTGACAAATTGGTGCTGCTCGCAATTGATGTATTGTTGGTTGGTTTTACTACCTACAGCTTGCTGCTCCTCGATGAATTTAACGCGCCGATTACCCAATCTTTCATTGCCTCCATTGATGTGACATCTGTCTTTGCCCTTGTGGTAATTCTATCATTGGTTGCAATGGGTCTGTATAGCGACGAAGCCAGCAACTTCGGATTTACAGCCTCGAGAATAATCTTGGCTCTATTGTTGGTAGTACCCGTTTTTTTGGTGATCGGCCTTTTGCTCCGTCATATCTATGGGACCTTTAACGTCCGCTTGGTCTGGTTCGTTGAGACGGCGCTGGCTTGGTTTCTATGTGTGCTGTTATCGAGGATAGGGTATGAATATGCTAGAGTGCGCCTCGGGTTCAAACGGCGAGTACTGGTTTGGGGCACCGGGGATCGGGCCGGTCAAATTCAGGCCATTGTCCAGGCGAAATCACGAGCTTGCCGTTTCCTGCCAGTCGCCTTCGTCGCGGCACCAAATGAGGCAAGGAGCGAGTTAACTAGCATCGCATCTCGCATTGACTCTAGGGGAGATCTGAGAAAGCTGGCGGGCGACCATCGTGCGACGGAGGTGGTGATAGCCATCGAGGATCGGCGGGGTCTTCCCGTTTCTCAACTACTGCAATGCAAGATTGCCGGAATCCGGGTGACAGATTACCCTGTCGTTCATTGAGAGGGAAAACGGTCGAATAGATTTGGACGCGCTACAACCGAGCTGGTTGATCTTTTCCGATGGATTTAGGACCGGTTGGCTCGTAAAGAGTGTGAAGAGGCTGTTCGATATCATCGTCAGTATCGCTTTTTTGATTTTTACATTGCCCATATTGTTAATCACAGCGGCTCTCGTAAAGTTGGATGGCGGGCCGATACTTTATGTGCAGGAGCGCGTCGGCCAATTTGGTAAGCCATTTGCCCTCCTAAAGTTTCGGAGTATGTGCCGCGATGCCGAGAGCGCTGGGGCACCAGTATGGGCAGGAAAACGCGATCCACGAGTCACCAAAATTGGAGCGTTAATCCGGAAGGTGCGGATCGACGAACTACCGCAGCTGATCAATGTGCTGAGGGGCGAAATGAGTTTCATTGGGCCGAGACCGGAGCGGCCCTTCTTTGTGAAGCAGCTCGTGGAAAGGATCCCATTTTATAATGAACGTCACGCGGCAAAGCCCGGTATTAGTGGATGGGCCCAAATAAACTATCCTTATGGCGCGTCGATCGAAGACGCCCGCAAAAAATTAGAATTTGATTTGTACTATGTTAAAAACTGCACATTATTTCTCGATTTTCTGATCCTGGTGAGGACGGTGCGGGTCATTTTGTTCCCGGCAGGAGCACGATGAAAGTTCACGGGGGAATTGGCCTGATTATAGACCTGTATTTCATCTGTGCGGGCACGTACGGCCTAATAAGTCTCCTTTTGATCTTGCGTCGCTCCATTGATCGAGCTGCGGTCTCATTCTTTGTTTCTTGTCTCTTTACTGCAGGATGGGCCATAGCAGGCGCCTTCAATGGCGATCCGCCCTTGATGATGCTGACGTCCAGTATCTCGATAATTGCGTGGGTCATTTTCATTTGTTGTCTATTGGCACCGCCGAATAGCTCGATTGTCACCTTCTTTCGGCGTACCGAATTTGCGATGGTTGTGCCCGTCGTGAGCCTTGTTACCGTTGGCCTAGACATTGAATTTTTTTTTGCTGGGACCGCCTATGGACAAGGACAGCTGATCGGTCGCCTTGCCGTGGTTGTGGCCGGCATATGGTTGATAGAGAATCTCTACCGGAAGGCTGAACCAGACGACCGCTGGAGGCTTCGTCCCCTCTGTATCGGTCTTGGCAGCATTTTTGCGTTCGATCTCTATTATTTTTCAGACGCGCTGCTGTTGCGCCATGTTGACGCGGCCCTTGTGGCCGCCCGCGTGATCATAATGACATCGATGGGGCCACTGCTGGTTCTGACGATCGCGCGCAATAAAACATGGCATCCTCGAATTCGCGTATCACGCGAAGCCGCCTTTCACGGTGCGACACTGATCGCTAGCGGAATTTTCTTACTGTCAGTCGCGATAATTGGAAGCATCTTTCGCCGTTATGGCGGGGAATGGGCACTCGTACTGCAAGTTTCCGCGCTCTTCGGAAGCGCAATGGTTTTATTGATTGTATTAACTTCAGGAACGGCTCAATCACACATACGAAATTTCGTACTCAAGAATTTTTTTCCGTATCGATTTGATTACCGCGTCGAGTGGATCAAATTTATCGAGATGCTTTCGTTGACCGAACCAGACAAAGATTTGGCTGACCGCGTCGTGCGGGCTATCGCGGATATTTTGAATTGCCCAGGAGGCGCTCTTTTTCAGATTGATGACAACAACTTTGCTCCTGTTGCCCAGTGGAATGTTACGATTTCAACCGGGACACGCGAACGATCTGACAGCCCCTTCATCATCGCGTTCAAAGGCGGGAATGCAATACAGCAGCTGACGCTGGCGGAGATGTCGGAAATTCGCCCTCGTTGGATGACGAACCGTCGTTTTTGGTTGGCAATACCGCTCCTACACAATCGCGACTTGATTGGTTTCGTCTTACTCAATGAGCCGAGGGCAAGCTACGAAGTAGATTGGGAAGTGTTGGAGCTTCTTCATACCGTAGCACGACAGGCAGCAAGTTATCTTGCGCAGCAGGCCGCGGCGAACGCCCTCGCGGACGCGAGGATGCTTGAAGATTTCAGCAAGAGATTTGCATTTGTCATTCACGACATAAAAAATTTATCGTCCCAGCTGGAGCTAGTTGTGACCAATGCACAGATTCATGGTAGCAATCCTGAATTCAAAGCTGATGCCATGCAAACCATCGCGAATTCGGTAACCCGGATGAACAAGTTGCTGTCTCAACTTCGAGCACAAAGGCAAACCGAAGTGTCATTTGGCGGCGTAAATGTCGTGGCTACCATTCGCGAACTACTTACTAGTCATCCGGCACGGGAACGCATTCGCTTTAGTGCAACATCAATGAACACTCATGTGCGCATTGATCAAGCCCATCTCTTCTCGGCCCTTTCGCACCTCCTTGACAACGCGGTGGAGGCGTCGGGAACCAAGGGCAAAGTTGCCATTTCTGTAACGGCCGACCGCGCGGCAGTCATAATTGACGTCGCGGACGAAGGGTCTGGAATGGAAGCGGGTTTTGTACGAAACGGTCTATTTCGACCATTCCGAACAACAAAGCGGGACGGCTTTGGCATTGGGGCTTTTCAAACGCGCGAGATACTTCGTGCGGCTGGGGGCAGCCTTGAGGTTGTTAAATCTTCAGGTCTCGGAACAACGATGCGCATCACGTTGGCGGCAATCAACGAACCGAGCCAAATGAATGCCGGTGTGATGCATGCCTGAGGACAAGCGACGCTTGCTTGTTGTGGAGGATGACGACGGATTGCGTCGCCAATATCGATGGGCCCTCGTCAACAAGTTTAGTCTTTCAATTGCAGCAACGCGGAACGAGGCTGTCGCACTAGTGCGAGAGGTCCATCCTGAGGTTGCAGTGGTTGACCTCGGTCTACCGCCTGATCCTGACGGCGGCACTGAGGGCATTGCTGTCTTGGAGGCCATCAGGGAGAATTCACCAGAGACGAATGTAGTCGTTGTAACGGGCAACGAAGACAGATCGCATGCGCTTCGCGCAATCAGTCTCGGCGCCTACGATTTTATTCAGAAACCCGTCGATATTGACGTTTTACGCATTGTTATCGACCGTGCAATTCGGCTGTACGATTTGGAGGAGGAGAATCGACGCTTGGCGTCAAGACCCCGGCGCTCGCCGATCGATAGTATCATTGCAAATAGCTCAACGATGGATCGCTTACTGCGCACAGTAGAAAAAGTCGCGCTATCGGATGTGAGTGTCGTGCTGATCGGTGAGAGCGGGACCGGCAAGGAATTATTGGCCGAAGCAATTCACCGTTTGAGTAACCGAGCCGATCATCCCTTTGTCGCGATAAACTGTGCCGCAATACCCGAAAATTTGGTCGAAAGTGAATTGTTTGGACATGAAAAGGGGGCTTTTACAGGCGCTCTACGACAAGTCATCGGCAAAATCGAAGCTGCAAAATCCGGAACACTGTTTCTTGACGAAGTTGGTGACCTACCTTTGGGAGTCCAAGTAAAGCTCCTTCGGTTCCTGCAGAATCGCGTCATCGAGCGTGTCGGAGGTCGCCAAACGATACCCGTCGATGTTCGTATTGTTTGCGCGACGCATCAAAATCTAGAAAAACTGATTGACGAAGGGCGTTTTCGCGAAGATCTCTTTTTCCGCCTCAATGAAGTAAAATTATTGGTACCTCCTCTTCGCGAGCGCGAGGGCGACACGCTATTACTTTCGGGCCATTTCCTGCGAAAATACAACATCTCAGCGGGACGCAATTTGAAGGGATTCAATTCAGGGGCGCTTACCGCAATCAGGAACCACGAATGGCGTGGTAATGTGCGGGAGCTTCAGAACCGCGTCAAACGGGCCGTCGTTATGGCGAATGGACCTCTGATCCAGGCGAGTGACCTCGACCTCGAGGGCGATAATACTAAGGAAATATCGCTCGATTTGCGTGCAGCGCGAAGTCGGGCTGAGCGGGAGGTACTCCAACTCGCGTTGACAAAATGTGCCGGCAATATGACGGTAGCCGCTAGGCTTCTCGGCGTCAGTCGGCCGACACTTTACAACTTGGCAAAGGAGCACGGCCTTGTTGTCGAACCTTAGAGTTATCATGGCGGCGCTATTTTTCTTCTTGGGTGTAATTTTTTTCGTCGTGCCTGTTTGGGCTACGCTTGAAGACGCGAAATCTTATTTGGCTGACGCGCAGATACAGCTAGCAAAAGGAAACCTTCGCGCAGCGGAGATCCAACTTCGAAACGCCGCCCGCGCAAATCCGGATGATCCTAATATCCACATTGAACTTGCCGACGTTTATGTAAGGCTTGGCAACTATCCGGACGCAGAGGCTGAATGCCAGGTCGCGTTCCGGAAGCACGGAAAGGCCAATTCAATTGCACCGATACTCGCACAAGCATTAGTTCGGCAGGGTAAATTTCAGCAGGTGATCGCTCAGATCAAGCCTGGGAATCGTCCGCCGGCATCCGAATCGATCGTTCGCACGCAACTTGGTTTGGCGCAGCTGAAGTCTCGGCGACATTGCCCGGGCCGAGCCACTTTTGCACGACGCAGCACGACTAGACCCTAAGGCGGCTGCTCCGATGGCCGCCCTCGCCCAGCTCTATTTGGCAAAGCGGGATTACCCGTCGGCGGAACGGTATATCGCGGATTCTTTGGGCGTCGCTCCCCACGACCCAGAATTCTTACGCTTGGACGGCCAAATTTTGCAGGCCAAGGGGGATTTGGCGGGCGCCCTTGCGCGCTATACCGACGCCTTAGCGGCGCACCCCGGATATTTGGCGGCCCTCTTGAGCAGGACTCAGGTTTACATTGCGAAGAACGATTGGAATAGCGCCCGGGCAGATATTGCGGAAGCCATTAAGTTGGCACCAAACTCCATTCCCACCATTTACTTCGACGCATATAGGACCGCACACGACGGAGACTTGAAAGATGCCGATGTAAAGTTGGAGAAAATCGTCGGCAATTCATCCTCGTTTCCCACGATTTTATATCTTGCCGGAACTATTAAATACATGCTGGGGCACTACGCCTTGGCGGATGAATACCTGACACGCTATTTAGCGCGTCAACCAGGTTCCGCACATGCCATTCGGATGCGGGCGGAAATTGCGCTGAAGCGCGGCGATTTCGCGGCAGCCATAAACATCATCAAGCCAGCCGTCAACAGGGACTCAAAGGATCTGGCGGCCGCTAGCATTCTCGCACAGGCTTATGTTGCCAGTGGTAACCGCGATAAAGCCGTGGAGATTTATGAAAAGGCTGCCGCTGCGGAACCGAATGATGTTAACGCTCAAACTCGTTTAGCGATGGCCCGCTTGCAGGCGGGCGAGACATCGCAAGGGATCAGTGAGCTTGAAGACATAGCGCATAGCGAAAATGGCGCGAAGACCGCAGATCCAATTCTCGTCCTCGCTAATCTTCGCAAAGGCGATATTGCTAGCGCGGCATCCACGGCGGAAAAGCTAATCAATTTAAAGCCCAATGATCCGGTCGCGCAAAACCTCCTTGCAGTTGTTAGGGTCGCCCAAAAGCAGTACGTCGAAGCGGAAAAAATGTATTTGGGCATCATCCAAAAATATCCGAAATTCTTGGAGGCCCGTCATAATCTTGCGCAACTCTACGTTCTTACCAATCGTGCATCGCAGGCAGAAAGGGTTCTGAGGGATTCGCTTGGCACGCAGCCACGTGACGTCAAGGCGCTGGTTGCGTTGGCAAAACTCGCTGCTACGAATAAGGATTACGATGCGAGCGCCAAATGGCTGGAGCAAGCCGAACAAGCTTCCCCTCAAGATCCTACGCCCGGTATCCAGCTGGTTGAGCTCTATATTTTTCAGAAACAATGGGATAAGGCAAACGGAGCTGCATCAGGTTTGGCTTCCCGTTTTAGCGACAACATTCCCGTACTCGAACTTCAGGCTCTCGCGCTCGCCGACTCTGGTAGCATCTCACAAGCACTCGCTAGCTATCAGCGACTTGCTGCGCGATTTCCGGATTCCGGTAGCCTATTTGAACATTATGCACTCGTCCAGGCGCGCAATGGCGATGTTGCTGGAGCTCGCATGTCTCTGGAGCATGCGAGCTCAGTCGAACCGCAGTCCGCTCCTCGATACATGACCGAGCTGGTCAACCTTGAATACAATAAGAGCGGAGAAAATGCGGCAATCGCAGCCGCGCAATCCTTTGCTTCGCAACAGCCGGTACTAAGTGCACTGCTAACAGCAGGCGTCTATTTTCGGTCTAAGAAAATCGACCAAGCCATTGCAGAGTTAACCTCAAGCCAAAAACAATTACGGGACCCGCGGATTTTAACCGAACTGGCGCAGCTTACATGGCGAACTGGGAAGCATTCCGAGGCGATCGCGATGCTTGAAGATTGGCTCAAGGACCATCGCGATGCGTCTGACGTGCGGTTGGCTCTTGCCATGATTTATCAAGCAGGAAGTAACGACAAGGCTGCCGAAGCACAATATGAGCTGATCCTAAAAGCAGCGCCAAACAATGTCGTCGCATTGAACAATCTTGCCGTCATCTATTCATCCCAAAAGGACGCACGGGCATTGGATTTGGCGCAGCATGCCTATCGCCTTGCCCCAAGAGCGGACGTCGCCGATACGCTGGGATGGATTATGGTGAACAATGGAAACGGGAAAGAGGCCTTACCCTATTTACGTGAGGCGGGAAATGGCCTGCCGCAAAATATGGTCGTTCAATACCATTTGGCAGTTGGTTTGAGCGCTGCGGGGGACAAGAAATCCGCGCTAGATGTGCTAGAGCGGGTGATTAACTCGAAGCAAACCTTCGACGAGAAAAAGGATGCGCAAAAGCTATATAGCGAACTTAAGTCGGGTTAAACCGGGATAAGCCACGATGGTGGGTAAGCGGTCAGGCGGTCCCGTGTATCGGATGACGCCAAGTTCGGTGATGTTCGACCTCTCCGCGGTTTGGTTCGGGAGGAATGAATGCAGTCTGAACACAAGTCCAGCACCAAGAGCTTTGAGTTGATCGAGGCGGAAGTTTCGCGTCTCGAGGCCAGTCCTGAGACGCCGCGGCGGCGGTGGTCTGAGGCGGCGAAGGAGGGCGTCGAGTTTGCGATTGGGCCAGCCGGTGGCGATGCGCTCGAGGGTGAGCTTGAGCCAGGCTTGAGGATCGACGTTGTTAAGTTTTGCCGTCGTCAGCAGCGTGGCAAGGGTCGCCCAAGTTCGTCCGCCGCCGTCCGACCCGGCGAAGAGAGAATTTTTGCGGGTGATGGTTTGCGGGCGGATGGTCCGCTCGACGGTATTGTTGTCGATGTCGATCCGGCCGTCATGAAGGAAGCGCTCGAAATCGGCGCGGCGTCGAGTTCCGTATCGGATCGCGTCGGCTAATTTGGATTGTCAGCCTTCGGTGAAGACCGCAGGGTAGTTTATTCCGGTTTGGCCCGGGGCGGCGCGGTTTCGGCCGCTCTTTTGTCGGCGATGATCTGCTGCAGACAGTCGATGCCGAAGTCGGTGAAGGCGGGTACGCCATCTTCGCCGACGCCATAGACCCATAGGCAGCCGTCCTCGGGGAACATGCCGATCGAGAGTTCGTGCAACCAGTCTTCGTTTTCGCCGAGCATTTTGGCGACGTGGCTGATCGTGTAGACGGCGGCGATGGCCGCCACGATTACGCCGCCCGAGCGTGAACTGCCGAATGTGGCCGCCAATTCCACGGCAGGAGTTCGTCGATCCGGTGTGCCGGATGCTCGGCGATTCGGGCCAGGACATCGGCCAGCCAGGCCTGCGGATCGACATCGTTCATTTTGGCAGTGACGATGAGGCTGTACGTAAGCGCCCAGCCGATACCGTTCAGGCGGTTCGATCGTTCCAGGGCATGAGGGCGTCGAGTTTGCGATTGGGCCAGCCGGTGGCGATGCGCTCGAGGGTGAGCTTGAGCCAGGCTTGAGGATCGACGTTGTTAAGTTTTGCCGTCGTCAGCAGCGTGGCAAGGGTCGCCCAAGTTCGTCCGCCGCCGTCCGACCCGGCGAAGAGAGAATTTTTGCGGGTGATGGTTTGCGGGCGGATGGTCCGCTCGACGGTATTGTTGTCGATGTCGATCCGGCCGTCATGAAGGAAGCGCTCGAAATCGGCGCGGCGTCGAGTTCCGTATCGGATCGCGTCGGCTAATTTGGATTGTCAGCCTTCGGTGAAGACCGCAGGGTAGTTTATTCCGGTTTGGCCCGGGGCGGCGCGGTTTCGGCCGCTCTTTTGTCGGCGATGATCTGCTGCAGACAGTCGATGCCGAAGTCGGTGAAGGCGGGTACGCCATCTTCGCCGACGCCATAGACCCATAGGCAGCCGTCCTCGGGGAACATGCCGATCGAGAGTTCGTGCAACCAGTCTTCGTTTTCGCCGAGCATTTTGGCGACGTGGCTGATCGTGTAGACGGCGGCGATGGCCGCCACGATTACGCCGCCCGAGCGTGAACTGCCGAATGTGGCCGCCAATTCCACGGCAGGAGTTCGTCGATCCGGTGTGCCGGATGCTCGGCGATTCGGGCCAGGACATCGGCCAGCCAGGCCTGCGGATCGACATCGTTCATTTTGGCAGTGACGATGAGGCTGTACATTGCCGCGGCGCGTTGCCCGCCGCGATCGGAGCCGGCGAATAGCCATGACTTTCTGCCGAGAGCAATGCCGCGCAGCGCCCGCTCCGCCGCGTTGTTCGAAAGGCAGATCTGGCCGTCGCTGAGGAACCGGGTGAAGGCGGGCCAGCGCTTCAGGACATAGTCCATCGCTCGGGCAAGATCGTTGCCGCGCGATAGCTTGGCCCGGTGCTCACGCAGCCAGCCTTCGAGATCGGCCACCAATGGCGCGCTCAATTCCTGCCGGACAGCCCGGCGTCGCTCGGCGCTCTGGCCATTGATCGAACGTTCGATCTCAAACAGAGCATCGATCCGCCGGACCGCCTCCACCGCGAGCGGAGAGATCGCACCCGCTGTCTTACCTTGCGCCTTGCGGCGCGCGTTCTCGGCGATATCCGCTAGGATGAAGAATGGCCGCCGGGCATGGACCCAACAGGCCGCTTCCGTGATCGGCCCTGGTTTCCGCTCCGCCTCGTACAGCTTGTTGTAGCCGCCGAAGGCGTCGGCTTGGAGGATCCCGGCATAGTTGGCGAGATGCGCCTGGGGATGCTCGCCGGTCCGGTCGCGCGAGTAATAGAACATCGCCGCCGGCGGATCCGGCCCGCCGAACGGCCGATCGTCGCGGACGTAGACCCAACATCGCCCGGTATCGGTCTTGCCCTTGGCCAGAACCGGCACGGTGGTGTCGTCGCCGTGCAATCGCTCCGCCGCGAAGACATGCGCCTCAATGCGCTTGAGGAGCGGCGCCAGCACGGCACAGCAAGCGCCGACCTGGTCGGCCAGGGTTGAACAGGCTGAGCGGCACTCCTTCCTTGGCATAGCGTTCGGCCTGGCGGTTCAGCGGCTGATGCTGCCCGAACTTCTCGAACAGGATCATCGCCAGAAGACGGGGCCCGGCCCAACCTCGGGCGATCACATGGAACGGCGCCGGCGCCTGGCTGATCTTCTCGCAGTTCCGGCAGGTGAACTTCTCGCGGACATGCTGGATCACCTTCCATTGCCGCGGAATCAATTCCAGCGTCTCGGTGATGTCCTCGCCCAATTTGCGCAGCCGCGTGCTGCCGCAGCACTGGCAGGCCGTCGGCCCAGGCTCGACCACCCGCTCGCGCGGCAGATGATCGGGGAACGGCTTGCGCGCCGGGCGCCGGCGGGTAAAGCCCGTCACGTTCGTAGTCTTGGCCACGGCTCGCTCGGCGGCGATCTCGTCCTCGGTCGCCGCGCTCTCGAGTTCCTCGAACCCGAGCTCCATCTGATCGAGCAGCCGCACCGACCGTTCCGAGCGATGGCCGTAGAGTTGACGCGTCAGCTTCTCGATTTGCAATTGCTGGTGCGCGATCAGCGCTTCATCGTCCGAGGCCTTGGCTTTCGCCACCGCCAATTCCGCCTCGACCCGGACCGCCCACGCTGCGGCTTCATAGTGCTTCCCGCGCTCGGCAAGCAGCGCCGCCTTCAGCGCCGCAACATCTTCCGGTACGCCATCGAGCGTGGCATCCATGCCCAAATGGAATCACAATTCGCGCCCGCTGACTCGCAAAAAATGAAGCGCTCGCCGCTATCCCGCCAACTCCGGTCGGAACGTATAGCGCGGGTGTCGCCAATCGATGCCGTCGAGCATGTAGGCGAGCTGGGCGGCCGAGATCGGCACCGTCCCGTCGGTCGGCGACGGCCATAGGAAACGGCCGCGTTCCAGCCGTTTGGCGTAAAGCGACATGCCGATGCCGTCGTGCCAAATGATCTTGATCAGATCGCCTCTGGCGCCACGAAACACGTACAGATCGCCAGCGTGCGGATCGCGACCGAGCGCCTCCTGTACTTGGAGGGCCAGCCCGTTCATGCCCTTCCTCATGTCCGTGCGGCCTACCGCCAGCCACACCCGAACCCCACTCGGCACCGGAATCATCGCCGCCCCAGAACCTTCACCACTCGAGCCAGCGCCGTTGCGTCAACATCCGCGCCGACGATCACCCGATCGCCGCTCGAAAGCACGATCTCCATCCGGCCGGGTACCGCCGATAGGATCGGCAACGCCGTCGGCGTCGCCTCGGCCGTGATCGTCGCCGGCACAAACTTGACCGCGTTCTCGCTGGCAGGTGCCGCAGTCGCCGCCATCTCGCGGCGCCAAGTGAACAGCATGTTGGCATTAATGTCATGCCGCCGCGCCACGATCGATACCGAAGCGCCGGGCGCAAACGTCTCAGCCACAATCCGCCGCTTCTCTACCGCCGACCACGACCGGCGGCGGCGACGCCGACTGCCTCCGATTATCGCTTGCCCGCCTTCAGCCGACACCAACATCAACGATCGTGTCCACTAGCCCTTCGTGGACACGATCATCGTGTCACACCAGGACCAAGCCTCCCAAATCCAACTCACCCCGGCCAGGCGGCCCCCGGCGGAGGCTTA
>CAVSQC010000032.1:0-166995 GCA_963729845.1 uncultured Alphaproteobacteria bacterium
TCGTAACGCCTTCCTCGCGATTGAGCCGCGTCAGCGTCTCCATGATCTCGTG
Source organism: uncultured Alphaproteobacteria bacterium (assembly GCA_963729845.1). Lineage (GTDB taxonomy): Bacteria > Pseudomonadota > Alphaproteobacteria > ATCC43930 > CGMCC-115725 > JAATGI01. The sequence goes on from CAVSQC010000032.1 coordinate 53, forward strand.
CGAGGTGCGCGTGTCGAGATTGCCGGTGGGCTCGTCGGCGAGAAGCAGGCTCGGCGAATTGATCAAGCCCGCGCGATCGCGACGCGTTGCTGCTGGCCGCCGGAAAGCTGGCTCGGTGTGTTTTCCGCGCGATCGCCGAGCCCGAGGCGGTCCAAAGCCTCCTGCGCCCGGGCAAAGCGCGTCTTGCGCCCGGACGTTCCCTCGTCCGAATAGAGCAGCGGCAAGGCGACGTTCTCCGCCGCGCTGGTGCGCGACAGCAGGTTGAAGCTCTGGAAGACAAAGCCGAGCCGCTCGCTCCGGATGCGCGCGAGCTCGGGCTCCGGCAGGCTGGCGACATCGATGCCATCGAGCAGATAACGGCCGGTGGATGGGCGATCGAGGCAACCGAGAATCGCCATCAGCGTCGATTTGCCGGAGCCGGACGAGCCCATGATGGCCACGAACTCGCCGCGTTCGACGGTGAAATTGACGCCGCCGAGCGCGTGAACATCGATGTCGCCGACGTGATAGGTCCGCGTCACGTCTTCGATCACGATGACTGCCTCGGACATTTGCGGCGCCCTTCGCGCTACAGCCGCGGCGGTGGGACGGCCGACCGGCCGCTCCCGCCGGTGCCGCCCAATTGTTCGGACAAGATGACCTGGTCGCCCGGCTTCAACTCTCCGCCCACGATCTCGGTAAAGCTGTCGTCGTCGAGCCCCAGCGTCACGGCGACGTGGACGGGCTTGCCATCGGCCAAGACCCAGACCTGCCCCTGCCGGGGCGCCCCGGCCGCGGTCGGCGCCGGTGAGGTAACGGCCGCACCGGCAGGCAAGTAACGGAGCGCCTGATCGGGCACGCGAAGGACATTGTCGCGCTCGGCGGTGACGATCTTGGTCGTGGCCGTCATCCCCGGCATGAGCAGCAGGTCGGGGTTGGCGACGGCAACCACGACGTCATACGTAACGACGTTCTGGAGCGTTTGCGGCGCCTGCCGCACCTGGACGACGGTGCCTTGGAACGGACGGTCGGGATACGCCTCGACCGTGAAGCTCGCGGGGTTCTTTTCCTTGACGGTGCCGATGTCGCTCTCGCTGACATTAGTGTCGACTTCCATCTTGGTGAGATCGGTGGCGATCAGGAACAGCGTTGGCGTCTGGAGGCTCGCCGCGACCGTCTGCCCGCTCGTCACGTTGCGCGACACCACGGTGCCGTCCACCGGCGAAACGATATCGGTGTAGTCGAGGTTCACCTGCGCGTTCGCGAGTTGGGCTTCCCACTGCTGAATCGTCGCCTCGTCGAGGCTGATCTGCGCCACCCCTTGGTGGTAAACGCTCATCGATTGGTCGGCGGTGTCTTGAGCGATCGAGTTTTGACGGGCCAGCACGGCGGTGCGCTGGGCATTGATCTTGGTGTACTCGAGATTGGCCTTGTCCTTTTCGAGCTGCGCCTTGGCGACCGCCAGGTTCGCCTTATCCTGATCGACCGTCGCCTGATAGAGGCGGGGATCGATTTTGGCGCAGAGCAGCCCCTTCTTGACCTGTGTATTGTAGTCGCATTGCAACGACTGGATGACGCCGGATACGGCGGTGCCGACAATGATCGTCAGCACGGGGTTGATCGTACCTGTCGCCGTGACGGTACGGGTGACCGCGCCGAGCGTCGCCGGTGTCGTCGTGTAGTGCACCGTACCGGCGCGGCCGGCGATCCACCACGCCGCCCCGGCGGCGACCAGCAGCAATACGACAATCGCCGTCAGATAGAGCCGCCGGTGCGACCGAGAAGTCGGCTTCGGCACACTGGACGTCTTGCCTTGGCGAGTATCCGTTGCGATTGAAACAACCTCATTCATCGGCAGACTTTCGCGAATTTTTGCGACACTGGCATTAGCAGGGGCATCGCGAATTGATCGGGATCAATTCGGCCGATATCCGCGAAAGCTTTGTGGCGGCACGGACTACGCCCGCTTCAGTGCCACAATGGTTGCCATCGTCGCGGCATAGCCGGCCTGCCAAAGAATATAGAAAGCGAAGAAACCGGGCTTGGACTGCACGAGCGGCAGAAGCAGCCCCAGCGCCGCTCCCGCCGCCAACAATCGCGGCCACCCCGCGACCCGCAGCAAACGCGCTGCGCAATAGCCCAGCAAGCCGCCGCCGACCGCGCCCGCGATCACGCCCGTGACGGCGAACATCATGTCGCCGGTGTCTTCCGCGTGCAGAAGCGACGCGATCGGTTCGTCGATCGCCGTCCAGGTCACGACCGCAAGCGCATTCGACACCGTGGCGGCGAGCGCGAAGGCGACAGCGCTGGCCGGCTTCAACCGGCCCTGCGCCCAAAATAGGATCCCGAAGGCGAGACCGAAGATCAGGCCCGGGTAAAGATAGAATTCCGCAGAGAGCCAGCCGCCAGGCAAATCGCCGAGCCGCAGGTATAAGACGCCGGCGGCGGCAAGCGCTCCCGTTACGGCGCCGAGAATTGCGTAGAGGGCCAGCCTCATCTTGAAGTCTCCGCGCCCGACCGAACGAAAGATGCCTCGCAAATCCTAGCCGGTCGCCGGTCCAATGTCCCGTTTGGCGCGCGCAAGGCGTGGTACTATTGAGGTGCTGAAGCTCCGCAAATCGGTATACAAACCGCGCGCATGATCGAAAGCGCGTTGTCGCGGAGAGCCGAGCCCCACGTTCCGACCTCCGCCATCCTCGACCGTCTGATCGAAGACGCTCCGGCCGACCGCGTCACGCTGGCCTGGCTGATGAACCAACTGCGCTCGCGCTCGTTCGGCGTCATTCTGCTGCTGCTTGGCGTTTTGGGTCTGCTTCCCGTGGTGTCGCCGGTGGCGGGGCTGCTGCTGGCGATCCCCGCGTTCCAGATGATCCGCGGCGACGCGGCGCCGAGGTTCCCGAGAGGCATCGCGGTGCGATCCATCGCAACCGACAAGCTCGCGCAATTCCTCAAGCGGGTGGTGACGCCGTTGCGGTTTCTGGAGCGCTTCGTCCGGCCGCGCTGGACCACGCCGTTCGAAACCACCAAGCGCGTGATCGGCGGATTCGTACTTCTCCTCGGGATCGGCCTGTTGTCGCCGCTGCCGCTCAGCAACGTACCGGTCGGTCTCGTGATCGTGCTCGTCGCGTTCGCGTATTTGGAACATGACGGCATCTTGCTGTCGATCGCGTTGGCGATCGCCCTCGCGCTCTTCGCGACGGCGGCATCGGCGCTTTGGGGCACGATCGCGGCGGTGCTTTGGCTGGCGCGGTGATCGACCGCGCGCGCCGCTGACCTAGACGACGCTAATCGATGCTTTCACGTCGGCATGGCTGGCGATGTACAGCGCGGCGGCCTTGGCCGCGAATTCGCGTGTCGCATAGCGTCCAAGCGACACCGTCGCGTCAAAATGATTGACGGTCAGGACACCTTCCTCGAAGGCCCAAGTCCATGCCGGCTTTCGCGATGCCGGCTTTTTCGGCTCGGTTGCGTCGTTCTTCAAGACTGCCTCCAATTCCTGGGGATCGATATCGATGACGCGTCCGACTTCCGCGGTGCCCGGCGTGCCGCGCAGACGAATCTGAGTGGCAAGCCGGCGATAAGCTTGAAACGACGTGTCCAGCTGCTCTTCGTCGGTCTCGACGACATAGCTGCCGGCCGGCTGCACATCGTCCGCGCCGCTCAGCTTGAACGGACGGCGGAATGTTAAGGTCTTGGTCGTGGTGCGCGTGGTCACTGAACGAGCTCGATCTTGGCGACGCGGACTGGCGGGGGCGAATTGTCGTGGTGCTCGATGTGATATTGCGTCGCCTGGTTGGCGTGATGGGCCGCCTGCTGTCCGTGTCCATGTGCGATCAGCGCTTGATGCGCGGCGTGCGCATAGTCCTTTTCGGCGTAATGTTGGGAGGCGAGACGATGATGCACCGCCGCCTGCTCGTGATGAATCGCCGCCGCCTGATGGTGTTCCGTGCCGCTTAGATGTTTGGCCATGTTGCCCCCTTCAGAGGATGTCCCTCATGGTCGGCCGATCCGCAAGCCGCTCCGGCTTCGTGTCGGCACGCCAAACGAGTGAGGATCGTGAGGCTATGGCGCCATCTATAGGTGGGGACGCGGACACGATAATGTTAGGCCTCGCGTCCCGAATATCGCATGTCTGCGCGTGACGCAAGGTGGGGGATATCGAAACGGCGGACGCCGAACACACGCGACGGTGCGCCGGGGCCGCGGGATCGGGTAAGGTCAGGGTGAGAAGTCGCGCGCCGCGACCGTGGCGCCCCAACGAATCCCGGAGCTGCACGACATGGCCGACAATCAGGAATACACCCCGCCCAAGGTCTGGGTCTGGAACAAGGGGAGCGGCGGCCGGTTCGCCAACATCAACCGCCCGATCGCCGGCCCGACGCACGAGAAGGAGCTGCCGGTCGGCAAGCATCCGCTGCAGCTCTACTCGCTGGGCACGCCCAACGGCGTCAAGGTCACGATCATGCTCGAGGAGCTGCTGGCCGCGGGGCATCGCGGCGCCGAGTACGACGCGTGGCTGATCAAGATCGGCGACGGCGACCAGTTCGGCAGCGGCTTCGTCAAGGTCAACCCCAACTCCAAGATCCCGGCGATGATGGACCGCAGCGGCAAGACGCCGATCCGCGTGTTCGAGACCGGCGCGATCCTGCTCCATCTCGCCGAGAAGTTCGGCGCGTTCATTCCGAAGGACGCGCCGGGGCGCGCGGAGTGCCTGTCGTGGCTGTTCTGGCAGATGGGCAGCGCGCCTTATCTCGGCGGCGGCTTCGGCCATTTCTATGCCTATGCGCCGACCAAGATCGAATACGCCATCGACCGGTTCGCGATGGAAACGAAGCGCCAGCTCGACGTGCTCGAGCGCCGCCTCGCCGAGGCCGCGTATGTCGCGGGGCCGACTACACCATCGCCGACATGGCGATCTTTCCCTGGTACGGCGCTGCTGGCGCTCGACGGCACATGTACAACAATGCGGGCGAGTTCCTGTCGGTGCACGACTACAAGCACGTGCGGCGCTGGGCGGCGGCGATCGCCGAACGGCCGGCGGTGAAGCGCGGGCGCATGGTCAACCGCGTCTTCGGCGACCCCGCGGGCCAGCTCCACGAGCGCCACGACGCGAGCGACTTCGAGACCAAGACGCAGGACAAGGTGGCTGCGGCGAAGAAGTGACGCCTAGCCGGCGGGGTCCGTGACCTTGTCGCGGGCCGGCGCGTTCGGTTCGCGGTAATCGTACTGAAACCCCGCGCGCGAGACCGGCGGTTCGGGTTCCTTCGGCCATTCCAGCGATTTGGGGCGCGGGTCGTAATACACGACCGTCGCGAACAGGCAATCGACATGGCTTCCATCGTTGGACAGCGGCAGTACCAGCGATTCCATGTTCAGCACCCACTCGCCGTAAATGATGTTCTTGTAGCGTGCGGCGGACGGGGCGCGTTCCTTGACGACGCGGGCGAAATGGCCGCCCGCGCCCTCGGACCATTTCGGCTTGGGCGCTTGGTCCACGAACTTTCCGGTCATGTCGAAGCCGAGCCGATCGGCCGCGATCGAACCGTGCAGCCGGCATCTGAAACGTAATGGATCGCGATGCACCTCGAAGATCGACAAAAGGCCGAGGACGGGCTTCAGGTCGCCTGGCTGAAAATCGCAGCGCGCGGGAAACTCCCGGCCGGCGCGGCGTTGCGCCCACAGGTCGTAAAGCGCGATTAGGTTGGGACTGTGCAAATCCATCCGCCGACCCAGGCATTGTGTGCGGCTATTGTGTTACATACTTCGGTTAACGCTGGCTGAACGCCTCGGATGGGGCAATGACGGCGCGGCGCATCGCAACAACGGGGGCCACCATGCGTTTCATGATGAAGATCAAGATCCCGACGGTCGCGGGCGACCGCGCGGTCACGGACCACCATTTCGGCCCGAAGATGCACAAGGCGCTGGAGGAGATCGGCGCCGAGGCGTCGTACTTCACCACCGTCGACGGCCATCGCGGCGGCTACATCATCGTCAACATGAACGACGTCTCGGAGATGCCGGCGAAGGCTGAGCCGTTCTTCCTGTGGTTCAACGCCACGGTCGAGTTCTTCCCGGTGATGTTGCCGGAAGACCTGGAAAAGGCCGGCCCGAGCATCGGAGCAGCGGTCAAGAATTGGAGCACGCAGCGCTAGTCCATTCTGGGAAGAGCATGGATCACGCGGCAACCGCGCCGCCGCGTCGTTCCATGGCGGCTTCCTCGTCACCCGACGACGCCAACTCGCCGCATCGGCTCTTGGCAAGGACTCGGGCGCACTATCATTTCGGCATCGCCGCCAATCACGGCTGGATGATACCGGACGTGCCGCCGTTCAACGCAGCGCAGGCCGAACGCGGATGGTCGGCGATGCTGGAACTGTTCGGCGCGACGCTGCGCTAGCGTCGCATTTTCGGAGCGCCCGCTACGTGCGCGGGGCTGCGGGTTACGCCCGCTTGGCGTCGGCTTCGCGCATGAAGGCCGTGAGGACGGGGTTGAACGCGGCGCCGTTCCATTGCGGAAAATGGTGCGGCGACGCGACCACGACATGCCGCCCGTTGGCAGCGGCGGCGACGATGTCGCCGGTGGCATCGAACCCGGAACTCCAGCCGCCCGTCACCACGAGCAGCGGGATTCCCGCGCGCTTGATCGTGTCCAACTGACGCTGGAAGATCGCCTTCGCCGGTATCTTGACCTTGCGGAGGCTGCGTCCCAGGCGCTTCAGTTCCACGTCGTCGGCTTGCGCGTACATCTCCGCCGGGATGCCGAGCACATTCATCACGCGCTTGACCCGGCTGGCACGGCGGACGTCGCGAACAGCGCGGCCACGAGCATGCGGCGGAGCATCCGGCGCACGCGCGGATCGCCCGACGCGAAGTTGAGCAAGGCGGGCTCGATGAGCGTCAGCGACCGCGCCAGTTCGGGCCGTTGCGCCGCGGCGTAGAGCGCGACGCACGCGCCGAACGAATGGCCAAGCAGGTGCGCGCCGTCGCCGAGCAGTTCCAACATCAGCGCGCCGTCCAGCTCCGCGTCGTCGGGACGGCCGGGGTCGGGGCTCTGTCCGTGGCCCGGCCGGTCGGGGACGATCAACTGCCAGCCCTCGCCGGCGAGCGGCTCCTGCGCGCGGAAATTGGCGCCGCCGCTGGCCCTGGCGCCTTGCGCGCCGCCATGGATCATGATCACGCGTGGGCCGCATTGCCCCAGCGCGTGACGTACATCGGCGCGCCCTCCATCGCCGCGCCTCTGCGCTCGCTAAACCGCGGCGGCGGCGACGCGGTGGCTCGGGATCAGCGTGCGCCAGTGCTGGTTGCCCGGCGCCGGGGCGTCGATCGAGGTGATGAGGCCGACATCGACGTCAACGCCGATCGGGTTGTCGCCGCGCGCCATGCCGTCGAGCGATTCCATCAGCCGCCGGCGGAAGCGGACGACCGCGAGGTCGGACGCGATGAGATGCTCCTTGGTGCGGTCCTGGATCGGCCCCATCGAGGTGCCGATGACGGCATCCTCGAGCGCAATGCCGCGGAAGCCCGACCAGTTCCGGTCCATCGCGTCGCGGCGCTGCATATGGAGATCGGCGCGCGTCCACAGGAAACGCTGCTCCTTCTCCGAATACAGGCTCGTGTCGTCGAAGCCGGTCTCGCGCAGCCGCACCTCGCGCGGGATCGGGCGGCTGCCATAGCGCACCGAGTAGGTCGCGGTGTGCTCGTCGTCGAGCGGGAATCTCGAGCACCAGCGTGTGATTGTTCTCGCCCTGCAATTGGCCGCCGGGAATGATCCGCCCGCTCGGCATGATGAACGGCACGATGCGGACATTGTCGGGCGCGCCATCGGGGTCCTTCCGGAACGCGGCGTAGTGATAACCGAACTCGGTGTCCTCGATCTCCAGCACCGGCGCGGTGTCGTCCATCGCCCCGACGCGCTGGTTGGTTTTGCCGTGCCAGCCCGGCCGCGCGACATTGCTGTGCAGGATGCCGACATGGGAACTGTCGAGCCCGCTCTCCGTCGCCTGCACCCAGTTGAAATGCTGGTTCACCCGCAGCAGCACGCGGTGGTTTTCCGGCAGAGCCATGAACTGGTAGCGCGGAAACGGCGGCTGCTTTTCCGGCGGGCCGAGATAGGTCCAGACCATGCCGCCGGCCTCGACCGCCGGAAACGCCGGCGCGCTGGAAATTCGGCGCGCGCTTGTCGGCGGGATTGTTCATGATCTCCAGCACCGCGCCGTCATTGCCGAATTTCCAGCCGTGATAGATGCAGCGGATGCCGCAATCCTCGACCCGGCCCAACGCGAGCGAGGCGCCGCGATGCATGCAGAACTCGTCGAGCACGCCAACCTTGCCCTGGCCGTTGCGGAACACGACGAAATCCTCGCCGAGCAGGCGCTCGGCCAGCGGCGCGCAGCCGGGCGAGGGCAGGCGGTCGGACGTGCAGATCGGCAGCCAGAAACGGCGGAACAGCGCGCCCATCGGCGTGCCGGGCCCGACCCGGCACAGGCGGTCGTTCTCTTCGCGCGTCATCATCGGCTTTTCTCTCCCTAGACCGGCGCATGCTCGTGCTCGCGGACGAAGACGCCTTGCGCGCGCAACGCCTTTTGCAGCGCCTTGATGTCGACCTTGCGCGGCTGCACCCCGGCGCTGACCGCAAGCGCGGCGGCGGCGCCCGCCGCCTGGCCGGTGAGCCAGCATTGCGGAATCTCGCGCAGGAAGCCGTGCGAGTTGGCGTCGCAGGACATGTGCCGGCCGCACGCCAGCAATCCGTCGAGCTTCGCCGGCACCAGCGCGCCGTAGGGCACCGAGATCACCGGGAACTTGGGCGACACCGAGGGGCTGACGCCGATCTCGTCGGCGAAGGGCACGCCCGCGCTCCACTGGCCGCGCTCGACCCGTGCCACGCCGGCGAGGCGGCGCGTGTGGCGCACGCCGAGTTGCGGCGCGCTTTCCATCATGAAGGCGTGCTCGAAGCCTGGCGCGTGGGCGCGGAAGAACTCGCAATGGCGCAGCATGAAACGGTGCGAGCGGATCTCCACCTCGGTCATGTCGTCGATGTCGAGCGCCGACAGGCCCGACTGGCGCGGCCCGAGGAACAGCGCGATGTCGTTGCGCCACGACACGTAAGGCGGCTGAAAGAAACCGAGCTGCTCGCGGCCGAGCTTCATGAACTCGGCGAACTTCTCCGGCTCGCCGCGGCGGAAGGCGAGCCAGGTGTTCATGTCGACGCCGGCCAGCATGAAGGCGGTGTTCATGCTGTGATGGACGTCGCCTTCCTCGATGTCGGTGTCGAACGCGGCGCCGGCGCGCGCGAACATGTCGCCGTCGCCGGTCGCATCGACCACGACCTTGGCCATCAGCGCCTGGCGCCCCGATTTGCTTTCGAACACCACGCCGGCGACGCTGCCGTCCTCGACGATCGGCAGCGCCGCCCAGCTGTGGAGCACCAGGCGCACGCCCGCCTCGAGCAGCATTTCCTGCGAGATGAGCTTCAGCCGCTCGGGATCGATGGTCGGCGCCCAGGACACGATGCCGTGGAACGCCGAGGTGCGCTGGCCCCAATACGCGGCCTTCTGCGGATCGCGCGAGCCCCAATCCTCGCGCGGCGGCCCGGCGACGACTTCCTTGCGGGAACCGGTCGAGCACGTCCTCGGCGAAGCCGCGGATGATCTGCTTGCCGTCCCAGTCGGTCATGCGGTCGATCCAGATGACCAGGCCGCCGGTCGAGAGGCCGCCGAGATGGTTGTAGCGCTCCAGCACCACCACATCGGCGCCGGTGCGCGCGGCGGCGTAGGCGGCGGCGGTGCCCGATGGGCCGCCGCCGACCACCAGCACGTCGCAGCGGTGATAGACCGGAATGTCGCGCGCCACCTCGCGGTAGACGCCGCTGCCGTTTTTCGGCGGCAGGGTGTGGCGCGTGGATTCGAACAAGTCGGACCCGAGGAAGCGATCTTGGGTCTGGGTGATGCTGCGGACCTTGGGGGTATCGGATTCGGACATGGGACCTCTGCGGCTGCTACCGCCGACAAGCTGTGCGGTCAGGGAAGGGCAAGTCAAGGGTGCAGGCGGTCATAGTAGCCTTGTTCATATCTCAGCGCCGCTATCGACATCGGGGGCGGTCTTTGCGACGCTCCGCGCAAAGGGGGACCGATCATGCAGATGCGCAAGGTTATTGCCGTCCTCGGCCTTAGCTTGGCCGCTGGTGCGATCGGCGGCATGCCGACATGGGCCGCGGAGGATCGGCCGTTGGGGCTCAAGCCGCCGGCGCTGGTAAGCTGCGCCGACGCGCAACATTGCGACCGCGATCCCGCGCATCTCGTCAATTTCGTGACCAAGTTCTATGCGTGGTATGTCGACAACGCGGTTGCCGAAGCCGTGCTTACCGGCGCGGCGCGCGACCAGAACGAGCGGACCCAGAAGCGCATCCTCGAGCGCATGCTGTCGCCGCCGTTTCTCGCGAACCTTGCCAAGTTGAGCAAGGAAGTGGCGGCGGCTCACGGCGAGATACCCGAATCCGATCCGAGTCCTCTCGTCACTGTGCGGCGGCGCCGACGCCGACAATATCCTGTGCGCGCAGGATTTCGAGGGCTCCTGGCGCGGCACCGCCTCGGCGACCGTCACCGGGACCCAGCCCGACCGGATCGCGCTGACCGTGACGCTGCCGTGGCCGGCGGATCAGAAAGAGCCGCCGCAACGATTGGCGGTGACGTTGGTCCCGGCGAAAGGATATTGGCGGATCGACAAAGTGGCGGCGCAGAACCGTTAGAGGAATGCGCCGGGTCGGACGTGCCGCATCCGCAAGTCTGCGGCGATTTGCTAAACTGAGGGCATGAGTGTCCTGGGTCTTCGGGCGCGGATCGGCCGCACGGGCGACGGCGCGGCGGCGGACACGGCGGGGAACAAATCCCGCCGAACCTACGACGCCTTTATTTCCTACAATCACAGCCACGATTCCGCGGTCGCCTCCGCGCTGCAATCCGCGGTTCAGCGGCTCGGCAAAGCCTGGTACCAGTCGCGCGCCCTGCGCGTGTTCCGCGACGACACCAGCCTGTCGGCCAGCCCCCATCTCTGGGCGTCGATCGAAGAGGCGCTGAAACAGTCGCGCTACCTGATCCTGCTGGCCTCGCCCGAGTCCGCCGCGTCGGTGTGGGTCGAGCGCGAGCTCGACTGGTGGCTTACCCACAAGAGCGCCGACACGGTGCTGGTCGCGCTGACGGCGGGCGAACTGATGTGGGACCAGGCGGCGGGCGGCTTGCGCGCGCCGGACGCCACGCCGCTGCCGCCCTCGCTCAAAAGCCAACTGGCGGACGAGCCGCTGTGGATCGACCTCAGGCCCTATCGCGAGGCCGCGCGCGACAACCGGTTCAACGACCTCGCCGCCGATTTCGCCGCGGCTATCCACGGCATCGCCAAGGAAGATTTGCTGTCGCGCGAGCTGGTACAGCATCGCCGCGCGCTGCGCCTCGCCTGGTCGGCGGTCGCGGGATTGGCGCTTCTCCTTGTCGCCGCCGGTTGGGAATGGCGTGTCGCCGTGAACAAGACGCACGAGGCGGGAATCCAGCGCAACAACCTGGTCGGGGCGCTGGCCGGGGCCGAGCTATCCCAGGGCGATAGCGACGCCGCGCTGCGCCTAGCGGTGCATGCGACGCGGCTCGAAGCCGCGCTCGATCCGGGCGCGGTCGCGAGTTCGATCCCCGGCGCCGTCATTTCCACTGTCGTCAACCAGACACGCTGGCGCGTGCTCCTGGGCGGTCACGAAAAAATCGTGCGCACGGCTTCGTTCAGCCCCGATGGGAAACGCGTCGTCACCGCGTCCGAGGATCGCACCGCGCGGGTCTGGGACGCCGGCAGCGGCAAGGCCTTGGGCATTCTGCGCGGCCACGACGACGCCGTCGCGTCGGCGGCGTTCAGTCCCGACGGCGCGCGCATCGTCACGGCCGCCGCCGACAAGACGGTGCGCATCTGGAACGCGGCGACGATGACGCAGACCGCCGTGCTGAGCGGCCATGACGCGCCCGTGGTCGGTGCCGTCTTCAGTCCCGACGGCACACGCATCGTCAGCGCCTCCGACGACGCCACCGCGATCGTGTGGGATGCCGCGACCGGCCGGCAAATCGCGGTGCTGCGGGGGCACACGCTCGGCGTCAGTTCGGCGGTCTTCAGTCCCGACGGGCGGCTGGTGCTGACCGCGTCCGCGGACGCCACGCTGCGCCGCTGGGACGCGGCGACCGGCGCGGCGGTGTCGTCATGGCCGCAAGACGGCAACCCGGTGTTCGCGGCGGCGTACGATCCCGGCGGCAAGCGGATCGTCGGCGTCATGGGCGATAATTCCGTGCGCGTCTGGGATGCCGCCACCGGCAATCGGCTGGCGCAGCGGTCGGGCGGCGGCGACGCGATCAGCGCGGCCGCGTTCGCGCCCGACGGCAACAGCATCGTTGTCGCTTTGTCGGACGGCACCGCGCAAATCTGGGACGCCGCGCTGACGGCGCCGCGGGACGTGTTCCGCGGGCATGAAGGTCCCGTCGGCTGGGTCGGGTTCAGCGCCGACGGCAAAGAGCTCGTCACGGCGTCCGCGGACAAGACCGCGCGCGTCTGGGATGTCGGCGACCCGTCTACTGGAATTGTGTTGGCCGGCCATCAAGGCGACGTGCGCGCGGTCGCGTTCAGTCCCGACGGCAGGCGCGTCGCCACCGCCTCGCTCGACCGCACCGCGCGCCTCTGGGACGCGGCGACGGGCAAACCGGTATTGACCTTGACCGGGCACGAGGGTGGGATCGACTGGATCGCCTACAACCACGACGGAACAAGGATCGCCACCGCGTCGCTCGATGGCACGGCACGGGTCTGGGACGCCGCCAACGGCCGCGCGACCGCGGTGCTGCGTGGCCATCAGGCCTTCGTCTACTCGGCGGCGTTCAGTACCGACGGGAGGCGTATCGTGACCGCCTCGGCCGATAAGACAGCGCGGGTCTGGGACGCCGTGCGCGGCACCGAAGTCTTCACCCTGCGCGGCCATACCAATTCCGTGTTCGCGGCCGCGTTCAGCCCCGACGGGACGCGCATCGTCACCGGCTCGTCGGACTTGACCGTGCGCCTCTGGGACGCCGCGACCGGGAAACAGATTGCCACGCTGCACGGCGACGCGCAGGCCGGTGCCAATTTCATCCAGCGCATAAACTCCGTCGCCTACAGTCCCGACGGTGAGAACATCCTGACGACGTCGACGGATTACACCGCGCGCATCTGGAACGCCGCGACCGGGACGGAGCAGGCGGTGTTCAAGCACAGTATCGAGGTCAAGAACGCGATCTACAGCCCCGACGGGCGGCGCATCGCGACCATCGCCGGCGACGGTGTGCTGCGCATCTGGGATGTCGCGACGCAGCGCGAGATCGCGGCACTGAACAACGGCATTGAGCTCAACGCCGAGGCGTTCAGCCCCGGCGGCGCGCGTCTCGCCGTCGCCCGCGCCGACAAGACGGCGCATATCGAGGACGTTCCCTTCGCCACCATGGCCGTGGGCGATTTGCTGACCGAGGCGTGCGGCCGGCGCCTCGGTCCGCTCTCGCTCTTGAGCCGGAACGAAATGAGCCTGGCGGGCTATCCGGGGAACGCTGCGCCGATCGACGTGTGCGCGGCCGAAAAATAATTCGCTATTGCAGATACGGCGCCAGGAACGCGCGCGTCTGGGCGTAGGAATCCAGCGTCGCGGCGGCGTTGTATTCGACGTGATGGCCGAAATAGACCGTCGGGCGTCCGGTGCGGTCGTAGCCGTGATAGGCGCCGGGATAGATCTTGATCTTGACCATCGCCGCGTTCTCCGGCGCGCTGGCCAGATCGGAGCAGCGTGACGCGACGTTCCAGTCGTCGAGCGCGCCGGCGAGGATCAGCAGCGGCATCTCCACCGGCACGCGGCCCTGGTTCTCGCAATTGGGCGTGATCGCGACCGCCGCCTGCAGCTTGACGCCGTTGGCCGCGAGCAGCTGCTGTCCCTCGTTGACCGATTTAATGTCGCGCGACACGTACCAGACCAGGCTGTTGCTGCCGAGCGAGCGGCCGAGCACGGCGATCTTGTCGCGCTTGACGTCGGGGCGCCCGACGAGCGCGTAGGCGGCGCGGAACACGTCGCGCGCGGTCACGCCGATCATCGTCTTCATCATGCTCAGGCTGCCGCAGATATTGCCCAGGTGGCGGGACGCGGTGCTGTTCACCCGCAGCGTGGCGTAGCCCCAGGAATGCAGTTGATTGATCCAGGCGCGGAGACCGACATCGAGCTCCGCGGAACAGCCCGGCAGCAGAATCACCACCGCGAACGGACCTGGCCCCTCCGGCCTTTCGAAATCGAGGTTCAGCGCGATCGGCTGGCCCTGCCAGTCGACCGGGAGGTTGATTGTTTCCGCGCGCGCCAGCGGTGCGGCGGCGAAACATGCCACCAGCACGACCAACCCGCGTGCAATGCATCGTGAAAGGCTCATGGCCCGGCTCCCCCAAAACCCCCGTACCATAAGCGATCGGCGCTGTCACGTTCGTGGCGCGCGCTCAGCGCAGACAATCGTAGTAGCCCTCCAGTTTGGGAATGCGCTCCGCGATGATCGCGTCGCGGTCGGCGATGTAGTTGGTCGGGCGCGCCGGCGACCAGCGCCGAGGGTTCGGCAGCACGGCGGCAAGGAGCGCCGCCTCGTGGCGCGTGAGGCGCGCCGCGCCGGTATGGAAATACGCCCGCGATGCGGCCTCGGCGCCGTAGATGCCGTCACCCCATTCGGCGATGTCGAGATAGATCTCGAGGATGCGGCGCTTCGGCCACAACGCGTCGATGGTCAGCGCAAGCGCGGCTTCGACACCCTTGCGGGCGAAGCCGCCGCCCGGCCACAGGAATAGATTGCGCGCCACCTGCATGGTGATAGTGCTGGCGCCGCGGAGCCGCCCTTCGGCATCGTATTGCTCGACCGCGTCGTTGACCGCGCCCCAATCGATGCCGTGATGACGGCAGAAGCGATTGTCCTCGGATGCGATGACCGCGTATTGCAGCTCGGGCGAAATCGCCCGCAGCGGCACCTCATGCCGGTCGACGCGCCCGGCCTCGGGGTAGCGCAGCAACATCAGCGGCGTTACCGGCGGATCGACCCAGCGATAGAGCAGGATCACCGCGAGGACGAAGGCGACGAGGGCGAGAACGATCCGGGCCGCCAGCCGGAGAAGCCGGCCCGCCATTGTCCCCGCTACGGCGCGAATACGAATTTACCCTGCATCCCGGCCTCGGCGTGACCCGGAATGTCGCAGGCAAATTCGAGGTCGTGCCGCGGCGCGCCGAACTTCCAGACGAGAATCTTCGTCTGGCCGGGCTTCAGCGTCACCATGTTGGGATCGTTGTGCTTCATGTCCGGCATCTCGGCCATCATCTTGCGGTGGGCCAAGTGCTCCGCCCGCGTCGCTACCGAGAATTCATGATCGATCTTGCCGGCGTTGGTGACGATGAACCGCACGGTCTCGCCGGAATGCACGTCGATTTCCTTGAGGCTGTACCCGGTATCGTCGGCGACGACCTTGATCGTTCGTGTCACGTCCTTGACGCGGCCAGGCTGGCCCGCGTCGCGGACATCGTGCGCGACGGCTGCGCCCGCGATCAGCGTGATCGCCAGCACCAGCACAATTCGTCCGATCCTCATCAGCCCCGTCATTCCGGTTTCTCCGCCTCGCCGCGCGGGCGGAAAGGCACTGAGATGATACGCGCCTAGCGCACTCTAAAAAACTATTTAGAACGCCGCCTTGGTGCCTTGTGCCAATAAAGAAACCAGTGTCGATCGCGGATCACCACCCTTGGGGATGGTTGGGCCGTTACGCGAGGAGGTCAGACGATGACAAGCATTTCCGGTGCGGGTGCCGCTTCGTGGCGTCATGGATTTGTCGCGTTTACCGCGACAATTGCGTTGCTCGCGGCGCCCCTGATTCTGTCGCGGGAAGCCGGCGCCGAACAGGCCGGTCCGTTGCGGCTGGCGGAAAACAACGCCCCTGCGGCGGCGTCATCGGAGACGAAGCCGACCGGTTCCATGCACCGGCATCACCGGCGGACGATGCATCGCGAATCCGTCGAGGACCGAATCGCAAATCTGCATACCGAGCTGAAGATCACGGCGGCCGAAGAAGGCAATTGGAACGTAGTGGCGCAGACCATGCGCGATAACGCCGCGGCGATGAAGAAAATGGTCGATGACGCACGCGCCGGCGCGTCAGAAATGCGGACGGCCCTAGACGATCTCCAGACCTATCAGCATTTTGCCCAGGCGCATGCCGACGGGCTGCGCAAGCTCCTTGACGCCTTTACCGTGCTGTACCGGTCCATGCCGCCAGACCAACAGAAGATCGCCGATAGCGTCTTCGGCAAATACGAGCATCGCGGCCGCCCGCGCCGCGGCATGCATTGATCGTCAACGGGAGGCCGAACATGTCGCGAGCAGGATCCGCGCATCGACGCGTCGCAATGTCAGGCATCGCCGCATTCGGTGCGGCCGCGGTCATCCTCGCGGTCGGCGCTCACGGCGCGTCGGCCGAGATGCATGGCCGCGGCGGCGGTCATTTCCGCGGCGGCGGTCATTTCCGCGGCGGCGGGCATGGTTACGGCGGTTACCGCAGGGACGGATATAATGGCGGAGGATATTACGGCGGCGGCTATGCCGGCGGTGGCTACTGGGGCGGCGGCGGCTATTACAATTACGCGCCGCCCGTCGTGTATGGCGGCTACTACGACCCGGGCTACTACTATGATGCGCCGCCGGTCGTCTATGGTCCCGGTATCGGCGTCAATATCGGAACCCCCGGATTCAGCCTCGGCATCGGCATTCCCTAAAGCGCGCGGATCGTCGGTTCGACGCGATCGCGGAACAATTCCATCGCGCGGCGCACCTTGGCGTCGGGGATGTTGCCGACCTTGAGCGTCAGCGTCGTGCTGCCGTGGCCGAGCACGCGATGCACCGCCTTCACCTGCTCGACGAACGATTCGGGCGAGCCGCACAGCAGGCCGCCGGCGGCGACGGTTTCCTTGATGTCGCGCGCGGCGAGGGCATTGCCGCCGGTCGGGCGGCTCGCCAGCCCATGCACCGACGCCGGATCGTTGAAGTAGCGCGTCTTTTCGAGCACCATCCGCTGCGCCTCGCGCAACGGCCGCATCAGGACGCGGCCGAAATATTCCTGTCCGGCCTTGAGCGTCGCCTCGGCCTCGTCGTCGGTTTCGGCGATGAAGCCGAATTGATGCGCCATGATGTGGTCGGGCGTCACCTCGCGTCCGCGCGCCTGCATCTCCTTCTTGTAGACGTCGAGGCTGCGCTTGGCGTTGTCGAGATTGGAGATGATGATGCCGATGCGCGTACCGAGCTCGCCCGCGAGCTGCGCCAATTCCTCGTTGCTGGCCGACAACAGGATCGGCGGGTGCGGCTTCTGGTAGGGCTTCGGCCAGATCGAGATCGCCGGAAACTGATAGAACTCGCCCTCCCAGCCGAACGGCTCCGGCTCGGTCCAGCAGCGGGTGATGAGCTGCACTGCCTCCTTCAGCCGCGCGCGCGATTCCGACGGCGGGATGTTGTAGGCGACATACTCGTGCGGCACGCCGCGCAGCAGTCCGGCGATCAGGCGCCCGCCCGACATGCAGTCGAGCATGGCGTATTCCTCGGCGACGCGGATCGGGTTCAGGAGCGGCACCAGATTGCCGAACATGGCGAGCGCGCGTCTTCTTGGTGCGTTGCGCCAGCGCCGCGCCGATGAGGTTGCAATTCGCCATCAGCCCGAACGGGCTGAAATGATGCTCGTTGCAGCCGACGCCGCCGAAATTGCAGTCGTCGGCATAGGCCATGATGTCGAGATAGTCGTCGTAGAACTTCTTCGCCGCGCACCGGATCGAACAGCTTGTTGGCGACCGGCCATTCGCCCGGCTGCTCCGGGAAATCGGTGTAGGGCATGAGGTGGAAAAAGTTGAAATACATGAGCAACGACTTTCCGAAATTGGCCTAGATCAGGCCCGAGATTTTCAAGCTCGAATGGCGGCCGCGGCCGACGATGACATGGTCGTGGAGGGCGATGCCGACCGGCTTCAGGGCGCTTGCGATGGCCAGGGTCATGTCGATATCGGCGCGCGACGGCGTGGTGTTGCCCGGACGGATGATTATGCAACAAAATCAGCGCCGAGGCGCCCAAGTCTAAAGCGCGCTTCACGACCTCGCGCGGATAGGCCGGGGTGTGATCGACGGTGCCGCGCTGGTGGCGCTCGTCGGCGATCAACGCGTTGCGCCGGTCGAGAAACAACAGGCGCAATTCCTCGGTCTCGGCAAAGCCCTGGGCGGCGTTGCAATAGTCGATCAGCGCCTGCCACGACGCGATCACCGGCCGCTCCGTCACCTGGGCGCGGACGAACTGCAGCGCCGCGGCGCGCGTCGCCAACAGCGCGGCGACCGACGCCTCGCCCAGGCCGGACACGCTCAACAGCGCCTCCTTGTCGGCGCCGAGCACGCCGGCGAGGCTGCCGAAGCGCGCCAGCAGCGCCTTCGCCAGCGGTTTTGTGTCGCCGCGCGGCCGCGCCGAGAACAGCAGGAACTCGAGCACTTCGTAATCGGCCAGCGCGGTCGGACCCGCCGTCAGCAACCGCTCGCGCAGCCGGTCGCGATGACCGAGATAGTGCGGCGTCTTGTCCTTCGGCCCAGTCGCGTTTGCCATGCGGATATTTTTCGCCGAAGCGGCGCGCTACTTCAACCGGTCCTTGATGGCGTTGAAGCCGGCATGGCCGCAGGCTTCATCCTTTTCGCCGCCGGGTGCGCCGCTGACGCCGATGCCGCCGATCACCTCGTCGCCGATCTTCACGACGATCCCGCCCGCAGACAGCACCAGATGCGGCGTCTTCACCAGCACGCTGGGCGCCGGATTGCCCTTGAACCGCGCCTCGACCGCGCTGGTATCGGATTTCAGGGTCACCGCGCTATAGGCCTTGTCCTCGGCGGCGCCGATGGTGTGAATGCCGGCGCGGTCGCCGCGCAATGCCGCGATGCGAACGCCGTCCCAGTCGACCAGCACGGCGCTGACGGCGTAGCCCTTGTCGGCACAGGCGGCCACCGCCGCACCGACGGCCTCGTTGGCCAACGAAGCCGAGATGCGGTGCGTCGTCACCAGACCCTGCGCGCTTGCGCCGTGGCTGCTTGCCGCCGCCGCGACAGCGAACGCGGCGAGCGTAACGAGACGATGAAACCTCATGGTTCCCCCCGTTTATTGTCCCCAAACTAAAATGCGCCCATTTCCGCCGACATGCAAATTCGCGTAGGGTTGCGGCATGCCCCGCTACATCCTCGCCATCGATCAGGGCACCACGTCGAGCCGGGCGTTGCTGTTCGACGCGGACGGGCGCGTGGTGGCGACGGCGCAGCGCGAGCTGCCGCAGATATTATCCGCGCCGACGGCTGGGTCGAGCACGACGCCGAGGAGATCTGGCGCGACACCGTCGCCGTCTGCCGCGAGGCGCTCGCCGACAGCGGGCGCCGCGGCGCGCGACGTCGCCGCCATCGGCATCACCAACCAGCGCGAGACCACCGTGCTGTGGGACCGCGCGACCGGCAGGCCGGTCCACCGCGCCATCGTCTGGCAGGACCGGCGCACCGCGGACGCGTGCCGCGCGTTGCAGCGCCGACGGCGCCGAGGCCGCTGATCGCCGCGCAAGACCGGGCTGCTGCTCGACCCCTATTTCTCGGCGACCAAGCTGGCCTGGCTGCTCGACCACGTGCCGGAGCGCGCGGCCGCGCGCCGAGCGCGGCGAGCTGGGCTTCGGCACGGTCGACAGCTTCCTGCTGTGGCGGCTGACCGGCGGCCGGGTGCACGCCACCGACGCGACCAACGCCTCGCGCACCCTGCTCTACGACATCCGCGCCAGGCACTGGGACGACGAGCTGCTCGCGCCTGTTCCGCGTTCCGCGCGCGGTGCTGCCCGAGGTGCGCGACAATGCCGGCGATTTCGGCGCGGCGGACCGCGGCGTTGCTCGGCGCCGCGATCCCGATCGCCGGCATGGCCGGCGACCAGCAGGCGGCGATGTTCGGCCAGGCCTGCTTCGACCCCGGCATGGTCAAGAGCACCTACGGCACCGGCTGCTTCGTGCTGATGAACACCGGCGAGCGAGCCGCGCGCCGTCGCGGCACCGCCTGCTGACGACGATCGCCTAGCGGCTCGGCGGCAAGACGACCTACGCCCTCGAAGGCGCGATCTTCGTCGCCGGCGCGGCGGTGCAGTGGCTGCGCGACGGGCTGCGGCTGATCGGCGACGCCGCGCGACGGCGAGAGCTGCGCGGCGGCGCGCGCGGACGACGGCGGCGTCTATCTGGTGCCGGCCTTCGCCGGCCTCGGCGCGCCGCATTGGGATGCCGGAGGCGCGCGGCGCGATCTTCGGCCTGACGCGCGGCACCGGCGGCGGCCGATCTGGCCCGCGCCGCGCTCGAAGCGGTGTGCTACCAGACCCGCGACCTGATCGAGGCGATGCGGCGCGCGACGGCGGCAGCCGATCCGGCCGCGCTGCGGGTCGACGGCGGCATGGCGCGCGAACGACTGGATGATGCAGTTCCTGGCCGACATGCTCGGCGTGCCGGTCGAGCGGCCGGCGCTCACCGAGACGACCGCGCTCGGCGCGGCGCGCCTCGCCGCCGCGGGCGTCGGCCTATGCGCGACGCCCGGCGATTTCGGCGCGGGCTGGGAACTGGACCGGCGCTTTACGCCGAACATGACGGCCGACCGCCGCGAGCGGCTTTACGCCGGATGGAAAAACGCGGTCGCCGCGGTGACGAGCTATACCAACGCGGCGACGTAGTCTGCGAGCGCCAGCGACGAGGTCAGGCCCGGGGATTCGATGCCGTATAGATTGACAAGGCCTGGCACCCGGTGCTCGCGCGCGGTCTGCACCACGAAGTCGCTGTCGTGCGGGCCGGCATGGGCGAGCTTCGGCCGCACGCCGGCATAGTCGGGTTGGAGCGCGCCGTCGGGCAGGCCGGGCCAGTAGCGGCGGATCGCCTCGGCAAACAGCGGTTCGCGCGCGGGATCGACGCGATAGTCGATGCGATCGACCCATTCGACATCGGGGCCGAAGCGCGCGCGTCCGGCAAGGTCGAGCCCGGCATGGAGCCCGGACGAGCCCGGCACCGGCAGCGGATAGATCAGGCGGCTGAAGGGTGCCTTGCCGGCGAGGCTGAAATAACTGCCCTTCGCCAAGGTCTGGCCGGGAACGGTCGCCGGATCGAGCCCGCGCAACGAGCGCGCGACCGTCTGCGCGCCCAGGCCCGCGGCGTTGACAAGGCTGTGGCAGGCGATTTGCGTCGGTGCCTCGCCGCCGATCTCGAGCGTGAAGGCGCTTGGCGCGGCCGTGCCGCCCGTGACCGGCGCGCGCAGCACGAGCGTCGCGCCCGCCGCTTCCGCGTCGCCGAGCAGCGCGAGCATGTAATCGTGCTGATCGACGATGCCGGTGACCGGCACCGCCAACGCGGCGGCGCAGGCGACTTGCGGCTCGATGCCGCGCGCATCGGCCGGCGTCAGCACGCGAATCCCGGCGACGCCGTTCGCCTCGGCATTTGCCTTGAGGGCGTGCAGCGCGGCGATCTGCGTTTCGTCGGTCGCGACCACGAGCTTGCCGCAGTTGCGGTGCGCGACGCCCCGCGCCGCGGCATAGGCATAGAGCAGCTCGCGGCCGGCGACGCAGAACCGCGCCTTCAGGCTGCCGGGCCGGTAATAGAGGCCGGCATGGATGACGCCGCTGTTGCGCGAGCTGGTCTGGGTGCCGATCGCGGTTTCAGCCTCCAGCACCAGCACCTCGCGCCCGCGCATCGCCAGGGCGCGCGGCGACCGCCAGCCCCACGACGCCGGCGCCGATGACGATGGTCTCGACCGAATCCATGATCCGCCGCGATTTTGCCCGGGTTCACAAAAAGATGGTAAAAAATCTCCTAACGTCTTGATTTTACGAACAATATGTGCTATATGGAAATTGGTTTAATTAGGAGGAAGGGCATGCCGCACGAGTTGCGCAAGATCTTCTTCAATGCGGTCGACCTCACCCATGCGGTCGAAAGCTACCGCAACGACAAGCCGCACTTCCTGCCGCAAGGCAAGCTGCTGCACGTCGAAGTCCAACCGGACCATCTCCTGATCCGCGTCGAGCTGAAATATGTCGAGAATACCCACACGCTCGATTACCGGATCGAATACGACAAGCTGGTGGAGGTCGTCGTCGGCCTCTGTCTCGAGCGCCGCATCCCGTTGCCGGCTGCCGGCACGAAGCGGACTTATGCCGACGAAGACGAGGTGGTGCTCGAGATCGTCCTGACCGACGATGCGATTTTCAACGCCGCGCGACAGGGCGATTGGTCCCGGCTGCGCGGCGTCGCCACGCCGAACTAGCCGCTGTTGACGCCGAGGCGCGCCAGGCGCGCGCGCCATTTCTCGAGCACTTCGGGATTGCGGAAGTGCAGCGGCGGCAGTCCTTCGAGGCCGCGCATTGTATTCTCCACCGCCGCCACCGGCAGGCTGGCATAACCCTCGTCGGAATGGCCGACATTGTGGGCGGTGACCAGGATGCGCGGATGCGCGCGCATCGGATCGGCGAGCGGCGCCGGCTCCTGTTCCCACGTGTCGACCGCCGCGCCGGACAGTTTGTTGGCGTCGATGGCGTCGACCAGCGCGGTTTCGTCGACCAGGCCGCCGCGCGCGACATTGATGAGGAACGCGTCCGGCTTCATCCGCGCGAGCTGCGCCGTGCCGATCATATGCCAGGTCTCGTCGGTGAGCGTCACCGCCAGCACCACGGTGTCGGCGGTCGCCAGCAGAGTGTCGAGATCGACCAGCCGGACATTGTGCGCCGGGCCGATCGCCGGATCGATATAGGGATCGCAGGCGATGACCTCGCACTCCCAGCCGGCGAGGCGCTTCGCCACCGCGCGGCCGATATTGCCGAAGCCGATTACGCCGACGGTGGAGTTCCGCACCATGTGTCCCGCGATCCGGGAGCGCCAGCCGCCGGTGCGCACCGTCTCGTATTTCGCGAGGAACTGCTTGCGCCACATCGCCAGCAGCATCACCACCGCCTCGGCGACGCCGAGATAATTCTCCGGGGTGGCGCCATAGCCGACCGCGATGCCCAGCTCGGTCGCGGCCTTCACGTCGATATGCTCGGTGCCGATGATCGGCGACACGATGACCCGCAGGTTCGGCGCCGCTTCCATCACCGAGCGCGGCAGCTTGGTGGAGGCGAACGTGCCGACCAGCGCCTGCGCGTCAGCGGCCAGTTCGCGGATCAGGTCGGGTGTCCAGCCTTGCGCGTCGTCGGGGATGCGCCTCACCTCGCAGCCCCTGGCCTCCAGCATGTCTGCTAGCTTGCTCAGCGCCGCCGGCGACGGTCCGACCACGACACGATAGGGCATTAAGGGTCCTCCAGAAGGGCCGGATCACTTTATCACGGGGTTCGTGCCGTTTGACTAGACTTGTCACAGTCCCGTTTGCCAAGACACCCTCCTTTTTGAGGGCTGCACGGCGCGCAAAGAAAGCCTAAACTACCAACAAAGCGGTACGGGAGAGACGCGATGAAGTTCTGCTGGTTCCACCTCATGCCCTATACCAAGCTGCCGGACGATTTCCGCGAGAAATATCCGTCGGTCTGGGTCGACATTCCGCGCGACCTGTTCGATCCGGCGCTGGCCAACCAGATGTACAACGAGTTCATGGACGAGCTCGAATTCGCCGACGCGCAAGGCTTCGACGCCATCTGCGTCAACGAGCATCATTCGAACGGCTATGGGCTGATGCCGTCGCCCAACCTGATCGCGTCGTCGCTGGCACGCCGCACCTCCAACGCCGCGATCTGCGTCATGGGCAATTCGCTGGCGCTCTATAACCCGCCGACCCGCGTCGCCGAGGAAATGGCGATGATCGATTGCATCTCGGGCGGCCGGCTGATCGCGGGCTTCCCGGTCGGCACGCCGTGGGACACGTCGTACTGCTACGGCATGAACCCGAGTCAGCTGCGCGCGCGCTATCGCGAGGCGCACGACCTGGTCGTGCAAGCCTGGACGCGCGAGGAAATGTTCGCCTTCAACGGCCGCTACAATCAGCAGCGCTACATCAACATCTGGCCGCAGCCGGTGCAGAAGCCGCGCCCGCCGATCTGGATTCCGGGCGGCGGCTCGGTCGAGACCTGGCAGTGGTGCGCGGAGATGGATTACGTTTACGCGTATCTGTCGTATTTCGGCTATCAGCTCGGCCGCAAGACCATGCACGGTTTCTGGAGCGAGATGGACAAGCTCGGCAAGGACCGCAATCCCTATCGCGCCGCCTTCCTGCAATTCGTCGGCGTCGCCGAGACGCGCGCCGAGGCGCTGAAGCTCTATCGCGAGCCGGCGGAATACTTCTTCAACCGCTGCCTCCACGTCGATCCGAAATACGCGTCGCCGCCGGGGTACGTCACCGAGGCGACGATGCGCGCCAACATCGTGTCAATGGCGCAGCAGGCGGCCGGCACCGGGAAGGATGCGCGCGGCCGGCCGGCGCAAGGCCTGCAGAACCCGACCTTCGAGGACATGATCGAGAAGGGTTATGTCATCATCGGCTCGCCCGACGAAGTCGCCGACAAGCTCAAGGAGGTCGCCCTCGACCTCAATGTCGGCCATCTCATGCTGCTGTTGCAGTTCGGCAATATGGGCAAGGACCTGACCAACGAGAATTCGCGTCTGTTCGCGCAAAAGGTGGCGCCGCAGTTGAAGGGCCTGTTCGACGACAAATGGGAAGACCGCTGGTGGCCGAAGCCGTTGCCGACGCAGGCGCGCGCGGTGCCGGAACCGTCGCCGATGGTGCGGGCCGCCGAATAATGAGCGACGTCGCCGAACATTTCGTTGAGGTGAACGACGCGGCCCTGCCGCGTTTGGGAAAAGGGCGACGGGCAAGCCGCTCTATATCCTCGCCGGTGTGCGTCGGCTTGCCGCGCTGGCCTAAATTCCTCGACAAGCTGGCCGAGACGCGCCGCGTCGTCGCGCCGTCGCTGCCGGGTTTTCCGGGCGGCGAGGGCCATGACGTGCTCGATCGCAGCTCGATTGGATCACGGCGACGCTCGATCTGCTGGAAGCGGCGGGCGCCGAGGCCCCGATCGATCTGATCGGGGTGTCGGTCGGCGGCACGCTGGCGGCTGAAGTCGCGGCGATCGCGCCGGGGTTCGTGCGGCGCCTGGTGCTCGTTGCGCCGTTCGGGCTCTACGACGCCGATAGCCCGCCCACCGATATCTGGGCGCAGCGTCCGGGCATGCAGCCGTCGGTCCTGTGCAAGAACGTGGACGTGTATAACGCCTTCACCGCGCCGCCCGACGGCGCCGATCCCGGCAGAGTGGAGCATTGTCATGACCCGGGCGCTGGAGTCGAGCGCGCGCATCCTCTGGCCGCTCGGCGATACGCGGCTGATCCGGCGGCTGCATCGCGTCCGCGCCGATACGCTGATCGTATGGGGCGACGAAGATAAGGTTCTCTCGCCGTCCTACGCGGAGCATTTCGGGCACGAGATCGCGGGCCGCGCCGCGGTCGCGATAATTCCGGGCGCGGGCCATCTGGTGCCGCTCGACAATCCCGATCTCGCCGCGCAATTCATTTCAGGCTTTGTCAATCAAGGGTGAGACACATGTCGCAACAGACCGAAACCGTCGCGAAGTTCCTGTCGAGCATCAAGACCGGCCAGCTCGCGGCCGATCTTTTGACGGACGACGTCGGCTTCCAGTCGCTTAACGTCAATCAGAAGGGCAAGGCCGACATCGTCGCGCGATTCAAGGGCGGCAATTACGCCGAGGCGAACTGGGCCGCGCCCGAGGATAAGAACGGCGCGGTGCAGGCGGTCGGCACGCTGCCGAATCAGGCCAAGATCGTGCTGACGGTCCATGCCGCAAACGGCAAGATCAATTTGCTGCAACAGCAAGGCGTGCCGGGCAATCCGCGCCCCGCGACGGACATCAAGCTCCCCGACGATCTGAAGCAGCGCATCAACAACGCGCTGAAAGAGCGGCACCCGATCATGATCACCTATGTCGACGAGAGCGGTCAGCCGAACCTGACCTTCCGCGGCTCGACCCAGGTTTACAGCGACACGCAGCTCGCGATCTGGGTCCGCAACGGCAACGGCAAGATGATCAAGTCGATCCAGAAGAGCCCGAAGGTCGCGCTGATGTATCGCGACGAGGACGCCAAGGCGACCTACATGTTCCAAGGCCGCGCGCACATCGATTCAAGCGAGGCCGCGCGCAAGAAGGTCTATGACGCGATGGCGCAGGTCGAGCGCGACCACGATTTCGCGCATCTCGGCGTCGCCATGATCATCGATCTCGATCTGGTCGAAGGTTACGGCGGCCTGTCGCCGCAGGGCCAGATCAACCCGATCCGGATGGCGCGCTCGAAATAGGCGGGCGGGCGCCGCTAGCGCGGCACGTCGCCCTGAACCGTGGTGCGGTGCATGTGGCGCCGCATCTCGGGCGGGCAGCCATGCGCCAGATGGATGGCGCAGCGATTGTCCCAAAGCACCAGGTCGAAATCCCGCCAGCGGTGCCGATAGCGGAACCGCTCCTCGGTGCTGTGCGCGAACAGGAAAGCGAGCAGGTCGCGGCTTTCATCGGCGGACAAGCCGAGAATGCGCGCCGTGAAGCCTTCGTTGACAAAGAGGGCTTTGCGCCCGGTTTCGGGATGCGTGCGGACGATCGGATGATCCACTTCCTTGACCTCGGCCCGCTGCGCCTCGGTAAGCGGCGGCCGCCAGCCCGAACCTTGCTCCGTCAGGCGGTCGTAGATGTTGCCGTAGGCGTGCACCGCGCGTCGGCCGTCGATCCGCCGCTTGACATCGTCCGGCAGCGCCTCGTAGGCGGCGTACATGTTGACGAACGAAGTGTCGCCGCCTTCCGCCGGCAATTCCTGCGCGTGCAACAGCGAGCCGAGGCTGGGCTGCGCGACATAGGAAAGATCCGAATGCCAATAGCGCCCGGCGTCGCCGAGACCGACCGGCTTGCCGTTCTCGATCACGTTCGAAACGATCAGAATCTCGGGATGACCGGGCAACAGATATTGCCGCAGCACATAAATCATGAGCGGCCCGAAGCCGCGGCTGAAGGCGATGTGCTGTTCGGGCCCGATACGCTGGTCGCGGAACACGAGCACGCCTTCGCTGGCGAGAAACGCGCCGTTGACCCGCGCGAAGGTGGCGTCGTCGAGCGCACGCGATAGGTCGAGGCCGACGATTTCGGCTCCAAGCGGCGCGGCGAAGCGGCGATATTCGAACACCGCGCCTATTCCGCGGCCTGTTTCCGCGCCGCGCCCCACGCCGCGGTCCAATCCTGGCCCAGCATGTCGGTGGTCTCGCCGTCCGTCCCGTAGAACCGGTTCGGCACCTGGAACATCGCGATCATTAGCCCGCCGTCGGGACACCAAGCCTCGTGGCGGCTGCCGGCCGGCCGCCAGACATAGTCGCCCGCGCCGCATTCGCCGTCGCGATCCACGAGGCGGCCTTCGAGGACGAAAGTCTGCTCGATCATGACATGCTCGTGGTCCGGCAGCTTCGCGCCCGGCGCCATCCGTAGCAGCACCGTCAGCAGCCCGGTCGATTTGTCGAGCAGCAGCGTCTTGGTCTCGACGCCTGGGAATTTGGTCTGTTCCCACGGCATCTCGGCGACGCGCACGAAGCGCGATATCAACGGCGCCAGCCCGCTATGGTGCGTGGCATTCGGCGTGACAGCGGCCATCAATTCCTCTCCCCGGGTTGACCGAGCAGCTTAGCGGCGCTCACTGTAGCGCAAATGACGCCTCCCGCCAGACCGTCGCCGCCCGTAATCATCGCTGTATCGCTGGTTGGGTTTGTCACGTTCCTGATGTGGGGCATTGTTCTCGCTTGGCTGACCTCGCAGAGCGACAGCGACGCGGCGGGCAACGCCATGACGCAAGGATTTACGGCGCTCGGCCTCATCGTCGTCTGGGTGTTGCTGGCCGTGTTCGCGCTGTTCACCGGGCTTGCCGGGAAAATGCCGCTGTGGGCCGCGATCGTGGCGGTGGTGATGGTCCCAGCATCGGGCTACGCCGCGTTCCTCGCGCAGGACCTGCTCGGCGATCCGCGAAGCCCGCCCTATTACTGGCCGATCATGCAGCCGGCGCTGGTGCCGCCGCTGATCGTTCTGTTCTGTGTCTGGGCGCTCGCGCCGAGGCTGCGGTCCGCGATCCCCGCTGTCCTAGCCGGCGGCGTAGCGTGGGGCGCGGTCCTGATCTTATGCCTCGCCATCGTGCCGATGGGGATGCGGCGCGACGCCGATGACGAACGCGTGGCCGCCGCCGCCGCGAAGGCGCATGCCGAATTCGTCGCGCTGCCGCCGGACGCGCCGCTGTGGCGTTGGACGCCGTTCCTGGTGATGAACGGCCTCGATCTCGACGACGCGCTGCGCCACATCCAGAAACTCGATCGGCGCCAGGCCGATGCCGAGATCATGCTGGCGCGCGGCGATTTCCCGCCGCGCTATCTCGGCTTTATGGAGCTGCAGCCGACGGCCGCGATCTGCGACAAAGCGCGCGCCGCGTTGCGCCGGCGGGCAACGCCGCTGATCCTCGCGACGCCGCAATCGCGGCCCTATCTCGACATCTGGCTCGACGTCGACGCGGCGGCGAGCGCGATGGAGTGGCTGGCCAAGAACCATTGCGCCATCGCCGAGGAGGCGCGTGCCTGGGAGACCATGGCCAGCGCCTATCGCGACCCGAACTTCGACGTCGTGCGCCTCAAGGAACTGAGCGACGGCACCCGTTAATCGCTGCTAGCGCGTCAGCGCGTCGATCTCCTTGTCGAACCATACCAGGTCGCTCTTCCAGGTGGCGTTGTTTGGCGCCAGCTTGGTCAGCGCGACGATGATGGCCTCGCCGCGGCGCACTTGCGACAGCGCCTGCGTCCGGTCGCCGGTGTTGTGATAGGCGTAGCCGAGCCGCGCGTAGGCGAGCGCCAGGTTGCGCTGCCAGTCGGCGTTGCCGGTATCCGACTTCGCCAGCCGCTCCCTGATGCCGAGGCTCTCGCGATAGGATTGGA
The DNA here is from genome assembly GCA_963729845.1 of uncultured Alphaproteobacteria bacterium. GTDB lineage: Bacteria > Pseudomonadota > Alphaproteobacteria > ATCC43930 > CGMCC-115725 > JAATGI01. Next base: position 29,090 of record CAVSQC010000032.1, read on the forward strand.
AGGCATCGCTGTAATGGCCCTGAGTTATTTGCACGTCGCCGATGCGGTCGAGGCAGACCGAGAGATCTTCCTGCCAACTGGCGTTGCCAGGATCCGATTTGGCAAGGCGTTGCCTGATCTCGAGCGCGTCACGATAATATTGTGACGCGTAATCCTGGTTGTTCTGCTTCAACTGAACGTCGCCGATCTTCAAATAAGAGATCGAGAGGTTGCGCTGCAACAGCGTGTTGTCGGGATTGGCCTTGGCCAGTTTCTCGCGGATCGCGAGACTGTTGAAATAGGAGCGCAGCGCGTCGGGCAAGTGGTCCTGCGCCGCCAGCACGTCGCCAACCTTTTCGTAGGACAGCGAAAAATCGTTTTGCAGGCTTGGATCGTTGGGATCCGCCTTGGCCAGTCGCTGCCGGATCTCGAGACTGTCGCGGTAGGTATGGAGCGCATCGTCGAGCCGGCCCTGGGTCACGCGCACGTCGCCGATACTGTCGTGGGTTAGCGCGAGGTCCTCCTCCCACTCCACGTTTTTGGGCGCGGCCTTTACCAGCCGATCCATGATGGCGAGTTCGTCGTCGTAGGATTTGAGGCCGAGATCGAAATGACCGGTCGCGACCTGGACATTGCCGACCTTGCCGTAGGCAACGGCAAGTTCATGCTGCATATCGATATTGCTCGGAACGTCGGTCACCAACGCTTCCATAATCTCCCGGGCGCGCTTGGCCGCCGCGAAGGCGCCGCGGGTGTCGCCGATCGCCAGCAGCGTGTCGACGCTTTCGATCAGCGCCGTGCCCTGGCTCAGGCGCAGTTCCGGCGTGACCAGGCCGGATTGGGCCAATTGCGCTTGCAACGTGTCGCTCAGCTCGCGCGCGTTTTCGATGATGGTCTTGATCAGGAAGGTCGGGACGCCGACGACGTTCCGGAACCGGCCGGCCAGATTGAAGATGTCGTTGTTGACGTATTTGACCGCGGTGGCGAGCGTGCTTTCGGCGCGCGCCTTTTGCGCCTCGGCCTCCTCCCGCGCGTGATTGGCCGCGACATACTCGAACCCCGCAGCGATCGCGACCAGGGCGAAGACCAGCGCGGCGACGCCGGTCAGCGTCTGCGCCAGGCGCGCGCGGCGGCCGGACCGCTTGACGTAATCGCGTACCGCCGGATCGAGCTCGTCGCCCCAGCGCCGGGCGAGATCGACGCCGTTGGCGAGATCGGGGTTGCGCAACAGGAGTTGCGAACTGCCGCGCGCCTCGCGCCAGCGCTTGAATTGGTCCTCGACCTCGGCGCGGGTCTCGAGATCGCGCCGGTCGGCGGTGAGCTGGTCCCTGGCGCGCTGCCAGCGGCCGATCAGCGCCTCGTGCGCCAGCCGGACGGTCGGAACGGCGGCGCTCTCGTCGGCGACCAGAAGCCGCGCCGCGATCAGCGCGTCGACGAGTTGCCGCGCGGGCGTGCCCTCGCCGAAGGTCGAGAGCGGCGTCGAGCGCGACACCGGAACATGATCGTTCGCCGCAGTCACCGTGGCAAGCGCGCGCAACACGCGCGGCAGCGCCGCCTTCGCCGCGTCGGGCAGGCTGTCGACGACTTCCTCGGCGCGCTTCGCGATCGCGCCTTCGAGGCCGCCCAGCGCCTGATAGCTGGCATGGGTGAGGACGCTGGCGCCCCGCGCCTTGGCGTCGCGGTAAAGCTCGGCGAGCGCGAACGACAATAGCGGCAGCACGCCGGGCGCTGCGGCGGCGTCTTCCGCCAGCACCACGTCGAGGCCGAGACCGGTGGTCGGATGCGCCTCGAAGATCAGGCCGGCGGCGGTCGCCGGTTTGCGGATGATCTCGGCAAGCTCGGCGGGCGACGGCGCCGCGACGTCGATGCGGCCCTGGCCCTCGGCCAAGGCGAGCAAGGCCGGAATTTCGGCGGCGCGATGCCAGAAATCGGCGCGCAGCGTGACCACCACCCAGACATGGCCCGAGCGCGCCAAGCCGCCGAGCAGCGCGATGAATTGATTGCGGTCCTCGACGCTGATGCCGGCGATGGTGAACAATTCCTCCAACTGGTCGACGACCAGCGTCAGCTTCGCCTCTTCGTAGGCGAGCAGCTTGCCCTCGGCGCGGCCGGCCTGGGTGAGGCGGCCGAGGACGTTGCCGAAAGCGTAGCCGGGATTGTTCGCTGCGCCGCGCAGATGCGCCGCCAGCTCATGCGCGTCCTGGCCCGCCTCGACCAGTTCCGGCAGGCCGACGCCTTCCTGCCCGCCGTCGCGGATCAGCGCCTGGGCCAGGCCGAGGAACGGATCGGCGCCGCCGGCACCGGCGCGGAACACCACTCGGCGCACGAACGCGGCGCCGGTGATGCGCTGCGGTTTCATCAGGCGCGGGATCACGGCCGCTTTGACCAGCGACGACTTGCCCGAGCCGCTGGCGCCCGACACCAGCAGGAACGCCGTGCCCGCCGCCGCGTTCGCGGCGAGCTGCTCGGTCGCCTTGGTGATCTGTGCGTCGCGCCCGAAGAAGATCGGCGCATGCTCGAACTCGTAGGGCTCGAGGCCGCGGAACGGCTCGCCCAGCCAGATCGGCGCGGCGGCATGATCCGTGCCGGCGGCATGGGCCGCGATGCGCCGCTCGATCACCTTGCGCAGCGTCTCCTCGAGCCGCTCCGCGAATTGTTCCAGCGTGTCGTACTCGTCGAACGCGTAACGGAACGTGCCGCGATCGGCGAAATGCAGCTTCCAGAACGTATCCAGCGCGGTGAGCTGCGCGAAGCTGGCGGCGCGCGCGTCGGGGTTGCGCGTGTCGATCGGCGCGTTGCTTATGTTGCGGAACACCATCAGGTCCGGCACGCCCTTCGCCTGCGCCGCGCGCAGCGCGTCCTCGTATTCCCATTCGGTGCCGGTCACCGGCGCGCGGCCGTCGAGGCCGCGATAGTCGCGCAGCGCGGTATGTTCGGGGAGCGGCGTGCCGAGCCGCGACCACAGGATCAGGATGACGATGTCGAAGGCGCTAGGCGGCTCGATCGCGTCCTGGAAATGCGCCGATGAGAGCATCGGCTCGTGCTCCCAGAGATATCCCTCGATCGCGAAAAAGCGGCTGTAATCCTGGGCGAGCTTGTCGATGACAAGGCCGGCGCGAAGCCGTTCCTTCTCAACATCGCCCGGCGACGAGATGAAAATTCGCAGACGCGGTTGCGGCATCCTATCCCCCCGAACGGATCGTGCCGGGCGGCGGCCCTGGGTCTCCCGCCCGCCGCGGCTACTCTACCGAAATCAGCTTGCCGATGGGAACCATCTTGGTGCCGTTGAAACGCGCGATCTGGGCCGTGCGGAATGCGTCGAAATTATCGGGCGAAATGTGGAAGCGGATGCCGGGCAGGAACATCGGCACCGGCACGTCGAGATGGGTCGCGACCTTCATCACGTTGGCCCGGGTGAGATCGTCGCCGCAGCCCTTCAGCACGTCAACCATCAGCGATGCACTGCCGAACGCCACCGAGTTCAGCACCGAGCTCGGGTCGGGGCTGGAGGTGTTGTATTTGGCCATCCATGCCTCGAACGCCTGAAAATCGGGCGAATTGCCCCATTGCGCCTTGTCGGTGGGGTCCTTGAGCGCCGTGAGCGAAATCGTGCCCACCGCGTTCTGATACCCGACCGGCTTGAACGCGGCCTCCGGGATCGCGGCGATCGCGGGAATGACGTGCAGCGGATGCCAGCCGAGATCGATCGATTTGCGCAGCGCCTGCGCCACGATCTTCGGCAGCGCGTAGTCGACGAACACGTCGGCATGGGTCTGCGCCAAGCTGATGATCTGGGAATCGACCGTGGGGTCGGTCGGCTCGAAGCTGATGGCGGAGACGATCATCTTGTCCGCCTTGGCGCCGAGCTCCTTGCGCAAGCCGGCGAGGAAGCTGCCGCCGAGATCGCCGTTCTGGTACAGCACCGCGATCTTCGCGTCCGGCTTCGCCTCGAGAATGTACTTGGCGTCGATGCGGCCTTCGGTCTCGTAATTTCCGGCGGCGGGAATGCTCCACGGAAAATTCTTCGGGTCGTTGAACAATGGCGCGCCCGAGACCAGGAAAAGCTGCGGGATCTTGTTGGCGTTGAGGTACTTGCGCACCGCGAGATTGGTTGGCGTGCCGGTCGAGCCGAACATCAGGAAGACACGATCCTCTTCGACCAGCTTGCGGGTCTGCTCGACCGTGCGCGCGGGATTGTAGCCGTCGTCGTAGACGATAAGGTCGACCTTGCGGCCGTTGATGCCGCCCTGATCGTTGATCATCTTGAAGAAGGTGATCTCCGCCTTGGCGACGTTGCCGGAGACCGAGAACGGACCGGAGAGCGGCGCGGTCTGACCGAGCTTGATGCTCGTGTCGGTGACGCCAGTATCGTAATGCTTTTGCGCGAGCGCGGGTTGCAGCGCCAGCGCGCCCAGCGACAAAGCCACAAGCGGAATCCGCAGCGTCATCCTATCCTCCCTTGGCGATTTTGTTGGCGGGAGTGTGCCACCACCGCACCGCCGCCGCCAGGGTCGCCGCCGGCTGGTCGCGGTGGGGCGAATGGCCACAATCCGGCAGCACAACTTGCTCGAACGGGCCGGCGACGCCGCGCGCAACCGCGTCGAGCTGCGCGAGCGTGCCGTACTGGTCGTCGGCGCCTTGGATCGCGAGCACGGGACAATGCACGCCCGGCAAATAGTCGCCAATGTTCCAGGCGCGGAAATCGGGATGGAGCCAGATCTTGTTCCATCCCCAAAACGCGCTCGCGGGGTCGTCATGGTAACGCGCGAGGCGCGTCGCGAGATCGGTGGTCTCGAAAGCGTGCCCGGCTTCGGCGATGCTGGCGACGGTGATGTCCTCGACGAAGACATGCGGCGCCTCGAGGATCAGGCCGGCCACCGGCCAGGCGCCGGCGCCGGCATGAATCAGCGCGATCGAGGCGCCATCGCTGTGCCCGACCAGAACGACATCGTCGAGGCCGAGCGTGCGGCGCAATTCCGGCAGTACCGTCAGCGCCTCGACATGCATGTAATCGACGGCGCGGTCGCTCGGCGAGCGGATCGGATTTGCCGTAGCCGTACCGCGAATAGACCAGCGCCGGCGCGCCGGTCGCCGCCGCGACCTTGTCGGGAAAATCGCGCCACATCGCGACCGAGCCCAACCCCTCGTGCAGGAAGACCAGCGTCGGCAATTCCGCGCGGCCCGCGATGGCGCGGTACTCGAGGCGGTGACCGCCGGCGGTGACGAAATCGCCGCTCATATACCGAGATGCCGGTGTTTGATCTCGGGCCGCGCGGCAAGCTCCGCAGGCGTGCCGGCGAATACCACCAGTCCCTTCGCCAGGATGATGGCGCGGTCGGCAACGGCGGCGAGGGCCGCGAGGTTGCGGTCCACCACGATGGTCGCGATGCCGGCGGCGCGGACGGCCGCGATCGTCGCCCAGATGTCGCGCGCGATCAGCGGCGCCAGACCCTCGGTCGCCTCGTCGAGCAGGATCGCAGCCGGGTTGGTCGCCAGCGCGCGGCCGATGGCGAGCATCTGCTGCTCGCCGCCGGAAATCTGGCCGCCGCCATGATCGAGCCGCTGAGCCAGGCGCGGGAACGCCGCCAGCACGCGCTCAACGGTCCAGTCGCCCGGCCGCGCCGCCAGCAGCAAATTTTCGCGTACGCTCAGTGTCGGAAAAATGCCGCGCCCCTCCGGCACATAGGCGATGCCGGCGCGCGCGATGCGGTCGGGCCGCGCCGCGGCCATGTCGCGACCGGCGATGCGCAACCTGCCGCGCCGCGGCGGCGTCAGGCCGAGCAGCGAGCGCAGCAGCGTGGTCTTGCCCATGCCGTTGCGGCCGAGCAGCGCTACCGTCTCGCCGGGACGCAGGGTCAGGTCGATGCCGTGCAGCACATGGCTGGCGCCGTAATAGGTGTGGAGGCCGGTGGCCTCGATCAGCGGCGCGTCGCTCATGCCGCCTCGCCAAGGTACGCGACCTGCACCGCCGGGTCGGCGCGGATCGCGGTGGGCGGGCCGCTTGCCAGCACCGCGCCGTCGACCATCACCGTCACGGTCGCGGCGATGCTGAATACCGCATCCATGTCATGCTCGACGAGAAGGATGGCGTGGTCCACGCCGAGCCGTGCGATCAGGTCCGCGATGCGCGCCGCTTCCTCCAATCCCATCCCGGCCAACGGCTCGTCGAGCAGCAGCAAGGCCGGCTCGGTCGCGAGCGCCATCGCCAGCTCCAGCTGCCGCTGTTCGCCATGCGACAGATCGGATGCGCGGTCGCCGGCGCGCGCCTCGATCCCGGCCAGCGCGAGCGCGCGCTCCGCGGCCTGGTTGATGACGCGATAGGCGAGGGCGGGGCGAAACAGCGTGATACCGGGTTGCCGGCGGGCCTGCGCCGCGAGGCGGCAATTCTCGAACGCGGAGAAGCCGGCAAAGATGTTGGTGCGCTGATAAGCGCGCGCGATGCCGAGCCGCGCGATGCGATCGAGCGCGTGACCTTCGATCTCCGTGCCCTGGAAAAACACGCGGCCCGTTGTTGGGACGAGGTCGCCGGACAAGAGATTGATCAGCGTCGTCTTCCCGGCGCCGTTCGGCCCGATCACGGCATGGATTTGGTTCGGCCACAGGTCGAGCGACACGTCGCGCACCGCGGCGAGGCCGCCGAAGTTCTTGCCAAGGCGTTCCGCGCGCAGGATCGGCTCAGACATGGCGGCGCTCGCGCATCGCGCGCCACAGCGCCGCCGGATCGGTCAGGCCCTGCGGCAGCAACAGCACGGCGGCGACGATGAACAATCCCATCGGCAGCAGCCAATGCGTGGTGAGATCGCCGAGGAAATTCTCCAGCAGCACGAAGACGGCGGCGCCGAGGATCGCGCCGTCGAGCGTGCCCATGCCGCCGAGGATCACCATCATCAGCACGCTGCCGGACAGCCGCCAGCCGAACAGCTCGGGATTGACCACGCCAAATTGCGCCGCGTCGAAATAACCGGCGAGGCCGCCGAGCGCACCTGCGATGACGAAAGCGAGGAGCTTGTAGCGCGGCGTGGCGAAGCCGAGCGAACGCATGCGATGCTCGTTGCTGCGGATGCCGCGCAGCGCATGACCGAACGGCGCGCGCAAAACGACCCACAGAATGGCGTAGGTCGCGGCCAGCGCGATCAACACGAGATAGTAAAAGGCGTGGCCCTGGCCGAGATCGATCAGGGGCGCGGCCGGACGTTGATAGATGTAAGCGCCGTCCGATCCGCCGAGCCAGCGCGCGCCGGTGGCGTAGTAATAGAACATCTCGCCGAACGCCAAGGTCACCATGATGAAATAGACGCCCGACGAACGCAGCACCAGCAGGCCGATGATCAGCGCCACGAGTGCCGCGGCGGCGACGGCGACGGGCAATGACAAGAACAGGCTTGCCGCGCCGCTCTCCGGCGACAGGAGATAGAGCGCATAGGCGCCGACGCCGAAAAAAGCGGCGTGGCCGAGGCTGACCATGCCGGCAAAGCCGACCAGCAGATCGAGGCTCAGGGCGAAGATCGCCATGATCATGATCTTGGCGGCAAGATCGAGGCCGAATTTGCCGGCGACCAGCGGCAACGCAAGCAGGACGATCAAGCCAAGCGCGAGCAGCGCCAGCCGCACGCGCGCCATCATCGCGCGGCGGCGCGGCCGAATAGGCCCGCCGGGCGCCAGATCAGCACTGCCGCCATCAGCGCATAGACCAGCATGCCGGAAAATTGCGGCGCATAGACCGCGCCGAACGTGTCGACCAGGCCGATCAGCATGGCGCCGAGGAATGCGCCTTTGATCGAGCCGATGCCGCCGATCACCACGGTGACGAAGCAGATGATGAGCACCTGGTTGCCCATGCCCGGAAACACCGAGGTGGTCGGCGCGGCGAGCATGCCGGCGAAGGCGGCGAGGGTGACGCCGAGCGCGAACACGAGCCGATAGACCAGGCCGATATCGATGCCGAGCGACTGCACCATCTCGCGGTTGACCGAGCCGGCGCGGATCGCCATGCCGAGCCGTGGTCTTCTGGATCAGGAGATAGAGCAGCGCCGTCACCGCGAGGCAGATGACCGACAGCGCGAGGCGATAAGCGGGGTAGGACAGGGCGGGCGTCAACGGAATGGAGAAATCGAGGAAATGCGGCACCGCGACGCCGTGCACATCGTTGCCGACAGTCAGGCTGCGCAGTTCCTCGAACACCAGGATCAGCCCGTAAGTCAGCAGCACCTGGTAAAGATGGTCGCGGGTATAGAGAAAGCGGAACAGCAGCGTCTCGAGGATCAATCCAAACAAGAACGACAGCGGCACGGCGATCAGGAGCGCGAGCCACAAATTTCCGGTCATGTCGGCGAAGATGAACGCGAGGTAGGCGCCGATCATGTAGAAGCTGCCATGGGCGAGATTGATGATGCCCATGATGCCGAAGATCAACGTCAGTCCGCTCGCCACCAAAAACAGCAGCAGCCCGTACTGGACTCCGTTCAACACTTGAATCAGGAAAAAGAAGATGCTGTCGGACATCGCCCCGCGATCAGATGCGGCGCGACACGAAAATCGCGATCACGCCGATAACCGCCAGCGCGCCGCCGCGATAGGCCCACGGCATCTGGTCGATCATGAAACTGGTTTTCGGATAGGGGAAATAGCCGGTCCCCTGTCCGACCCAGACCAGGCCGACGACAACGGCGAGAATGCCGACGATCGGCAATACCCGGCGAACCGCTTTCATCACGTCATCTTGCAGCCGCGCGCGGGATCGGCGAGCGCCTTGACCGCGACGGAGACGTACTTGTTGTCGAGGCCCGCGACCTTGCGCAGATAAATATCCTGGATCGGGTTGTGCGCCTTCGACAGGGTGAACTTGCCGCGCGGAGAATCGATCTCGGCCTTTTCCCATGCCGCGATCAGATCCTTCTTGGCGCCCGCATCGCCCTTCACCGCGTTGAGGCCGGCCACCAGCAATTGCCCGGTGTCGTAGCCCTGCACGGCATAGACGTCGGCATCGCGCTTCGCCGCCGCCTTGAAGGCGGCGCGGAATTCGTTGTCGCGCGGCAGGTCGAGCCCGTCGGCATAATGCAGCGTGGTTTCGAGACCTTGTGCCGCGTCGCCCTGCGCCTGCAGCGTGCCGTCGGTCAGGAAGCCCGGCCCGACCAGCGGAACGGTCTTGGGCAATCCCGCAGCGGCATAGTCCTTCACGAACTTGACGGCGCCGCCACCCGCGAAGAAGGCGTAGACCACGTCGGGCTTGATCGACGCGATCTCGGTCAGCAGCGGCTGGAACTCGACCTTGGGGAAGGGCAGGTACAGTTCCTTCTCGATCTTGCCGCCGGCCAGCGGTGAACGCTTCGGCGAAGCCGCCATTGCTTTCCTTGCCGGCGGCATAGTCCCACGAGATGACCACCGCGCGTTTCCAGCCGCGCGACGCCGCGACCTTGCCCATGCCGAAGGCGGGCTGCCAGTTGCTGAACGAGGTGCGGAAAATGTTGGGCGCGCACAGCGGTCCGGTCGCGGCTTCGAGCCCGGCGTTCGGAATGATCAGCAGCGCGCCGGTATCGTGCGCAACCTTCACCATGCCCGCGGCAACGCCGGAGTGGACCGTCCCGATCAGGACATCGACCTTGTCGCCGTTGACCAGCTTGCTGGCGCGCTCGGCGCCCTTGGGCGGGTCGGATTCGTCGTCGAGCGTAACGTAGTCGACGTCGCGTCCGCCGAGCTTGCCGCCCTGCTGCGCGATGGCGAGACGCAGCGCCTCGTCGATGTTGCGGCCGAGCGCGGCGTAGGTGCCGCTATAGGGTAGCATCAGGCCGAGCTTGATCTTCGCCGCCTGGCCGAACGAAACGCGCGGCAGCACGACAGCGCCCGCGGTCGCGGCGAGGCCTTGTAGAACGGTACGTCGAGAATGTTTGGTCATGATCCTCCCCACTTCGTTATTGCCGCAGCTTGAACCGCTGAATCTTCCCGGTCGCTGTCTTCGGCATGTCGTCGATGAATTCGATCCAACGCGGATACTTATACGGTGCCAGACGCGATTTGACATGGTCTTGCAGCGCGGCGGCGAGGGCAGGCGAGGGCTTGTGGCCCTGCTTCACCACCACGAACGCCTTGGGCTTGACGAGCTTTGCCTCGTCCTCCGCGCCGACCACGGCGGCTTCCAACACGGCGTCGTGCGAGACCAATGCGCCTTCGACCTCGGCCGGCGAGACGTAAATGCCGCCCACCTTCAGCATGTCGTCGGTGCGGCCGCAATAGGCGTAATAGCCGTCCGCGTCCTCGCGATATTTGTCGCCGCTGCGCGTCCATTGGCCCATGAACGTATGGCGGCTGCGCTCGCGGTTGTTCCAGTAATAGGGCGCCGAGGTCGGGCCGCTGACCTGCAACTCGCCGATCTCGCCCTTCGGCACCAGGTCGCCGTCGTCGTCAACAAGGCGCACGCGATAGCCGGGCACCGGCTTGCCCGTGGTGCCGTAGCGCACGTCGCCGGTGCGGTTGGAGAGGAAGATGTGCAGCATTTCGGTCGAGCCGATGCCGTCCAAGATGTCGATGCCGAACCGCTCGCGCCATGTGACGCCGATCTGTTCCGGCAAGGCTTCGCCCGCCGAGGCGCAGCGCCGCAACGCCACCTCGCCGCGCGCCGGCAGGTCGGCGCTTGCCAGCATCGCGGCATAGAGGGTCGGCACGCCGTAGAAGATCGTCGGTTTGTGCGCGCGCAGAATGTTGGCAACCAGCGCCGGCGTCACGCGCTCGCTGGAGAGGATCGTGGTGGCGCCCACCGCCATCGGGAAGGTCAGCGAATTGCCGAGCCCGTAGGCGAAAAACAGTTTCGCGGCGGAAAAGACCGTGTCGCTTGTCTCGATGCCCAGCACCGGCTTGGCATAGAGTTCGGCGGTGAGGATCGGATGCGCGTGGAGATGCACCACCCCTTTGGGCGTGCCGGTCGAGCCGGAGGAATAAAGCCAGAAGCAGACATCGTCGGGCGTGGTGTCGGCCGCTTCGGCGCGCGGCGGCGCGGCGCCGATCAGCGCGCGGAATTGCGAATCCGCGCCGCCCGAGACGATGACGTGCTTGAGGTGCGGTTGGCCGTGGCGGATATGCTCGAACTTCGCCAGCAGCGCGTCGGAGACGATGAGGGCACGCGCGCGGCTGTCGCGCAGGATGTAGTCGTAGTCCTGCGGCGTGAACATGGTGTTGACGGGGATCGGCACGATGCCGGCTTTGATGGCGCCGAGAAACGCCACCGGGAAATCGACGGTGTCGAGGAGGCACAGCACTACGCGCTGTTCCGGTTCGAGGCCGAGTCCGCGCAGCGCATTGGCGGCGCGGTCGACGCGCTCGGCCAATTCGCCGTAGGTGACGGCGTCGTGGCTGTCGCGGAACGCGATCTTTCCCGCGTGCCCGGCCTTGAGATTGCGCTCGATCAGATCGACCGCCGCATTGTAGCGGCGCGGCAATTCGACATGCGGCCCGTCGTCGGTACCCATCCCGTCCTCCCAGACAAAGGGATTCGTTCTTAAACCCTCCCAATTCACAAGGGAGGTTATTCATTGTTTGCATTATAATGCATATCGTGCTATTTGGAAGCATTATATTGCCATACAGGGGAAGTCGATTGAGCGTGGCGGTGCGCGAACGGGAGGGCGAGGCCGGCGATGTCGCGTATCTGCGTCGCGTCGGCGAGCGCGTCCGCGAGGCGCGGGCGCGGCGCGGCATGACGCGGAAGTTGCTGGCGCGGGATTCCGGCATCTCCGAACGCTACATCGCGCAACTCGAAACCGGGCACGGCAACATCTCCATTCTGTTGCTGCGCCAGATCGCGCAGGCGATGAACCTCTCCGCCGAGGAATTGGTGCGCGACGTGCCGGACCATCCGCCGGAGCTGACCTTGCTGATCGAGACGTTGCGACGTTTGAAGCCGGCGGAGCTGGCCGAGGCGCGGCAGACGTTGAGCGCGATGTTCGGCGGCGCGGCGGCGCGGGACCGCACCAAGCGCATCGCGTTGATCGGTTTGCGCGGCGCCGGCAAATCGACATTGGGGGCGATGCTGGCGCGCGACCTGCGCGTGCCCTTTGTCGAGCTCGACCGCGAGATCGAGCGCGTCGCCGGTGCCAGCCTTGGCGAGATTTTCGATCTCTATGGTCAGGCCGCTTATCGCCGCTACGAGCGGCGCGCGCTGGAGGCGGTGCTGGAAAACCATGATCGCGCCGTGATCGCGGCCGGCGGCAGCATCGTTGCCGAGGCCGCCACCTACGACTTGCTGCTGACGGCCTGCTACACGATCTGGCTGACGGCGGCGCCGGAGGAACACATGGGCCGCGTCGTGGCGCAAAGCGATTTGCGGCCGATGGCGGGCAATGACGAAGCGATGACCGACTTGCGCCGCATTCTCGCCGGCCGCGAAGCGCTCTACGCGAAAGCCGATGCGCGGGTCGACACTGCCGGCATCACGCCGGCGGCAAGCTTCAAACGGCTGCGGGCGGCGGCAAAGGCGGCGCGATGATCACCTTCGACACCGAACCGGCGCGGTACAGGCATTGGCGCCTCGCCTTCGACGGCGCGGTGGCGACCCTATCGCTCCACGTCGCGGAAGATGGCGGCATCGTCCCGGGCTATCAGCTCAAGCTCAATTCTTACGACCTCGGCGTCGATATCGAATTGTACGACGCGCTGAACCGCATCCGGTTCGAGCATCCGGAGGTGGGCGCCGTCGTCGTCACCAGCGCGCGCGAGCGCATCTTCAGCGCCGGCGCCAACATCTACATGCTCGCGACGTCGCCGCATGCCTTCAAAGTCAATTTCTGCAAATTCACCAACGAGACCCGCAACGGCATCGAGGATTCGAGCGCGTATTCCGGGCTGAAGTTTCTCGCCGCCATCAACGGCGCCTGCGCCGGCGGCGGTTACGAACTGGCGCTCGCCTGCGACGAGATCGCGATGATCGACGACCGCTCGACCACCGTGAGCCTGCCAGAAGTGCCGCTGCTCGGCGTGCTGCCGGGCACGGGCGGGCTGACGCGGCTAATCGACAAGCGCAAGGTACGGCGCGACCTCGCCGATATGTTCTGCACCACGGCGGAAGGTGTTCGCGCCGGCCGCGCGCGCGAATGGAAGCTGGTGGACGACATCGCGCCGCCGCAGCGGTTTCGCGGCGCTGGTGAAGGAACGCGCGGCGGCGCTGGCGAAGCCGCGCGGTGCCGGCGGCGTGGCGCTGACGAAGTTGCGGCGCGAGATCGATACAGACGGTTATCGCTACGACCATGTCACGGTGGCGATCGACCGCGAGGCGCGCACCGCGACCATCACCGTCACCGCCCCGGAAAAAGCGGGAACAGTCGAGCAGGGCGCCGCATGGTGGCCGCTCGCGATGGCGCGCGAACTCGACGACGCGATCCTGCTGCTGCGCCTCAACGAACTGGAAATCGGCACCATCCTGCTGAAGACGCGCGGCGACGCGCAGGCGGTGCTCGATACCGATGCATATCTGCTCGCGCACCGAGACCATTGGCTGGTATGCGAGACCATCGGGTTGATCCGCCGCACCTTCTCGCGGCTCGACGTCTCGGCGCGGAGCCTATTCGCGATTGTCGAGCCGGGTTCGTGCTTTGCCGGCACATTGCTGGAATTGGCGCTCGCGGCGGACCGCACCTACATGCTGGCGGCCGAGGCAGGGCGACAACGACCCGCCGCGCCTCGTCGGTGTCGCAAGCCAATCTCGATCTTTATCCGATGGCCAACGGCCTGACGCGTCTCGCCAATCGCTTCGCCGGCGAAACTGCGCCAGTGGACAAGGTCAGGGAGCATGTCGGCAAGCCGCTCGACGCCGCGGCCGCGCTGGGGTTGGGCCTCGTCACCGTGACCCCCGACGAACTCGATTGGGAAGACGAGATCCGCCTCGCCATCGAGGAGCGCGCGAGCCTGTCGCCCGACGCGCTGACCGGGCTCGAGGCCAGCCTGCGCTTCGCCGGCGCCGGAGACGATGGCGACGCGCATGTTCGGGCGCCTTTCGGCCTGGCAGAACTGGATCTTCAACCGGCCGAACGCGACCGGGACGCAGGGCGCGCTCAAACTGTTCGGCACCGGCACGAAACCGAAATTCGATTGGGAGCGCGTCTAGTGAGCTTCGCTCGATTACACCCTACATCGTCATTCCCGCGAAAGCGGGAATCCAGGGCAACTTCTCGTCGCTCGTCCTGGGTCCCTGCTTTCGCAGGGACGACGAAAGAGAGTTAAGCGAGGAGGGTATCGCGTCATGGCGATCGACTACCAGGAACGGATTCCGAATAATGTCGATCTCGCCGGCAACAAGACGTTGCAGCGCGCCTTGGAACATTGGCAACCGCGCTTCCTCGATTGGTGGCGCGAGATGGGACCGAGCGATTTCCTTGCCAGCGAACCCTATCTCCGGACCGCGATCTCGGTCGACCGCGCCGGCTGGGCGACCTTCGGCCATGTGAAGATGCCGGATTATCGCTGGGGTATTTTTCTGGCGGAGCAGGAGCCGGACCGCCGCATCGGCTTCGGCGATGAGTTCGGCAAGCCGGTGTGGCAACAGGTCCCGGGAGAACTGCGCTCGACCTTGCGCCGCCTGATCGTCACGCAAGGCGACACCGAGCCCGCTTCGGTGGAACAGCAGCGCCTGCTCGGCCTTACCGCGCCGTCGCTCTACGATCTGCGCAATCTGTTCCAGGTCAATGTCGAGGAGGGCCGTCACCTGTGGGCGATGGTCTATCTGCTCCACGCCTATTTCGGCCGCGACGGGCGCGAGGAGGCAGAGGCGCTGCTGGAGCGCCATTCCGGCGACGCCGACCAGCCGCGCATCCTTTCGACCTTCAACGAGCCGATCCAGGACTGGCTCAGCTTTTTCATGTTCACCTTCTTCACCGACCGCGACGGCAAGTTCCAACTCAAGAGCTTCGCCGAAAGCGGCTTCGATCCGCTGGCGCGCACCACGCGCTTCATGCTGACCGAGGAAGGCCACCACATGTTCGTCGGCGACAGCGGCGTCGCCCGCGTCGTCCGCCGCACCCTCGAGGTGATGAAGCAGGTCGGCGAGGAACCGGACAAGGTGCGCGCGGCCGGAGCGATCGACCTGCCGACCGTCCAGCGCTATCTCAATTTCTGGTTCTCCTCGTCGCTCGACCTGTTCGGCGCCGAGAGCTCGTCCAACGCCGCGAGCTATTTCGCGTCCGGCGTCAAAGGCCGGCCGGACGAGGCCAAGTTCGAGGATCATCTCTGCCGCGACGGCGCCATCCCCATCGAGCGGCCTGACGGCAATGGCGGCGTCGCGCGCGAGGATATACCGCTGCGCAACGCGATGAACGAGATTGTGCGCAACGCCTATATCCGCGAATGCGCGATCGGCGTGCGGCGCTGGAATGGATTCATCGCCGCGGCGGGATGCAAGTCGGAGCTGACCCTGCCCAGCGCCCACTTCCACCGCAGCCAGGGCTTGTGGGCCAATCAGCCGGTCGACCCGGCGGGCAACCTCGTGCCGCCCGAGGTGGCGGCGCGGGGGATGCCGCAATGGCTGCCCAGCGAGGCCGACCGCGCCTTCGTCAAGAGCTTGATGCAAAGGGTCACCGAGCCGGGGCGGATCGCGGGCTGGATCGCGCCGCCGGATCGCGGCGTCAACGAATTGCCCCTCGACTACGATTACGTCCGGCTCAACTGACGTATCCAGCCATGCGCCCAGCGTATTGATCCGCCATTGTCATCGCGGCTCTAGCCCCTTATAAAACCGCCAGAAATTATTTCAGTCGCCAAGATAAATGGGAGGCGACACGGGGTCATGGATTTTGCCGCCGCACGCGTCAACATGGTCGACAGCCAGTTGCGCACGAATCAGGTCGCGGACCCGGCCGTGCTCGACGCTTTTCTCATGGTACCGCGCGAGCGCTTCGTGCCGGTCGGGTTTCACGATACCGCCTATGTCGACGAGGATCTGCCGCTAGGCAACGGCCGGGCGCTGCCGGCGCCGATGATCCTGGCACGGCTTCTGGCCGCCGCGGAAATCCGCGACACCGACAAGGTACTCGATATTGGCTGCGCCACCGGCTACGGCCCCGCGATCGTCGCGCGAATGGCGGCGAGCGTCGTCGGGGTCGAGGAGGACGCCGACCTTGCGCGCCAGGCGCGGGCGCGGCTCGCCGAGCTTGGCGTGCTCCACGCCAGCATCGTCGAAGCCCCGCTGACGCAAGGCCATGCCGCCGGCGCGCCATACGATGTCATCGTCATCGAGGGCGCGGTCGCCGCGATCCCCGACGGTATCGTGGCGCAGCTCGCCGAGGGCGGCCGCCTGGTCACCGTGGTGAAAAGCGGCGCCGGCATGGGCCGCGCTACCTTGATGAACCGCGTGAAGGGGGTGCTGTCGCGCCGCCCGCTGTTCGACGCCGCGACGCCGCTATTGCCCGGCTTCGCGCGGGCGCCGAGCTTTGTCTTTTGAGGAGCCTGTGACGCCGATGTGTGCCGCCTTATTGCATCGATCACGAGTGTTGGCGCTGGGCGCCGCGCTCATGGCGTTCGCCGGCGTCGCCCGCGCCGAAACGCTGCAGGACGCACTTAGCGAAGCGTACAACACCAACCCTCAACTCCTGTCGGAGCGGGCGCATCTGCGGGCGGTCGATGAAGGTGTGCCACAGGCATTGGCGAATTGGCGCCCAACCGTCCAATTCACCGGCGCGGCAGGCGCGGAGCGCAGCACCAATTCGCCGTACGAGCCGAACATAACTTATTTGCTTGCCGGACCGGGCTGCAAGGTGGGAGTTCCCTGCAGTACTGGCATTCCCTTTTCAATTCCCTCGACTTTTCCGGCGCTAAACAATGTCACGCCGAACACAATCGACGTGAACATCACTCAGCCTCTTTATCGGGGCGGCCGGACGGTGGCCCAGACCGCCCAGGCCGAAAAGACCGTGCAGGCCGAGCGCGCGCGGTTGCAGGTGACCGAAGAAAGTGTATTTTTCAGTGTTATACAGGGCTATCTTGATGTAGTACGTGATCAAGCGACGCTCGGTCTCAGCGTCAGGAACGAGCAGGTCCTGCACACGCAGTTGCAATCGACCCAGGAACAATTCCGTGTCGGCATGCTGACTCGCACGGACGTCGCGCAAGCGGAGGCGCAATATGCCAGCGCCGTCGCCGCCCGCAACCAGGCCGAAGGCAACCTTCAGGTCAGTCGCGCCGAATACGAGCGCGCGGTCGGACATTTGCCGCCCAAGTTGACCACCACGACGCTGCGCCCGGTCTTGCCAGGGACGCGCGAAGAGGCGCTCAATCTCGCCGCCACCAAAAACCCGAACGTGATCGCCGCGCTATTGAGTGAGGACGCGGCACGCGACCAGGTGAATGTGATCCGCGGCCAATTACTGCCAACCCTGTCGGTCGTGGGCGACTATCAACGGCTGAACGATGTTGCCTTTCCCAATTCGGACACGGTCAACGCGTCGGTCGAGGCGCGCATGACCATGCCGCTCTACGAAGGCGGCGCGATCTATTCGCAGACCCGGCAGGCGATCCAGACCGTGGGCCAGTTGCAGGGCGCCACGGACGATGCGCGCCGGGCCGCGGTGCAGAGCGCGACGCAGGCCTGGGAGACCATCGCTTCCGACCGCGCGCAACGCAAATCGCTGCAAGAGGCGGTGAAGGCGGCCGACGTCGCGTTTCGCGGCAGCCAGGCGGAACAGCGGGTCGGCACCGTCACCATTCTCCAGGTGCTGATCAACGAGCAGCAATTGTTCACGGCCCAGGTGCAATTGGTAACGACCGAACACGATCTGGCGCTGGCGGAATTCAACTTGACGCAGCAGATCGGGCGCCTGACCGCGGCGGACCTGCAACTCAAGGTCCCGCTCTATGACGCCAACAGGCATTATCGCGAGGTGCGCGACAAATGGTTCGGGTTCGGGTCCGGCTCGGACTTGGAGGATAACGGCTCCGACCGCGATCATTGATCCGGCGCGGCCGCGACTGGAAATCGCGGGGCGTTTCCCGTACCATTTCGCCAACAATGCCGAGGCGCCCCAATGGCGGAAGTGCGCAATCCGACCGAACCGTCGATGGAGGAGATACTCGCCTCCATCCGCCGCATCATCGTCGAGGATAACGGGCCGATTTCCGGCGCGCCCGCGGCCAACTCGGCGTCCGCGGGGACGCGAACCGCCGCTCCGGCATCGCCACCCCGAGTTGCGGGAAGCGACGTGTCAACCCGCGCGTTTCCGGCGCCGCCGCCGAACGTGACGCCCATGCAACCGCCCCGCTCGCCGCCGGTGCAGGAGGCAATTCTCGATCTGACCGAGCGGATCGATGACGAAGATTTGGTGCATCGCGCCGCCGAGGCTTTGCCGTCGCCGGCGCAGCCGCTGCCGCCGCAGACCAGCGCGGGACGGCTCAATCGGCCGCCGCCCTTGAAGGCGGCTGCCGCGGAGCCGCGGATCGCGTCCGACGCAACGGTGGCGGCGTCGGTCGCGACACTGACCAAGATCGCGAGCGTCGGCCAGGCTATGCGCCAGCCGGAGCTCCCGCTGGGGGATGTCGGCCGTACGCTCGAGGAAATGGTGCGGGAGCTGCTGCGGCCGCATATGAAGGAATGGCTCGATGCCAACCTGCCGCGCCTTGTCGAGCGTATGGTCCGCGACGAAATCGCCCGCCTCGTCCGCGACGCGCAGGAGCGGTAGGTCAGTACTACTTGTTGGAGGCGCGTAGCAACGATTTGCCGGACGGCAAACGTGTCGTCGAATCGCGCCCAAACAATCATTACGCGAAATTTAGTTGTAAAATAGCCGAATCGCGTCGACCTTTTTCACGCTCAGGTATGTGCACAACGCCCGCCATCGAGGGTGGTCGGAAAGGAAGATGCCGGCATGCAACCTGCCGTTGACGATCGTCGCTTGACCAACCGGATGGTGGCGAAATGGTGGGGAATCTGTAAGGGCGAACGAATGCCGCGTCGGGCGGAAATCACCCCGGAGGCGTTCGGCGCGGACTGGGCAAATTGCACGGTGATCGTGCTCGATGCGGTGTTGTGGCGCTCACGGCTCGACTATGTCGGCGACGCCCTGCGCAACCGGGATCGCGCCACGGGCGTGCCCCAGATATTGAACGACTATGCCGAAGGTTCGCTCGTGCGCCTGGTCGCGGCCAAGATTCCGGCGCTGCTCCAACAGCGCGTTCCCGTGATATTTGGGGACACGGCGCTGCATGGCGGGAGAGCGATGCTGTACCGCGCGGTTGTGTTGCCGGTGTCGGAGGACAATGAGCGCATCGATCACATCCTCGGCGCCATCAACTATCGCCTCGTTTCGGTTGAGGAGGAGGATTCCGTGGGCGCCAGCCCGCAGACGGCCGCGGCTCATGGTGAGGCTGAACAAGTGTCGTCGTTCTTCGCGCTGACGGCCGGCCGCATTGCGTTCCCTCAGACCACCGAAAAGCGGCGCCTGCAGGTCACCATCAAGAAAGACCCTAAATAGATAGCGCTCCGAACCGCTTCGAGCGCCGGGAATGCGGGAAGCGATCCGGGTATAGCGGACCTGTCGCCGGTCGCCGCTGCCGCGGGGCCGGCGGAGAGGTGTTTCAACTCGTCGGAATCCCCATTAATTTCCCATCATGCTTGACAAGACCTACCGTGCCGCCGACGTCGAGGCGGCGATCTACGCCGAATGGGAACGCTCAGGCGCATTCGCGTGCCATCCCGACAGTCCGGCCGCGCCCTACACCATCATGATGCCGCCGCCCAACGTCACGGGCAGCCTTCATATGGGGCACGCGCTGACCTTCACCTTGCAGGACATCCTAATCCGCTACCGCCGCATGCAGGGGCGCGATGCGCTGTGGCAGCCCGGCACCGACCATGCCGGCATCGCCACGCAGATGGTGGTGGAGCGCGAACTGGCGCTGGAGCAAACGAGCCGGCATCAGCTCGGCCGCGAGAAATTCGTCGAGCGGGTGTGGCAGTGGAAGGAGCAATCGGGCAGCACCATCACGAAGCAGCTCCGGGCACTCGGCGCCTCCCCCGACTGGAGCCGCGAGCGCTTCACCATGGACGAGGGCCTGTCGGCCGCAGTGCGCAAGGTGTTCGTGCGGCTCTACCGCGAGGGGCTGATCTACCGCGACAAGCGGCTGGTCAATTGGGACCCGGTCCTGCACACCGGCATTTCCGATCTCGAAGTCGAGAATGTCGAGACCGAGGGTTCGCTGTGGCACATCCGCTACCCGATCGAGGGCGACGACGGTTTCATGGTGGTCGCGACGACGCGGCCCGAGACCATGCTCGGCGACACCGGCGTCGCGGTGCATCCCGAGGACGAGCGGTACAAACATCTTATCGGCCGGCATGTCATTCTGCCGCTGGTCGGGCGGCGCATTCCCATCGTTGCCGACGAATACGCCGACCCGAAAACCGGCAGCGGCGCGGTCAAGATCACGCCGGCGCACGATTTCAACGATTTCGAGGTCGGGCGGCGCCACGATCTGCCGCTGATCAATATTTTCGACCGCAACGCGCGGCTCAACGACGCGGTCCCGGAAGTCTATCGCGGCATGGACCGGTTCGACGCGCGAAAAAAGGTCGTCGCCGATCTCGAAGCGCTTGGGCTGGTGGAGAAGATCGAGCCGCACAGACTGATGGTGCCGCATGGCGACCGCTCCGGCGCGGTGATCGAGCCGTGGCTGACCGACCAATGGTATTGCGACGCCGAGACCCTGGCGAAGGCCGCAATCGAGGCGGTGGAGCAGGGCCGCACCGTGTTCGTGCCGAAGAATTGGGAGAACACCTATTTCGAATGGATGCGCAACATCCAGCCCTGGTGCATCTCGCGGCAACTGTGGTGGGGCCATCAAATTCCGGCCTGGTACGCGGAAGACGGCCGCATCTTTGTCGCCGAAACGGCCGAGGAAGCACATGCACAGGCCGGGGCGGGCGTCGAACTCCGGCGCGATGGGGACGTGCTCGATACTTGGTTCTCGTCCGGCCTGTGGCCGTTCTCGACGCTGGGCTGGCCCGAGGAGACGCGCGAACTCAAGCGCTATTACCCGAACGACGTTCTGGTCACCGGCTTCGACATCATCTTCTTCTGGGTCGCGCGGATGATGATGTTCGGGTTGCACATCATGAAGGATGTGCCGTTCCGCACGGTCTACATCCACGCGCTAGTGCGCGACGAGCACGGCCAGAAAATGTCGAAGTCGAAGGGCAACATCATCGACCCGCTGGTGCTGATCGACAAATACGGCACGGACGCTTTGCGTTTCACGCTGACGGCGCTGGCGGCCCAGGGCCGTGACATCAAGCTCAGCGAGAGTCGCGTCGAGGGTTATCGTAATTTCGTCACCAAGCTGTGGAACGCGGCGCGCTACGCCGAGATGAACGAGTGCAAGCTCGTCGCCGATTTCGACCCGGCGGCGTGCCGGATGACGGTGAACCGCTGGATTGCAGGCGCGCTCGCGGAAGCGGCGGCGAAGGTCGACACCGCGCTCGGCGAATTCAAATTCAACGAGGCCGCGAACGCGCTGTATCAGTTCACCTGGGGCACGTTCTGCGACTGGTATGTCGAGTTCACCAAGCCGATCCTGACCGGAGCCGATGCGGCGGCGAAAGCCGAGACGCGCGCCGCCACCGCCTGGGTTCTGGCGCAAATCGTCCACCTGCTTCATCCGATCATGCCGTTCGTGACCGAAGTGCTGTGGAAGGAGTGGACGTCTTGGCAGGACGGCTTGCTGATGGCGCAGCAATGGCCACGGTACGAATTTTCCATCGATCATGACGCGGTGGCGGAATTGGATTGGACGGTGAGTCTGATCGCCAAAATCCGCGAGGTTCGCGCTGAGATGAATATTCCCGGGGCCGCCGAGCTTGCCGCCTACGCTACGGCGCAGCCGCGGCAGCGCGAGTGGGCCGAGCGCCATCTCGATCAGATCAAGCGGTTGGCACGCCTGAAAGAGGTCGCGTTCGCACTGCCCGGCGCCAAGATGATTCAGATCGGCGTCGACGGCGCCGAACTGTTCCTCGATGCCGCGAGCGCGATCGACCTGGGGCAGGAGCGGGCGCGGCTGGCGAAGGAGAAGGGCACGATCGAACTCGAATTGAGCAAGATCGCGCAGAAGCTCGGCAATGCCCAGTTCATGGCGAAGGCCAAGCCCGAAGCGATCGAGGAACAGCGCGAGCGCCAGGCGGAGAAGGAAGCGGCGCTGGCGCGGGTCGGGGCGGCATTGGCGCGACTCGGGGCCTGACCCATCTCGCAAGCCGGCGCTAACAATGCTAAGGAAGAGGGTGGCAAATAAGGTTTCCGGCGCCGCGCCGAAGGGGGAACAATGGATATCGTCAGTCGGGCCAAGAATATGATCCTGTCGCCGGCCCGGGAGTGGCCGATCGTCGCGAGCGAAAGCGACACCGTCGGAAGCCTCTACACGGGCTACATCATCCCGGTATCGGCGATTCCGCCGATCGCGACGCTGATCGGCTTGATCGCGTTCCTGCATGTCGGCTTCGGCGCCGCGCTGATCAACGCGATCGTTTCCTACGTCCTGACGCTGATTGCCGTTTACATAATGGCGCTTCATTGCTGCCAAACTGGCGCCAGTATTCGATGGCACTGACAACTTCATCGTCGGGCTTAAAATTGCGTCTCATATGGCTTGACCGCCGCTTGGGTCGGCGGTGTGTTTCCATGTCATTCCTAGCCTCTGGCCGCTTAGCGCGCTTGCCGCGATTTATGGCATTTACCTCTTCTATACTGGCGTCACGCCTGTCATGAACGTGCCGCCTGCCAAGGTCATTGGTTATCTGGTGTTAATGGTAATCGCTTGGATCGTCGTCGCTGTTCATCATTGGCTTGATCGTTGGTCGCCATTGGCGGTTGGCGCCGGCGTCGGCGCGGGCATGATGATGTAGCGCGCCTTCCGGCGCTTTCCCTTGTGCCGGAGGCCGCGCGGCGCTAGCTAAGCCGCATGACCTCCGACACGCTGCGCAGCGGCGGCGAGCTGATCGCCGCCGGTCTGCTTTCCCCCGAACGGCAACAGGAAATCGACGCGGTCGCGGCACGGTACGCCGTCGCGGTCACGGCCGACGTCGCCGCACTGATCGACCGCGACGACCCCGACGATCCGGTGGCGCGTCAATACCTACCGCGCGCGGACGAGCTGGACGTCGCGCCGGAAGAACGCGCCGATCCGATCGGCGACGTCGCGCATGCGCCCGTGAAGGGCGTGGTGCACCGCTATCCCGATCGGGTGCTCCTGACGCCGCTTCACGCCTGCGCGGTCTATTGCCGCTTTTGCTTTCGCCGTGAGACGGTGGGGCCGGGCAAGGCCGCGCTCAATGCCAGCGAGCTTGCCGCCGCGCTCGACTATATCCGCGGCCGGCGCGAGATCTGGGAGGTGATCCTCACCGGCGGCGATCCGCTGTTGCTGTCGCCACGCCGGCTCGCGGAATTGATCGGCGCGATTGCCGCGATCGACCATGTCGCAGTGATCCGCATCCATAGCCGCGTGCCGATGGCGGCGCCGCGGCGCATCACGGCGAAACTGATCGCGGCACTCGCCACCGACAAGGCGCTGTGGCTTGCGATCCACGCCAATCATGCCAACGAGTTCGGCGCGGCGCAGCGCACAGCGGTGGCGCGGCTGGCGCGCGCCGGTATTCCGCTGGTCGGGCAGACCGTGTTGCTGAAGGGCGTCAACGATGACGCGGCGACGCTCGAAGATCTGTTCCGCGCCATGGTCGCCAATCGGATCAAGCCCTATTACCTGCATCACCCGGACCTGGCGCGCGGCACCGGCCATTTCCGCGTCGACATCGCCGACGGCGTCGCGTTGACGCAGCAGCTTCGCGGCCGCGTTTCCGGCCTGTGCCAGCCGAGCTATGTCCTCGACATACCGGGCGGGTACGGCAAGGTGCCGCTGACGCCGAGTCACGCGGTCCCGGGCGACGGCGCGAGGCGCTGGCAGGTGCGCGACGCGGCGGGCCGGGTCCATGCCTATCCGCCGGACGCCGACCCGCGTTAACAAAACGCTCCAATCTATTGTTTTGCCGCATGATCGAGACTAGGTATTTTCCCTTGTAAGGGGCATTCGGCGACGGATGAGCGCGGCACGATTTTCACGGATAGTGTTGGGTTTCGTCACGGTACTGGCGGTTGGCGCGGTGCTGGGCGGTCCGGCGCGCGCTCAGGTCAACACCACGAACAATAGCGTCTCCCTGACGCTCGACGGCAATACCGGCGGTTTGCTCACCGGCGCCGGGGCAGGCTCGTCCTTCCACATGAATTTCCTGTTGGACGATCCGGTGCGCATGAGCGACACGCCGATCGGCTCGACGCGCGATCTCGAGATTTCCCTGACGTCGCCGAACAATTCGGTGTTCCGGTTCATGTTCTCGCCGCGGCCGCAATTCGGCATCGGCTTCGATCCGCTGTCGGGGACCAGCCGCGCCTATGGCGGCCTGACCTGGGATTTATTCTCGACCCCGTCGTTCTTCGGTCATTTCGGCCTGGCGACCAGCTTCGATTCCGGGCTCGGCGGTCCCGACGCGCGCCGCCTCGACGAGGCGCCCCTGATGTTCCACGGCGCGGTCGAATTCGGCTATCGCCTCGACACGCAGAACAGCCTGCTGTTCGCCATCGACCAGGGCGTCGCGCCCGGCGCGCGTGGCACCGCGGCGGAGCCTGACAATTTCATCCTGCGTTACGGGACGAAGTTCTAAGTCCCTCAAGACGCCGGGCGCGACACGTCCGCGTCGCTTGGCTCCGCGCCTAGCGGCGCGCGCTCCCACTTGGTCGCGAAAGTAATCGTTCGTCAGACAGCGAGGTCGCACCAGACCGGGGTGTGGTCGGAAGCCTTGTCCTTGCCGCGCGGCGTCTTGTCGATGTCGGCCGCGGCAAGCCGGTCGGCGGCTTGGGGCGACAGCAGCAGATGGTCGATGCGCAGCCCTTCGTCGCGCTGCCAGCGGCCGGCCTGGTAATCCCAGAAACTGTAGCGGTGCGGCTCGGCGTGGAGTGCGCGGAACGCGTCCGTCAGGCCGAGATTGACGAGGCCGCGGAACGCGCGCCGCGTCTCGGTGCGGAACAGCGCGTCGTTGCGCCACGCCAGCGGATCGTAAACATCCTCCGGCTCGGGGATCACGTTGTAGTCGCCGGCGAGCACGAACGGCCGCTCGCTCTGGAGCAATTCCGCGGCATGCGCGCGAAGCCGCGCCAGCCAGGCGAGCTTGTAGGTGAATTTGTCGCTGTCGACCGGATTGCCGTTCGGCAGATAGATCGAGGCCACGCGAAGATCGCCGACGCTGGCTTCGAGGTAGCGCGCGTGGCTGTCGCCGTCGTCGCCGGGAAGCGTTGTCACGATATCGCGCGCCGGTTCCTTCGACAGGATGGCGACGCCGTTATAGCTCTTCTGCCCGACGATCTCGGCGCGATAGCCGTGCCCGTGGATCTCCATCAGCGGAAAGTCCGCGGCGACGCATTTGATTTCCTGAAGGCAGACGATGTCGGGCTTGGCTTCGTCGAGCCAGTTCAGCAACAGCGGAAGTCGAACCTTGATCGAATTGACGTTCCAGGTCGCGACCTTCAAGCCGGATCAGCCAATCGAGAAGGAATTGCCGCAGCCGCAGGACGTCGCGGCGTTGGGATTGCGCACCTGGAACGAGGCGCCCATCATGTCCTCGACGAAATCGATCTCCGCGCCCTTTACCAGCTCCAGCGAGACATTGTCGACCACCAGCGTGATGCCGTCCCGCTCGAAGGCGACATCGTCCTCGGTGCGCGAGTTGTCGAAGCTGAAACCGTACTGGAAACCGGAACAGCCGCCGCCGGACACCGCTAGCCGGAGAAAGGCGTTGGGCGTATTCTCCTGCCGGCGCAGGAACGCAATGCGGCGGGCCGCGTTCTCCGAGAGGGTCACACCCGCATTTGGGGATGTTACAGCGACTTCAGTCATACCTTCTTATCTAGGCAGAGCCGTTGCTTTGTCAAATTCGTTCGGTAAGGTAAACGCTATTCTCGGTTGAATGCGCCTGTGCGCAAAATTCTGTCGATCCTCTGGACTTCACTCTAATCAACGGGAGATATCACGATGAATATCGGGCGTCACGCGGTAGCCTGGCTATTGCCGCTACTGCTGGTGGTTCCGATGATGAGTTCGGCGTCCGCCCAAAACAACGGGCCGGCGCCTGGAACGGTGGCCGCGAATTCGATCACCCCGGACACCAACGGCAATTACTCGCAGCAGCAGCTCGATCAGATGTTGGCGCCGATCGCGCTCTATCCCGACAAGCTGTTGATGAACATTTTGATGGCCTCGACCTTCCCGGATCAGTTGCAACAGGCCCAAGATTGGCTGCAACAGCCGGGCAACGCGGCCCTCAAAGGCGACGCGCTCCTCGCCGCTCTGAAGACTTAAACGTGGGATCCGAGCATCAAGGCGATCGTGCAATTTCCGCAGATCGTCGACTTGCTTACCAAGACCCCGAATTGGACGCAGTCGCTGGGCGCGGCCTACGACAATCAGCAGGACGACGTCCTGGCGCAGGTGCAGTTCCTGCGTCAGCAGGCCGAGAAATCAGGCAACCTGAAGACCAACGACAAGATCGTCGTGCAGAACGACGGGCCTAATGTCGTGGTCGAGCCAGCGGACCCTAACGTCGTGTACGCGCCCTACTACGATCCGGCGCAGGTCTACGGGCCATGGCCGTGGGCGGACTATCCGCCCGTGTTCTTCCCGCCGGTCTATTTCGGGCTCGGCCCCTTGGCCTTCGGCGCGCCCTGGGCTTGGGGACCGGCTTGGTACATCGCACCGCCCCTTTGGGGTTGGTACAATGTCGGTTGGGGACTCGGCGGCGGCGTGTTCTTCGTAGGCGGCGCATGGGGCCCTGCCTTCGGCTGGTACGGCCATGGTTGGGGCGGCGGCGGCTGGCGCGGCGGCGGCTGGCGCCACGGCGGCGGCGGCCATTGGGGCCATCCTGGCTATCATGGTCATGCCGGCTTCCACGGCGGCGGACCGGGCGGCCACGGCGGTCACGGCGGCTTTGGCGGCGCACGGTGGCGGTCATGGCGGTGGCCATGGCGGCGTCGGTGGATCACGGCGGCGGCCATGGCGGCGTCGGTGGTCATGGCGGTGGCCATGGCGGCGTCGGCGGCCATGGCGGTGGCCATGGCGGCTTCGTGGCGGTCACGGTGGCGGAGGCCATGGTGGCGGTGGCCACGGCGGCTTTGGCGGCGGACACGGTGGCGGAGGCCATGGTGGCGGCGGTCACGGCGGTGGCGGACACGGTGGCGGCGGCCATGGTGGTGGCCATCACCACTGAGTGACGTGAATGTGACTAGGACCGCGCCGGCGCTCAGCCGGCGCGGAATAGTCGCCCGCCCGTGATGGGGCGTGCGACGCCGGTCGTGGCGGGCAGGCTCAAGGGCAGGCCCGCCAACGATCGTACCGCCAGATAGGCGAAGGCCTGCGCTTCAAGCGCATCGCCGTTCCAACCCGCGGCCTCGACCGGCGCGATCGCGACGCCGAGCGCCCGTTCTAATCCCGCCATCAAAGCCGGGTTGTGGCGTCCGCCACCGGTGACGAGCCATTGCTTGACCGGGCCCGGAAAGTGCTCGGTCCCCCGCCGCACGGCGGCGATGGTCATCGCCGTGAGGGTGGCGGCACCATCGGCGGTCGACACATTGTCAGGCACGAACGCCGCGAAATCGTCACGGTCCAGCGATTTTGGCGGCGTCCGGGAAAAGTATGGATGCGCGAGGAAGAGCGCCACCGCGGCTTCGTCTACCGTGCCTTGGCGGGCCAGCGCGCCGTCGGCGTCGAGCCGCTTGCCGGTGTGGCGCCAGGCCCAATCGTCGATCAGCGCGTTGCCGGGTCCGGCATCGAAAGCCAGCAAATCGTCCGGCCGCTCGCCGATCCAGGTGACATTGGCGACGCCGCCGATATTCAACACCGCAATCGGCTTCGGCAGATTCGCCGCCAGGGCCGCATGATAGAGCGGCGCCAACGGCGCGCCTTCGCCGCCCGCCGCGACATCGGCGGCACGAAAATCGCACACCACGTCGGTATGGGTGAGCTCGGCCAGAAGCTTGCCGTTGCCGATCTGCCACGTGTAGCCGGCGCGCGGCCGATGCACGATGGTGTGGCCGTGGCAGCCGATAACGTCGACTTCGTCGATGTGATGATGCTCGCGCAGCCGCGCCACCGCGGTGCCGAGCGCCATGGTCAAGGACCAGTCGGCCGCGGCGACATCGCCCTTGCCGCCGAGCACGCCGCGCAGGCCCATCCGCAGCTCGTCGTCATAGGGCAGGGTGAGCGCCGGTCCGGTTTCGACCCGGTTCAGGCCGTCGGTTTCGATCAGGGCGACATCGATGCCGTCGAGCGACGTGCCGCTCATCAGTCCGATAGCGCGATGAAGTCGGTCGGTCATGGGCTGGTCGCGTCCGGTTGCTTCATGCTAGACGAAACCCGATGACGCATCTGAAATCCCCCTTCCTGCAAACCGTTTACCAGCGCGGCTATGTCCAGGATTGCACCGACCGCGACGCGCTCGACGCGCGGCTCGCGGATGGGCCTTTAACGGCGTATATCGGGTTCGACTGTACGGCCGATTCTCTGCATATCGGAAGCCTGATTCAGATCATGCTGCTGCGCCGCTGGCAGCAGACCGGCAACAAACCGATCGTGTTGATGGGCGGCGGCACCACCCAGATCGGCGATCCGTCAGGCAAGGACACGTCGCGCCAGCTTCTCACCACAGAGGAGATCGCGCGCAACAAAGCGAGCATCCAGAGCGTCTTCGCCCGTTTCCTCAAGTTCGGCGACGGGCCTACCGACGCAATCATGGCGGACAATGCCGAGTGGCTCGACGCGCTGTCCTACATTCCGTTCCTGCGCGAGGTCGGCCGTCATTTTTCCGTCAATCGGATGCTGAGCTTCGACAGTGTCAAATTGCGGCTCGAACGCGAGCAGCCGCTGAGCTTCCTCGAATTCAACTACATGGTCTTGCAGGCCTACGATTTCCTCGAACTGTCGCGGCGTTGCGATTGCACGGTGCAGATGGGCGGTTCCGACCAGTGGGGGAACATCGTGTGCGGTGTCGAACTGGGCCGCCGCATCGACGGCCGCGCGCTCTACGGCCTCACCTCGCCACTGATTACCCTGGCCTCGGGCGCCAAGATGGGCAAGACCGCGACCGGCGCGGTCTGGCTCAATGCCGACCGGCTTTCGCCTTATGATTACTGGCAATTCTGGCGCAACGTCGACGACGCCGATGTCGGCCGCTTTCTCCGCTTGTTCACCGATTTGTCGCTCGACGAGGTCGATCGGCTCGAAGCCGGCGAGGGTGCCGCGCTCAATCGCGCCAAGGAGATTCTTGCGACCGAAGCCACGACCTTATGCCACGGCGCCGAAGCGGCCAAAGCCGCCGCCGAGACCGCGCGCCGGGTCTTTGCCGAAGGCGGCATCGGCGACGATCTACCAATCCTCCGGGTTGATCGCGCGACGCTCGGCGGTGGCGTTCCGATTATCAACTTGCTCAATCAAGCCGGCCTCGCCGCCAGTCTCGGCGAGGCGCGACGCTTGGTGCGCGGCAACGGCGTGCGGGTCAACGACGAGACGATCACCGACGAGATGAAAAAGCTCGGTCTCGGCGATCTCAACGGCGACGGCGTGATCAAGCTCTCCGCCGGCAAGAAGCGCCACGCCTTGGTCAAGCCGGTTTGATCAGCCGCCTTTCGGCGGAACGTCGCGCTTCGCGTTGTCCTGGCTGGGCTTGCCGGCATCGAACAGGAAGAGGCCGCGCAGGAAACCGGGCGCCAGCGCACTCAACGGATTGACGGAAATTCCGGGATCGGCGGTCGAGCCGGCGACCCGGAACTTGGCGGCGAAGATGCCTTGGCCCTGGCCGCCCATGAGCAGATCGATGCCAGGGATATTGCTCAGAAGGCTGTTCAGGAGATAGGCCGGGACGATCGTGCCGCTCATATCGAGCGTGTCATGGCGGTAATCGAATTCGCCGCTGGCGTTGATGCCCATCGCCTCGCCGAACGCGCGCGCATTGCGGAGCTCGACCGTGCCGTTGTCGAGCACGAAGTCGCCTTGCATGCGGTTGAAGGGAATGCCTTGGCCGTTGGCCATCGAGGCCGGCCCGGTGAACGACGCCAGCGCCAAGAGCTGGGCGAAGGCGGGCGCGTCGACCACGCGATAGTCGTTGCCGACGATCTTGCCGGCAAGTGTGCGGTGGCTGTCGACATCGTCGGCATGAGCCGTGACCGTGACAGTGCCGCCGCGGACCTTGTTCGAAATGTCGAGCAGCCGAAGCACCGCGCCGAGATCGTCGCTGGTGAGGCGGAAATTGCCGTCGCCGGCCGCGCCGCCGAAGCGCAGCGCCAACTTCTTCCCCGCCGCGGGCGTGGCGTCGATCTGCGCCATTTGCCAATGGACGCCGTCGCTAAACAGTTTGGCGTGGACGTTGGTGACGGTGCGGCCCGGCGCCATGACCATCTCGCCGAGTTCGGCCTCGATTGCGAGCGGCGGCTCGCGCTCGTTGCTCGGCGTCGCCTTTTGCAGATCGTCAAGCAACCGCGAAGCGTCGAAACGCCGGCCGCGCAACGTCACCGACCAGCCGCCTTCCGGCCGTTGCGCGACGACACCCGCGACGTCGGTTTGGCCGACCGCCAGCCGATAAATGTTGGCGCGCGCGACCTTGGCGTCGGTGGTGCCGCCGGAAAGGGTGATGTCCATCAGGGCGTCCAAGCCGCCGCCATGGATGCGCAGATCGCTTATCTGCGCCGGAAGCTCGTTGCGCGCCGATAAAGTGAGATGCGCCGTTGCCGGCACTCCGGGCTTTTTCGTCCAGCCCAGCTTGTCGATCGTCAGCGTCGCATTGCCGAGGTCGAGAGTGGCGTCGGAAGTGGCGAAATCGTTGCGCTGGCGCGCGAAGGTCAAATCGACGCCGACCGGTCCCGATACCATGTCCGGCAACCAATCGATTCCGAGTTGACGGCGCGCGGCGTCGTCGAACGCGCCTTTTACGCGATACTGGGTACGGATTGGATCGCCGGCAAAATTCTCCCTCCAATTGAGGGTAATGGGCACGCCGTTGAGCTTCGCGTTGCCGTCGAGATCGACGCCGCCGCGACCGACGGCGATGCGAAGCGCGCCCGCGCCGAGATCGCGGCCGAACAATACCTTGTCGATGGCCACGCCCGTAAGCATCCCGTGCGCCGAATAGTCGACTTGAGCGAAGCGCAGATTTTTCTTCATCGGCAGATGGAAATGAACCTCGCCCTCGGCGGTGCCTTTG
The DNA here is from genome assembly GCA_963729845.1 of uncultured Alphaproteobacteria bacterium. GTDB lineage: Bacteria > Pseudomonadota > Alphaproteobacteria > ATCC43930 > CGMCC-115725 > JAATGI01. Next base: position 60,315 of record CAVSQC010000032.1, read on the forward strand.
ACGCCCGCCGGATCGACGCCGAGCGCCCGCGCATAGCGCAGCGGCTTCATGTTGAGTTCGTCCAGCACCGTGGCGAGCGGCCCGACCAATTTCACGTCAATGGCGGCTTCTTCGTTGTCGGTGTCGAGCTTGGTAAGGATGACCTTGCCGCCCGTAATCTTGACGTCGCGCGCGATCCCGCCGGAGGGATAGAGATCGAACTCGGTGCGGTCGAAATGCGCGGTGCCGCCGATGTTTTGTACGGGGGAGAGCGGCGGGAAATACTGAATCGACACGTCGCGATAGGCGATGTTGCCCTCGACCCGCTTGAGCTTCGCCACGAGCCCTTCAGATGAGCCGAGCAGCACGGTGCCGGCGATGCCGATCTCGCCATGGGTGAGGACGCCCCGCTGGACGTGACCCATGATCCATTCACGTGCGTGATAGGCCGCCTTCTCCGGCCACAGCTGGCCCATGTCCGCGTAAGTCAAACCGTGGATTTCGCCGTAACCCGTGAAATCGAGCGGGGTCGTCGCGAACGGATCAAAGCGGTACACGGTGGCGGCAAAATCGAGCTGCGGACCGTTCGGTGCGTTGAGCTCGGCATTGAAATGTTCGAGATCGAGCCGTTGCTTGGCGGGATCATAAACGGCGCGGAGCGTGCCGTGGACGATCTTGAGTGCGCCCTCCGCGAACCGATCGTTGACGATTCGGCCCCGGCCTAGCTGCAGGTCGCACCAGAAATCCATGACCGCCCGCGTCTCGGCGTCCAGCGCCATGCTGATCTGCCCGCCGAGCGGCAGGTCGAAAGCGGCGAAGGGCGCCAGCGCGGGCGCGGCCGCGGCGTAAAGCGACGGGCGCAAATTGTCGAAGCCGATCGTCATGCGCAACCGGTGCGGCGTTGCGTCGTAGCGGATGTCGCCCCGAAGCTGGGCGGCATTACCGTCGCGCTCGATCGCCATGGCGATCTTGCCGGTGAAGCCCTCGTTCCCGCGCCGCAATGCGGCGTCGAGCCGTTGCGCCTCCCAGGTGACGCCGAGCCGGCGGTCGTCGACGGTGAGCGCGGCGTCGGTCACCTCGATCTCGCTCAAATAGCCGAACGGGCCGCTACGATCCGGCGCATGCGACAATTCGTGCAGCAGCGTCTCGGCCCAATCGTTGTTACCGACCTGCTCGCCCGCGAGGCCGAAATGGAACGAGCCATCGGCGGCGCGCAACAGGCTGAGATGGGCGCCGCGCAGCACGATGCGCGTCGGCGCGATCTGGCCCAGGATTGCCGCCTGCGGCGATAGCGACAGCGAGACCTCGGGCAAGACCAGCTCCGCCCGGCCGTCGTTGCGCTTCAAATGCAGGCCGCGCGCGATGATTTCGAGGCTGGGCCCTTCGCCGAGGCTGATCAGCGTGTGATCGACCTGGGCCGACATGCCGGATTTCGATTGCGAGAAGGTGGACGCGACATAAGGCGCTAGCCAGTCGAGCGACAACGGGCCGCGCGACAACAGCCATACGCAGCCGCCAGCGACGAGCACGACGCCGGCGAGGATGCCCCCGGTCCATTCGGCGATCTTGATGGCGCTGCGCCAGAACATCCGGGGCAGCTTGACCCGCCTTGCCGCGCCGCGCAACCTCGCGTCCCCGCTGTCAGGAGAGCCGGTCAATGCCGCTGCCGTCCCTGCCGACCGGCGCCTATCGCGCGCTGCCAGCACCGGCCGACGCGCGGCGGGTGGCGCTTGGGCTGCAACATTGGCGCGAAGCCGCCGACGCGATGGCCGATAGCGCGATCGCAAGTGACATGCGCGCGCTCGCGGCCGACGACGCGGGGCAACGATTGTTGGCTGCGATCTTCGGCAATAGTCCCTTCCTTAGCCAAATCTGTGTTGCCGAACCGGGAACGCTTCTTAACCTTGCGACGGCCGGTCCTAGCCGCACTTTCGCCGAGATCATACACGCCCTCAATCAAGAACTGGACTCGCTCGCCGATCGGTTCCTCCTGATGAAACGGTTGAGGATCGCCCGCCGACGCGTCGCGATGGTGGTGGCCCTGGCCGATCTGGCGAAATGGTGGCCGCTCGATCGGGTGACGGGCGCACTCAGCGCCTTCGCGGAAGCCGCCCTCGAAGCCGCTGTACGTCATCTTCTCATGAACGCGGCACGGACCGGAGATATTCATTTACCCAATGCCGATTCGCCCGAGCGCGAGTGCGGCTTCTTCGTCCTGGCGCTCGGCAAGCTCGGCGCCCGCGAGCTCAACTATTCGAGCGATATCGACCTGATCTGCCTCTACGACGGGGAAAAGGTCGATTACCGGGGTCGGCAAAGTCCGTCGCAATTCTATTCACGGCTGGCGCAGGAGTTGGTCCGTATCCTCGCCGATCCGACCGGTGATGGCTATGTGTTCCGGGTCGATCTACGGCTTCGGCCTGACCCCGGCTCGACCCCTGCCGCGCTCTCGACCCAGGCGGCGCTGACCTATTACGAAAGTGCCGGCCAGAATTGGGAACGCGCGGCGCTGATCAAGGCGCGACCCATTGCGGGAGACCGGCTGGCGGGGCGGGCATTCCTGGCCGAGCTCGGTCCGTATTTGTGGCGCCGCCACCTCGACTTCGCCGCGATCCAGGACATTCACTCGATCAAGCGCCAGATCAATGCCCATCGCGGGGGCGGCAAGATCGCGGTCGCCGAGCATAACATTAAGCTCGGCCGCGGCGGCATCCGCGAGATCGAATTCTTCGCCCAGACGCAGCAACTCATCTGGGGTGGCCGCATGCCGGAGCTCCGGGTTAGCGGCACGGTCGCCGCGCTCGTAGCCTTGGCGCAGGCCGGCAGGATTTCGCTCGCGGCGGCGGCCGACCTGACCGCGGCGTATCGGTTTCTGCGCGGCATCGAGCATCGCCTCCAGATGATCGACGATGCGCAAACCCATTCCTTGCCGCACGACGCGGACGGGCTCCGTCGCGTCGCGATTTTCGCGGGCTATGACAGCGCGGAAGCGTTTGCCACCGAATTGCTGCATCAGCTCGGCACGGTCGAGAGCCATTACGCCCATCTTTTCGAGGAGGCGCCGTCGCTATCGCCGCAAGGCAATCTGGTCTTCACCGGGCATGAGGACGACCCCGAGACGCTTGCGACACTGCAACGCATGGGGTTCGCCGACCCGCCCGCCGTCGCGGCGATGGTGCGCAGTTGGCACCACGGCCGCTATCGCGCAATGCGCAGTCAGCGCGCGCGGGAACTGCTGACCGAGCTGGTGCCGGTTTTGCTGACCGCGTTCGGCGCCTCACCGGCGCCCGACGCGGCGCTGCGCCGTTTCGACCGGTTCCTCGCCGGATTGCCGGCAGGCGTCCAGCTTCTGTCGCTGTTCTATCGCAACCCGGCGCTGATCGAGCGGCATGGCGGAGATCATGGGCGTCAGCCCGCGCATGGCCGACCAGCTCACCCAATATCCGGTGCTCGTCGAGGGGCTGCTGGCGGAAGACGCAGCGCTCGCCGACCGAGCGTGCCGTACTGCTCGCGGATATCGACCGCGCGCTCGGCGAGCCGCGCGACGAAGAGGAATTGTACGATCGTGCGCGGCGCTGGGTCGGCGATCGCAGGTTCCGAACCGGGGTGGCGTTACTGCATGAACGCATCGACGGCGAGGAGGCGGGCAGAGCGTTCGCCGCCACCGCCGAGGCCGCGATCTCGGGCCTGCTGCCGCGAATCGCGGCGTATTTCGCAGCAATCCACGGCACCGTGCCCGGCGGAGAGCTCGCGGTGCTCGGCCTCGGCAAGCTCGGCGGACGCGAAATGTCGGCGACGTCCGATCTCGACCTGATCCTGGTCTATGACGCGCCGGAGGGTGTCGAGGCCTCGACCGGCCCGCATTCGTTGGCGGTGGCGAGCTATTACGCGCGGCTGTCGCAGCGGCTGATCACCGCGCTGACCGCGATGACCCGCGAGGGCAATCTCTACGAGGTCGATATGCGCCTCAGGCCGTCTGGCAATGCCGGACCGCTGGCGGCGAGCCTGGCCGCCTTTCGGCGCTATCACGGGGAGGCGGCCTGGACCTGGGAGCATATGGCGCTGACGCGGGCACGGGTCGTGGCGGGGCCGCGCGCTTTGCGCGAGGCGATCGCCGACACGATCCGAACCACGCTGTCGGCACCGCGGGATCGGACCAAGCTGCGCGTCGATGTCGGCGAGATGCGCGAGAAGATCGCCGAGACGCACCGCGCCCCGAGTATCTGGAACGTGAAGCATCGGCGCGGGGGCCTGGTCGACATCGAGTTCGTCGCGCAATATTTGCAGTTGCGCGAGGCGCATCGCCGGCCCGATCTGCTCCATCAGAATACGATGGCAGCGCTCGGAGGGTTGGCGGCGGCAAACGTGCTGACGCCGGATGCGGCCTCAGACCTGACCGGCGGGTTGCGGCTTTGGCACAATGTTCAGCAGATGCTGAAGCTGACGACGCTCGATCAGGAGATCGACGAGAGCGAGGCGGCGCGGTCGTTACTGGCACTGATGGCGCGGGTGTCGGGCGCGGTTGACTTCGCCGCCCTCAAGCGGGATATGGATGACAAGGCCGCGCGCGCGTTGGCGCGCTATCGCGACATCGTCGAGAGGGGAGACTGATGGCACTCAAAGTGGGCGACAAGGCGCCGGATTTCAGCTTGCCGACCGACGGCGAAGGCACCGTCAGCCTCGCCAAGCTCAAGGGCAAGAAGGTGGTGCTCTATTTCTATCCGCGCGACGACACGCCGGGTTGCACCAAGGAAGCGTGCCAGTTCCGCGACGACTTTCCGCAGTTCAAGAAATCCGACGCGGTCGTCATCGGCGTGTCGAAGGACACGGTTGGCTCGCACGACAAGTTCAAGAAGAAATACGAGCTGCCGTTCACGCTCGGCTCCGACAAGGAGCTGACCACAGCCAAAGCCTACGGCGTCTGGGTGGAAAAGAGCTTCATGGGCCGCAAATTTATGGGTATGGAGCGCGCGACGTTCCTGATCGACGGCAAGGGCGTGATCCGCAACATCTGGCACAAGGTCAAAGTACCCGGCCACGCCGAAGAGGTGCTGAACGCGGCGAAGGAACTGTAGCGTCGCAAATTTGTCATCAACGGCGGCCATTGTCGCCCGATGAGAAAGCTTGCGGCTTGCCTGTGCCTCGCGGTGGCGCTGTGGTGCGGCGATGGCAACGTGACCGCGGCCGCGGACGCGCAAGGGCTGATCGCGATCGACGTGCTGCTGCTGCCCGACGCGACCATGATCAAGCGGGTGATGGCGATCAATCGCTTGCTGCTGCAGGATTCGGCGCGGGGCTTCGCGCTTGACGCGACGCACGTTCCCCATATCACGCTGCTGCAATGCTATGTGCGGGCGGACGATCTCGGAAAGGTCAGCGCGGCGGTCGAGGCCGTGCTCCACCGTGCGCCGCCGACGGGCATGGAACTTACCGCAACCGGCATTTTCGCCAGCCGCGTCGCCGATATAAACGCAACCGGCATTTCCATCCGCGTCACGCCGGCACTGGGACGCTTGCAACAAGACATTGCCGCAGCCGTCACGCCGTTCATTCGCCATGGCGGTACCTCCGCGGCGTTCGTCGGTGCGCCCGAGGGCCCGACGATCGACTGGACGATCGCTTACGTAGACAATTTCCTGACGAAATCGGGCGGGTCTAACTACGGCCCGCACGTCACGGCCGGGGCGGGCGATCCGAACTTCGTAGCCCGCATCAAAGCCGCTCCCTTCGCCGAATTCAGCTTCAAGATCACGGGCGCCGCCGTCTATCAGCTCGGCGATATTGGCACCGCGCGCAAGCAGCTTTGGACCTGGCGGCCCTGACGCCCGTATCGGGCGTCCATGGACGCCGTCGCTGCGGGACCTGCCCCCAAAGCGTGACCTGACATCTTCCTAAAGGCCCCTGGGTAGGCACTTTTACGGTTTCGTTAACTTTGGTGCGTATTCTTTGGATAACGCGCCTTAACCAAAAAGTGCCCTAGGAAGGAAGAAGAATGTCGCCGCTGGCAGATCCAACGCCGGATTCCACGCCGGTCCCGGTCGCTGAAGACCGGGATATCGCCGTTTTGGCGCAACAGGCGGCGCGGCTCGGTCAGCAACTCGAAGCCCAAAGCGAAAAGCTCGCAGCCGCGGAGCATCGCGAGACCGAGACGCAACGCTTGCTACACGAGTTGATCGACAAGCTGCCGATCGGCATCAGCGTGACCGACAGCGACCTGGTGGTCCGGGCCGCGAACAGCGCCTTCTTCAATTTGATGGGATTGCCGCAGGATTTGCTTAAGGTCGGCGATCCGCTGGAAAAATTCGTTCACTACAGCGCCTCGAAAGGCGATCACGGGCCGGGAGACCCTGAAGAAGTGGCGCGCGCCTGGCTGGAGCGCGTCCGCACCACGCCGGCGCAAAAGGTCGAATGGGGCCACCCCAGCGGCCGCCTGCTCGAGATCACCCGCACGCTGCATCCCGGCGGCGGCTTCACCACCATCTATGTCGATATCACCGATCATCGCCGCCGCGAGCTGGAACTGGCCAAAGCCAAGTTCGACGCCGAGCAGGCGAACCGGGCGAAGTCGGAATTCCTCGCCAACATGAGCCACGAAATCCGCACGCCGATGAACGGCGTGATCGGCATGATCGGGTTGTTGCTGGATACGCGCCTGACCGCGGAGCAACGCGAGTATGCCGAGGCCGTCCGCACCAGCGCCGACGCGTTGTTGGGCGTCATCAACGACATTCTCGACATTTCGAAGCTCGAAGCACACCGCGTCGAGCTGGAACTAATCGATTTCGACCTGGTCGAGACAGTCGAGAACGCAGTCGGTCTAATGGCCGGGCGCGCCGGCGAGAAAAACGTCGAGCTCGGCGTCTTCATCTCCCCGACGCTGCGCCAGAGCTTCCGTGGCGATCCGACCCGCCTGCGGCAGATCCTGCTGAACCTGGTCGGCAATGCCATCAAGTTCACTGAGCAGGGGAGCGTCGCGGTCGACGTCGCGCTGGCGGAGAGTTCGCCGATCGAAGGCACGCCGGTCCTACGGTTCGAAGTCTCGGACACCGGTATCGGCATGGCGCCGGAAGTGTGCGGCATGCTGTTCCAGAAATTCATCCAGGCCGATAGTTCGGTGACGCGCCGGTTCGGCGGCACCGGCCTCGGCCTCGCGATCTGCCGCGAACTGGTCGAATTGATGGGCGGCAGCATCGGGGTCGAGAGCAAGGTCGGCGCCGGCAGCAAGTTCTGGTTCGAGGCGCCGCTGGCGGTCGCGGCCTCCACCTCGCCAAAACTGGCAAAGGCGGCGCCGGCACAACTGATGGGCCTGAGGGCGCTGGTCGTCGACGATATCGAAATGAATCGCCGCATCATGACCGGCCAGCTCAACAGCATCGGCATGCAGGCCGAGGCCGTGGCCGACGCCTTCTTCGCCATCGCGGCGCTGGAGCGGGCGCATGCCCGGGGCGAGAAGATCGACCTCGTATTGCTGGACCAGATGATGCCCGACATTTCCGGAATCAATCTCGCCCAGCGCATTCGCACCATGCCTTGGGGCGGCGACGTCAAGCTGGTCCTGGTGTCGTCCGCAACGGATCACCCCGGCGCGGATGCCGGCAACGGCGCGATCGACGCGATCCTCACCAAGCCACTGCGGCAGCAGGTTCTGTTCGAATGCCTCGCCCGGGTGTTCGGGACGCAGGCGGCGACGGAGCCGGCATTCGCGGCGTTGGGCGGCCAGCAGGCGGTTCGTCCGCTTTGGGTCCTTCTGGCCGAGGACAACAAGATCAACCAGCAAGTCGCCCGCGCCATCATCTGCAAGGCGGGTCATTCGGTCGAGATCGCGAGCAACGGCGAGGAAGCGGTCGCCGCCGTGCGCGACGGCTCGTTCGATGTCGTGCTGATGGATATCCAGATGCCGGTCATGGACGGCGTTCAGGCTACGGGCCTGATCCGCAAGTTGCCGCCGCCGACTTGCAACATCCCGATTATCGCGCTGACCGCTCACGCCATGGTCGGCGCCCGGCAGCAGTATCTCGATGCCGGCATGGACGACTATCTTTCGAAACCGCTGAGCTCGCCGGCCCTCCTGGAGAAGCTCAACGATGTCGGTCGCAGGCTGGAGCCGATCGCGGACAGGGCGCCGGAATCCGTCGGGGCGACGCCCGCTATTGAAAACGGCGATGTCGATGTCGCCGCCATCGAGAATTTGCGGACAAGCATCGGGCCCGAATTCGACAACCTGTTCAAGACGCTTCTGGGAGCCGTCGCCGACGGCATCGCCTCGATCGACGAGCTGCTGCAAGGCGGCGATCTCCGCGGTGCCAGCCGCGAGGCCCATAACCTCGTCAGCACCGCGGGGAGTGTCGGCGCCGCCGCCGTCAGCGATCTCGCCCGCCGGGTCGAGAACGCCGCCAAGGCCGGCGACGCGGAAGAGTGTCTCTACGCGCTGGTCGAACTGCGCGCCGCGTTCGCTCGGGTGCGTCGCCCGCTGCGCGACTATGTCGAGAACAGCGAGCTCCCGAATCGGCCGCAACTGCGATCGGCCCGAGCCTCCGCGGCATGAACCAGGAGTCCCTCTGACGCCCGAGGTGGCACCTCGGCGACAGTTTTCACAAAAAAATTCAGCTGGATGTGAAATTTTTCTTGCGTCCTGGAATCAAAAGATTATGTATCGCGCCTCGCGACGCACTCGCACGTGCCTATGGCCCATCGTGGTTATGCAACGACGTAACGCGTCCTTTTTGGCAGAACCGGTCATCGTGGGCCGGTCCCGAGAGGGAGGTCGATATGGTTGCTTTTCTGCGCAGGGCCGCGATGCCCTTGCCCGACGCCTCTAAGAACGAGGCTTGGCTTCAACTGGGCGTCCGCGGCTGCGGTCGCCGCGTTCCCGTACTGTAACGCCGTTGACCGAAGCTCTCGGGCCTTCCGCAGGCGGGCGCGTTGTCCCCGCCGATGGAACCCGCGCGCCGGCCGGCGCCCCCGACATCCCGGCGCGGCCCCGCCGCAAGCGGGCCGCGCGCCGCGGCGGCATCAGCGAGAAGACCGTCCGCTTCCTGACCGAACAGCAACCGGCGACGCCGTGCCTGGTGGTCGATCTGGAAGTCGTGGCGGACGCCTACAAGCTGCTGCGCCACTATCTGCCGTTGGCCCGCGTGTTCTACGCGATCAAGGCCAATCCGGCGCGCGAGGTCCTGGCTATACTGGATCGGCTCGGATCCAGCTTCGACGTGGCGAGCCGCGGCGAGATCGATCTCTGCCTGCATCTCGGCGTCAAGGCGGACCGCATCTCCTTCGGCAACACGATCAAGAAAGAGCGCGACATCGCCTATGCTTACGAGCAGGGCGTGCGGCTCTTCGCCTTCGATAGCGCCGGCGAGTTGGACAAACTCGCCCGGGTCGCGCCTGGCGCGCGCGTGTTCTGCCGTATCCTGGTCGAAAGCGATGGCGCCGAATGGCCGCTGTCGCGCAAGTTCGGCTGCTCGCCCGAAATGGCGGTAGCTCTCCTGCGCCAGGCCAAGGCGGCCGGACTCGACCCCTACGGCGTATCGTTCCATGTCGGCTCGCAGCAGACCAAGATCGACCAATGGGATAGCGCGATCGGGCGGACGGCGAAGATGTTTTCGCTGCTGGCCGAGACCGACATCAACTTGAAGATGGTCAATATCGGCGGCGGGTTCCCGGCCCATTACCGTGGCGACGTGCCCGGGGTGGAGCGCTATTGCAATGCGGTGATGGCGGCGATCACCCGGCATTTCGGCAACGACCTGCCGGAGATCGTGGTCGAGCCGGGCCGGTCGATCGTCGGCGACGCCGGGGTGATCGAAAGCGAAGTCGTGCTGATTGCAGATAAGGGCCTGGGCGACAGCAAGCGTTGGGTCTATCTCGACGTCGGCAAGTTCAACGGCCTCGCCGAGACCATGGACGAGAGCATCAAATACCGGATCGAGACACCCGCCGACGGCGGCCCGACCGGCGCGGTGATCATTGCCGGCCCGACCTGCGACAGCGCTGACATTCTCTACGAGAAGACCGAGTACAAGCTGCCGCTCGCCCTGAAGGTCGGCGACAAGGTCCGGATCATGGCGGCCGGCGCCTATACCTCAACCTATGCCTCGGTCGGCTTCAACGGCTTCGAGCCGCTGAAGACCTATTGCATCTGAACCGTCCAGTTATCGGTTTTCAGCAATCAGTCGTCGGTTGCCGGCAGCCCCCGGAACCGATGCCTGACGGCTGGCGACCGATAACTTCGCCTTGATGACGTCACAAAACGGCGCCACTCTCCAGCCCGAAAACGGCCGAGGCCAACTTCCCAGCACCCTTCGATGCATATCGTTCGACTGCTCTTCTCGTTGATCATTCTCGTGGCCATCGCGGTGGCCGGCCTTGGCGGCATCACCGTCTGGTATTTCGGCCGCGACCTGCCCGACTATAAGCAGCTCGCCAATTACCAGCCGCCGATCGTGTCCTCGGTCTATGCCGGCGACGGCCGGCTCCTGGCGCAATACGCCACGGAAAAGCGCATCTTCGTTCCCGTCAAGGCGATGTCGCGCTTGTTGACCAACGCCTTTGTCGCCGCCGAGGACAAGGAGTTCTATACCCATCCCGGCATCAATTTCCTGTCAATGGCGCGCGCCGCTTTGACCGACGTGACGCGGCTACGGGAAAACCGCCGGCCGATCGGTGCCTCGACCATCACCCAGCAGGTGGCGAAGAACTTCCTGCTCGGCAACGAGGTGTCGCTCAAGCGCAAGATCAAGGAGGCGCTGGTCGCCTTGCGCATGGAGCAGGTGCTGTCGAAGGAACGGATCCTCGAGCTCTACCTCAACGAAATTTATCTCGGCCGCGGGTCGTACGGCGTCGCCGCGGCGTCCTTGACCTACTTCAACAAGCCGCTCGACCAGCTAGATGTCGCCGAAGCGGCATTCCTCGCGGCCTTGCCTAAGGCGCCGAGCAGCTACAACCCCGATAAATTCCCCGAGGCAGCCAGGGATCGCCGCGACTGGGTAATCGACCGGATGGCCGACGACGGGTTCATCACGAAGGCGCAAGCAACGGCCGCCAAGGCCGAGCCGCTGACGGTGGTGAAGCGCAGCGTCTCGGACACGGCGAAAGCGCCATACTTCGCCGAGGAGGTGCGCCGCACGCTCGTGGCGCGCTATGGCGAGAAGGCGCTGTACCAAGGCGGCTTGACGGTGCGGACCAGTCTCGATCCGACGCTTCAGGCCGAGGCAAGCAAGTCGCTGCGCGACGGCCTCATTGCCTATGACCGGCGCCACGGCTGGCGCGGGCCGGTGCAGCAGCTCGGAACCGGCCCCGAATGGCAGGTAAAGCTGTCGAAAGTGCCGCCGGTTCCGGGCGCCGATGTCGCCGGCTGGAAGCTTGCCTATGTGCTGTCCACCGAAGCGGACGGGGCGCGGATCGGCTTTGTCGAAGGTGACAAGGGCATCATCCCGATGTCGGAGATGAAATGGGCGCGCAAGGAGCTCAATCGCGACAAGGGACTGGGCCCGGTGCCGCGCCGCGCCAGCGACGTGATCGACGCGGGCGATGTCGTGCTCGTCGGCGCGGCCGCGAAGGGCGGTGCCAAGGAATTCGCGCTGGAGCAAATCCCTGAAGTTTCGGGCGCGATCGTGGTCATGGACCCGCATACCGGCCGCGTGCTGGCGATCTCGGGCGGCTTTTCCTACGAGATCAGCCAGTTCGACCGCGCTACCCAGGCCTATCGCCAGATCGGCTCCGCGATCAAGCCGTTCGTCTATATCGCCGCGTTCCAGCACGGCATGACGCCGTCGAGCCAACTCATGGACGAGCCCGTGGTGATCGACCAAGGGCCGGGCCTGCCGAAATGGACCCCCAGCAACTACACGCACAAATTCTACGGGCTGCTGACGCTGCGGGTCGGGGTCGAGCAGTCACGCAATCTGATCACCGCGCGGCTCGGCGAGACTATCGGTCTCGACGCGGTCGGCCATTCGCTGGAAGCCTTCGGAATCATGGACCATATGCCGCGCGTCTATTCGATGGTGCTGGGCGCGGGCGAGACCACGCCGCTGCGCCTCACTACCGCGTACGCCATGCTCGACAATGGCGGCAAGGAATTGTCGCCGACGCTGATCGACCGGGTGCAGGACCGCAACGGCACGACCATCTATCGCGCCGACCCGCGCAACTGTCCGGACTGCGAGAACATCGATTATCACGGCCAGGCGCCGCCCGAGTTGCCCGACGACCGAAAGCAGATCGTCGATCCACAAAGCGACTATCAGATCGTCTCGGTGATGCAGGGCGTGATTACCTATGGCACTGGCCACATCGTCGCGTCGCTTGGTCGCCCCATGGCCGGCAAGACCGGCACCACCAACAATTCCAAGGATACCTGGTTCGTCGGTTTCTCGCCCGACCTGGTGGCCGGCGTTTTCGTCGGTTTCGACAATCCGCGCACCTTGGGCGGACACGAGACCGGCGCCAGCGTCGCCGCGCCGATCTTCAAGGAGTTCATGGGTGACGCCCTCAAAGGCAAGCCGCCAATCCCGTTCCGTATTCCGCCGGGACTGATGCTGGTGCGCGTCGATCACCAGACCGGCGAGCTGCCTTATCCCGGCGACAAGAACGTCATCCTCGAAGCGTTCAAGCCGGGAACCCAGCCCACCGTCGAGGCTGGCAGCGAAGAGGCCATGCAGCAACACTTCATCGACGACGAAGACGCCGCGTCGATGGCGCCGGTCGGCGGTGACGAGGAGCCGTTGCCCGCTACGGCGGCGGCCAACCCGAGCGAGACCGGCATGCCCGTGCCGGTGCAGCAAATTACGCCCGGTCCGCGACAGGCGGCGCCCTCGACGGGCACCGGCGGGCTGTACTAAAGGATCGCTTATGCGTACCGAAATTCAGGCAATGGTGGACCAGATCGGCAAGTCGCTCGGCTTGCTGAGGAGGCATCTTTGACTGGGACAAGTCCCTCAAGCGCCTCGACGAACTGAAGGCTCTAACCGAATCCCCCGATCTTTGGAACGACGCGCAGCGCGCGCAGGCGCTGATGCGCGAGAAGTCGCGTCTTGAGCGCGGCATCGACGGCTACCGCAAGATCGAGAACGAGCTTCATGACGCCATCGGCTTGATCGAGATGGGCGAGGCCGAGGGCGATAAGGCCATTGTCGCCGAGGCCGAGGCCAATCTCGCCAAACTGCGGGACGAGGCGGCGAAGCGCGAGCTCGAAAGCCTGTTGTCGGGCGAGGCCGACGCCAACGACGCCTATCTCGAGGTTCATTCCGGCGCCGGCGGCACCGAGGCGCAGGACTGGGCGGAGATGCTGCTGCGCATGTATGCGCGCTGGGCCGAGGCGCACGACTACAAGGTGGAATGGATCGAGGAAAGCGCGGGCGAGGGCGCCGGCATTAAGTCCGCGACCATCCGCGTGGTCGGTGAAAACGCCTATGGATGGCTCAAGACCGAGAGCGGCGTACACCGGCTGGTGCGGATTTCGCCGTTCGACGCCAACGCGCGGCGTCAGACCAGCTTCGCCTCGGTCTGGGTCTACCCGGTGGTCGACGACAAGATCGAGGTCACCATCGAGGACAAATATCTCCGCACCGACACCTATCGCTCGTCGGGCGCGGGCGGCCAGCACGTCAACAAGACCGACAGCGCGGTCCGCCTGACTTACCAACCGCCCGGCGCCGATCCGGTGGTGGTGGCATGCCAGAGCGAGCGCTCGCAGCACCAGAACCGCGCTCACGCCATGGCGATGCTTAAGGCGCGGCTCTACGAAATCGAATTACAGAAGCGCGAGGCCGCAACCGCGGCGATGAACGCGAGCAAGACCGATATCGGCTGGGGGCACCAGATCCGGTCGTACGTGCTGCAGCCCTATCAGATGGTGAAGGATTTGCGTACCGGCGTGGAAACCGGCAATCCGAGCGCCGTGCTGGATGGCGATATCGACCGGTTCCTGGAGGCGGCACTTGCCGCGCGGATCAAAGGCGCCGACGCGGCGACGGAAGAGGCAAAGAAATAGCGGCTAGCCCCGCGTGGCGATACCCTTTTCCTTCAGCAGCTCCTGAAGCTCGCCGGCTTCGTACATCTCGCGAATGATGTCGCAGCCGCCGACGAACTCGCCCTTCACATAGAGCTGGGGAATCGTCGGCCACTGGGAGAATTCCTTGATGCCCTGACGGATTTCCGGGTCGGCCAGCACGTCGATGCCTTTGAACTTCACCCCCATCTGGGTGAGGATTTGCACCACAGCCGCCGAGAAACCGCACTGCGGAAACACCGGCGTGCCCTTCATGAACAGCGTGACCTGGTTCTGGTCGATGTCGTCCTTGATGCGGTCGAACACGGTGGCGTTGGCGGCGGTGCTCATGGCGGGTCCTTTCGGCGAAACTGGGTCAATCTTGCGGGGCGGCGGTCTGGAGCGCAAGCGCATGAAGGGCGTTGCCAACATGGCCGCCCAGCGCGCGATAGACCATTTGATGCTGTTGAACGCGGCTCTTGCCCTTGAAAGCGGGCGACACGACCGTGGCGGCGTAGTGGTCGCCGTCGCCACGCAAATCCTCGATGGTGACTTGCGCGCCGGGCAGGCCCTCCTTGATAAGCCGTTCGATCGTCGCCGCGTCCAAAGCCATGAACATCGCCCTCAGGGAGCCGCCATATAGGCGGGAAACCAGGATTCGTTGATGCGCTTAAGTTCTCCAACGGATATGGCACCGGCCCCAGCGACTGTCAATCGATCGCCGGTTACGGCGCCGAGCCAATGGGCCGGAATCCCGGCGGCTCGGGCGGCATTCAGCAAGGCCTCGGGATCGGGGGTTTCGACCAGATAGCGGGCCTGATCCTCGCCAAAAAAATAGGCGTGGAGGGGCAGGCGGGTCGGCGCGTCGATGGTGGCGCCCCGGTTACCCGCCATCGCCATCTCCGCGAGCGCCACGAGCAGCCCGCCGTCGGACAGATCGTGACAGGCGGCGACGCGGCCGGCGGCGATCTCGGCGCGGACGAAGTCGCCGTGGCGACGCTCGGCGGCGAGGTCGACCGGCGGCGGCGCGCCGTCCTCACGCCCGAACAGCTCGCGCAAATAAAGCGAGCAGCCGAGATGGCCGCCCGTATCGCCGATCAGAACCAGCGCGTTGCCTTCGCGTTTGAACGCCATCGACACCGACTTTGCCGCGTCGTCGATCAAGCCGACGCCGCCGATGGCCGGGGTCGGCAGGATGCCCTTGCCGTTGGTCTCGTTGTAGAGCGAGACGTTGCCCGAAACGATCGGATAGTCGAGCGCGCGGCACGCCTCGCCCATGCCTTCGACGCAACCGACGAACTGGCCCATGATCTCGGGCCTTTCGGGATTGCCGAAATTGAGATTGTCGGTGACGGCGAGGGGCAATGCGCCGACCGCCGAGAGATTGCGCCAGCTTTCCGCCACGGCCTGCATGCCGCCCGTGCGCGGATCGGCCTCGCAATAGCGCGGGGTGCAGTCGGTCGTCAGCGCCAACGCTTTGCGCGCGCCGCTCTCTACCAGAACCACCGCTGCGTCGCCGCCAGGTCGTTGCACCGTATGGCCCATCACCAGATGATCGTACTGCTCCCAAATCCAGCGTTTCGAGGCGAGGTCGGGACAGGCCAGCAGTTTCTTCAGCGCATCGAAGATCGGCAAGGCCGGCGCATCGGTAACGTCGGCGCGTGGCTTGGCTGCGACGTACGGCCGGTCGTAGAGCGGTGCCTCGGTGACGAGCGGCCCGACCGGCATGTCAGCCTCGACCTTGCCCTTCATGCGCAAGACAAGGCGGCCGGTGTCGGTGACGCGGCCGATCGCGGCGAAATCGAGCTCCCATTTCTCGAACACGCGCCGCGCCTCCGCCTGGCGCTCGGGCTTGAGGATCATCAGCATGCGCTCCTGGCTTTCGGAGAGCATGATTTCGTAGGCGGTCATGCCGGTTTCGCGCGTCGGCACGCGATCGAGATCGAGCTCGATGCCGAGCCCGCCCTTGCCCGCCATTTCCACCGACGACGAGGTGAGGCCGGCGGCGCCCATGTCCTGGATCGCGACGATGGCATCGCCCGCCATCAATTCAAGGCACGCCTCGATCAGCAATTTCTCGGTGAAAGGATCGCCGACTTGAACGGTCGGCCGTTTCGCCTCGCGAATCCTCGCTGAACTCCGCCGACGCCATGGTGGCGCCGTGGATGCCGTCGCGTCCGGTCTTGGCGCCGACATAGATCACCGGATTGCCGACGCCGGCGGCCGCCGAATAGAAAATCTTGTCGGCCCGCGCGACACCGACGGTCATCGCATTGACCAGAATGTTGCCGTCATAGCGCGAATGGAAATTGCACTC
Source organism: uncultured Alphaproteobacteria bacterium (assembly GCA_963729845.1). Classification (GTDB taxonomy): domain Bacteria; phylum Pseudomonadota; class Alphaproteobacteria; order ATCC43930; family CGMCC-115725; genus JAATGI01. Next base: position 76,601 of record CAVSQC010000032.1, read on the forward strand.
GCCGCCCACCGTCGGCACGCCCACGCAGTTGCCATAGCCGCCGATGCCGGCGACGACGCCGGCGACGAGATGCCGCGTCTTGGGATGATCCGGGGCACCGAAGCGCAGCGCATTCAGATTGGCGATCGGCCGCGCGCCCATGGTGAAGACATCGCGCAGAATGCCGCCGACGCCGGTCGCGGCACCCTGATAGGGCTCGATGAACGACGGATGGTTGTGCGATTCCATCTTGAAGATGGCGGCTTGCCCATCGCCGATATCGACCACGCCGGCATTCTCGCCCGGGCCGCAGATCACGCGCGGTCCCGTGGTCGGCAGGCCGCGCAGCCATTTGCGCGACGATTTGTAGGAGCAATGCTCGCTCCACATCACCGAGAAAATGCCGAGCTCGGTCAGGCTCGGCTCGCGCCCCATGATTTTTACGGCGCGGGCGTATTCGTCGGGCGTGAGGCCGTGCTGGGCGACGATCTCCGGCGTAATCACGCCAGCGCCTCTGCGATGCCCTTGAAAAAGCCGATGCCGTCGGTGTTGCCGAGGAGCGCGTCGGTAGCGTCCTCGGGATGCGGCATCAGGCCAAGCACGCGGCGGCGCTCATCAAAAATGCCGGCGATGTTGCGGATTGAACCGTTATGGTTGGCCTCGTCGGTCAGATCGCCGGTTTCGGTGCAATAGCGGAAGGCGATCCGACCTTCGCCCTCAAGCCGGTCGAGTGTCTCGTTGTCGGCGAAATAGTTGCCGTCATGATGCGCGACGGGGACGCGGATCACCTGGCCGGCGTTGTAGCCGCGCGTGAACGCGCTCTCGCTGGTCTCAACGCGAAGGTGGACGTCCCTGCAGTGGAATTTGAGCGTGCGGTTCACCAGAAGCACCCCAGGCAATAAATGTGCCTCGGTCAAAATCTGAAAGCCGTTGCAGATCCCGAGCAACGGCGTCCCGGCCGTGCGCGCGACGCGACCTCGCGCATGATCGGCGAATGCGCCGCCATCGCGCCGCAGCGCAGATAGTCGCCGTAGGAAAAGCCGCCCGGAATGACGATGAGATCGAGCTTCGGCAGTTCCGTATCACGATGCCAGATCTTGCGTGGCGGCTTGCCGGTGGCGCGGTGCAACGCGTCGAACACATCCTGCTCGCGATTGGAGCCGGGGAAAATGATGATGGCGGCCTGCATCGCCGATACGGTCTCGCGAGGGAGAATGCCTTTCAGATAGCCTCCGGCGGCAACTCGATCAAGCGCGGAAGCCCCAGAGTTCGGGTCTATCCCGCGGCGGCGCGGTGTTGGGCCAGCGGGTAGCCGCAGCGCGGGCATATCTCCGGCGCCTTATCGGCTTGCAGCGCGGCCTCGACCGTTTCGGCAGCTTCGCTTTCCGGCAAGCCAAATTGGCTTTCGCCGATGCGCTCGACCTTCCGGAATTCGGCCTCGGTTATCGGGCCAGGCCCCAGGTGGCCCTGCAGGGCCCGGCCGAACTGATCGCGGCGCAGCCGCAATTGATCGAGGAAGCTGACGGTAATGAGACCAGAGAGCAGGGCGACCGCGCCGATGCCAACGACTGAAACGAGCCCGCCGAGGATGCGGCCCGGGGTGGAGATCGGTACCATGTCGCCATATCCGACGGTGGTGATGGTTTCGATCGCCCACCACATCGCCGCGGGGATCGAGGTGAAGACGTTAGGCTGCGCGTCGCCCTCGACGATATACATGAGCGACGCGCTCAGGACCAAGGTCAGCAACAGAATGAACAGGACCGCCGCGATCGAGCGGACCTCCTCGCGGAACACGGCCCAAATCAACCCGAATGCGGTCGAATGACGCGTCAGCTTGAGCATGCGCAAGAGCCGCAAGACGCGCAGCAGGCGGAAATCCCGGGAGCCCAACAGGCCGAAGACGGCCGGCAGTACCGCGATCAGATCGACGATGGCGAAAAAGCTGATCGCATAACGCAGCCGCCCTCGGAACGGCTCGGGATATCGCCGGTCGGCACGGTCGACCACGGTCCACAGGCGCAGCACGTATTCGACCGCGAATACCGCGGTGGCAAAGCGCTCGATCCGCCAGAACCAGGCATCGTACGCCTGGCGAAATTCCTCAACCAATTCAAGGATGATGGCGACGACGTTGACGACGATCAGGACCGCGAGCGCGGCGTTGACGATCTCCGCGGCCAAATTGGGCGGCAGGCTATCGTCGAAGATCCTCGCGACCCACCGGCGCAACTGCCTCATGGCGCGGTCACCCTCGAGTTCGATCCGGTAACTCTCGACCACGGTGTTGGCGAGGAGCTTTCGGCACATTTGATCGACTGTATCCCGGGCGCGGGCGGGATCCGTCTCCGCGAGTTCCAGGTCGATCACCTTGCCTTGGCGCACTTCGCCGACGCCGGCAAAACCGAGCGAGGCGAGCGCCTGCGCCACCGCCTTGCCCTGCGGGTCGAGCACGCCGGGCTTGGGCATGACATGGACCCGCGCCTTCATTGCAGCGAGTCGGTCGCGCGGAGATCGACCGGGCCGGATTCCGGCAAGATGCCGAGCCGGCGCGCCACCTCTTGGTACGCTTCCTCGACGCGGCCGAGATCGCGACGGAAGCGGTCCTTGTCGAGCTTTTCGTTGGTTTCGAATCCCACAGACGGCAATTATCGGGGCTGATCTCGTCGGCGAGCACGATGCGGCCTTCTCCCTTGTCGTAAAGCCGGCCGAATTCCAGCTTGAAATCGATGAGGCGGATGCCGATGCCGACGAACAGGCCGGACAGGAAATCGTTGATCCGAAGCGCCATCTGCATGATCTCGTCGAGCTCATGCGTCGTCGCCCACGAGAACGCGGTGATGTGCTCCTCCGAGACCATCGGATCGCCGAGCGCGTCGTTCTTGAAATAATACTCGACAATCGAACGGGCTAGCGGCGCGCCTTCTTCCATGCCAAGCCGCTTCGCGAGCGATCCGGCCACGACATTTCGCACCACGATCTCGAGCGGAATGATCTCCACGGCGCGCACCAACTGCTCGCGCATATTGAGCCGGCGCACGAAATGTGTGGGTATGCCGATCTCGGCGATGCGCATCATCAGGAATTCGCTGATGCGGTTGTTGAGCACGCCCTTGCCGGTAATGGTGCCGCGCTTCTGATTGTTGAAGGCGGTGGCGTCATCTTTGAAATACTGGACGATCGTCCCCGGCTCCGGGCCCTCGAACAGCACCTTGGCCTTGCCTTCGTAGATTTGTTTGCGACAAGTCATGGCCGGGCCACCTCCGCTCGAAGGTTAAGGGTAACTCTATAGCAAGCGGGGTGCGGGGAAACAATCGCTCACAAACTAAGTCGGCCCATTCCGTCACAATCGGCTGATAGCCACGGAAGCGGAATTTGGGCTCCAATTCCGGACTCTCATGAGACGGTAGTGCGATGAGCGCGCTAAACACGGTGGCGAAGCCGCATTCGGTGTCGAAGCGCAGGGAACGATCCGGACTGCCGCCATCCTCGCTCAACAGATTTTCCCAGGCCGACCAGTCACCCTTCGCCGGGTCGGGCGCCGTCGCGGCAAGAAAGCGCGGCCGATAGCGGTTAAGCCGCGCGATCTCCGGGTCGTCGATCTCGCCCGATGCGAACATCGAGAGGCCGTCCTTGACCGGCCGCGCCTCGACCGGCGTTTTCCCGTTCTCGTCGGCATGCCGCAACCAAAAGGCGTCGCGGGAGTCAGCAACGATCATGTTGAAGGTACGGTAGGCGCGGGGGTCGATCGCGGAGAGCGCGCGGGCCGCGTCGGTCGCGTCGGCATGGTCGAGCGCCTCGAGCACCAGCTCGCCGCGCGAGCGCTGCCCCAGCGCCGGGCCGAGCGAGCCGTGCCGGTTCAGGATGCCGGCGACGACGCCGTGATCGTTGATGCCGAGCCAGGAGCCGCCTGCCAGCTCGTCAAGCCCGGCGACGACTTCCGGCCGATCCGGCCAATGCCGGGCCGGCGGGCGCCATGGCCGCGCCTTCATTTCGTCGCGGTTGGCGCCGACGATCACCGGCCAGTCATGGCCGGGACGCCGCAGCAGGATCAACGTGCACATCCGAAGCTCTTGAGTTATAGAATTCCGTCAAAGGGGTGTTCTATATGAGCGGTTTCGACGAACGGGAACAGACTTTCGAGCGCAAATTCCAGCGCGATCAGGAATTTGCCTTTAAGGTGAAGTCGCGGCGCAACAAGATCGTCGGCCATTGGGCCGCGTCGCTGCTGGGCAAGCAAGGCGCCGCCGCGGATGCCTACGCGGCCGAGATCGTGGCGGCCGAGCTGGGCAAACAGGGCGAGGAACATGTCGTCGCCAAACTGGTGGCCGATCTGGCGCCAAAGGGCATCGACCGTCACCGCGTGACCGCGGAACTGGAAAAGGCGATGGAACAGGCGAAAGTCGAATTGGGCGCGCCGAAATAAATGTTTTGACCCTCGAACGCCGGGCGCCGCGCATCCGCGCAGGCTTGACTTCGCGCCTAACGGCGCGCGCTCGCACTTGCTGACGAGAACCCACTACTAGCCTGAAGCGGTCCTAGATTTTCCGGTCCTTGGTCTCCGGCGCCACCAGGACCGCGCCGATCGCGAAGATCGCCAGGAAGCAGAAATAGGCCTTGATGCCCATCAGGCTCCGCCCATGGCCGCGACGAGGGTGGTCGCGATGAGCGGATCAAGCCGCCGCCGAATGCAGTACCGAACTGCCGGCCGAGCGTGTTGCCCGAATAGCGCAGCCGCGCGTCCTCGAACAGCTCGGCATAGAAGCTGCCTTCGACGCACAGTGTCAACGGCGTCAGAAGGGCCGGCGAGAACGCCGCGGCGAGCATGATCAGCGGATCGCGGGTTTCGAGCAGCGTTGAAAAAGATGAAACGATGTGATATCGCGGCATCATGAAGCCGGCGATCATCAGCGGTCTGCGACCGATCCGGTCGGATAGCCAACCCATGAAGGGGCCAAGGAACAGGCGACAGCACGACGCCGATCAGCGCCGCCTTGCAACAAACCGTCCGGGAAATTCCGAGCGTCTCGATGCCGTATTGCAGCCCGTAAATGCCGGGAAGGAAGGCGATGCTGGATTCCGCCAAAGCGCAGAGAAACACGATCAGCGCCGCCTTCGGCGCGAAGCGTAGCACGTCGAGCAACGGGAGCCGCGACACGCCCACCTCCTTGGTGCGCTTCACGAAGGCCGGCAATTCGTCGACCTTGACCCGGATGTAGAGGCCGATGCCGACGATGATGACGCTGGCGAGATAGGGCAGGCGCCAGCCCCACGACACGAGCTGGTCAGCCGGTAATTGTAGCACGGACTGGACGCAATCGACGAGAGAATGGCGCCGCCCGCTGCGCCCATCTGGGCGATCGACGCGAACAGGCCGCGGCGTCCCGGCGGCGCACTCTCCATGGTCAGGATCGGTGCGCCGGTCGATTCACCGCCGAGCGCGCAGCCTTGCACGAAGCGCAGGAAGGTGAGGATGATCGGCGCGGCAATGCCGATCTGGTCATAGCTCGGGATGCAGCCGATCAGCGTGCTGGCGACGCCGATCAACGACATGGTCAGCACCATCATTGGCTTGCGGCCGATCTTGTCGCCGAAATGCGCGAAGATCAGGCCGCCGACCGGACGGCCGAAAAAGCCAATGCCGAAAATCACCATGACGAAGATGTTCTTCACCCATGGTGACATCGACGCTGCGAAGAAAATCTTGTTGAAGATGATCGGCGCGAGCAGGCCGTAAAGGCCGAAATCATACCATTCGATCGCTGATCCGGAGAGCGCCGACCCGAGAAGACGGCGATGCTTTTGCGCTTGCTCACGCGGGTCGAGCGCTATTGCGGCATCCGGAACGACGACCATAAATCCTCCCAGAATTGTTTATTTGAGCGCCGCGACGGCCTCGATCTCGACCAGAACATCGTCGCGCATCAGGTTGGCTTGAAAGCAGGTGCTGACCGGCGGCTTGTCGCGGAAATATTCGGCACGCACCACGTTGAGCTTGGCGTAGTCGGCCGGGTTCTTGAGCATGATCACGACCTTGAAAATGTTGCTCATCTTGCCACCCGCGCCCTCGACCACTGCACGAATATTGTCGAGCGTCATCCGTGTCTGCTCTTCGATCGTGCAAGGAATCTCGGGCGTGATAATCGCCCGTCATGTTGCTCAGCGCGGTCGTGCCCGCGATGTAGAGAAGGTTGCCGACCCGCACCGCCCGCGAGAACGGGCCAATGGTCGGCGGCAGGCCGGGCAGGGCAACGGGCTCGTGTTTGGCCATGGGCCGAGCATACGGCACCGCGCCTAGAGGGTGAAGATTTCTCCGTTCCGCGTGCAATCGGGGGAAGCGGCGGACAAGAATGGTTCGGTCACGTCCTCGGGCCGACGGAGGGAAGCCTTGTCCTCGCCCGGGAAGGCGTTGTTGCGCAATCTGGTGTGGACCGAGCCGGGATCGACCAGATTGGCGCGAATCGGCGTGTTCGCGATTTCGGCGGCATAAGAGCGAACCAGCGCTTCGAGACCGGCCTTCGACGCGGCGTACGCGTTCCAATAGGCGCCGGCCTCGCGGCCGGCGGCGCAGGTCGTGAAGATCGCGCGCCCCGCGTCGGAGCGGCGCAGCAGCGGGTCGAGCGAGCGGATCAGCCGCCAGTTGGCGGTGAGGTTCACGTCGATGATTTCCTGCCAAACCTTCGGATCGAGATGACCGGTCGGCGAGAGTTGCGGCAATACGCCGGCATTGCCGACGACGATGTCGAGCTTGCCGAACCGCTCATGTAGGCCAAGCCCCATCCGGTCAATCTCGTCGAAATGCCGCAAATCGAGCGGCACCAGCGTTGCCGCGCCGCCGGTATCGGCGATCTCGTCGTCGAGTTCTTCCAGCGCGCCCTGGGTGCGGCCGACGAGAATGACGCGCGCGCCGTCGGCGGCGAAGCGCTTCGCGACGGCGGCGCCGATGCCGCGCGTTGCGCCCGTGATCAGGGCAAGGCGGTCTTTGAGCCGGCTCACGCCGTTTCGGTCAGGAGCGACAATTGCGTCGAGACTTTGCCGGCGTCGTGGTCGATGAGCGGGATCGGATAGTCGCCGGTGAAGCACGCATCGCAGAAACGCGGCGCGACAGGATCACGATGCGCCTCGCCCATGGCGCGATACAGGCCGTCGATCGAGACGAAGGCCAGCAAGTCCACGCCGATGAACTTGGCGATCTCGTCGACGCTCATATGCGAGGCCAGCAAATCCTGCCGCTCCGGCGTCGCGATCCCATAGAAGCAGGAATGGCCGGTGGGCGGGCTGGAGATGCGCATATGCACTTCGGCGGCGCCGGCGTGGCGGAACATTTCCACGATCTTGGTCGAGGTGGTGCCGCGCACGATGGAATCGTCGACCAGGATCACGCGTTTGCCCTTGATCTCGGCCTTGTTGACGTTGTGCTTGAGCTTGACGCCGAGATGGCGGATCTGATCCGTCGGCTCGATGAAGGTGCGGCCGACATAATGGTTGCGGATGATGCCAAGCTCGAAGGGCAGGCCGCATTCCGCGGCGTACCCGATGGCCGCAGGCACGCCGGAATCGGGGATCGGAATCACCAGATCGGCGGAAACATGGCTTTCGCGCGCGAGCTCGGCGCCGATGCGCTTCCTGGTTTCATAGACGCTGATGCCGTCGACGACACTGTCGGGGCGCGAGAAATAAATATATTCGAACACGCAGAGGCGCTTGCGCTCGGGATCGAACGGCTTGCGGCTGTGAAGGCCGTTGCCATCGATGACGATCATCTCACCCGCTTCGACATCGCGCTCGAAATTGGCGCCGATAATGTCGAGGGCGCAGGTCTCGGACGAAAGAATCCAGGCATCGCCGAGCCGTCCCAATACCAATGGCCGCACGCCCAGGGGATCGCGCACGCCGATCAGCCCGGTCTGGGTCAGGGCCACCAACGAGTACGCGCCTTCGACCTGGCGCAACGCGTCGATAACGCGGTCCTCGACATTGTCCTTGAGGCTCGTGGCGATGAGATGGACGATAACTTCGGTATCGGAGGTGGATTGGAAGAGACTGCCGCGTCGGACCAGCTGGCGGCGCAGATGGTAGGAATTGGTCAGGTTCCCGTTGTGACAGATGGCAAGGCCGCCGAACTCGAAGTCGGCGAACAGCGGCTGCACATTGCGCAGCGCCACTTCGCCCGTCGTGGCATAGCGGCAATGGCCGATCGCCGCCTTGCCGGGCAGGCGCTGGATCACTTCCTTGGAGCTGAAATTCTCGCCGACCTGGCCGAGACCGCGATGGGCGTGGAACTGCTCGCCGTCATAAGTAACGATACCCGCCGCCTGCTGGCCGCGATGCTGCAAGGCATGGAGGCCGAGCGCGGTCAGCGCCGCCGGCTCGGGATGGCCATAGACGCCGAACACGCCGCACTCCTCGTGCAGCTTGTCGTCGTCGAAGGGGTTGGTGGTGAGCATGGCGCCTTCAACCCCCATATGGGCACTGCCCGCCGCCTTTGCACCGCCGGTCATTGTTGCTGGCCTTGCTGTTGATTGATCAGGCGGTCCATATCGGCGCGGTCTTGCTGACGATAGGTCGGCGCAGGATCGGCGGGTTTGGCGCTCGGCTTCGGCGACGCCAGCGCCCGGGTCGCGGCGTCCGCGTCGCCTGCTGAATTGCTTTTGCCCTCGTGCGACGCAGTGGTTTTGACCTGCTCGCGCCACTTGGTCGGAACCAGGGACTCCAACATGTTGGCGCCGGCTTGCAGCAGCGGCAGACTGCGCGCTTCCATGACCCACGGCGGCCGCGGCTTGTCGGGCGGCAGATACCAGGCGAGCGCGATATAGCCGAGCGCCACCAGGACGGCGCCGCGCACCAATCCGAACAACAAACCGAATAGCCGGTCGAAGGACGACATGCCGCTCTGCGACACGCGCTTCGACACGTTGCCGGTAATGATCGACAGGACGATCAACGCAACCAAGAACACGACCGCGCCGGCGCCGATATTGGCGATCGGTCCCTTGGGCAGGAACTTCTCGGCGAACGGCACGACATAAATATAGCCATAGAAGGTGATAAGCGCGGCGCCGAGCCAGGCCACGATCGCCAGCAATTCGCGCACGAAGCCGCGCATATAGGCGAAACCCGCCGACAGCAGCACCACGACGACGACGACGATATCGAGCGTATTCATCTTGCTTGCCGCCGGACCGGCGCGACGGTCCCTCCGCTGTTTGCGTGATCCATGAAGCGCTCGACGAGTTGGCGCACATGCCGGAATTCGGTGATGCGTAAAATCGCCTCGCCGCCGGGACGCGGCGGCGTATAGGCGTTGAGGAAGCCCAGCTTCGCCGCCTCCCGCAGCCGCGCCTCGGATTGCCCGACGGGCCGCACTTCGCCGGAAAGGCCGATCTCGCCGAAGATCACGGTCTTGTCGGCGACCGGCTCATGGCTCAATGCCGACAATAGCGCCGCCGCCGCGGCAAGATCCGCGGCCGGCTCGTTGATCCTCAAGCCGCCGGCGACATTGAGATAAACATCCCGCGCGCCGATGGCGACGCCGCACCGCGCTTCCAAGACCGCAAGCAGCATGGCCAGACGGTTGCCGTCCCAACCCACCACTGCGCGGCGTGGCGTGCCCAGGGACGAAGGCGCGACCAGCGCCTCGATCTCGACCAGCACCGGGCGCGTGCCTTCCATGCCGGCAAACACGGCAGTGCCGCTGATCGGGCCTGGGCGTTGCGCCAGGAACAGCGCCGACGGGTTCGTGACTTCGGCAAGGCCGCGATCGGTCATTTCGAAGACGCCGATCTCGTCGGTCGGGCCGTAGCGGTTCTTCACCGCGCGCAGGATGCGGAACTGATGACCGCGATCGCCTTCGAAATAGAGCACGGTATCGACCATATGCTCCAGAACGCGAGGGCCCGCGATCATGCCTTCCTTGGTGACGTGCCCGACCAGAAACAGGGTAAAGCCGCGCGCCTTGGCAAGACGGATCAGCTCCTGCGCCGAGGCGCGTACCTGGCTCACGGTGCCGGGCGCCGCGTCGATATTGTCGACATAGGCGGTCTGGATTGAATCGATCACCACGATCCGCGGGCCGACGGCATGATCGAGCGAAACCGCGATGTCGCGCACGCTGGTCGCCGCGGCGAGCTGCACCGGCGCGCCTGTGACGCCGAGGCGCGCCGCGCGCAGCCTGACTTGATCCAGCGACTCTTCGCCCGAGACATAGAGGCAATCGAGGCCCGACATCGCCAGCGCCGCCACGATCTGCAGCAGCAGGGTCGATTTGCCGATACCGGGATCGCCGCCGATCAACAGCGCCGAACCGGGCACCAAACCTCCGCCGCAGACACGGTCGAACTCAGCGATCCCCGTAGTACGGCGGGTGAGTTGCTCGCCCGTTTCACCGAGGCTCGCAAGCTCAAGCTTTTTCGCCTTGCCGGCGCTAAGCCCTTTGGGCGCGCTCTGCTGAACCGCTTCTTCGGTCAGCGTGTTCCAGCCGCCGCACGCCTCGCAGCGCCCGGCCCATTTGGGATGGACCGCGCCACACTGTTGGCAGACGAAGCGGGACTGCGCGCGGCTCATCTAGAGCGCCCTTACTTCCATTTGGATCGGACCTTCGGCCCGGCCATGGATGAATTGCTCGACGAATTCATTGCCGGAATGGTCGATGCGTTCGGCGGTATCGGACCAGATGATTTGGCCTTTGTAAATCATGGCGACGCGATCGGCGATCTTACGAGTTGACGCCATGTCGTGCGTGATCGAAATCGCCGTGGCGCCGAGGTCCTTCACGCATTTGATGATCAGGTCGTTGATGACGTCGGCCATGATGGGATCGAGCCCCGTGGTCGGCTCGTCGAACACGATGATCTCGGGTTCGGCGGCGATGGCACGGGCGAGTCCTACGCGCTTCTGCATGCCGCCCGAGAGTTCGGCCGGGCTCAGCAAGCCAACCTCGGGACCGAGCCCGACCAAGCCGAGCTTCTGAAAGGCGATCTCCTTAGCGCGCGCCCGGCTCATGCCGTGGCCCTGGATCAGGCCGAACGCCACATTCTCCCAGACCGGCAGCGAATCGAACAACGCCGCGCCCTGGAACAGCATGCCGAATTTGCGCAGCAGCTTGAAGCGCTCGCCGCTCGAAAGCTTGGTCGCTTCGATGCCGTCGATGACGATAGAGCCTGCATCCGGCTCCATCAGGCCCAGAATGCATTTCACCGTCACCGACTTGCCGCTGCCGGAGCCGCCGATGATCACAAGGCTTTCGCCCTCGCGCACGTCGAAATCGACGCCGTCGAGAACCGGCTTGGGCCCGAAGGATTTCCTCAGGCCGCGAACAGCGATCTTGACCTTGTCGCTCATGACGAAAAGAACAGCGCCGTCAGCAGGTAGTCGCTTAGCAGAATCATGATGGAGGCCGACACCACGGCATAGGTTGTGGCGGCGCCCACGCCCTGCGCGCCGCCTTTGGAATGATAGCCATGATAGCAGCCCATCAGCGCGACGATGAAGCCGAACACGGCCGATTTGATCAGTCCCGACGTAACGTCGTCGGTGGCAAGGTTGTCCCACATGATGTCCAGGAAACTGCCGGGATTGTAGCCCAGCGAATAGGTGCCTACCAGAAAGCCGCCGAACACGCCGATAATGTCGGCAACGAACACCAGCAAGGGCAGGGCGATGGTGCCGGCGATCAGCCGCGGCACCACGAGATATTTGTAAGGGTTGGTCGATAGCGTCGAGAGCGCGTCGATCTGATCGGTGACGCGCATGGTGCCGATCTCGGCCGCGATCGCCGCGCCGATGCGGCCCGCCACCATTAGGCCCGCGATTACCGGCCCCAATTCGCGCGTCACGGAGAGCACAACGATGATGGCGACACCCGTCTCGGCGGCGAAGCTGAACCCGGTATGTGCCTGCAACGCCAGCACCATGCCCGTGAACAGCGCCGTCAGACCTACGACCGGCAACGAATAGAACCCCATATCGATAAGCTGACGGGCGATCAGCCTGGGATACAGGGGCGGCCGAAAACAGTGCGAGACGCCCGCGAGCGTGAACAGCGCCAGTCGCCCGGTCGCCTCCAGGAAATGGATAAAGATGCGGCCGACGCTGGCCAGGAAATCAAGCATCGGCGCCGCCGCGATAGACCCGGTGGTGTTTGCCGCCTAATTGGGTCAACACCTCATAGGCAATGGTCCCGGCGTCGCGGGCGAAATCGTCGACGCCGTACGTTTCATCGAGTAGATCGGCGTAAGCGCCGGGACGCACCAGCTTCAGGTCGACGCCGGTCACGTCGACGGTGATGAGGTCCATCGATATCCGACCGACGATCGGCGCGCGCTTGCCGCCAATGCCGACGCTGGCGCGATTGCTGGCCGAGCGGAGCCAACCGTCGGCATAACCGGCGGCGAGGGTCGCGACCCGACTATCTCGCTTGCTGCGAAAGGTACCGTCGTAGCCCACCGCTTCACCTCTGCCGAGGTCGCGGGTCTGAAGGATTTTTGCTTTAAGTTTAATGGTTTGTCTCATCGGATTAACATGCCCCGGCCGGGGATTGGCGCCGTAGAGCGCGGCGCCGGGACGGACGAAATCGAAATGATAGGCAGACCCTAGAAAAATCCCCGAACTCGACGCCAGACTGGCGGGCGCGGGCGGCAGAACTCTTGAGCAGGCCGCGGAAGGCGTCAAGCTGGCTTCGGTTCACTTTTGCCGTGCGATTCCACGCCGTGGTAAGATGGCTCATCACCCCGACAAGCTTGAAACCGCGAAGCAGCGAAGGCTGTTCGACCAGGCGGGCCAACTCGCTTGCAGGGAGACCTAGCCGCGACATGCCGGTGTCGAGATGGAGGATGGCGGGCGCGCCACGGCCATTCTTACGCCAGTCCGAAATCTGCCCGAGATGGTTCAATACCGGAATCAGCCGCCCACGGGCGAAGTCGCGGGCGGCGCCGGCCTCGAACCCGTTCAGGATGGCGATGCGCGCCTCCGGCAAAAGCCGCCGCAGCGTCAGCCCCTCGTCAGCATCGGCGACGAAGAATAGGCGGCAGCCGGCGCGCCACAAACGAGGCCCAACCTGCGCCATGCCAACGCCATAGGCATCGGCTTTCACAACCGCGGCGGCTTCGCAGCCGCGCTTCAGCCGCGCACGTAAGTTTCGCCAATTGGCTGCGATCGCGTTGAGATCGATTTCAAGAATTGTATCGGGACGAGCGCTCAAAACCGCTCTTCGGCGTGGCGGTCGCTGCGCACGTAATTATCGAAGCGCGTGGTGTGACTGTCGAAGCGCAGGGTGATATTATTGATCGGACCGTGGCGTTGCTTCGCGATCAGCAACTCGGCAGTGTCATGCACCTCCTCAAGGCGCTTGTGCCAGCGTTCGTAGCGCTCGTTGAATTTGCTGCTGTCCTCTTCGGGACGCTGAGTCGGTTGGCCGCGGCTCAAATAGTATTCCTCGCGGTAGATGAAGATCACGACGTCGGAATCTTGCTCGATCGAGCCGGATTCCCGCAAGTCCGAGAGCATCGGGCGCTTGTCTTCGCGGGATTCGACCTGGCGCGACAATTGCGACAGCGCCAGCACCGGCACGTTCAATTCCTTGGCCAGCGCCTTGAGGCCCCGCGTGATCTCCGACACTTCCTGCACGCGATTGTCGGAGCCCGGTCCGTCTCCGCTGCCGCGCAACAGCTGGAGATAGTCGATCACGATCAGGTTCAGGCCGTGGGTGCGTTGCAGGCGCCGCGCCCGCGTGCGCAAGCCGGTGATGGAAAGGGCGGGCGTGTCGTCGATGTAAAGCGGCACCTCGGCGAGCGCGAGACTGGCATTGACGAACTTTTCGAAATCGGCGCCCGACACCTCGCCGCGCCGGATACGGTCGGACGAGACGCCGGATTGTTCCGACAAAACGCGGGTCGCCAATTGCTCCGCCGACATTTCGAGGGAGAAGAAGCCGACCACCCCGCCGTCCTCCGCGATGGTGCGGCCGTCGGCGGCCTTGCCCGGGCGATAGGCGCGGGCCGCGTTGAATGCGATATTGGTGGCGAGCGCGGTCTTACCCATCGATGGCCGGCCCGCAAGCACGACAAGATCGGACGGATGCAGGCCGCCGAGATTCTTGTCGAGGTCGGCGAATCCGGTGGCGACGCCGATGGTCTTGCCGCTTTTCTGGAACGCGGCCTCCGCCGCGACGATCGCGTCCTTGAGGGCGTGATTAAAAGGTTGGAAGCCGCTCTCGTATTCGCCGAGCGTCGCCAGGTCGAACAATTTCTTCTCGGCCGTCTCGATCTGCGCCTGCGCCTCGCGCTCGAGATCGTACGAATACGCGTCGTTGACGACATCTTCGCCGATGGCGATGAGCTGGCGGCGCAGATGCAGGTCGTAGATTTGCCGGCCGTAGTCGGCCGCATTGATAATGGTAACCACCGAAGCCGCGAGACGCGCCAGATACTGCGCGCCGCCGATCTCGCTCAGCGCTCCGTCCTGGTCGAACATGTTCTTGAGCGTTACCGGGTTGGCAATCTGCGCCCGCTCGATCAGGACGCGGATCGCGCCGTAGATGCGCTGATGCACCGGTTCCGCGAAATGCTCAGGCAGCAAAAACTCAGCGACTCGGCGATATGCCTCGTTGTTGACCAGGATTGCGCCCAGCAGCGCTTGTTCGGCCTCGAGATTCTGAGGCGGGGAGCGGTAAATCGCGTCGCTGTCGCGGAGCGGCGTGACGTTCGAAGGCGCGGCGTCCACCATGACGACGATGTTATCAAGACGCGTCGGCGCGCGTCAGGCTGAATCCAACTCGTCGCCAAAGGTTAACAACGTGGATATCGGGGAGAAGCTCACGCCGCGCGTTCGACCCGTTCCACCATCGGCGGAAGGTGACTGCGCTCCCAGTCGGTGACGTAGTCACGGGTCAGCGGCACCGCGTCGACGCGCTTCGCCAGCTGCATCTGGAAATTGATATGGCCGCCCCAACGGAACGCCACCTCGGAGCCGGCGAGATAGAATTCCCAAATGCGGCAGAAGCGTTCGTCGTAAAGCGCCTTAACGCGGTCGCGATTGGCGGCGAAGCGCGCGCGCCATTCCTTCAGTGTCTCGGCATAGTGCAGGCGCAGAATTTCGATGTCGGTGATCCACATCCCGACTTTTTCGACAGCCGGCACGACTTCGGACAATGACGGCGAATAGCCACCAGGGAAAATGTATTTGCGCAGCCACGGATTCGTGGTCGCCGGTCCGTCCATGCGGCCGATGGAGTGGAGCAGGGCGACGCCATCTTCGGGCAGCAACGCCTTTACCTTGCGGAAAAATTCTTTGTAATGCGGTACGCCGACGTGCTCGAACATGCCGACCGAGACGATGCGGTCGTAGAGGCCGGTCTCTTCGCGGTAGTCGCGCAGGACGAATTTGACGCGGTCGGCGACGCCGGCCGCGACGGCCCGACGTTCCGCGACCTTGAGCTGCTCGATCGACAACGTCAGGCCAGTGACGGAAACCCCGGCTTCCTTGGCGAGATAGATCGCGAGCCCGCCCCAGCCGCAGCCGATATCGAGCACGTTCTGTCCTGGCTTCAGCAGCAATTTCGCGGCGAGATGGCGCTTCTTATTGGCCTGCGCCTCCTCCAGCGAAATGTCTGCCGTCGGCCAATAGGCGCAGGAATACTGGCGATCGTTATCGAGGAAAAGGTCGTAAAGCGTATCGGACAAATCGTAATGATGCGCCGCGTTCTTCTGCGCTTGGCCCAGAGGGTTGTATTGCTGGAACACGCGCAGCGTGCGGCCGAAACCGGCGTAAAGCGGCGTCACGATGCTGGGCGGCGCCAGTGCCTGGTTCTCGCCGATGAACATGAGAAAATCGAAAGCATCGGCATCCTCGATGGTCAGGGTGCCATCCATGTAGGCCTCGCCGAAGTAAAGCCGGGGATTGAAAAATAGCCGGCGCTCGAGCTTCGGATCGTGCAGCTTGATGGTGATGGTCGGGCCGGCGACATCGCCCGAAAAACTATGCGTCGCGCCCTGCGGATCGATGACCCGCAATGTGCCTTTGGTGATCAGACGGCGCAGCAAAAACCCCAGCAACATTGGCTTCCCCATTACTCTTTCCGCCCACTATCGACCACCGGCGGGGCGCAAGACAAGAGCGGGGTTTAGATCATTTCCAAACGGCCTTTATGGCGCGGCTTGGGGAAGGCGCGGTCGAGCTTGGTCAACTCCTCCGCCGAAAGGTCGAGGTCGAGCGCAGCGTGGTTTTCGCGGACATGGTTGGGGTTGGCGGCCTTGGGAATGACGATCACGCCCTCATGGCGCAACAGCCAGGCGAGCGCCACTTGAGCCGGGGTGAAGCCGCGCGCCGCCGCGACCTCTTTCAAGGCGCCGATTGGTGAGAAGCTTGCCTTGCTCGATCGGCGAATAGGCCATGATCGGCACGTGCAGTTCGCGGCACCAGGGCAGGAGCCCGGTCTCGATGCCGCGCCGCATCAGATTGTAGAGCACTTGGTTCGCGGCGCAGGCCGGGCCGCCGGGAAGGCGCCACAGTTCCTCCATGTCGGCGACGTCGAAATTGCTCACGCCCCAGCGGCGGATCTTGCCGGCCGCTCTCAGTGCCTCGAAGCCCTCGATGGTCTCGAGCAGGGGCACGTCCTCGCGCCAATGCAGCAAGTAGAGATCGAGCCGGTCGGTGCCGAGGCGCTTCAGGCTGCGCTCGCACGCGGCCGCCATTTTCTTGCGGCCCGCATTGTGCGGATAGACCTTGCTGACCAGGAAAACCTTGTCGCGGCGCCCGGCGATCGCTTCGGCGACGACTTCCTCGGCGCCGCCATCGCCGTACATTTCCGCGGTATCGATCAGGTTCATGCCGAGATCGAGGCCGAGACGCAGCGACGCCACCACGTCGGGGCCGCTGGTATGGCGCTCGCCCATGCCCCAGGTGCCGAGGCCGAGGGCCGGGACTTGCGTGCCGTCAGGAAGGGATAAGAACCGCATCGTCGCCACCCCCTGCCGCTATTTTATTCTTGTGTCTCCCTGTAGAAACGCACGGACTCCGCGGTTTGGTTCCCGTGCGCTATTCCTTCGCCGGCTTGGCGGGCGGGGCTTCGGCTTCGGGCTCCTGCTCCTCGACTTCTTCCGCCGCCGCGGCCGCCTCGGCGGCTTCGCGCTCGGCGGCGGCGCGGGCGAGGCTCAGCGGATCGACGCCTTGCTCCTGCATTTCCGCCTCTTCCGGCGATTGGGCGATGTTGGCCGTCACCGTGGCCGAGACTTCGGGGTGCAGCACGATGCGCGTCTTGTAGAGGCCGAGCGACTTGATCGGCTTGTCGAGCACGACCTGGCTGCGGCCGACGGTGAAACCCGCCAGCCGTGACGGCGTCGGCGATGTCGCGCGCCGAAACCGAGCCGTAGAGTTGGCCGCTCTCGCCCGCCTGGCGGATGATGACGACGTGAAGCCCCTCGAGCTTGGCCGAGACTTGTTCGGCCTCGCCCTTGCGCGTCAGGTTTTGCGCCTCGAGTTGCGCCCGCTGCTTTTCGAAGTAGGCGAGATTGTCCTTGGTGGCGCGCAGCGCTTTTTTCTGCGGCAGCAGGAAATTGCGCGCGAAGCCGGGACGCACCTTCACCACCTGGCCCATCTGGCCAAGATTTTCGACGCGCTCCAACAGAATGAGTTCGATCATCGCCGCCCCCCTATTGGATCGAATAGGGCAGGAGCCCGAGAAAGCGCGCGCGCTTGATCGCCTGCGCCAGCTCGCGTTGCTTTTTGGCCGACACCGCGGTAATGCGGCTGGGTACGATCTTGCCGCGCTCGGAGATGTAGCGTTGCAGCAGCTTCACGTCCTTGTAATCGATCTTCGGCGCGTTCGGGCCGGAGAAGGGACAGGATTTGCGCCGCCGGAAGAACGGCCGGCGTCCGCCGCCGCCGCCGCGCCCACCGCGCCCGCCGCGATCGTCGCCGCCGAAACCGCCGCGATCGCCCCGCTCACCCCGATCGCCGCGGTCGCGGTCGCCGAAGCCCGTGTCGCTCATCGTTCGGCTCCTTCGGGCGCCGCCGTCACGACCGGCTCTGCGTCACGGTCGCTGCGGGGGCCGCGCTCGCGATCCCGGTCGCCATAGCCCGATCGCGGTCCCGCCAAAGCCGCGATCGCCGTAACCGCCGCGGTCGCCGCGATCCCGGTCGCGCTCGCCGTCGCGGCCGCGATTTTGCAGCACGGCCGACGGCCCTTCCTCCAGCGCCTCCACGCGCACCGTGAGGTAGCGCAGAATGTCCTCGTTGAGGCGCATGTTGCGTTCCATCTCGGTGACCGCCGCCGGCGGCGCGTCGAGATTGAACATCACGTAGTGTCCCTTGCGGTTCTTCTTGATGCGGTAGGCGAGGTTGCGGAGGCCCCAGCCTTCGCGCTTTTTCACCTCGCCGCCTTGCTCGGCGACGATGGCGGTGAACTGGTCCGCCAGCGCATCGACTTGCGGGCCGGAAATATCCTGGCGCGCAATGAAAACGGTTTCGTACAACGGCATGAAGCGTTCGGCTCCCTATGGCTGTTAGCGGCCCGGCGCTGGTCGAGGCTTTCGGCCTAAACTGTCAGCCACCCGGGCCTAGCTGGCCCAATGCCGGCAAGGAGGCGGCGGACTATACAGCAAGAGCCGGGACCCGCAAGCCCGCCCCGGACCGTTTTCAACCGGCGTTGTCCTGCATCAGCAGGTAATTTGCAGGTAATTCAATGAATGGTAGTTATAGTTACTCTACCCTTCCGGGTACCTCCGCTGCCGCGGCGCTCCTTCTGTACGTAATATGCGTAATTATCACCTTGACAAATAATCCTCTATATGTAGAATAGTGGGCAGAAAGAGGCTGCCATGTCGATAAATCTCGCCGATCCGATCTTCACCGATGAACGCAAAGCGCGTGAATATTTCGAAACCTCGCGCTGGCCACGCGGAGTTGTCTGTCCCCATTGCGGCAATGCCGACGCGGCCCGCTTCTATGAGTTCGTGGCCAATGTCGAGCAAGGTGTTCGCGAAGGCTTGCGCCAGTGCAAAGAGTGCGGCGAGCAATTCACGGTGCGTACGGGCAGCGTCATGGAAAGCAGCCATATCGCCCTCACTAAATGGGCGGCGGCTTTCCGCCTTATGTCATCGGCCAAAAAGGGTATTTCCGCGCATCAGTTAGGCCGCACGATTGGCGTCTCCTACAAGACGGCGTGGTTTCTCTGTCATCGTATCCGCGAGGCGATGCGCGACACATCCGGCGGCAAACTTGGCGGAGCGGGCAAGATCGTTGAGGCGGATGAACTTTATGTTGGCGGCAAGCCCCGCAAAAACACTGGCGATGGTCGCAAGACCGTCAAGGATCGCAAGACACCCGTTGCAGTTCTGGTTGAACGTGGTGGTCGCGCCCGCGCAACCGTTGTGGGCAATCCGCTCGGCGGCGCGTTGAAACGCAACATCGTCGCAAATGTCGAACGTGGCACAGAAATTCAGTCAGACGAGCATCGCGGCTATATCGGCATCGATAAGTTGCTAGGCGGCGCGCACCGCGCGGTTAAGCATCAACTTTATGAATATGCGCGTGATGGCGTTCACGCCAACACCGCCGAGTCATGGAACGCATTGTTAGAACGTTCGATTGTCGGCGCGTTCCATCACGTCTCGCCCGAGCATCTTTCGCGCTACTGCGACGAGGTATCGTTTCGTTGGGATCGCCGCGAGATGGACGATACGGAGCGCACTGTTGCAGCGATCCGTGGTGGCGACGGCAAAAGGCTCACCTATCGACGGCCTCGTAACCGGCAATCGCCAGAAGCGCCAAGTGGCGAAGCTCCGTCGCTTACTTAGGCTTTTAGAGCAGCTTTAGCGCGCCGCCGTCGCGCCAGCATTTTGGCGCGCGGTGTAGTGCCAACAACATCCTTTAATTGCTTTGGTGGCGTCCGCATTGCACGCCGCACAAGTGCGTGGAAGCGCCGCTCGGCTTCCTCGTCGCTGTATTCGTCGGGTTTTTTCATTGCACTCACAGCCTGCCTGCTAACGCCAATACCACAATGAGTGCCGCGATAATGCAGGCACCGACGATAATTGTGGCGGGAATGTCCATTCGCAGCATAGCGGGATTATAGCAAATCGGGACCGGATTCGCACCCGGCCCCGACTCGCGCTAGCCTAGGAACTGCCAAGTAACCTAGGAGCAAATTGCTATGAATCCGCTATCCCTTCCCCCTGGAGAGAATTTCCTTGAAGGCCGCTGGGATGATGTTGTCGCGAGCGCCGACGATCTATTCGTGCAGCTACGCGGATCAATCGAGCATCTAGGGCTGGGACCCATAAACAGGATTCCCATCGTGTGCGAATTGTAATTCACGATCTCCGAAGGGAGATCGCTGATGGATCGAGATTATTTCTGGCTCAACGACGAGCAGTTCGAACGGCTTGGGCCGCATCTTCCGACTGACACGCGGGGCAAGCCGCGGGTTGATGATCGCCGCGTGATCAGCGGGATCGTGCATGTCCTGATGTCCGGCTGTCGATGGAAGGATGCGCCATCCGTCTATGGTCCGCGCAAGACACTCTATAACCGGTTCGTGCGCTGGGCGGCCAAGGGCGTGTGGTCGAACATGTTCTACGCGTTGGCAACGGCAGGCGGCCCACCGGCCGAGGTGTTGATCAACTCTTCCGCCGTGAAGGCTCATCGCTGCGCGTCGGGTGGAAAAGGGGGGAGCAGAACCAAGCGATCGGCCGGTCGCGCGGCGGGCGGACGACAAAAATCCACGCTCTGACTGATCGCTTCTGCCGCCCCATCGCGTTCTTGCTGACGGGCGGCCAAGTGGCTGACTGCGTGGCTGCCGACGCGCTGCTCGACCAGATGTCCGCGACCGATCTCGTCCATGGCGACAAGGGTTATGATACCGATGCCGTACGTCGGAAGATCGAGGCCAAGGGAGCGGCGCCGAACATCCCGCCGAAATCCAACCGCGTCTGGAAAAGCTGCTTCTCCCCATACCTTTATCGCCATCGCAACGCTATCGAGCGCATGTTCGGTCGCCTCAAGGACTTCCGCCGCATCGCAACCCGATACGACCGTCTCGCCAAAAACTTCCATGCAGCCGTCTGCATCGCAGCCGCTATCTGCTACTGGTTATGAGTCCTCGCCCTAGAACCGAGGCTGGACGTACGCGGAATACCCCCACGGGCCACCATTCTGGCTGTCCGTATGGATCGGCGGGCTGCATTGGAACTAGCCGAGCGTATTCTCGCGTTAGCCCGGACCATGGATTGGCCGCTGCCACCAGAAGCCGAACGCCTAACTGGAAAGCCCGCCTTCGTGCCGATGGCATCGCCGCCTTTTCGCAAGCGGTAGCGTTCTGCATGGACGATGCCCTCCTAGATACCGAAGGATTGCTTATGTCGGGACAGCCACTTTCAACTCTGCACACAAACGGCAACTATCTTTTCGGCACCTCCGTGTTGGGAGGCATTCAAGAACAGGTGGCGCTGGCAGCGCGCGTCATTGCTGGATGGTCGATTGTCGAAATGGAGCTTGGCCACGCCTTCGCGGGCCTGATCGGAGCGAAGACGCCAGCGGCAATGGAGATGTACGCGGAATTTGAAAGTTTCGCTGTACAGAAGCGAATGTTGTTGTCCGCTGCTGAACACACGCTCGCGAACCGATACTCGCGCTTGACGCGCGTGACTCTGAGCGTAATCGACAGATATGCTTCTGAAAGACACCGTTTTGCGCATTGGGTTCTTGGTGCTTCCGCTGATCCGAAATTTTCGAGAGAGCTTTTGCTCGCAGCCGATCCCAAACATTTTTGGCGGACGACTGTTGCGCGCTTCAAATACTGGAAGCGCAAACGCACTGAGCGAAACCATCTGCCCGCAGTCCTCATGCAGCCCAAGATCGATCTTGAAAATATCGTCGCCTACCGCAATGCCGATCTGCTCAGAATTTGCGCGCATATAGAGACGACATATTTCTACGCCGTGACACTCAGGCATCTTTTCGAGAAGCCGTCTCAGCGGCAATCACTATACCGCCTACTAACTGATCAACCTGATATTGCGCAGGCTCTCGAAAAAGACCGCCGGAATCACACAAAACGGAAGCAAGCTGATCGGAAACTTCCGCGCGGATAGCTTTGATCATCTCCGGCGTGAAAAGGTCTTTCTTTTTCGAGGCGCGCACCATGGCTCGCGCCATATACCACAGGATGCGTACAATTTCAATAGCCTAGGCACAAATCACCCATCATACCGTAAGCTACTGATTGCATTAGAGAACCGGCCTGTCACGCGACCATATACTAGCCCTAGATGGTTATTTGGCAAGGTGATAATTCCGGTAATATGCGTTATCCCTGCGGCATCGTCAAGTCCCGAACAGCCGGAACGGGGCAAATTTCGGCGGCTTCTCAGCGGCGTGGTGATAAAATTGCGACGCACGGGCGGGGGAAATTCGCGTGGCATCTGAGCATGTCAGGCGCAAGCTGGCCGCGATCCTGGTCTCGGACGTCGTCGGCTATTCGCGTCTCGCGGGCCGCGACGAGGAGCTGACGCTGGCGCGGCTGCGCGCGCTGCGCTCCGACCTGATCGACCCGATCGTCGCGGTCCATCACGGCCGCATCGTCAAACGCACCGGCGACGGCGCGCTGGTCGAGTTCCGCAGCGTCGTCGACGCGGTGCGCTGCGCCATCGAGGTGCAGACCGGGCTGGTGGAGCGCAACGCCGGCCTGCCGCCGGAGCGGCGCATCGAATTCCGCATCGGCATCCATCTCGGCGACGTGATGGAGGAGGCGGACGGCGACCTGATGGGCGACGGCGTCAATATCGCCGCGCGCCTCGAGACCATCTGCGAGCCGGGCGGAAATCTGCTTGTCGGAAGACGCGTACCGCCAGGTGCGCAACCGGCTCGATCTTGCCGTCACCGACTTGGGCGACCAGGAACTCAAGAACATCGCCGAGCCGATGCGGGTCTATTCGCTGTCGGTCGGCAAGCCGGCGACGGCGGTGCCTGCCACGCCGCAACGAAATAACTTTGTCGCCCCTGCGAAAGCAGGGGCCCAGGGCCAACGCACGTCGCTAACCCCCGGATCAAGTCCGGGGCAGGCTCTGGGTCCCCGCTTTCGCGGGGACGACGAAAAAGGGAAGACAAAACGGAAACTCGTCCCCGCACTTGCAGCCGTCGTCACGTTGATCGTAATCGCCGCCGTGGCAGCGTGGTATTTCGTCGCAGGACCCGGCAACAAAGTCACCGTCGCCAACGCGCCGGCGCATCTCTCCATCGTCGTGCTGCCGTTCGCTAACCTCTCCAACGATCCGAAGCAGGATTATTTCGCCGACGGCATCACGGACAACCTCACCACCGACCTGTCGCGCATCCGCAATTCCTTCGTGATCGCCCGCAATACGGCGTTCACCTACAAGGGCAAGGCGGTGGACGCCAAGGAGATCGGGAAGGAGCTCGGCGTCCGCTATGTCCTCGAAGGCTCGGTGCAGCGCGACGGCAACCGGGTGCGGGTCAACGCGCAGCTCATCGACGCGGAGTCAGGCGCGCATCTCTGGGCCGACCGGTTCGAGGAAGACCTGGCGGACCTGTTCAAGCTCCAGGACGATGTCGTCGCCCGCCTCGCCAACACGCTCGGTTATGAGCTGACCAAGGCCGAGGCTGAAAAGAGCGCGCATTCCACCAATCCTGACGCCATCGATTTGACGATGCGGGGTTGGGCAATTGTCAACAGCCCCGGGCGGGACAAAGCTGAGCACGACGCAGCGCGCAGTTTCTTTGAACAAGCCTTGAAGCTCGATCCGCGGAATTCCGAGGCGATGGTCGGGCTAGCATTGGTCCGTTTACACTCCAACGTCTCCGGTTGGAGCGCGGCACCCACGGATGCTCCCGCCGCGCAGATCGACCTGCTGGCGAAAGCAAGCGCGATCAATCCAGACTACGCCGCGATCTACTATGTAAAGAGCTATGCTTTATTCTTGATGAAGCAATTCCCAGAAGCGGTCGAGGCTGCTGAAACGGCAGTAAACCTCGATCCAAATTTGGCGGTTGCGTACATGTGGATGGGCGCGGCGGAATTTCCCGAAGGACATTGCGATCAAGCGATCGCACACATTAGACAGGCCTTCAGACTTAGCCCACGCGATCCTGGGGACGGCCTTTGGTACTACAATCTCGGCAACAGCGAATTGTGTCGTGCTCACGATGATGCGGCGGTTGACGGGTACAAGCGCGCAATCGACGCCGGCTTCCGGGTCTGGATTGTTTACGCCTGGTTGGCTGCGGCTGAAGCCTCGAAGGGGAACGACATAGAGGCGAAGTCCGCGTTGGCGGAGGCCCGTCGCCTCAATCCCAGGCTGACATCGGTCAAATGGTATATGACGAATTGGGTGTGGGTTCGCCGCTTCCTCGACGGGCTCCGCAAGGCCGGTCTGCCGGAGGACGAAGGGCCGCGGCTGTCCATCGTGGTGTTGCCGTTCCAGAATTTGTCCGGCGATGCGAAGCAAGATTATCTCGCCGACGTGCTGACCGACGAGCTGACGACCTACATCTCGCGCATTCCCGGCAGCTTCGTCATCGCGCGCAACACCGCCTTCACCTACAAGGGCAAGCCGACCGACGTGAAGGAGATCGGCAAGGACTTGGGCGTGCGCTACGCGCTCGAAGGCTCAGTGCAGCCGACCGACAAACGCATCCGCACCAACGCGCAGCTCATCGACACCGAGACCGGCGCGCATCTCTGGGCCGAGGAATTCGACACCGACAAGACCGACCTTCTCCAAACCGAGGACGAGATTGTCACGCGCCTCGCGCGGACGTTACAACTTCAATTGGCGGATATCGAGGCGGCCCGATTGGAACGTTCGCGTCCCAGCAATCCCGGCGCCCAGGAATTGGCGCTGCGGTGCGCCGTGATATTCGACAATCTGGCATCCTTCATCGGCAAGGAGGCCGACGCGGCGTCGCAGCTTTGTGAAAGAGCGTTGCAAGCGGACCCGAATAACACGGTTGCGCTGGTGACACTTGCTCACAAATATTCGTGGCTGGTCTCGACGTTCCAAACCACTGACCGAAAAGCGGATCTCGCCCGCGCCGAAGAGATGACCGCGCGGGCTCTTGCCATCGAGCCTACAAACCCGATGGCCGTATTCGTCCGAGCACACAATCTCATGGTGGCGGGACAGCTGGCGGAGGCACATAACGCGGCCGAGCGCGCGCTGGCCCTGTCGCCAACGCTCATGGACGCCTATGTCATTCTCGACTTGACCAGCCTTTTTGCCGGCCATGCGGAAAAAGTGATCGAGACGGCCGACAAGGCAATCCGTTTAAGCCCGCGTGACCCGCAAATGTTCATTTTCTTGGGTCACAAGGCTAGCGGATACTTCATGTTGCAGCGATACAACGAGGTTATCGATTTGAGCCGCCAATCCATCGCCCTCAATCCCGCACCGATCCCCACCTATTTCTTTTTGATCGCGGCGTTGACGTTCACGGGCCACGACGCGGAGGCACGCGAGACTTGGCGCGCTATCTAGCTTCGCCAGGAGTGCGAACCAAGACCCTCGCCGCATTACAAAGGAATAGAATTCAATCCGACAACCCGATCTATTTGGCAGAGCATGCCCGGCTGATCGACGGCCTGCGCAAGGCCGGCATGCCGGAGAATTAGCCCGTCAGTTTCCGAGCGCGGCGGGGAGCACGTCCTTGTACAGCACCATGTCGCCGGCCTGGTCCTGATAGCCCTTGCCGTCGAAATTATAGACGCCGGCCGTGACAGCGACGACCAGGTCGAGGCTCGGCACGACATAGAGGCACTGTCCGCCCCAGCCATAAGTCGCGACCAGATCGACCTCGCGGCCGCCGATCCGAGGCGCGGCCCGGCCACCACAGATAGCCGTATTCGAAATTTTTGCGGACGATGCGCGGGCGGGTCATCTCCGCGATCCAGGTCGCGGAGACGATCTGCTTGCCATGCCAGGCGCCGCGGTCGAGCACGAGCTGGCCGATCTTGGCGAGGTCGCGCGGCCTCAACCGCAAGCCCCAGGACGCGCCGGGATTGCCGCTGGCCATCATGCCCCATTCCCAATCCGCGATCTGGAGCGGGTCGAACAGCGTGTCCTTGGCGAACCGGTCGAGCCGTTCGCCCGTCGCCTGTTGCACCGCGCCGCCGACCAGCTCGGCGCTGCCGTTGTTGTAATGCCACCAGCTTCCGGGCGGGCGCATCAGCGGTTGCGCCAGCACGAACTTGTAGGGGTCGGCGGCGGCGTCGGTCTCGCGCCCCATTTCGAGATAGGGCTCGTAGCGCCAGCTCAGCCCGCCGGTCATGGTGAGGAGATCGCGCAGGGTGATGAACCGCTTGTCGGGATCGCCGAGATTGCCGTAGTCGGGAAAGAACGACAGCACCGGCGCGTCCACGCCGGCGATGGCGCCGCGGTCGATGGCGATGCCAACGAGCAGCGCCGTCACGCTCTTGGTGATCGACTGGACGTCGTGCTTGGTGCGCGCGTCGTGCGGCAGGACCGTTAGCGGCTCCCGCCAATGCCGTTCGGGCCAGCGCTGGTCTTTGCCGGCGAAATACGTCTCATAGACGAGCTTGCCGTGGCGGACGATGACGACGCCGTTGGCCGCGGCCTCGGGAAGGGCATCGAGCTGCGCGGCGATGCCGCAGATGCGCTCGGGATCGAGCTGCTGTTCTCGCGGCGACGAGAGCGACCAGCCGTCGGGCAGGGCCGCCGGCGCGCCGCAATCCGCCGGCGCCGCGGCGGCGGCCGGCGGCGGCGACAGCACGATGCCGAGCGCGGCACCGCCAACGCAAAACGCATCCCACAGCTTCATAGGGTTACCGATGCGGCGGATGAGCGGCCAAGTCGGCGGCAATCTCATCTAAGTCGCGGCCTTCTTCAAGCGCGCGCGCGACCGCGTTAACCGTTGCGG
The DNA here is from genome assembly GCA_963729845.1 of uncultured Alphaproteobacteria bacterium. Taxonomy (GTDB): domain Bacteria; phylum Pseudomonadota; class Alphaproteobacteria; order ATCC43930; family CGMCC-115725; genus JAATGI01. The sequence goes on from CAVSQC010000032.1 coordinate 103,466, forward strand.
CGAAGCGGCTCGACAGCACCGCGACATTGGCGTTGACGCCGGCGCGATAGGCCGGCCGGCCCGGCACGTCCGCGATCTCGCCGACATGGATCGCCGCGACCTCGCAGCCGCCGTCCGCGTCCTCGCTGATGATCGGCGCGCCGGAGCTGCGATGGCTCGCGTCGCAGTCATGCTCGACGACGCCGTCGCTGAACAGGCGGCCGAACCGGCACGGCCCGGCGCTGTAGAGCTGCTGGCCGGCGCGGAACGACATGCTGTAGCCGAGCAGGTAATAGCGCCCATTTTCTTTCGACCAGGTGCCGCCCAAGCGCGGCGCGAGCGGCGCGATGTCGGCGCCGGGCGGCGTGCGCTCGAGCTCCATCGGGTCCTCCTCGAGCACCGCGATCGCCCAGTCGCCGCTGTAATCGTGTCGCCCGCGCGACAGCTTGGCGCAATAGTCGCCGTGGGCGACGACGGTCGCGATCTGGGTGCTGAGGCCGTGCCCGCGGTCGTAGCCGTGCTGGAAGGTGAAGTGCCGGTTGCCGCGGCAGAACTTGTCGACGACGTGAAGGTCGGTCATGACCTCGCGGCGATGGCCGACGATGAAGCCGGTGCCGCTGCCGCTCGGGCCGGTGGCGAGGCCGAGGCCCCAGCCGCAGCGCCCGCGCCCCGCCGCGATCGCCTGCAACGGCGGGTCGTCGGCGAAGCTGTTCACCAGCCTGATGCTTTCGTTGCGCGGCGCCGGCCGCTCGCACAGCGGCGCGGCATGGGCCGACGCTGCGGCGAAAGAGAGAACAAGGAGTGCCGCGAGCAGCCCTCCCGCTCGATCGACTTTCCTCGCCATCATCATCGCTTCAACCCGACCTTGCGGCCGACCTCGGGCGGGAGGGGCAGGGCGCGGTGGGCCGCCAGCATTGCGTCGAGGCGCGCCTGGATCGCGGCGGGGAAGGGAGTTGCCTTCGGGTTCGCCATCGCGACATGCAGCACCACCATCTCGAAGGTCGCGACTTGCTCGCCGCCGTCGGCCATCGTCATGCGCAGGAAGAAATGGAAGCGTTTGGCGTCGCCGTCGATCAGTTGCGCCGAAATGCGGACGCGGTCGCCCAGCTTGGTCTCGCGCGCGTAGGTGACGTGGGATTCGAGCGCGTACATCGAATGGTCGGCGTCACGGCGATAAGCCTGGCCGACGCCCAGCGCGTCGAACAGCACGTCTGTCGCCTTGTCGAACATGACGACGTAATAGGCCATGTTGGTGTGGCCGTTATAGTCGATCCATTCCGGCTGCACCGCGAGTATCGAGAGTCGGAAGGCTGACGGTCATGTCATTCCGCGAATGCCGGCATCGACCAATGCAGCCAGCCGGTCCAGTGCAGCCACAACATCGCGAACAGCATCGAGATGATGGTGATGGGAATGCCGGCGCGGGCATATTCGCCGAAGCTCAGATGCACCCCGAACTGGGTCGCGCGCTCGGCGACGATGAGATTGGCGAAACTGCCGAGCAGCAGGAAATTGCCGGCGAACGAAAACAGCAGCGCCATGCCATAGAGCGCGCCTTCGGGCGGGTTCGGCCAAATTTGCAGCAGCAGGATCACCGACGGCACGTTGCCGAAGACGTTGCTCATCAGCAGCGTCAGCGGCGCCAGCACGTCGAGATGATCGGGCAGGAGCCCGGCATCGCCCAGCGACGCGACGAAGGGATAGGCGAGGCCGGACTGGGCCAGCGCGCCCGTCACCGCGAACAGGCACACGAACAGCAGCAGCAGCGGCCAGTCCACCGCCGCGATCATGGTGCGGCTGGTGATCTTGCGGCTGGCGAGCAGCAGGGCGGCGATGACCAACCCGCCGATCTCGCGCGGCAGCGAGGTGGTGAACAGGATCAGCAGCGCCGCCAGCGCCACGATCGCCTTGATGGTCTGGTTACGGTCGAAAGGGTGGCGCGGTACCTCGGGCATGTCGGTGATCAGCGCGGGCGACCGGTCCATCACCCGGTCGCGCCACTGGAACCAGATCACGCCGAATACGACCGCAAGGCCGAACATCGCCGGCACCGCGCAGGCGAGCGAGGAAATGGTGGAAGCTCAAATTGCCGATCTGGCCGAGATAAATGTTCTGCGGGCTCGAGATCAGCGTCGCCGCCGAGCCGGTATTGGCGGCGGTGACCAGGGCGATCAGGAACGGGCGCGGATCGTAGCCGCGGGCGCGGGCGCCGGCGATCAGCAACGGCGCCATCGCGAACACGACGATATCGTTGGCAAGAAGTGCCGTCAGCGCGCCGCACACGGTCACGGTCAGCGCCAACAGCGAAACCGGGCCGCTGTGCCGCGCGGTGATCCAGTCGGCGCAGAGATCGTAGAAGCCGGCCGACAGGAACTGCGCCGAAATGATCATCAGCGCGAACAGCAGCACCAGGGTCGAAATGTCGATGCTGCCGCTGATATCGTCGATGGTCACCGTCTCGGTGCCCAGCAGCGCGATCGCGCCCAACAGCGCGATGCCGGTGCGGTCGACCCGGAACCAGGGCAGGCGTCCCGCCGCCAGGCCCAGATAGGTCAGAAAAAACACCAGCAGGATGATCGCGTTCGGCATCGGACAGGAAAGACGGCGTGGATGAAATCGGGCCGCGCATCATAGAACCTTCGACACCGCGCGGTAGAAAGGATTTACTACCAAATCCGCGCCGCCGGCGAAACCGGATATGCGCGTCATGTCGAAATTTCCGCGCCTGCTGTCGATCCTTCTCGGCCTGAGCGCCGTCGCGGCCAGTCAGCCCGCGTCCGCGGCCACCCTCGCCGCCGAGCAGAAATCGAGCTTCTTCCAGTGGTTCCATCTCGAGGAAAGCTGCCCACAAGCGGCGGCGGCGAATGGGCAGACCTGGCATTGTTTCCGGCCAAGCGGTCCGGACTTTCGCGCGCTGGTCGAGGTCGACGTGCTGACCGATTCGCAAGGCGGCATTGTCGGCTCCCAGCTCGGCATGGACCGCGCCTTCGTCGACGGCGGCCGCACCGCCCCGTTCGCCCGGGATATCGGCAAATCCTACCTGACGTGGGCGGTAGCGACCGCGCCGGGCGACATCGCCATCCTCGCCTACAATATCGGCGATCTGAGTCAGGCGGGCGGCACCGTCATCATGCGCTCGGACCCGACGCCGCAGGTGCCGAACGACACGACCGGCGGCTATGCGGTCTATCTCGGAAAAACGGACAAGGTGTCGCTCCCGCGGCCAGGGTTCACGCTGACCCTGACGAACCTGCCGGGCGCCTTTCCGGCGCAACAGATCTTCGCCGCCGGCCCCGGCACGCCGACAGACCGGCGCTGGCTGCGCATCGCGGTTCAACCCAACGCATAACACCGCGAAGGCTCTGGCAAAATAGTCCGCGACCTGCGCGCGCTGCTCGACGCAATCAAGAGTTCAACCGAAGGAGAGTGAGATGGAACAGAATTCTGATCGCGGTCTTTCATGAGGCGAGCGCCGGCTCGATCGCGGAGACGGTCAATTTCCCGACAGTGATCGGCAAGCTCATCGGCATCGGCGCCGAAGGCTACCACTGCGACCTGTACCGCCGCGAGAAGACCTATTACATGCCGGACGGCCGGTCGCACGTCGAAGCGGAACCCGAGCTCGATCCGCGCGAGTTCGACGGTGCGCACATCGCCCGCGAATTTTCGGAAGAGCAGATCAAATCCGCGCTGAAGGCGGTGCAGACCGGCGGCATCGCCTATGTCGAATTCCTGCGCCGGATCATGGCGGCGGGCTGCGTCGGTTACCAAGTTTGCATCAGCGGCAAGCGCGCGCTCTATTTCGGCCGCGCCGGCCAGGTCTATCTGGAAAAATTCCCCGGCAGCAATTAGCCTCGGGAATGGCCTACGACGAGGATACGGCGAAACGCGTGCGGCGGCTCTTGGCGGGCCGCCGCGAAATCGTCGAGAAGAAGATGATGGGCGGCCTCAGCTTCATGGTCGGCGGCAACATGGCGTGTTCCGTCAGCGGCCGCGGCGGCATGCTGATCCGCGTCGGGCCAGACGCCATGGACGACGCGGCGAGGGAGCCCCATGCCCAATTGGCGAAGATGGGCGCGATGGTGATGACCGGCTTCATCCGCGTCGATCCGGAAGGCTACCGGACGGACGCCGGCCTCAAAAAATGGGTGGAGCGCGGCGTCGACTTCGCCGCCTCGCTGCCGAAGAAGAAGGCAAAAGCCAAAGCCTAGCCCTCTCGGCAAAGCGGAGAGGGAATACGATCCAGCGACATCGCTAAATATCCAGTTCCTTGGCGAACGGGGCGCGGGCCTGGATGAATTCGTAGCGCAGCTCGGGTTTGCGGCCCATCAGGCTTTCGACCAGCGCCGCGGTCTTCTTGACGTTCGAGCGGTCTTCGGGCGGGGGCAGGGTGACCCGTTCCAGAACGCGCTTCGCGTGGTGCATGGTCGTGTCGCGGAGTTGCGCGGACGGCATCTCGCCGAGGCCCTTGAAGCGGCTGACCTCGATCTTGCCTTTGCCGGTGAGCACGGTCTTGGTCAGCTCGGCTCGGTGCGCGTCGTCGCGCGCGTACACGACCGTGGCGCCTTGCGCGAGGCGATAGAGCGGCGGCACGGCGAGATAGAGCTTGCCGTTCTCCACCAGCTTCGGCATTTCGCGGAAGAAAAACGTCATCAGCAGCGAGGCGATATGCGCGCCGTCGACATCGGCGTCGGTCATGATGATGACGCGCTCATAGCGCAGCTTGTCGTCCTGATAGCGCTCGCCCGAGCCGCAGCCCAGCGCCTGGATCAGATCGGCGATCTCCTGGTTCTGGCGCAATTTGTCGGCGCTGGCGGAGGCGACGTTGAGGATCTTGCCGCGCAACGGCAGGATCGCCTGGGTGTCGCGGTCGCGCGCCTGTTTGGCCGAGCCGCCGGCGCTGTCGCCCTCGACCAAGAAAATTTCGGTGCCTTCCGCGGAGGAGCGCGCGCAATCGGCGAGCTTGCCGGGAAGGCGTAGTTTGCGCGTCGCGCTCTTGCGCTCGAGGTCCTTCTGCTGGCGCTTGCGAAGCCGGTCCTCGGCGCGCTCGATCACCTCGTCGAGCAGCGCGCGCGCCGCGACCGGGTCGCCCGAGAGATAGTGGTCGAAATGATCCTTGAGCGCGCCGTCGACCAAGCGCGTCGCCTCGATCGAGGCGAGCCGGTCCTTGGTCTGGCCCTGGAATTGCGGATCGCGGATGAACAGCGACAGCAGCACCACCGCGCCCTGCATCACGTCTTCCGACGCGATCTGCGCCGCGCGGCGGTTGTTGACCAGCTCGCCATAGGCTTTGAGCGCGCGGGTCAGCGCCGAGCGCAACCCGCTCTCATGCGTGCCGCCTTCGGGTGTCGGGATGGTGTTGCAATAGGACGACGAAAAACCGTCGCCGTCGGCGGGCCAGGCGATCGCCCACTCGACGCGGCCCTCCCTGCCGAAATCGTGCTCGCCGGCGAAGGGCGTGGGCGTCAGCGTCTCGCGCCCATTGACGATCGAGGCGAGATAGTCGGCGAGGCCGCCGGGGAACTTCAACCGCTCTTCCTGCGGCACGTCATCGGGCCGGGCCACGGCGGGATCGCACCACCAGCGGATTTCGACGCCGCGGAAGAGATAAGCCTTCGACCGCGCGAGGCGATAGAGCGTCGCCGGCCTGAAGCGATGGTCGCCGAAAATCTGCGGATCGGGATGGAAGCGGATCGACGTGCCGCGCTTGTTGGACGCGGCGCCGGCATCCTTCAGCTTGGTCGTCGGCTTGCCGCGCGCGTATTCCTGAGTCCAGACCTTGCGGTCGCGCGCGACCTCGACCGAGAGCTTGTCCGACAAGGCGTTGACCACCGACACGCCGACGCCGTGCAGCCCGCCCGAGGTCTTGTAGGCGTCGCCGCCGAACTTGCCGCCCGAATGCAGCATGGTGAGGATGATCTCGAGCGCCGACTGCTTCGGGAACTTGGGATGCGGATCGACGGGGATGCCGCGGCCATTGTCGCGCACCAGCAGCGAGCCGTCCTTGTACAGCTCGACCTCGATGCGGCTGGCATGACCGGCGACCGCCTCGTCCATGGCGTTGTCGAGCACCTCGGCGGCAAGGTGGTGCAGCGCGCGCTCGTCGGTGCCGCCGACATACATGCCGGGGCGGCGCCGGACCGGCTCCAAGCCTTCGAGGACCTCGATGTCTTTGGCGGAATAGCCGCTCGGCGCCTTGCGGGCGAGATTGTCGAACAGGTCGGGCATGGGCCCGGACTATAGGGAACGGCCCTCATACGGGCAAGCGCGATGCGGATAGATACGGTAGGATAGGGCCTGCGAGACCGCAAGATTTGGTGGCGGCTAGACCAATGAATCCTCCGGAACGCGAACCTTGGACGGCGGCTCGGGGCGCCGTGCCGCCCGGTCGACCGCGATCAATTCCTGCCGCGTGGCTTCGGCGGCGGCGGCCGACAAGGTCGCAACCAACCCATAACCGGAGCGGGTGGCTTCCCGGGCGACGTGTTCGAGCATGGCACTCATGGACAGGAGCTGTTGGCGTTGCGACATCGAGCACCTTTATTCGGCCGATCCGTTAACCAAACACCCCGAAAAAGTGAATTAGTTTTTCAATTTAAGATTGTACCATATTGATGACTCTGTGTCATTCGAAAAAATAACGTGGTTAAGCGCGTGCCTGAAAACCGCTAGAATTATTGAAATGAGCGACGCCGCGCCGAACGATCGTCCGCCCACCTACGAGCCGGCGTTGCGCGCCATTCCGATGCCGCACGATGCCAACCAATCGGGCGACATTTTCGGCGGCTGGGTGCTGTCGCAGATGGATTTGGCGGGTGGCTCGATCGCGGCGCGTCGGGTGAAGGGGCGCTGCGCCACCGTCGCCATCACGGCGATGACCTTCCACCAGCCGATCTTCGTCGGTGACGAAGTGAGCTGCTACGGCGAAATCGTCCGCATCGGGCGCACCTCGCTGACGGTGAAAATCGAGAGCTGGGCGCGGCGCTGGGGCAAGAGCGAGCCCATCAAGGTGACCGAAGGCTTGTTCACCTTCGTTGCGCTCGGGCCCGATCGCAAGCCGCGACCGGTGCCGCCGGAAGAATAGCGGGCGGCGAGGGGGAAACCATGTCTAGCACGATGCTGTACCAGCTGGCAGGTGTGGCCGCGATCGTCGCGGGCGTGCTGCGCGGGATCGAGGCGTTCGCCTTCGAGTTGCTCAGCAGCCGCGACAGCGAACGGCTGTTCCTTGTCACCGACATCATCCTGCTGTTTGCGCTGATCGGCGTGTACGTCTACCTCAGCCGCGCGGTCGGCTGGGCCGGGCTGGCAGGGTTCGCGGCCGCGGTTGTCGGCATCGTTCTGATGCGCGGCGCCGGCGATTACATCGATGCCTATGCGGTCGGCGCCGGCGTCAACGCGGTCGGCGTCGCGGTGCTGGGCGCGGCGATCCTGTTTTCCCGCGGCATTTCCGGGATCGGCCCGGTCCTGTGGATCGCCGCGCTGGCCGTTGCGATCCTCGCCTACCTGCTGCAAAGCGACTGGGTCTATGAGGCCGCCGGGATCGCGTTCGGGCTTGGTTTTGTGATCGCCGGCGTCGAAATGTTACGGCGGCCCGTCGCGGCCGCATGAGCGGCGATATCGTCATCGCCGAGGCGCAGTGGCCGCGGGATCGCGACGCGGTGTTGCGACTGTTCCGCGAGTATGTTGACGGGCTCGGCCTCGATCTTAGCTTCCAAGGCGTTGACGAGGAATTTGCCACGCTGCCGGGGAAATATGCGCGGCCCGCGGGGCTCGTGTTGCTGGCACGGTCCGTCGCGGGTGACGCAATCGGCACCGTCGCCTATCGGCCGCTCGCGCCCGGCGACTGCGAGATGAAGCGGCTTTATATCGCGCCGGACTGGCGCGGGCGCGGCGCCGGGCGTCTGCTGTGCGACCGGCTGCTCGACGAGGCGCGCGCCGCCGGCTATCGCCGCATGCTGCTCGACACCGGGGATTGGCTGGTGCCGGCGCTGACCTTGTACCGCGCGCTCGGCTTCGCCGAAGTTCCGCCTTACTACCACAACCCGATCAGGGGCACGGTCTATATGGCCAGGCAGTTGTGAGTTGTCAGTTGTCAGTTGTCAGTTGTCAGTGACGGAAGACTGACAACTGCGAACTGACAACCGAAAACTTCCTACCCCTTCGCCAGGCGCTGGATGGCCGGCGACGCCGCGATCTGGTGTTCGCTGACATAGGCTTCGTGATTCTGCTCGATCTCCGAGAGCCGGTAGAGATAGTTGATCATCATCCCGCAAGATTGCTTCAACCCGTTGGTCGAGGTGTCGGCGAGCCAATCGAGCTGCTCCATCCGCGCCCCGTTGGTGAGATGGAAATGCGCCACGGAATTGGCGACTGTGCCGGTGTCGGCGCGCTTTTCCGTCAGCAGATAGCGCGCGCAGAGCCGCATCAGCGGCGTGTGCAACGCCTCGGTCAGCGCCGTATCCTCCTGCCAGCGCGGCCGCGCCAGGATCTTGTCGAGCGTCTCCGTACGCAGCGCCTCGGGCAGGGCCGCGCGCTCCGCTTCGGTCAGGAATTTCTCGCCGCCGGCGATGCGGCGCTCGAGCCATGGCCGGAAGCCGGGGATCGGCGACAGTGTCGCGAAGGTCTTGAGATGCGGCAGCTCCTCGTGAAGGCGGTCCGCGACCCGCTTGATCAGGAAATCGCCGAAGCTGATCCCGCTCAGGCCTTTCTGGCAGTTCGAGATCGAATAGAAGATCGCGGTGTCGGCGGCGCCGGGATCGCCCAAGGGCGCGTTCTTGTCGAGCAGCGCCTGGACGTCGTCGGCCATGCCCTTGACCAGCGCGACTTCGACGAAGATCAGCGGCTCGTCCGGCATGCGCGGATGGAAATAGGCGAAGCAGCGCCGGTCGAGGTCGAGCCGGTTCTTCATATCGGACCAGGCGCGCACCGGATGCACCGCCTCGTAGCGCGCCAGCCGCTCCAGCAGCGCCGCCGGCAATTCCCAGGTGATGCGGCGCAGTTCGAGGAAGCCGACATCGAACCAGCCGGTCAGCAGATTCTTCAGATCGCTTTCGAGGCTTGCCAGCACCGGATTATCGCGCGCCAGCGTCATCAGCTCGGCGCGCAGATCGACCAGGAACTTCACGCCCTCGGGCAGGCCGTTGAACTGAGTCAGCAGCTTGACGCGCGGCGGCTCGAGCGCGTCGCGCAGCGCTTTTTCGATCGGCGGCCGTTCGTCGCGCTCGGCCATCAACAGGCGTTGCGCCAGGATGTCGACAGTGCCGCGATCGATGTCGAATTCGCTGGCGAGCATATAGAGGAACCGCTCGCGTCCAGTCGCGTTGAGCGCGAGATAGGTGCGGCCAAGGTCGGCGGCGCGGGCGCGCGCGGCGACGGCGCCGCCCTTGGCGTCGAGGCAATCGCGCAATTGCTGGCGCAGCCGCTCGGCATCGTCGCGCGGCAGTTCGGGATTCGGCGCGGCGCTGCTGACGCGGCCGCGCGACGCGATATCGCGCCACGCCAGACGCAGCGAGCGCAGATTGTCGAGCGTGCGATCGACCACCCCGTCGATGAATCCGGAACGTTCGCTCATTGACGGGAGACTACCGGCAAACCTGTTTCAAGACGAGTGGTGGGCAGCGATTTTTAACCGCTGCAACACGGTAGGCAGGCATTCGATAATGTCCTCGGCGACCAGGCCGGGGCCGAATTCGCGCGCCGCGTCGCCATGGAGCCACACCGCCGCGTTCGCTGCGCGAAAAACTTCCATGCCCTGGGCAAGCAGGCCCGCGACCATGCCCGAAAGGACATCGCCGCTGCCGGCGGTGGCGAGGTCGGGCGGGGCGTTAGCGTTGATGGCGGCGCGGCCATCGGGCGACGCCACCACAGTGTCGGGGCCTTTGAGCAGAATGGTGGCGCCGCTCGCGCTGGCGGCGGCGCGGGCGCGGGCGAGCTTGTCGCCGCTTGAGCTTGAACAGGCGTGCGAACTCGCCCTCATGCGGCGTCAGCACGGTCTGGCCCTGTGATGGCGGCGAAGAAGCTCTTGGTCTTGCCCGCGAACCCGGTGAGCGCATCGGCGTCGAGCACCACGGCACGCTTGGTCTTGAGCGCGGCGAGCGCATAGCGGCGCGTTGCGTCGTTTATCCCGGCTCCCGGCCCGATCAGCATCGCGTTCCGTCGTTCATCCTTCAGCAACGAAGCGAACGCATCCGGCACGACGATGGTTCCCTGGAGGGACGCCGCATAGACCGGCCAGGCCGCTTTCGGCGCGGCCAGGGTGACAAGCCCGGCGCCGATCCGCGCCGCGGCGCGGGCGCCCAACCGGGCCGCACCGGTCATCCGGGCGCCACCCGCGATCAGCACATGGCCGCGGCTGTATTTGTGGCCCTCTAAGGTCGGCCAAGGAAACGCGTCGAGCCACAGGGCAGGGCCGTTCTCGAAAATCGTTGCCTGGGTCAGCACGCCGGGCGGCATGCCGATATCGGCGACGACGATATCGCCGCACAGGGCGCGGCCCGGCAACAGCAAGTGGCCCGGCTTCTTGCGGAAGAAGGTGACGGTCAGCGCGCAGCGCGGCGCCGTGCCTAGGATCTCGCCGGTGGCGCCGTCGACGCCGCTGGGAATGTCCACCGCGACCGCGGACAGACGCGATTCATTCACCGCCGCGATTAGTTTCGCCGCGTCGCCGTCGATCGGACGCGCGAGGCCGGCGCCGAACAGGGCGACAATGACGAGCTCGGCGCCGTCGAGCAGGGCCGGCGAAGCGGGCTCGATCTTGCCCTGCCACAGGCCGGCGTGATGCGCGGCGGCGCCCTTGAGCTTTCCGCGCTCGCCCAAGAGGCCGAGCTGCACCGGCCAGCCTGCCGCGGCGAGATGGCGCGCGGCGACGAAACCGTCGCCGCCATTGTTGCCCGGCCCACACAGCACCGCGACCGGCCGCGGCCGCGCCCAACGCCGCCGCACTTCGTCCGCCACCGCCTTGCCGGCATGCTCCATCAGCACGATCTCAGGCACGCCGGCCGGCGACGCTGGCGCGATCGACCGCCGCCATCTCGGCGGGCGTCAGCAGGGCGTTATCGAGGGGGTTCATGGTCAGATGCCAGATATCAGGTATCAGGTATCAGGAATCAGAAGAAAATTCATTCTGATCCCTGATCCCTGGTCTCGGACATCTGGTTCCTTGACGGCCCCGCCGGCAAAGCATACGTAAGCGGCGCGGTGGCGGGTGTAGCTCAGTTGGTTAGAGCGCCAGATTGTGATTCTGGATGTCGCCGGTTCGAATCCGGTCACTCGCCCCAATTTTCCCGTCGCCGGCCCTAGTGTCCCATCCCCGGCACGACCGTGCCGATATAGATGCCAGGCTCGGCCTTGCCGCCGACCTGAAGAACACCGACGAGACCGCGTTCCATCCGCGCCAGCGCGTGATCCACCAGCGTGTAGTTTCCCGGCACGAGCGGCGTGAACTCGACGATTGTAGCGTCGCCGGGCGGAACCGATACGGTTTGGATGCCGCGCAGCGCGGGACTGGTCAGGCCGCCATACTCATAGACCTTGTCGAGAATTTCGCCGATGACGTGGAACGAAGAGGTAAAGTTCGGCCCACCGACGCCGAAAAAGATGCGCACGCTCTCGCCGACGTTCGCATGCAGCGGATGCAGTTTGCTGACCGCGCCGACCTCGCCGTTGAAGACGAAATATTCCGGGCGCTCGTCGAGCAGTTTTTCCACGCTGAATTCCTGGCTGCCCCGCTGGCCGAACGGCGCGTCGGTGTAGATCTCGCCCTGCATTACATAATACTCGTGATCGACCTTGGTCAGACCGTCCTCCGGCTCGACCAGAATCGTCCCGTACATGCCGTTGGCGATGTGCTCCGCCACCATCGGCGTGGCGCAGTGATAAACATAAAGCCCCGGCACCAGCGCCTTGAAGCTCATCGATTTCTCCGCGCCCGGCTCGACCTGGAGAACGGCGGCGCCGCCGCCCGGGCCCGTGACGGCGTGGAAATCGACCGAGTGGATCATCGAGCTGTCAGGCGAATTCTTGAGATGGACTTCGACGGTGTCGCCAACTCGGACACGCAACATCGGTCCCGGCACCTTGCCATTGAACGTCCAATAACCGAACGTTGTGCCCTCGGCGAGGCGGCCTTCGACTTCTTTCGCTTCGAGATCGACGCGCACCATCGCCGGCTCGCGGCGCGTTATCGGCGGCGGAACATCGGCCGGATCGCGCGAGATGTCCGCCTCCGACATCGTCGGCACCGGCGGCTTCGCGGTGACGACGAACCTGCCCTCCATGCCCGCAAGCCGATGTCCCGGCACACTGCAAAAATAATTGAATTCGCCGGGTTTGCCGGCGCGGAACGCAAGCGTGGTGCTGGCGCCCTTGCCGGTGACGCGCGGCGATTTCGCGCCTTCGTCCGGCAGGGTGATGTCGTGCTCGGCGCCTTCCCCGTTGATCAACGTGATTTCGACGCCTTGGTTCTCCGCGGCCGTTAGGGTCGGATTGACCTTGCCGTCGATGGCGCCGCCGATTCCGAGATAGACCATGCGGCCTTCGGCGATGCCGGTCCTGAGCGTGTACTTGACGTCGGAGATATAGGCGGCGCCCGCCGCGGCGGTTCGCGGCACGATGTTGGCGGTCCCAGGCTGCGCGGCGGTGCCTGGGGCCGGGTGGAAGTTGGCGCTGAGCGACGCGAGATAAGCGATCACATCCTCGCGGTCTTGCTGAGATTTGAGGCCGGGGAACGGCATGTGGTTGCCGGGCACGACCTTTTGCGGATCCGCGAGATACGCGTCCAGCGTGGTCGGATCCCAGATCAGCTTCGCGTGCTTCATTGCATCCGAATATTCGAAGTTCGGTTCCGATCCGGACGGCCGGTCGACGACATTGGCGAGGCTGGGACCGACCAGGATTTTGCCAGGCGCCAGCGAGTGGCACACCGCACATTTGCGGAAGACGCTCCGTCCCTCGGTGGCATCGCCGTCCATCCCGGGCATCAAAGCGGCGCCGGCGGGACGCGCCTGGGCGGCGGTAGCGGGCGTCGCCGCGGCCGTCTTGGGACCGGTCGCAACGGGCGCCGCGGCAGCCGGTGTATCCGCGATGATGGGCGCGGGCTTCGATGTCGCGGCGGGCGACGGCGCGGGCTTTGAAGGTGTGGCCGCAACGATGGCCGTGGGTGCGGGAGCAGCTGCCCGTGGCGTCCCTAGGTCAGGCGATGCCGCATCGGTCGGCGTCGTCACCGCTTGAGCGGACGGTGCCGCCGGAGCGTAGCCGGGCGGGCGCGAGGCAAGAAATATTCCGCCGGCGAGTAGCGAAAGGACCGCGACGGTCGCCAATATCCGATTCATGCTCACCCCCCGACCATCGGCCGAACCGCTTTCGATAACGGTTCATCCGTCGCGACGAACTGCAATCTTTAGGCGCTTACCGATCGGCTGTGAACACTTTAACCTATCTTGCGCTGACCTTCAGGCGGCACGACTTTGCAACGGTGGGGACGCGCCCCTATATTGCGGCGCCATGACTGAACAGAGTCTCGTCGTGGCCGGGCGAATGAACCAGCTCGGCACGGAGTTCCGCCTTTGAAGTACTCGCGCGCGCGGCGGCGTTGCAGCGCGCCGGGCGCGACATCATCAATCTCGGCATCGGCCAGCCCGACTTCGCCACCGCGCCGCATATCGTCGAAGCGGCGCAGAAGGCGCTCGCCGACGGCCATCACGGCTACACGCCGGCGAACGGCATTCTGCCGCTGCGTGAGGCGGTCGCCGCCGATCTCCACCGCCGCCATGGCGTCACGGTGTCGCCCGAGCGCGTGCTGGTGGTGCCGGGCGGCAAGGTCACGATGTTCTTCGCCATCCTGATGTTCGGCGAGGCGGGCGCGGAGATCGTCTATCCGAACCCAGGCTTTCCGATCTACGAAAGCGTCATCCGCTTTTCCGGCGCCAAGCCGGTGCCGATGCCGCTGCACGAGAGCAAGGGATTTTCGTTCAGCGCCGAGGAAGTGCTCGCGCTCATCACACCGCGCACGCGGCTCCTCATCCTAAACAGTCCGGCCAATCCGACCGGCGGCGTGGTGCCAAAGGCCGAGATGGACAAGCTCGTCGCCGGTCTCGCGCGCCATCCGCAGGTCGCGATCCTGTCGGATGAGATTTACGGCGAGATGCTCTATGACGGGCAGAAGCATGTCAGCCTGTTGAGCTATCCCGAGATCGCCGATCGCGTCATCCTGCTCGACGGCTGGAGCAAGACGTACGCGATGACCGGTTGGCGGCTCGGCTACGGCGTGTGGCCCGAGGCCTTGTTTCCGTATGCCGAGCGGCTCGCCATCAACGACCATTCCTGCGTCAACGCCGCGGCGCAATACGCCGGCATCGCCGCGCTCCAAGGGCCGCGCGAACCGGTGGAACGCATGGTCAACGCGTTCGCCGAGCGCCGCGCCTATATCGTGCCCGCGCTCAATAAATTGCCGGGCGTGCGTTGCGCCAATCCAGGCGGGGCGTTTTATGCTTTCCCCAACATCGCGGGCACCGGCCTCGATTCGCGCACCTTCCAGTCGCGCCTCCTCGATGAGGCCGGCGTCGCGACCGTCTCGGGCACCAGCTTCGGCGAATACGGCAACGGCTATGTGCGGTTTTCCTACGCGGCGAGCCTCGACGCGATCAAGACGGCGATGGGGCGGATCGAAGGCTGGCTCAAGAAGAAGTAAAGCGCGGTCGGCCATGCGCACCGTCCATTTCCTGATCGCGAACGAGCAACGGCACTGGGGCTCCAGCATTCTCCGCGGCGAGCAGTTGCGTGACCTATGCGATCGGTTTCTCGGCGGCGGCGGTGGCCTCGAATTTCGTGTCGCCCGCGAACCCGAGACGTTGCGGAACGCCATCGTCTTCGTCACCAAGGCCTATCTCGTCTTCGCGCCGATGGAGGATTTGGCGGCGCTGAAAGAGCGGGGAAATTTTCTCATCGGCGATTTCCTCGATGCCCGTATCGACGCCGCGCGGGCGGAACTGTGCGACACGCTCGTCGCGTCGTCGCGGAACCAGGATGCCTTCCTCCGCGCGGCATTTCCGGAGCGCCGCGTCGTTCATGTCACGCATCATGTCGATCTGCGCATCCCCGACATCGCCGCGCGCGGCACCGTGTTTTCGTGCGGCTATTTCGGCGGACCGAACAATGCCCGCATGAACGCGTGCGTCGCGCGGCACGTCGAGATCGTCAACGCGACCGATCCCGGGGGCCGCGTCTGGATCGACGCCTTGCCGCGATTCACGTCGCACTATCTCGTCCGGCAATGGCAGGAAACCGACGGGTACAAGCCGTTTCTCAAGGGCTTCGTCGCCGCTCATTGCAGCGCAGTGCCGTTCGTCTCCCGGGACGACGCGGAGGCGCGGCATTATGTCGGCGACGATTATCCGTTTCTCTACGACGCGGACGACGCCAATCTATCGGCCAACTTTGCCGATTTTCGGGCGCAGTTCGGATCGGCCCGATGGCAATTCGCACTCGAGCGGCTGGCCGACGTGAAGCGGCACACCGCGCCCGCGCAAATTAGCCGGGAACTGAACGAGCTTTTCGCCGGCGTGTGACTGGGCGACGTCTATTCCGCCGCGGCGGGGCGGGACGGGGCGGCGGCGCGTTCGTGGGCGATCGTCGCCATGGATTCTTCGACATGCCGCGAGAACACGAATTCGGCCGGGCGCTGCTTGTCGAGCGGAATTTCCGGCGCCATCGGCCCGTCGGTGCGCGGACCGCGCAGCTTGACCATCAGCGCCTTCAGCGGATGGCGCACCGCGTCGTCGGCCGCGGTCGGCTCGTAGCCGCAATGCACCATGCAGTTGGCGCATTTTTCGTAATTGCCGGTGCCGTATTTGTCCCACTCGGTCGTCGCCATCAACTCGGCGAAGCTCTTGGCGTAGCCTTCGCCAAGCAGGTAGCAGGGGCGTTGCCAGCCGAACACGTTGCGGGTCGGATTGCCCCACGGCGTGCAGTGATATTCCTGGTTGCCGGCAAGGAAATCGAAAAACAGCGCCGACTGGCTGAACCGCCATTTTTTGCCCTTGCCGAGGCGGAACACGTCGCGGAACAGTTCCTTGGTCTTCTGCCGCGACAGGAAATGCTCCTGGTCGGGCGCACGCTCATAGGCATAGCCGGGAGAGATAGTGACGCCGTCGACATTGAGCTCGGCGGTCGCGAAATCGAGGAAGGCGGCGATCCGCTCCGGCTTCATATTGTCGAAGATCGTCGCATTAAGATTGACCTTGAAGCCTTTGGATTTCGCTAATTTAATTGCCTTGACCGCGCGCTGGAACACGCCTTTCTGACTGACCGAGTGGTCGTGTTCCTCCTCGAGCCCGTCGAGATGGACCGAGAAGGTCAGGAACGGCGACGGCGTGAACAGGTCGAGCTTCTTCTCGAGCAGCAGCGCGTTGGTGCAGAGATAGACGAATTTCTTGCGCGCGACGATGCCCTCGACGATCTCCTTGATCTCGCGATGGAGCAGGGGCTCGCCGCCCGGGATCGAGACCACCGGCGCGCCGCATTCGTCGACGGCTTCGAGGCACTCGGCGACCGACAGGCGCTTGTTCAGGATCGCGTCGGGATAATCGATCTTGCCGCAGCCGGCGCAGGCGAGATTGCAGCGAAACAGCGGTTCCAGCATCAGCACCAGCGGGTAGCGCTCGACGCCCTTCAAGCGCTGCTTCATCACATAGGCGCCGACGCGCACGATCTGGTGGAAGGGAACGCCCAATTTCTATCTCCGCTCAGCCCAACATAGGAAAGGGATCAGGCCTCGGCAAGCTCGCGCGGCATGCGGAACCGGACGTTCTCGGTGATGCCGGCCAGCGGCACGACCTCGACCGCGCCCAGTTCGCGCAACCGCTCGATCAATGCCTGAACCAATTCCTCGGGGGCCGACGCCCCGGCGGTAATGCCGACCGTGTCGGCGCCGTCGAGCCATTCGGGCTGCAGCGCGTCGGCGTCGGCGATGAGATAGGCGGCGACGCCTTGTTCCGCGGCGATTTCACGCAGGCGGTTGGAATTGGAGCTGTTCGCCGCGCCCACCACCAGCACGACATTCGCATGCTGCGCCAGGTCGCGCACCGCGCGCTGCCGGTTCTGGGTGGCGTAGCAAATGTCCTTGGTGTCGGGTCCGACAATGTCGGGAAAGCGCGCACGTAGGGCGTCGATCACCGCGCGTGTATCGTCGACGCTGAGCGTGGTCTGCGTGATGTACGCGAGCATCGACGGATTATTCACGACCAGCGTCGCCACCTCGGCGGCGGTGGAGATGAGATGCACCCTGCCGTCGATGCGGCCCATCGTGCCCTCGATCTCGGGATGGCCCTCGTGACCGACCAGAATGATCTCGCGATCCTGGCCAGCGTAACGCTGGCCTTCGCTATGTACCTTGGAAACCAGCGGACAGGTGGCGTCGATCACCGGCAGGTCGCGCAGCGCGGCTGCTTCCTCGACGGCGCTCGAGACGCCGTGGGCGCTGAAAATAGTCACGCTGCCGCGGGGAATCTCGTGGAGATCGTCGACGAACACCGCGCCCTTGGCGCGCAGCCGCTCCACCACGTGGCGGTTATGCACGATCTCGTGCCGGACATAGATCGGCGGGCCGTATTTCTCGAGCGCCTTCTCGACGATCTCGATGGCCCGCTCCACGCCCGCGCAGAAACCCCGCGGTTGCGCCAGAATTACCCGCATTCACAGTCTCCTAAACCCCAATTATACACGGTATCGCCGGTCCGGAAAGACAGCCTCAATCTAACGATTGGTTTAGCCGCGAATCGGGACTATATGCCAAGTCATAACGTTGTCATGGCACGCTCCGTGCCAGGGCAGCGTATTATTTTTGTTTGTGGCAATGGTCACGCTGCTCCCCATATGTGCGATGCAGCGATGGCGGGAAGGGTTGAGTGGCATGATCTCGCGACGTCGGATGATACAACTGGGACTGGCGGCCGCCGTGTTGGCGGGGCCGGCCCTTACGGCACGGGCCGATACCGCGAACGCGCAGGCGGTCGAGACCGTTCGCGCCTTCTATGACCGCCTCGTCGCCACGATGAAGTCCGGAGACAGTTTGGGCTTCGCGGGACGGCGGGACCAACTCCAAGAGCCGGTCAAGCGGGCTTTCGATTTGCCGCGAATGACGCGGCTGGCGGTGGGCCCGCGCTGGCAATCGCTCTCGGAACAACAGCAGGCGGAACTCGTCACCGCTTTCGGCGATTACAGCGCCGCCACCTATGCGACCCGCTTCAAGCACGATGCCGGCGACCGGTTCGAAGTCAGCCCCGATGTCACCGAATCCGGCAGCGGCGTCATCGTCCACACCAAGCTGGTACGGCCGAGCGACGAGCCGGTGCAACTCGATTACCTGATGAAGGAAAGCGACGGCCTCTGGAAGATCGAGGACGTGTATCTCAGCGGCACCATCAGCGAGCTGGCGACACGGCGCTCGGAATTCACCGCGGTGCTGGATCGCGGCGGGCCGCAAGCGCTGGTCGAGGCGCTGCGCAAAAAGGCGGCCGGCCAAAATAGCTGATCGGCCGGACGGGGCGGACCGCTATTTGGCGGCCTGCGATTTTGCCGACTCATCCTCGGGCTGAAACATCGAATCGAGCTTCGGATACGGTCCCGGTTCGCCGTGACGCAGTTCAATCGCGCGCCGCTGCCGCGATAGGCTGCGGATCTCCGCGTAGAAATCGATCGCGTTCCTCTGCAACTCGTCGAGGGTGTCGAGCTGACGCGAGCGCTCATCCGCGCTATCGGCGCCGAACCGCGAGAAGGCCGCCCAGCGCAGGCCGCCGGCGTACCAGAAGGCGTAACCGATCGGATCGGCCTCGTTGTCCACGGCATAGCCGATCGCATCGCGCGGATTGGTGGGACCGAGCAGCGGCAGGAACAGATACGGTCCCGAGCCGAAGCCCCAAACATAGAGCGTCTGGCCGAAATCGCCGTTCTGTTTCGGCAGGCCGCTCTCGCTCGCCCAATCGAAAATTCCGGCGAGACCGAACGTGCTGTTCAGCAGGAAGCGCCCGACCGTGACGTCGGCGCGATGAAATTCACCCTGCAGCATGTTGTTCGCGAACACGACCGGCTCGTTCATGTTGTCGAGCATGTGACGAACCGCGTGGCGCCCGGGCGGCGGAATCACCGCCAGATATACCTCGGCCGCGGGCTTCAACAGGATCCGATCGAGGAACATGTCGAAATCGAAGAACACGCGGTTCATCGATTTGAGCGGATCGTCGACATCCTCGGGCGCGGCGGCGCGGGCCGATCCGGCGGAAACCCCCAATGCCAAGGCCAAAAGTAAGGCCCAAAAAAATCGCTTCAAATCAGGCATCCTTGCGTCCGAGTACGGGCAAATGGATTTTATCAGGAAATGGTTGACAATGCTCCTATCGAAATGCAACAGCAATTTTGCGGTTGGGGGTAGAATGGCCGGGTCGAGACGTCAAGATCGCGACCGGCAATCAAGCGGGGAGGCCTACCGCAAGCGCGATGTCGGATTCGTTCGGCATGCTTTTGACCAATGCGCTGCTCGCCTGCGCGGCGGCGGGAACCTTGTATTTGCTTGTGACGGCGCTTGCGGTTCGCTATTTCGTCCGCCTTCCGGCCCCGCGCGCAACCGAGCGACCCCCGGTAACCGTCCTTAAGCCGCTGTGCGGCGAAGAGCCGGAGCTTTACGACAATCTCCGGTCATTCTGCCGTCAGCGTTACACCGGCTTCCAACTCGTCTTCGGCGTCCAGAATCCGCGCGATCCGGCGATCGCGCTGGTCGAACGGCTGCGCGGCGAATTTCCGAAAGTGGATATCGAACTCGTCATCCAGCCGGACTGGCCGGCCGCGGGAAACCGCAAGGTCGCCAATCTCGCCGGCATGCTTCCGGCCGCGCGGCACGACATCCTGGTCATGTCCGACGCCGATATCCGGGTCGGCCCCGACTATATCGCGGCGGTGGTCGGCGGGCTGGCGCAGCCCGGCGTCGGCCTGGTGACCTGCCTCTATCGCGGCCGGCCGATGAAAGGCCTGTGGTCGCGCCTCGCGGCGTTGCATATCGATCATGGTTTTCTGCCGCAGGCCGTTCTTGGCGAGATGCTCGGCATCGGCGAAGGCTGTTTCGGCGCCACCGTCGCGTTGCGCCGCGCCACGCTCGACGCCGCCGGCGGCTTTGCCGCGATCGCCGATCGCCTCGCCGACGACCACGCGCTCGGCGAAGGTGTCCGACGCACCGGCCAACGCATTTATCTCACGCCTTATCTCGTCGATACCGTGGTTGCCGAGCCGACGCTGTCGGCGCTGCTGCTTCAGGAGCGGCGCTGGGCGTTGACGATCCGAACGCTCGCGCCGATGGGCTTTTTCGGCACGATTGTGACCCATCCCCTGGCGGTCGGCGTCCTGGCCAACATTTTGTCGGAATGCCGCACTTCCGCCGCGGCGATGCTGACCTGCACCGTGATCTGCCGCTATCTCTCGGCGCGCGTCATCGATGCCGAGCTCGGCGTGCCGGCGACGCCGGCCTGGCTGTTGCCGTTACGCGACGCGCTGTCGTTCTGGGTTTATCTGACCAGCTATCTCACCCGCACGGTGGCGTGGCGCGGACAGCGGTTGCGAATCGGCCCCGGCGGTCACTTCATCCCGGGCGGCCGCTAGCGTCGGCGTGTCCCTTGGGCGCGGGCCGCGCCGCGGCGAGCAGCGCGGGCAGCACAAAGAACGTGCAGATCAGCGTGTAAAGCAGTGCCAGGATCAGGAGGCGGCCCATCTCCGACGTGCCGGGATGGGGCGACAAGGCGAGGCTGCCGAACGCCGTGCCGGTGGTCAGCGCGCTGAACAGGATGGCGCGCGCCGTGCTCGATCCCAATAGATCGCGGTTGCCGTCGCGCCAGCGCATGACGAAATAAATGTCGAACGCGACCCCGACGCCGAGCAGCAGCGGCAAGGCGATGATGTTGGCGAAATTGAGGGGCAGTCCCGCCAGCACGCTGGTGGCCAGCGTCAGCAGCCCTGCCAGCAGCAACGGAGCCAGCACCAACAGCACGTCGTCGAGGCGGCGCAGGATGACGGTGAGCAACAGCGCGATCGCCGCCACCGCGACGATCGCCGCGGTGACGAAGGCGTGCATTACGGTATGCGCGGATTCCTGGATCGAGATCGGCGTGCCGGTGGCGTCGGGCGCGACCGACCGCACCGCCGTGGCGAAGGCGCGCAGCACCTCGTTGTCGCGCGCGTCGCCGTTAGGGTAGACCTCGATGCGGGCATGGCCGTCGGGCGTCACCCAATCGCGTTTCAATTCGGCCGGCAGGGTGTCGTAGGTCACGGGCACGGCGCTCAGCGCCAAGCGAAGCTCGTTGAGCCGGTGCCCGATACCCGCGGACAGGTTGGCTTGCAGGCGGGGCAGCACGCCGTCGCCGCGATCGACCGCCGCCTCGAGGTCGAGCGCGAGGCGTTGCGCCGCGAAATCGCCCTTGGCGGCGGCCTTTTGCACGTCGTCGCGCGTCTTGACGATCGCCGCCATGATCTGGTCCGGCGTCGGGGACGGCTTCACCGTCGCCGGCGTCAATGTCGGACCGAGCAATTGATCGGCGTCGGCGATGATGGCGAGCTTGTCCTTCTGATCCGACGGAATGAAGCTGTTGATCGTGACGGTGCGCGCGACTTCGGGCAGTTCTTCGATTTTTTGCGCGAGCGACACGGCCGCGGCGGGCGAGGGAGTCATGACGTCGATCGTGTAGGGGGTGGTGTCGGGGTCGCCCATCAGGTCGTTGAGCGTCGCCACCGCTTCCTCGCGCTGGTTTTGCAAATGCAGCGGGTTGAAGTCGAAATCGATGCGCGGCACCATTATCGTGGCCGCGATCGCCACCGCGGCGGTCGCGCCCAGCACCCACCAGCGGCGCGCCACCAGGAACCGCCCGACCGGCACCGCGGGGCCGAACCCGACCGGATGCGGCTCGCCCGATGGACGCAGCAAAGTGAGCAGCGCCGGCAGCAAGGTCAGGTTCAGCACCAGCGCGATCGCCATGCCGAAGCCGGCGATCAGGCCGAGGTCGGCGACGCCGGTATAATCGGTCGGCACGAAGGACAGGAACCCGACCGCCGCCGCCGCCGCCGCGATCGCGAGGGCGCGGCCGATGCCGCGCGCGGTGCGCCGCAGCGCCACCGCGAAATCGTCGAGACGATAGCGCTCGTCGCGGTAGCGCAGACTGAACTGGATGCCGAAATCGACCGCGATGCCGACGAATAGGACCGCGAACGCGACGGAAATGGGGTTGAGCGCGCCGACCACGAGCACGGCGAAATCCGCACAGGCGACCAACCCGACCAGCAGCGTCCCGAGGATTGCGAGCACGATGCGCGCCGAGCGCAAGCCGAGCAACAACCACAGCAATAGGAGGCCGACCGACGAGCGCGCCCGACACGCCGGCGCCGCGCTTCAAGGTGGAGAACTCGGCATCGGACAGCGCGACCGGACCGGTGACGCGGACCCGAACGCCGCGATCGGGGGTCAAACCGAGCTTCGCCGCCGCGGCATGGATCGCCGCCGTCGCGCGCTTGCCCGGCTGCAGTTTGGCGTAGTCGAGAACGGGTTTGTCAGGATGAAGCGGCGCAGCTCGCGCGGCTGCGGCTCCCGTCCGCTCAACAGTCGCTGCCAGGACAACGGCGCGTAGCGGTCGCCCAGCGCCGCCTCGGTCGCGTCGGCGACGGAATTGAAGGTGGCGTCCAGCTTGTCGACGCCGGTGCCAGCCGGCATCGTGGATCAGGCCTTGCGCCGCGAGATCGAGCGCCTCGAAGACGCCCCGCAAGCTCGGATCGGCCGCCAGCGTGCCCAATAGCGGCTGCGCCGCGATGATCTGGGCGGTCACCTGCTCGACCGATTGCTTCGACAGGAACAGCAATCCTTCGCGCTCGAAGAAATCGCCGGCGGCGGCGCGGCGGACGGTTTTGAAGACATCCTTTTGGCCGCCGAGATATTGGGTCAGCGCCGCGCTGGCATCTTCGGCGCGGTCGGGCGTGTCGCCATCGACCACGACCACCAGCAGGTCGACATTCTGCGGGAAGGCGCGCTCCATGTCGGCTTCGCGCTGCCGCCATTGCAGGTCTGGCGACATCAGCTTGTCGATGTCGGTGTCGATCCGCAGCCCGCGCACGGCGACGACCCCGCCGATCACGGTCAGCACCAGCAGGCCGGCAACGATCCAGCCCGCGCGGCGGCGGCTGAATTCGACGATGTCGACGATTAGGCTGGCGAGCGCGTCCCGGCCAAGTCGATTGGAAAATGCCAATTGATTGATCCAGCTACGAATGCCGGGCCGGGCGGGGTTATGAAAGTCGGTCTTCACAAAATACTCTTTCGTTCCGGGACGCTCCAAGGGGCTGCCGGTTCCAAACGCGCACAGGACTAGCCACGCCGCCGCGTCCTGGGCCGCCTCGCCGCTCAGACAATTCCAAACACAAGGCGAAATAAAGGCGCAGATACCGGCGGGGAACACTCTTTATTGGGGCGTATCAGTCTGGCAGGCAAGCGCTAAAGAATGATTGCCCTAGCCGGGGTTCCGCGGCGGCACCACCAAAATGGTCGGCACCTTGGGCAGCATCGCCCGCGACAAGGTCACGCTGGAGCCGTTGACATGTGTGACCGGATACCGGCCGGCGACCAAAGCGAGAAAGTGCTCGAGCACGCGCGGCGTGAAGAAATGCATCGGTATGGTCAGCGGCGCCTTGACCTGGTCGATCACCTCCATCATGTCGCGCTGGCCGAGCGTGTAGGCGCCGTCGACCGGGGCGATCAGCACGTCGATCTCGCCCATTTCCGCGAGATGCTCCGGCGTCAGCGTGTGGTGGAGATGGGAGAGATGGGCGATGCACAGATCGGCGATTTCGAAGATGAAGATCGAATTGCCGCCGAACTCGGTGCCGTAATTATAGTCGCGGATGTTGGTGGAGACGTTGCGGATATGGACGTCGCCCCATTTCAGGTCGTAATGGGGGATGCCCCCGCCGGTGTTCCAGCCGCGCAGGATCAGCTTGATGCCCGGGTCGGGATCGTCGCTGTAGTGCGTCGGATGGGCATGGTTCATGGTCGCGATATCGGGCGTGAAATCGGGCCGGATAAAGTCGTTGTAGTCGGTGACGATGCTGACGCCGCCGGGACTGCGAATGGCAAAGCTGGCATGGCCGATGAAGGTCAGATCGACCGTGCCGGGCGCCGTCGCGGCGGCGAGTTGCAGCGGCTGGGACGCCGACGCGACCGCCGGCGCGCAGCCGGCCGCAATCGCGGGAACGACGCGCCACAAGACCAGCAATACGAGAACAAGGAGCCGCGCCGGCGCGATCTTAGCGCCCGCCGTCATCGACCAGCTTGGCATGACTGCGCAGCCGGTGGGTCAAGCCGGCGACGATGTCGCTCAACATCGCGCTGCGCGCCAGCGGCAAGCGGCCGGCCAACAACGTGAACTCGGCGGTTCGGTCGGCTTGCGGCACCGACTTCACGACGGTGTAGAGCGCCGCCTCGTCGCTGTTGTGGAACACCGCGAACAGCGCCTTGCCGTCCTGCAGCCCGATCGCGTAGTCGCGCCACTGGCCGCGCATCACTTGCCGGCTATACAGCGACAGTAAAAGATTGAGCTCGCCCCGACTGAAAAACGTCGGCTTGGCCTTGCGACGGACCTCGCTTAGGCGGACGATCGCTGCCATCGGATGCTCGGTGTCCCGGCTCCCTTTGCCCCCAATTGGCGCCAGTGTAAGGCGCGGCGGGGCCAAACGGCAAGCGCCGCCAAGCCAAATAAGTTTATGTCGCGCCGGTGCAAACTCTATGCTAGCCAACAGCTTGCGGGGCGGAGTTCTCGGAGCGGCGCGTGAGTGACATTTTCAAGGAAATCGACGAGGAGCTAAGGCGCGAGAACTTCGCCAAACTGTGGCAGCGCTATGGCTACTACGTCATAGGGTTCGTCGCGGTGGTCATCGCGGCAACCGCTCTGTTCGTCGGCTGGCGCCAGTACCAGGAACGCCAGCGGGCGGAGGAAGGCGAGCGTTACCAAGTGGCGCTCGACCTGATGCACCAGGACAAGCTCCAGGAGGCGAGCGCCGCCTTCGCCGCCTTGGCGCAATCCTCGGCACAGCGCGCGGTGCTCGCCCGCTTCGAGGAAGCGGCGATCCTGGCCCGCCGCGGCGACAATGCCGGCGCGGCGGCGCGCTACGAGGCGATCGCCGCCGACGCTTCGGTCGATCCGACGTTCCGCGATCTTGCCACCATCTGCGCCGCCCAATACGGCCTGGCCAAGGGCGACCCGCGCCTGATCATCGCGCGCCTCGAGCCGCTGGCGTCGGCCCCCGGGCCGTGGCAGCCGAGCGCGCTCGAACTGACGGCGCTCGCCCAGATCAAGGCGGGCGACAAGAAATCGGCGCGGACCAACTATCAGCGCCTCGCGGACGACCCCACCGCGCCCCAAGGCATGCGCACCCGCGCCGCCGAAATGGTGGCGGCGCTGGGACAATGACGGGCAGGAGTTCCAAACCGTGAAGCGTGGCGTGGGAATGTTGGTTGTTGCCGGTTTGGCGCTGTTCCTGAACGGCTGCGGCGGTGGGAACATCTCGGACACGATGTCCGACTGGACCGATTCGATTTTCGGCCGCGACGAAAAGCCGCCGATCCCGGGCAAGCGCATCGACGTGCTGACGGCGGACCGGGAAATCCACCCCGATCCGACCTTGCGCACCCAGGCCGTCAAGCTGCCGCGACCCTTGCCCAACAACGAATGGCCCGAAGCCGGCGGCTTCCCCGACCACGCCATGCAGCATCTGGCGCTGCCCGCCAAGCTAGTGGAGGCGTGGAGCGCCAATGTCGGCGAAGGTGCCTCGCGCTATTCCCGGATCACCGCGCAGCCGGTGGTCGGCAACGGGCGGATCTACGGTCTCGACGGCCAGGATGTCGTGTTCGCCGTGGACGTTGTCAACGGCAACCGGCTCTGGCGCTTCGAGACCAAGCCCAACGACGATGTCGACGATACGTTCGGCGGCGGCGTCGCGCTGTACAATGATCGTCTCTTCGTCACCACCGGCTACGGCATCGTCTACGCGCTCGACGCGCGCACCGGCAAGCTGATTTGGAAGCATGCGGCCGAGGCGCCGTTTCACGGCGCGCCGACCGTCATCGACGGCCGCGTGCTGGCCGTCAACGTCAACAACCAGCTCCTGGCGTTCGCCGCCGCGGACGGGCGGCAGCTCTGGATCCATACCGGCCTGCCGGAAGGCGCCGACATTCTCGGCACGCCCGCGCCCGCGGTCGCGGGCGATACCGTGGTGGTGGCCTATTCCTCGGGCGAGCTGTTCGCGCTGCGGCTTGAGAACGGCCATGCCGAATGGACCGACAACCTCGCCACGTCGCAGCCGATGGGCGCGCTGAGCTCGCTCGCCGATATCCACGGCCGGCCGGTGATCGACCGCGGCCGCGTCTTCGCCGTGAGCCATAGCGGCCGCATGGTGGCGATCGACCTGCGCACCGGCGACCGGGTCTGGGAGCAGGATATCGGCGGCACGCAAGGGCCTTGGGTCGCCGGCGATTATGTCTATGTGCTGAGCAACGACGTGACGCTGCTGTGCTTGACCTGGAAAGACGGCCGGGTGCGTTGGAGCACGCCGCTGCCGCGCTACGACAATCCCGAGAAGAAACGCGACCCGATCAAATGGGCCGGGCCGATCCTGGCCGGCGACCGGCTGATCGTGGTGTCGTCAACCGGCGTGGCGTTTTCGGTCTCGCCTTATACCGGCAAGGCGCTCGGCACGATGGATTTTCCGGACGGCGTGTTCGTCGATCCCGTGGTCGCCAACAACACGCTCTATGTCCTGACCGACGACGCGAAGCTGATCGCGCTGCGCTGAGACGGATCGGCCATGCCGTTCACCGTCGCCATTGTCGGCCGACCCAATGTCGGCAAATCGACGCTGTTCAACCGGCTGGTCGGCCGCGCGCTGGCGCTGGTCAACGACGTGCCCGGCTCGACCCGCGACCGACGCGAGGGCGAGGCCCGGCTTGGCGATTTGCGTTTCCGCGTCATCGATACCGCTGGCCTGGACGACGCCGCGCCGGGCAGCATCGAGGAACGCATGCAGCGCCAGACCGCGCTCGCGCTCGACAGCGCCGACGCGATCCTGTTCCTGATCGATGCCCGGGCGGGAGTGATGCCGCTCGACCGACACTTTGCCGACCGGCTGCGCCGCGCCAAGCAGCCCGTGATCCTCGTCGCCAACAAGGCGGAGAACATGCGCAGCGCCGCCGAAGCGGGCGAGGCGTTCGCGCTCGGCCTCGGCGAGCCGGTGCTGATTTCCGCCGAGCATGACGAAGGCATGGCCGAATTGTTCGACAAGCTGGCGCCGCTGGTGGACAAAGCGGAACCGACACCGGCGGAGGAGGGCGCGCCGCTGCGGCTCGCTATCGTCGGCCGGCCCAATGTCGGCAAGTCGACGCTGATCAACCGGCTGATCGGCGGCGAGCGGCTGGTGACGGGGCCGGAGGCCGGCATCACCCGCGACGCGATTTCGATCCGCTGGGAATGGCGCGGCCATTCCGTGCGCCTGGTCGACACTGCCGGCATGCGGCGCAAAACCAAGATCGAAGCGCGCATCGAAAAACTGTCAGTTGCCGAAACGCTGAACGCGATCCGTTTCGCCGAGATCGTGGTGCTGGTTGTAGACGCGACCCAGCCCTTGGAAAAGCAGGACCTCGCCATCGCCGAGTTGGTCGAGGAGGAGGGGCGCGGCCTGGTACTCGCGGCCACCAAGTGGGACCTGGTCGAAGACCGCCGCCTTGCGCTGGAAAAATTGCGCGAGCGCATCGACGTGTCGCTGCCGCAGCTCAAGGGGTTGCGCGTGGTGACGCTGTCCGGTCTGAGCGGCGCCGGGATCGAGAAGTTGATGCCGGCGGTGCTCGCAACGCATCAGGCTTGGAGCAAGCGCATCTCGACGCCGATCCTCAACCGTTGGCTCGCTTCGGTGCAGGAGCGCCATCCGCCGCCGCTGGTTTCGGGACGGCGCCTGAAGCTGCGCTACATCGCGCAGGCCAACATCCATCCGCCGACCTTCGCGCTATTCGCGTCGAAGCCGGGCGATCTGCCGGATTCCTACCGCCGCTACCTGATCAACCTGCTGCGCGAGAAATTCGACCTTCCCGCCGTTCCGATCCGCATGATGCTGCGCAAGGGCGACAATCCCTACGCCGAGAAGAAATAGCAAATCGTCATGGCCCGCTTTAGGCGGGCCATCCACGAACTTTTGTTGATGGCGAAAATAATCGTGGATGCCCCGGACAAGCCGGGGCATGACGAAATTACCTAGCTTTACAGCCGCTCGACAATGGTGACGTTCGCCAAGCCGCCGCCTTCGCACATGGTTTGCAAGCCGTAGCGCTTGCCGCGATCCCTGAGCGCGTGGATCAGCGTCGTCATCAGCTTGGCGCCGGTGCCGCCGAGCGGATGGCCCAAGGCGATCGCGCCGCCATTGACGTTGAGCCGCGACGGATCGGCGCCGGTGTGGCGCAGCCAGGCGATCGGCACCGGCGCGAACGCCTCGTTGACCTCGTAAAGGTCGATGTCGTCGATCTTCATGCCCGATTTCTTGAGCGCGCGCGCGGTGGCGAACAGCGGCTCCTCCAGCATGATCACCGGATCGCCGCCCGTCACCGTCATGTGATGGACGCGCGCGAGCGGCTCGGCGCCGAGCGCCTTCAGCCCACGCTCGTTCGCGATCAGCAGCGCCGCGGCGCCGTCGCAGATCTGGCTTGAGGTCGCCGCGGTGACGCGGCCGCCTTCCTTCAACAGCTTCACGCTCTTGATAGCGTCGAGGCTGGCGTCGAAGCGGATGCCTTCATCGACCTTGTGAACCTTCTTGGTGCCGTCGGGCAGGGTGACGTCGATAGGCAGGATTTCCGCTTCGAACTTGCCCGCCTTGGTCGCGGCCGCCGCCTTCTTGTGGCTGCCATAGGCGTATTCGTCGAGCTGGTCCTTGGTGAGCTGATGTTTCTCGGCCAGCATCTCGGCGCCGGTGAACTGGCTGAACACGATACCGGGCCAGCGCGCCTCCTGGCGCGGACCTTTCGCCGTGCCATGATCCTTGAGCGCGACCGAGGACAGGCCCATCGGCACGCGGCTCATGCTCTCGACGCCCGCCGCGATCACCACGTCCATCGCGCCCGACATCACCGTGGCGGCGGCGAAGTGCAGCGCCTGCTGCGACGAGCCGCATTGCCGGTCGACCGAGGTGCCGGGCACGGACAGCGGCAGCTTCGACGACATCACCGCGCCGCGCGCGATATTGAGCGACTGCTCGCCGGCCTGGACGACGCAGCCCATGATCACATCCTCGACCAAGCGCTGGATCGGCGCCGGCGCGATCGACGAGACCGTTCAACACCTCGCCGGCGAGATCGGCCGGATGCCAGCCCGAGACCAGACCGCCGCGCTTGCCGCCCGCCGTCCGCGTCGCCGCCACGATATATGCTTCGCCCATGGTGCTTCCTTTCAGATGATCTTCGAGGCCCGGTTCTGCCAATAACGGTCGCGCAGGATGCGCTTGTAGAGCTTGCCGTTGGGATGCCGCGGCAACTCGGGATCGAAATCGATCGAGCGCGGGCATTTGACGTCGGCGAGCCGCTCGCGGCAATAGGCGATGAGCTCGGCCGCGAGCGCGGGGCCCGCGAGCCGCATGTCGACCGGCTGCACCACCGCCTTCACTTCCTCGCCGAATTCCTCGTTCGGCACGCCGAACACCGCGACATCGACCACTTTCGGATGCGCGGTCAGCACGTTCTCCGCTTCTTGCGGATAGATGTTCACCCCGCCCGAAATGATCATGTAGGCCTTGCGGTCGGTGAGATAGAGATAGCCGTCCGCATCGACATAGCCGACATCGCCCAGCGTGGACCAGCCTTCGGCGCTGTAGGCGCCCGCGGTCTTTGCCTCATCGTTGTGGTATTCGAATTTCGGCCCGTCGGCGAAATAGATGCCGCCGGCGACGCCCGTCGGACATCGCTTGCCGTCCTCGTCGAGGATGCGGAGCTCGCCCAGCACCGCGCGGCCGACCGAGCCGGGATGCTCGAGCCAGTCCGCCGAATTGATCACCGCGAAGCCGTTGCCCTCGCTGCCGGCGTAATACTCGTACAGCACCGGGCCCCACCACGCGATCATCTGACGCTTGATCTCCACGGGGCAGGGCGCCGCCGCGTGCACGGCGCAGCGATGCGTCGACAGATCGTATTTGCCCTTTACCGTGTCCGGCAGGCGCAGGAGCCGCACAAACATGGTCGGGACCCACTGGCTGTGCGTGACGTGGTACCGCTCGATCAGCGCCAGCGCCTGCTCGGGATCGAATTTCTCCATCACCACGACCGTGCCGCCCCAGCTCAACACGCTGCTGGTGAAGCCCAAGGGCGCCGCGTGGTAGAGCGGCGCCGGCGACAGGTAGATCGTATCGGGATCGTAGCCGTAGAGCTTCCGCGTCAGCACCGAGTACCGATTGGGCGCGTCGAACGGCTCGTCCTTGATCGCGGCGCGTTTCACCCCTTTGGGCCGGCCCGTCGTGCCGGAGGAATAAAGCATCGAGCCGCCGCATCCCGGATCGGCGATCGGCGCGGCCGGATAGCGCGCCATGACGCGCTCGAAGGATTCGAATCCCGGTGCCACGCCGTCGAGCATCAGGCACGGTATCCCCGCGGGCAGCGTCAGCTTGGCCACCACCTCCGCCATCGCCGTGGAACTGACGAACAGCTTGGCGCCGCTGTCGCGGAGGATGTAGTCGATCTCGCCGGTGGTCAGGCGCGTGCTGATCGGCGTGATGTAAAGGCCGGCGCGCTGCGCCGCCCAGTAGACTTCGTGGAACGCCGAGCGGTTCTCCAGCATGAAGGCGATGTGGTCGCCGGTCTTGAGGCCAAAGCCGCGCAGCATCTGCGCGCCGCGCATCGCCCGCTCGTTAAGCTGCGCGTAGGTGGTGATTTCGCCGGTCGAAGCCATGACGATCGCCGGCTTGTCCGGCGTCGCCGCGGCGAAATGCGATGGATGCATGCTCCTCCCAGCCGGCCCCCTTCGCGCCGTTATTGCCGCGATCTTAATACCCCATGATATGCTTGGCAAAACGAGGGAGGAACCAATGACGGCGACGAGCTTTTTTCCGACCGATCTCTACCGGGGCAAGACCGTGTTCGTCACCGGCGGCGGCAGCGGCATCAATCTTGGCATCGCCAAGGGCTTCGCGGAGCATGGCGCCAATCTCGGCATCTGCGGCCGCACCCAGGCCAAGTTGGATGGCGCTGCGAAGGAACTCGAGGCGCTCGGCGCCAAGGTCTCGGCGCGCGCCGCCGACGTGCGCAAGCCCGAGGAGCTGAACGCGTCGCTTGCCGCGTGCCGCGACACGCTCGGGCCGATCGACATCCTGGTTTGCGGCGCGGCTGGCAATTTCCTGGTGCCGGCGGAACGCCTGTCGCCCAACGGTTTCAAGACCGTGATCGACATCGATTTGCTGGGCTCGTTCAACGCCTCGCGGCTCGCCTTCGATCAGCTCGCGCAGACCAAGGGCGCGATCGTCTACATCTCCGCCGGAATGGCGCACATGCCCTACGCCTACCAGCTCCATGTCGGCGCGGCCAAGGCCGGCATCGACCGCATGATGCAGAACCTGGCGCTCGAATGGGGCCCGCACGGCATCCGCGTCAACAGCATCGTGCCCGGCCCCATCGCCGGCACCGAGGGCATCAAGCGGCTCGGCGGCGCCGATCCGGAGCGGCGCCTCGGCAATATTCCGCTCGGCCGCATGGGCACGGTCGAGGATATGGCGCAAGGCGGCGCTGTTCCTGTGCTCGCCGGCGGCGGACTGGATCACCGGCGTGGTGCTCACCGTCGATGGCGGCTCCGGCCTCGCCGGCTCCGCCAACTTCAACGCCAACGCGGCGCGGCTCCTGGCGGCGCAGCAGGGCGCGTCATAACGCTGCGAGCTTCGGCATCACCTCGGTCGAGAATAGCTGCAACGAGCGCAGCGCGTCCGTCAGCGCCATGTTCCCGACGAACATGTACGTCACCAGATAGTTGATACCCAGCGCGGGTACCTGATCCGCGACCGCCCGTACGACCGTGTCCGGCGTGCCCGCGATGCGCGATACCGTCGCGCACCAGGTCGTCGTAGGTCGCGCCGGTCGGGATTTTGGCGCGGCTGGTCAGGCCGGTATCGTTGTGCTGCACGCGGAGCCAATTGAGCGAAGCGAGGTGGGCTTCGAGCGCGGGCCGGGCAATGCGCTGCGCCTCGGCGTCGCTGTCGGCGACGACGACATAGCGCAGCGCGCCGATCGCGGTGCCACCCGAGAACTCGGTCTTCGGCGTCAGCGGTGCGCCGCGCTTCTCCAGCGCCGCCTTGAACGCTCCGATATTTTCCTTGGCCAGAGCCACCGGCCCGTTGGCGACGAAATGCATGCCGTTCTCGCCGGCCCAGGTCGCGCCGATGGTGTTGGACGAGCCGTACCAGAACGGCGGATGAGGGCGCTGCAACGGGTGCAGCACGATCGGCACGTCGCGGTAATGGTGGTAGGCGCCGTCGTAGGTCAGGGTGTCGCCGCTCATGCCGGCCACTATGCAGCGATAGGAATCGATGAAGATCTCCCGCGACTTGTCGTGGTCGACCTTGTGATAGCCGACCTCGTAGGGGGAGACGCCGCGGCCGATGCCGATCTCGAGCCGCCCGTCCGAGAGATGATCGAGCATCGCGATCTCCTCGAGGAGCCGCAGCGGCGAGTAAAGCGGCAGCAGATAGACGAGAGGACCGAGCCGGATGCGTTTGGTCTCACGGGCGACGGCAGCCAGATAGACGCTCGGCGCCGGGACCATGTTCAGCGGCGAGGCATGGTGCTCGGCGACGTGGAGGCAATAGAAGCCGGCGGCGTCTGCCGCCGCGGCGAAACGCAGCCGCTCGTCATAGATCGTGCCAAGCGGCCGGTCCGTGTTCTCGACATGGTCGAACAACCCGATTTTCATGAGTTCCTCTGCGAAAAATCCCGAAGAAACCTTGCTTAAGCCAATCTTAGCCATATCCCGCGAAGATTACCGCCATGACCGTTTTCGTGAGGGATCGCCGCACGTCCGACAGCACGCTGGCCCGCCGGTTTGGCTGGGCGCGCGCCACCATGCGTCGCGTCATCGGCTTCTCCCGGACGCTCCACGGCAAGATCCTGTTCGCCTTCGGCCTGATGGCCGCGATCACATGCCTGTTGGGCCAGGCGGGAATGGATAGCGTCGGCGGCGCCGGTAACGTGGTCGTCGAAAGCTTCAACAAGCCGCTTGCCTCGATCAGCTATGCCCGGGTCGCGCTCGCCCGTTTCACCGAAATGCAAACGCTGGTGACGCGGCAGTTGGCCTTCGGCCCGATGCGGCCGCCCGCGGAGTTCCAGCACCGCATGAACGTCCTGGCGCAGGAAACCGGGGGCTATCTCCGGCTCGCCGTCTCCCCGCTGGCATCGCCGCAGGTGAGCGCGGCGGCGCAACAGGCGGCAGCCAACGTGGCGCTGTGGGACACCAAGCGGCGTGCCCTGTTTTCCGGCGCCGTGCAACCGGCCGATCGCGCCGAGTTGGCGCGGCTCGGCGCCACCATTCTCGACAATTTCGATCGCCTGGTCGAACTGACCGCTCAAGACGGCTTGGGCGCACAGCAGCGCGCGATGAGTGCGATCGCCGATTATCGCCGTCTGACGCTGATTGCGACTCTGGTCGCGTTGCTCTTCGGCATCGCGGTGGCGTTCGTGCTGGCGCGGTTGATGACGCGCCCGATCGCGCAGGCGTCGCGCGCGGCGCACCGTATCGCGTCGGGCGAGCTCGACGTGCCGATCGACGATGCCGGCCGCGCCGACGAGTTCGGCGCGCTGCTCGCCGCCATGGCGGTGATGCGGGACAATATCCGCGCCATGATGGAGCGCGAGGTGGCCGCCAAGCACGCGGCGCAGAACGAACTCGCTATCGCCATCGAAAGCGCGCCCGCCGCGATGGTCCTGATCGACGGCGACGGCCGCGTCTCGATCGCCAATTCCCAGGCTCACGATTTCTTTCCCGACCATGCCGGCACGCTCGCCGCGGGCAACCAGTTCTCGCAGCGCCTTGCCGCCGCCTTCGCGCAACCCGGCGGCGAGCTGAAATTGGAAGACGGACGGTGGATCAAGCTCAACCGGCGCATCACCGGCGATGGCGGCTTCGTCGCGGTCGCCGCCGACATCACCGAGCTCAAGGACCGCGAGCGCGACCTGATCATCGCGCGCGACGTCGCCGAGGCGGCGAGCCGCGCCAAATCCGACTTCCTTGCCAATATGAGCCACGAGCTGCGCACGCCGCTGAACGCCGTGATCGGCTTTGCCGAGATGATCTCGGCCGAAATGCTCGGGCCGGTCGGCCAGGCCAAGTACAAGGAATTCGCCGGCGACATTTTGTTCAGCGGCCGGCATCTGCTCCAGATCATCAACCACGTGCTCGACATCGCCAAGCTGCAATGGGGCAAGATGGAGATCGAGCGCGAGCCGGTCGCGCTCGGCGAGGTCGTCGCCGAGGCGGTGCGCATCGCCCGCGCGCAGGCTCGGGCCGGCGGCATTATGCTCGACATGCAGATCGACGGCACGCTGCCGCCGATCGCCGGCGACCACACGCGGCTGCGGCAGGTCGTGCTTAACCTGTTGTCGAACGCGATCAAGTTCACCCCGGCCGGCGGCCGTGTGGACGTAGCGGTGTCTCGCCATGGCGGCGACATCGAAATCGCGGTGCGCGACACCGGCATCGGCATGAACCTGGCCGACATACCGAAGGCGCTGGAGCCGTTCCAGCAAGTGGACAGCAGCATTACACGCAAGTACGGCGGCACCGGCCTTGGCCTGCCGCTGTGCAAGCTGTTCGTCGAACTGCATGGCGGCAGCTTCGCCATCGCCAGCGCGTTGGGGCAGGGCACTACGGTCACGGTGACGCTGCCGGTCCCAGCAAGCGCGGACAACGACGCGGAACTCGTCGCGGCCGAGTAGCCGCCGCAGTCTTTCTGGACAGATCGCACGCGCTTCCTCTACGGTCGCTCCAAAATCGGGCGACACGGGAGGAAAACATGCTGGGACGACGCGACGGGTTGAAGGCGTTGATGGCCTCGGTGTTGGCGCTCGGCGCCTTGCCGGTGGCGCGCGCGCAGGCCGCCGAGAATGCGTCGGCTGGCCGCATGGGCGACGGCGCCGCGCCCGATGTCACGCTGGTCAACGGCAAGATTCACACCATGGACGCCAAGAATTCCGTGGTGTCGTCGGCCGCGATCCGCGACGGCAAGTTCGTGGCCGTCGGCAATGCCGTGCCGCAATCGGCACGCACCATCGATCTCAAGGGCCGCACGGTCATCCCGGGTCTGGTCGACAACCACAATCATTTCGTGCTGTTGAGCCAGCGGCCGGGACACGACACGCGGCTTGAAAGCGCGGGCTCGATCGCCGACGTGCAAGCCGCGATCGCGGCGCGGGTGAAGACCGTGCCGGCGGACGCATGGATCAGCTCGATGGGCGGCTGGGTCCCCGAGCAGTTCGCGGAAAAACGTTTGCCGACCTTGGCCGAGCTGGACGCCGTGGCGGCGGCCAATCCTGTCATCGTGTTCCAGCAATTCTTCGGTCCCGCCGCCGTCAACACGCCGGCGAAGCAGTTCTTCGCCGCGAAGAACATCGCCGTCAGCGATGCCGGACTCATCGCGATGGGGCCGCCCGCGCTTGCCGCGCTCAATGCGCTGCGCGCGATCCAGACCTTCGCCGACAAGAAACAGGGCGCGCTCGACGCGATGGCCTATTCGGCCAGCATGGGCGTCACCACCAACGTGGATATGGGCGCGTTCGTGATTCCCGGCACGCCGAACACGCAAGAATCGGTGCAGATGGACACGCTCGCCAGCGACGATCCCTTCACCATGCACGACGCGCTGTTGGCGCTGCATCGCGAGGGCAAGCTCTCGACGCGGTTGCGCATCTTCTATCTCAGCATGGACAAGGACCCGCAGGTGGCGCTGATCGCGCAGCGCGTGCTCAACGCCTATCCCGGGTTCGGCGACGACATGGTACGCATCTCGGGCATCGGCGAGTTCGTCACACAATGGCCGCTGTTCAAGGGCGAGTTCCCGGGAAACTATCTGGCGGCGCTGAAGCTGGTGGCGCAGCACGGCTGGCCGTTCCAGCAACATACGCTGTCGGCGCGGGAGGACACGTTCACCGTCGAAAGCTTCCGCAAGATCAACGAGACGATACCGCTCGCGGATTTGCGTTGGTCGATCGCCCACGTGCCGGAACTGACGGCGGAGAATCTCGCCGCCGCGAAGGCGCTCGGCGTCGGCCTGGCGCTGCACGACTTCCGTTATCTCTCCGGGTCGAAGCGCGGCGGCCCGCCCTATCGCATGATCGTCGACAGCGGCATCCATGTCGGCGCCGGCTCGGACTCGGCGCAGATCTCGACGCTGAATCCGTGGAACATGATCTACTACATGGTGACCGGAAAGAACGCCGCCGGCATTCTCGTCAACGAAGGCCAGACCATCAGCCGCGAGGAAGCGGTGCGGCTCTATACCGCCGCGAATGGCTGGTTCATGCGCGAGGAAAACAAACTCGGCTCGATCGAGCCCGGCAAGCTCGCCGATCTGGTCGGTGCTCGACCGCGACCTGTTCGATCCCGCCGCGGTGCCCGACGAGGCGATCCGCAAGGTGCGGCCGGCAATGACGATGGTCGGTGGAAGGGTAATCCACCAGGCGGCGTAGCACCTGCCTAAAGCGCCCGCGAGTTCGCGCTCATCGCACTGGCGCCCGCCAAAAGAAAAGCGGCGGCAGGACCCGCCGCTTCTCGCCTCTCGCGAAAGATCGGGGCGTTAATTGCCGCGGCGCGGCTCGTTCTTGTCCTTGTCGCGGTTCATGTCGCCTTGCTGCTGTCCGCCGCGATGCTGCTCGTCGCCTTGCATCTGCCGATCGTGGTGCTGCTGCTGATCGCGTTGACCCTGGTTTCCGCTCGGTTTGACCATCCTGGTTTTGGATGTCGTGGCCTATTCTCGTCTAACTGGTGTCGACGAGAGAGTTGACGCTAGAAAGGACTTGCTCACCCAACTGCGCGCCAACTCGAAGATTGGGCAAAATTTTATGGTGACCGATCGACGACAGATGGCTAGAAGGAGCTGTGACAATTCTGTGAGGAGATTTAATAGAAATGGCTTGGAAAATCCTGAGAAAATCGTGGATTTCCGCCAATAATGGCGGAGAGGGTGTCCGCTTTGCTGCCTTCCGCACGCGATCACACCCGTTCGCAAATCATCTGTGAATCCATATAGAATAAGGGATATTAACAACACATTCTCCGTATGTGTCCATTGACGCACGCCCCAATCCACACCATGTTTGTGGGATAGATCGCGGGAGACGACGGACATGAGACATGCAAAAGAGCGGCTGAAGGCGTTGACCGTGGAGCGCTTGGCGAAGCGGCCAGGGCTGTACGCCGACGGCGGCGGTCTGTATTTGCTGGTGCAGTCGCCGACATCGAGATCGTGGCTATTCCGGTTCATGCTCAAGCGGCGCGCCCGCGAAATGGGCCTAGGCTCTTATCCTGAGCGCACGCTCGCCGAAGCGAGGGCGTTAGCGCATGCGGCGCGGCGACTGCTTCTCGATGGCATCGACCCTATCGAGCATCGCAATTCGTTGCGCGCTCAGACAGCGCTTGACGCAGCCAAGAGCATCACATTTCGGGAATGTGCCGAACGCTATATCGAAGGCCACAAGGCGGGCTGGCGGAACGAGAAACACCGCGAGCAATGGTCGGCAACGCTCGATAGCTATGCCTACCCCGCGCTAGGTGGTCTGTCCGTGCAAGCAATTGATACGGGGCTAGTGATGAAGGTCTTGGAGCCGATTTGGAAGCTGAAGCCCGAGACCGCTAGCCGATTGCGTGGAAGAATTGAGGCCGTGCTCGACTGGGCACGGGTGCGCGGCTATCGCGACGGCGAGAATCCGGCGCGTTGGCGCGGCCATCTCGACAAGATGCTGCCCGCGCGGGCGAAGCTTCAGCGGCCGGAGCACCATGCGGCGTTGCCTTATGCCGAGATCGCCGAGTTCGTGTCGGCATTGCAGAAGCAAGAAGGCATCGCTGCCCGCGCCCTGGAATTTGCGATCTTGACGGCGGCGCGTACGGGCGAAGTGATCGGCGCCAAGTGGAGCGAAATTGATTTTGAGGCGCCAACCTGGACAGTGCCCGGCTCTAGAATGAAGTCCGGCCGGGAACATCGAGTGCCGTTGAGTGATCGTGCCGTCGAGATTCTAGAAGGTATGGCGCATCTTCGCGACAGCGCGGCGCCGGATGCATTCGTATATCCCGGCGGCAGGAAGGGCCGGCCGCTTAGCAATATGGCGATGCTGCAAACGCTACGGCGCATGGGCCGGAGCGATCTAACCGTACATGGCTTTCGCTCCACGTTCCGGGATTGGTGCGCGGAACGAACGGCCTTCCCCAGCGAGGTCGCGGAGATGGCGCTCGCTCATGTGGTCGGCAACAAGGTTGAAGCGGCGTATCGGCGCGGCGATCTATTCGACCGCCGCCGACAGCTTGCGGAAGCATGGTCGCGGTTTTGTTCGATGCCGGCGAGCGAGTCGCGCGTCGTGCCGCTGTTCGGCGCCGTCGCATGATCGCGAAGCGCCAACAGATTGGCGTCGTGGAAGCCCGCGAACAGCTACACGCGCGGCTGTTTCCGAATGAGACGCTGCTTGGCCGCGACGCGGAAAGCGCCGTCGCCGGGCTTCGGCTATGGCGTGCAATTCCAAGGCCCGTCCAATCCTACCGGGATGGCGAACCGCTTGTGCCGAATGATTTGGGCGATATCGGCAAAGAGGCATCGCCCCGTGAACTCTATTCAACCGCCACCGTAATGCTCGAAAAAGGAGAATTCGCGGCCTGGATCGATCATTTGCAACCTCTCACGGGACCGCCGGGCGAGGCGTTCATTTCAGCAATCGAGGCAGCCGCGTTCTTGGTCTGCGGTGCCTATCTGACAAAAGACGATTTGGCCGCCGCCGCCTTTCTGACCCGTGAAGTTATTAGCGCCATCTCCAATGCCGAACCTACGACCGGCCCAGTGACCGTGGCGAATTGGTCCGTTGGATGGGCGGCGGCATCAAAAAAATTGTTCGCCGCGCACGTCGAGAACAAGATCACTCTTTTGGGGAGGAAGGCGCCTGCGTTCAATTTGCCGGGGCAAGGCGACCCTGTAGCAATCTCGCGGGAATTCTTTGCGCACGGCAGAGTAGAGTTGGGATTGTTTAACGGCATCTATAATCGTCCTGAACCGAACACGGAGCCGGCAACGCTGTGGCGCGACGTGATGATCACGACTACAGAGTTTCTGTCCGCGTTCGGAGCGCCGGCCGAACCAATGCCCTCGTCAAGGTCAGCGCGACCGCGCACGCACCGGCCCACGCCACAGAACGAACGTGATCTCCGATCATGGGTGAATGGTAAGTGCGAGCAGGGGCATGTTCCAACCGGACCGGAGTATGTCGAACGTGCGAGACAATTTGGTATAAGCCGACACGATGCGCGCACGTTGCATTTGAAGCTGCCGAATGATCAGCGTCGCGAGCGTGGCGGCAGGGGAACGACGAAGCATCGCGCCAAGCTTGCCTCGGTGCCACGGGGGAAGCCACCAACGGACGGCGCTGAGTTGAGATTCCGCGACCAAGGTCGGGCGCCGGGAAAATCCGCGCTGTAGAACGCCTGGCGTGGACAAGGGGAGTTATTCCAAGCCCGCTAGGTCTCGCAGACCTTCCGTGCCGTCACACGCCTCCGTGGCAACATTCGGCGCCAACCCCACCAAGGCCCGGTCGAGACGCGCACTCCACGCCGCAAGTGTGTTCATGCTTGCGACCAGCCCGTCCATTGCCCAACGATTCCATGTGCTCCACCCTAACGGTTCGTCAAGCGGATCATTGAGACGACTCAGTATATTGGTAACGCGCGCGCGCTCGCCGGCGAAGGCGAGGGCGCCAAAGTGGAGTATTGCCCTGAGACAACGGGGATCGCGTAGCAGTTCGGCGCCGCGCGTCTTGGCACCACGTCCATAACCGGCGTTTTCAGCGCACTGACGGATCGACCATTGCGGGCGCGTCGCATAGTTCAGGCAGAACTTGAGCGCCATGGGCCGTAGGTGAAAATCCGGCGCCGGCCGCTGGGCGCGGTGTCCTTCGATGGTCTCGGGGGTGGGGTATCTCATAACCGTGTCGCAAATTTCAAAGTTATCTTTCACACGCAAACAACCACCGCATTTCGAGGGGGGCCGATGACAGATTTCCGCCATTCGGCATGCCGTGCCCGCGATAAGCATTATATTGTGTGGTTACTATTTCGAGGCCCGCCGCCGTTTCGATGGCGGGCGTGGGCCAACGAGGGGGGGCGATGCGTTACTGGCACGCGATGGCACGCGATCCACAGCATTGGAGCTTCTAATTATCTTCCTGTCTGTTTTCTTCCAATATCTCATATCCAATCTCCAAAATTATTAGACCCACAATGGTTCCGCACGCGTGCCACCGCGTGCCAGCGTGCCACTATGCGAGGCCAACCCCCTCGTAGAGTCGCACCCGCCTGCCGCTCACACGGGGCTGCACCACCTTGATCGCGGGAAGGGCAGCACCAAGATCGCGACCGAACGTCTGCTTCGAGCTTTGCGGGTGATTGTTCCTTTGGCACCAGGCCGTCCAACTTTGATATAGGTCGTCCACCGCGACTGAGTGGCCGGGCGTGACAACGCACTTCTCGTTTATGAACGCCTTGACCGGACTCGTCAGTTCGTCCAATTCCGCCACGGCTGCGTCTGACGATTTTGGGACGATGAAATGGCCGCGCCGATTGAGCCGTTCCCAGCCTTCAAGCGACCAGTTCAAAACACCCGGCAGCTCACGCATGAGGCGGTCGGTCAACGTTTGATCCTCGCGCCCGAGGAAACTTTCCTTCAGCACCAACACGACGAAGCGGCTAGCGAGCGCGCCGCTGGCGTCGGTGAAGCGTGGCAGTTCATTCGAGAGAATAAGGAACCGAACGCCGAGCCGGCCGGTCCATGCGGCCTTATGCTTACGGTCAATTGTGAGGGCATCCTCTCCGCTTATCGACAACAGCCGCTCGACTGTGGCGGGCACGTCGGCGCCACGGCCGAGCCGCGCGTCCGCGATGATGGCAGCATGTTTGCCGATCAGCGGCTCCAGTCCAAAATTTTGGCCCAAGCCCGCCAGCGTCGGGCCGGCCACATTGTCGGTTCCGAGTAATGCGCGCAAAACCCGTGCGATGGTCCCCTTGCCGCTACGCTTCGGACCGACGATGAGGAAGATTTTTTGCCGGCGCAAATCCGCGCTGAGGAAATAGCCGAAAATCTCTTGCAAGGCCGCGATAGCTTCCGGGTCGTTCGGCCAAATTGAATGCAGGAACCTGAGCCATCCAACCGGCTCGGGCGTACCGGGATCGTAATCGAAATCGAGCGCGTTCAATGTGAACAGGCGTGGCGTATGAGGCCGCAGCGTCCGCGTAGGCAGGTACAAAAGGCCGTTCCGACAAGGAAGAATGTCAGCCGGGGCGTACAGAAGATCGTCGAGTGAGTTCTCATCTGGAAACCAAGCCGGCGTCTCCATACGCGAGTCCAGGTAGGTTTGCGCCATAAGCGCATTCACTACCTCGTTGACCTTGGTGGTGTTCGGATCGAACGGTTTGGTCCCGTCGTGAGCACCATTGAGAAACGGGTAAATCTCCGACCGCAACTGCTTCTCGGGAGCCGGCCGGTAGTGCGTGCCCGTGTAAACATAGAAGTCGTCTCGATAGTGGATCAGCCGCTTCGTACCGTCCGGTTCCCGATAATGCCGATCCACGAAATGTGCGGCGCTCGCATAGGGCTTCTTCCGATTGAGGATCAGGACGCCCTCGCTCTTTTGTTGGCCCGACGCGTCGCGCGGCGTGGCCTCAGGGTCGGCGGCAAACCGTGATTCCATTTCGGACTTGAAGCGCTGCCAATTTTCTTCGGCGGCGACACTGACAGGCCCGCTGTAGCCAGCGGCGCGCGCCTCGTCCACCAGCGAACCGAAGCCGCGCCCGCCTTCCTTCGGCGGCATCGACGAAAAGACTTGCTCCACCGCGGCGTCATCAGACAATCCGTCCCACGCGCTCTCTTTCCAGTAGCTGCCTGGCGGGCTGTCTTTGTATCGGCCGAGACGGTCGTATTCGCCTCGCGACCATGCACAAGCAATTTCCAATAGCTCCAGGTCGCTTAGCGGTTCCCACTCGGTCCCATTTTCATTCATGACAACGACAGGCGACGCATGAATGGAAGCGACCCGATCCCGCCACATGTCGCGATCCGTATCGCAATCAAGGAAGCCCAAAATCTTGATGAACGTTTCGCGCGAAACTGGCGTGCCATCGAGCTTCGATTTTTGGCGCGGCTTCAATCTGTCCGTATGAGCGACGGCCAGCGTGTCGGCGACACATTGCGGAAGGCGCACGCGGTCGCGCCGGTCATCGTAGACGTATTCCTTCCCGCCGACGGTCGAGGGCGGCATGACAACGTAGCCATGGCATTTGATGTCAATCCCCCCGCCGAGAAATCCCGCCGGTCCGTCCCATTCAACGGTGCCGGTGTACCAGCGGTGATAGCCAG
Organism: uncultured Alphaproteobacteria bacterium; assembly: GCA_963729845.1. Classification (GTDB taxonomy): domain Bacteria; phylum Pseudomonadota; class Alphaproteobacteria; order ATCC43930; family CGMCC-115725; genus JAATGI01. The sequence goes on from CAVSQC010000032.1 coordinate 146,117, forward strand.
GTGGAGTGCTGACGGTTTGCACAGTGCGTGTCGCGGGCGCGGCGGTGCCGGTGTGCTGCTGAATGAATTCGTCGAAGTGGGCGGCACCAAGGCGGCCCTCTTTCTCGTCCGTGTCGACGACGGTGCACCCGAGACTGGCAGGCACCGCGCCGATGTTGAAATCGGGATTTTCCATCCACCACGCATCGATCTGTTGCAAATTGCGCGTCGCCTCCAAATGACCGTGCGCACAAGCGGGCGTTTTGCGGCCCGGCGCTAATGGCAACACGGCCAAGCCTGCCCGCGCGTAACTTTGTGCCCGTTCGTGTTTGGCCGACTTCGACGAGGTCGGGACGTATCCGGCCGGAGTGTCTCCGAAATGAACTGGTTCCCGGCTCATTTGGCGGGCACCAGCGAGGGCAGGCTGTTGGCCCACGCTTCGGCATCGCGTTTCAGGATCAGTGTCTTCGCGCCGAATTTCACGGCGCGGAGCCGGCCCGCCTTGATTTCCTCATAGACCTTGGATTTGCCGACATCGTAGGTCTTACAGAAAGCATCGAGGCATTGGGCGGCCCGCAAATCGTCGTATCTGTCCATGGTGATGTTTCCCAAGCTGAGTGTTTTGCTGGGGAAATAAACCCACATGCGGAAATAGGCCGCCGAGATGGGCGGGAAGGATTTCCGCCCATCGAATCGCGGTTTTGCCGCTCATCTAAATGTATTTGAAATCAATTATTTATCTGATGGATTAAATTTGAATAGGCGGAACGCCTTGACAGGTGCCGGGCATTACCGTACACAACCATCGTACGGCAATCCCCGTACTTAAGGAGGTAATGATGTTGGCTTTCACAGCGCAGCCGCAAAGCAGTGCACGGACGGCGCGCATGGAGCAGCGCATGACGCCTGAGGTGAAGGAACTCATCGAGCGGGCGTCGTATCTCCAGGGGGTCAATGCCTCCGAGTTTCTTGTCGCTCATGGTGCTTTGGCGGCTAAGGAGACCATTAGCCGTTTTGAAAGTACGGTGCTGCGATCCGAGGATCGCGACGCTTTCATGCGCGCCTTCGACGATACCAAGCCCAATAGAGACTTGGTTGACATCATGGCGTTGCACGGTCGTGTCACTTCCAAACGATGAGCCGTGACGAGGCGTGGCTCTCCCGACTGATGATTGAGCCGCTTGATCGTACGAAACACGATCGAGCGGCTTTTTCTTGCGGGGTAACGCGCATCGATAACTTTCTGAAATATAATGCTGTCAAACAGGCGCACGAAGATTTTACAAAAACCTATGTCGTCGTAGAGCCGCCTTCAAATCGGGTGCTCGGTTACTACGCACTCTGCCCTCATGCGGTCGATATTCGGAGCCTTCCAGAAAATGACCAAAAGAAAATGCCCAGGTTTCCGACCACCTCCGCAATCTATCTATCCATCATAGCCGTTGATGGCGGGATGCAAAATCGCGGGCTAGGAACGTTCTTAATGGCAGATGTACTGAAATTGTGTCTCGAAATCGCAGATAAGATTGGTGGCCATTTCCTCGTTCTTGACGCTATCGATGAACGGGCTGCCAGAATGTACAGACGTATCGGTTTTCACGAGCTTCCCGCGCCCGGCCAAGAGATGCGAATGATAATGGCGATGGCGAAGGTTCGAAACGCAGTGGCGGCCGTGTAGCGCGAGGGTCTGCTTTGTTGCCGCCGGCGCTACCACGTCTGGTCCCGTTCTTTTAAATCTTCAATATAGATCGCGCCGCACCGGCACCACGTCTAGCAGATCATCGGCAGGGGCCAGGCGCGTTGCAGGAAGCGTCGATTGGTGCCGCCCGTCTGACAATCCTGATCTTCGACCTGCAATTTCCGGTCCCGGTGCTAGCATTGCAGCCCAACGCGACGGCTTCACCCGAATCAGATTTATGCTTAAGAAGAAGCAACTGATGGAGGAAGCAGGATATGTCGTCAATCGCAAGCGCGTGCAACGGCTGATGCGCCGGATGCCCGATCTCTGATTCAAAAATCTCTTCGCTCAATGCGGCTCCGACTACGACTACCCTTTGGCATTTCATGGGCATTAATCCCGGTAAAGCGATTCGGCGCACTTCTCAAGCCGCCTCAAATTGCATGATACAATCCTTAACTAAGGTCATTGTTAGATTGGACGGATGCTCGCGCGCCCATCCACGGGCGGCCGGCAGCCAGATGATTTGGTCGGGCGAATCGTGGGGGAAACATCGCGGAATGACAGACCTCGGCAAGACCCAGCGGGATTTGAAGAATCTCCTGCTGTACACGCAGGAACTTCTCACCTTCAACGACAAGATCATCTTCGACCTTTCGCGGGAGCCCTATCCGGCATTCCACGAGCGGTCAGTCGCCGGCCTTGACGGCGTCCGGACAGCCATTGACGAGGAAACCTGGCTGCAAATCCAGCGCCTGCGCCCGAACCCTCCGCCCGCCCCCGACCCGATGTTCGACGGTTGGCATTCCCTCACGCCTGCGGCATCGCCCGGCGAACCGCCCCGGCTTGTTAACCATCGGCTGGTCAACGTCACGCCCGAATTGGCGTCGGACATGATGGAAGCGGAACTCGTGGCCGATCCGCTAGACATAATGAAGCCGCTTGCCGACGAAGGGGGACACGCCGAACGGGTCGATGTCATCTTGCGGCTTTCGCACATGCCAGAGTTTCGGGCCGCGTGGCAGGCGTATCTCGATGGGCAGTGGAAAGAATGGGCCGATTCCGAGCGGCCGCGGCGCGCGAGCATCGAGTTTTACAACAAGCTCTATGAAATCCAGCAACGGGCACTGTCGTTCGGCGACGACAATCCTATCGAACTCATCTTTGGTGTCGGGATCGCGCTCTGGCAGCTCGACAAAGAGAAGATCAACATTCCTCTCATTGAACAATTTGCCGAACTGGAGCTTGAGGAGAACGGCGCGCTCACGGTCCGCCCGAGGAACGCATCGCCGCAATTGTCGCTAAAAGCGTTCCATGCGCTCGACGTTCCCGGCAGCAAAACCTTGCAGCGGGACGCCGGCCAGCAACTCGACCGTATGGCCGAAGACCCTGACATTGGATTTTCGCCATTCGACAAACATACGTTTGAGCCGGTTCTGCGTATGTGCGCCGCCCGGCTATCGTCTAGCGGCGTTTATGTTCCGGACATCCTCGCTGGCCCTGCCGATCGCCGGCCCCCGCCGGCCGACGAGACGCTGCGCGTCACGGATACGTGGGTTCTCTATGTCCGCCAGCGGACGGAAAATGTCCGCCTCGACGACATCGCAAGGCTTATCAAGAAAATAGAGGACGCCGAAACGGAGGCAAGCCTGCCCGATCCCGGCGTCAGGTTCGTGAAGCCGCCGAGCGACGAAAAGCTCTATGCCGACCAATCCGGCATCGATCTTTCGCATACTGGCCTCATCCTTCCGGAGGCGACGCGCGGCTGGTCGGCAACAGCCGGCGCGGACAGGCCGGGCATCGGCGGCGAACCCGCCGGCGCCGCCCGCAACGACCAAACCTATTTCTTTCCCCTCCCGTACAACGACGAGCAGTTCGAGATCATCGGACGGCTCGAAGGCGCCGACGGCGTGGTCGTGCAGGGTCCCCCCGGAACCGGCAAGACGCACACGATCGCCAATATCATCTGCCACTATCTGGCGACCGGGCGGCGCGTGCTTGTCACTGCCAAGACGCCCGAGGCGCTCACAGCGCTGCGCGAAAAGCTTCCGGCAGGAATTTCCGACCTTGCGATAGCGGTCATTCACAATGACCGCGAGGGCGCGCGCCAGCTTGAGAAGGCGGTCAGCATCCTTGCCAACGAGGCGAAGCAGATCAACGCGACGACGGTTGGTCATGATGTCCGCGACAAGCAGGCGCGCCTCGCCGCCCTGAAGGCGGAGATCACAAAAATAGACCGGGAATTGCAGGCTTACGCCGAGCAGAATCTTCTCGAAGTCAAATTCCGTGGAAACAGCCTATTGCCCATGAATCTCGCCGCGCTCGTTTCGGAAGAACGGCCGCTCCATTCATGGTTCGATGACGAGCTGACGCTCGATCCCGGGTTCGAGCCGCGTTTCGGCGACGCAGACATGGCCGAAATGCGCAAGCTTAGGGCGGCGCTAGGCGCAGACATTGTCTATCGCGCCGACGACCTGCCGAAGCGCGCGGCTTTCCCGGAGATCGCCGTCGTGCTGGCGGCGCATGGCGAACTCGCGCGTATCCAGGAAATCGAGGAAAAATACGGTTCCGGAGAAATCCTGTTTGTGTCCGCCACTGGAGAGGACGGTATCCGCAACGCGCGGGAAATGAAGGAATGGCTCGTCGAATTCGAGGGGTCGTTCGAGGAAATCAAGCGCGAAAAATGGCTGCCGCCGCTCTATCACAGCCTGCTTGGGATCGGGCGCGTCGATGAATCCACGCTGGCGGTCGTGCGCCAGCTCTTTGGCGAATGGGTTGAAACCCACAACCGCGGGCGCAATCTTGCACTCCTGGCCATCGATGTCGGCAATCTGCCGCTCGAAGACGAGGCATTCGACCAAGCGGTTGCGACCTTCGCCGCGGGCAGAAAGCCCTTCGGTCTGCTTTCATTTTTCAAGGGCGGACTCAAGGAACGCATTGAGAGGGTCCGGATCGAAGGTCGCGCACCGGAAGGCCCGGACGATTGGCGAATTGTCGCCGAGTACAGATTCTGGCAGCGCAAGGCGCAGGCGTTCATTGGACGGTGGTCTGGTGTTGCCCGGACTTTTCGGGGTGCCACCGCCCCCAGAGCCGTTTGAAGCCGCACTCGTCGAATTTTTCCGCATCGGCTGCCTCGTCGCCGCCGTGCAGCGTTTCGCGGAGGAAGGGACAACGCGCATCGCCGCCCTTTCCAAAATGTTTCCGTATGGTATCGACGCCAGGGATGTCATTCATCACGGACGTTGCCGGAAGGCAATCGACGCTCTCTCCGCGAGTTTGGAAAAGTCAGGCCTTGCCAATGCCCAGGTCTTGCGCGAGCGCGTCCAGGCGCTCGCGGGCGATGGCCGCTTGCCGTTTCACGCGGCCCTCGCGGAAATTGTCTCCAATCTCGGGAATCGCGACGTGCCTCAGATGGCGATGGCCCAGGCATGGACGGGAATTCTGGATGAGGCCGCGAAACTGGATGCCTTGCGGGCTTCGCGGATACGTCTCGACGAACTGGCGGACGCGGTGCGGCGGTCGGGCGCGCCCGCATGGGCGCAGCGCCTTCAGACGGAGCCGATGCTTTCCGCCAAAGACCGCTGGACGCCAGCGACATGGCGGCCGACATGGGAATGGGCGCGCGCCGACGGATTTATCCGGCGGCTCAGCGACCGCGAACGGATTGCCCGCCTGGCCGATATGCGCGATGAAGCCGAGCGCGAGCAAAAGCGCCTGTTTGGGGAGGTCGTCCGGCTCCGCACCTTCCTCGGCCTGAAACAAAATCTGACCGGGCGCGTGGAAGCGGCGCTAGTCAAATTTGTTTCGGCGATCAATCAGCTTGGAAAAGGCACCGGCAAGAAGGCGGCGCGTCATCGGAGGATCATCCGCGATGCGGCGACGGACGCAGCCGCCGCGATACCCTGCTGGATTTTGCCGGAATGGCGCGTCTCAGAGCAATTGCCGTCGGAGCTGGGCGCTTTCGACCTGGTCATTATCGACGAGGCGAGCCAGTCCGACATTACCGCGCTGCCGGCGGTCCTGCGCGGGCACAAGCTTCTGATTGTAGGCGACGACAAGCAGGTATCGCCGACGCCGGTTGGCATCGAGGACCGCAAGATCACACAACTGCGCTCGACCTATCTGACCGGCCTGCCGTTCAGCGAGCAGATGGAGCCGGCCATTTCCCTTTACGAACTCGGGTCGATGGTGTTCCCCGGCAAAGCGATCATGCTGCGCGAGCATTTCCGGTGCGTGGAACCCATTATCCGCTTCTCAAGCCGGTTCTATCCCAAAGCGCTTGTTCCGTTGCGCCTGCCCAAAGCCAGCGAGCGCATCGACCCGCCGCTTATCGACATTTATGTGCCGCAGGGGCGAAAGCAGGGACACCTCAACCGGGCCGAAGCCGACGTGATCGTTCGCGAAATCGGCAAGCTAACGAAAGACCCGGCATTCGCCACGCGCTCGATCGGCGTGATTTCGATGATCGGCGACGCGCAAGCAAAGCTGATCTACACACGGCTTGTCGGCGAACTCGGCGCCGAAATCATGGAACGCCATCACATCATGTGCGGCAACTCGGCGACATTTCAGGGCCAGGAGCGCGACGTTATCTTTCTGAGCATGGTCGCCTGTCCCGCCACGGCGATGGCGCAGACCTCGCGGATATTCGAGCAGCGCTTCAACGTTGCCATGTCCCGCGCGCGGGACAGGATGGTTCTGGTCCGTTCCGTCGCTTCGTCCCATCTTAAGCCCGGCGATCTCAAGCTCGATGTCATCGAGCATTTCCGAAATCCGATGGACGGCGGCCAGATAGCGCCGGCCAAGGACATTCTCGAACTTTGCGAGTCCGGCTTCGAGCGTTCAGTCGGAAAACGCCTGATCGACCTCAACTACCGCATCCGGCCTCAGGTTCCCGTCGGGGGCCGGCGCATCGACTTCGTGATTGAAGGCGCCAACGACCGGCGGCTCGCCGTTGAACTGGACGGCGACAAGTATCATGGGCCGGACCGCTGGGCCGATGATTTCCGGCGTCAGCTGGCGCTTGAACGCCTCGGCTGGACATTCTGGCGTTGCTGGGGATCGAGTTGGGTTGCCGACCCCGAAGCCTGCCTGGATGACCTGCGCTCAAAGCTCGTCCAGATGGGCATTGAGCCTTTGGGGGCCACGCCGGTTGACGGCGTCTACACGCTCCATATGGAGGAGCCCGGCGCGTCCGCGCCGGCGGATGCCGCCGACGAGGCGGAGCCCTCGCTGGCGGAAGAACCCGTACGCTTCCAGCGCCCCGCGGCGGTCAGGCACGGCGAAGCCGAAGGGCGCGCCGCCGCTGGTCCGGCGGCCCGCGACGCTATTGCATCGGCGCCGTTTCCGGCCGGCCCGCCGCCTGCCACCGTCATGCCGGCCCCGCCGGCGACGCCGCGCGGCGGCACGGAAAATATCGTCGAGGTCGGCGACACGGTTGTCATCCGCTACAACGACGCGCCGAACCGGCCGATCCAGGTCAAGCTGAGCAGCAACGCGCATCGGCCGGACGACGGCGTGGTTCATATGGCCGAGCCAATCGCACAGGCCGTGCTCGGATACGGCGTCGAGGATCAGGTCGAGGTCGAAGTTGCCGGCCGAACGCGGACTGCCGTCATTGAACGCATCGAAAAAGCGACGTGATCGTCATTGCCTTAAAACGGCACGCTCTCTTTCAATCCGTCTTGTCGGGAAACAATCCCGGCATCCAGCGCGACGCGAGCTTGGCAGAGAAGGCGAGGCGAAGCGGGGCGCGCGTGCCCTCCGATGCCAGAACGCCCTGTTCGAGCAGCGCCGAGACGACGCGGCGGGCCTGTTCCCATGATCTTCGGCGCGCGAGGTAGCATCCTTTTTTCGCAGTCCTGACTTCGCGTGGCGCCTTAACGAATTTTTGAGGTAACGACGGGAAAGTGCATGCATCCCGTGTGTGTGGAAGATACGGAGCACGAGAAGTGACTCTGGCAAAATCGTTGAACGTCGCCTTGAGTGCCACAACATTCTTCGGTTGGCTGTTCCTCGCTGGCCACTTCGTTCAGCCTCACTCAGCCCGCGCGGAAAGTAGCTTTCAGCGAGACATGGACGAGATGGACGAGGACGAAGACGAGGACCGAATGCGGCGGGAGGACGCCGCGGCGGCGCGCCGGCAGGAAATAGAGCAAGAACGGCAACAGTACCAAGAGCAGCGAGACGAGGCCGGGTGGCAGCGAGACGACGCAGAACAGCGGCTAGACGAGGCGCGATCCAGGATCGACGACTTGGACCGGCAGCAGGAAGAGCGGGACGCGGACCCTTTTGGAGATCATCCGAACTGACCGTTATTTAGCAGGTTTCAGGCATCGGATTGGCGTGCCATTTTGCGGCCGTATGATGTGAATGCCCCGGTCCATTTCGTCCGGTTGGGTGGCATCGTCGAAAATCCGTTCCCCCATAACCCAATTGAGAATGGTTCGCAACTTGAATTTCGGACGGCGCCGCGAGAGAGACAATCGACGTGAAAGCACGTGAGTGGCTGACGATCCGACCCCACCCCGGCACCCACCCCCGGTCTTTTTGGATATCGATGTGTTCGGTCGCGAATGCAATTATTCGTTCATCGGCCGCGAGCGCTGTAACGATCCGCTATGACGGCGACGCAGACCAAGACGCAGGCCAATGAATGAGGCAGGGAAAATCGCAGCATTCGTTGGTTAAATCGTGGGATAAATTAGAACCAAAATAATAATACATAATATTTTCAGGTACTTATGTTCTATAATTGGCGGAGAGGGTGGGATTCGAACCCACGGTACCCTTGCGGGCACAACGGTTTTCGAGACCGTCCCGATCGACCACTCTGGCACCTCTCCGCGGGCCGCAACCGGTCGATAATGGGTGAAGGGCGCGGAAAATAGCCCTTTCCGCCCCCGCCGCCAAGCCGAACCTGATTATGGCCTAACGTGTTGACTTGGCTGACTTCGCCGCTATAGTGCGCCGCCTGCGGACGGCATCGGGCCGGTCCGCCGATAATTGCGTGCCCCCATGTTTGCTGTCATCCGCACCGGCGGAAAACAATATCGCGTCGCCAAAGACGATGTCATCACCGTCGAGAAGCTCGAGGGCGACGTCGGCGCGTCCGTCACCCTGGGCGAAGTGCTGATGGCCGGCGACGGCGCCGACGCCAGGATCGGTTCGGCCCTCAAGGGCGCGGCGGTGACAGCGGAAATCGTCGAGCAAGGGCTCGGCGACAAGGTCATCATTTTCAAGAAACGGCGCCGGCACAATTACCGCCGCAAGCGCGGCCATCGCCAGCCTCAGACCGTGCTGCGCGTGACCGATATCAGCGCCGGTTCGTGACGGAGCGATAGATGGCGCACAAGAAAGCCAGGCGGTTCCTCGCGCAACGGGCGCAATTCCAAGGGCCGCCGTCTCGGCGTGAAAAAGTTCGGCGGCGAGATCGTCGTCTCCGGCAATATCCTGGTGCGCCAGCGCGGCACCAAGTTTCATGCCGGCGACAATGTCGGCATGGGGCGCGACCACACGCTGTTCGCGACCACGACTGGCGCGGTGGAGTTTCATACCTCGACGGGCGGACGCACTTATATTTCCGTGGCGCCGCGGCCGGAATCCAAATCCTGACGCCATTCCCGCCAACGGGTAGACGCGAAGGGGGAATGGTCCACATTCCCCCTTTTGTTTTATCCGACGGGTAATCCACCATGAAGTTTCTCGATCAAGCCAAGATTTATGTTAAGTCCGGCGATGGCGGGCCAGGCTCGCTGTCGTTTAGGCGCGAGAAATTCATCGAGTTCGGCGGCCCAGATGGCGGCGATGGCGGGCGCGGCGGCGACGTCGTCGTCGAGGCGGCGGATAACCTCAACACGCTGATCGACTACCGCTATCAGCAGCATTTCACGGCGCAGAACGGGCGCGGCGGCGCCGGCAAGAACCGCACCGGCGCCGACGGCACAGCGGTTGTGCTGCGCGTGCCGCCGGGCACGGAAGTGCTCGACGAGGACAATGAGACGCTGCTGATGGATTTGACGCGCGTCGGCGAGCGGCGGGTGCTGCTGAAAGGCGGCGATGGCGGCTTCGGCAACGCGCACTACAAGAGCGCGACCAATCAGGCGCCGCGCCGCGCCGATAAGGGCTGGCCCGGCGAGGAGCGCACCGTGTGGCTGCGCCTAAAGCTGATTGCGGATGTCGGCTTGGCGGGGTTGCCGAACGCCGGCAAGTCAACCTTGCTCGCCGCCGTGTCGCGCGCGCGGCCGAAGATCGCGGATTATCCGTTCACCACCTTGAAGCCGCAGCTCGGCGTCGTCGGCGTGCATGGCGACGAGTTCGTCATGGCTGACTTGCCCGGGCTGATCGAAGGCGCCAGCGAAGGCGCCGGTCTCGGCCATCGTTTCCTCGGTCATCTGGAGCGCTGCGCCGCGATCTTCCATCTCGTCAACGCGACGGAGGAAAATGTCGTCGCCAATTGGCGCACGGTGCGGCGCGAGCTGGAGCGCTATGGTCACGGCCTCGCCGAGAAGCGCGAGGTGATCGGCCTCAACAAGACCGACGCGGTGCCCGCCGCCGAGGCGACAAAAAAGCGCGCGGCGCTGAAACGCGCGAGCAAGAGCGAGGTACTGGCTTTGTCCGCCGCCACCGGCCAAGGCGTGACCGAGGCGATGGCGCGGCTGATGGAGATCGTGCGCGAGGCGCGAGCCGCCGAGCCCAAGGAAAAGGCGGCGGCGTCGTGACCGAGACGCTGGCATCCGCCCGCCGCCTCATCGTCAAGATCGGTTCGGCCCTGCTGGTCGAGGACAACGGCGAGATCAAGCGCGGCTGGCTCGACGCGCTGGCAGAAGACGTTGTGCGCTGCCGCCGGCGCGGACAGGACGTGCTGATCGTATCCTCGGGAGCGATCGCAGCGGGTCGCCTGCAATTGGGCCTGGTCGGCCGCACGCTCAAGCTCGAAGAAAAGCAGGCCGCGGCCGCCGCGGGCCAAATCCGGCTCGCCCATGCCTATCAGGAAGCGTTGGCGAAGCACGGCGTCTCGGTCGCGCAAATTCTGCTGACGCCAGAGGACACCGAAGAGCGCCGCCGCCACCTCAATGCGCGCGCGACGCTGGAGACGCTGCTCGGCCTCAGCGCGGTGCCGGTGATCAACGAGAACGACACGGTCGCGACCTCCGAGATTCGCTTCGGCGACAACGACCGGCTCGCTGCGCGCGTGGCGCAGATGATCAGCGCCGACACGCTGGTGCTGCTCTCCGACATCGACGGGTTTTACACCGGCGATCCGCGCACCGACACGGCCGCGCGCCACATCGCCGAAATTCGCGAGATTACCGCCGAGACCGAGGCGATGGCCGGCAAGGCGCCCGCCGGTTATTCCTCCGGCGGCATGGTGACCAAGCTGGTCGCGGCGCGCATCGCCATCGCCGCCGGCTGCCGCATGGTGATCGCCAAGGGCGAGCCGCTGCATCCGCTGCGCGCCATCGAAGAGGGCGCGCGCTGCACCTGGTTCCTGCCCTCGTCCGAGCCGCGCACCACGCGCAAGCGCTGGATCGCCGGCATGCTTCACCCCGCCGGATGCTTCACCGTCGATGACGGCGCCGCCGCGGCGTTGCGGCGCGGCACCAGCCTGTTGCCGGCCGGGGTGGTCGCCGTCGAGGGCACCTTCGAGCGCGGCGACCCGGTGCTGGTGCGCACCCTTACTGGCGCCGAGATCGGGCGCGGCCTCAGCGCCTATTCCGCCGCCGACGCCCGCGCCATCGCCGGCCACAAGAGCGGTGAAATCGAGGCGATTCTCGGCTACCGTGGTCGCGACGAAATGATCCATCGCGACGAACTGGTGATGTCATGAGCGTGGTGGAACAGACGATGAGCTCTGACGCCGAGATGCGCGCCGTCGGCGAGCGTGCTCGCGCGGCCGCGTCGCTGATGGCGCTCGCCGATCCCACCCGCAAGACCGACGCGCTGAAGCGGGCAGCCGCTGCGATCCGCGCCGACAAAACGGGGATCCTCGACGCCAACAAGCGCGACATGGCCGATGCCGGCGACCTTTCCGGATCGATGCGGGACCGGCTGATGCTCGACGACAAGCGCGTCGAGGCCATGGCCAGGGGGCTTGAAGACGTCGCCGCCCTGCCCGACCCCGTTGGCGCCGAGATCGGGCGCTGGACGCGGCCCAACGGTCTCGATATCGCGCGCGTGCGGATGCCCTTGGGCGTCGTCGGCATCATCTACGAATCGCGGCCCAACGTGACAGCCGACGCCGGCGGTCTGTGCCTGCGCGCCGGCAATGCCGCGATCCTGCGCGGCGGCTCGGAAAGCTTCCATTCCTCGCGCGCCATCGCGGCAAGCCTGCGGCGCGGCATCCGTGAGGCGGGGCTGCCGGAAAATGCGGTGCAGCTCGTGCCAAGCCGCGACCGCGAAGCGGTCGGTATGATGCTCCGCATGTCGGATTTGATCGACATCATCGTGCCGCGCGGCGGCAAGGGCCTGATCGAGCGGGTACAGCGCGAGGCGCGCATGCCGGTGATCGCGCATCTCGAAGGCAATTGCCACGTCTATATCCACGCCAAGGCCGATGCCGACGAGGCGCGGAACATCGTGATGAACGCCAAGATGCGGCGCACCGGCGTGTGCGGCGCCGCCGAGACGCTGTTGATCGATCGCGCGATCGCGAACAAGCAGCTGCCGGCAATCCTGGCTGAGTTGCACAAGGCCGGCTGCGAGATTCGCGGCGATGAAACGGTGCGCGCGCTCGACCCCGCCGCCAAGCCGGCGACGGAGCAGGATTGGTTCACCGAGTTTCTCGACGCCATTCTCGCGGTGCACGTGGTCGACGGGCTCGACGCCGCCATCGCGCACGTCAATCATTACGGCTCGCACCACACCGACGCGATCGTCACCGAGGACAAAGCCGCCGCCGAGACGCTTCCTCAATCGCGTCAACAGCGCCATCGTGCTGTGGAACGCCTCGACGCAGTTCGCCGACGGCGGCGAGTTCGGCATGGGCGCCGAGATCGGCATCGGCACCGGACGGCTGCCGCCGCGCGGCCCCGTCGGCGCCGAACAGCTCACCAGCTACAAATACGTCGTGCGCGGCACCGGCCAGGTGCGCCCCTGAGCGTGCGCCTCGGCTTCTCGCCGCCGCGGCGTGTCGGCCTTCTCGGCGGCTCGTTCAATCCCGCGCATGAAGGGCATCGCCATATCAGCCTCGAAGCGCTGAAACGGCTCCGCCTTGACGAAGTATGGTGGCTGGTATCGCCGCAGAACCCGCTGAAGCCGGCCGCCGAAATGGCGTCGTTCGCCAGACGCTTCGCCGGCGCACGCGCGGTTGCCAAGTCGCCGCGCATCAGGGTCCTCGACTTCGAGGCGCGGCTCGGCACGCGCTACACCATCGACACGGTGACCGCGATTCGGCGGCTCTTTCCACGCACGCGTTTCGTGTGGCTGATGGGCGCGGACAATCTGAAACAAATTCGTCATTGGCGGCACTGGCGGGAGATTTTTCGTCGCGTGCCCATTGCCGTGCTCGACCGGCCCACCTATTCTCTAGCCGCCTTGAACGATCTCGCCGCGCAATCCTTCGCCCGTTTTCGTGTCTCGCCGGGCGCGGCGCGGCGCCTCGCCGACATGAAGCCGCCAGCCTGGACCTTCCTCACCATCAAGCTCGATCCGCATTCCGCCAGTGCCATCCGCCAAAAAACTTCCGGCCGGTAAGAAACGCGCCAAGCCGAGCGCGCTGCTCGGGGCGTTGCAGGCCGCGCTCGAAGACGGCCAGGCCGAGGACATCGCGCGCGTCGATCTGCGCGGCAAATCGACCATCGCCGACGATATGTTGATCGCCTCCGGCCGTTCCGCGCGCCAGGTCGCCGCGCTTGCCGACCGCGTCATGGAAGCGCTGGCGGGACGCGGGCAGAAGCGCGTCCCCGTCGAGGGCCTGAAGACCGGCGACTGGGTGCTGATCGACGCCGGCGACGTCATCGTCCATCTCTTCCGTCCGGAGATTCGGGAGCGCTATAATCTCGAGAAAATGTGGGGCGCGTCCTTCGACGCATCGGGATGAATCATGGCGTTGCACCTGACCATTATCGCCGTCAGCAAAAAAGGGGCGGGCCCGCTCGCCGACCTCCAGCATCTCTATTCCGAGCGCATCACTTGGCCGCTCACCATCCGCGAGGTCGAGGAGAAGCGTCCGTCGCCGACCGCCGCCGAGCGGATCAGCGCGAGGGCAATCTGTTGCTGCAAGCCATTCCGAAAGGCGCGATCGTGGTCGCGCTCGATGGGTCAGGGACGCAATTCACCAGCGAGGAATTCGCCCAGCGTCTCGGCAAGTGGCGCGACACGAGTGTCGCGGAGGTGATCTTCCTGATCGGCGGTCCCGACGGCCTCGCCGAGAATGTCCGCGCCAAGGCCAATTACGTCATGTCGCTCGGTGCGATGACCTGGCCGCATCTTCTCGCGCGCGGCATGCTGCTCGAACAAATCTACCGGGCGCAGACCATCCTAGCCGGGCACCCGTATCATCGGGCTTAGTCACTATTACGCGGGCCGGTCCGAAGTAAAACGTCCGATCTCACAGGCATGGTCGAAGCCGCGCGCGCGAACCAAGCTTAGCACCGCCGCCGTCGCGTCCGGCGCGCAGGCGATCAGCAGCCCGCCGCTGGTCTGCGGGTCGCAGAGCACATCACGCTGCCACGCCGGCATGGTCTCGCCGAGCGCGACCTCGTGGCCATAGTTTGCCCAGTTGCGTTTCGCGGCGCCGGTGCCGATGCCGGACTGCGCCAAAGCCCGCGCGCCCTCGAAGATCGGCAGGCACGCGAAGTCGATGTTCAGCGACACACCGGCGCCGCGGCACATTTCCAAGGCATGCCCGAGCAACGCGAAGCCGGTCACATCGGTGACGGCATGCACGCCCGCGATGTCCGGCAATTCCGCGCCGACCGCGTTGAGCTGCGTCGTCGATGCCAGCATCTCGCGGTAATATGTCTCGTCCAGCTCGCCGCGCTTCAACGCGGCGCTGTAGATGCCGATCCCGAGCCGCTTGGTCAGGATCAACTTATCGCCCGCCCGCGCGGTCGAATTGCGCATCACGCGCGACGGCTCGATCATGCCGATCGCGGCGAGGCCGTAAATCGGTTCGGGCGAGTCGATGGAATGACCCCCCGCGACCGGAATATTCGCCTCGGCGCAGATCGACGCGCCGCCCGCGAGGATCTGCCGCGCGGTCTCGACCGGGAGCTTTTCCACCGGCATGCCGAGGATCGCCAGCGCCAGGATCGGCGTTCCGCCCATCGCATAGACATCCGACAACGCGTTGGCGGCGGCGATGCGGCCGAACGCGAACGGGTCGTCGACGATTGGCAGAAAAATCGGTGGTCGCGATCACCGCTTGACGGTCGTTGAGGCGGTAGACGGCGGCGTCGCGCGGTCTCGGTGCCGACCAGCAATTCGCGAACGGCGCCGCCGCCGGCAATTCGGCGAGGATGCTGCTCAACACCGACGGCGCCAGCTTGCAGCCGCAGCCCCCGCCATGCGCCAGATCGGTCAATCGGATGGTCTTCATGCGCCGCCGACTGTGGCCTTGGCGCCGTGAGAAATCATCGCCAAAACAAGACGGCTGGGTTGCGCGGCCTGCCGTCGGTCAACGCGGTGCTGCGCAGCACCGGCGGACAGCGCGCGGCCGAGCAATTCGGTCGGTCGCGGGCGACCGAGGCGATCCGCGCGGTCCTCGCCCAAACGCGCGCCAAGCCGCCGCGCACAATGCCTGACGCCGACGCGGTGGCCTCGACCGTAAGGCGGCGATTGGAGCAGGAAGAAATTTCCACGCTGCGGCCGGTGTTCAATCTCACCGGCACCGTGTTGCACACCAATCTTGGCCGCGCGGTGCTTGCGGAGGCGGCGGTGGAAGCGGCGGCGCGGGCCATGCGCGGCGCGGTGACGCTCGAATTCGATCTTGCCGGCGGCGGGCGTGGCGAGCGCGACGACCATGTGCGCGGCCTCCTGTGCGAGCTGACCGGCGCCGAGGACGCGACCATCGTCAACAACAACGCGGCGGCGGTGCTGCTGGTGTGAACACCTTCGCGCCGGCCGCGACGCGATCGTGTCGCGCGGCGAGCTGATCGAAATCGGCGGCGCCTTCCGCATGCCCGACATCATGGCGCGGGCCGGCGCGCGGCTCGTCGAAGTCGGCACCACCAACCGACCCAGTGAAGGATTATGCCGCCGCCATCGGCGCCGCCACCGGGTTGGTGCTGAAGGTCCATACCTCGAATTATCGGGTCGAGGGCTTCACGGCCGAGGTCACAGCGGCGCAACTCGCGGCGCTGGCGCACGAGCGCGGCACGCAGCTTGCGCACGATCTCGGTTCCGGCACGCTGGTCGATCTCGCGCGCTGGGCATGGCGCACGAGCCAACCGTCGCCGAGGCGGTCGAGGACGGCGCCGATCTTGTCACCTTCTCCGGCGACAAATTGCTGGGCGGCCCGCAGGCGGGATTCATCGTCGGGCGGCGCGACGCCGTCGCCCAGATCAACCGCAACCCGATGAAGCGCGCGCTGCGCGTCAACAAGATCAGGCTCGCGGCGATCGAGGCCACGCTGCGGCTCTATCGCGATCCCGACCGCCTGGCCGTGGATTTGCCGACGCTGAAATACCTGGCGCGGCCGCCAGCCGATATCGAGGCGGTGGCGCGACATGGTGCGCCTACCCTTCAGGCCGCGCTCGGCAAGAGCTTCGCCGTCGCGGTGGCCGCGTGCAAAAGCCAGATCGGTTCGGGCGCGTTGCCGGTGGAGACGATCGACAGTTTCGCGCTCGCGATCCGGGGCCCCGCGCTGCCAGCACTCGCCGCGCGGTTGCGCGCCCTGCCGATGCCGGTGATCGGACGCATCGAGCGCCAGATATTGCTGCTCGATCTGCGCTGCCTTGACGACGAAGCGGCGTTCACCGCCAACCTCGCCGCGCTCGAGGCATCATGATCGTCGGCACGGCCGCCATGTCGATCATGGCAAGAGCGCGCTCGTGCGCGCGCTGACGGGGGTCGATCCCGACCGGCTCGCCGAGGAAAAAAAACGCGGCATCTCGATCGATCTGGGCTTTGCCTATATGCCGACGCCGGACGGCAGCGTGCTCGGCTTTGTCGATGTGCCTGGCCACGAGCATTTCATCCGCAACATGCTGGCGGGCGCGACGGGGATCGATTTCGTGCTGCTGACGGTGGCGGCCGACGACGGCGTGATGCGCAAACCGTCGAGCACTTGGCCATTGTCGATCTTCTGGGCCTGAGGCGCGGGCTGGTGGCGCTGACCAAATGCGATCTGGTGCCGGCGTCCCGCCGCGCGGCAGTAAAGGAGGAGATTGGCAAACTCCTCGCCGGCACGGAAATGGTCGGCAGCGTCATCGTCGAAACCTCGACCGTCATCGGCGACGGCATCGACACGCTGCGCGCAGAGCTATTCGCGGCGGCACAAGCGACCAGCCGGCGCGATACGCAATCGCGCCTCCGTCTGCCGGTCGATCGCTGCTTCACCCTGCGCGGCGTCGGGACGGTGGTGACCGGAACGGTATTGTCGGGCGCGGTCGTCGTGGGCGATCAAGTCAGCGATCAGGCCGTGGGCCTTGCCGCGCGCGTGCGGTCCATCCACGCGCAGAACCAACCCGCTGAACGAGGGCAAGCGGGCCAGCGCTGCGCCCTCGATCTTGCCGGAGACGGCGTCACCAAGGAAGCGATCGTCCGAGGCGACATGGTGCTCGACCCCGAGCCTTCATGTACCGACGGCACGGATCGACACGCAACTCACGTTGCTGCCGTCGGAGACATCGCGTGCTGGCAGCCAGCGCGGCTGCATCACGGCGCAGCGGAAGTCGGCGCTAGGCTGGTGCCGTTGGGCGAGGATTGGGTGCAGCTGGTGCTCGACAAGCCGCTTGCCGCCGCCTCGGCGACGGAATTCGTGCTGCGCGACACCTCGGCGCAGCGCGCCATTGGCGGCGGACGCTCGCGATTTGCGGGCCCCGGCGCGGCGGCGCCGCACACCGCAACGCTTGGTCCAGTTGGCGGCGATGGCATTGGACAATGCCGGCGACGCGATCGCCGCGCTGCTAAATCTGCCGCCCTTCTATCTCGACGTCGGCGCGTCCCTGCGCGACCGCGCCCTGCCCACCGATTCCGCCGACGGGGTGGACGCGATGCGGCTGATGTCGCGCGGCGCGATTTATTTGCTGTCGCGGCCACGCTGGGCCGCGCTGGAGCAATCCTTACGCGCTGGTCTAGCGGCGTTTCACGCCGCCAATCCCGGTGCGGCCGGCGCCGCGCCCGATGCGCTTCGCCGCGCCGTCGAGCCGCGCCTCCCACGCGCATCTCTTCGCGGCGGCGCTTACCGAAATGGGGCGGCAGGGCACCATCGCCGCCGTTGGCGGTCTGGTGCGTGTGCCCGATCACGCGACGCGCCTGTCCCCGGCGCAGGATGCGGTGTGGCAGCATATCCGCCCGCTATTGAGCGATGGTGAACGCTTTCGCCCGCCGCGCCTCGCCGAGATCGCGGCGTCCATCGCGGCAAGCAAGTCCGAGACCCGGGCCGCGCTGAAAAGCGCGGCCCGTCTCGATCTGGCGGTGGAAGTGGCGCCGGAACATTCTTCCTGCGGATGGCGCTGGCCGAGATCGCGGCCATCCTGGGCGATCTCGCGCGGACTTCCCCGGACGGTCAGTTCGGCGCGGCGCAGTTGCGCGACCGGCTCGACACCGGCCGCAAAGTCGCCATCGAACTGCTGGAATATTTCGATCGTCGCGGCATCAGGTTGCGCCGCGGCGATATCCGGCGGGTCGATACTCGGAAGCGGACCTATTGCGCTAGGCTCAGTCGCACACTTTGACGCGGCGATGGACCCAGTGGCCCGGCACCAACGTGCCGTCCGGGCGGACATGGCGCGGAACCCAGTGGCGATGGCGATGCCACACGCAATCGACCTGGGCGATCGAGCAATTCACGCTTTCAGCCTTGGGAAAGCCTGCTGTCGCGGCCTGGCTTGGCAAAGCGTAGGCGCCGATCGCCAGCGCGGCGACTGCAGCGACTAGCACTATTTTCATGCGTCCCTCCGCAAAAATTCGACGGTTGAACTATGCCGAGAGCCGCCCGGGCAGGCAACGATTTGCCTGCCAGATCGGCACCAGACATATTTTGTAATCACATTCACCAGGATGAAGTCGCTGCCCCGCGCCGCATAGACGTTGGTGTGCGGTTCCTCGAGATCGGGCTCGCCGTCAACCAAGACGACGTTGCGGCTGTTGATCGGCCCGTGCGGGTTATGCGGATCGGCGACATTCTCGAGCGGATCGGCGCTGACATATTCCTGCGCGAGAATCATGCGGTCGCCATATTGCGCCAAGCCGGTATTGCCGATCGCCATCTTGTCGATCGGGGACCAGCGCCATGCCGCGGCACGCGGGTCCAGCCGAAGACATGGGTCCCGCCCGGCTTTTGCGCGATCGTCAGGCTGCCCGGCAGTATATCCCGGGCTTCAATTTCGCGAACGGGCGCCGCTCGACTTGAACGATCCCGGTCCGCGCCGCCTGCTCGCACAAATTCTTGAGCTCGACCGAGGACTGGCAATTCGCCAACGCGTCGCTCATGCGCGCGAGCTCGCGCGGGAACTCGATCTTGAGCTGTGCCAGAATATATTTCGACATCGCCGCAGTGCCGAGTTCCTCCGCGCCGAGACAGGCGCCAGACACTCGGTCGCCCGGCGTCGGCAGTTGCGCGGCGCCGCCGAAGATCAGCAATTGCTCCGCGCGCTTGGCCAGTTTGCTGGCGGGCGCCGGCCCGGCGAGATCGGCGATGTACATGAACTGTTTGTTGATCTCGTCCTGCTGCGCCGGTGCCGTCGGGGATGCGCGCGATCATCCAGGCCGGGATCGCCTTCTCCTCGAGGATCGCGTGCGCGTCAACGGACGGCGACACCCGACAGCAGCGATAGGCCTCGTCGAGGCCCAGCTCCTTGACCGCCGCCGGCGGCCAGCGCGCCCGCCGCTCGACATCGCAGGCGGACCAGGCCGGCATCGGCCCGAGCGCTTGCCTGCCGGCAACGTCACCGAGCCGCGATGCCACGTAAGCCCTTACCATTCCTCAAGAACTTCCGACGAGCAGGGTCGCGGCCGGCCTGCTCGATCAAGGTCCGCCGCGATAGGGACGCAGCTTCCCTGTCCCGCGCCAATGGCGCGGAATTCCGTGGCCACATGTGCCTCTCCCCACGTTGTTGCCGTGGGGAAGCGTGCCGACAGGGACATACAGCGCCCATAGGAGGTATGGTTAAATTAACCAATAATGGGACGGTTAACGCGCCCGGCCAAAAATTGCCAACCGATGCGAAACGAGCACGGTTTTCTAGCCACGCCGCCCTAGCCGACGGCGCGGTCAACACCGCCGTTGTCGATCGAAGGCCGCCAGGCGAGACCCAGCAGCCTGCCGCCTATTTCCGGTATAGGAGTGAACGCGTTGGCGGCGAAGAGGATAGGACCGACCGTGGCCTTGATCTCCATCTGCCGGTGACGCTCGACGGTCGGCTTGGACGAGCCGCCGCCTTCCTCGGCCCAGATCAACGTGACCTTCGTGTGCCCGGTTCGCTGGGTTCAGGATGAGATCATCGCCAGCGACGGCGAGCGCGCGTTCACTGGTGCTGTATCCGGCGAAGGTCGAGATGCCAGCCGTTGCTTGCCGCCGCTGACGATCTTGTCATAGGGCAGGACAGAGTAGACCAGCGACGGCCACTCCATGAACTTGCCGGGAAGCTGGTTCTTCTGGAACAGCGATCGACGACACGCGCGACGTCGGCGCCGTCCCACACCAGCGTCACCTTTTTGCGCCGCGGCTTGCCGGCCGCGATCTTTTCCAGCGCCGCGCGGCCGATGAACTCATGATCGAACTTGACGCTCCCGGCGTAGCCGAGATCGTAAGGCGTCAGGTAATAGTCCTCGATATTGTCCGAATAGAAGCTGCCGCCGAGCGAGGCCGTCGCCTCATAGCTATCGGCGCCCAGCCACTGGCGATATGCCTTCATCTCGGCGCCGCCGGTATAGATCGCGGGCAGCGGCGACGGGATCCAGCCCGATTCCAGCGCATTGGTCGAATAAGCGCGCGCGCCGCATTCCTTGAGGCCGAAC
The DNA here is from genome assembly GCA_963729845.1 of uncultured Alphaproteobacteria bacterium. Taxonomy (GTDB): domain Bacteria; phylum Pseudomonadota; class Alphaproteobacteria; order ATCC43930; family CGMCC-115725; genus JAATGI01. The sequence goes on from CAVSQC010000032.1 coordinate 166,899, forward strand.
TCCTTGGGGCCGCGACTACGGCGGCGCGGACCTCCTCTTGCTGCGCATAGGGACCCCAAGATTCAAGGCCGGGCTCGCCCGCCATGCCGTGGCGCAG